>NZ_CP109013.1:7302564-8519659 GCF_036226745.1 Streptomyces sp. NBC_00683 | reverse complement strand
TGACGCGACGGCCCTACGGGCCGTCAAAGACTCCGGGCGCTCCGCGCCCTCAAGGGCCTCCGGCCCTGATGCCTCATCACCTTCGGTGATGAGGCTGGGCCTTCGGCCCAAAGGTCCGGCCTCCGGCCGGCCCTTGGCTGGCTACAAGCAAGGGTGACGGGTCATCTGTTCGATTTGCTCTGTCGGGTGTTACTGGTGATCTTGTGTTCATTCTCAATTTCAGTGTCCGCGGTCCAATCCCACCGCTGGTTCGTGCCGCGCAGCGTGGTTCCGCGTCTGACGTATCGTCAATTTCCTGCTCTTCAAGGACCGTTACCTCCTCCGGAGGTACGTTTCCCGGTGGAGCAAGAGAGGTACGGCAAAGGGAGCCGAATTCCACGCGGACAGATGCGGAAAATGCATTCGGTGGCGCAGCATCGTTCCTCCAAATAGGGTTTCCGGCCTTTGGGCGTGTCCGGTATCCGTACTCGATGAAGGATCGACCTCGATAAGGACGGGTACACCGTCTGCCTCCGCCCGATCACCGACGCAAAGTTGAAAATAATGGCCTTCCGATGACTGGAAAGCCACAGTATTTATGCGTCAGCCCTGTGCGAGTTTCACGCGCCGACTCCGATGGAACCCACATATGCGTAAGCCGCATAGTCGGAGTCGAGGTCGGTGATGATGTCGTCCCAGATTTCGTCCAACGTTTCGAGGTCGCGCTTGGCCCAGGCTTCGACCATGTCGTCCCAGACGTAACGGGCTTGTACCGAGCGTTCGCTGAGGTTGGGCCTGCGGTACTGCTCGGGTACCCGTGACTGGTCGACGGGATAGACCTCGATGCGCCGGCCGCGTCCTTCGTTGTCCAGGAGCCGCTTCAGGGCGCCGGAGCGGACGAGGTTGTGCCGGCGCCGCTCCTGGTATGCGCGGTCGACCGCTTCGAGCTTGCGTCGGCTGGGGCGTGCCCCGTTCTGCCAGGAGCGCAGCAGGCGTGCGCTGATGCCGTGTGAGCGCAGGACTTCGCGGCCTGCGCTGCTGGAGAGGTAGCGCAGGCGGGCGGAGAGGCCTCGTTTGGTGGTGACGGGTGAGGTGATTCCGCCTTCGCGGGCGATGCGGTCGAGTTCGGCGGCGAGGGCTTGGGCTCCGCTGATTCCCTGGGCGCCGTGTTTTTGCCACTCGCCCCACAGGTCTGTTGCTCCGGTCATGGCCTACTCCCCCAGTGTGTAAAGGGACTTGGCTTTGACCTGGGCGAGGTCGCGGCCTTCGGGGAACACCTGCTGCCAGTCCCCGGCGATGTGGAGTTCGTCGGTTCCGGAGATTTGAACCACTGTCAGTCCGGCGGTGTGTGCCTTATAGGCTTTCAGCCATAGGTTCGCGAAGGCTTGGGAGCGGATGATGTGCATCCAGTCTGGGCGCCGGATTTCGCGATTCGCGCTGCTTTCGCCGATGGTGGACACGAACTTAGAATACATGGATTTCACGTATTCGGTGGTTAGTTCGTCGTTCTGGGTTGTAGCTTCCCGGCGTACTTCGGTGAGTGCGCGGCGCATTTTTTCGAGGAGTCCTTCGGATGCGCCGGATGTCAGTGATTCGTGAATGACGGGCGCTTCGCAGAACCCGAGTTTTGCGCAGCGCAGCAGGAGGCGGAGGGTGGGTTCGGTGATCCATAGGGGTCCCGGCTCTTTTCGTGCGCCGAGTGGGGAGGGGAGATCTGGTTCGTTCCATGGTGCGGGGGTGACTCGGTGGACTCCGGAGCGCTTGGGGTCGTGCGGGTGGCCCTCGGTGTGGACGAGTTTGCCGATCGGTAGCCACGCTTTGAGTGCGGAGAGGTAGGCCGCGTTCATGTCGAGGACTGTCACCTCGATCGTGACGTGTCCGCTTCGTGCTGCGCGGTACAGGTCCTCGGAGCGCCACTTGGGTCGGCCTTCCCAGATTTGGTCTGCTCCTTTCTGTGAGGTTTTTTTGAGGATGTCGGCGGTGGGGGGGAATTCGGAGTGTTCGTAGCGGCCGCCGACCCGGGAGGCTGCGAAGAGTGCCATCACGTCGGGCACTGCTCGTTTGATGAGCGTGGCCCGCGTTGTCTCCAGGTCTCCTCCGTGCGCGGCGAGTTCCTGTTTGACGCGCTTGCGGATCTGGTCGGCCAGTGGGCCGGCGGGTGCGGTGACGCGTTTTGGTGCGGCCGGTGGGCCGGGCGTTGTGGGTGCCGGGGTTTCGGCCGGCTCGGCGGGAGCGGGTTCGGGCTCTGGGGTCGGGGGGGCTGTGGGTGGCGGGGTGTCGATCGGGATGAGGGTCTGCGTTGCGTGGGTCGTGACCCGGTCGGCGTGCAGTTTCGCCAGGGCGTGTGTGGGCCCTGCGAGGAGGTCGAGTACGGGCATGCCCCAGTGGGCGGCGAGGCGGTCACAGTCCTGGAGGGTCCATGCGGCCCTTCCATGCTGCCTGCGGCTGATCTGGCTTTGCGTCAGCCCGAGGGCTGCTGCGAGGTCTGACTGTTGTTCACCGGTGCGGTGTGCGATGGCGGTGACTGTCACTCGCAGCATTTCTTCGGTGCTCATCGGCATGAACACATACTAATAGGGGATGCGGTTTCCGCATATTCAATGCGAGATTCGCATGCCGTGAGCGGGTGTCGCAACTTTGCCCATCGCTAGACGGAGACGCTGGCGCCCTATGAAGCAATCGCTTCAGTCACGGGCTCCGCGTCGCCGGACGGCAGCCGCAGGGTCAGCAGGCCTCGGCCGCTGGTCCCCTCGATCTCGACCTTTTCCAGGAAAGCGATACGAACGTCTTGGCGCTCTCCAGCCGGTCGACGTCCTGCACGGTCTGCTTGGCCTGCTTGGCAATCATGTGCAGGTCGACCGTGAGGGTTTGTACGCTGCGGCCCAGGAGGCTTCCTCGCCGGGCTGGCACGGTCCTGCGGCCTGGGCAGCGGCGATCACGAGGCTGTAGTCCACGCATCCCTCGTCGCCTGTGCTGCTGACTCCGTTACGATCCATAACATTCTGGATGAAACCATGACCGGTCTCAAGGTGCGCGCCGCGCAGACCGGCGAGTCCCTCCAGGAATACCTCCTCGAGCTCATCACTCCACGAGGCGCAGCAACGCACCCTGTGGGAAACGGCCGAACGCACCCAGCGGTAAGCCCGAGTCCTACGCAAGGAGCACGCTTCCCAGTGACCGTCAGTGTTGACCTGCCCGACCGCATACGCGCTCGCTGCACGGAGCTCGGCGACGGTGTCCTGTATGCGGTCAAGACCCTGGCCCGGCAGTTGGCCGGCGATCCACGCCTCGGCGAGCGCGCCGGCAGGCTCGGCCTGTACGCGGCGACGATCGACAGCGACACCTTCGATGCGTGCCCGCCCCTGATCGTGCGTTACGCCTACGGTCCGCCCCTGCTGGACGTAGACCGGATCGAGATCCGGGACATCGAGGCGACCGGGCCGCTTCCCGACGCCGGCGACGAGCAGGCTCCCGCGGCCATGCCGGATCCCCGCCTGCAGCAGATCGCCGCGCGGCAGGTGACCGAGGCATGGCGGCGGGTCACCAGCTGGCTTGAGCAGCACGCGCCCGCTACCCATGCGGCGCTGCTGCCGGGCGCGTCCACGTACGAGATTGCCGCGCTGGAGCATTCACTTGGGGTGTGTGTATCCGTGGAGCTGCGGGCGTTGTGGCTGCTGTGCGCGGGGGGCAAAGACACCCCGGGGGCGGGTGTGATGCCCGACTACGGCTGGGCGTTGATGCCGCTGGGCACGGTGGCTACGTCCTACCGGTGGCATGGGGAGAACCAGCGGGAGCTAGGAGGCGGGTGGGGCGTTGGCGATGCGATGGTGTGGAAGCCGTCATGGATTCCGTTCTGTTCATGGTCGGTGACCGACACGAGCTATGGCCTGTTCGTCGACGCCGAGACGGGCAAGGTCGGGCACTGGGACGACACGTCCGTGCGGACTGTCGGGGACCAGACGTTGAGCATGCTGCTGGAGGAGACGGCCGACAAGCTGGAGAATCCGCACCTGGCCACCGGCCGCCTGCCGGGGCTGATCGGCGGCAGGCTGGTGTGGGGGCCGCCGCTCGCCGCGGATGAGGCTGCCCTGTGGGAGCGGTTCGCGGGCTGACGTGGGGGCGGACAGGTTGAGGAGATGCAGCCGATCCTGGCCGAGGCGGCTTCGAGCCGGGTGAGGGTGTCGACGGTGGATGGCAACGCTGGAGTCTCCGTACCTCGTCTCCTCGTCCGTCGGAGGCGTGCCGCGTAGGCGTGGGCAAGCTGGCGGCTGGGGAATGCTGTCGTCCCGTCCGACGAACTCGCCTCCGTCGGTAAGCGCCGCTCTGGCAGGTGCGTAGGCCCTTGTCTGGCCTCCCGGCGTCCCTGCGGGTTCTGCCCTGTCCGTCTGCCGTCCCCTTCGCCCGTTGTCCCGCTGTCCTGCTGTCTGCTCAGTCGTCAAAGTGGAGTTCGGGCCGGGTCCAGAGGGTGAGGTCGCTGCTGGTGGCGACCGCCAGGGTCAGGCCGGAGGGCGAGAAGCCGGCTGCGCGGAGTTCTGAGTACTCGGAGTGGAAGACGTGCCACCATGTCCCTCCCGCCGGCCCTGTGTGGGACCCGCCGTCGGCGGAGAGGATGACGCGGTCGTGGGGCCACTCGGGGCTGACGACGTCCAGGGTCCAGCCGTCCGGTGTGGTGCTGTGCAGGCCGCCGCCGAAGAGCCCGGCGATACGCACCGGCCCGCCTTCGACAGGGCCGAGCCCGGGGCAGGTGAGCTCCGGCGACGCGTCCGGAGTGCTGGTGTCGGGGTCTGGGTCCCTGTCGCGGGCGATCTTCTCGCCCGTGACCGCGTCGAAGAGTCCGTGCCCGTCGCTGGACACGACCATGACGAGGTCGTGCCCGCTGTCGGGATGGACGGCGAAGCCGATGCCGAGCAGACCTCCGATGGGGGTCCTGTGGTCCAGCACCGGCTGCCACGGTTGTGGGGCAGGCATGACGGTGGCGGCGATATAGCGCTCGCGCCGCTTCTGCTGGTACTCGGTGGTCAACTCTTCTCCCTTGGGCTGTCTGTGTCGAGGGTCGAGCTCGGATTCCGTGATCTGGTTACTGAGCGTTCGGGTGCCCATGAAGTTGAGCTCGGAGCGAGTGGGCTATTTGGTCTGCCCGGTCAGCCGTTACTCGCTCCTGCTCCGGTCGCCGAAGCAGCTCGAAAATGCCCGGCCCACGATGCTCTGGTTGTAGATCTGCCATGCGCGGAACGATATGGAAGTGCACGTGCGCGAAGCCTTCGGCTTCGGCGAATTGGATGACGTAGGTCTTGGCACAACCAGTCAGGCTCTGGAGAGCCCGGGAAAGCTTGACCTGCCACACCCCTAGGGCAGATGCCTCAGCGTTGGTGAGGTCATGAACCGCGGCAACGTGGCGCCGAGGCAGCAGCACCAGCCAGCCGGGCACTGCGGTGTTGAAGGCGTGGGCCACCCGCCAGTGCTGGTCATATACCACGCACTCGCGTGGTGGGAGGTTGTCGAAATCTGCTTCCTTGCTGCATGTGTAGCAGTCGGGAGTCGTCATGAACTGAGATCGTAGAACTGTCTCTCGAAACGCCTGTCGGCCTCAGTCACCAGTCGCCTGTCACCAGTCACCCAGTCACCCAGTCACCCAGTCACCCAGTCACCCAGTCACGCCAGGAGAACTCTCTTCCGAAAGAGCTGGAACCCGGCACGTCCGATCATCTGGCGCTTGAACATCATGATTCGGTTGACGTGTCCCTCCACGACGCCGGAGTTCCTGGGCAGGGCGAGAGGCCGCCGATGACGACGTCGCGGTCTCGGTCGATGCCTGCGGCGAGGGTATGGAGGCCGGGCAGGTCGTCTCGGCGGACCGCGTCGAGCCACTCAGGGAGCCGGTGGCCCTGGCGCTCGGTGAGAATCTGGGCGAAGGACCGGGCCTGTCCGGTGAGCGCATCCAGATCGGGACAGTGGGCCAAGACGGCCTTGAGGCGGAGCTGTTCCACCTCGGTGAGAGAGTCGGGATGCCTCAGTATCCAGCCGACGACGGTGCGCGGCGATGGCGGGGACGCGGGGAGCGGGACTGCCGAGAGACGCTTGGCGCGGAAGGAGGCGCGAACTCACTGGTAGCTACCGGTGTAGCCGAGTGGCACGATCTCCTCCCATACCTTCCAGGCGTTGGTGCAGCCATGGTTCCAGCGGTCGTCCAGATAAGGCTTGAACTTATCCAAGACCGAGGGGCGGCCCTGCCCCTGGCCGTGGAAGAGGTCTTCCGGGGTGGCAGCGTCAGCGAGGAGCTTGACGGTGCGGTAGGTCGTGCCGAGCCGGCGTTGGATCGCGCGGCGGCTGTGGCCGTCGGCCAGCAGCGCGTGAACGGCGGCTGATTGGCTCTTGTTCCGGTCGGCCGAACCGGTGGCCGGTCGGCACGGGGAGCCAGGTTCGTGGGTTCTGCTCCTGGACCTGCCCGGGTGGCTCGGGCGCCCTGTTCAGTAGACGGCCGCGGTGGTCTGCAACGCACCGCTCGGCGGCTTCGCCAAGGTTGTTCCGCAGATGCCCAGCGATCAGCGACCTGCACCGTCTTGGGCGCCCCAATGGTGGCGCCCTCGGCGAAATACGGCGCCCGGTCCCTACAGGCCACCTCGATGCCTGGCGGCTCGGCCAGCCAAGCCGCCAGGCTCGACGCCTCCCGGTCGGGCAGCAGGTCCGCGGGTCGCCGGGTCTCGACGTCGACCAGTAACGTGCCGTAATGACGGCCTTTGCGAGTCGCGTTCTCATCGACGACGACCACTTGCGGCGCTGGTGAGTCCGGTTCGGGCAGTGCCGCGACCAGGCGCAGCACGGTGCTGCGGCTGACGGACACCTCGAAGACGCTGGCCATCCGTGCACGCGCCCGGCCAGCGAGCGTGAGGCCCACCGCTGCCAGCGTTGATCGCAGGCGCTCGGTCCACTGGCTGTGCAGACAGAGCAGCACCCGCAGCCCCGCGCTAGGCGTCTGGTGGAAACCGCTGGTAGGAGCTTTGGACCCGGGTGGGCCAGCTTCCGCGACCCGGACAGGCCGAGCCGCCCGTAGTACTACAGGCCTCGGTCCGTGCCGTCTTGTTCATCACGCCCACCGCCAGCACCGACACTGTCCGCGGTCGGCGGGAACAGCAGCTCCTCCAGCCGGAGCACCATCTCTTCCACGGACCCGGACTGTCAGCCACTCGAGATCGCCGCTGGTCGATTTCGGGCGACTTCCCGAAGGGCCGCACGACGGCCAACTGTCACTCACCGTGGCGATGTCACGGAATCTGAGCCGGAACTCGTTCTCGTGGACTAAGCCAGGAGGACGGAGTCGGGGCAGTTGTCGGGTGACGGGTTCCGCACTCAGGCACATCGACCTCGGTACCGGGAGCGGCCACCTGCTCAACAGCGCCCCTGTATCAGCCGCCGGTCTCAGCAGGGTCGTGTGCCGAGGTTTTCGGGTCGGTGGCTCTGCTCGCCGTTGCTCCTCCGGCTGTGGTTCGTGATGATGCGTGGGGCAAAGTGGGAGCATGACTACGTTCGCGACGATGCCGTTCCACCTGGAGACTGAGCGGCTGATACTGCGGCCGTGGGCCGAGTCGGACGCCGCTGAGTTCTGCGCCCTCCTCTCCGAACGCGGCAAGGGAACCCCCACGGTTGAGCACATCCGGACGTCCATCGCGGAGCTGCTCACCGCGACGGCGACCACGGGGATCGCCCTGTTGCCCATCCAGCGCCGTGACGAGGGCGACTTCATCGGCTACTGCGGGCTGATCATCGGCCGCTCCACTGTGGAGGAGCCTGAAATCGCGTATGAGCTGTTCCAGCGTGCTCATGGGCGTGGCTATGCCACCGAGGCGGCCGGCGCGGTGCTCGATGCCGCTGCGGCGACCGGGCGGAAGCGGCTGTGGTCGACGGTCGGTGTGTGGAACACGCCGTCGCTCCGTGTCCTTGAGAAGGTCGGGTTCGTGCGGGATCACGTTTCCATGGAGGAGAACGGTGAAGTGGTCTGGCTGACACGCTCGTTGCTGTGACGCGGGAGTGTGCTGCCGGGGCTTCGTGCTCAGGGTGATCGAGTGCGTTGCGGCGGAGCGCCGGGCGTGCCGGGGTCGGTTGGTGGTCCGGGTGCAGGTCGTGATCTTCGTGTCTGGCCTGCGGCTTGTCGGGGGTGGTGGCTGGCTGGCTACGTTGATGTCTCGTGGTTCTGGCACACATTTCGTGAACGCTCCCGAGTTCACGTCGTCGGGCTCGTGCAGACTGCGATCCGTGCCGGTAGCGCGCCTGGCTCCTCACCTCGACGCAGGGCCGGCAAGGTCATTCACGGAATGTGCCCCGAACCTGAGTTTTGACAGCACTCCGGTTCCTGCCAGGGCAACGTCGAGATGTTCCAGGTGAAAGGTGCTGGTCATGCCGCAGATGTAGGGCTGTCTGCGGCGATCCGGCGTGACCACCGTGCTGGCGAGGTGATTCGGGCCTCTAGTCTGGCGCGGTGACGATACCGGACGAGAGGCTCCCGCTCCGCCTGAGCGCGCGTGTGGTGTTGCTGGACGATGCCGATCGCCTGCTGCTCTTCTCCGCCAGGAACCAGACGGACGGCTCTCTGCGCTGGTTCACCGTGGGCGGTGGGCTGGGGCCGGGCGAGACCCATGAGCAGGCGGCCTTGCGCGAGCTGCGGGAGGAGACTGGGTTGGCCAATGTCGACCTGGGCCCCGAAGTCTGGCGCGGGCGTCCTTGGACCACGACCCGAGACGGCATCACTTACGAAGTCCGCCAGCGCTACTACCTGGCCCGGGTGCCTTCCTTCACGGTCGACACCTCTGGGTTCGAGGAAGTGGAGAGAGCCGCCATCACAGGACACCGATGGTGGACCGCCGAGGAACTGGCCACCACGACGGACTTGCTGAGACCGGCGGGGCTTCCATCGCTGCTCGGTGCACTCATAGCGGACGGCTCACCAGCTCGGCCGATCACCGTTGCCGGCTAGGCAACGGACCGCGGAAGGCACATCTTCCAATGCACGGGGCTGGGCCAGAACTCGTTCACCAATCCGGGGCCTTGCAGTCTTCGATCGGTGCAGGTGGCGCGCCTCGCTCCTCACCCTGACGCAGGACCATGAATATCGTTCGCGGAATGTGTGCCAGAACCTGTCTCGTGACAGCACTTGTGCGCGAGTTCCGGGCGGCTGCCGGTGATCAGCTCACTCCGGATTGTTGACGAGAATTGGGTTCTGGCACAGCTCTTGGGGAGCGGTCGCCGAAGGTGACGATGTTGTTCGATTGAGAGGGTGGCCGTGAACCCCGACTGCCGGACTCAAACGCTCACCTCGTAGCCTCCGCACATGCTTGATGATCCGTTCCAGTGCCGCTGTGTCCTCTGTCATGACTACGGTGACCGGGACGAAGCGGACCGCGTGGATCTGACGATCATCGAGAATGTGCAGCAGCACGGATGGCACGTCGTGATGGTCCCCGAGGACGACATCGGTCCTGGATGCGCCTACACGATCGGCCTCGCGCACACTCACGGCGCGCCTGAACTCGCCATGTTCGGACTCGATATCCATGCCATGCACCGCATGCTCAACAGCCTCGGAGCGAAGTCCGCCGCGAGCTCTGTACTGACTGATGGCCAGAGGCATCCTGACGTTGTCGACGGTCACCAAGTCGCGCTCAGACAGGTCGATCTTCGCTGGTACCGGACCTTCTTCGGGCAGGCCATCGGATTCTACCGGCGGCCTCCTTTCCCTGTGCTGCAAGTTGCGTGGCCCGACGCGGATGGCCGCTTCCACTGGGAGGAACAGGCTGAGGAGAGGTATCGGGAGTCGCAGCCTCAGTTGTGGCTGCCACCGGCTGAGCACCCTGTCGGGGTCTGGTCGACCGAACTGTGACCCCGTGCCGACCAGCGATGGAGCAACACCGTCGCGAAAGCTACTGAAGCAAGATCATTTCTGTGGGCGCTGCAGCGCCGGCGCGCTCGGACAGCGGTCGGCCCAGCTGCGGCCAGTGGTCGTGTCGTGGTGGCTGAGGGCCCTCGTGTGGACCTGGGCGGGGGTTTGGGGGCGGCAGGGTGGCGGGCCGCGGAGGTCCTACTGTGCTGGGGAGGAAGGCCGCTCTCGCGTGGAGTGCTTCCAGTGGGGCTCGGCCGGGGCCGTGAGGATCTCCGGGTTCCGGTAGGGGGCGTAGCGCCGCACCGTCTGGTTGGGCACATCGTTCGTTCGAGCCGGGGGGAGGTGGCGCCGGCTGACCGGGCCGGTGCCGGTCGACGGTGTCCGCGACGGCGGCGTGGTGGGGGCGGGTTGGCATTCGTACGGGTAATGGTGTGAGCCGGGCGGGGGCAAAGGTGTGGAAGATGGTGGAATTGGTGCACTGATCGGTCTTTGCCTGCCGTGGCCGCGGCACTGAAGGGCCATGGAAGGTGAGGTGACCGCGGTGGTGGAGTCCTCGTCCGGTACCCAGGGCGATGCGGGGGCCGTGGAGGCGGGTGGCTACCGGCAGGAGTTGAAGCGGACGCTCGGCTCCTTCCAGGTGTTCGCGATCTCGTTCGCGTTCATCTCGGTGGCGGTGGGTATCTTCGCGACATTCGACGAGGTGCTGCTGACTGCCGGGCCGGTCGGGATCTGGTTGTGGATCGTCGCTGCGGTGGGTCAGACGCTGGTGGCGCTGGTGGTCGCGCAGTTCGCGGCCCGTATCCCGCTCAGCGGTTCCTCGTATCAATGGGCCTCGCGGCTGGCCAGTCCGAAGATCGGCTGGTGGTTCGGCTGGCTGACCTTCTGTTACCTGGCGATCGGTGTGGTGGCGGTGGACAATGCGCTGGCGAGCCAGGCGTTCATGCCGCTCGCCGGGGTTGAGCCGGACGAGGGCACCGCGCGTCTGATCACACTCGTGGTGCTGCTGGTCCAGACCGTGCTGGCCGTGGCCTCCACACGTATCGTCAGCCTGATCAACAGTGTCGCGGTGGGGCTCGAGCTGGCGCTGGTCGTGGTGGTGGCGGTCGCACTTGTCATCGCTGTGGCGGTCACGGGCGACGGCTCGGTGGGCAACCTCACCTCGCGCGGTGTCGTCGAGGACGCTCCCGACTACTTCGCGGTCGGCGGCGGGTTGATGCTTGCGATGATCATGGGGCTCGCGACACTCGTCGGTTTCGACTCGGCGGCGAATCTGGCCGAGGAGGCCAAGGATCCGTTCCGCACGGTTCCCCGCGCGATCGTGGGATCGGTGGTGGCGGCCGGTGTCCTTGGAATGCTGTTCCTGATCACGCTGACGGTCGCTATCGACGACATCCCCCGTGTCAGCGCCGACGGGTCGCCGGTCGCTGCGATCATGCGTGACCACCTCGGTCCGGTGACGGAGAAGATCCTGCTGACCGCCATCACCGTCGCGTTCTTCGGCGCCGGGATCGTGGTGATGGTCGCGTGCTCGCGCCTCGTCTTCGCCATGGCGCGCGACGGGCGTTTTCCTGCCCACCGCCTGATGCGGCGGGTGAACCCCCGTACGAGGACGCCGATCCCGGCAACGGTGCTGGTCTTCGTCCTCGGTCTCGTCCTGATGATCGCGCTGCCGGGGTCCGCGCTGCTGGAGCTGGTCACTGCATCGACGATCCTGCCCGCGGTGACCTACGGTTCCACGATCGTGCTCTACCTGGCGGTACGCGGGCGCCTGAGCCGTAAGAAGGGTGCTTTCGATCTCGGACGGTTCGAGCTGCCGGTCGCGGTCTGCGCCCTGGTATGGACACTCATCGCGTTGTTCGTGCTGGTGGCCCCCGAAGAGGCGTTCGTCTCCGTCGTGATCGTCGTGGGCCTCCTGTTCCTGGGCGGCCTGTTCTTCATCGTGATGCTGAGGCTCAACCGCCAGGTCCTGGAGACGGAACCGGGTGAGGGAGACTCCTTCACCGACACCACCGACCCCGCCGGCCTCAAGGACTGACACCGGGAAGCGCCGCCTCTCCCCGGAACGGCCTGCCGGACTCTGTTCGCGCGGCTCGGTGGCTTTGTCCACGAGAACGGGTTCTGGCTCAGATTTCGTGCAGCAGCGACTGAGGGTTGCGAGCCGGGAGGCGGCTGCGTCGGTGGTCGGGGCTGGATTTGATACGAGTGCCGTCCGTACGGGGCCAGTTCCGGGTAGACGGTCAGTAACGCCGACGGCGGCGTCGGAGAGGCTCTGTCCGGGCCGCCGCCTCGAGAGGCGCGAGGCCCTCCAGGAGCCGTCGGTAGGCGTCCGGGTCCCGCTCGAAGTCCGTCCCGGCCGCGAGGGCGGCCCGGTCGGTGTCCTGCCCCCGGAGCAGGTCGACCGATGCCTGCGCGAACCGCTCCCACAGGCCGTGCCGTTCGGCGTCGGCCAGCAGCCGGCGCAGCTCGATGACCGCCGCCTCGGCGTCGGCCCGGGCGGCCGGTCCGGCCTGGAGCCTGTTCCGCAGCCCGGCGGCGGGGGCCGCCTCCCTAAGCAGCGGGCGCAGCCGGTTCGCGAGGTCCCGGGCGTCCGCCGCCGCCCTGTGTGGCTGCGGCCCGGCCTCCCGCAGAACCCAAAGGGAGCGGACCAGTTCGGGGTCAGGTGCCGCGTCGAGCGACCCGTGGCGCCCGGCGTCCCGCACCGCGTCCACCGCCCGCGCGTAGTCCTCGGCTGCCCACCTGGCAGCCTGGGCCAGCCGGGTCGCGCGACGCACGAGCCGCGCCTCCACGCCAAGGACCCGGGGGAGGGCGCGGAGGTTGCCGCCGACCAGCCCGATCAGGATGAGCAGTACCCCCAGTAGCAGGAGGGTGTCCGAGGTGGTGAAGTCCTCCTCCGAGAAGGCTTCGAAATCGTACAGGTCCCCCCGGTTCGGCCCTTTCGTGAACATGAACCCGGACGCCCAGCCGTAGCCCCGGCTGTCCGGGTAGTTCGGCGCCTTGAGGCTGTCGCTCCGGCCGGCGTCGCAGTGGTACGGCCCCTCCCGCGTCTTCTTCTCGTACGGGTCGCTCCACCGGACCCGGCAGGTGCCGTCAGCCTTCTCATCGACCACCGCCATGTCGATCTGGCGCGTCGCGGGCAGCTCCGGCCCCGACTCGATCGCGTACAGCCCCGCCGAGCACGCGAAGAGCATGAAACCGGCCGTCAGAACCCAGCGAAAGAAAGGTATGTGCTTCATGTCGTCATCCCCCACCGTCAGCCTCGCACGGCGCCTGCAGGTGAGCTAGAGGCCAGCTCCGGCAGCGTGTCTCCGCCGTCCCTGCCCGGGTCCGGCAGGGCGCCGCGTCCGGTCCGCCTCGCTGGCCCTGTCCTGACCTACTGAGCCTGGCCGTCCCTTACGCCGACCACTGCGACTTTCGCGACAGTGGCTGCCGCACCACATGCGCACCAGATAGGGCAGGGAACATCGGTCAACCACGGTCACAACGGCAAGCCGCCATTAGCCACAGACAGGACCGTTGTCACAGGTCAAGCAGGCTTCAGGTACCCAAGTCCCCGTGATTCCCAAACTCAGAGCGCGAGTTCGATTCTCGTCACCCGCTCCATGAAGAACCCCCAGGGCCAGCGGCCGGGGGCTTCCCTATCGTCTGGGCCGGCTAAGCGTCGCGCACCACAGAACCTGCCTGCCCCTGCGCAATTTCCCGTCTTCTGCGGTGTAGGAACTGCACGCTCCCGGCGGCATCGCTCAACAATCTCGCGAGCAGTTCTCAGATTGCGCGTAGAGGCGTCGGGCGAACGAGCCTAGGGATGTTCCGTAACTGACGGTCTCGTCGCCACTGATGTTCACCGCGACGACACTGCCGGCCTCGGCCGCGTCGAGGTCGACGATGTAGGGGCCCCCGCTCGACCCGACGCCCATGACGCAGGGGATCCGCAGCAGGGCACTACCGCGGTAGTCACGCCCACTGTCGCCTTCGCAGTGCAGGAGCCGGTTCGTGTACGGGTAGCCGAAGAAGTGGGTGCGCGTACCCGATTCAGCCGTGAACGAGATCCGCTGGACGCCGGTCACTTCGGAAATGGTCCGTCCGTCGTCGCCTGGGTTCATCTCCAGCACGGCGACGTCCAGGCCCTCGTCCTGCCACTCCTCGGCCATCCGCACCCGGCGCACAGTGAAGCCGCCGTAGGGGCTCTTGCCGTCGTGGTAGCCAGGCACGAAGTAGAGCTGCTGGTCCCACGTCGCCGACCGGGCGGGCTCTCCGGCCTCCGATGTTCTGACGCAGTGCGCGGCGGTTATCACCGTGTGCGGGTGCCGACCACAGTCGCCGTGCAGGCGCCCAAGTCGCCTCCTGCGTTCTGGGCATACAGGCGGCCGACAGTACGGGCGGTGACACCGCCCTCCGTCCATTCGGGCTGCACGTGGTCGCCAATGGCGTCTTCGTGGGCCACGTCCGCGATGCCCGTGCCGGTCCAGTACGTCTCCACCAGCCTGCGATCCTGTTTCGTGACCGCTGCGTCATGAAAAACGATCTCCGGCCCGGCCGTCGACACACCAACACTCCTGTGGCTGTGGCCGATCGTTCCTAGCGTGATCAGTACAACCGCGACCGCACCGGCCCACGCGAGTCTCTTCCCCCTGCCGCTGCCCAGCAGATTCATCGGTCTGTCCGCACCAGCCACAAAAACCCCGCAGGTCAAGAAGTCAAGCCCCTGATCCCCGTGACCTGGCGGCTGACGGATCTTGCACCACCAGCCCATCCCCAAGCAAGGGCTTCACAAGTTCGCCCACCGTCGCCCCGGCACGAGAAGACTGCATCTATGAACAGCACGAGTAAGGGTGTCCTGGCTCTGCACACGAGAACGGGTTCTGGATCAATTTCTGTGGTCGATTACGTTGCGTGATCCTTCAGGGGGCAGCCAAGATGCCGGCCAGCAGCGTCATCCTGGTGGTGTCGCACAATGAGCGGATGACGTATACGGAGGATGCGGCCACCGCACACGCCTGGGCGGCCCTGGGGGGCCGGAGCCGACTGGTTCAGAGCGTGTCCTTCGAGGGGGCGGGTGCTGTCCTGCCGTCGCGTCTGCCGGTGAGGGAACTGGCGCGGGCCAGCGTCGGAGTGGCCTCGCTGGCAGCGGCGGAACTGCTGGCGCTGCGCAACCGCGTGCCGGTGCCCGCAGTGCGGGTGAACGAGGCGGCGGTGGCCACCGCGTTCGTCAGCGAACGCCACCTGCGAATCGCCGGCCGGGCCCCGACGTCTTTCGCCCCGCTGTCCGGGTTCTGGCAGGCGGCCGACGGCTGGGTTCGCACCCACGCCAACTACCCGCACCATCGTGCCCGGCTGCTCAGCGCCCTGGATATCGCAGACACAGGAGGGGACCAGGTGCTGGTGGGTGTGCTCTCGAAGGAGCTGGCATCGCGACCGGCCGGGGAGGTCCAGGAGAGCGTCTACGCGGCGGGCGGCCTTGCCGTGGCCGTGGCTTCCGCGCCCGCTGCGGCCGGACCCGCCCTGGTCGAGACGCGGCACGTGGGTCAGAGCAGCCCTCGACTGCTGGCGCCCGCATCCGTACCGGCCCAGGACGTGCGGGTCCTGGACCTGACCCGCGTCCTCGCCGGCCCCGTCGCCACACGCACACTGGCGCTGCTGGGCGCCGACGTGCTGCGCGTGGACGCCCCCCAACTCCCCGAGGACCCAGATACTCACACCGACACCGGCATGGGTAAACGCTCCACGTTGCTGGACCTCAGCAGCCCCGGTGACCGGCACGCCTTCGAGGACCTTCTCAGCCAGGCGGACGTCGTGGTGACCGGCTACCGCCCCGGCTCCCTGGACCGGCACGGACTGACCCCAGACGTGCTCATGGACCGGTACCCGGGTCTCATCGTGGCCCAACTGTGTGCCTGGGGGTGGTCCGGCACCTGGGCCGAGCGTCGCGGCTTCGACAGCCTGGTCCAAGCCGGTACCGGTATCGCCGCAATCGAGGCCACGGCCGACGGCCGCCCCGGTGTGCTGCCCGCACAGGCGCTGGACCACGGAACCGGGTACCTGCTCGCCGCCGCCGTCCTACGTGCACTGAGCGACCGTCAGACCACTGGCGGCGGACGGCATCTTCGCCTTTCCCTGGCAGGAACGGCCTCCTGGCTGCTGCACGATATCCACCCCACCTCCGGGCAGGGCGAAGCCGACCTCTACGACCCCAGATCCTGGCTCACCGAGACCGAATCGCCCTACGGTCTGCTGCGTCATGCCCTGGCCCCGGTCCACTACGACGGCGCACCCGCGAACTGGAACCGTGCCCCGACCCGGTGGGGTACCGATCTGCCGAACTGGGCCTGAACGGGAGCAAGAGGCACGGCCGAGCCGTTGTGGCTTTTGGTCTCACCTTGGCTGGACCCCCTTCACGCCAGGAGGACCCGTTTCCGGAGGAGTGAGAAGCCGGCTCGGCCGTACATCTGACGCTTGATCATTTTGATCCGGTTGACATGGCCTTCGACGATCCCCGAGTTCCAGGGCAGGGTGAGACCCGCGATGACGGCGTCGAGATCACGTTCAAGGCCGTTGACGAAGGTGTGCATGCTGGGCAAGTCGTCGGTTCGGACCGCCGCCATCCATTCGCGGAGTCGACCACCCTGGAGCTGAGTGAGCATCTGGGCGAAGGCACGAACATGCCTGGTCAAAGCGTCCAGTCCCAGCGGCACAGGCCAGGCGCGGGGCGCGGCGGGGCCGGGCGGGGCGGGGCGGTACGGGGCAGGACGGGGCGGTACGACCAGCGCACCAGTCCCCTGCGAAGCCACCGGCCGGATCGCCGGCGTCCATGACTGGCCTCTTGGCCCGTTGAGCCGAACCGGCCCCGGAGCGGGGGCTGTAGCCGGTGTCAGTAGCCGATGGCTTCTCGCAGGAGCAGCACGGTGCCGCGTCCCGGGCGGGGTTCCGCGTTGAGGATGAGCAGGCGGTTGACGGCGCTGGGCATCCCGTACGCCGCCTGGGCGCGGGCGTTCTCCAGCGGCAGTGCGTGCTCTTGGACGCGGCGCAGCGCGGTACTGAGGTCGGGTACCACTTTCTGCGCGCCGATGATCCAGACCGCGTGGGCGGCGCCGCCCGCGTTGGCGGGGAGTTGGCTGCCGCTGCCCGAGGCGAGGACGAGTGAGCCGGTCTCGGTGACCGCGGCGACGCTGTTGATGACGAAGTCGGGGACGGCGGCCAGCTTTCGGATCTCGTCGGCGCCGGTGGCCCGGTCGATGGTGAGGATGCGTGGCCTGATGGCGTCGTAGTGGCCGCCGGCGTTGATGTCTTCGTCGATGCCCGACAGCCGGAGGGTTTCGCTGGCTCCGGTGAGCACGCTGGCGCCCTCGGGGACCAGGGCCTTGATGCGGATGCGCGCGGATGCGGCGTCGTCGAGGATCTCGACGGTGAAGCCGCCTGTGCGCAGCGCGGCGGCTGCCCGGTTGAGTTGTTCGGCAGGTGCCGGGGCGGTGAAGGATGCGGCCGGGGCCAGGGTGGCCGGGGCCAGGGTGGTCGGAGCCGGGGTGGTCGGAGCCGGGGTGGTCGGGGTGGCTGTCGTGTCTGCCGGGGGTGTCGTGGTGTCTGCCGGGGTGGTCGTGGGGTCCTGGGTGGTGTGGGGCGCCGTGCCTGCCAGCGGGGAGGTGTCGAGGTACCTGACTTCGTACACGCGCTCGGTGAACTTCCAGCCCTCGAGGGTGCGTTGGTAGCGGTCGTGGTAGACGGCGTAGTTCAGGCCCTGGCGTCCGTCGAGGGTGCGCGCGAGTTCCTGGATGTAGGCGCGGCCGGTCGCGGTGTCGCCGTCGAGCAGGACCGTGCCGGGGTGTGTGGTCTGCACGAAGAAGTCCCACTGGTCCTGCAGCCGCTCGCCCCCGGTGCGGATCTCCTCGCGGCCGACCAGCTCGATGGGGATGTTGGGCATGCGCAGGGCACCGTCCGGTGTGAACAGCGACGCCAGGCGGGTCCGGTCGCGCATCATCGCCGCGTCGGTGAACTCGCCGCGCAGTGCCTCGATCTCGACACGGTCCGCGATGGTCTGGAAGGCGTTCATCGGCCTCTCCCTCTCCCTCTCGTTGTCGTCCTCACCGGTACGACACGACAGCCGTCGGGAATGTGAGGCGGCGCGTCGGCCTCACATTGCGCAGGGCTGTCCTGTCGTACCGGGTAGAGGCACAGAACCGAGCGAGGAAGAGGGCCGAGCATGACCACCAGAGCCGGGTTGGGCGACGACCGGAGCGATCCGAACCTCAGCGCGATCATGAGCGAGCGGCGCCGGCTGATCAACCTCGCCTACCGGCTCCGGGGGTCCCTTGCCGACGCCGAGGACGTCGTGCAGGAGACCTACGCCCGCTGGTACGCCATGTCCGTACCCGAGCAGCGGGCCATCGAGTCGCCCGGCGCCTGGATGATGACGGTCACCGGCCGGATCTGTCTGAACCTGCTCGGCTCGGCACGGGCCAGGCGGGAGAACTACGTGGGCGAGTGGATCCCGGAACCGCTGCCCGGGCCCACCGGGTCGGTCACCGGGCGCCCGGGGGCCAGCTCGATCGACCCGGCCGACCGGGTCACCCTCGACGAGTCGGTGACGATGGCGTTCCTGGTCGTCCTGGATTCGATGACCCCCGCCGAGCGCGTCGCGTTCGTCCTGCACGACGTCTTCCGCTACCCCTTCGGCGAGGTCGCCGAGATCGTCGGCCGCACTCCGGCGGCGTGCCGCCAGCTGGCCTCGTCCGCCCGCCGCCGCATCCGTACCGCGCAAAGCCCACAGAGCCCACAGAACCCGAACGGCCCGGGTGCCGGGCGGGCCGGCATCGTCAGGCAGTTCAAAACGGCGTGGGAGGCCAAGGACATCGACGCCCTGATCGGCCTGCTCGATCCCGACGCCACCGCGACCGCCGACGGCGGCGGGCTGGCCGTCACCCATCTCCACCCGATCGTGGGCGGTGAGCAGATCGCACGTGCCTACGCCGAGATCGCGCGTGTAACGGGCGACCGCACAACATTCCTGGAATGCTCGGTCAACGGCCTGCCCGGCTTGATGGCCCGGCAGGACGGCAGCATCGTGACCGTGTTCGCGTTCGAGATCACAGGCGACCGGATCAGGCACATCTGGGCGGTACGCAACCCCGAAAAGCTCCACCCCTGGCAGAACAACTAAGCCACTCCAACCCCGACCCCGGCAAAGCAGCTGAGCCGCTCCGACCCCGGCAAAGCGGAAGCGGTCCCTGTACCGAGGCAAGCACACCGGCCACGCAGTCCTCGCCACCCCGGCCGACCTCACCGTGGCATCCGTCAACGGCCGCCGCGCCGGCCGCCCCGGCACCCACACCATGGAGCGGACCGCATGAGCGACCACAACCCGGCCGCCCCCGACTGGATCCGCGGCATCACCGTCCGACAGCCGTGGACGACCTGCAACCTCACCGGCGACAAGACAGTCGAGAACCGCCCCCGCCACTGGTCATGGCGCGGCTGGCTACTCCTGCACAGCAGCCAGCGCATCGACTCCCCCGCGCTCCGGGACACCCTGGTAGCCCGCGCGATCCGCGGACGCGGCCTGCACACGGGATCGGTCCTCGGCGTTGCCCGCCTCGCCGAATCTCGTCGCGCCGCTCAGTCTGCAGGGGTACCACTGGGCCATCGACTTCACCAAGCGCGACGGGGTCCAGCACAGCGACGAGCCACTCATCGTCTGCGGCTTCGTTCCCATGCAGGGCGACGGCGCCTGGAACGCGAACCGGCGCACCGTCCCTGGCACCGGCGTCCACCAACCCCTGGGAGGACGGCACCCCGCTGCCCGTCGACCAGCTCGCCCCCGCCCTCACCCGCGAGCCGACCGTGGTACACACTCACGTCACCGTCGGCGGCCAGGAACCCTTCGACGCCCTCACCCTCTACCCGGCCGGCGCCCTGCCCGGTTTCTGCCGCCTGTCGGTCGACCCCGACGGCAACAACGGGGTCCTGAACCCGCCGCCCGAGCACTGGCCCGGCGCCGCGATTGTCCGCGGTGCCTCCCTCGCGCGGCTGGTGCCCGGAGGCGAGGGCGAGGCCAGGGACGCGGAGACCGGCGGTGTGTGCGCGGGCCGCCTGACGGCGCCCTACGAGGGCGCCCGTCCCGATACCACCGAGGCTCGTGGCGGACGATCAGGGCATCGACTCGGGCGCCGCGAGTGCGGAGGAAGCCGCCGTGCATGTGGTGGACGACGACCTCCCGGAGGCGGAGGAGGGCGAAGCCCCGGGCGCCGTCGGCTGACGGGGTGGGGCTGTGCGCGTGACCGTGACACCGACGAGCCCCGAGAGCATCCGCCGGTGCTCGGGGCTCGTCCACCGCCCGGTCGCCCGCCGGGGCGCTGCCTCAGTTCACCTGGGCGCTGTCGCCGTCGCCGGTCGCGTCACCACCTGTGTCGTTGCCGCCGACCTCATCGCGGCCGTCAGCACCGGCGTCGCCGCCGCCATTGTCGTCCGCGCCGCCGTCGGCACCCGCGCCGCCGTCCTCCGCTCCGCCCGCGCCGCTGTCGTCACCGGCGCCGCCGTTGTCCGCGCCGTCGCCGGCACCGTTGCCGTCGCCGATCTGGGCACCGACGGCTTCGAGAGCGGTGGTGACCGGCTGGAAGAACGTCTCGCCGCCCCCAGTGCAGTCACCGCTGCCGCCCGACGTGAGGCCGACCGCAGTGCCGTCCGCAGTGAAGAGTGCTCCACCGCTGTCGCCCGGTTCGGCACACACGTTGGTCTGGATCAGACCGGACACCGTGCCTTCGGGGTAATTCACCGTGGCGTCGAGGCCAGTGACCTGGCCGTCGTTCAGGCCGGTCGTGCTGCCCATCCGGATGACGTCCTGGCCCACCGCCGCGTCGGCCGCCTGGGTGATCGCGACCGTCTGTCCGTCGCCGGTGTCCACCGCGCTCGGGGCTTCGGTCCCGGGGTCGTCGTACGTCACGAGTGCGAAGTCGCCCTCGCCGGGGAACACCGCTTCCTGGACCGTGCCGATCGGCTGGCCGCCGGCCTCCTCCGACCACTGCTCGGCCGCGACGCCGCAGTGGCCCGCGGTCAGGAAGCCCGGACTGCCGTCCTGGGTGGTCACGTTGAAGCCGAGTGAGCAGCGTGCGCCACCGCCGAAGATGGCGTCGCCGCCTTCGGCGAAGGTCCTGAACTCGCCTGTGGACCTCTTGATCCGGGCCACGCCGGGCCCGAGATCCGCCACCGCCGATTCGAGCTTGTCCCAGCGCTCACCGGCCACTGTGCGGTCGGCCGTGACGAGGACCTGGTTGGTCCTCGGGTCCAGTGCCCAGGAGGTACCCGGGACGGTGGCCTTCCGGGACAGCGTGTCCTTGGCCGCGGTCAGCTTCACGGCGCTGTTCTGGACGCTTCTCGGCACCGCGCCGGCCTTCTTGACCTGCACGTTGATGTCGTTGTCGTCGCCCACGACGTTCACGACGAGCTGCTGCTTGCCGGCGTCGTAGTACGCACCGCCGTAGGAGTCGCCGAGCTGCCTTACGAGCTGCTGGAGGAGCTCCGAGGCGGAAGCCGCGCTCATGGTCCGGGGCGCCATCGCGCCGGACCGGGCGCCGTCCTGCCCGGCGTACGCCTGGGGGAGCAGGATGGCGGCCGCGGCAATGCCGACCGCTGCGGCTCCCGCCAGAACGGCCTTCCGCTTGGTTATTCGCCTGTGACTCAACTCGTCGCCTCCTGTAGGGGGTACGGAGCCGGTTGCTGGTGTTGCACCCGGGGGGACGCGTCCGCCCTTGGATACGCACGAAGCGCGTGTTGTTCTCATCGCGAGTGCGAAATTATTTTGCTGACAGCGCGCCTGACAACACGTCAAAGGGATTACGGGCGGCCACCGGTGGAGCGCGCAACTAGGCCGCGTATCGAAAGTGGATCTTGAGCGATGGATGATTGTGGTTCATGGCGCGGGGAGATCTCACGGATGAACAGTGGTCGGTGCTGGAGCCGTTGTTGCCGAGGGGGACGAAGGCGGGACGGCCGCCCGTCTGGCCCCAGCGGCAGCTGGTCGACGGCATACGGTTCCGGGTCCGGGGGCAATCCCTCGCCCTGTCCCGCGACGGCCGCTTCGTACTCACCGGCACCGGTGAGGGGACCATCCGGCGATGGGAGCTGGACTGGGAACTCGGTACCCGCGAGCCGGCCGACTGGGACCAGGGCGCGGCCCCCTACCTGGGACGAGCTGCTCCAGCTCCTCCAGCACGCCGGATACGGCTGGCTGCGCCCCGAAGGCATTCGGAGCCGACTCGGCCACATGACATGTCGCACGGGGCGCACCGTCCCGTGGTCGCCCGCGCGTCCAGGGCCGATGTCATCTATCCGGCCCTCAAGGAGCAGCCCCGTCAGGTTGGATGGGAGCCATCGTCCGCCACGGGGGAGTTCATGGGCCTGCTCTATAGTGGGCGATCGTCGATGATCATGGGTGGTGTCGGGGGTGGCTTTGGACGAGGCATTCGAGATGCCGGCGGTGTGGCGCGTCGGCGACGTCATCGATGGACGGTACAAGGTCTCCCTGGTGCACGAGCGCGGCGGGATGGGGTTGGTCTACCGGGTCCGGCATCTCGCGTGGGGGATCGACCTGGCGGTGAAGTGCCCGCGCCCGGAGCTGTTCACGAGCGCGGTCGACCGCGAGCGGTTCGTCGATGAGGCGGAGACGTGGGTGTCCCTGGGGCTGCATCCGAACGTCTGCAGTTGCTACTACGTGCGCACGATGGGCGGCATTCCCCGGGTGTTCGCCGAGTACGTCCCCGGCGGGAGCCTGCGCGAGTGGATCGACGACCGGCGGCTCTATCAAGGGGGGCGCCAGGAGGCGCTGGCCCGGATCATGGACGTGGCGATCCAGGTCGCCTGGGGGCTGGCGCATGCCCATGACCGGGGACTGGTCCACCAGGATGTGAAGCCGGACAACGTCCTGCTCGATGGTCACGGCCCGCAGGACCTCGCAGCCAAGGTCACCGACTTCGGGCTGGCGCGGGCGCGTGCGACCGCGGGGACACGGCTCGAAGGCGACAGGCCGTCGGACAGGACCGTGATGGTGCCCACCGGCGGGATGACTCGTGCTTATGCCTCGCCCGAGCAACTGGCCGGGAAAGCTCTGGGACGGCGCAGCGACATCTACAGCTTCGCGGTGTCGGTCTTAGAGATGTTCACCGGCGGAGTCAACTGGATGATCGGCTCCGTCGCCGGTGAGGTGCTCACCGCCTATCGCGCCGGCGGGCCGGAAGAAGACGGACTGCCGCATGCCCCGGATGCTGTGGCCGACTTGCTCGAGCGGTGCTTGGAGGCGGACCCGGCCCGACGACCCCGGACGATGGCCGAAGTCGCCGGCTCCTTGGCGGGCATGTATCGGGACGTTGCGGGACGCTCGTACCCCCGCGTCCAGCCGGCGGCGGCCGATCTGCGGGCGGACGAATGGAACAACCGCGCGCTGTCGCTGGTCGACCTGGGCAGACCCGCCCAGGCGGAGGAGGCGTTCACGGCAGCGCTGAAGGCGGATCCGCGGCACGTGCGGGCCACCTACAACGCCGGCATGTGGCGGTGGCGGCGCGGCGAGATCAGCGATGTGGGACTCCTGGCCGACATCGAAGCGGTCCGCGCCGACACCGGCGACACGTGGCAGGCACGACACGCCCTCGTCCAGGTGCAGCTGGAACGCGCCGACCTCGACGAGGCGCGCGCGCTGGCCGACCGGCTCGTACGCGAGCAGCCGGCAGAGCCCGAGGTCCAGGATGCAGTACGCACCCTGCGTTCAGGAGACCTCACCGGGGCCGGCTGCGTCGACCGGCGCGACCTGCCGTGGGTCGCTCAGCCGCCCGCCTATCGGACCGCGCTACGGCTCACTCCCGACCTGCGGTTCGCGTTCGTCGGGGGCCGTGACGGCATGCTGCGGCTGTGGGACATCCGGAGCGGGAAGTGTCTGGTGGCCATCGAAGGGCACGAACGCGAGATCCGCTACGTCGACGTGAGCGCGGACGGGCGTTTCGCCCTCTCCGGAGGCGCTGACGAGGTCGTGGGGTTCTGGGACCTGGCCGAGGGTCGCTGCCTGGGCCGCGCAACCATCCCTTTCCTGGAGGGGCGGCCCACCCTGGGCGCGATCCGCCAGGTGCGCTTGAGTGGCGACGCCAGTCTGGCACTGTGCGCAACGTCCTACGGGAAGATCTTTTCCTGGGAATTCCACTCCGGCCAAGGCCGAACCGCTCTCGAAGGCCCGGAGGAGCACGGGCGAACGCTCGTGGTGAGCGATGACGCGCGCTGGGCACTGGCGTCCGGGGGCCTGGGCGGAACCGAGGGTGCCACGGTGCGGCTGTGGGACCTGTCCGCCGGACGGCTCCGGCATGTTCTGCGCGGCTCCGGATTCTCCGAGCCGATGGGCATCAGCCCGGACGGCGCGTCAGCCATCACGAGCGGTTCCGACGGGAAGATCCAGGTCTGGGACATCGACAGCGGCACGTGCGTGCGCACGCTCAGCGGACACTCCACGACAGCGTCGGCGGTGTCGCTGAGTACCGACGGCCGGCATGCGGTCAGCGGCGGACGGGACAAGAGCATCCGCTTCTGGGAGCTGGAAACCGGCCGCTGCCTGCGGACCTTCGAGGGTCTGGAGAGCGAGCCGCTCGCGGTCACGCTGAGCCCGGACGGACGGCACGCGGTCTCCGTGGAAGGGGATAGCCACCGCACCTGGGAACTGCCGGGAAGGCACTCCAGCGTGCTGCTGCCGAGCCGGCCGCGGGCGCACGGCGAGGTGAGCCGGCTGAGGGCCCAGGTGGCGGATCTGGCATCGGAGGCGGAGCAGGCACGCGCGTCCAGCCGGTACGTGCACGCACTCGATCTGCTCACGCAGGCAAGGAACACCCCCGGATTCGAAAGAGATCCCGAACTCCTGTCCGCATGGCGGGCCCTGGGTCGCTCAACGGTCCGCGTAGCCCTGCGGTCCGCTTGGCGGGTCAGGACGCTTCGTGCCCATGACCGCCACCTCAACTCGGTCGACGTGTCCGGGGACGGCCGGATCGCCGTGACCGCCGGCAGCGACGGGACGGCAAGACTGTGGGACCTCGAAAGCGGAGCGTGCATCCGCGTCCTCGGCGGTCGCTCCCACCACAATGTCCAGTCGGTCCGGCTGAGCGCCGACGGGCGGTATGTGCTGTCCGGATGCCAGGACGGCACCGTACGGCTGTGGCGCGCCGATGACGGCGAGTGCCTGCGTGTCCTGGACGGGCACCGCCACGGGGTTTTGTGGATGCGGTTCAGCCCCGACGGCCGCTCGGCCCTGGTCGGCGCATCGGGGAACATGATCCGTTTCTGGGACCTCGAGAGCGGCCGACTGCCGATGACGCTGGTGGCCGAGCGCGGACAGGCGGACACGGCCGGAGCCACGGATGGCGAGCGCCTCGTCGCCCACCACGGATACGCCGCCAATTCCGTACAGTTGTGGGACCTGGACAGCGGACAGGGCCTGCTGACCTTGCGGGGGCACGCCGAGCAGCTGACATCAGTGTGCCTGAGTGCTGATCAACGAACCGTACTCTCCAGCGAGCGGACCATCCGGCTGTGGGACACGGCGAGCGGACGATGCGTGCGGGTATTCGACGAGCAGGGGGGCCGGGCGAACGCCGTCCAGCTCAGCGTGGACGGCCGTTTCGCGGTGTCCGGCCACAGCGATTCCCTCGTCCGCGTCTGGGATGTGGAGAGTGGACGCTGCATTCGCGTCCTCGAAGGTCACCGGACAAGTGTGTCCAGCGTCGCCTTGACGCCCGACGGCCGTTTCGCCCTCTCCGGCGATCAGGACGGCACCGTTCAGCTCTGGGAACTCGACTGGGAACTGGCCGCACGCGAACCGGCTGACTGGGACGACGCCGCGTTGTCGCACGTGGAGACCTTCCTCGCCTGGCACCCGACACCGTTGACCGACCGCGATGTGGACACCCTGCTCGGCCGTCTGCGCGACGCTGGCTACGGCTGGTTGCGGCCCGACGGCGTACGTGCCCAGCTCCACCGCCTGGCGACCGCCCCCGCGGCACCCTCCCGAAGGGATGCACGCGAGGCCCTGCGCACCGTCACCGCGAACCCTGAACCGGAGCGGGCGAACACGAAGCTGAAGCCGGTCGGGCTGTACCGGCAGATGTACGAAGGGTGGCTGCAGCACCTCCCCTCCATCCATGAAGCCCGTACGGGGCACGTGCTCAAGGACCGGGCCCAGGTCATCGCATACATGAAGACCGAAAAGTTCGCGGCGATGGACTACATGTCGGGCATCCTCGACCTGCTCGACCAGAAGGAGTACATCCCTGGCGGGCCGTCCTTGCATACGGACGGAGTGTGGGTCTGGCGAACCGACTCGATCCACTACTTCGAGAATCACCAACTGGAAATTCCCCAGGACTTCCTCCGCCACGTACGTGGAAACGACTACCGGCCGCACACCGATCACGCCTTCGACTACGACGATCTCGACCCGTTCATGTAAGCCTGATGCCGGGGTGACGGACGCGTGACCGGGGAGTTCGTCCGGGGGCTCGGTAAGGAGCGGGACGACGAGGACGCGGTGTGGACGGCGCGGCTGAACTCGGATGGGCTGTTCGCGTTTGCGGGGATACCGAAGGGGGCGTGCATGTCTGGGAGACCGCCGCTGGACGGCACGTCCGGACGTGGGAAGGGCATAAGGAGGACATCTACGTGCTGACGCTGACGCCGGACGACCGCTACCTGCTGTCGGGCGGCGCGGACGGCAGCGTGCTGATGCGGGACCTGGACTGGGAACTGATGGTCGCAAGCGATGGCGGTGCGCCGTGAGCGGGGACGCCAGCTACGCCGACAGCGCGCTGTTCGTGCTGGCCCGGGCCCTTGTCGAGGCGCGTTCCGGCCGGGCGGCCGAAGTGGAGCCCGATCATCTGCTGGTGAGGATAGGCACGTTGTGCCGTCCTGACTTGCCGGAGATCCTCGCGCGCCGTCAGCAGGAGCCAGCTCTGCGACGGCCGATAGAAGCCGACGCCCAGCGCGTCACGGAGTGCTTCGCCCGGGCCGGGATCAGCCCGCGCCGTCTGCGCCGGAGTCTGCGCGAGGCCCTCGCCGTCGAGGGCGGCGCAGTTGGGGGCGAACGCCAGCTGAGTCGTGCCGCGCGCCGGGCCTTCCGCCGCGCCACGGAGCTGGCCGGCCCGGAGAAGGCCGACGCCGTACATCTGCTGCGGTCCGTACTCGACGAGCTCACGCCCATGGGACGCAACGTGCTGAAGTCGTACGGGATCAGCGACGCGCCCGCGGTGTTCTTCCCCGCGGCACCCGACACTCCGCATCTCGACCTATACGGACGGGACTTGAGTGCCCTGGCCCGTGCGGGCAAACTGTCGGCGCTCATCGGCCGAGGCGCCGAACTGCGCACCCTCGCCCGTATCCTTGTCCGCCAGCGCAAGGCCAACGCCGTCCTCGTCGGCCATGCCGGCACCGGCAAGACCGGCATCGTCGAAGGCCTCGCCCAGCGGCTGGCCTCGCCCGGCGCGCCCGCCGAGCTGGCCGGGGCGCGGATCGTTGAACTGTCGATGTCGGCTCTGGTGGCGGGCACGAAATACCGCGGGGAATTCGAAGAGCGGATGCAAGCGGTGCTGGATGAGGCGCGGGCCGCGCCGGAAGTGATCCTCTTCATCGACGAACTGCACACCGTCCTGCGGGTCGGCGGACGCGGGGTGAGCGACGCCGCCAATATCCTCAAGCCCGCGCTGGCCCGGGGCGAGCTGCGGTGCATCGGGGCCACGACGCCCGGCGAATACCGTCGCGATATCGAGGACGACCCGGCGCTGCAGCGGCGTTTCGAGGTCGTCTGGGTCGACGAGCCGGACCGGGACGAGGCGGTGGCGATTCTCACCGGCGTCGCGGAATCGTTCATCGCGCACCACGGCGTGCGCATCGAGCCGGGGGCGGTGGCGGCGGCCGTGGATCTGACCATCCGGCACCTGCCCGATCAGCGGCTGCCGGACAAGGCCATCGACGCCCTCGACCAGGCGTGCGCTGCGGCCCGTATCCGAACGCTGAGCCCGGACGCCGCGCCGGAGCCGGCGCTGCGGATCGGCCGGGACGAGGTGGCGGCGGTCGTTGCCGAACGGGCCCTGCTGCCGTTGCAGCAGGTGGCACGGGGGGAGGCGGAGCGGCTGCTGGCCATGGAGGAGCAGCTGCGTCGCTGCGTGGTCGGGCAGGACGAGGCCGTGCGGGCTGTGGCCGAGGCGGTGCGCACCGGGCGGTCGGGGCTGGGCGATCCGCGGCGGCCGGTGGGGGTGCTGCTCTTCGCGGGGCCGACCGGCACGGGGAAGACGGAACTGGCCAAGGCACTGGCCGAGTTCCTCTACGCCGACGAGCGGCGGCTGGTGCGCATCGACCTGTCCGAGTACAAGGAGCGGCATGCGATCTCGCGCCTGCTAGGCGCTCCGCCGGGCTACATAGGGCATGACCGCGAGCGGCAGCTGAGCGGCCCGCTCCGAGATCATCCGCAGAGTGTGGTGCTCTTCGACGAGGTCGAGAAGGCGCATCCGGAGGTCCTCGACGTGCTGCTGCAGATCTGCGACGAGGGTCAGCTGACGGATTCGCGGGGGCGGCGGGTGCAATTCTCGGAGGCGGTGGTGATCCTTACGTCGAATCTGGGGTCGGGGGCGGTTTCGCGGCGGGCCGGTGACTTCGGATTCGCAGGGGCGTCGCCGGCCGGTGTCGCACCCCGGGGCGACGGGTCTGTGCCCGCCGGGCGGGAGGGCTCGTCCTCCGCCGGGCCCGGGTCTACCGACCCTGCGCACCAGCGGGTCTTCGACGCCCTGCGCCAGTACTTGCGTCCCGAACTCCTGGGCCGGATGGGCCGGATCGTCGTCTTCTCCCCACTGTCCGAGGCTGATCTGCACCCCGTCCTCGACAAGCTCCTGGACCGGGTTCATGCCCGGCTTGCCGCCCGCGCCGTCACCCTGACCCTCACCCCCGCCGGCCGCGCGCTGCTCCTGCGCCACGGCACCGACCGCCGCGCCGGCGCCCGCTTCCTCGAGCAGGCGGTCGACCGCCTGCTCGTCCAGCCCCTGGCCCGCGCCCTCCTCACCGGCGATATCCCCGACGGCTCGATGGTCCGGGCGGACGCCGCGGGCGAGGCGCTGTCCTTGACAACGGAGAACTCCTGATGACACCGCCGCCCGCCACCGTCAAGCTCACGCTCGTCAAGGGGCGGCTGGACCCGGCCGAGTACGTCTACGACGACCGCACCACCTGCGTCCTCGGTCGCTCCTCGGACTGCTCCCCGCAGCTGCCGAACGACGAGCACCACCGCACCGTCTCCCGCCATCACTGCCTCATCGACATCAACCCGCCCGATATCCGCATCCGCGACTTCGGCAGCCTCAACGGAACCTATGTCAACGGCGAGAAGATCGGCCAGCGCCGCCAGGGCCTCACTCCTGCCGAGGCCGCGGGCGATTCGTACCCCGAGCGCGATCTGTCCGACGGCGACGAGATCCGCGTCGGCGAGACCGTGCTGCGGGTCGGTGTCACGCGTCAGCAGTCCACCCGCGTCCTCGGCGCCTGCGCCACATGCGGCCGCGAGGTGGGCGGCCGCGACGGCGAAGTGCTGTGCGCGGTCTGCCAGTCGGAGCCTGCCGCCGTGCTGAAGCTGCTGCTGGACCAGGCGAAGGGCGGGCACGTCGACCTCAAGGCCATCCACGGCTACACGGTGCTGCGCGAGCTCGGCCGGGGCGGCATGGGCGCGGTCTATCTGGCGCGACACGAGTCCACCGGAGCGGAGGTGGCGCTCAAGGTGATGCTGCCCAAGGTCGCTGCGAACGCCACGGCCCGGGCCCGCTTCCTGCGCGAGGTGGGGCTGACACGGGCGCTGCGGCATCCGCATGTGGTGGCGTTGCACGACGCGGGCTTCGCCAACGGCACTTTCTATCTGACCACCGAGTACTGCACCGGCGGCAGCCTCGACCGCCTGCTGGCCGGACGCGGCGGCCGCCTCCCCGTCGACGAGGCCGTCCCCCTGGCCCTGCAGGCCCTGCGCGGACTGGAGCACGCCCATAACCGGGGCGTCATCCACCGCGATCTCACCCCGTCCAACATCCTCCTGGACGGCACCATGACGGCGAAGATCGCGGACTTCGGCATCGGCAAGGCCTTCGACCAGGCCGGCCTCAGCGGCCTCACTCGCACCGGCGCCACGGCGGGGAAGCCGATGTTCATGCCACGCCAGCAGGTCATCAACTTCCGCAAGGCGCCGCCCGCGGTGGACGTCTGGGCTCTCGCCGCCTGCCTGTACCAGACGCTAACCGGAAAAACACCCCGCGAGTTCCCGCCCGCGAAGGACCCCTGGCAGGTGGTCCTGCAGGAGCCGGCCATCCCGATCCGCCGCCGCGAGCCCGGCATCCCGGCGCCCCTCGCCGACGTCATCGATCAGGCGCTGCGTGAACGCCCAGAGATAGGTTTCCGGAGTGCGGCGGACTTCCGGGTGGCGCTGGAGCAGGCCTTTTAATCCTCAGAGGGCGGTATGAGAACTGATGCCCGATTCTTCGTTTCGTGCGGGATAATCGGGCAGGTCACGGCGGCATCGGTCGACGACGGCCGAGGCTAGGTGAAGAAGCCTGGCTCGGTCTCGGCCAGGATCCCGCGGTCGGCGGTCCGGGGCGCTTGAGGCGGACGTCGTCGATGTTGTCGGGGGCGACCGCCACGTCCATCGCCTCGCACACCTGTCGCGCACGCAGCGGATGGTCGGCCGCCGTGGACACCGCCATGATGCCTTCGTTGGAGGCCGTGCGGCCGCAGTGGTGGTGTTCGATGATGGTCAGGTGCGGGCGGCCTGGGCGTCGGAGCGGCATGGGGGCCAGCGGGTCCGCTCTCCGCACAGGTCAGCCACCAGGACCCCGAGGATGCTTTGCCGTGCGACCCGTGGGCCCACCCCGGCGCCCACCACCTCGTGCTCACCGACGTCCAAGCGCTCGCCCTGCCTGTTCCGGCAACCGGTGCACTTGGACCTTGGAAGCCGACCGAGGACCTTGTCGACCAGGTCCTGATGCAGCTCCCTCGCCAACGTCCACCGGCGTCGTGACTGCCCGGCGAACGAATTTCGCTGTGTCGGCACCAGTCCCCCAAGTGACGTTACTGGACTGGCGCGACAGTCTCCACTTCCGCCGAGACACCCCGTGAGTGCTGTGCCAGAACCTCACGCCGCTGCGGTCGCAGTCGCACGCAGGTGAGGCCGTGCACAAGACATGCGCCGAAGCCTGGAACGCCGCCCACCCCTTCGAAGTTCGCTTCGTCTCCGACGCGAAGTCCAAGCGGAAGAGCAACGACGACCGCGCCTGACGACCAGACCGCCAAACTCCACGGTGCCCACGCGGGCCCAAAGACCACAGTCACCCCGCACTCCCGACTTCCGATCGGAGGCCAGCCGCCATGAGCGCCGCCCCCACCCTCGCCGAACAAATCCCCTTTCCCCGCCCCGCGACCCCCACCACGTGCCGGACCTCCCCCAATCTGTTCACACATGAGCCCGGCAACACCACCCCCGCGCGGACCGCCGAAGCCCGAAAGATCTGTTCCGCCTGCCCGCTGGCACCGACGTGCCTGAAGTGGGCGCTCGCCAACCCTGACCAGACACAGACCGGGATCTGGGCAGGCACCAACCCGCTGCAATGCCGGATCCTGCGGGCCTACCTGGCGAACCGACTCGGCACCAACTGGGTGCAGGTCCTCGCTGCCCGGGACCGCGCCCTGGCCCGCACCAGGCCGCCCATTGTCCGCGAGGCTCGCATCATTCAGCTGGACAGAGCCTTCAACGGCCCGATGCCGCACCACACCCCAGCAAGGTGCCTGTGCTGGCGCTGCCGTGCCGGGCCCCGCCGCAGACCTTCGCTGGGTCCTGCCGCGGGCCTCCCCTTGGGGGCCCGCGGCCCGAGTGGCGCTGATCGGCTCATCGGCCCTTGAATGGGGCTGCGATCTTGCCCCTCGCCGAACGCAGCAGCTCTCCTGACAGTGCCGGTTGAGACGATGCGTCCTGCGGCTGGATACGCTGCCCCTGCCCCGTTTAACCGTCAACGGCCCCCTTGGAGACCCCCGTCGTGACTGACCTGCCCTGCGAGGTGACCGCGGCCGAGTTCGCTCAGCTACTGGCGAGCATCGACGGCGCGGCACAGCGCGTCGGCTACGGCCGCACGGACGTCCTCGATGTCGGGGAGATTTCCACAGCAACCACCGTCGAACCGGGGCGTGTGCGTGAGCTCCTCGATGGCGCCGAGCCCGAGCACCCGCCGCGCGCCAAGAAGCCGCGCGAAGAGTACTACCGCCAACTGGTCATGAAGCGGCTGAACCTCCTCCGGGCCGGCGAGAGCTACCGGAAGATCGGGAACTCAATCGGCCTGTCCTACGAGACAGTCGGCAATCTCGTGAAGGGGCTCCGTTCCGCCCAGGTCGACTACAACGGCCCCTCGAGGAGCGCTTCGGCGTCAGCCACGGCTTCCTGTCCAAGCCGGAAGGGATCGCTCTGGCCGACCAACTGGTGAGGGTCCGCAACGGTCTCATCGCGGCCGCGCTGCGCGACCAGTTGCTGGCCCTCGGCGGCGAGCAAGCTGCCCTGCGGCACGCCGGAGACGAGCCGCCCTCGCTGCAGACCCTCCTGGACACCCTGGGACGACCTGGTGGCCCAGCGGCAGCGCATCGACGGGAAGTGGTCCCGCCTCGCTGCTTCACCGTCCCGCAGCCTTACCCACCATCTGCCGCCCGCAGCCAGCCGAGCCTTTCACTATGCCCCACCTGCACCCCCTCCTGAGGACTGACGCATGTCACATCCGCCCATCCCACCCACTCCACCCACAGCCCCGCCCCAGGGCCCTCCCGGGTTCGGTCCCACCCCGTACTCGGGTGGACCGCATGGCACCCAGCCGCCGTACGGTCCGATACCGCCCCACTTCCAGCAGCTCCCCAGCGCCTCAGGAAGGCCGGGCAGGACTGGGAAGCGCAGGGCAGCAGTCATCGCAGGCTGTGTCACTGCGGCCCTGGCGGTCCTGGCCGCCGGCATCCTCGCGTTCTTCCACTTCAACGACGGCCAGCAGTCGGCTGCTGACGGGAAGGGGGGCACGTCAGCAAAGGCGTCACCGGCGGCCGTCTCCACACAGAGCCGCGTACTGCTGAACGTGCCACCACCAAAGGAAGAAATAGGAGATGAGGGGCACCGGGGGGACGGCTCATGGGTGACGCCGCACTCGTACGTCTCGGGCGGCCCCGACGCCGTCCTCGGCTATGACCTGGACAGCGGGAAGCCGACCTGGACACTGCCGCTGGACGGCAATCTGTGTCGCGCGTCCAGGGACAGCACCAGCAAGGGCTACGTGGCAGTCGTGTTCGCCGGGTCCAAGAAGCCGTGGAGCAAGTGCACCGAGGTCGCGGTGATCGACATCAACCGGGGCCGCAAGGTGTGGCAGAAGTCTGTGCCCGAGGCCACTCGCGGGCTCGACCTCAGCGTCGCCATCAGCGAGCAGTTCGCCGCGGTCGGTTGGTCGGAAGACGAATCGTGGGGCTTCGCCGTCGACACCGGAAAAACGGCGTGGGACTCACCGCCGCCGGGATGCGGCTACGAGGAGTACCTCGGCGGCAGCACGCTGGCGGGACTCGCATTCTGCGACGGCCACTTCGCGGTGTCACAGCGCGACCCGCGCACCGGCCAACCGTCGCGGACCGTGAAACTGCCCAAGGACGTGGGATACCCGTACCTGGCCTCGGCCGATCCGCTGGTGGTCGCCTCCTATGTCGGCGACGAGTACAACCAGCTCGATGCGAACAGGCTGTGGACCTTCGACACAGACGGCTCGGTCAAGGCGACCATCAAGGTCGGCGATTACGTTCCCGGCTGCCGGAGCGGCACCGGCACCGGGTGCGGCGCCGTCGTGGCCACGCCCGACACCCTCTACCTCGCCAGCGACAAAGAGCACATCATCAGCGGCAACCACATCGCCGCATTCGACATCAGTACGGGCCGCCTCAAATGGACCGTCGAAGGCGGGGGCATGGCCGAACTGCGGCCGCTACGCGCCGACAAGAAGGGCCTCATCGCCTACAAAAACGCTGGATCAGCACGGGAAGGCAGCGGTGTACTCCACCTGGCTGCCGCAGATGGAAAAGAGACCGTACTCCTGGAGCAGCCCGCCGACTTCAAGATCTCCAACACCGCGGAGCAAATGTCCCCCGAGAGGATGACGGAGCCGATCCTCTACGAAGACGGACGGCTCTTCTTCCACCGAAATTCCGGCTACTTCCAAGATGACATCCCCATGACCTACGCCCTCACCATCCACTGACCCTCCACGGGCCTCTGGCGGTCGCTCCCAGCACGGGAGCGACCGCCTTTGTCGTACCCAGGCCAAAAGGGCGATGTCGCGCAGCCCGTGTCCTTTGTCAACGAAGCTAGTGCTGTGACCGCATTGGTTCACCGGGTCGGTGGCTGTGGCAGCTGGATGAGCGATGACGTTAGCCTCGACGGCCAACGAGAACTCCGGACTCTGGCCAACGGCATGCGACGCGACCGCGCAGCCATCCAGGCCGCCCTCACCACGACCTACACCTCCGGGGCCGTCGAAGGCAACGTCACCAGGATCAAGTTGCTCAAGAGACAGATGTACGGCCGGGCCAACTTCGATCTCCTCCGACGCCGCATCCTGCTCTCACCATGATCAAGAATCCACTACCCCTCAAATAGCGACAGAGCCGATTCCCGTGAATCGAGCACGCTCGGCGATGGCTGATCTTGGTGTGTGTCTGGTCTAGGTTTCCGCGTGCTGGGAACCACCAGCCGCCGAGAGGTGCGGTTGACCTGGGATACTTCCGTCCTGTGACTGCCTCAGAAATTGCCCTGCAGATCCAGGCTGCTTCCCACCTGACGGGTGACTTTGTCCTCCGCTCTGGCCGCAGAGCCTCGGAGTACTTCGACAAGTACCGCTTCGAGAGCGACCCCGTTCTCCTCGATTCCATCGCCCGGGCGATGGCCACGCTCGTGCCGACGGACACTGAGGTGCTGGCCGGCCTTGAGATGGGTGGCATCCCGGTGGTCACCGCGCTCAGCCGGCACACCGGCCTTCCCTGCGCTTTTGTCCGCAAGCAGGCCAAGTCGTACGGAACGTGCCGTCTGGCCGAAGGCGCGGACATCGCCGGGCGGCGGGTGCTGGTCGTGGAAGACGTGGTCACCAGCGGTGGGCAGATCGTGCTCTCCACGACCGACTTGCGTGATCTGGGCGCAGACGTTCGCGAAGCGCTCTGCGTCATCGACCGCCAGCAGGGCGGGGCCGAGGCGCTTACGTCCGAGCGAATCCAACTGCTGTCACTGCTGACTGCGGATGATCTGAGAACTGCTGTCTGAGGGCTGAAAAAAGCCGCCTGGGCCCGTCAGGCGAGGAGGACTCGTTTCCGAAGAAGAGAGAAACCCGCTGGGCCGAACATCCGGCGCTTGAGCATCTTGATGCGGTTGACGTGTCCTTCGACGACGCCGGAGCTCCAGGGCAGTGTGAGGTCGGCGATGGGGGCGTCGCGGTCGCGGTCGATGCCTGCGGCAGCTGGGGCTTCCCCACCAAAACGTTCGAGCCCGACGCACTCTCAGCGCGTCGGGCTCTCTGCAATGGCGGTCAGTCCCACCAGCCGTCGCCGACTTGCCAGCGCTGGACCCACTCCAGGAATCCGAAGGCTTCCGGCCCGGGATATTGGTAGGCGCCCACGTCGCTGACCAGCCAGATCTTGCCCCGTTGTGGCCCATTGACGACGAGTACCCAGTACGAGAGTTCATCGTCGGTGCCCAACACGACGGAACCGTTGCCGTAGACGTCGGCGACGCGTTCATTGTGGTCGGCAGCGAGAGGCTCGCCCTCCCAGGCCCAGGTCTCCTGGAGCGGGAACGGCGCGGCGGGCTTCCGTTCAGCCTGGTAGGGCCAGCCCGGCGTGAGCCAGCCCAGAGGCAGCAGGCCACCGTCCTCCGGCGGCCCGAGCGAGGACCCGTTGGCGATCTCCGCGACCAAGCTCCGGTACGGCTCCGGGAGCACAGCCCCGTTTTCGGCTTCCCACGCCGAGACCGCCTCGTATCCGAGAGCCGGCTCCCGCCACTCCGGCTCGAACGCCGAACGCAGGAACTCCAGGGCGGCCTCATCAGGACGCTGACCAGGTGATCCGATTGTCATGGCGACATGCTCGCAGAAGGGACTGACGAGCAGCTGAGGGTGTCCGTCGACGCCGGGTGGGGCCGCTTCAAACCGTTCCTCAGCCGGGGCCAGACGAAGCCGTTACCCCGGGTCCCAAAGGCACCGTCCTAGACACAGCAGGGGTGCCGTGCCACTCCCCACCGCCGGGGCGGGGCGCAGCGGGTCAGCTGCGCCCCTTGCGCGGGTCAGTCCTGGACGAGTCGCAGGGCGCGGCGCTGGGCGGCGCTGTCGAGTGCCGGGAGGCACCACCCTCCCGGACGACGCTCTGCAAGTACGTGCCGGAGCTGAAAGCTGGAGAACGGCCCACAGGGGGCGGAGCGAGCCCGTTACGGCCCCAGGAAGCCGCTGATGGCGCCAAGGGTCCGGAGTGCCCCTCCGGCCGCCGTCGCGCCGTCCCACAACACCGGCCGAACGCGCCCGTCAGAGCGAGCGCAGCGCCTTGTCACACGTCGGGCAACGAAACCGACTCACGCCCGCTACCACGACTGACCGGCACGAGAGGGAGAACACGGGTGCCGCTCCATCCCCTCCGTGGACAGACCGCAGAACGTCTTGCCGCCGGGGTCCCCAAGGATGTCAGAATCAGCCGGGGCGGCATGCACGGCCTCCCCACGCGTCACCGCTTCCCCGGGCCCGAAATCATCACCCAGCGCCCTGCGCAGCTCTGTAAGAACGATGATCTTCATGCATCCACTGTCCGGCCGTCCTGCAGAACCCGCACAGCGAGCGCCTGGTGCCGACGTGGGCGGGTACCGCTCGGAGTCCGGTGTATGAGCGGTAGCCGTCTACGGACAAAGGGCATGACGATCTCAGTCAGTTGGCTGCGGTCGTCATCGTTCTCGAGGCTGCGCAGTCCGGGGACGTGGGCCTTGGCGCCGGAGTCCTCCCACGCCTTGCAGTCGTTGCGGTGCCCGGCGAGCGGCCGGCCGACCACAACGACCAGCCGGGTGCCGGCGTCGAGGACATCTTCGCCGCGCTGGACGAGCAGACCGTGACGGTTCCGGGCACGGAGGCGGCCGCGCTGATCGTTCCGAGCCTGGCCGCTTCCCTGACGGCCGTGCTCGACCAGCGGAAGCTGCCGGCCGGGCGGATCGAGGAACTTCTGGAGGTCCACCCTCTTTCGAAGGTCCTGACGTCGATGCCGGGAGTCGGCGTCAGGACCGGAGCCCGGATCCTGATCGAGGTCGGTGACGGCAGCACCTTCCCGACCGCCGGCCACCTGGCCGCCTATGCCGGTCTCGCCCCAGCGACCCGGATTTCGGGCTCCTCGATCCGCGGTGAACAACCGTCTCGGCGGGGAAACAAGCAGCTCAAACGGGCCTTCTTCCTCTCCGCGTTCGCCGCCTTGGGCGACCCGGCAATCCCGGGCCTACTACGACAAGAAGATCGCCCAGGGCAAACACCACACCCAAGCCCTGCTCTGCCTCGCCCGACGACGAGCCGACGTCCTCTTCGCCATTGCTCCGAGACGGAACCTTCTACGAACCTCAACCTGCAAAGGCGTCCTGACCTGCAGAAACTGCACTACGAGGAAGGAAACTCCCCGAGATGCACCGCAGCATCTGAACCAATGCGCCAGCCAGCAAGACGCCGGGGACTCACACCATGAAAATTGTCCCTGCCCGGATCGGCACCGGCCTTGACCAGCAGCGACAACACCGCACCATCGCCTCGATACGTGAACACGGCTAGCCACAAAGGCGTATTGCCCTGCCCATCGGGTGCGTCCACCTCCGCGCCCGCCGCCAGGAGAGAACCGACAGCTGCGGCATCCTGCTCATCTGCGGCGAAGTGCAGCTGCGTCCAGTCCTGGCGGCTCTCACGATCCAAGCCCTGATCCTCATCCGTCATGCCCGTCATCATCACGATTGCTTGACGAAGGAGATAGGGGCACCCCGCGCCCCCGGATTCGCCCCCGAGCCTGTCAGCAGCTACGGCCTTGGTACTGGTGGGCTCGCGTATTCAACTGTCGCGAGTACTGCTGCCAAAGCGTCGGCGGAGTCACTCTGCGTGTTGGGGACGCCGCAGCGCCGCAGGGGCATGGTCTGTGCTGGCAGCACCTCGCGTTCTGGCCGTGGATAGCCTGCTCTCATGCCGGAGAAGGTGCCCAAAGCGATCAAGCGTGTGAACAAGCAGGACCTCGTAGAGCTGAGTTCGAAGAGCGAGCGCCTCAACCTCGGCAGGGGACGCGAGCCTGGATGGCTTGATCAGCACCTAGCCGACGATGCGACCGGGTCTCTGCGAGCGATCCTCCTTGAGCATCCTCCCAAGCCCTGTTATCGCTGCCTCGTCCTGATCAAGCAGGCAGACCGGGAAGTCGAGCACTTCCTGCTCGACGTGCTGCCGGAGGATTTCGACCGGCTTGAGGACATCGCTGGCGAGGCTCTGCTCATCTTCACCCGCTGGGCGTTGTCCCAGATCCCGTTGAGTCCTCTTCGTGCGGAGTACTGAACTTGAATGGGTGTTGTCGGGGAACGTTGAGCATCGTGTTACCCCGGGCTGGCTCCCTGGGCGGGCGTCGCGGCAGGATGAGCGCATGACCGAGAGCGCAGCGGATCTGCTGGTGTTGCTACGTGAGCTCGATGATCCGGATTGGCTGGAGTGGCCGCGGAACTTTGACCGTCGCGAGATCGCTGTGCGCTTCGGTCTTCTGGTGGACCGACTCGAAGGTGACTTCGCAGTTCACTGCACGACCGTGGCCGACCGGCAGACTCAGGACTCCAGCGAGTACGGACGTATCTTCGTGCCCGGGGACGCGACTTTGTGCGGGACCCGGATCGTCGTCTGTGTGAGCCAGTTCGGCTCGCTGGCATTGGTGTGCGCGGACAACCCTGGTGCCTTTCTCGGGACGGAGGAGGCGCAGGCTGAGGGCGAGCTGGACAGTGCTGACCTCGCCAGGATCAACCGAGCCCTGGACGAGCTCGGCTACGTCGTGGTTCCCGAGGAACTACTGGAGAGCGACTACGACGGGCCGAGTCGACTGCCCTCGCATGCCAGGCGGCCCAACTGGTGGGATCGCTTCTTCGGCTACTTCTGACGATCACGCCGACAGGGTCAGGCCGGTGCCAGCCAGGCAGCCGTTGATGACTTCCGGCCGGTACTGAAGCATCTCCGGGGCATAGGTCGGTAGCTGGAACACGGTGAGCCAGCTGACGTTGGCTTCGAAGACGTCCCGCAGCGGCGCGACCAGGTGCATGTGCAGGTTGTCTGGTCCGCCCACTGAAGAGCAGGCATTCAAGGCCGGAGGCACTCTCCCTGCGGATCGAAGCAGACGAGGCCTTGCTCGCGAGCCAGTGCAGCGGCGTACTCGGATACTTCCTCAGCTTTGCCGTACGACATAAGCAGGTACACGATCGGGCCCGATGCCTCATCGATGACCGGGGGCGACACCCACACGACACTGTGATCAACGTCGTCCGGGTATCGCGCGACAAGGGCTTCCACATACGCCATGATGCGCGACGCCGGAGGCACGACGACATCGTCCGACTCCAGATAGCGCTCGTAGAGCTCGTCATACCTCGAGCTCGCAGCACGGTTGTCGAATGGACGGTCGCCGTCCCACACAGCAAGGTCATAGCTCACAGGCGCATCGTCGCAGGCACAGTTCCGCCGCCACCAGCTGGCCCTGCGACCCCTTTGTCAGTGATCCGTAAGCGAGCTCCTAGTGACCTGAGTCAGAGATTTGTCGTTGGTTGGGTATGAGTCGCCCTGGACCGAAGATTCCGCCGCTGTCGATAACTGATGCTCAGCGAGAGGGGCTTGAGGGATGGGTGCGTAGACGGTCCACTGCTCAGGCTCTCGCTCTGCGGTCGCGGATCGTTCTCGAGTGCGCCGAAGGGCACTCAATCATGGAGGTCTCGCGTCTGTTGCGGATCGCACCGGAAACGGTACGCACCTGGCGGCGGCGCTTCCTTGACCGGGGCCTGGACGGCATGAGTGACGAACCGCGGCCGGGCGTCCCACGGAAGATCACCGATGCCGATGTCGAGAGGGTGATCGTCAAAACGCTGGAGGAGACACCGAAGAACGCGACGCACTGGTCGACACGGTCGATGGCCCAGGCCACGGGAATGTCGCAGTCGGCCATTTCACGGATCTGGCGGGCTTTCGCCCTGGCACCGCACCGGTCCCAGACGTTCAAGCTGACCACGGACCCGTAGTTCATCGACAAGGTCCGGGACGTTGTGGGTCTGTATCTCGATCCGCCGGAGAAGGCACTGGTCCTCTGCGTGGACGAGAAGTCGCAGATCCAGGCCCTGGACCGGTCCCAGCCAGTCCTGCCGATGATGCCCGGAGTGCCTGAGCGCCGCAGTCACGACTACGTCCGCGCCGGCACCACCACGTTGTTCGCCGCCCTGGAAGTGGCAACGGGCAAAGTCATCGGCTCACTGCACCGCAGGCACCGGGCCGCCGAGTTCAAGAAGTTCCTCACCAAGGTCGACAAAGAAGTGCCAGCCGACCTGGTGCATCTGATCCTCGACAACTACGCCACCCACAAGACACCAGCGGTCAAGAAGTGGCTGTTGGCGCACCCGCGCTTCCACCTGCACTTCACACCCACCAGTTCGTCCTGGTTGAACCTGGTGGAGCGGTGGTTCGCCGAACTCACACACAAGAAACTCAAGCGTGGTGTCCACCGCTCCGTGCAGGCCCTTGAACGCGACATCCGAGCCTGGCTCGCCGACTGGTACGACCACCCACGACCCTTCGTATAGACGAAGACAGCCGACGACATCCTCGACAAGGTCGCCGCCTACTGCCACCGAATCTCTGACTCAGGTCACTAGGCCGTTTCCTTCGGATCATCCGATCGTTTGTTGATGTGCGTCATTGACTGACGCCCAGTGGGCAAGGATCGAGCCGTTGCTGCCGGACCGGACGCCTCGGCGGGGTGGGCGGTGGCGTGATCACCGGCAGGTGATCGACGCGATTGCGTTCAAGTACCGCACTGGGACACCGTGGATGGACCTGCCCGAGCACTTCGGTTCATGGAAGGGCGCCCACAACCGACTGCGCATGTGGGCGGCCAACGGCACCATGGAGAGGGTCTTCACCACCCTGCTCGCCCAGGCCGACGCCGAGGGCGACCTCGATTGGGTCATCGCGGTCGACTCAACCGTCGTCCGCGCGCACCAGCACGCCGCCGGGGCCCGTCAAAAGGGGCTCCAGCCGGTGAGCCGGACGACCATGCCCTCGGACGCTCCCGTGGCGGACTGACCACCAAGATCCACCTCGCCGCCGACAGTCGCTGCCGGCCGCTGGCCTTCGTGCTCACGCCCGGACAGGCCGGGGACGCACCCGCGTTCTCCGAGGTCATGGCCCGCTTACGGGTGCCCCGGCCGCTCGGTCGGCCCAGGATCACGCCGGACGTGGTCCTGGCCGAAAAGGCGTAGTCGTCCCGCGCGATCCGCACCCATCTTCGCCGACGTGGGATCCGGGCCGTGATCCCGCAGCCCGCCGACCAGGCCGCCAACCGCAAGCGTCTCGGCAGCCAAGGCGGCAGACCACCGGCCTTCGACCGCGACGCCTACAAGCAGCGCAACACGGTCGAGCGGTGCATCAACAAGCTCAAGCAGTGGCGAGGACTGGCCACCCGCTACGACAAAACCGCCACCATCTACCTCGCCGGACTCCACCTCGCCGCCATCTTCATCTGGTCAGCGAGGTGATGCCAGTCGAGCTGCCTAGACCCAGCCTTCGTCAAGGTGAACCGTCCAGGTGTCTCCCACTGCCCGGTGCAGTTCAACCAAGACCGCCACATTCGCGATGGCCGCTGGCGCGTCGGACAGCCGCAGCGGGGAGTCAGGAACGCCGCTGCGCAGGTAAGTGGGCAGCTCGCCGTTGCAGTTGAAGGTGTGAAGCGGCGGGGGACCATCGTCGAACCACGCGGGGCAGTTCTCTTCCGCCCACGCAGCAGCGGCATCGACACGATCCACATGCGCCAGCAGGTGCTCCGGAGCAGGACCATCGCTGAAGTGCACGAGGAAACCGTGAGCGTCCACCGCCCACCAATCCCACGTGAATCCAGGCCGAGGGTGCCGCAGGATCGTCGTCATGCAGCCACCGTATCCAGGCTGCACAAAGACCGGTGAGGTTGATCCACAGGAAGCGTCCTAGGCCTGCAAGTCGCCGCGACCGCCCGCGAGCACCGCCGCCCCTACCGGTTTGAGCGCCACGGCACCGTTGCCGACCCGTTCACCGGGGTGGGACCGTGGTTGACATGGTCGACACTCGCTCGCGAGGTTACGAGACAGCCGCCCGCAGGATGTTCTGGTCCGGCCTCGCCCTGATGCTGCTAGGTCTAGCCGCTCTCGCGGCCGCGCGGACGGACGGCACCCAATCGTGGGTATGTAACCCGGGCTGCCACCCGGCGGAGAACACGACGTGGGAGATCATCAGAACGCTGGGTGCGGTGGGCGCCGGCCTGGGCGCGCTGCTTTGGGCCACCGCCGTGCTCATGGCCACCCTCCGCCGCCCGCCGACGCCTCCCTCGTCGTAGCGCAAGCGTGCGCCGGCCCCGACCCGCCCGCCTCCCGTGTCATCGGGGCAGGGAGCAGCAACATCCCCTGCGTCCGGGCGTCCAGAAAACCCGCGCGGGATCGCTTGAACGGACAAGTTCGACGCGCTTACCCCCCGCAAGGAGCTGTCCCATGGTGGCCGCAGGCCTCCTGCGGGCGGCGGTCGGCCTCTCAGCAGGAGTAGGGCGGCCTGCCGTCAGGTCGTCGGTTTCGTTGCGGTCCGGAGCCCCTGCATCGGGCCGGGAGAACGGGCCAGCGCAGCGCCCCCGCTTCCCCGAGACCACGCCCGCCCCACCAGCCACCACCACCCCACCCTCACAGCAGGGCAGGCCAGGTAGAAGAGGGGAAGTCGGCTGCGCGTGCGGCCGACGGACCATTCACCGGCTGATCTCTGGCACCGGCGCCTCGTGGTGAGTGGCAGCACACGCCGCTGACCTGCCGTGGTGAGTCGTCGACCGAAACTCATCACGCCTCCGAGGGCTTACTCACCACAGGGTCGCGTCCACTCACCACGGCTATCACCACCGCAGGTCAGCGGTGGTGATTGCGCAGTCGGGGTCAGCCGTCTGGCCGATAGCCGGCATCGGCAAGGATCTCGACTGCAGGACCTTCGACCAGGAGCTTGACCAGCCCTAACTCTCGGGCGTGGGTGGTGTCCGCGCAGCTTCCGGGCTTGGTTGGGCTGCAGAACAGCAGCCGCCCGTCCCCGTCGGTGAAGACCATGGCCTTCACGGCGTTCTGCTTGTTCTTGCCGGAGATGAAGCGATCCCGGTCCTTATGGCCAACGGCCGGGCGGCGGACCCGGATCTCGGTGCCGTCGATGATGCCGGTCTTCCCGGCCTGGCCGAGATGATCGACGACCTCGGCCAGGGTTCGCAGCCGCACGTCGGGGCTGATGGTGCATCCTCGCTCCGCGAGTAGGGGCCGCACCTCGCCGATGGCACGGGTGACAGTCGAGCGGTCCACGCCGAACCAGCAGGCCAGCACATCATGAGTAACCCCATGGCGAAGGTGCACGAGCGTGGCCAGGAACCGGTCGACGAAGACCATGCGGTGCTTCGCGCCGGCGCCCACCGCACGCTTCCGCGACCGGGACGCAAGCCTGGCCTGGTGCCGCTCATGCCACAACGGTCCCACCTCAGCAACGAGTTCAGCGATCACAGCGGCCGACAAGCCCGTGATCCTCCGGTCGCTGATGATCGCTGTGCGCGTCACGTTCCCCACCACGCAGCCATGATCGCCGATCCGAGATCGACGTCTCACCGCTAACCGTGCACGAGCTCGTTAAGGAGCTGCGGGCAGGGAAGTTGCCTGAGCTCGTGCGCTACCCGTCTCTACACGCGAGGGTCTGATGCAGGGTTGGGTGACAGGTGTGGTCACGCGGCCCGGAGGGCCGGTGTGGTCATGACGATCTCGAACTCGACGGGGGTCAGTCGGCCGAGTGAGGCTTGTCTGCGGCGTCGGTGGTAGGTCCTCTCGATCCAGGTGACGATCGCGATCCGCAGTTCCTCGCGGGTGGCCCACTGCCGGCGGTCGAGGACGTTCTTCTGCAGCAGGCTGAAGAACGACTCCATGGCCGCGTTGTCGCCCGCCGCCCCGACTCTCCCTATCGAACCGGCCAGCTGATGGCAGGCGAGGGCCCGGACGAACTTCCTTGACCGGAACTGCGATCCGCGATCGCTGTGGACAATGCATCCGGCGATGTTGTCGCGGCGGGCAACCGCGTTGTTGAGGGCTGCGACGGCCAGTTGGGACTTCATCCGGTCGTCGATGGAGTAGCCCACGATCCTCTTGCTGAAGACGTCCTTGATCGCGCAGAGGTACAACTTGCCGTCCCTGGTGGGATGTTCGGTGATGTCGGTGAGCCACAGCCGGTTCGGGCCGTCCGTCGTGAAGTCGCGGCGACCGTGGCTGTGGCGTGCCGCCACGTCAGCTGCTTCCCAGGCTTCGATGAAATGGCGTGCTGAGCGGTACAGGTCGGCGTACGCCTCACGCTGGGCCGTGCGTCGAACGGCGTCTACCGGTCCGTGGTACGCCCCGCGGCTCTGTGCACGACCAGCCGCCCACGCTGCGGTGGCAGTGATGAGGACCGCGGGTGTGGCGATAAGCGCCGCTATGACTTCAGACTCCATGAGCGCGGAGTTTGCCAGCCCGCAGCGCAAGCCGTGGCCGTTCCTACGGTCCCGTCCACGCTCCTGGGGGCCCCACCGTCCAGTAGCGATCCCGTCACCCCGCACGGTCGACGCCCGTTCCCCTTGCTTAGAACTCCTAACGAAATGGGTCTTGGGGAGCGCTAGGCTCGGTGGCCATGAGTCAGAGCGGTTCGCAAGCAGCGGCATTCTTCCGAGACGTCCGTGAAACAGACTGGTCTGGCTCGGCCGGGATGACGACGGAAGCCCGACTCACCTCTCCGCGGACGGCACGCGAAGTTTTCCCTTCTGGTCGACCTCGCCCCGCGCTCAGAGGGCGGCGAAGATCTGGGGGCGTGGGCTCCGCGTCGATTCCATGCCCTTGGACACCTGGTGCGATCTTGTACTGCCCGATGCCGCCCGGGACGGACTCGTGATCGGCATCAACTGGAGCGGGCCGCGTTTGGTCGGCTGGAGCTTCACCCCCAGGGAAGTCCTTAACCGGCTAGCGGCGGTCAGTGCTCTGACCGCATAGGTTCAGGCGGGCCAGTCGGCAGACAGCGTGTAGCTCCAGCCCGGCCGCCAGGCGGGCGGTGCTTGGAGCAGTTCGTCCAGCGGTGTTCCGGCGAGCAGATGTTCCAGTGCCCATCGGTTGGCCGAGTGGGCGATAACGAGGATTCTGCTGCCGTCCCATCCGGTGGCGATGTCGTGGAGGAAGGCGCGGGTGGCCGTGGCGACCTGGCGGTAGCTCTGGCCTCCGGGAAACGGTTCGTCGATGTGCTGGGCTCGTTGGGCGGCGATGAGGGAGAGCGGGTGTCCGTTGAGATCGCCGTAGTTGCATTCACGCAATCGGATGTCCCGGCGAATCGGGGGCCGGCCGTCGGGAAACGCGATCCGGGCTGTCTGGACGGCTCGGTGCAGGTCGGAGACGAACACTGCTGCGAAGCCGTCGCCGGGTCGGCGCTCCCCCAGTTCCCGGGCCTGGCGGCAGCCCAGGTCCGAGAGTCGGCCCGGGAGCCAGCCGGTGGCGATGCAGGCCTCGTTGTCGGTGGTGGTGGCGTGGGTCTCGTAGACGATCTCTACTGCCATCAGGGCTCCTGAATGTCCTTGACAGGCCAGGCTGCACGGGCGAGTGGGCGGCTCCCCCACCATGCCACCGCCGACCCGGTGAACCTAAGCGGTCAGAGCACTGGTGCCGCATCAGGCAATGTTCGCCCTGTTCTGATGGGTGGGTTGTCGCCTGGTAGCGTCGCTCTCTTCGGCTGGGGCAGCCTGCTGGAGTCTTGATGGGGTGCACGGTGACTTCTCCAGATGGCGATGTCCTTGCCGCTGCGGTGGCGAGGGTCGCGACGACCTTCGGCGGCATGACGGCCCAAGCGGACGAGACCGTGTGCGGCCGGTGCTTCGATGAGGTCGAGGTCGAGCTGCTGCGGACTCCTGACGTCCGTCTCCCGACGGATCTTGTGGGCCGGGTCGCGCAGAAAGATCCTTTCCACTGGGACGACCAGCCCGCGATCATCCGTCGCGTCCTGCCGCAGCTCGTCGTGGTGCTCGCCGAGGGCGCGGTCGAGTCCGCTCTCATGGCTCGTGGACTGGCCGCGGCGGGCTGGTCGCGGTGGCCCCGCGAGCAGGCTGGGGCGGTGGCCGGTTTTCTGGAGGCGTGGTGGACACAGGCCCTGCGGATGGAGTCGCCACCGACCCCGGCGTGCGAGGTCTTCGAGAGCTGTGTGACCGCGAGTTCCTCAGTCGCCCCGTGGCTCGCCCGCTGGGAGGTGGAGAGGGGCACGGTCGCCCGCCACCATCTGACTGAGAGCGTCGGCTGGTGGCGGGAGGAGTTGACGTCCGACGACTCGCCATTCACCTGGTGGTGGGGCACCGCGGCGGAGGAACAGGCCGCCTGGCACGAGGTTAAGACATGGCTGGCCGCTCAGACCCAGGCAACCGTGGTGCCGGACGGACTGTGGCCTGACCGGCAGTAGTGACCGCCGACGAGGTCGGGTTCAGGCGACATTCGCTCCGGCCACGACCATGCGGAGGCGCTGGTCAGCAGCGTGGTTGTTCCGCCAGATGATGTAGCGGCGGATCATGCTGCCCTGCTCTTTGTGATCGGCGTGGTCCGTGCCGTCGAGGGTGAAGTAGCGCAGGGCCGTGAAAACTCTGCGTCATCGATCTCGCGCACGCGTACTCGTTCTGCCACCCCGACAGGGTGACCGTCACACGCCGTGCGGCACAGCACCCGGCCGGCGCGTCACATCACAACAGGGCAAACGTTGCTTGATCCGGCACTAGTTAGCCCACGGCACCGGTTGCCAAAGCGCGCAGTCGCCGCCAGCAGATGAGTGCGCATCCGAGGGTGAGGAAGGCTTCGTGGATGTCGTCGCGGATCTCCCAGCGGACCCGAAGTCGGCGGAACCAGTTCAGGTGGGCGAACGCGCGCTCTACTACCCAGCGTTGCCTCCCCCGCTGGATCCGCACACCCTCGCCGCCATCACCCCGCCCGTCCCCCCAGTGGACACCCCCACCCTGCCCCTGCGCGTACCCGGCGTCGGCGGACGGCCTCCTCTTCCCCGGCGGGCCTCTGGGGCGTGGCCCCGTCCCGCAGCGCCGCCATCCGTGCCACCGCTGAACGGCGACTGGATGGCGCCCCGGGGCGAACCGGCAGCGCCCCACCCGCGCGCGCCTGCCCGGACTCTTACCTTCACCAAACGGCCTCCCCCGATGCCTTCCCTTCCGTCAGAGGTCTGCACGATGGGGGCCGACTGCCCCGTGCACGCCGAAGGCCATCAGCCGGACAGCCAAGCCCCCCGGACGGAAACGACCCTGACCACTCGGATCCGTATCAGCATCCTCGGATCCAGACCCCTCCCCACTGCGGTCGTGCGTGCGCCCATCCAGCCTGCCTCAGGCGGGCTTACTCCCGCCGCACCACCTGAGATCAACCTCAACCCGTCTGACACGATCAGTCCACAGGAAGGCGGATCCTCCCGTCCCGTAGGACAAGGAGGCAGCTGACTCTGCCGTGCCGGATGCCCGCGGCGTCGTCCCCGTGCTCTCGCCTCGGTGTCGGAGGTAGTGCCCACCGCTGCTTGAGATGGCGCCGGTCGACACTTCAGGTCGCCCCTGGGATGCCGGAAGGGTTTGTTCCGTGCCGGCTGCCCAGCCGATGGAGGAGACGTTGCTGTACGCGTCGTACTCGGAGCCGATGTCTTCGATGATCTGATCCCAGATCACGTCGAGCTCGGCCAGGTCCTCCTCGATCCAGGCGTCGACGGCGCGGCCCCAGACGCCGCGGGCGTTGATGCTGCGGCTGGCGACGTCAAGTTGCCCTCCTCGTCGGCCAGGGCGCGCGACCCACGGCGGCTGGTTCACGAACTGCTGCAGATCGGCGCGACTTCACCTGGCAAGATCAGCTTGTGGCTGGACATGCGGTGACCTTGAGCAGAATCCAGCTCGCGGACTGGCGAGCTGTCCACTCTTGGGCTTCCCTCGCTCAGGCCTGCCGTTTCCAGGCTTGGGGGCCGAACACCGAAGAGCAAACGCACGCTTTCGTAGCGGATGCGGTCGAGGCGTGGTCGCACCCATCGCAGCGGCGGTTCTCGTATGCAGCGCGTGTCGAGGGCGACGTGGTCGGCATGGGGGTGCTTCACGTCCGGAGCCGGGGACAACGTCAAGGCGAGATCAGCTATGCCGTGCACCCTCGGGTTTGGGACCAAGGTATCGGCACGGCGATCGGCAACGAACTACTGACGCGAGGGTTCGAGGATCTTGGGCTCCACCGCGTCTATGCCACCTGTGACCCCCGCAACCTCGGGTCGGCACGAGTGCTCGGCAAGCTCGGCATGACACGCGAAGGCCGCCTCCGTCACACCGCGCTGATCCGGGACGGTTGGCGGGATTCCGAGATCTTCAGCGTCCTTGAAGATGAGTGGCGCGAGGGCCGGGACGGACCTGATGTCACGGCTGCGGTCCCGCTCGCTCTGCCGTTCGTCAGCCCAGTGACAGGTCGCCCTGATCGTCCTCGATCTTCACCTTGACCCAGGCAAGGCCGCTGCTGTTGCCGTCGCGGACGCCGTTGACCTTGCACTTAAACTCCCGGCCGGCCTCGACGGGGATGGAAGCGGGGCAGCTGACATCGTCGATGGTCGGGGGCTCGGCGAAGTCGGCGGAGTTGACGTTGTTGAGTACCGCCCGCGCCAGCGCGTCCTGATCCAGAACGCGCTGCGGCTGCACGGCGGGACTCCCGGCCAACAGCATGATGGTGAAAGTGAGCGCACAACAGGCGATCACGGCCAGGGAGAGCGCGATGACGGTACGGGCGAAGCTGCGTTGATCAGTCACGCGGACAGTCCTATCCGGCTGTCCGTGCTCATACAACCCCCTGTGGTGACGTGAAGTCGCCTCTCGCTCCCCGGGGGTGCTCCCCCACCACTGCCTGCGCGGCCGGAGAGGAGCCTGTGCACCCCCTGTACGACGAGGAGTGGGGCGGGCGCCGCTTCTCGTTCGTCATCTTCCGGGCCCACCTGACCCAGCCGCCAGCCGCCAGCCGGTCTTACTGCTGACCTGGCCCGGCCGGTGCAGGGTCAGTGACGGCACCAGCAAGCTTGACCGCTTTCGTGGCGAAGTAGCCGGAGAGCCAGCCGGCGGTGGCCTCCGAGTGGTGCGGTGCCTCGGCGAAGCCGGTGATGACGAAGCCCGCCGCGATCTGCCCGCCCAGCTGATCGGTGAGCGTGTGGCTGTACTCCACCGGCGCGTCGAGGCCCCACAACCTTTGCCGCTCGGCGGGCTCCAGGTGGGTGAGGTCGCTATACGGCAGGCGGTGGCGCACCATCAGCTCGCCGCGCGCCTCCAAGGACTCGGCGTCGAAGAGGTAGACGTCCGGGTTCAGGAAGCCGGACAGCAGCGTCCCGCCGGGGCGCAGCACGCGGTGGCACTCGCGCCAGACCGGCGCCAGCTCCGGGATGAACAGGTTGGAGACCGGGTGGACGACAAGGTCGAACGAGGCGTCCGGGAACGGGCTCAGGTCGCGCGCGTCGCCGAGCACGGTGCGTAGGTCGAGTCCTTCCCGCACCGCGACCATCTCGTCCTGCACCAGCTGACGGGGCGAGTTGTCGAAGACGGTCACCCGCGCGCCCGCCGCGGCCAGCACCGGACCCTGCTGCCCGCCGCCGGAGGCGAGGCAGAGCACGTCGCAATCGGCGATCTCCGGCGGGAACCAGGTCGGGTCGACCGGCTCGTACCCGATCAGGACGATGGACCACTGGCCGGCCCGCGCCTGCGCGATCACCTCGGGGCCGACCGGGCGTGACCACTCGTTGTCCTTCTCCACCTCACGGTCCCAGGCGAGGCGGTTGTGCGCGACGGGGTCGACGGGGCTCTGGCTCATACTCCGCACCCTAAGACCTGTCCCGTAATTGGTCTCTGCCTGGTGCGGACGCGGTCGGTGATCGACCCGACCGGTCGTCTATCCGGCGAGGTTGATGTTGTGCAGGCGGGCGATACCGAGCATGGCGTGGTGGACGCCATCGCCCTTGAGGCGGCAGTCGCGGAGGATCTTCCAGGTCTTCATGCGGGCGAAGACATGCTCGACACGGGCGCGGACCTGTTTGTGGGACGTGTTGTGGGCTTGTTTCCAGTCGGGCAGTTCTTCGCCTTGGCGGCGGCGATGAGGCATGACGAGTCCTGTGCCCGGATAGCCGCCGTCGGCGATCGTCATGGTCTTGCCCACGGCAGCCGTCGCACCTGACTCCTCCCGCGCCTTGCAGTCGTTGCGGTTCCCGGGAAGGGGCCGGCCGATCACCACGACAAGCCGGGTATCGGCGTCGATGAAGACCTGGTGGTTCGTGGAGTACCGGTAGTTCTTGGACTGCTCGGCAACGGTGTGATCGCGAGTGGGCACCAGGGTGCCGTCCACGATGAGCACGGCGTCCTTGCGGAACCGCTTGCGGGGCCTCAGGGCGAGCGCGGGGCCGAGGTGGTCGATGATCCGGTCGGCCGCGGACTTCGATATGCCGAAGAGCGGGGCGAGTTGGCGCATCGTCAAGTTCGTTCGCCAGTAGGCCGCCGCGAGCAGCACCGGTCCTCCAAGTGGAGTGACCAGGGGCGTCCCTTGCGAACCGGGTCTGCGCCTTCACGGCGCAGCGCGGTCACCAGCTTCCCGAAGGACCGCGGGCTCAGCCCGCTGAAGGGGGCTATCCAAGACGGCTCTGACGCCGTGATCACACCAGCCACCGCAAGATCGTTCCATGGCGCCCTGCACAACATCGAGAATGCCTCTATGACTAAAGAGCTGGTGAGGTTCATTGAGGCGCGGCTGGGCGAGGAGGCCGACTTGGCCCGGCGTTGCGACGGTGACGGATGCGGGGAGTGGTCTGCCCACGGAGACACGGTCGATTTCTGTCAGGTGGACGTCCCCGGTTTCCACCCCACGATCGCTCTGCATGTGGCCCTGCACGACCCGGCCCGCGTCCTGCGCGAGATCGAGGCCAAGCGGCGCATCCTGGCCCGCCACGCCCGCGATCCCTGGCCGTGCCACGACTTGCGTGACCTTGCTTTGCCCTACGCCGACCACCCTGACTTCCCCGCCCGGACCTGAAGCAACGCAGCACACGAGCGGAGGCCGACGAGGCCGCGCGCCTGAACCGAGCGTCGCACACGAAAGATCATTTGCGGGACAGCCCTTAGATGGCGGCCGGCTTCGAGGCACTCATGGCTTGCGGGATGCTGGTACAGGTCGAAGCAGTGCGACAGGCCCCCTGCGGGCCCACGACGGTCCGGGTGCGCTCGGAGGTGGGCACCGTCGTGGCGCTCTGGTGCGGCGACCCGACAGAAGTGGGCCGCGAGCACTATGTGGAGTGGACCGTTGATGACGACGTGGCCTGGGATACCAACACGCGACCTTACCTCGACGACCGCTGGAGTGAGGGTTGCACCAACGCCTGAAAGCTATGGGAGGAGGTCGTCCCCCTCGGTTACCAGGGAAGCTACGGACACGTCCGTGCTTACCTGCACCTCAAACGGACATCACCCCGTCCGGTGGCGGCCCGGCCTCGCTCAGTCGCCGGATGGATCCTCCGCCGCCCCGAGACCCTGACCGACCCGGAGCAACTCCAGCTCAAGAACATCTCAGCCAACTGCCCTGAGATCGCCGCCCTCACCCGCCACGTCCGGTCGTTCGCGACCATGCTGTCCGAGCGCCAGGGCGAACAGCTGCCGGACTGGCTCGACGCCGTCCGACAGGACGACCCCCCCAGCCTCCACACCCTCGCCACAGGACTCGAACGAGACCGGGACGCCGTCATCGCCGGCCTGACCCTGCCCTGGAACTCAGGCATCGTTGAAGGACATGTCAACAGGATCAAAATGCTCAAGCGCCAGATGTTCGGTCGCGCGGGCTTCGCCCTCCTGCGGAAACGGGTTCTCATGTCCTGATCGGCGAACACGCAGGAGGAACTCGATGGCAGCACAGTCTGAGAATGTGCGAGTCTCCTTCTCCCGGATGGCCGATCGAGAAGACTGTGATGACCCGCGACGACGCTCTCAAGCAGCTCAACCACATGGCGCGCGAGAGGGCATTCGGTAGGCACGTCGGGTCGGACCGGCTCATCCATGCTGGGCTGGACGCGCTGATCGCCGGGGTCGAGAGTCCCTCCCTCGCGATGCTGGCCGGTCTCCTCCGGAGCGAAGAGCCCGAGGCTCCGGCTCTCTTCGACCAGGTGTTGGAGGAGCTGGGACTGCTCTTCCACCCGCCCGCTGACCCTCGGGCCGCGAAGTGGGCCATGGCCCATTGGGTCGCCGGTCAGATCGCAGACGGATCCCTGGATCCCGCAGTCGGCACCCACCTCATCTGGGCAGACATCGCCTATGACCTCGGCTACCCCGTGGAACTGGAACCCCTCGTCCACTGCGCGCACAACTTGGACGGCTGGGAGGAGAGCTGGGGCGTCTCCGTCGAGGAACTCAACGGGGAAGCAGTTGAGGCAGCGAAGCAGTTCCTTCACAAGGGGTCGGCCGTTGGGGCGGGGGACTGACCAGCGGTTCGTTCTCGCCACCGGGATTGGTCACTCCCGAGCCGATCCGGTCACTCAGCGTGGCTGAACCACAGAAGCTGAGCCAGAACCGAAACCGGTGAACAAAGCCAGGAAGTCAGTAAGACTGCCTGATCCTCCAGGCGTTCCACGACGTTCTACCCGCTGAATATTCAGGCTTCCCTCGTGGAGCCCATCAGCGTCGTCCTCGCCGGCTCAACGCGCCTCTGTTACGGCATGGCGGTCAGACAGCTGCCGGTCGCGACGCAGCTCGTCGAGGCGCAAGAAGTGTCGTTGCCGCGATCCCTGCGGTGAGCAGGAGCAGGGAGGCGGCGGCGGCGATAGGGGAGCTCGGTTCGTGCAGTGGCCAGGTCCAGGGGAAGGGGCGTCCTCCGGGACCGAGGCCGATGAGTGCACAGACAACGGGCACGAGGGCGACGGTCAGCGGACCGTACACGTGGCCGGCGAGGTATTGGACGATGAGCCCGGTGCCCAGGTATCCGAGGAGATTCCGTGCCGCGGCGAGGGACATGGATGAGTCCGCCGCGTAGGCGGCGCCGAGGCCGAGGAGGGTGGCCAGTAGCGCAGCTGCTGTCAGCATGCCGGCCTGGTATCGGGCTACGGGACGGACCGCGGTGGTGTCGTAAAGGCGTGGAACCCGGTTGAGCGCGTAGAGAGTGAAGGCCGCGGGGATAGCGGGGAGTACGAGGGCTACGGGGATTCCTGCACTCATCCCGCCGAGCAGGGAGGGGATCGGCAGGGCGGAGCCGCCCAGGAGCGGTACCAGCAGCATGGTCACGATGAGCACTGCTGTGGTGAGGGGTGTGGCGTGTGCGCGGTGCCACCAGTTCACGATGCGGCTGCCTTGGTGTAGGAGGCGGGGGCAAGGTCGGGCAGTACGGCGCAGTCGTGGACAGAGCGCATGTTGCGTTCGTACCAAGCGTGCTGGGCCTGGGTGGGCAGCGCGCGGATCTGCTCGGCGAGAGTGATGGCTTCGTGGGGCCAGCGCTGGGCAAGGTCGCTCTTGGGGACGCCGCCGGTGAGGGAGAGCCAGGCGTATATGGCGACCATGGCTTCGTCGCCGGGATAGGCGGCGCCTTGGCGCAGGGCGCACGGGGGTGCTTCGTTCGGCAGTGGGCTGGTGGCGATGTTCGAGGCGACGTTGGTCTTGTCGGGCTGGGGGTCTCCGAACTCCACCTGCCGGGCCGGGGTGACGCCGACGGCTGCCAGCTGGGCGGTGGTCGTCTCGGCCCAGTGGCTGATGTCTGCTCGTCGGGCGTTCTGCTCGGGCCACAGGCAGATCTGCGGGTTCTGCCCTGAGCAGGTGCGCAGTGCGGTGTCGCGGGCCTGGGTGCCCTGGAAGTCGAGGGGAACGGCCAGGGTGAGCGCCACGGCGGTGGCCACGGTGAACCCGGTCAGTGACAGCACGGGGCGCCAGAGGCGGTGGCGGAGCGCTGAGCTGAGGACGACAGCCGTCACGATCGCGAGGGAGAAGGTGACGGTAGCTGCCAGGCTGCGGATGGAGGGTTCCTGGTCCAGCCCGCAGCACTCTGTGACGCCTTGTCCGTTGAGGTGGCGCAGCCAGGGCAGACCCCCCAGAGCAGCCGGCCAGAATCCCCAGAGGTATCCGAAGATCAGCATGGTGGCGGCGCCGAGGAGTTTCGGCATGCGGGCGCCGACGAACCAGCCCAGAGCGATGTGTGCCAGGACCACGCTGTAGGAGACGGCGAGGATCGCCGGGTTCGGGAAACCGGGGGTGGAGGCCACCGATGTCACGATGACGGCGAAGGGGGCGATCATCGCGATCAGGCCGAGTACGGCGACGGGGCCGAGATGCAGGACCGCCACGCTGAGCAACCCGCGGGCCGGGGCCAGTACCGTGATCCCGCCCTGTTTGAGCCGGGCTGCTTCCCAGGCCGCTCCCGCCCCGCACGCGGCGCTGATGAAGCCGACGACGATGGTGGTCTGGGAGCTGATGGAAGGCCAGTAGGCGATGGTGGACTCGGTGTTCTGGGCGCTGAACCACACCAGTACGGGAACCAGGACCAGGGCGGCCCACGCTGCGGGGCCCGAGCGCAGAAGTGTCGAGATACGCACGGTTCAGGCCTCCCCTCGGACCAGGCCGCGATACGCGCTCTCCGCACGCCGCTCGTACGGGGTACCGGCGGGGGCGGTGGAGAAGAAGTCACTTACCGGCCCTCGGAACACTGGCCGGCCCCGGTCGAAGACGATGACGGTCTCGTAGATGTCGGCGAGGTCTTCGGTCTGGTGCGTGGAGACGATGAAGTGCACCGAGCTGCTCAGTTCGGCCAGCAGGTCCCGGAAGACACCGCGCTGGACAGGGTCGAGTCCTGCGGTGGGCTCGTCCAAGAGGACGATCTCGGCCTGGTGCACCAGCGTCTGCGCGATACCCAGGCGGCGGAGTTGCCCTCCGGACAGCTCATGGCTCTTGCGCTGGCCCAGTTCCGTAAGGCGGACCCTTTCCAGCGCGGTGGCCGAACGGTCCCATGCTTCCCGCTTGGACAGGCCTTTCAACCAGCCCACGTACGCGGCCTGCTCCCGCACCGTCAGGGCCGGGATGGCCTTCACCTCCTGCGGCAGCCAGCCCACCTTCTGCCGGAAAGCCCGACGGTCCCGCCGCCGGACGCTGTCCAGGCGCCCCAGCGTGACGCGCCCCGACACGGGGGTCAGGGAGGACGCCCCCAGCGAAAGCAGTGTCGACTTCCCCGCCCCGTTCGGACCGAGCAGGACAGTGCACCCTTGCGGGAAGTCCATCGTCAGGCTGTCGAGCACAGGAGTGCCGGCCCGGTAGGCAAAGGAACAGTCCGTGTAGTGCAGTGGCACGCAAAACCCCAGGTGAGTGATGACTACAGGCCCAGACGGCGTTGCGGGGTGTGTGGTTGCAACCACACACCCCGCAAGCGCCAGAAGCGGACGTTCCGATCGGTGAGGTTTCCGGCGTGGTGACGCACGAAGCCAGGGACGGCGTACTGGCGCCGGTGGGGCAGCCGGTCTCTGACTTGGGCGTAGACGTGGATCCACTGGGCGAGGTAAAGGCCGGTGCGGAACTGGGGTGAGCGGAGTTTCTGCCAGGCGCTGTTCCAGTAGATGTTGCCCCATTGCCCGGTCAGGCAACCCGGCGAACCTATGCAGCCACAGCACTAGCTCGCAACGGAGCGGCAGAGAAGTCGGAACGGTTCAATCCCGATCGAGGCGCACTTCGGGCCGCTACGGCAGTTCAACCTGGCCAACTCGAACCACCCCAACCACACCGTTCGGACCCGCGCTCTGCACCTCCTTCTGCCCTGGCGCAATGGCAACGCCCCGCACCCCGACCTCTTGGCCGCCCAACACCGCGAACGAGCCCGCATCCGCAGCGAGAAGGGCCTCCACTGGTGCGGCCGACCGTTGGTCGCGGCCTGAGGCTTCCAGCACCACGGCCTACTCGGCCATCTCCTCAGGAGAAAGACGAGTGATCTTCTTTCCCGCTTCGGTCTCGACCAGGGTCAACGCGCCAATCCAGTTCCCGTCCTCGGGATACTCCCAGCTGGCCGCGTCGTCGAGAATCGCCGGAAGCTGATCACGAGGCACCAGTTCGCCGGGCTGGAAGCCGTTCTCGCCGGCGGGTGAGGTCCACGGCGCGAGTCGGCGGACCTCGATCCACCCACGATCGATGAGGGCGAGCAAGATTCCCGCTAGCTCGTTGCAAGGTCGAGACTGGTCGGCTTCGTCGAGATCGCCCCAGACACCAGGCAGGATGTCGATCTCATAGGAATTGACCATGAAAGCTTCTTCGGACTTGGTCAATTCTTCCCACTCTTGCTTGCTCACTCAGCAATCGTCGCAGAGCCAGTGCACGAAAGTCCTTCTACACGGCTGGCCAGACCAGCCCAACTCGGTGCTCACGCTGACCGCCGGGACCCGGTGAGCCTTCGCGGTCACAGCACTAGCCTCGATCTTTCGTGACGGTCCGTCGGAAGATCCGGCGGACCGTTTCGCTGTCGTGGCTGTTTGCGGGTGCGGTGAGGGCCCGGCTGTCGCGTCGGGTAGGCGCCGGCTTCCACGATTTCCGGCGGGGTGATCAGGCTTGTTCGGGCGGGTGGCGCTGCTGGTCAGCCGGGGTTCTGGAGAGCCGTGAGTCGCTGGACCGCATTGGTGATCACATCGGTCCAGGGCCAGTGACAGCCGAACCGGAGGTGCTGGCGGCGGGCGGTGGTGACAATCTGGGCGGCGGCGGAGAACAGTCGCAGCCGCAAGCGGCGGGGCTCCCAGAGGCGAGGTTTACCGGTCAGGGCGAGCATGGGCAGCCAGGCCAGCAGGTCGAGGGCGAGCTGGACGATCTCCAGCCAGATCTGGTTCTGCGCGGTGTCGTGCAGGGGCAGGTTCCGCAGACCGGTGGCGCGTGCGGCCCGGATGCGGTCCTCGGCCCTCGCGCGCTGACGGTGCCGCAGCTCGAAGTTGATGATCTTCCCGTCTGCCGTGTTGGTGGCGAAGGCGGTGAGCCGCAGCCCGTCTGCGTCGACGAAGCGCAACTGGGCGCCGGGATGTGGTCGTTCCTTGCGGACGATCAGCCGCATCCCCTTCGGCCAGCCCTTGAGGACGTCGCCGTCGAGCTCGGCGGTCCAGGCGCCGTCACGGATCTCGCCGCCCGGTTCGACGGCGGGCGTCCAGGCGGAGGCGGGGACCTTCAGAACAGCCTGGTGAATCTGCTCGGTGGTGGTCATCCCGACCGAGTACGACAACCACCTGCCGCGCTGGGCGAGCCAGGCCACGAACTCGTGGGTTCTGCCTGCGGAGTCGGTGCGGATCAGTGTGGACCGGCCGCGCCGATACCGCTTGGGAAGTTGGGCCAGGGCGAGCCGGGTAGCGGTGATGTGGTTGGCGGCGGTGTTGGAGCCCGCGTTCCCCGGTCGCAGCAGGGCGGCCACCGGCACCCCGGTGCCGCCGCTTCCGTGATCGACGAAGCCCATCAGCGGATGGTGCCCGTAGGTCCTCTTCCAGGTTGCGGCCGCGTCCTGCTTTTCGGAGTGCGCAAGTACCAGCACGCCGTCCAGGTCCACGATCACTTGGCCGTCCTTGTCCGGCGCCTGGTTCCGGGCCAGCTGCCATACATACTCGCGGACATCGGCCCGAGCGGTACGGATCGCGTCCAGGGCCTTCGTCCCGGCAGCGGCGAGGGTGTCGACCAGACGGGAGACGGTCGGGTCGGAGGCCACCGGCCCGAACACGGCAGGCTCAGCCCGCAGCATGCCGACATCGGCCAGACAGTCCCCGCCCAGCGCGACTGCGAGCGCCATATCCAGCAGGATCTTGCACCGCCCGAGGGCGTCGCCAGGGCGCGAGCGCCGCCGATATCGCGGTATCGAGTCCACTCTTGCGGGCGGTCGCGACCAACAGCACCGCACCGGCCTGGGAGACCACCCCGTGACCGCCGCTCTCGATACGGACACGCGGGTACGTCCCGCTACGCTTGCTCACTTGGAGAGCGCCTCTCTTTGGGGTGGGCAGGACCCTAGAAAAGCCCCCATTTTCCCAGTTCAGAGGCGTTCTCCGGAAGTCTGACCAGCGCTGAACATCAGCTCAGACGTGTCACAGGACCCAGGATCCAGGCAGTTCCAGCAAAGTGTCACCCTCGATCAGCCGCGGTCGCCGGGAGTGCCATCGCGCGTCGTCTGCCTGGCCGTTCAGGGGCACGGTAGCCAATTGGAAGCGGGCATCCAGGGCGTCGAGCTTCGCTTGCCGCGCGGCCCGAATCCTGTCGGTGAACACGGGCCATGCCTCCGCGAGCCAGCGACGGCAGCGAAGCCTGTCCGCGTACTCCCAGATGAGTTCGGCGTCGAACCCCTCTTCGGTATCCTCCACCAACGCCTCCCACGCCTCCATCATGGCGTTGAGCGTCACCATCCCGTACCGCGCCGCCAAACCTCGGCTTGCCCGGTGCACCGACTCGTAGTCATCTGCGCTGAGCGCCTCCATATCCATGAACACAGCCTGCCAGCTGTGACACGCCGGATGGATGCGTCACCCAACAGGTGAAAGCACCGTGGCCAAGATGACGACCGGGCCGAGATGCAACAGCCCAGATCACAGGCAGTGGAAGCAACTGGCCAAGAGGCTGATCGAACAACCGTTATGAAAGCCCGAGGCTACCGAGCTCGTGCACGGTTAGCAGTGAGACGTCGAGCTCGGATCGGCGATCATGGCTGCGTGGTGGGGAACGTGACCCCTTCGACGTCCCACCGCTAACCGTGCACGAGCTCGTAAGGGCTGTCCCGCAATGACCTGGAAGCCCGAGTCAGGGATCGAAAAGATGTGATGCCGTGCACGCAGCGTGTGTACGGTGCCTGAGTGATCGACTTTGATGGCGCTTGGTTGGGTGCAGAGGCCGCGCGGCGGTTGGCGGAGGCGGACTGCTGTGAGATAGCTCCAGGGATCACGGAGGAAGAGTTCAGCCGGATCGAGGCGACCTATGAGCTCGAGTTCTCCCCGGAGCATCGTGCTTTTCTAGCGACAGGGCTGCCGGTCGCTTCGCCTCCTGAGGAAGGCGCGACGTGGCAGCAGCCTTGGCCCGACTGGCGTCACGGTGATGAAGACGACCTGCGCCATCGGCTGCAGTGGCCGGTACGAGAAGTGCTGGGCGACGTCGCTCATGGCAGCTGGCATTCGGCCCTGGGAGCGCGTCCCGCCTCCAAGGAAGAGGCTCTGGGGCTGGCCCGAGCGGTACTTGCACGAGCGCCACGACTCGTTCCCGTCTACGCGCACCGCTTCATACCCGCAGGTCGCGACACTCCGGGACATCCGGTCCTGTCGGTGTGGGGAACCGACATCATCTGCTACGGCCACGATCTGGCCGACTACATCGACCGCGAGTTCGGCGAGTTCGACGAGGACGCGCCTTGGAATCCGCAGGCATCCGTCCCGCTCTGGAAGGACTTCCTCGGCTGAGATTGCCCCGGTTGATGCCGATGTAGATGATGACGGCGCCGGCAGGTCACGGATGTATTCGTCGAAGGCGGCACGGGTTTCCAGGAGGGCGACCTGGGCGTCGCGAAGATCCTGCGGATAGTTGAAAGCGGGGGTGGACCGCTCGCCGGTGGTGATGCGGGAGGTGGCGGGCCGCTATGGGACGCCGGTAAGGGTTCCGGAGGCGCGGGCCCTGCAGACGCGGAGCAGCAATGTGCACTGGCTGACTCCACGGGCCTTCCGGTTGTGGCTGGAGGTGGGGCTGCGCAGGCACACCGTGGACGGCGTCCCGGAGCAGGGGTGGACGGGGCGGCTGGAGGCACGCAATACGGCCTTCGCCGAGCTGCTGTTCTCCTCCGGGGTGCGGCTGACGGAGGGAGCCTCGATGCTGACCTTGGAGATGCCACAACCGGCGCTGGGGGCGGGCCGGTTCTGTCCGGGACGGCTGGGGCGGGCGGTGACCAAGTCGAAGCGGGCCCGGACCTTCTATGTCGCGGCCGCGGTGGTCTCCGCAGTCGCGGGCTATGTGGAGTCCTCCCGCGCGGCGGCGGTAGGGCGGGCACAACGGCGGGGGCGCTACGAGGATTTGGTGCAGTGCCGGGTGGTGCGGTCCGTGACCGGGCAGCGGCAGAAGGTGTTGCACTGGCGTGATGCGCAGGGCCATGAGGGTCGGACCCCGCTGACGGACGCGGGGGTGGCTGAGCGGATGAGCTTCTATCGCAAAGGGCCGCAGGGGCTTGAGCCGCTGTGGCTGTGGCTGACCGAGGAAGGGCTGCCGCTGCGACCGGCCTCGTGGGAGAACGTGTTCCGTACCGCTTCGCAGCGGTGCGAGCAGGTGCTCGCGGGGCGGGTGGCAGAGCCGCCGTTCTGTACCCCGCACATGTGCCGGCACTCCTTCGCGCTGCACATGCTGGTGGTGCTGCATCACGTAATGGACCGCCGGATGGGGCTGAGCGTCCAGGAGCGGCGTGACCTCCTCGGCGGCCCGGACGGGGCCATCCGCCCCGAACTCGCCGCTTTCCACGACGCGTTGACGGGTGCCGAGCGCCCCGACGTCGCCATGGCTTGGATCTCCCGCTCGAAAGCCCGTGACCCTCTGGAGCGCATATGCCGCGACGAGAGGCCCGTCACCCACGAGGTCCTCGACGAGCTGCCTGCGGGCAAGGTGCTGGCCCACCTGCGCAGTGTGCTGGTCGCGACCAGCGCCCTGCCGCCGCGCGATGAGCGGCTCATCGCCCTGGAGAAGAAAAGGATCACCGTGACCGTCGAGGCCCGCTTTGACCTCGCCGAGCGCCGGATCCTGCACGGCTACGCGGTCTGGCACCACATGCGCCGGCTCCGACGACGCCTCGGCGATGACCACACCACCCGGCTACAGGACCTGAACGTGCGCTGCCATGTCACCGCGGCGGGCAACTTCCTCGACTGGCTCGGCGGCGAAGGGCTCACCCTGGGGACCTGAACCCAGACGGACCTGGAACGTTGGATGGCAGACTCCACGGTGAGCTACCGCAACGGGACCGGCCACTTCGTCCGCTGGTCGGTACAGCACCGGCATGCCTGTGATCTGACCTACGGCACCGTCCGCTGGACAGGCCCGCTCAGCACCATCGACAGCGAGAAGCGCTGGGCTGACGCCCGGCGCCTCCTTAACGACAGCACACTGCCGACCCCGGACCGCGTCGCGGGATTGCTGCTGATCCTCTATGCGCAGAAGATCGCCACCATCAGTCAACTCACTGTTGACGACATCACCATGGACGGCGCCACTGTCGCGATCACGTTCGGCACCTCGCCGGTCGTTCTCCCAGCACCGCTGGCCAGCCTGGTCCGCGATCTCGTCGCGACCCGCCGCGGCAAGGCCAAGATCGGCATTCCTGAAGACGTCTCCTGGTTGTTTCCGGGTGGCCACCCGGGGCGCCCTCTCACCGACAGCCAGATCGGCAAGCGCCTTCACCGCATCGGAGTCCGGCCCAAACAGGACCGATCCACCGCGCTGTTCGCCCTGTCCACCGAAGTCCCCGCAGCGATCCTTGCCCGCATGCTCGGCGCCCACATCAAAGTCGCCGTCCAGTGGCAGCAAGCGTCAGCCGGGGACTGGGCCACCTACGCCGCCGACGTCAGCCACCGCCGCGACCGGTGACAGCCGGACCGCCTCCTCCCACAAGACCTCCCCTCGATCCCGGGCGAGAGACTGCTTCTCAGGCCAGGTGGGAGGGGGCTCCGGGGGTGAGCCAGTGCAGGCGGTCGGTGAGGTGGGCCTGTTCGAAGGCGGTGACGATGTCCTCGCGGCCTCGGGAGAAGTGTGCCCAGGATGCGTAGTGGACGGGAACGACGGTCTTCGCACGGAGGGAGCGGGTGAGTTCGACGCCTTGGGTGCCGTCGAGGGTGATGGGGAGCTCGCCGATCTCGTCGACCTGTGCGGCGCCGAAGTGCAGGACGGCGGTGCCGATGGTCCAGCGTCGGCCGATCTGGTCGAGTTCGTCGAAGTGGACGGTGTCGCCGGAGATGTAGAGCGCCTCGCTCTCGCCGGGTTGTTCCACGATGAAGCCGATTACGTCTCCGGCGTGCTGGGCGGGGGTGGCGGTGATGCGCAGGGTTCGTCCGTCGCGGGTGATCTCGTGGCTCTGCCAGGGGGCGAGGCCGACGGCTCCGTCGCCGAGTCGGCCGGCGCCGCTGGTGGTGGTGAGGACGGTGTGCCCGGTCAGCAGGGCGCGGCCGCTGTGGTCGAGGTTGTCGGGGTGTTCGTCGTGGCTGAGCAGGACGGCGTCGATGTCGGGCAGTTCGTCGGGGGTCAGGGCGGGGCCCGCGGTGCTGTTCAGGGTGACTGGGCCGAAGTGGTATTGCGCGGGGGCCGGGTCGAAGACCGGGTCGGTCAGGAGGTGCAGGCCGCCGATTTCTAGCAGGACGGTGGCGGTGCCGATGTGGGTGAGGGTGGCTTTCATGGTGTTTTCCTCTGCTGCGGCGGGGCCGCTGTGGGACGGGATGGGTGTGGGTCAGTGCGCGTGCTCGGCCTGGAGCATCCAATGCTGTTTCTCCAGTTCGCCGGTGACGGCGATGAGGAGGTCCTGAGTGACCGGGTCCGTGGCAGCGGTGGTCTCGATGCGCCTGCGCATCCGGTCGATGAGGGTGTTCATCGAGGTGGTCAACAGGTCGAGGACGTCGGTGTCCTTGATCCAGCCGGCGGGCAGGGGCGGCAGGGCGTCGGTGGCGGCGAGGGTGGCTGGGCGGCCGTCGGGCGGGCTTCCGAGGGCGGCGGCGGCCCGTTCGGCCAGGCGATCGGCGAAATCGCGTGTGAGGGTGACCAGTTCGTCCAGATGAAGGTGCAGGGACCGGAAGCGGGGTCCGAAGAGCACCCAGTGCGCTTGTTTGGCGTTGAGGGCCAGCTCAAGGAGGTCGATCAGGGAGGTTTGCAGCGCCTGCGCGGTGACCGTCTGCTCGTGTTCGGAGAGGGGGCCGGTGATGATCGTCATGAGAATGCTCCGGGCGTACGGGTCGGTGGCTGCCCGCCGGGAGCCGGCTGGTGTCCGGCCGGCCCTCGGCGGGCGAAGGGGCGGTCAGTGGGAGGCGTCGATGATGAGGTCGGTGACGGCGCGGGGGTGGCTGAGCATCGCGGCGTGGGAGCTGTTGATCTCGATGGTGGTGGCCTTCGCTCGGGCGGCCATGGCGCGTTCGGCCTGCGGGGGGATGGTGCGGTCGTTGCGGGCGACGAGGTACCAGGAGGGGATCGTCCGCCAGGCCGGGACGGGGGCGGCCTGGGTGAGGGTGGCGAATGCGGCGGGCCGTTGTGCCGCGGCCATCTGGGCGGTCTGGGAGGCGGGCAGGTCCTGGGCGAAGACGTGGCGGAAGGAGGCGGGGTCGAGGTAGGCGTCGGCGTCGCCGGGAGCGGCCCCGGGGAAGGGGCGGGCGATCACGTGCTGGAGGAGTTCGGAGGTGCCGCCGCCCAGTGCGGTGGCCTCGGCGACGCTCTCGCCCTGGTCGGGGGCGTAGGCGGCGATGTAGACGAGGGCCTTGACGTCCGGGGTGTTGGTGGCGGCCCCGGTGATGACGGCTCCGCCGTAGGAGTGGCCCACGAGGACGATGGGGCCGGTGAGGGTGGCGAGGAAGGACTTGAGGTAGGCGGTGTCGTCGGCCAGGCCGCGCAGTGGGTTCGCGGGGGCGAGGACGGTGTAGCCGCGCTTCTGCAGGGACTGGATGACGGGGTTCCATCCGGAGGCGTCGGCGAACGCGCCGTGTTCCAGGACGATCGTCGGCTTCGCCGCGGCGGCGGTGGTGTGGGTGGGGCCGGCGGCCGCCGTGGTGAGCGGCGTGCAGGCCAGTGCGCCGGCCAGGGCGAGCGCGGTGATCGCTCTGCGGCGGCTGGGGAGGCGGGACATGGTGTTCTCCTCTGTGCAGCGGGGTGTCCCGCCGCCGTCCGGCGGCGGGAGGGCGGGGGTGCGGTGGGGGTGTCAGGCGTTGATGAAGGCGAGGAGGTCGGCGTTGAAGGCGTCCTTGAAGTGCCCGACGAGGCCGTGCGGGGCGCCGGGGTAGACGCGCAGGGTGGCGTCCTTGAGGAGTTCGGCGGAGCGCAGGCCGGCGGCGCCGATGGGGACGATCTGGTCGTCGTCGCCGTGGGCGACCAGGACGGGGATGTCGATGCTCTTGAGGTCGTCGGTGAAGTCGGTTTCGGAGAACTGGGCGATGCAGTCGTAGGCGGCCTTGAGGCCGGCCTGCATGCTGAGGCGCCAGAAGTCGTTGCGGACGCCTTCGGAGACGGTGTGGCCCTCGCGGTTGGCGCCGTAGAAGGGGATGGCCAGGTCGGCGTAGAACTGGGCGCGGTCGCCTTCGACGCCCTCGCGGATGCCGTCGAAGGCCGAGCGGGGCAGGCCGCCGGGGTTGGTGTCGGTCTGGAGCATGAGCGGGGGGACGGCGCCGAGGAGGACGGCCTTGGTGACGCGGGCGGTGCCGTGGCGGCCGAGGTAGCGGGTGACCTCACCGCCGCCGGTGGAGTGCCCGACGAGGACGGCGTCGTGGAGGTCGAGGTGTTCGATGAGCTGGGCGAGGTCGTCGGCGTAGGTATCCATGTGGTGGCCGGCCCAGCCGTTGTCGGAGCGGCCGTGGCCGCGCCGGTCGTGAGCGATGGCACGGAAGCCGTGCTCGGCGACCAGCCGCATCTGCTCGGCCCACGCCTCACCGGACAGCGGCCAGCCGTGGCTGAACACCACGGGACGGCCGGTGCCCCAGTCGGTGTAGTGGATGTTCGTGCCGTCCGAGGTGGTGAAGGTGCTCATCGGAGTACTTCCTTCTCTGGATCGTCAGTGGGTTGCCGGTGGGACGGGGCGTGCGGGGAGCGCCTGCCATGCCGGGTGGGTCAGAGGGAGCGGCGGACGAAGGCCAGGGCGGTGTCGGCGACTTCGTGCCAGCCGGCGTCGATGGTGAGGCTGTGGCCGCGGCCGCGGAGGGAGGTGATCTCGGTGGTGCCGCTGTTGCGGGCCTGCTTCTTGTAGCTGGCCTGGGCGATCGCGGGAGGGACCGTGTGGTCGTGGTCGGTGGTGACGACCAGCAGCGGACCGCGCTGCGGGTTCTCCGTGTCGACCTTGGCCTCGGTCCACGGGTTGATGTTCGCGGTGGCCGCCTGGAAGATCGGCTTGCCCGCTCCGGGCACGCAGTAGGCGGTGTACAGCTCGTGCGCCTCGGTCTCGGTGACGGCGTTGGCGAAGGCGTACCGGAACTGTTCGTAGGTCAGCGGGACGGCCCGGTGGAGGTTGGCGGGGTTGCCCAGGACGGGCGCGGAGGAGCGCAGGGCTGCGAACGGCAGCGGCAGGACGCCGCGGAAGGGGGCGGGGCTGATCGCGACGGTGGCCTGGGCCAGGCCGCGGCCGGCGAGGATCTGTACCAGCAGTCCGCCGAAGGAGTGCCCGACAAGGGCCGGGGCGTGTTCGAGGCGGCCGACGAGGTCGGCGAGGTGGTCGGCGATCTGCCCGACGCTCTTCCCGGCGAACACCTCCGGGTGGGCCTGGGCCTCCTCGATGGTGTCGGGGTCGTCGGGCCAGCCGAGAAGGACGGGTGCGTACCCGGCGTCGGAGAACAGGGGCGCCCATCGGTCCCAGCTGCCGGGCAGCAGCCACAGTCCGTGGACGAATACCACCGGCGGACGTCCTGAGGCGTTGGCCCGGGTGATCTGGTCGAGGTCATGGGTGAAGGTCATGCCCCGGACGTTAGGAACGCGATGACTGCGCCCGCATCAGTCAGGTGACTGCGCCGCCCGCCGGAAGTCCTTGGGTAGCACGCCGTAGGTGCGTTGGAAGCGGCGGGTGAAGTAGCTCGGGTCGGTGAAACCCCAGGTGCGGGCGATGGAGGCGATGGTGCGGTGGCGTTTTCCCTCGGCGGCCAGATCCCGGCGGGCGCCCTCCAGACGCTGGGTGATGATCCACTGCTCCAGGCTGATTCCGGCGGCTTGAAGCAGTAGGTAGAGCGAGCGCTCCGACAGGTTGTGGACCGCGGCCAGGCGCGCGGGGGTCAAACGGGGATCGGTCAGGTGCTGGCGGGCGTAGGCCATGATGCGCGTGAGTTGCGTGTCCGCCCGCACCGGGCGGGCCAGCCGGTCGTCCGCCGCGGCCGAGACGATGAGCGCACGCATCAGCTCGACGGTCGCCGCAGCCAGGGCGGGGGCGCCCGGGTCTTCGGACAGCACGGGCGCCTGGCGGATCAGCGAGGCGAGGTGGCGCTGAACGAGCCCGTACAACGGGGACGTGTGCAGCAGCGGTGCCGCCCGGCGGGCCAGGTCGACCGGTACGCCGAGCAGGTCGTAGGTGACGTTGAACGCGCTGGAGCCGCCGCTGGCGGGCCAGTTCACCTCGTACGGCGATGTCAGATCGTTGATCATGAGGTCGCCGGTGCGCACGATCTGCTGGTGGCCGCCCTTGTCGTACTGGGCCGGGCCGTGGGACTGCATCGCCAGCGCGAGCATCTCGGGCTGGTCGTCGCCGCGCAGGTGCTTGGGGGTGCGGGTCTGGCGCAGGCTGGTGGCCTGGGCGGTGACGAGTTTGCACGGTCCGATCGTCCACAAATGCATCGTGGCGTGCACCTCGCCCGCCGGGTCCTGGTGCAGGATCCGGGAAGGGACGCAGCCGGCCGTCAGCGCGGCGGTGACGGCCTCGGCCCGGTCCGACGCGGCGACCTGCGAAGTGTCCACGAGCAGCACGGCCGCAGCCCCCTCCCGATCCGCGCGTCCATTTCCCTGCACGCTGGGTCCATTATCGCCCGCTGCGGTGCGCGATCGTCATCCCCGGCGTCGAACAGGTCGCCATGTGATCGCAGGGGAGGAGCCTGGAGATGGAGGCTTTGCACGGTCGGCGCGCCGAGCAGGCGCGGCTGACGAAGTTCATCGGATCGGTGGGACGGGGCGCGGGAGCACTTTTGATACGGGGCGAAGCGGGCATAGGGAAATCCAAGCTGCTGGAAGCCGCGGTGCGGGAGGCGCGCGAGCAGGGTCTGACCGTCCTGAGCGCCCAGGGCATCCCCGCGGAGACCCGGCTGCCGTTCGGGGCGCTGCACCAGATGCTGTGGCCGCTGCTGCGTGACGAAAGTCTGCCCGCCCGGTCGCGGGAGACCCTCAAGGCCGCACTCGGGCAGTCCACCACCATGGTCCCCGACCTGTACGGCGTCGCGTTCGCCGTCCTGGACCTGCTGGTGGCGGCCTCCGGGCCGAATCCGCTGCTCGTGGTCGCCGAGGACGCGCACTGGTTCGACCGGCCCTCTGCCGAGGTGATCGGCTTCGTCGCCCGCCGGCTCGCTGGCGAACGCATCGCGGTCCTGGCCGCCCTGCGCCCCGGCAACGACGACCCCTTCACCGACACGGGGCTGCCGGAACTGCTACTCGGGCCGCTACCGGCCGAGGCGGCCCGGACGCTTCTGGAACGCCAGGCTCACGATCTGCCTCTGCGGATCCGGACACGGATCCTGGAGACCGCGCGCGGCAACCCGCTCGCCCTCCTGGAACTGCCCTGCGCCGTCCGGCAGTCCGACGAGACCGAAGGCTCCCTGCGCACCCATCTGCCGACGAGCGCACGGCTGGAGCGGGCCTTCGCCGCCCGCCTTCCCGACATCCCCGGCGCGACCCGCGCGCTTCTGCTCGTCCTGGCCGCCGACGGCGGGTGCCGCCCGGCCGAACTCCTCGCCGCGGCTACCCGGGTCACCAGCGCACCGGTCAGCGTCGAGGCGATCGAGCCAGCCGTTGCCGCAGGGCTGGTCACGGCAGACAACGCGACCGTACGTTTCCGCCACCCCCTTGTCGCCTCCGCCGTCTACCAGAACGCCGCCCTGGGTGACCGCATCTCCACCCACGCCGTGCTCGCTGCAGTTCTGGCCGCCGAACCCGACCGGGCCGTCTGGCACCGGGCGGCCGCAGCTATGGGCCCCGACCCGCGGATCACCGCCGACCTGCTCGCCTTCGCCGACCGTGCCGTCGCACGCGGTGCCCTCTCCGTCGCCGTTGACGCCCTGGAACGAGCCGCTGCCCTGGCCGCCACTGACAGCGACCGGGCCGCACCGCTTTTGCATGCCGCCGAACTGGCCTGCAACCTCCCCGACCGCAGGTCCAGGACCGCCGCGCTCCTCGAGAGCACCTGCCTGCTCGACCTCGGCGTCCGCGACCGGGCCCGCCGCGCTCTGCTGGAGGAACTCGCCGGACTACGGCCCGCCGACGACCCTCCCTTCACCCGCACCCTCGTCGACCACGCCCTCGCGGCACACCGCGTCGGCGAGAGCGACCTGGCCCGCAACCTGCTCTGGGCAGCGGCCCTGCGCTGCTGGATGCACGGCAGCACCGCTCAACTGCGGTCCTGGTTCGCCTCCGTCGTCGAGGACCTCGACCCCCGGATGGAGGACAGCCACACCGCCCTGGTCCTGGCCTGCCTCCAGCCGATCGAACGCGGCCGGGCCGTCCTGCGCCGCGCGGTCCGCATCCGCGAGGAAACTCCCTTCGACCCGGCGGAGATGAGCCGCGCCGTCGCCATCGACGGCCTCCTCGGCGAATACCCCGCCGTCGTCGCCGACATGGCCGCCACCGCCTCCCACATCCGCGCCCAGGGCCGCGCCATGATGCTCGCCCGCTTCCTGAGCGTCTGGGCCGGAGCCGACATCTGGGTCGGCCGATGGGACCGCGCCCTCAACAACAGCCACGAGTGCGAACGCCTCGCCACCGCCCTCGACGAACCCGTCTGGCGGCTGATGGCCTTGGGCCACCGCATCGCCATCGCCGCCCACCGCTCCCACACCGACGAAGCGGAAGCCCTCGGCAAGGAGATCCTCACCGACCCCCACCTCACCCCCTACCTGCACGCAGTCACCCACCGCGCCCTCGGCATCAACGCGCTCACCGCCGGACACCCTCACGAAGCCTTCGACCGCCTGGCCCGCCTCTACGACACCGCCGACCCCGTCCACCACTGCTTCATGGAAACCTTCACCATCGCAGAACTCGCCGACGCCGGCCGCGCCGCAGGCCGCATCGAGCAGGCCCGCACCATCCTCGACCGCCTCGAACCCCTCACCGAGCACACCACCTCGAGCGCCTTCCGCATTTCCATGAACCACGCCCGCGTCCAGCTCGCCCCCGACCACGAGGTCGAATCGGCGCTCACCACCGCCCTCGCCGCCCCCGGCCTCACCGACTGGCCCTACCACCGCGCCCGGCTCCACCTCGCCTACGGCCAGTACCTGCGCCGCGTCCGCCGCGTCAGCGACTCCCGCCCCCACCTGGGCCTCGCCCTCGACCTCCTCCAACCCCTCGGCGCCGCCCACTGGGCCGAACAAGCCCGCAACGAACTACGCGCCACCGGTGCCCCCTCCCCCGACACCGCCCCCGGACCCAGCACCCTCACACCCCAAGAACTCCACATCGCCCGCCTCGCCGCCGAAGGACTCACCAACCGCGACATCGGCCAACACCTCAATATGTCCCACCGCACCGTCGGGGCCCACCTCTACAAGATCTTCCCTAAGCTCGGCATCACCTCCAGGAATCAACTCCCCAAGGCTCTCCACGCGTAGAAGCCCGACGGACCAGTGGGCGGCGTACGACTGGCAGGGCGACCGGATCACACTGCGCAGGCTTGCGGCGCAGGGATGACCGTACGGGGCGGCCCGTTTTCCCGGGCCGCCCCGACTCCGGCAGGTCGCCGGACCACCTCGATAGGTCTGCTACTGCACCGTGACGGTGAACGACGAGTTCGTCCAGGCGGTGCCGTTGCGGTCGGCGCTCCACACCGTGATGGTGTTCGCGGCGTTGCCGCAGGTGCCCGTCGGCGTACCGAAGACGATGAGTGTGGCCCAAGCACTGTTGCTCGTGGCCTGGATCGCCGCGTCCTTGAGGTCGTCGATGTCGGGATCGGACACCTTGACGCAGTACTGCCCGGTGGCGGGCTTCGTTACGGAGGCGACGTTCTTGGCCGCCAGGAGCGTGCCGTCGCTCGCCACCTTGGCGGCGGCGCGGGCGTACGGGGCGTACAGGTCGACCGGTGCCGCGGAGGCCGTACCGGTCAGGAGCGGGACCGACACCAGGGCGGCGACGGTCAGGGCGACGGCGCGAGCGCGCCCGGTGATGCTGTGGATCATGGGGTTCGTCCTTCATCTCGGCCGCCTCGGTCCCGTGGTCGGGAGCGGCCAGGTCGAGCCGGCGTGCGGGTGGGCCCGATTCCCGGCTGTTCAGGGAGGGAGGGTCAGGGGACGAGGAGGAAGAAGGGCTCGTTCCGGTAGCTATCGGCGACGGTGCCGGTGATGACGGTCACTGTGTCCGCCGCGTTCCCGCACTCGCCCGACGGGGTGGTGCGCACCATGATCGTTCCCCACGAGGTGCCGCCGTCCGACGCCAGCGTCGCGACCGGGGTGCTACGGCTTACGTCGATTCGGGTGGCGTCGTCGAACGTCACGCAGTACGCCCCCTCCTGGGGGTGGGTGATCGACTTGATGCCCTTGGACTGCACGCGGGTGCCGTCCCTGTTGACCTGGGCGGATGCCTGCGCGTACGGGGCCTTGGCCTTGACGGCCGCATCGTCGGCCAGGGCCGCGCCTCCGGCCGCTCCCGCGGCCAGCAGGCTCAGTGCGGCGGCCGTCCCGACGATTCCCCGACGGGACGTGATGGTCTTCATCATGGGTTTCCTTCCTGGGCAGTGATCGCCAAGCGGCTTGATCACTCACTGCATATAATCCGATACGTAGAGTGATGACCAGGCGGGGAATGGGCGGCTCACTCGAACGCGTCAGAAACGGCCCTTTCCGGGAGGAAGATCGAGAAGGGGTTGCGGAGGCGGCCCGGACGCCCGATCGGTTCCCAGAACCCGTTCTCACACACATAGCGGCGGGCCCCTGTTGCGGGAATCGTTTGTGAGAGCATTCCGGGCGTGATGGACCCTCAGAACACCACCGCGAGCGACGCCGACGACGTCGAGCGCCACCCCTGCCCGCGCTGCGGCGTCCAGCCCGGCTCACCCTGCCGCTCCCGCTCCGGCGCGGTCGCCGGGATCTACCACACCGGCCGGTTCAAGAAGGTGGCCCGGCTCGCCAAGCTGCTCCGGGTACCGGCCCCGGCCGATCGTGGCCCCGGGCAGCCCTGGCGGCCCGGCAACCCACCGTCGGCCGCGCCCGAGAGCGGCGCCCCGGGCGCGGACATCTGCATCGGGTACGCCCGCTGCAGCCACCTCACCCAGGAGCTGCAGGCGCAGCTGGACGCGCTCAGCGCGCACGGCATCGGGCGCGACAAGATCTTCTCCGAAAAGATCAGCACCCGCGTCCGGGTCCGCCCGCAGTTCGAGGCCGCGCTCACCCTCGCCCGCGAGACCAAGGCCCACGCCCCGCACTGCCGGGTGCTGTTCACCGTGTACGAGATGAAGCGGCTCGGCCGCAGCGCGGCCGAGCTCACCGCGCTGGCCGACCACCTGACCGCCCACGGCCTGGTCCTGGAGATGCTGGCCGGCCCGCTGCCCGGCATCTACGACCCCTCCGGCCCCGGCCGGACGCTGTTCGGGTTCTTCGCCGCCATGGCCGAGACCGAGCGCGAGGGCATCCGCGAAGCCACCCTGGAGGGACTCGACGCCGCCGCCCGCAAGGGCAGGCACGGCGGCCGGCCGCCCGTCATCACCGACGACATGCTGCACACCGTGCTGCGGCGCCGAGCAGCGGGCGAGTCCGTCGAGCAGATCCGCCCCGACCTGATCATCGCCACCGGCAAGCGCAAGGGCCACAACCCCGGCCTGGCCAGCATCTACCGGGCCCTCGCCGAGCACGAGAAGCGCCAGGCGTACCCCGAAGCCGTCGCCCAGGCCCACGCCGACTTCACCGCCCTCCGGACCGACTGACGACAAATCAGGGCCAAGGTCCCGGCGCTCGATCAGAACTGCGACGGTGTCGGCGTCGGGTCGCGCGGTGCTGCGCTGCCTGGGGCGGCAGGGCAGCAACCGGCGGGCGCGACTGGACCTCCCGTGGAACTGCTCAGTCGTGCGGTCAGCGAGAGCGATTCCGTGACGTCTAGGGCATCGTGCAGTCCGCCCTGACTGTGCAGCGAAGTGCCCGGTGGTAAAAGATCCGTGCAGCCTCACGTGACGGTGACCCGCAGTACGTACGGCTCCCCCGCGCTGATGGCTTCCGCCTGCTCCCGCAGATCGGCAGCGGTAAAGCCCAACAGCGACTCATCGGCAGCCCTGCGCAGCAGCGACAGGATCTCCGGGACGGGGCGGCCGCGGTGGCTCTCGGCGAGGCGGTTGAATGCGCGCTGGTAGGGCGCTCCGTAAGCGCCGGTGCTGTCGCTGAGCAGCCGGTCCAGGTGCTGTCCCTTCACGCTGATCTCACCCATGGCCCGCTCCTCTGCCGACTGGTCCCGGACTCTCCAGTACCTGCCATCGACGTTACGAGCAGGGTCTGACATCGATACTTGTAGCGGGTTGCGGCGGTCATGGCTCAGGGTCTGGCTGACGTCCTGCTGGGCTGTCCTGCGACTGTGAAGACGTCCTCGCCGAGGCCGCCGCCGAAGCGCGGGCCTTCGGCGCCGGCCCGGCGGCCGCCGCCGACGAGCTGGTGCGCGGCCTGATCGGGCAGTTGGCCGACTGGCAGCAGTCGATCGGCGAGCTGGGCCGCGCGCTCACCACGGCAACTGCAGGCCGACCGCTACCCGGCTGGTCCACCGACGCCGGCCGCACCGAGGACATCGGGCGGCGCCAGGCCCGCACCACGCTGCTCGAGGCCGTCGCACGCCACCTCCACGCTCATCTGCTCGCCGCCATCGTCGAGCTCGGCGGTGAGCTGGAGCTCCCAGCTACCCGTAACGGGCGCTTCAGGGGCGCGGTCATCCCAGAAGGCTGCGCGGTCAGCGCCGGCCGCCGCCGATGCGGCGGTCGTCGGCCAGTGCGGTCAGCGGGCCGAACTCGCAGGCAAGCTCGTTCCACGTCAGAACCTCGCCACAGCGGGCCGGGAACTCCTTCGGATTGAACTCGGGCATGGTCCAGGTGCCAGTACCCCGGTCCCGCAGCCACAGGTCCCCGTCACCGTCGACCACAGTCGGCGGGACCGGTACGGGCTCGGCCTGATCGGTGGGCTCCCAGGTGACCCGGCCCGGGTGGGAAACGCGGCGCAGCTCGGTGGTGGCCAGCCGCGCGGCCAAGTCACGGGTGGACTCTTCGGCGTCCTTGACCGACGCGAGTCGGAATGCGTCGTCAAGTACGGGCAGGGCTGGATTCTTGCTGCGCTTTGAACTCATACGCTGACTACCTCCGGTGAGGGGCGTCACATCCGTTATGGCACCCCGGAAAGGAACACGGTATCCGAGGCGGGAGCCGGGCCGGCTACGACCACTGTGCAGGTGGAGGCGCTGGCACACCGGGCGGTGGGGCCAGGTGGTGAGCTGGTCCTGGACGTGGCGCAACGCGTGGTGGCAGCGCTCAGATATGGCGGTCCGGGTCTGAGAAGGTGAGGCCGCCGGGGGCGAGCAGACGTCGGGCCGGGGCGGGTGCGGGCGGTTCCCCACTCGGCGTGCACGGCCCTGAATGCCACACTGGCCCCCTGCTGGTCGGCGAGGAAGCCGGCGTGGCACGGGGTCGACACTCGATCATCCCGCTGACTTCGGTAGACATGCGGGCATACTGCCCGCACGGCCCATGAGTCGGCACCTGCTTTTCCTCTGACCCGCCTCGCCACCAGTTCCAGCGGCCGCCTCAGGCGCTCGTGCGGTGAGCCCTGATGAGTCGGTGATCCTTCTCGTCGACAATGGCTCTACCGGTAGAGGCCGGTGCTCGTGCTGACTGGCCGTCACTCGGCAGCCGAGTTCTCCTTCCGCCACCTCCACCGCCAGAGCGCGTCGGCCCGGTGGTCGTGCTCGAAGCCGTCGCGGAGAGGCCCCACCCGCTCGACCGCCTCGGCGGCGCGCGGGTCATCACGCAGGGCGAGACCGTAGGCGGCTTCCAGACGCACGAGTTGGCTGTCCTAGTACTCCAGTGTGACTTCGTAGTTCCACGTCATGTCGCACGTGTGGTGGCTATCGGGCGGTGTCCTGTCCGATCGCGCGGAGGACATCGGCGAGCCAGACCAGGTGGTGGCCCACGGCCCGGTTCGGGTCAGCGAGGAGGTCCTCAAGGTGCTGCCATGACTCGGAGAGCTGCCCGATTGTGATCGTTTTCGGTTCGTTGGGGACGTCGTAGAGTTCGTCGCCCGGAACAGACCAGAAGTAATCGTGTTCGAGCGCCACTGCGCTGCCGGCTGACGCCTCGATGTGTTGCAGTGCCAGCTCGAAGGCCGTCCGAAGCTGATCAAGCGGGATCCGCAGAGGTTCGCTGTTCATGTGCTCATTGTGTCGATCAGGGGCAGCCGTCGGATCGCAGCAAGGAGTTCGGCACTGCCCAGGACCCGGCCCGGAGCGAGAGCAGCCACCGCGTGATCATCGGGGGTTGTGTGGACTCCTGAAGATCGTGCGGTGGCCGTGAGCCAGAGCGTAGACCCGATCCGGTGGCGGGCATTGTTCGACCAGGCCATGGCCCGGATCGCGGGCCGGTTCCGACGGGTGGAACCGCGGGCGACCGCCCGCGCGTACATGCTCGGGCTGCTGTCCGGCGTCGAGCGCAAGAACTGCTGGCGGCTGGCCGAACAGGCTGGTCACGCACGTCCCGGACCGATGCAGCGTCTGCTGCGAAGTGCCCGCTGGGACGCTGATTCCGTCCGCGACGAAGAAGGCAGTTCCGTAACTGTCTGACGCGCTCTTGATCACGCCACCTCCCCCTGAGCCCCGCCTGATCTCCGGCGCCAGACAGGATGTGTCCACCATCCACCCGGGGCCCGCGGCTTCCTGCTCGGGCTCGACATGCAGAGGATCCACCTGTGTTTCATCGCCGGACCGTGCCCCTGACGCTGGTGCTCTTGGGGCTGATGCTCTCCGCATGCTCCTCGAGCCAGCCCGCACCACCGAACAACGGCCCGCAGGTCGTCCGCGATCGGCTGGCCGCAGCTGACGATGCCCCGTACTCGGCCGCGCTCAGAGCCATCACGCAGTCGGGGCCCAGACGACTCCAGCTCATGGAGGGGCGGGTCAACCTCAACGCGCCATTCACAGGGCGCACGACAGACACGACCGAGCAGTACACCGAAGACGTCGTGATCACCCGGCAGAAGGTGTACCGGCGCGCCACCGGAACTCACGGGCCGTGGCAGGAGTTCCCTGCGTCGGCGGCAAAGGGGGGTATACCCACGGACCGGCTCCCGGAGTACGTGCGGCTCATGCTCGGTCACAGCGCCTCCGTACACCAGGACAGCGAACCTATGCGCGTATCGGCCCGCCTTACCCCGAAGGACGTCGAATCGGTAGACAGGACCGTCGGGAACAACCTGCGACCCGCCACCACAATCGACGCAGATGCATGGATCGACAACGAGGGCCGAGTCGTGCGCGTACGCCAAAAGATCCACTTCGCCACCGACCCGGACATCGAAGGGACAATCACCTTCACCGACTTCAAGAACGCCATGCCGGTCAACGCACCCGCAGCGTCCTGAGCATCAGCCAGGCAACTGCGCGGCCCGCTGCGCCACGCGCCTTGGCCGGCCATATCTGGGTCGGGCACTTCGACGACAACCCCGGCCGGAATCCGTCGCTGGAACGCCACGGGCCAGCTCGCCTGGACGTCAGACAGTGCCCGCATCCCCGGTGGGGCCGGAGTTCCAGGCGCAACTCGACACCATCAACCATCAGGCGCAGCAACCCTGTCCTGCATAAATAGCTCGTATTCGCAGGTCGGCCCCGGCACCAGGCTCCCCCGGGCCCCAGGGAGGGCGGGAGTCCTTTGCAGGCATGGACGCGACGATCCGGGAGCTGTCGGCGAAGGAGGAGCAGCAACGGCGGCGTGCTGGGAACGTCCCCCTGAGGGCTACGCGCCCTCTCCGAAGGCGGGTACGTCGGGTGCGGTGGCGTCCTGACGCAGAGCTGGTACCGGGTACGTATTCCAAAGCTGCGGTATTCGTGTGCCATCGCGCGGAGCCCCGTGTGACTACAGGGGCGTGGCTATCGCTGTCGGATAACACCGGGGCGGGCCGGAGTCATCCCACGAGGGCCCGGGCGATGATGAAGCCCCGGCTGCTGCGCCAGCGCCATCCGCCTCCGACGCCATCCGCAGTCGTGACAGACACCAGAGCGCCATCCTCGTTCGGCACCCTGACATCGCCGCCCACCGCCATCGAGCTGACCCGCGAGTCGGTCATCTACCTGTCTTCGGCTCCCTGGAACAGCACGGGCTGGGCCCACGGTCACGACCGCCGCCCGCCTGTTGTCTGACGGGCCGGCACTCGCCGGCCCGTCAGCACCTCTTACATACCTTCCTCCAGTTCGGAGAAGTCTCGTTCACTGAGTGAGACGGTAATAACGCGGGTTGGGTTGTCGAGGCACTGCCAGCTCTCCGGGTCCGAAAGAACTGCCGGTACATCATCATCAGGGACCTTCTGCCCACTGACATGCGGCGGCGGCCACTCCAACCCTGCATACAATTGCACGAATTTCAATCGTGCCCACCGCTCGATCAGCTCGGTGAATGCGGGAATCTTTGTCGCCCACACTTCTGGGTCAGAAGACTGCGTGCGATCAGCCAGAAGCGCCCAGAGAGGAGACAGTTCCCGGCAGTTGATCAAGAGGCAGTACTCGTCCTCGGTCCATTTCGACCACTCTTTCACGAGACGCTCCTAATCCAGCGCGGGGTTTTCGGCGAGAGGCATGCCCACTGGCTTACTCCCCTTCAGCTGGAACTTAAGATATGGCCTCTGTGGACTATTTGATCGACTCATTGCCCCCCCCATTACCGTTTTGGTCGCCCCGCAACGGGGCGCCCGGCCTCCGGAGTTGGCATGACTTTCTCCCCCTGTCGATCGCATGGCCTGGGGGGTGGTGTCACCGGCTCCGGAGGCATCGACAGACCGCTGATTAGGGGCATGACCACCGGCCTTTTCGCAGGTCGGGAGGCTCTTCGTAATGTGGGTGTGGCGATCGGTGCCGTGGGACGGCCGGGCGAGGACGAACCGGAGGAAGCGCGTGATCGACATCAGCGGCATCGGCGCCTTCCTCGGCCTGGACGTCGGCAAGGGCGAACACCACGCCACCGCCGTCACGCCGGCCGGGAAGAAAGGCTTCGACAAGCGGCTGCCCAACAGCGAGCCCAAGCTCCGCGAGGTCTTCGGGAAACTGCAGACCAAGCACGGAACCGTGCTGGTGGTCGTGGACCAGCCGGCCTCCATCGGCGCTCTGCCGCTGGCGGTGGCCCGGGACATGGGCTGCCCGGTCGCCTATCTGCCGGGGCTGACGATGCGACGGATCGCCGATCTCTATCCGGGCGAGGCCAAGACCGATGCCCGCGACGCCTTCGTCATCGCGGACGCGGCCCGCGTCATGCCTCACACGCTCCGCTCGGTCGACCTCGAAGACGAGACCATCGCAGAGCTGGAGATGATCGTTGGGTTCGACGACGACCTGGCAGGCGAGGCGACGAGGGTCTCCAACCGGCTTCGCGGCCTGCTGACGCAGATTCACCCACACCTGGAGCGCGTCCTCGGCCCGCGGATCCAGCATCCGGCCGTCCTGATGCTCCTGGAACGGTTCGGGTCCCCGGCCCAGATCCGCAAGGCCGGACGCCGTCGGCTGATCACGCTGATACGGCCGAAGGCGCCGCGGATGGCCGAGCGACTGGTCGAGGACATCTTCACCGCGCTGGACGAACAGACCGTCGTCGTCCCGGGCACCGACGCGGCCGCACTGATCGTCCCCAGCCTGGCCGGGTCGCTGACCGCCGTCCTCGACCAACGCAAACTCCTCGCCACCAGGATCGAGGAACAGCTGGCCAACCACCCTCTTTCCAAGGTCCTGACATCCATGCCGGGCATCGGCGTCAGGACCGGAGCCAGGATCCTCATCGACGTCGGCGACGGCAGTTCGTTTCCGTCCGCCGCCCACCCCGCTGCCTACGCCGGCCTCGCCCCGGCAACCCGAAGTTCGGGCTCCTCGATCCGAGGCGAACAACCATCCCGCCGGGGAAACAAGCAGCTCAAACGGGCCTTCTTCCTCTCCGCATTCGCGGCTCTGGCCGACCCAGCCTCCCGGGCCTACTACGACAAGAAGATCGCTCAGGGCAAGCACCACACCCAGGCCCTGCTCTGCCTCGCCCGACGACGAGCCGACGTCCTCTTCGCGATGCTCCGCGACGGAACCTTCTACGAACCCCAACCCGTTGCAGGCAGGTGAGGAGTTCAAACCGCTCGATCAGCCCTCCGGCCGAAGCCTCTGACGAGCCGCTTCAAGGCGTTCGTCATAGTCGGATGCGAACAGCTCAGGAAGCGTCTTGTCGAGGGTCCCGGCGATCCTATGGATCGGCGCCCAGACCGCCGGATCGTCGACAACCTGGCTGAGGTCCGTCATCTGGAGCTTCTCCAGCCAGTGCGACAGCACCAGTGCCTCGTCACTCGTGAGCTTGATCGTGACCTGGCTATCACTCATGCACACCCCTACGGCTCGGCCCGCCCTCGACCACACGAACCTACTGACCTTCGGCCTTGACCAAACGCATAGGGGCACCCCCCCTTTTGGCGTGTATCTCGGCTGAACCCCTGGCCGGGCTGATCGTCACCACGATGGTGTCACTGAACCGCAGGCGATGAACGCCGGTGCCTCCCATCGGCGACGCGCATGAGATCCCACGACGCGAAGTAGCCCTGGCTTCGCCGTACGGTCGCCCCCTTACCGTCTTCGTCGCTCCGCAACGGGCCTCCGGCCTCAGCGGCTTGCCCGCAAGTCAGCCCGTTGCACCGAGCCGCCGACGACCCGACCGGACCAGCTCGCGCAAGCCGCCTGATCTGCAGGAACAGGAAACGCCCCTTGGAAGTCAGCAGCAGGTGATCGTCGCTTCCGGCTTGTGGCGCAGTGCCGTCCATTGGGACCATCTCCGCATGTTCGAGTTGCTTCCCGGAGTCGGCCTCCGACTCCCTGGCTCTGCCGGCACCCTCCGCTTCGGCATGGACGAGCGCACCGCCCAGTGGGCCGTCGCCACTGTCGCGGACGTTCGCGATGGTTGGGTCTGTGGCGCCCGCTGGGCCTTCAGCGCGCAGTACCGGGGCCTGACGCTCGACACATACGGTGACACCACGGACCGCCGCGGCCGGCACCAGGACGCCCCTGGCCTGGTCGGCATCGGCCTCACCCGCGACCCCTTCACGCTCACTGGGCCGTCTGCCTGCCCAGTTGTCCTCCGCGGCATCAACCTCTTCGGCTACCCGACCGCCGAGGTTTCGGATGCTTTCAGTGACGGCCTACCCCCGACGCTCCGGATCAGCGGCGACGGTCTCTACCTCACCGCCGTGTCACTTCACGCGGAACCCGTACCTGTCGAAAGCTGATCACGACGGCGAACCGGGCAAGTCGAGGTCGCGGCGCATCGCCTCGCGCAGGGCGACCAGGCTGGGCCAGAGGTCGCCGATCCGTTCCCTCAAGGCGTCAACGCTGTCACCTGGATTCCGCGGTCCCATGTCCAAACCCTTGACCAGCCCATGGATCTTGCGCAGCGCCCCATTGACGCGGCCGACCACGCCGAGAACATCGTTGGAGGCAATCATGTGGGTTTCGGCGTGCTGGGCGACGTAGGCGTCCCAGCGTTGCTTCAACTCCTCGCGGTGCGTGTCCTCCAGAGTGCCGGCACGCCGTATGTCGTACATGCAAGCCGCCAGGGCGTCCCGTGCTGTGCGGGCTGCCGCACTGAACCGCACGTATACAGCCTGCCGTTCCTCGAGCAGACGGTTCGCCCGGGCCCGTGCCAGGTCCTCATGCCGGTGGCGCTCGACACGGTCCTGCTCCCGCCGGTGCACCTGCTGCGTAAAGCGCTGCGTCCCCAAAACCGGCACCAGCGACACAGCGCTACCGATCACAGCCGCCGACAACGTCAATACTGCCCTACCCATAGCGCCCACCCCCTCGCCCGCGCCCGACGGCTGGACGCTCGCACGGATGTGCACTGCCCTGATGGCCAGACCGACGCGAAGGGATAGTCGCGCGACAGACTCCCCGTGCCTGCGTGCGGGCCCGGGGGCTCCTGCCTAGTCGGCAACGAGGGTGGCCATGTGGGCGAGCATCCGGTCGGGGTCCGGTTCGTACCCGGTGAACAGCCGGAATGCATGCGCGGCCTGGTGGACGGCCATGCCGCCGCCGTCCAGCGTGCGGCAGCCGAGGGCCCGCGCCTCTCGGAGCAGTTCCGTGTCGAGTGGGCGGTAGACCACATCGGCGATCCAGAGGTCCGGATGCAGCAGTTCCGCGGGGAACGGCAGCCCTGGGTGGTGGGCCATGCCCGTCGGGGTGGCATGAACCAACCCGTCGGCCACCGCGAGAAAGTCGGCGAGTCTCTCCCACTGCGCGGCTGCCGCCCGGTCCGGGCCGAAGCGAGCAGTGAGTTGGGTGGCCAGCGCCGACGCCCGGCCTGGGGCGGTGTCGACCAGAGTGAGCCGGCCCGCCCCGAGCGTGAGCATCGCGTGCGCCACGGCCGCCCCCGCGCCGCCCGCGCCGAGCTGGACAACCTGGCGCGTGGGAGCGTCCCCCAGCCCCTGGGTGAACGACTGGGCGAAGCCGCTCCAGTCCGTGTTGTGGCCCCGGGACCTGCCGTCTGTGTCGAACACCACGGTGTTGACCGCGCCGAGCGCCTTGGCGTCCTCGGAGAGTCCGTCGAGGTGGGGGATGACCGTCTGCTTGCCCGGATACGTGATGTTGAGCCCGTTGTAACCGAGCCGCCCTGCAGTGCGGACGAGCTCCCCTACGTCGTCCGCGCCGAGACTTAGCTGGTCCAGGTCCAGGGGACGGTAGAGAAGCCGCAGGCCGTGGTGGTCGGCCTCCCGCTCGTGAAGCGCATAGCTGAGGGAAGGCCCGATGCCGGATCCGATGAGTCCAAGGAGGTACGAGGAGTGGGGCGAGGTCATGCGGCGCTCTTCTCCAGTAGGTGTTCCAGGCCGTGGCGTGGAGCGATCTCATGGCACAGCGACGGGACAACGTCGAGTACGCGAGGCGGCGGCATGGTCTGTCCCTTACGCGTTGGGCCAGCCGGTGTCCGCGAGCAGTCGTTCGTCGCGGGCGGGTAGGAAGTCGGAGTGTTGAGCGAGCGGGGCCCGAAGCCCCGGAGGGGTCGCCGACAGGCACGGAGTGTTACTTCGGCTGTGGACGTGAGCGGGCGGCGTGGCAGGCGGCCAAGTACCCGAACGTGAGGGCGCTGCCGATCTGGCACCCGGCTCCTGGGTACTCCGATGCCATGGGGGAGTTCGCATCGTTGCCGCAGGCGTACAGGCCTGCGACCGGTGCACCGTCCTCGTCGAGTACCTGCGCCTCGGGACTGGTCCTGAGGCCGAGTGCGGTCGCCAGTGGGGTCGGAACCACGTCGATGGCGTAATAGGGTGCTCGCTCGATCGGTCCGAGGTTCACGTTCGGCGTGTGGGCTGGATCGCCGTACTGATGTCCGTAGGGGTGTCCGCCCTTTGGGTCCAGAACAGCGGCGACAGCCCTCGCCGGTCCGCCTCGGTGAGCGTGTCACCGGTCCTCCCCCGCCGTCGTGACCTCCGCGTCCATCACATCGAGCGGCAGCATGACCGCGCGCACCGGGTGGACGTCACGTCGCCGAGGTGCCCGGCCGCACGACGAGGCCAGAGCACCCACAGGCACGACGCCCGGCGTTCCGCCACCACCAGCGTCCGCGCAGCAGCTTGTCACCCGAGCGGTGGGAGGCCAGGACGTCCGCAATGGCCAACCGGCGGCGACTGTGAAAATCGCTGTCCGATCACCGGAGCACGGTGATAGACATCCGGCGTGGAAAAGAATCTTGAGTTCCCTGACCTGTTGCGACTGATCGAAGAACGGTCGACCGCCTTCCGCGCCGTGGTCGCCGCCGCGCCCGGGCTCGACGCGCAGGTGCCGACCTGCCCCGGGTGGACGCTGTTCGATCTGGTGAAGCACCTGGGTGGGGGAGACCGTTTCTGGGCCGCCATCGTCGGCGCGGGGTCTGCCGACGCTCCCCCGGCCGAGGCCGTCGCCGCGCGCGCCGCGCTGGAAGTGCCGCAGGAGCGTGAGGCCCTGCTGGCCTGGCTGGACGCGTCGACGCAGCTTCTGCTGGGCGCCCTGCGCGAGGCGGGACCGGATAGCGGTTGCTGGACGTGGTGGCCCGCGTCGCAGTCACCGCAGACCGCCGGCGGCACCGCCCGGCACCGGGTCCAGGAGACCGCGGTGCACACCTACGACGCCCAGCTCGCCGGGGGCGTCCCGCAGCCGCTGCCGGTCGAGCTGGCACTCGACGGTGTGGAGGAGTTCCTGTTCACCGTCTGCGGAACGCCGAGTGCCTGGCCGCACAAGCCCACGGCCTTCGACTTCCACGCCGCCGAGGGCCGCTCCTGGCGCCTCACCGTCGACGGCGACGGCGCACGCACCACCCGCATCCCCGCGCCCACCGCCGCGACCGGCGAAGACTCGGACGCAGCCGGTGCCTCCGTCCACGGCACGGCCAGTGAGCTGGTCCTCTACCTGTATGACCGGATCCAGGCCGACTCCTTGCACGTTGACGGAGACGCAGGGCTGCTCGACCTGCTCCGGGCCTGGGAGCCGGAGGAGAAGTAGGACGTAGCGGGGGCTGTTGGCCGCGCCTCGAGCTGGTAAGACAGGACTCTTCGCCAGCTTCGTCAGTCGCGGCACCGGACTCAAACCCGCGAGGCAGCCTCGGGGCTTCACCAAGCCGACCGTCTACCTGGATGGCAGTGCGAATTTGTCCGTCCCAGCGATCACGAGAAGCGACGCGACTGCCGTCGTCCCGATCTCGTCGAGAAGTCAGTCGATCGGGTGACTGCGGCGGCTGCCGTGCATGAGAGCAGGGCCTCTTGGTAGCTCGAAGGATGTCGAATCCAACGTGCGTTCCACGAGGCCCTGTTGTCGCACTTCTACGGCAACGCGGGAGTGGGTTCCACGTCAGCCACTCTCGCGTGTGACTGTCTGGCTCACAGGTTCGGGAACGCCAGAGACCACGGGGCGTGCGAGCGTCGGTATCCCACCGACATGCCGGACGCCGAGTGGGCGGTGGTCCGGCCACTGCTGCCGGTGCCGGGCTGGCTGCGGGGCCGGGGCGGGCACCCGGAGGCTTATTGCCACCGCGCGATGCTGGACGCGATCCGCTACCTGGTCGACAACGGCACGAAGTGGCGGGCCATGCCTGCCGACTTCCCACCGTGGGACCGGGTCTACGCGTTCTTCCGGCGTTGGCGCAACCACGATCTGGTCCGCGAGTTCCACGACCGACTCCGCCGCCTGGTCCGCGAGCGGGCCGGGCGGGACTCGGAGCCGGGCGCGGGCGTGATCGACTCGCAGTCGCTCCAAGCGGACGCGGTCGTCGGCTCTGACAGCCGCGGCTTCGACGGCGGCAAGCTGATCAACGGGCGCAAGCGGCACCTCGTTGTCGACACCCTTGGCCTGCTGCTCGCGGTGATGGTCACCGCAGCGGATGTGGGCGACCGCGCCGCGGCCCAGGTCCTGCTACCCAGGTCACTGCAGCGCACCACCTGCTGGCCCTGGTCTGGGCCGACGGCGGATACACCGGCAGCCTCGTCGAGTACTGTCTCGCGGCCCTCGCCCTGGTCCTCGCCATCGTCAAACGCAGCGACGACATGCGCGGCTTCGTCGTGCTGCCCAAGCGATGGATCGTCTAGCGGTTCTTCGCCCACCTGATGCGAAGTCGCCGTCTCGTGCGCGACTTCGAGCGTTCCATCGCCAGCGCGGAGGCGATGGTCTACTGGTCGATGACGATGCTCATGACCCGCCGCGTTGCCCGGCCACGTTCTTCGCGAGCGTGAATCGGCCAGGTGCCGGCTCGATCAGCCAGCCGCGCGCCGTCAGCCGCTTGGCCTTCGATCGCAGTGCCTCTACCTTTCCCGGTACGGGGTCCAGGCCGAAGCAGGCGGCCATCTCCTTGCACGTCAACGCTCCTTGACCGAGTCGGTTACGGTCGCCGAGTGCCTGCAGGATGCGCTGGTAGTCCACCGACAGCGCCGACCAGGCCAGCCCCGCGCGCCACACCGGCACCACCGTTTTCGGCTTCGCCGCCTCCGCCGGTTCGGGCCGCGCCGGTTGCACACCGGGAGCCGGCAGACCCTCGGAGGCGGCGGGGCCGACGACGGCGTCGTTGCCCGGGGCCAGTACCTCGCCAACGCGTGAGCGGGCGATGACCCACTCGTTCCACTCCCGCTCAGCCAAGGCCGGCTCCGCCTGGAGGCGGTCGGCCTCCTCCCGCAGATCGTCGACACGACGGCGAGCCGTGAGCTCACGCTGTTCCAGCAGTCCAAAGACCGACGGCATCCTCGACCTCCACCAAAGCAACGACACGACACCACTGCCACGAGACCGCCGACCCTAGGCCTGACCAGCGAGAACGCAGTCCTCAAGCCCGGGAGGACGGGGGGCGTCCGTAGGGTGCGTCCATGGCAGACGCGAGTGAGCAGGCAGTTCAGGCGGCTATCGAGGCGGAGCTGCGGCTTCTCGACCCCGCCGTGCGCGCCTCGCCAGCCTTGGTGTTGCAGCTTCTTGACCCCGAGTTCACCGAGATCGGAGCGTCCGGCAGGCGCTGGGACGCAACGTCGATTCTCACCGTTACGAGTTCCGGTTCAGTGGACCCGGAGTCTCCGGTCAAGGTCAGCGAGATGTCCGGGGGCGTACTCGCTCCGGGCCTCGTTCACCTGACGTACTTCGCAGACAACAACGGGCGCCGAGTATGGCGAAGCTCCCTGTGGCGTATGACCGGAACGGGCTGGCGCCTGTACTTCCACCAGGGCACTTTGGTGAGCTGATCGGGCGTGGTCCGCCAACCGTGGCGGGGTCCTCGGCGCATATTCGCGTGGCTTGGGAGCCCCGGACCAAGGCCGGTGCGGCAGTATCCCTTCCGGATGGGTTGCGGCGGGTCAGCGTGCGTTCACCGTCGCTGCGTGAGGCGGTAAGGATCAACGGTGGGTCCAGGATCGTTGAGTGCACCTCTCCCGAGGGGCCTCTTCTTGTTGCTGTGATGCCGAATGAGTTGGATCAGGGCGGCGGGTCAGCGCTTCTGGAGCGGGTGCACGTTGTCCGGGGTGCTTTCGACGGGCGGGCCGGCCGGGACGTGGACGTGGATCTCCGGGCGGATCTCGGGGCCCAGGGCGTGGACGAAGACGCCCGGGCGAAGACTCAGGCCGCGCAGAGCAAAACCGGAGGCGAGGGTTCAGACGAGGACTGCGATGCCGGTGGCGATGGTGTGGCCATCGGCGGGCGCGGCATACTGGTGAAGAGGCGGTGTTCTGACCGTGCGCTATTCGGTCACCCCCCGACCGTGGCTGTACGCAGAAGCCGTTGGGGGACGTCCCCGTCGTCAATTCACCTCTGGCCCGAACCGACGCTTGTACGCCGATGGAGTGATGCCCGTCTCGCGACGCATCAGCGTGCGCAAGTTGGTAGCGGTGCCCAGCCCGCTCCGCCGTGCGACCACCTCAAATCGTGACTCGCCTCGTTCGATCAATCGGCAGGCCAAGGCAAGTCGCTCTCCCGTGAGCCACATCAACGGGGTCGTTCCCAGCTGTGCCCGGAAGCGACGATGCAGCGTCGCAGGGCTGACCGCCGCCTGTGCCGCAAGGTCTGACACCGTGAGCGGTGAGTCGAGCCGTTCCTGCGCCCAGGCCAGGACGGGTGCCAGGGACTCGTCGGGGAAGTCGGGCATGGGACGCTCCACGAACTGCCGCTGCCCGCCGTCCCTGTGCGCCGCGAAGACCAGTCGCCGACTCACGGAGTTGGCAATCTCGGCGCCGTAGTCGCGGCGGACCACATGCAGCCCGAGATCGAGTGCGGCCGCGCTTCCCGCAGCGGTGAGGATGTCACCGTCATCCACGAACAGCACGTCTGTTTCGAGGTGGACAGCAGGGAAACGGGATCGGAAAGAAGCCGCCCACTGCCAGTGGGCGGTGGCCCGCCGCCCGTCGAGCACGCCGGCCTCCGCCAGGGTGAAGGCGCCACTGCAGAGGCCGATCAGGCGTGCGCCACGCGCGTGCGCCCGCCGGATGGCGTCGAGCACAGCGGGTCGGCGGGGCACCTCGACGTCGGGGCGGTTGGGGACGATCAAGGTGTCCGCCGCATCGGCCGCTTCCAAGCCGGCGACTCCCGTGAGCGTGAAGAATCCGTCTCGCATCGGGGTGCGGGGCTCGGGGGAACAGAGCCTGAAGTCGTAGAGAACGCGGCCGATCTCCGGCCTGCGGAGGCCGAAGACCTCGGTTGCACAGCCGAGCTCGAAGGGGTTCGAGTTCTCGTCCACGATCACGACCACCCGGTGTGTGCCCGCCGCGTGAGCTGGATGCGAGGATTCTTTCGCCATGTGCAATTCCTAGCACTCACGCTGCCCCTGCGAAACCGCGGAGGATGAGCCCATGAGTAACCAGCCCATCCCCCTCAGCAAGGCTCTGGCCTCCTTCGATGCGTTGTGGAGCCCCCGCATCGTCACGCGCGTCAACGACTACGACGTCCGGATCGCCAAGGTCGCAGGCGAACACATCTGGCACGCCCACAACGACACCGACGAATTCTTCCTGGTGCTCGACGGGGAGCTGCACATCTCGTTGCGTGAGCCCGAGGGTGAGCGCACGGTCCTGCTTCCGCAGGGAGCGGTCTTCACCGTCCCCGCAGGTACCGAGCACAAGCCGTACGCACCGTCCGGTGCCGCGATCCTCATGTTCGAGCCGACTGGGACACCAACCGTGGGCGACCGCCACGATGAGATCCCCGATCACGTGGACGCAACGACTGGACACGCCCTCAAGGCCTGAGCGGACAGGCTGCATCGGCAGTCGACCACCCCGGATCAGACCTTCCCGATGCGTGATGCGGACTTCCTGCGCTCGGAGGGTGCTGTTCGAGGAACCCGATGCCGCCGAACTCGATGGGCATGAGGTTGGCGGGCCGCCTCCTGGGGGTCAGTTGGCTGGAGTTGGTCGCCGATCGGTGGCTGTCGCTCGTGCCATCGATGCACTTGTGGCTGGCCACGAACTGGTGAAGAGCCGTTGTTCTTGACCTATTCAGTAGCTCTGAGCGCCGCGAGGTAGCCGGCCCACCTGTCCTGGGCCAGGGCTGCCCACTGAGCAGCAGCTGCCCGGGAGCGCACTCACTACGACCGGGCACCGAAGACAGTATCGGTGCGGGCCCGTGGTGAGGTGCTGCTGCCGCTGCCGATGCGCTCGGACTGGGGCCCGGAGACGAAGTGGCCCTCTCCCGGGGCCCCCGCGGCGCTGGTGGCAGAGTTGGCCGGGCACCCGGTCGCCGGGCTGCCGTTCTTCGCCCCGGAGACGTTGGCCAGCGACCACGGTGCCGTCTACAAGAGCCACCACTTCGTCCAGGCGGCAACGACGCTCGGGGTCGATCTGCTGCCGGCCCGGGCGATGCGGCCGCCGGACAAGGCCGCCTGCGAGCGGGCTTTCGCCGGGATCCAGTCGCTGCTGCTGGAGCTCCTCCCGGGCCACCGCGGCATCGACGTTGCTGACCGCGGCGCCGATCCGGAGGGCGACGCGACGTGGACACCGGCGGAGATGGAGTACCTGTTGGCCACGTGGATTGTGTGCGGGTTTACCGACCGCGGGAGTCCATAGATGGCCTTCGACCTGCGGTGATACGTAGCGTACGTGTAATCGACGGGAGATCAAGAGAGGTCGGGAAGTCTGCCTCCCGGGCAGCGGACAGGCCGGAGTGTCGGGGCAGCATTGATCGGAACGGCCTCACTCTGGGAGGATGTCGTCCATGACGAACCAACGAAAGGCCTATGGCGCGTAGACGGCCAGGCCAGGTGCGCGCCAAGTTGTCGCGTAGGCTCCGCCCGGGGCCCGGCAGGAAGATCGTTTCTGGGGTCTCGGCGCGCGCACAGAGCGAGATTGCCGCGTTCGAGGATTCACTTTTGTGGCCAGGAGCCATCGCCGATGCGATGGCTCGGTGGGTCGGCACCGTTCACGGCCCGGCCCGTAGGCTGACGGATCCACCGGTCCGTGGCTGCGGAGTTGAAGCGTGCTGTCCCTCTGACGCTCATCCACGAGAGATACTGGAGCAGGCCCTGTGCGGGCTGCCGACAGGTGCATCGCGGGAGCTCCGGCGGCTGGTGCATCCGCTTGACGAGGTCTACTGTTCCCGCACGATTGTGGACTCCTACGGCGACCCGTCTCAGCCGTGGTGGACGCGGAGATGCTGAACCTCGGACAGGGGGATGCCTCGTAAGCGCCCCTCCGCCGGCCGGCCGAAGTCCGGATCATGCCTGCGGTGCGGCGCCAGGCAGGATTACTGCGAACGGTTCGACGCAGCGCTGTGCGTGGTGTGCGACGAATGGCGTGAAGGCGTCTGCAGTGATCCTGATTGCGCGTATTGCCGACGACGGCCCGAACGGCCGAGCCTTGCCTGGGAACATGCTGGCGCAGAAGCCGTCTTGCGTCGCGCGGCCCGGCTGGCCAACCGTCGCTCGCTCTGGTCCCGGCCGAGAGGCCCGGTCACCTGAAACGTCACCGACGCATCCGGCGGAAAGCCCGTCCCGATCACCCGGACGAAGGCCATGTTCGCAGCCGGATCGCAGAGCTCGGTCGCAGGAATCCCCGCCGGCGACTGGACCGAGCTGTCGGTCACCGGCACCGGCACGCAGAAGATCGCCACCGTGCCGGGGTGCCGGCAAGCAGTGGCTATGTCCATCTGAAGGTGGAGCTCACGACCGCTGACGGCGCCACCGTCACCCAGACGTTGGTCCGCGCCTACGGTCTGGACTGAGCGATACGAGGAGCGGCCCCGGACTCGTATCCCGCGGTGCTCGAGTACACCCGCCACGAGTGGCGGAACTACTGTGCGTGCTCCTTGACCGTCAGCGTTCCGTGACGTCGAACGTGGGCGTCCGGCGGGGCGGAAAAAGAGGGGGCGGCACATCTGCGCCACCCCCGTTTCGCGCATGCCCGCTCCGGGACGATCAGGGGCGATCGCCATGTCGAAGGCATGGACGTTGGCATTCGCGGGCAGGACCACGAACTCCAGTCCTGGACGGGTCCAGCGGGACGAGTTGGCGAAGTCGCTCTACTACACCGTGGCGTTGCCGTAGCCGTCCGGTCGGTTGCGGTCGTCGGTCGACTTGACCAGGGTGGCGCCGTGCGCGGTGACCGGGTCGAACGACCAGTTGGGGAAGCCGAAGGTTCCCGTGGTCGAGGTGCCGTCGGTGTAGTAGACGGTGGTGCTGCCCGTGGCGGCGCTCGTGACGCCCGAGCCGAGGAACACCAGCTTGCTGCCCTTGCCGCTCAGCGTGATGGCCTGTCCGGCGCTGCCGACGTTGTCCTTCGTGCCGGCCGGGACGTCCGGCCAGGTCAGTTCGGCGCCCAGGGCCTCGACGGTCGCCCCGGGTGTCAGGCCGACCGCGGCAAGCTTCTGCGCCGAGAAGCTGTTGCCCTCACCGTCGTAGTTCCCCGCCGTCGTCGCGGACTCGTCGGTGATCGCCACCTTGTTGTAGGCCGCCTGCGGCGATCCGCTGCGCTCCGACCGACGGACACACGGGGCGGCATCGGGCGGACGTTCGCCGCCGCGAGCTCAAGAGGGTGCCGCGCAGCTCCGCGACGCTCGAGGAGTTCAACCGGCACGATTGTCCCGAGGGGCTGGTCACCCGCAGGCAGCTGCGCGAGCGGGGCTTGAGCCCCGGCGGGCACGGCCCGGTCGCGGTCCTACGCTGCAGATACTGCGCGCAAGAAGATCAAGCCGTGCATCCGCTACACCGGAACCGACGACGACGAGCCGACGGAGACGGGCATCGGTCCGGACGGCACGTACTGCCGCTACTCCGCGTCGGACCTCAGTTACGACTAGGGACCCGGCCGTGATCCCCGCGCGGGCCGTCCGGCGCGGGGCACCGGCGATTGCGTCATGGTTTCGCCCGGCCGACACTTGGACGAGAGGATCCTGCTCGGGGAACCTATCGAGGATGTGCGCCACCATGCCCAGCTCCGACAAGGCCGGCCGCGAGGGCCGGGACCCGGACGCCGAGATCGTGGTCCCGGAGGGCGACGGTCCTGATGAGGGGCCGTCAGATGTCTTCCTGGACGTCCCTGCCCTCCATGTGGACAAGCTGGACCTGGAGGTGGACGACCTCGAGGCCCACGTCTCCCTGCAGGCCGAGGTGCTGGACCTCCTCAAACTGAACGTCGGGGCGGACGTGCGGCTCGGGCGGGTCCAGCTGGGCATCGAGGGTGTGGACGTCCAGGCGCAGCTCAAGGTCCGGCTCCACCACATCGCCGCCGTCGTCACCCGGCTGCTGGCCACGGTGGATCGCAACCCCCAGATCCTCGAGCAGCTGACCCGCGGCGTTGGTGCGGCGGTCGAGGACGTCGGGGCCGGAACCGGCCGGGCCGCGGGAGAACTGGGCAAGGGCGCCGGCGCGGCAGTGAGCGAGGTCGGCCGGGGAGCGGGGACCGCGGTCGAGTCCGTGGGCGGGGGTGCGGGCAGGGCGGTGGAAGGCGTCGGCGCCGGAGCGGGCGACGCTGTCGAAGACGTGGGCCGGAGCGCTGCGGACGCTGTGGAGGAGGCCGGCGAGGGCGCCGGTGGCGCGGTCGCCGGGAGCACGCGGGACGAAGGGGAACAGGACGACGCGGGGGAGGAATCCGAGCGCCCGGCCGCCCGCCGTCGGCGCCGAGTTCCGGAGCACGCGTCCACCGAGCCGGACAGGCCCCGTCGCACGGCTCCCGCGAAGAGGGCGAGCCGTGGCAGGAAGGCGGCGACGGAATCCCCGACTCCGGAGAGAAGGACCGGCCCCGCCAAGAAGGCGGCTGCCAAGAAGACCTCTGCGGCGAAGACCCCCGCGAAGAAGGCCTCGGGCCGTCCGCGGCACCGCACGTAGACGGCAGCCCAGGCCCGAGGCTCAAGCACTGGTTGGCGAGGTGAGGCCTCGGAAGGCCCGGCCCGCGCCGAGCTGGACGTCAATCGGAAGCGCGGGGGGGCACCGTGTGGGCTACCACGTTTTCGGACGTCCGGAGCCGGTACCAACCGTGCTCTGCCCAAGCATTCCGTGGCAATGGGGGTAGGCGGTGGTAGCTGACGCGGTGGGTGGGTGCCGCAGGGGTCCGGGTGGCAGGTGGGGCTGACCGCGTGCTCAATCACCGTGGCGCAATGCTGGTCGCTCTGGTCTCGCTGTCGTGGTGCTCGGGGTTCCGCAACTGTTCGCGCGAGCGGCGGTGGGTAGGAGTGGGGGTTGTGAGGACGGCGAGGCAGGCGATGAAGTACGCGGGCAGGTCGGCGGCCAAGGCCTTGGCGTGGCGGGTCAGAGGCCCGGCGCTGCGACGCGCTGAAGCTCAGCTGTTCATGTTCAAGGACGGCCAGCTCGCCATCGAGGACCAGGCCGTAGGGCAGCTGGTCCGCTGTGGCGACGAGATCGGGAAGCGTGCCTGATGCAGCGCCCCGCGCCGCGACTGCGGCAGCGTCGGCTCCCCCGGGTCGGCCGGGGTGAACAGTAGTTGCCCGGAACCCATCAAACTTGGGCTCGACGGCCATGCCGCCCGGTACTGCTCCGGGGTGCGGGATGACCTCCCGGGCTTGGGCGAGCATCGGCTCCACAGGAGGTCGCAGCACCACGCGGGGCTCCTAGCCGGGGCCCGGTCAGGACTGAATCGGGCGTCAGGGTTGCTGCGGGCCATCAGTCAGTGGCGGCGACGTGTGTTGGACTCACCGACAGCCGAGCGCACCCAATCGTGAGCACTGCCGGGGTCGAGGGCGGCGAGAAAGTCTGCGAGCGAGCCGTCCCAGCTGTATCTGGCAGGTTCGGCCGCCGCTGCGGTTACCAGGCTTCGCGTGTCGGTGTCCTTGCAGCGAACCAGCATGATGACGGCGCGGGAGCCGGCTTCCGCGAGGATCCTTTGGGCTTGATGCTCATCGGATCCGACATGTCCTTTGCGCACTCCAGCGGCGTGAACCCCAGTCCTTGCTCCTTTCAGCGCGGAGAGCAGGCCCATGAATCCGACCATCCATGCGAGGGACATGCGGAACACGGTGTTCGAGAAGCCGCTGGCCGTCAGCACACGAGACTGAGTCAGCCGCAGCGAGCCGTCGGCGATTCCTGCGATCAGCACAGCGGTCACACCGCCCTCGCGGGCCTTCCTGCCGGAAGCCTCGCCCGAGCGATACCAGTATGCGTTCGGCGCGACGGTGGCTGTCGAAACTGGCGAGAACTACCGATTGCTGCCCGGATTGTGCGACCCAGGTGGCTTCCGACGACATGAGAGCTTCCTTCGCAGCCGAGTGACCGCCATCGAGAATTCAGGTGCTCGGGTGCGCGTCTGTCTTCAGCGCCCACGTGCCGCCCGGACAGCCCGCCGGCAGCGGCGGGAAACGGTGGCCTTTCACGTCCGTACTCCAGTGATGGCCCGCACCGCAGTCACACTCGCAGATCCCGCTCTCAGGCACGATCTCGCCCGGATGCCACGACGCCTTGTCCTCGCTCATCCTTCCTGTGTACGACGATCCTCAGCCGCGCGCGACCGGGGTCCGCAGTGTTCGAGCGAGTTTCTGACGCCGGCCGCCCTCCGGGCGGGGCCTCACCGTCGGCAGTCCTACCGGAAGCCGGGGTGCTCTAGGAATTGCCGAGCACCGCGCAGCGTGGTGCGCAGGGCCCGCTGGGTAGCCCGGCTGTCGAGGCGTACGTCGAGAGCGCCGGGAAGGGTGCTGTTTGCTCGAAGGGCGGTGGGCAGCCGTGAGGCGTCGAGGCCGTCCCGTTGGGCGATGAGGGTGCCGAGCTCGTGACGGCTGACGGCGTCTCGGCCTGCGAGGTGGTGGAGGCCGGTCGCGTCGGCGGCTCCCAGCTCCAGGAGGGAGGCGGCGAGGTCGGTGACGTGGACGGGGCAGCGTATGTCGTCGGTGAACAGGGCGCCGTCGCGGGCGCCGGCGGCGAGGTCGTGTACGAGCTTTTCGTGGAGTGAACGTCCGTGGCCGATGATCAGCGATGTCCGAGCGACAGCGGCCGTCGGATGCACGGCGAGGACCCCGGTCTCGGCCGCGGCCTTGGCCGCCCCGTATGGGGTGACGGGGTCGGGGAGGCTGGACTCGTCGTAGTGGACGTTCGCGCCGGAGAACACCGCGTCACTGGACACGTGGACCATGCGTGTGCCGTACCTGGCCGCCACCATCGCGAGCCGGATGGGGCCTTCTGCCGTAGTCGCCCAGTCGGCCGCCCCGCTCGATGCGTTGATGACGAGCTGCGGGCGCACCTCGGCCATGACGGTGTCCAGGCTTCCCGCGTCCCGCAGGTCAAGGGGATACCAGGCAGTCGGGGATGCTTCGCCTGGCTTGGTCGCATAGGTCGCGACGGTCGTGTGCCCTGCTGCTCTCGCCTGCTCGACCAGCTCGGTCCCGAGGAAGCCGCTGCCGCCGACGATCAGAACTGTCATCGCGCCACCGTAGACCGGCTCCGTCGGCGAAGGCGGTCACTCCAGAGTTCGGGCAACCGCCTTCGTCGTGAGCATGCGAGATGGGGCTGCCAGACGTAGCGGATGTCCGGCTCGCGCTCATCGTTGCGCGGCGCGTCCGTCCGCTCAACCGCGGTGAAGCCGGGTGTTCGTAGAACCGGTGCGCCGGTTCGTTGACCTGGAACGTCCACAGTGAAAGCCCGTCCGGCTGTTGCTGTTTGGCCAGGGTCATGAACCGGTCGCCGAAGCCCCGCCCGCGCCACGCGGGGTCGAGGGAGAGCTGTTTCAGGTCCCCGCCGTTGAGCACCATGAGCCCCACCACGTTGCTCCCGGTGTCCGCCACCCAGGTTTCGTACTGGGGCACGAGGATGCGTGCGAACCAATCGCGTACGTCGGCTTCGTCGTGGGCGCAGCGCACGGTCGGTAACGCGGCAGCGAAGGAACGCAGCCCCACGTCGGGCGCGGGGCGGGCGTCGGCGTCGCCGGCGCATCGGAGGCGTATGTCGTCACTGGTCCAGTTTCGGCTTGCGGCGTCCGGGCCGACTCTCCAGGTGCGCTCATATGTTCGGGCTCCTGCCGCGCACTCGGCGCCGGTGCGTGCCGTCATCGCCCGCAAGAACGCCCGACCATCCGGGGACCGGCTGCTGGTCGTCCAGCGAAAGCCGAAGTCTCGCCCCGGCGACCCGGAGCTCAGGCTCCTCGAACCGCGGCGAACAACCCTCCAGGAGGAAAACAAGCAGCTCAAGAGAGCTTGCTTTCTCTCCGCGTTCGCCGCCCTGGGCGATCCGGCATCGCGGGCCGACTACGACCAGAAGATCGCCAGGCCCCAGGCGTCGGGCCGACGTCCTGTTCGCGATGCTGCGCAATGGGACCTTCCTTGAACCGCAGCCTGTAGGGGCCGTCGCTTCGCAGACCTAGACCATGGTCAGGAGGTGATCCGTGGGTCCGTAGTCGATCTTCCAGTCGGCATAGACGCCGGAGAATCCGTCCTTGATGCACCGCAGGCCAAGAGTCACCCAGCGGACGGATCCGTCGTCGGCAAGTGAGAACGCGACCGCGGCCTCGAACTCCTCGCTGCCGCACGGGCAGCCGGCCGCACCAGGCTCGTCGTCCTCCCAGGACTCCTCGTTCCAGTACTCCTCGCTGTCCGCAATGAACGCACGGCTGCCGCAGCCAGAACACTCGCGTTCCGCTCCGGACGCGTTGACCAGCGCGAAGAACACGCGGCCGCCGCACCCCTCACAGATGGAAGGAGCGATCTTCACCGGGCGGCCGTCGACAACGCCCCGGAGGAACACCGCAAGCTCTGCAGGGACACCCTCGCCAACCTGATAATCAGCATGCACGGACACATCGTTCCAGACGCCCCGAACTACGACCCGACCACCTTGACCCAAGACATAGGGACACCCCCCGTGCCTGCCGTGATCTGCTGGATCGCTGGGAAAGTCTGGAGAAGGAACTGACGGCCCGCGCCCACCTATGTTCCTCCTGCGGCAAGCAAGGACCCAACAGCAAAGACTGGCGGACAGCCGGCACGAACGGCACGGACATCACGGGGCGCACCCAGTTCATGAGCATGGCCGCACGCTACGCACACGTCACAGGCCCCGGGGTGCGAACACCGGGGCCTGCACATTCCTGACCGGATCAGATTCAGATGAGTGAGGGTAGGCAGAGGCAGCCCCGGCGCATGGGAACGGCCCTGACAGCGCACGCTCCTCGCTACTTTGAGGCGAAAGCCCCGCCTTCGCGGATGTCTGGCCTCACGATGGAGGGGTGACCTTGACGAACATCATGAACAGCAGCGAACGCTCCCCCGCCATCAGCCTGACCAAGGTCGTGGAGCGGGCTCCTGATCTGGTGAGTCTGTACAAGGCTGCGGGGAGCAGTGTCCGCGCGCACGGGCTGGAAGGAGTGCGAGCCGCGGTCTACCTGGTGCTAGACCGCTCCGGATCGATGCGGCCCTACTACCGGGACGGCACCATGCAGCACCTCGCCGAACAGGTTCTGTCCCTGTCCGCGCACCTCGATGACGACGGCATCGTCCCGGTCGTGTTCTTCTCCACCGACATTGACGGATCCACCGACCTGACGCTCGGCCGCCACCGCGGCCGCATCAACAAACTCCACGAGAACCTCGGTCATATGGGCCGCACCAACTACCACTGGGCCATGGACGAGGTGATCGACCATTACACAGCCTCGGGCAGCGATACCCCTGCCCTGGTCGTCTTCCAGACCGACGGCGGCCCCACCAGCAAATTCGCCGCCGAGCGCTACCTCTGCAAAGCAGCCCGCCTCCCACTTTTCTGGCAGTTCATCGGCTTCGGCGACCCCGACGACAACGAATTTGCATTCCTGCGCAAACTCGACACTCTCGCCGTCCCAGCTCACCGCGTCGTCGATAACGCCGGCTTCTTCCACGCCGGCCGCACCCCACGGACTGTCAACGACCACCACCTCTACGACCAGCTCCTACAGGAATTCCCGCAATGGCTGATCGCCGCCCGCAAAGCACACGTCCTGGAGTAGACGTGGGCTAAGGCACCCACCCAACTGATCTGACAGACACGAAGAAGCGCCGGCCCATACGCCCGACGCACATTCAACGTCGCGTCACCCATTTGCGGGCTCCTGCAATCTGACGCCGATTCATATCCGTACCAGGAAGTGACCCGCGTGACGAACGTGCCGTCGGATTTCTACTGTCATCAGGCCCTCAGTGGCAGCATCCCGCTGGAGGTAGCGGCCGAGACAAAGCGGGTGCTGGCCTTTCATCACACCAACCCCTCGCATCCGGTTCACATCGTGGTCATCCCGAAGGAACACGTACCATCGCTGACCGATCTCGCGGACGCCGATGAGGAACTGCTGCTCGAACTGGTCCAGGTCGTCCGTCAGGTCGCCGCCCAGGTCGAGCAGGAGCATGGCTCCTGCTCGGTGGTCACCAATTTGGGCCTGTACCAGGAGAGCAAACACCTGCACTGGCACGTTCTCTACCGGGGCGAGGACGAGGCAGCGATCCTGCAGACATATGGGCACCACGACCGCTGAACTTCTTGGGCTCTGGCACACATTCCGTGAAGCAAGCACGCTGAGTGACGCCTGCCGCACTGAGCAGGTAGTCGTCCCACTCGCGCCAATAGGGGAAGCGCAATCTCAATAGGCCGCTTGTCCGTTGGGAACGGCGTGTCAACCCGGCCTCCGCCGCCCGTGGTGATTGCTTGGACAGAGTGACCGACTGCAGCCGTTTGCTTGTCCTCGTCCTCTCGCTCCTCCTCGGGCTCGTCGGTTCCGGCCCGGCTCATGCGGAGGACAAACTCACCCTCATCGGCCCCGAGAAGACGGCGCAGGTGGAACTCGACAGGGATGATGTCAAAGACCTGATGGTCGGCAAGGTCCGGTTCGTCGTGGCTACCAGCACTAACCTCAAGACGCCACTCGTCGCGCGGGCCGTCCTGGACGCCACGGGTGAGTCAACCGACTCGGTCTGTACGGGTCCGACTGCAGTAGGTGCCGAACTCGTCGAGCGCCCGGCCGCCTTGACCGTCAACGAACCCGCCGCCACGACCGTGCAACTGGCACTGAACCGAAAGTGTGCCAGCCGCCAGGGCACGCTCGTCGTGTCCACCGGTGACACGGACCCCGCGAAGGCCATCTCCCCGGCCACCCTGCGGTTCGCCCTGGTCCGGGACGTGGAGCGGGATCCCGAGTACGAGAACGCGTTGGGTGTGGCCTTCACCCTGGCCCTGATCGCCCTCGTCCTCATGGTCTTGCCTTACGACTTCCTGTACGCGCAGGTCAAGCCAGGATGGCTGACCGCGCGCCTGCCCATCGAGGTCCCCTGGTCCCCCAAGGACAGCTGGGTTACCAACATCACCGCTCTAGGAGCAATCCTGGGCGTTGTGCTGACCGCGACGGGTGTACTGCAGAAATGGCTACCGGGTATCTCGGTCGGTCACTTCCTCACCCTGAACCTGCTGTTCGCCGGCCTGATCCTGTTCGCGCCGGTCGTCTACTCCGCGTCCTGCACCTACGCGCTCCACGAGGGGGCGGACGGTACAAGACTCAAGGCGACCGGTCACGGCTGGGGGGTAGTAGCCTCCGCCTTCATCACCTTGTCCGGAGTCTTCGGCCAGCTCGCCACGATCGCCGCCATGACCGTCGCCGCGCACGTGGGCCTTGCAGCCAAGTGGTTCCTCTGCATCTGCCTGGGAATGGCCGCCCTGGTCGTCGGCCTGTACGCCGTGATGTTCGTCCGCGGCACGCTCGCCGCTGCCCACACGCAGCTGCCTGCGAGCAGCGGTCCGGTCGTCCGAGTCCGTAACACCGCACCGCCCACCTCGGGCGCGCTCTGATCCGACCACAGGAAACAGACCACTCAACGCACTCCGGGCCTCGATGTGTACCTCTTAATCGCTGACGTCGACCGGCAGCACAGCCAGTCGCGATCGACAGCAACCGAGTGATGTCGGCCTTCCATGCGGTGACCACCGGCTCGGCCAGAGACCACTGCTGATCCGATGAGTCGGATGGGTGCGAGTTACGTTCACTCGCCGCAGCGAGGGCCGGTCACCACGATGGGTCCGTTCAAGTCGTAGGGGATGTCCAGGCCTCGCCAAGCGCTGGCGAGTGCCCACGCAGCGGCGTTGAACTGCAGTTCCTGGGCAGATGCGCCTTTCCCGTGGACGTGCAGCACCACCTGCCGGTGATAGACACCAGCGTCCGTAGCACCGCCTACCAGATCTCATAGCGCTGCTCGCTGAGCCGCGTAGGTGTCGGGCAACTGCACTGTCTGGACTGCGCTGTGTTCCTCGAAACGCAACGCCTGCGTGGTCATGCCCGGCCCTCGCTTCATCGGCTCGCGCCTCAACGATCGTCCCAGGCTTCCAACGCTGCGCAAGCGCCGCTGGTTCTGGCCGATCCTGGCGCTACTTCACCCCGATCAGCTGTTTCCGGTCCCGCCTCTGTCGTCTGGCTGATTGCGGTGCAATGCTGATCTATCGGGCCCCGGACGCCCCCGAGACCGGGGCTCCGCGATGGCCCCGCCCTGTCTTGGCCGCAGCAGTGGACGCGCTCAGGAAGGGGGCGCCGCGGGCGATCCTGAAGGTCCCGGCGTGCGGTCGACCAAACGATCTCGAACTCATCGGCCGACAACTGCTGCGGGTCGTGTCCCTCCCACTCGGAGATGGGCGGTTCCGCGGTGAGACCGTAGACGTTCTCGTAATCAGCAGACCAACCGTCTCTCTCGGCTACTTGCCACTCGGCCAGCGAGGCCGCAGTCAGAGCCCTGCTTCCGGGCTCCTGCAACTCGACTTGCCGGACCACAAACCCATCGGCGTCCAGCTCGAAGTAGAACCAGACGGCTTCCTCGTCCCAGAAGCAGCGAACCCAGCGTTTCACGGATTCACCGCGTCGAAGGGCTCGTCGTGCCAGCGCCAGCCAGCGGTGCCGTCGCCGTGGATGTGCAGCATGAACTCGGCGACCAGGCCGCCGTCGGGAAACGTCAGGCTGAGCTCACTGCGTATCTGTGTGTAGCAGGTATCGGCCCGGTCCCAGTTCTCCTCGTCGACAGCCTGCTCTTGCTCACTGAAGAGGGGACGGAACTCTTCAAAACCAGGAAGTACCTCGACTTCGGCGTGCGTCCATGGCATATCGAAGCCGGTCACGGTCAGCCGGGCGATCTCCTGATCGCCGTGGTGGAGCCGCCAGATACTGCCGGTGGTGAGGGGCGAGTTGGTCATGTCTCCCATGATGACGATCGACACTGACAGCCGAAACGTGAGATCACCGCCCCGCAAGTCGGCACACAGATCGATGCGACCTTGCTGTCTTCGAGTGGCCGGCTTCGCAGCCTGCCCACGCTTTCGCCTACGACGCCGACGACAAGAACGTCGCCGATCACGATCTGGGGTGGGCGAGCACCGGAACAGACGACTGCGCCGAAGACCCGCCGTTGTGACACAAGAGACACAGCTCTCTACCCGTTAGTCGTCACTCAACGTATGCGCTGCACGAACAGCGAGCCGGAACCCGAGAACGGACAGCGGATGTTCACGCCCCCGGGAGGCTGCCGCCTGCTGCTCTCTCGACGGTACGGCCGACGGACCGAACGGCTGCGATGATTGGTGATCTCAGCGCGCTTGATCTTGGCTCCGATCGCTTCTCCGATCAGTCGGATGCCTGCATCTCTGCGCGTCCCAGCATGTCGGCGAGGGGAGTGCCCGTTCGTGCTGCTGCGATTCGGCGGGCGCGCAGCTGAGCTCGGGTTCGGGGACGGAACTTGGGTTCCTTGCCGCAGCCGCACGGTTCGCGGCCCTCGTATCGCAGTCCGGTGTTGAGCACCGCGGCCACGACGGTCCATGCCTTGGCGTCTCTGCGCCGAGGTGCCGCGAAATCGTGGCCGGCACAGACCATTGGTTCTGAGCATCGAGGGCATCGGTGCTCGCCGGGCCCGGGATGCTGCTTGAACGCGACCCGGCAGGGCACGCAGGCGTAATGCAGTTTGTAGGGCTTGTCGGCGTAGTAGCACACGAGGTGAACGTACCCGGCAGTGTGGCGGCTGGCGAGATGATTTTCGTGGCCCCGGTTATGGCTGGTCGGAGCCGGGAGATCGAAGCCAGCCCTGTGGCTCGAGGCTGACCCATCTCGACAGCCTCTAACTGATCGTGGCGGCCTCCCTGACCTGACTGCCACCACGCCGGAAGCCCTGTTCGAGACAGTGCAGCAGGGCCTCGACGTAAGGGACACGGCACCGAGAGCGGCACCCCGGCGATCTGGACCTGTAACGGCGCGGCCAACCAGTAGTGGGCCCGGACCCGCTGATCCGCCCGGCGGTACGGTAATCGGGTTCCCCGCGCGGACGTTTCCGCGTGGGGCCCCTCCGGGGACCCGTTCGGCCTCGGGCGGCGACTGGCCGCTACACGGCCGGCAGCCCTGTCCACTTCTGGTTGGGTCCCCCGTTGCAGTCCCAGAGCAGCAGTCCTATGCCGTCGGTGGTGGAGGCCGCGGGGTCGTCGAGGCACCGCCCGGACGGCCGGGCTCCGGTAGCCGCCGACGTAGACCTGCCAGACCTGGTTGGTGCCGCCGTTGCAGTCCCAGAGCCCCACCTGGGTGCCGTTGGCGGTTCCGAAGCCCTTTATACGTCTAGGCACTTGCCCAATGCCCGCAGGTGCCGTCCGACCGTGCGGTCCACCACTGCGCGTCGCTGCTGTTGCAGGACCACAGCTGCACGGCCGTGCCGTTCGCGGAGTTTCCGCCGTCGACGTCCATGCACTTCCCCGCGAGCCCCGACTCACCTGACCGCCGGTGACCACAGGTTCACCGATCCACCCCGCGGAGTCGGCGGCCCGGATGCCGCTGTCGAACGCCGCTGCCATCTTCCGGTACCCGGAGTCATTGGGGTGCAGGCCGTCAGCCAGGTCACCGAGGGACGCCCTGGGTGTTCCAGTCGTCGACGTTGTACATCTGGGTGCGCCAGCCCCGGCCGGTGAACCTACGTATTCGATTACGTAGTTCTACTGGCGCCTCGGGAAGACAGCGTTGGGAGACTCACCCCATGAGCTTCCTGACGGAGCCGTGGTGTCACGCCGGGGAGCTTGCTGCCTCCCTACTGGGCAACCATCGCCAGCTGTCCAACGGGGAGCGAACGCTGTCTGGTCAACAGAGCCCGCCTGAACATTGGAGAGTCCTCCGTTGGTTTCCAAGATTCGTGTCCTTCTGGGCATGCTCGTGCTCTTGGCGCTGGCCCTCGGCGCCATCGCCCTGCTCGCGGCCATAAAAGCCGATGCCACCTGGTTCACGGTCGTTCCTCTCGGCATCCTCGTGATCGGCGCGTCCGTCGTCCAGTCGCTCGGATGGTTCAACAAAAAAGGCAGCTGACTGGCCTGGCGGCTCGCAGGGCACACAGCTTCCACTACGGCGCCCTGCTCGCGGAGCTACGGCAGGCGCGGGGTGTGCCGGGACGACGAACGGGATCAGCAAAGGTCCGGGCCCTGATCGAACAGGCCATCGCCACCCTCACGTCCTGGAGGATCCTCCGCGGGCTCCGCTGCTCGACGACCCGAATCACCAGCCTCATCCAAGCCGTCCTCACCTTCCATCTGGCCAGCTCAAGCTGACGATGGAAAAGGCTCAGGTTCTCCTCTTCACCGGCTACGGGCACTCCGCCGGCCCGAGTCTGGGTAACTCCGATTAGCAGGGGGGCTGCCCAGGAGTCCGCCGGGACGGCGACCTTGTCATCGTCTCCAGCACAAGCCCATCGTCGCGGCCACGGATCGGGCGGGACGAGTTCACCATTCGGTGGGAGCGGCTCACCCGCTGAGAGCGAGCGCGACACACAGCGGTGGAGCTATCGCTTCGTCGGACCGGCCGAGTTGGGGAGTCGGGTGTCACGAACAGGCCGAACGACGTCGACCCGTCACCGACGCCGTTGAACGCCCAGTCCGCTTACAGCTGGGCGCATTTGCTGCCACCGAGTCGATCTTGACGCTAGCCAGCGACCCCGACGCCACATCCCGCCTCGGGTCGTACGCCGATGCTCGGACACGGTGTACCCGTACCGCTGCGGGGTGTGCGAGCAAGACCTGCGTCGAGCAGGGCCGCAAGGAGATCCTGGACGCCCGACGGCCGTAGGCCGAGCACGGACGGCGCCTCGATGAGGCCTGTTCCCGCACGCCCTCCCCCACTCACCTGCCGAGCGACACCTGGCCCGGCACGTCCCGTGCGGCGGTTACCTGGTGCAGCCGCCAGGGGCGCATCGAGCAGAACAGACACTAAGAACGCCCAACGAAATGAGTGTTGGGGGAACGGCAGTCTCGGTGGCCATGAGCCAGAGTGGTTCGCAAGCGGCGTCATTCTTCCGAGACGTCCGCCAAAGCAGAGTGGTCTAGCTTGTCCGGGATGACGGCGGAAGCCCGACTCACCTCTCTGCGGACGGCACGCGAAGTCTTCCCTTCTGGTCGACCTCGCCCCGTGCCCAGAGGGCAGCGAAGATCTGGGGGCGTGGGCTCCGCGCTGATTCCATGTCCTTGGATATCTGGTGTGATCGCGTACGGCCCGATGCCACCTTGGATGGACTCGTGATCGGCATCAGCTGTCGCCGCCAGCAGATGACTGCGCATCCGAGGGTGAGGAAGAGGCGCCTCCCGGGTACTACCAGGCTGGGCCGGCGGCTGCCGGCCCAGCCTGGTGCGAGGTCCCGCGCCGCCGCCTGCGACTCATGGGTGCTTTCCTGGCGGCCATCAGTGTTCGCCAGGTCGGCCTATGGGTGGCGGTGGCGCGGGGATCCGCGGCAGGTTGCTGAGCCGGGTCAGCGGATCTCGGTTACCCGGTGCTCCCGCAGAGCGGCGCAGTTGGAGTTCTCCACCGACACGTACACGTTGTCGATGTTGCCGCCCCAGCTGACGCAGTAGGCCCTGCCGTAGACGTAGGCCGGCCCCGCGTACGACGTGAAGTTCCCGTAGTCGCCGGCCCACTCATCGGTCGCGGGGACGTAGATGTACGTGGACATGTTCTTGACGGAACCGGGGTTGTTCCGGATCGTCACGACACAGTTCTTGCCGTTCGTGGAGTTGTACGTCAGGTACACGGTACCCAGCGACCCGACAGGCACCGAGTTGACGGTCTTGTAGGCGCTGCCGCAGACAGTCCGCGGTGTGACGTTCGGTGCGGCGGAAGCAGTCGTGCCCAGCGCGGTCGTGGCACCCACCGCCAGAGCGGTCAACGCCCCAACAGCCGCAACATTACGCGTGATTCTCATATTTCCCCCTTGTGCCTCGGAGAGCGGTTTGCTCACACCTGATGTGACCCACAACACACACAAAAGGTTGTGCCGCACGCACGGATGCGGTTGCGCCGCGCCCATACCCAAACCGAACCCCGGCCGCGCCGCACACAGGACCACGCAAGGCTCGTGGCCGCACAGGGGCGCCCGGCCGTCGCACACGGGACCACGCAAGAGCGGACCACGCAGGAAGGTGCCCCACCCCGGAACGGAAGCACCACCCAAACAAGCCCAACCAGGCCAGGACCGGGCCGGCCGGGGCCAGGCAGGGCGACACAGAGCCGGGTGCAACAGCACGCAGACCAGGCCGGAGCGAGGAGCCGCAGGGAGACAGGGTGAAGCGGGGATGATCTTGCGTGACCTTTGAACCTGTCGGTGGTTGAGCCGGAGGAACAGGCGGACATATCAGTCAAAGAATGGGCGAGGAAACAGAATGCAGGCACAACAGACACGAACACTGACCCGGTTACTGTTCGGATCCAGTGCCGCCCTCATCGCGGCGGGACTGCCCACGGGAGCGGCGCACGCCGACGAAACCCATACCAACTCACACAACGCACCCCACGTCAGCCTCATCCAGACCGGACAGATCGACGACCCACTCGAAGACGTACTCGAACACACAGCAATCCTCGGCACCACCCACACCCACAACTGAACCCACCCGGCGACCACTGAACCGCCAACACCCCACCGTCCTCCCTGACAACACCACCCACCGATCACGCACCAACCCCCATGACCGGGATATCCGGAGCCGGCCGGTTCCAGGCCGGCCAACCACAGACCAGCCCCGGACGACCAACACTCGAAGCCCCGCCGCCCGAAACCCCTTCACCCCCACAAGTAGCGAAACGCCAGCAACGCGGAAGCGGGCGGACGTCTCTGTGAGACTGCGGCTTCCACACCCCTGCGGTTGGCTCGCTGGTCCTTCGGTTCGGGGCTCATGTGCTTCATGTGCCGCCTTCGCGGATAGTGGCGGGTTCGGGCGGGAAGAGTTCCTGCGCCACCCGCCGCTTGCGGGGCTGCCCGCACGCAGGGGGACAGCGCGGATGCGGTCGACGGCCTCGGCCGCAGGCAGTCGCAGCGCCAGTTCGGCCAAGACCTCGGCGCGCGTGTTCCCTTCAAGACGCTCCGCCACTGACCAGGCACGCCTTGCCTGAGTGAGCGTCAAGTATCTTGCCAGCCAGTAGAGTTCATCGCTGGTTCTGAGGGCGTCCAGCGCGCCCGAGGAGTCCAGCGAGTCCAGCCACACTGGGATCTCCTCGGGCCCGCCCTCTCGGACCAGGCGGGTGAAGAGCTCAGGCATCGTCTCGGCGAAGTAGCCCCGATCGTCCTTCCAGCCAAGGGAGATCAACACCTGCAGCGAGGGCGTCAGCGTCTCCGCGGGCAGAACGGGCGCCAGCCTCTCCAGGGCCGCGGCCATCCATCCGGGGTGTCCAATGGACGCCACCACTGCTTGCGCGGTCCGCGCGAGCGGCGGGGTCAGGGCCGCCACCGCGCGCACTCGCTGGCGTTCATGCCCGATGCCGGAAGCCGCCTCCAGCGCCAGCTGAGCCAGGCAGCTCGCTTCGGACCCTGTGCCCTTGCCGAGCTCGGCGAGCGCGGTGAAGGCCTCGCCCTCCAATGGAAAGGACTAACAGGCTCGCAGCGCTGGAGCAGCCTCCGGTCGCTGAGGCGCGGCGCAAGGATGTCCCAATTATGCGCGCCTGTTGTAGGACACCCTCGGCCGGCGCCCGCTCGCCGCGGTGCATGACAGCAATCTTGTTGGCACCGAGATCGAAGGCGTCGGACGGCTCATGTCTTGGTACGTGTGTAGAGGGCAAGCGCACCGGCAAGCGCGAGCGCGCCCGATCCGACCAGCGCGAGCGTGCTTGGAGTGCTGAACACGCGGTAGGGGCCGATGGCCATTACAGAGCGTCGTGACTGGATGCACAGCGCACTTCCGGTGCTCTGGATGGACCCCAGCGACACCAGGGACATGGCGGAGCCGATCGAGCCGACGGACATCGAAGAGCCGATGGACCCGATGGATAGCGCGCTGCCGACCGAACCGATGGACAGCACGGACCCCACGGAACCGATGGACAGGAATGAGTCCTTCGACCACAAGGAGAGCGAGGAGCTCCTGACTGGGCGGGAGAAAATATGCACCATGGGGTCATTGTGCCGCGAGAGTGGCTGAGGCGGGCGTAGCCGGTGCCAACACCCTCGCCGGTTTCTCGCCGGCGACAAGCAGCGCGCAGATTCCATGGCAATAGGCATGCCTCGCCGAGGCGGAACCGCAAGTCAACGTCGTCGTGCCTCGGCACAGCCGCGAAGCCGCAGTGCGCCTTGCGACGCGTCAAGCCAATCCCTCGCACCCGCAGTCCGAAACCCGAGCGCCCTGCCCTGCTCACCGCTCTGATCACTACTGATGCGCGAGCTATGCACCCGCTGTACTGCGGGTCGGCCGACCACGCCGGCTGCCACCTACCCCAGCAGGCTGACAGGGCTTGGGCCGGCACAGTCAAGATCCTTCACGACTGCTACCTCAATCCATAACCAGACGAACGGCCCTGTGGCTGGCCTTCTCTGCCGGGGCGTGGACCAGCCACAGGCCGAACTCAAGCGGTTGGTCCAGCCGTCGCTGCTCTCTTCGGAGCCGAGGCGGTCGACTGCCTCAAGGGCGGCTAGGGTCCCGATGTCGTCGATGGGGTCCACCCACGCCCCCGCTGGTGCGCCCTTCGGGTTGACACCTCCAAAGACCAAGGACTCGCTATGTGTTCACGATGAGTGACCGGGAACTCCGAGCGGGTTGGCTTGCTGTCGCGTCGGTGGCTGGTCGGCGGTACTTCAGCCAGTGGTGTGGTGGGTCTCCTTCGGCGGGATGCAGGAGAGCGCGAGGGCGGCGGCTGCCAGATAGGCGAACGCGCCGATGGCCATGCTGGTTCGCAGCCCCGCAGTGAAGTCACCGGTCGCGGCGAGCAGTGAGCCGCCCAGCGCGACGCCTGCGGCGCTGCCTACCTGGCGGGTGGTGTTGAACAAGGCGGAGGAGGTGCCGGAGAAGCCCTCGGGTGCGGCTGTCATGACGGTGGTGGTCGAGCCGGTGAGGGCGAAGGAGGTGCCGAATCCGGCTGCCATCATCGGTGCGACGAGCAGCAGGTAGCTCGTGTCCGTCCCAGCGGCGGCCCAGCCGGCCAGGCCCGCAGCTGCCAGCAGCATGCCGGAGACCACCAGCGGGCGGTGTCCGGTGCGTCGTGCGAGGCGGCCGGACAGGATGGAGGCGAACATCGTCATGGCGACTGCGGGGAAGAGGGCGAGCCCGGTGCGCAGGGCGCTCAGGCCCCGGTGTTGCTGGAAGTACAGACTGGCGGTGAAGATCATGCCGTAGAAGGCGAAGTTGAACAGCAGACCGATCACCGCCGCGCCGCTCAGCGCACGTGAGCGCAGCAGCCGCAGCGGCAGTACGGGACTGCGGGCCAGGTGCTCGCGCAGGACGAACAGGGCGGCGGCCAGCACGCACAGGCCGGCCCCGGCGAGGATCAGGGGGTCTGCCCAGCCGCGTCGTCCGGCCTCGTTCAGGACGGCGGTCAGCAGAGCCACCGTGGCGAGGATCGCGCCTTGGGCCGGCCAGTCCAGGGAGCGGCCGGTGTGCCGGGGTGAGGGGGATACGTGGCGCAGGGTCAGCAGCAGGCAGGCGCATCCGATGGGCAGATTGATGAAGAACACCCATCGCCAGCCGACGGTGGTGACGAGGAGTCCGCCGAGGAGGGGTCCGGCGGAGGCGGCGATGCCGGCCATCGAGCCCCAGAGTCCGAAGGCGCGGGAGCGCTCGGCGGGCGCCGGGTAGGCCTGCTGGAGGAGGGCGAGCGAGCCGGGCACGATCAGTGCCGCGCCGGCTCCCTCCAGCAGCCGGGCGGCGACCAGGGTCCCGGTGTGCTGGGCCAGCCCGCAGCCGGCCGAGGCCGCGGTGAACACCACGACCCCGGTACAGAAGATCCGGCGGTTGCCCAGCCGGTCGCCGAGCGCGCCGCCGGTGAGCAGTAGGCCGGCGAAAGCCAGCGTGTAACCGTTGGTGATCCACTGGATTCCGGTGAGCGAGGCCGACAACTCCCGACCCACGACGGGAACGGCGACGTTGATAATGGTCACGTCCAGGATGACCATGAAGTAGCCCGCGCAGACTGCGAGCAGCGGCACCACCGACCGGGGCCCTGCCACCACCATCCCCCTTTCGCAAAGAGAGTCACGACACCCCGTTCCGGGGAGCCCTGGCGCCCGTGGTCCTGGTTGCGGCAGGACGGTCTGCGACGGTGGGACTCGTAGGAAAGGCCTACCAGAGCATCGACGGCAGGCTGCGGAAGTTCATCGAGGGCCGGCCAGTCTTCTTCACCGCCACGGCCCCGCTCGCAGCCGTCGGGTGGGTGAACCTGTCGCCCAAGGGCCGGGCGGGCACCCTGGGGGTACTGGACGAGTCAACCCTGGCCTGTCCGGACTTCGGCGGCAGCCACGCCGAGGCCATCGCCCACCTGCGCGAGAACGGCCGGATCAGGCTGACGTGGTGCGCGTTCTGCGCCCTTCCCACCGTCGTGCGGGTGCACGGGCGTGGGGAGCCGGTGTTCCGCGACGAGCGCTTCGGGCGGATGACAGACTGAACAGATGATCGATGATCTTCCGGCCGGCCTGACGGCTCGCCACCTTGCCAACGAGGACCACCTCCGGGTGCTCGCCGTACTGGACACGTGGTGGGGCGGCCTGAAAGGGAGGGCAGGGTCGACGGAAAGGGCGCTGCTTCTGCCCCGGCTGTACTTCCAGCATTTCACCACCACCAGTTTCCTGGTCGAGCACGACAGTGGGGAGGTAGCCGCCTTCCTGGTCGGCTTCCTGTCGCCGGCACAGCCCGACACCGCCTATGTGCACTTCGTCGGCGTCGACCCGGCGCTGCATGGTCAAGGCATCGGGCGCACTCTCTACCGGGCCTTCTTCGCCCTCGCTCAGTCCCATGGGCGCCGTTACGTGCACTGCATCACAAGCCCGGAGAACGTCGCGTCGCGGGCCTTTCACACTCGGCTCGGTTTCGCGGCCTCAGCCGTGCAGCCGGACTACGACGGCCCTGGACTCGATCGGGTGGCGTTCACCATTGACCTCTCCGCGGATCCGGCGGCCGTCTCCTAGCGGGACGATGCCCCGATTCGGCACCCATGAGTCACAGACCTGGGTGACCCACTGTCACATTCGCGGACAGGCAACTCCCCCTCCAACTGACCGCGAGTGGGAATCCGAGCCAGCGAGAGATCGGAGCCCGGCTGTTCCCGCTGGTCCACGAGCACATCGACTTCCTCGGCTGCTCTCCGATCGTCCGCAGCCACGGTGACGGGGCCCTGCGGGACCCGAACGCCATCGAGAAATAGGACGCAAGCGGCCTTGGTGCCCCGGGGCACCAAGGCCGAATTCGGGAAGCCTAGCCGGTGAACTGCAGGTCAGGTGCGGTGCAGAACGAGCTGGCCGACGCCTCTGCGTTCTCCGGGCGCCGACCGGTTGGTCACGCCGCACGCCGGCCCGCCCGGGGGCCAGGAGGTCGGGCCTTGGGCGGCCGGTCTCATGCCCACGGGTCGGTGAACGACCGTCCGGGCACCGGCTTGGCGATGAGCGCTACGGGGATGAAGAAGTTGACCTGGCCGATCGCGAACATCAGCGTGGCGAGAGCCTTGGCCTCGTAGTGGGCGGCTGCCTGCACGTACAGCTCGTCGGAAACCCTTTCGCCGCCTGCGGACGGCTGAAGCACGGCTTCCACAAGTGCCAGCGCGGAACGCTCGGCACCAGTGAAGTACGGCGAATCCTGCCAGGACGCCACCGACGTGAGCCTCTCCTCCGACTCCCCGGCCTTGCGCAGGAATCCCGTATGCAGAACGGTCAGGTAGGTGCTGCCGACGATCTGACCAGCACGCAGCTGGACCAGGCTGATCGTGGAGCGCGGTACCGAACCGTTGCCGGTGACCCTGAACAGCGCCGCGGACACCTCCGCCAGCTCGGGGACAAGCTCCGCGGGGTCCTCGGGCATCCGCGGAATCATCGGGATCTCCGCCGTGATCGACCGTGTTTCCATCATCGTCTCCTCCTCATCGCGGGCGGCCAGCACGCTTGTTGCACGGGCCGGTTAATGTCCGTCACTGCATTGACGGATCGCAGCGCGAGGAAGTAACAGGTCAGCGTGAAGGGAATTACTGGCTCAGCGCTTCCAGGAGCACCGCTCCCATCCGCGGGCGGTCGCCTATCGGATGCTGGGCTTGCTCAGCGAGTCCGACGATGCCGTACGGGAGGCGTGGCTGAAACTGAGCCGCTCCAATGTCAGTAGCCGGCGTCCAAAGCTTGGGCGGCTGGCTCACCACCGACCATCAGCGCCCACCGAGCACTCTTCCCAGCACAACCGCAGTTGTGCCCGCAGACCCGAAACGGATGCTGCGTCGCAGGACATCACGACCACGAGCCTGCTGAGGTCAATGCCCTCGGGTCGCTTCGTGGAGGACCATCGGCGGCCTGCCCGCAGAAGGGTCTTGAAGAGCAGTTGCCGTCCGGCGACGTCACCCGACAGCGCCTCATCCGCGGCCTCAACGATCAGTACATAGTGTTCCGCGGGCAGCCACTTCAGGTCGCGCAGACAGTCGGAGAGGGCATCCCAGTTCCACCCGAAGTAGTCCGGCAGCTTCAGTCCATCGTAGAACTGCTGGAAGACGGAATCCGTGTCGCGCATCTCCCGGCCGTCGAGCCGCGCTACGTACGTCCTGCCCGTCACGGGAAGCAGCAAATCGACAGGCAGGGCGCCTTGCTCCGAAACGACGTGTACCCAGGGCACGATGTCCAACGCCCACCTTCCTCCAGTGATCCAGAGCGTCCACCGCCATCAGAACGAGCACCAGCAGCGAACTGCAAAGTCTAGATTCAAACGAAACAGCCCAGGTGGCCGGAGATCCGGAGATCGTCCGCACCATGGCGCGCATCCCCCGGTCACGGCGAAGGACGAAAGCACATTCGGAGCAGCCCGGATGGTCTTGGAAAGGAGTCCGCGATCATGTCTCAGCCGACGGCGGTGACGGCCCCAGCCTTCGCCTTGTGAGCACTCTCCTCACGGCCGGACGCGCGCTTACGGCCAGGGCGAGCGGCTGTCCCGCGCGTTGAAGGCGGCTCCGAAAGGGCACCTCATCTCCACGATATTGCCGTGCGGGTGCCGGAGGAACCACGGCGCGGCAGGGCTCGAAGAAACTGCCGTCCAGCTGATGACGGTCCGTCAGCCCAGCGCGCGGTCGAGGTTGAACGCGGCACTGATCAGCGAGAGGTGAGTGAAGGCCTGGGGGAAGTTGCCCAGTTGCTCTCCGGTCGGGCCGATCTCCTCTGCGAACAGACCGAGGTGGTTGGCGTAGGTGAGCATCTTCTCGAAGGCGAGCCGGGCCTCCTCCAGCCGGCCTGCACGGGCCAGCGCCTCCACGTACCAGAAGGAGCAGATCGAGAAGGTGCCCTCGGGGCCTTGCAGACCGTCCGGGCTGGCGGCCGGGTCGTAGCGGTACACCAGCGAGTCGGAGACGAGGTCCGTGGTGAGGGCGTCCAGGGTGGAGAGCCACTTGGGGTCGGTGGGCGAGACGAACTTGGCCATCGGCATCATCAGCAGCGAGGCGTCCAGCACATGGCCGTCCAGATCCTGGACGAACGCCCCTCGCTCGGCCGACCAGCCGCGCCGCATGATTTGCCGGTAGATCGCGTCCCTGGACTCCCGCCAGCGGGGCAGGTCCGCCGGCAGACCGCGGCGGTTCGCCATGCGTATCGCGCGTTCCAGCGCCACCCAGCACATCAGCCGCGAGTACACGAAGTTCCGTCGGCCCGCCCTGGTCTCCCACACCCCCTCGTCGGGCTGGTTCCAGTGCTCGCACAGCCAGTCCACCACAGCACCGACCTCGTCCCAGCGGTCACTGCTGATCGGCTGGCCCCACTTGTCGTAGAGGTAGATCGAGTCGATCAGCGCACCGTAGATGTCCAGTTGGAGCTGGCCGGTCGCGGCGTTGCCCACGCGTACCGGTGCGGAGCCGAGGTAGCCCTCGAGATGCGGAAGCTCGTATTCGGGCAGCTCGGTGCGCCCGTCGATGCCGTACATGATCTGCAACGGACCGCTCTCGCCCCTGCCCCGCAGGATGCCCCGCTCCGAGATGAACCCCATGAACGCCTCGGCCTCCGAGGTGAACCCCAGGCGCAGCATCGCGTAGACGCAGAAGGCGGCGTCGCGGACCCAGACATAGCGGTAGTCCCAGTTGCGCTCGCCACCGATCTGCTCGGGCAGGCTGGTGGTCGGTGCGGCGACGATCGCACCGGTCGGCTCGTAGGTGAGCAGCTTCAGCACCAGCGCGGAGCGGTTCACGGTCTCCCTCCACCGCCCGTGGTAGCGCGAAGCGGACAGCCAGCGGCGCCAGAACCGAACGGTCCCCTCTACCTCCTCCTGCGCCTCGGCGCGCGGGCACGAACGGGCCGGGACGTCATCGCCGATCTGGTCGAGGGCGAACACGTTGGACTCACCCTCAATGAGTTTGAAGTGCGACCACACATCCAGGCCGTCGCTTTCCAGTGGTGCGGTGGCGGTCAGCGCGAGCGTCAGTGACGGGGAGCGGAACACCGCCGTGTGACCTTCGAGGTGCGTGGTGTGCGCTTCGGCGCCGTAGCCGAAACGGGGTGCGATCCGCGCCCGGAACGGGAGGGTTCCGCGGACGCAGATCACCCGTCGGATCAGCCGGTGCCTGGCCGCTTCGCCCGCCTCGTCGACCACGGGCATGAAGTCCTGGATCTCCGCCACCCCGTCCGCGGCGAAGAACCGCGTGATCAGCACGTTCGTGTCGGGGAAGTAGAACTGCCTGGTGCGGGTCGGGACCTCGGCGGCCAACTCGAACGACCCGCCCCGGTCGGCGTCGAGGATGGACCCGAAGACGCTGGGCGAATCGAAGCGCGGGCAGCAGTACCAGTCGATGGTGCCGTTCGTGCCGACCAGGGCGGTCGTACGAAGATCGCCGATCAGGCCGTGCTCGGAGATCGGTAGGTATCCGCAGCCGTCCGGCTGCTCGAAACCAGTCGTGTCGAACGCCATACCGGCCTCCCTGCCGCTGCGGCCCGGGCCTGGAGATAAAACCTCCCTATTCATGCTAGACCGCTAATCGAGGCGGGGTCCGACGGAGCCGTGCGGACAGGACTCGGCGGACGGCTCGAGCGGCCGCGCCTGATCCTTGCGGTCCCAGTCGCCGCACCCGAGCCTCAGCGTCGATTCACCATCGGGCCCGGACTCGAGGTAGGTGATGAACCGTGTTGCCGGAGGGGTCGGCGTCGAGGTTTCGGCTGAGCTGGGGCCCGAAAGCGGGGACCTAGGAAAGCGGCTTCTGACCTGCGACGATGAATGTTTGGAGGGAGTCTGCCGGACCATTCGGAAGGCGCCTTTTGCTCGCACTGCGCTCCCCCGGAACGTCAATCCAGGAATCCAGCCACTCCGGAGTGTCAGCGACAGCCCGTTCCCTCGTCATCGGGCACAGCATCCAGGGCGGCTCCAGGGCGTAGTCGGTGAACAGGCTCTCCAGAAGGTTGTCGCCACGGAGCAAGATCCGTCTGAGGCCGACCGGGCCGGAGGAGCTGTCGAGGTCGCGTAGAAGCTCGCACTGTCAGGGACGATGACCGCGTGCTCCGGCACCGTCGGCTCAGCCTGCGAGATCCTGGCGGCCATGAGGGCGAATGCAGCCGGCAAGGACCGGGGGACGCCCCCGCTCGCGCGGTGGACATGACAGCCGTGGTGAATGAAGCCCGGGTGTCCGTCGCGGGGCGCGCATGAGAGAAGTCCCAGTCGGCCGCCGGCTCACCCGGACTGCGGCGGTCGACCACACCGGCCGGTCACACCCTGGGAATTGCGATCAAGCAGAGGTCGCTCGGCGGGATACGGGTGTTGGCGTGGACGACAACCCAAGGCCGTACGGGTCGGCGCTGATGCGATGGCCTCGTCCACGGTGGCGGGAGATCGGCCATTCGGCTGCGGCTGCCTCGCGCGCGATACGAGGCCGCTGTGTTGTTGACACGGATGCGTACCGAGGGTCGGGTCATCGGTGGTCTCGGGCGCTCACACAAGCAAGAGAGAAGGCCGGAGTATGCCCGTACACCCCCTGCGCGGACTCATAGCTGGTCGGCGACACCACGCCGCGGTCGTCGCCACGGTGATGGCCTGTTCGACGGTCCTGACCGGGCAGGGCCCCGTCACGGCCGACGGTGCGCCCACACCTTCGGTGCCCGCCCCGCGGCTGGACTGGAGACCCTGCATCCAAGGCAGTCCCTTCGACTGCGCGACCGCGAAGGTGCCACTGGACTACAAGAGCCCAGGTGCTCGCACCATCGATCTGGCAGTCGTCAGGCGGAAGGCAACCGCACCCGGCCGGCGCATCGGCACCCTGTTCTTCAACCCCGGCGGCCCCGGCGGTCCCGGGACGGTTCAGATGCCGCAGAACTACGAATTCTTCCCCCGCGAGGTGCGGGAGCGGTTCGACATCGTCAGCTGGGACCCCCGCGGAATCGGCAGCAGCACTGCGGTGAACTGCTTCGCGAGCCCCGAGGAGGCCGCCGACTGGAACGCGAGCAAGGCGGCGGGCTTCCCGGTGGACGAGAAGGAGCGGACGGACTTCATCGCCGCTTACAAGGATCTGGTCCAGCGCTGTCAGCAGAAGGACCCCGAGCTCCTGAGCCATGTGTCGACCGCCGACACCGCTCGCGACCTGGACCAGCTCCGCCGGTCGGTGGGCGAGCCGCAGCTCAACTACTACGGGATCTCCTACGGCACGATCCTGGGCGCCACCTACGCCAACCTCTTCCCCGGCAAGGTCCGGGCCATGACCCTCGACAGCAACATCGGCCCCCGGGCCTGGACGAACGACGCGTCCGACGACGCCCGGCTCACGACGTTCCTGCGCGTCGGCTCGGACCGCAGCGCGGCAGCGACCCTGGACAAGTTCCTGGACCTGTGCGGTTCCGCCACCACCGCCCGCTGCGCCTTCTCCGCCGGTACCCCGAAAGCGACGCGGGACAAGTTCGACCAGCTGACCCAGCGGCTCCGGAAGAAGCCCGTGGACACCTGGACCTATGCCCGCACCGTCGCGGACGTGGTGAACGGCCTCTACATCGTCAGCGGGTGGGCCGACCTGGCAGGCAGGCTGGAGGATCTGTGGCAGGGCCGCGCCCCGGAGCAGGCCGCCTTCCCGCCCGCACCGCCGGTCCCGGATCCGAATCCGTACCTGGGCGAGGAACAGGCCGCCGCGGTGCTCTGCGGCGACAGCCCCAATCCGCGCGACCCCGGTGCCTACCACGCCCTGGAGGAGGCTTCCGCAGCCCGTGCGGGTGACGCCGGACGCTTCTGGACCTGGGCGGCCGCGGGGTGCGCTACCTGGCCGGCCTCCCCCGACCGGTACCTCGGCCCCTGGAACAAGCCGACCGCGAACCCCGTCCTGGTGGTCGGTACCGCCTACGACCCGTCCACCGCCTACCCCAACTCGCAGGCCATGGTCGAAGAACTGGCCGACGCCCGCCTGCTCACCAACGAGGGGTACGGGCACACCGCACTGCTGAACCCCAGCAGCTGCATTCAGGAGCACGAGAGCCGCTACTTCATCGACGGCACACTTCCGCCTGTCGGAACGAAGTGCCGACAGGACACGCCCCCCTTCTCCGCCCCCAAGCCGAGCGGCGGCGTCGCCACCGGCGGCGGCGGAATGGCCCGCATCATCTCCTGAACCCGCCGTCTCCCGGCTCACAGCTTGCAGCTCCCATGATGGGCGAGCGCCACGACGGCCTGGTGCTGCCCCGGCGCGAGGATGCGGGCCGCCGGAGGTGGGGCAGGGCCGGGCGGTTACGCCGCGCCGAAGAACGGGAGCTCTTGGTCCACGGCAGTGGGCGCCCTGGTGTTCGGCGCCCGCTACCGTCAGCCCAATGCAGGCAGGCGGCCTGGCGCTCACGTGTCGTACTGGCCGTCCCAGGGAGCGCCGAACCCGAGGTTGTCGGGGTGGAGCTCGGCCCAGTCGTCTTCCCCGTCGCCTTCTTCGTGACGTTCGGAGATCAAGCCGAAGACAACGCCGTCAACAGTCAGCTGGAAGGGACGGATCGCAATGTCCCCGTACTTGCGCTGAGAGAGACGGTCGAGCAGCTCTGCCAACCGTGCCTCCGCTCGGGCCAGAACGGAATCGTTGCCCTGCGGACGCCGTTGCTGTTCGGCCCAGGTCCCGGCGCACCAGATGTCTGAGCGGAGGTGCCACCCCTCAGAGTTGAACTGGTGCAGCACGACATAGAGGCGCTTTTGATCCTCCCACCCTTCACAGGGGCTGAACCCGTGCGGGAATGCATATGTGATCGATGCCAGGAACTGGCCTCCTGCACACTGCCCGATCGTTTTGGTGCGGTAGTCGGGCTCGTGGGCGATCGAAACGATCTCGGGAACGGCCATGGCGAAACCATAGAGGGAGCCTCTGACAATTCGTCCTGGGCGGGGACTGCCCCCGTCGGACATGGCAATGCTGCGGCCCGAGGCGCAGGTGTTCGGGGGCCGGTAGCCGCCGATCCCACCGCCTCTCAGCTGGTCGAGGCCCTGTCCGGGTGCCGAGACCCTGGCCGGTGCCGGGCCGGCATCCGCTGTATTGCGGACCCCCTTGAGAGGGCAATAGGTGCGCCACGGGCCGTTCTGCGACACCCCGCGAGCACGACGAGCGACGCACCGCGCATCGCTCGCGCTGCATTTTCTCCTGAACATTCAAGGCCTCAGGATCCGCCACTGCTGCCCAACCCGGCGGACAGACGCTGCCCCTGGAAGTGAACGAAGCCAATCGCCCTCTTCGACGTCCAGCTATGTCTGAGCGTTACTCGGCATGGAAGTTGAGCCAGAACCGAATTTCACCTACGAAGCCATGACCGGCTTGCGAGGCGAAGTAGATCCACCACTCAAGGGGGCGACGCGGTACGGCATCCGGTATCCCCTGGCAGACGGATCTCGGCCCTCGGACCACGAGACGGGCAGGCGGTCCGTCCCCGCCGGGTTGCTGCAGGAAGAGGCCGATCACGGGCGGACCCAGCATGAGCGGCCCCACACGACCACATCCATGAAGCCCCCGGGAGTCCCCCGCCGCCACGGGCGTCTCCGCCGGACACCAGTTACCTCGCATCCCACCGAGAAGAGGGTTCGAAAGTTTCGAGACTACGAAAGTTTCGGTGCCTCTAAATCGGCGACATCTCGACCACCCCCTCTCCTCGCCCTATCTACACCCACGTTGACCAGCACGAATGAGATTCATAGTGTCGCCCGAGTTTCGGAAAGGTTACGGAAACCGTTGACAACTCCCTTGCCAGGGCCGACTGTTGTGACGCTCCCCCGGCCGTGCAATGGGATGCGCACGACCGGGCTGTGTCACCTCATCGATGAACGCCGACGTCTGCTCGGCGTGTCTTTTGGTCACAGACCGTGCTATTCGCGAGGAGGAATCAACGCATGAGCGACACCCCGCACAACTCCGAACCACGTCAGGTCAGTCGCAGGAAACTCGTCTTCGGCGGTGCCGGGGCGCTGGTGGCGGCCGGGACAGCAGGGCTGCTGCTGCCCGACACGGCGCGCGCCGCAACCGTCCTCACCAGCAACGCGACCGGTACGCACAACGGCTACTACTACTCCTTCTGGACCGACGCCCCGGGCTCCGTCAGCATGACGCTGTCGGACACGGCCGGCTCGTACAGCAGTCAGTGGAGCAACACCAACAACTGGGTCGGCGGTCTCGGCTGGAGCAACGGCAGCCGCCGGGCCGTCACCTACTCCGGCTCGTTCAACCCGGGCAGCAACGGCTACCTGGCGCTGTACGGGTGGACCGCCAACCCGCTGGTCGAGTACTACATCGTGGAGAACTTCGGCCCGTACAACCCTGGTTCGGCCGGCACGAGGCGCGGCACGGTCACCGACGGCGGCGGAACGTACGACATCTATGAGTCGACCCGGACCAACCAGCCCTCCGTGGAAGGCACCAAGACCTTCCAGCAGTACTGGAGCATCCGGCAGAGCAAGCGCAGCAGCGGCACCATCAACACCGGCGCGCACTTCGACGCCTGGCAGGCGGCCGGGATGCCGATGGGGGCGTTCAACTACTACATGATCATGGCCACGGAGGGCTACCAGAGCACCGGCAGCTCCAGCGTCAGTCTGGGCGGCGGCGGGACCACGCCCACCACTCCGCCTCCGAGCGGGGGTACCACTCCCCCTCCGGGGACAGGTGCCTGCACCGCGACGTACCGCACCACCAGCTCGTGGAACAACGGCTTCAACGGTGAGGTGACCATCAACGCGGGCAGCAGCGGCGTCACCAACTGGAAGGTTCCGGTGACGCTGGCCAGCGGTCAGACGGTCACCTCGCTCTGGAACGGCACCTCGAGCCGGAACGGAAACGTTCTGACCGTGACCCCGGTCAGCCACAACCGCACCCTGAGCGCGGGGCAGTCGACGTCGTTCGGCTTCACCGTCAGCGGACCCAGCAGCCCGTCCCCATCGGTCGGCAGCTGCAGCGTGGGCTGACCCCTGCGTCCCGCGTACCCACACGCCCCGGCGCGGTGCCCCATCGGGCACCGCGCCGTCGCCTGTCCTGGGGCTTGGTGAGCCGCTCGGACACGACGCCGGTCGCGGGCAGCCCTGCCGGCGCGAAATTCCAGCGGGAAGTCAGGGCGGCGGGGGGAGGTGGGGCGGCCGACCGGGGCCGGCTCCGAGGACCGGTCACTTTCGCCAGAACAGGTGGTGCGTCACCCCGCTCGGGCTGGGTACGACGTCCAGGTGGAAGCGGTCGAGCAGCTCGTCTGGGGACTCCCAGAGCCGTAGTCCGGATCCGAGCTTCATCGGCGAGACCGCGACATGCATGGTGTCGACGAGGTCGGCGTCGAGGAACTGCCGGATCGTGGTCACCCCGCCGCCGAGCCGGACATCCTTGCCCTGCGCCGCCTCCCGGGCCTGCTCGAGGACCGTGGCCGGGTCGCCGTCGACGAAGTGGAACGTGGTGTCGGAAAGCGTGAACGAAGGACGCTTGTGGTGGGTCAGGACAAACACCGGGGTGCGGAAAGGCGGCTTGTCACCCCACCAGCCCTGCCACTCATGGTCCTGCCAGGGCCCTCGCTGGGGCCCGAACTTGTTGCGGCCCATGATCTCGGCGCCGATGTTGCGGTCGTAGTCCCGCGTGAGGTAGTCGTCCAGGCCCCGGCTCCCTCCTGGGTCCGTGCGCATGGGCCAGCTTGCCGTGGCGCCCGCCCATGCGAACAGTCTTTCGGGCTCGACGCCATTACCGAATGGTCTTTCGAGTGTCTGGTTCTCTCCGGCCCCGATTCCGTCACTTGAGACGTTGAAGTTCTGGACTCTCAGTAATTGATCCACGCGCTCCTCCTGTGCTGGGCGGGCCGATAGCGAGACTATCCGGGCCGGGAGAATTCATCGCTGCGCGCTGCGTATCTGACGCGCGCGTGGCCGGCAACCGCTGGTCCGCCCCACCGCGCGACCTGTCTCCGCGTCGTCGGGCGTTTCTCCCCGGCGGGTACGTACTGGCGGAGCATGGTGAGGAGGGGGCACCGATGAGTTCCGCGCTGTCCGGATGTCTACCTCTTCGTAAGCCCGAGAAATCACAGCCAGCCCGGGAAAGGGAGCAACATGAAGTACATGATCCAGATGAACGTGCCTGCGGCCCAGTGGGACGCCGTCATGACGTCCTACTCCGAGGCCGATATGAAGGCCATGTTCGCCCACATGAACGCCCTCAACGATGACATCAATTCCGCCGGTGAATGGGTCGACGGTCAGGGCCTCGGCGGCCCCTCACTGGTCAAGACAGTGAGGGCCGGAAGCGATGGACGTCCGCAGGTGACCGATGGACCGGCTCGGGCCGACCAGAACATCCTGGCCGGGTACTGGGTGGTCGACGTCAAGAGCGAGGACCGGGCCCTGGAGATCGCCGCACGGGCATCCGCGTGCCCCGGCGCGGGCGGGAAGCCCAGCAACGACCCGGTCGAAGTGCACCCGATCCCCGAGGGCCCGCCGGAGGGCTGATCCGACCAGGTCGATTCGAATGGAAGGCGGGAGCGGTTCGTGCTGAACGCGGCTGGTCGCGATCCCCTGGATGCAACCGACGAGGGCTCCTCGGCCCCTCCCGTCCGAGTCGGTGCGTCATCGAGGCCGGCCATTCATACTGCGTCCGCCCACGCCAGTGCGCGGGGCTCAGGTCGGAGCTCGACCGGAGCGGCGTACGAATGGCCGGGCTCGTTCCCGTACAGGTGCGCGTACACCTCTAGGGCCAGGGGTGGGATCAGCCCAAAGGCAGCTGATCGCCTTCATGGGAGCGTCCACCTGTGCCGCGCTCACCCTCGGTGGTGGTGGCGCCAGGCTCGCGGTCTGCCGCAGCGGTGCTGAGGCTCGATCCAGATTGTTCGGAGTCGGCGGTCTGGGGATGTCGAGAACGTGCCACCGGCTCCGTCCCAGGGACATCAGCGGCCACCACCGGCCGCACGAGGACGAAGGAGAAGCCAGCATGGCGATTCAGCGGATGGACAACGTCGGCATCGTCGTCGAGGACTTGGATGCCGCCATCGCGTTCTTCGTGGAACTCGGTATGGAGCTGGAGGGCAAGGCGGAGGTCGAGGGCCTCGTCGCCGACCAGTGCACCGGACTCGACGGCGTCCACTGTGACATCGCGATGGTTCGTACCCCGGACGGTCACAGCCGGCTCGAGCTGGCGAAGTACCGCAGCCCCGCGGCGATCAGCAACGAGCCGCGCAACCGGCCGCACAACATCCTGGGTACGCACCGGGTCATGTTCGCCGTCGACGACATCGAGGACACCGTTGCCCGCCTGCGCCCTCACGGTGCCGAACTCCTCGGCGAGATCGCCCGGTTCGAGGACAGCTATCTGCTCTGCTACCTCCGCGGCCCGGAAGGCATCATCGTCGGACTGGCCGAGCAACTGCACTGAGAAGGAGAAACCTTCGATCGTGGACGGTCTGACAGTGTGTCGCCGCTGACCGGCGCGGCCCGGCCCCACTCGTACGAGTGGGCGGGCTCATGCTCCGCAAGGAAGACACCAAACGCCGCCAGGACGCCCAGCGGTCAATTCGGCTATGCGTCTGCGGTGATCGGTGCCCTGGTCTCGGCGACCATGCGAAGCCACGACGGATGAGTGGTGATCGCCCCAATGGGTCGTACGGTGGGTCCCTCCGCCAGCCGAAGCCGCCAACGGGATGCGACAAGGACGGCAATGGAAACTGCCTCGGTTACCGCGAACCTGTCACCCATGCACATCCGCTTGCCGGCACCGAAGGGGATGAACGCGTTTTGCGGTGGTTGAGTTCGTTCCGGCAGCCAACGGTCGGGGTCGAAGCGCTGCGGGTCGGGGTACAGGTCAGGATCGCGATGCATTGTGTAAGGGCTGAATATCAGGTCTGTGCCCGCTGGCAGATCGAACTCGCCCAGCCGCACATCTGAGGTGGTTCGCCGAGTCACGAGCCACGCAGGGGAGTACAGACGCAGGGTCTCCGTAACGAGTCGGCCGGTGAAGGCGAGTTGGGGTATGTGCTCGGCTGTCAGTGGAGCACCATCGAGCACGGAGTCGATCTCGCGGTGCAGTCGTTCCTCGAGGTCGGGGTTGCGGGCCAGTTCGTAGAACAGCCACGCCATGACGACGGCGGTCGTCTCGGATCCCGCAGCCAGCAGTCCGGTGATCTCGGACAGGATGTCGTCGTCCTCCAGGGGCGCTCCGCTCTCGTCCGTGAGGTTCAGGAGCAGTGAGACGACGTCGTCGTATGCGTCAGGTTGGTTCCTGTGTGCCGCGATGATGTCCTCGACCGTCCGACGCAGGATGTCGCTGGCCTTCTTGAGTCGGCGATTACCGGGTGTCGGCAGGCGTTCCAGCACTCGCAGCGGCAGGAGAGCACGCTGAAGAGCTGCCATGAAGACCGTGTCGACGCTTCTCAGGATGGTGCCTGCCTCGTCGCGCGGCGGGTGCGATGAGAACAGCGTCTCCGTGATCACCGACTGAGTGATCAGCTGCATCTCCGTTTTGAGGTCCAGTGTCTCGCCGTCGTGCCAGGGTGCGATGGTCTGCTCGATCGTCTTGCTCATCGCGTCGACGTAGCCGCTGACCTGCTTGTGGTGCAAGGTGGGCTGCACGAGCCGCCGACGCTGCATATGCCTTGCGCCTTCCGCGACGGGCAGGGCGTCCTTGCCGAAGAGTTTCAGCTTCGCGAAGAGAAGGCCCTTGTCGAGACTCTTCGTCAGGCGTCCGGTGAGCAACTCATGTATGAGGTCGGGGTCGTTGACCACCATCAAGGACTTCGGACCCACGGTGATACGCACGATGGGTCCAAGGGGACGCAGCCGTTGCAGGAATTCGAGCCGGGAGCTTCCGCCCGCGAGGGACAGAGCGTGTCCGAGAAGCGGAAGCCCGCCGGGGGCTGCCGGGGGAAGTTGAAGGTGAGTAGTCACGATGCTTGTTCCTTTCCATGCCGTGGTTGGTCTTGTTGCGCATACCGACGAGGTTGCGGGGGGTACGTCACGTTCGGTCGATCTCCACGTCGGTGTGACCGCGCGCAGCATTGGGTTCTGCGACAGCGTCTCGCTGTCGTCCTGCCGATGCGGAGTGACCGGCGACAACGGCCACGAAGCTTTCACAGCCCCTCAGGCAGACAACGGGGTCGTAGCCAGGCGTGCGCGAGCCCGGAGGCCGCCAATTGCGGCGCCATGAATCGTTACCGGTGATTGCCGACGCGCGACGGGGCAGGGGCACCGGATATCAGGAGGGTCTACTTGTAACTGACAGTCAGCGACCGATTGTTCGGAGATTCTCGAGCGGGTGCATCTTCCCTTTGCTCGTGGCATTTCCCATCCGTCTCCTGCACCCGTGATCGTAGGGTGCGGAGCAGAGGGTCCCCGATGGGAGGTCATGTCACTCACCTCCGTCCATGCGCCCGGTTGCAGGCCACCCGAACGCGTATCGGGTGTGTGCCGCCGCTACATATCGCGGGCAATCACCGATGGGAGTGTATCGATCGCTGGGCCTTGCCAACCTTGTTGTCCTGAGCATGAGTTCGGCGCTCCTGCACTCGCGAAGCTCCTGGTAGGTGGGTTCTCGACCAAGATCACCGGCTTCGCGGGCTTGTCTACCCGTCCTCGATCGATCCCACACCCTGCGATACCGGAGCAGGTCGCTCGACATCAGCAGCCGGAGATCCGGACATGCACGGTGAAAGCGGCGACGTCCATCTCTTCGCCGTCCCGACGTGGCTCCGCAGGATGCACCGCAGGTAGGCGTCCTCGCAGGACCCCCTGGCAGATGATCGGCGTTTGATCACGGGCAGGACATGCGGCACCGGGCACGCGGCAGACGCGCCGGCTGTCCCGATTCGAGGAGGCAATGACATGACCAACCTCGCCACACTCCTGGTGCACGCCGCCCAGGAGCCCGGCAGCCGACTGGTTGCATACGGGTCCGTCGCTGGCTGAACGGCCCGCGAACTTGCTGGCCTGAACAACTCGATGACCCAACGCTGATCAGGGAAGCAGGGAACCACCATCACCGGCTCCACGCTGGAGGTCTCCTTCGACGACGGCGCGACGTGAACATCCGACGAACTCGACGGCGTACGCAACAAGTCCGCCGCCTGGGCCGGCTCGGTGCGGGTGCCGAACAACGCGCAGTTCATCTCCGTGCGGGCCTCGGCCACCGACGACAAGGGCGGCTCGGTCAAGCAGGAGATCATCCGCGCGGTCGGCGTGCGGAAGTAGCCGACTGGGTGGGGGCCGCGCAGTCGGCGGCGCGGCCCCCACCCACCGCGTGCGCCGGAACGTTGGGCCAAATATGTGTTGGGCACGCACAGGCGGTGTCTCGAAAGTACGAGCCGCCCGTCAGACGCGGACGAGTGCCTCGTACCGCATCCAGCCCACTCCGTCGGCCGCCGCGTCAGTACTGACCCGCGCGTATGTCACGTTGTACGAGTTGTCGACCCAACTGGCGTATTCGCAGCCAGGGCCGGGTGCACCCACTATGTCACCGGCCTGCTTGGTCTTCACGATCACGCTGTAGGGGTTCGGTTCCTCGTACACGCCGGCCGTCGGCCACAGGACCTTGTAGTCGCAGCTGGACTGCGACGCCGCCACGGCACTCTGCCCAGTCACGAGCACACTGGCTGCCGAAAGGGCGGTGGCAAGAGCCGCAGTGGTGAGAAGTCTTGAACGCATGGGTGCTTGTACTCCCAAGTCGATGGTGAGTCAGGGGCCACAGAATGACAGCCCACGAGCCAATCCTGCTCACCGGGCCCCCTGTTCACCTTGGTGGAGAACGACCACCACCCCGTGGGAGCACCGGCGGCGCCAGATCCCGCCTGCCGGCAGCCTCTGCCCGTTGGGTACTTGCCCAAGGGAACGGCTACTTGAGCGCGATCCGCACCCGTGAGAGCGTCGGTCAGTGTGGCCGCGAATGCCTGGCTACCGCGGTGGTACCGGTCCGACCAGTGTCGGCGGCGAGGCCTGCCGGGTCCTGCCGCTCCCCCCAGGAGGCGGCAGCAGGCTTACGTGGTCGCCTGGCCCGCTCGGCCTGCTTCTGCCCGCAACGTGCGAGCTCGCTCGGCCGGGTCGTAGTTCGGACCGACGCCCTCGATCAGCACCAGGTCGCCCTCCACGTGGTCGGTGCGCAAATTCAGGATGGCCCGGTAGGCGGGAGAGTCGTACCAGGCACGGGCTTCGGCCAGGCTGGGGAACTCGATCAGCACCATGCTGCCGGGCCACGTACCCTCCACGACCTCGACCGGCGGACCGTGGATGACGAAGCGGCCGGCGAAGGGGTCGAGGGTTGCCTGGATGCGCTCCAGGTACTCGATGATGTCGGAGTGATTCCGGCGGCTGCGGAGATGGGCGAAACCGTACGCGGGCACCACGGGATTCCTTTCGTTCAGGCGGTGTGAGTGATGACCAGAACGTAGCTGGGGGTGGTTGGGCAGTGCGATTACCTCGGGGGTAATGGCCGGGCGCGACATCGAGGGCAGGTACCAAGGCCGCCGCCCCCCCCCGCCGCTCTGTCCCTCACGGAATGTGGGCCAGAATCTTGCTGCGGCAGAAGTTGTCGATGAACTTGGGGTTCTGACACAGCTCTTGGGAGCCATCGCTGTGCGTCACCTCGCTGTTCGCTTACGAGGGAGGGTCCGGGCTTCGAGGCTGTGGCAGCCCGGCTCACCCTGGACTGGAGCTCGGGCAGCATCGAGGGCGCCGTGAACCGCATCAATGCCGATGCGTGTTGTTGCCGGCGTGTATGCCTCTGTCCGTGGCTGCGGGTGAAAAGTGCACCGGTGTGGTGTCGCGGAGGGCCGGCAGGTGTTGCCCGGCCCAGGTTCCGGGCGGAGAGGCCGGGTATCAGAAGGCCTCAGACTGCGACGGAGAGCAGGTCTACTACGAAGACGAGTGTCGAGCCCGCAGGGATCAACGGCGACGGAGACTGGTTGCCGTAGCCGAGGCGCGGGGGAACGATGATCTCGCGCCGGCCACCGACCTTCATCCCTCTGACCCCACGGTCCCAGCCCTTGATGACCTTGCCACCGCCCACGGCGAACTTGAACGTCTGGCCCCGGTCCCAGGAAGTGTCGAATTCTCTTCCGGACTCGAAGGTGACCCCGACGTAGTGAACCTGGACAACCCTGCCCGGCTTCGCCTCAAGCCCATCCCCGACGACGAGGTCGCGGATTGTCAGCTCGGTGGGAGCGTCACCCTCCGGAAGGTCGATCCCGGGCTTCGTCAGTTCACTCATTGCAGCCTCATTCGCTCGCCGCCGGAGGCCCTCATACAGCTCTGCCAGGCGCATGGTCACTCTATGCAGTAGATCATCATGAGTGCGTGGCCGCGGCCCACGCCCTGCCGCCCATCTCGTGGTGTAAACGATCAGGGCGCGGGATCACTCGGGCGCGTGGGCCCGGACCGTCGCGCAGAGGGCGCGGACTCACATGTCGTGGCGGAAATGGACGCTCACGGCGTATCCGCATCCTTCTTCATAGGGATCGCCGCTCCAGGTGGCGTAGCGCTGCCGCAAGGTCAGACCGGCCTCGGTACACCAGTGGTCGAACTCTTCAATGGTCACCGGCGGTTCGGCCAGTGGCAGGTGTGCCGCATCCAGTCCCATGCCCGTGACCAGCAGACCGTTGGGGCTCAATGCGGCAGCCAGTTGACGGACGACGGCTGACTCGGTGCCGGGGGCCAGCAGGGGGATGACGTTGCCGGCGGCGAGCGCCAGGTCGAAGCCCGGATCAAGGCCGAGGTCATCCAGACGGGCCAAGTCGCCGAGGAGCCACTCCTGGGTGGGGGCGTCGCGGCGGGCGACGGCGAGCATCGAGGAGTCGACGTCTACACCGGTGCAGTGGTGGCCCAGCTCGGCGAGTCGGATCGCGATCCGCCCGGTGCCGCAGCCGGCATCGAGTACCCGGGCGGCCGGCTTCAACAACGCTGCGCAGAACGCGGCCTCGCCGTGGATGTCGTGGCCCGATTCGACGAGCCGCGCGAAACGTTGAGCGTACTCTTCCCCAGCTTGTCCGCCGGTCAGTTCCGCCCAACGGTCGGGTTGCCCGGTCATGTCCACCGTGTCCTTCCGGTCAGCCTCGCCCAAGAAGGAACACGGACACGCGAGGGTGCTGCATGACTCGTTCGTCGGGCGCATCGTAGTACAGCCGCTCGTGACGGTCGTCGCCTGGCGACCGTGCCGTCGCCGACCGTCTGGGTGGCGTCGGCAGGGGCGGATCGGCTTGGCACAACCTCGTCACGCAGACTCAGGAGCTCCGCCGCCGGTGTCCGGACCGCTGTATGGCATCGCTGCTGAACGTACTTGGAAGGCCTTCTCATGCCCCGCACCACCCCGCCGCGCCCCCTCGACGTAGAAGCGGCATTCCCTGCCTTGGCAGCCCACCGGCGCACAGCAACCCGGCTCCACCCCCGTCACGGTGCTCCCAGGGCACAGGAAAGTTCGGTGGCGGGCCCCCTGCTCTGGCCGGCCGACGAACCGTGGCCGGTGTGCACGGCCGTACATCCGAAGGGCAAGGGTTACCTCCTCTCCGACGTGCGGTTGAGCCGTCGGATCGAGGAGGATGCACGGGGACGGGAGTACACCGAGGACGAGCAACGCCTTCTCCACGGCATGTCGCGGGGTGAACACGCCCCGGGCCTTCACGACGACTGGCCGTTGCCGATGCTGGCCGTCGCGCAGTTGTTCGCAGGAGAGGTCCCGGATCTCGTGGGACCCGAGAGCCACGATCTTCTGCAGGTCTTCTGGTGCCCCTTCGAGGTGCACGGGGCCGACCGCACGATCGACGTCCTGCTGAGGTGGCGGCGCTCGGCCGATGTCGGCGCCGTCCTGTCGCCGCAGCCCGAACCCCCGGTGGCCGGCCGCGCGGAATGCGTACCGACCATGTGCGTAGTGCACCCGGAGCAGGTCGTGGAGCACGAGTACCTCGGGCTGCTGGACGAGCCGCTCCAGGACGAGATCTCCGCATGGGAGGAAGCGCTCCTCGACGACGAGGAGGACGAGGACGGCCTCTCCTCGCCGGCGAGCTACGCGACGTATGAGGAGTACGAGGCGGCGATGACCGCGGCCCTGGCGGGGGAACCGGAAGAGATCGACTACATGAGCGACCTGTCTATCGCCCCCGGTTGGAAGGTCGGAGGCTTCGCCTCCTGGCATCTGACCGATCCTGCTCCGGTCGACTGCCAGGTATGCGGAACAGCGATGCCACCCCTGCTCACCGTGGACAAGTGGGAGTGCGACGGCGCCTCACGCAGCTGGCTGCCGGTCGAGGACCGGGATGCCGAGGAGGACCCGCGCGTACTCGACCCGGTCGGTGTCCACCTCGGTCGCGGCCTGATGCGCGTGCACACCTGCCCGACCGATCCGGCACACCCGCACCGACTGAGCTTCCAGTAGACCGTCCGCGCCGCGAAGCGTGGTCACGTCGTCGATGGGCTGCCGTCGAGGTGGTTGTGGATCCAGGACGTCCCCCCAAGGTTCCGCCTGTCCGGCACGCCCTCCATCCCCGCCGAACCACACCCAGTCCAACACTCCGACGCAGTGCTGTGCCGCACCCACGCCTGCCTGCCTGGGTTCGCTCTGTTTCGAGCCGCATCGAGGGGTAACACGAACACCATGACTGCAGAGAGCGATGAAACCCAGAAGAATGTGAACGGTTCTGCGGCGAAGGCCGGTACGGGTGCCGCCAGTGGACGTCAGATCACTGAGGCGGCCGGGAACCAGGCCAAGTCCGGCTCGGCGGTCGCAGCCTCGAAGGCCAAGTCAGCGGCGCAGGACGCCAAGTCCTCGGTCCATGACGCCGCCGAGTCGGCGGGGACCGGTGTGCGGTCGGCCGGCCTGGCGGCGAAGCGGGCCGCTGTCACCGGGTGGGAAACGGGCCGGCAGACCGTCCTGGACAAGGCGGGCAGGGTGACCTCGACCGCGACCATCGCCCGGACCGTCGGCAAGCACCGCAAGGCCGTGGCCGTGGGCGCTGCCGCAGGCGTCGGTGGACTCCTCGCCGGTGCGTTCACCCTCGGACGCCAGACGGCCAGGAACCATGCCGGGCCGATCACCCGCCTCACCGGCGGCCGGATCTGACCGGACCGCGACGCACATATAGCTCCAGGAGGGCCGGCAGACCACTGCCAGCCCTCCTGGACCGGCGCCCGGTTCTCGAAGGCATCACAGCTGGGGTGGGGCCATCACCGGGTCGCTGCCTCGGGGCAGAGGCTTGGCGCTGCGGCGACGGGCGCCGAGCGGGCTGAGCTCGAAGGCCAGCCGTCCCAAGGCAATGAGGGCGCCCTGCCCGAAGACAAGGATCAGCCACGCTCCGTCGCGCCAGTACCAGCCCTCGGTCCAGGGCCGCGTCATCGCCAGCGTCACGATGAGATGGGATAGGGCGATGATGGTGCCCGGCCGGCGCCGCCGGGGGAAAGCGAGCGGCACCAGCGCCCAGAGCGTGGAGGCAAGTACCAGCCAGGGGGCGGCAAAGGCCAGGCCGAACATGGTGGACCTCGATATCGGTAGAGAGTGCCAGCCAACGTCACACCGGCGGGCCCGAAGTACCAGCCCTGCGAGGTATCGCCAGGATCACGATTGCGGCGTCGGCCACCCATTGGGTCGTCGCCGCGGCCATCCGTCGGCGGAGTCCCAGGTCCTCGGCGCTGTCACTGCCGTCGCGCGGCTGAGCCGCGATCAGGACTGCCGGGGTCGGCGAACTGGCGTCGCTCGTGCCGCAGCATCTCGAGTACCAGCACGGCGAACGTCCTGGAGGCAGCCGCCGCCACGGGGAGCGGATCGCTTCAAACGCGTCCGCAGCAGGTCACCATTCTGTCTCCGGCGCGGCCGCAGTGCCCCGCCTGCCGCACCATGTCCCTACTCGTGTCACGCCAGGGGGGACCATGCGCATAGGCACCACCACGGCGGCCATCGCCGCCGTACTCACCGTCACCGTCGTCGGCTGCAGCAGCGGCAAGGACAGCGACAGCAAGGCCGACGCCACCAAGAGCACCGTCACCGAGGCCCCTGGTGCCGCGGGCGACAGCGGCGCCGCCAAGAACGCCGGCGTGCCCCCCGAGCCCACCGGCGGCGAGCGGGACGCCGTCCTCCAGGCCGTCCAAGACGTCCACAGCAACCTCATCCACGACGAGGACAAGGCCATCGACGCGGCCCGCAACCAGTGCGCGGCCCTCGATGGCGGCGCGACCGATCCGGACCACAGTGCTGCACAGCGGTTCTCCTACGACGGTGTCACGCTCACCGATGACGACGGAAGTCACATCAACATCGGGCTGCGCAGGACGCTCTGTCCCGAAGCCTGATCAGCGACCAGCTCCGGCCCGGCCGCGAAGGTACGTGGCCGGGCCTCACCGTGCCGGTGGTGAGCGTGGCCACCGAGCTCGCAACCGCACGGGCGATCCAGAGGCGGATCGTTCGGCTTGTGGTCACCGGGATCCGGCCCCGCCGTGGCAGCGGTGGATACTGGCCGCCATGGACTTCACCTCAGGCAGAGCTGTCGGCCCACGGCTGGACAACGACGCTCTCGCTCACGGGGACCTCCGTAACAACGTCTGGGGCACACTCCTCACCGCGGCCGGCCCCCGTCAGGCGGCAGAGTTGTTCCGAGCTGCAGGCTGGGCGGTGCGACGGTCGAGCTGGACCGAGTTCGAGGCCGAGCACACCTTCGCCCAGCTCGAGGTGCTGCCGACTGATCCGGTCACCTTCAGCGGCTTCGTCGACCCGGACCGTGTCGGCGTCCTGCTTCAAGCACTCGCGACGATGGGGACGCCCTACAGCATCGAATACGAGGACCCCGAAGGGCGAGAGAACGTCTACCGCTCCGGCTCCGAGTGACAACCAGCTCGACCTGTCACGACGTCATCTTGGGCCCGGCACCCCGCGCAGGCCATGGCCGCAACCCCCTTGGAACAAGCCCACCCGCTTGGTTCAGGTCACCTGCGCTCAGCCCGCATCCGTCAGCCCCTTCAGGAACCTGGCCGCCACCGGCCCCGCGTCGGCGCCGCCCGAACCGCCGTCCTCCAGCATCACGCACCACGCCAGGTCGCTGTCGCCCTGGTAGCCGATCATCCAGGCGTGGGTGCGCGGCGGCTTCTCCTCGCCGAACTCCGCCGTCCCGGTCTTGGCGTGCGGCTGCCCGGGAATTCCCGTCAGTGCGCTGCCCGCTCCGTACGTCACCGTCGCCCGCATCATGTCACGCAGGTCACCGGTCACCGAGGGGTCGAGCCTGGCGGTCGCCTCGTGCTTCTTCTTGACCGCGTCGGGCACCAGCACCGGCTGCTTGAAGGTTCCCTCCTTCACCGTCGCCGCGATCGACGCCATCACCAGTGGCGAGGCCTGCACCCGGGCCTGACCGATGGTGGACGCGGCGAGGTCGTTGTCCGAGGTGCTCACCGGGACCGATCCGTCGTACGTCGAGTCGCCCACGTCCCAGACGCCGCCGATCCCGAAGGCAGCAGCCGCGTCGTGCAGGGCCGAGCCGCCCGCCTTGGCGCGGTTCTCCACGAACATGGTGTTGCAGGACTTCGCGAAGGAGTCCTTGAAGGTCGATCCCGCCGGCAGCGTGAACTGTTTCTGGTTCTCGAACCGCTGCCCGTCGACACGGGCGAACTTGGGGCACTCCATGACGTCGGACGGCTTCACGCCCGCCTTCAGCATCGCTGCCGCGGTCACCACCTTGAACGTCGACCCGGGCGGGTACTGGCCGGCCAGCGCGCGGTTCAGGCCGCCTGCCGGACGGTTGGAGACGGCGAGGATGTTCCCGGTCGAGGGCTCCAGGGCGATCAGCGCGGCGTTCACCTTCAGCCCTTCCATCGCTTTGGCCGCGGCGCCCTGCACCTTGGGGTCGATGGTGGTCTTCACGGGTGTGCCGGGCTTCGCGGAGCTCTTGGTGAGGGAGGTTTCGGCCTGACCGGACTGGCGGTCGGCGATCACCACCTCACTGGTTGCCGCGCCCTCGCCGCCTCGCAACTGCTTGTCGTAGCGCGCTTCCAGGCCGAACGTTCCCTTGCCCTGTTCGTCCACCGAGCCGCGCAGCGAGGCGGCCTGCAGGTCGTCGCCGTTGGCGTCGAGTACGGCGGCGCGCTCGGCCACCGTCTTCAGCGCGAGCGTCTGTCCCGGTTTCAGCCGCGGGTGGATCATCGGGGAGCCGAACTCCACGGTCCACTGCCCGGACTTCTTCACCAGGGTCGCTTCGGAGTCGTAGCGGAAGAGGCCGACGGCGGGGATGGTGAACTTCGCGGTGTACGGGACGGTCACCTCGCCCTTGTCGTTCTTCTCGCCCTCCCCCGCCGACAGCTCCGCCTTCGCGGGTTTCAGGTTCGTCATGACCGAGGTCAGCAGCGACTCGGCGTTCTCCGGCGAGTCCGACAGTGCCGCTGCCTTCGCGGCATCGTCCGCCGCCCACGCGCCGAGGAACGACTGGAGTCTCTCGGTGGCCGCGGTCACCTCGGGGTCCCGCTCCGTCCCGTCCCCGGACCACGCCCGGTACCCCCACCAGCCCGCACCCGCCGCCAGGACGACGGCCACCGCCACACCCAGCACGGGTCCTCTGCGCGATCCGCGGCGCCGTGCGCGGTCATGACGTGCCATCTGCTGCAATGTGGGGTCCGACACTTGGCGCTGTCTCCTCGTCTGCTGCGGATTCCTCTGCGGACGTCTCCCGTGACCGGACCGCCTCCGGTCACCTGTCCGACACGCTAACCGCTGCCCCAGGGGGCCGGGCCACAACGGAGAGCGCCGGGAGAGTGAGCCGAGAGCGGACCGGCGCGGGCAGCACGACGGACGGGCCGTGGGCAGAGGACGGTCAGTCGCGCGGGGTGAAGGCGACCACGTCACCCGCGTGTTCGCCGCCTGCGAGCTGTCCGAGGCGGTCGGTGCGGATGTAGACGCGGTGCAGCCACCGGTCCACCCCGTCCCAGCGGGGTGTGAACGGTGTACGGGCGTGCGTCGTACGGAAGTTGTCGATGATCAGGACGTCGCCGGGGACCAGGTGCACGGCCTCGGTGATCTCGTCCAGCGCCTTGGACAGCGACTCCACGGCCTCGACGTCCCGGGGATCCTCGGGGGCCAGCAGCTCCCGGTCGTAGCCGAGCAGCGGGTCGTCCGGGTCGCCGTAGAGCGGCTTCACCTGGGCGATGGCGCCCGGGTCCTCGACGCCGCCGCGGAAGGCGACGTCGACGCAGCAGGGCACCTTGCGGTCGAAGAGGTGGCTGCGGAAGCCGTCCGGGATCAGCGGCAGCGCCTTGCGGACCGAGCCGACCAGGGTCGCGGCCCTGCGCTCGTGGTCGGCACGGGAACAGGCGAGCATCACGTAGTTGGGCTGGAGCCGGTGGTACGCCATCTCCGTGTGGAACTCCAGCAGGGTCTCGCTGGTCTCCGACGAGAGGTGGTGCGCGCCGGGTGAGGGGTACACGTCGTGGTAGACGGTGCCGCTGCGCAGCTCCTTGTACCCGGTGTGCAGGCCGAGCCGGCGGCCGACGATGCCGAGCATCGCCTCCATGGTGAGCAGCGGGCGCTCCGTCGGCGCGGGGGTGGACTCGGGGGTGCGCGGCAGTTGGTCCTGCGGTTCGACGGGGAGGCCGCGCAGCAGGAGGTAACCGTCCTCGTTGCCGGACACGTTGAAGGCGTCGAGCGCGTCGGCGATCGAGGCAGGGAGGTCGCTGGACGCCTCCTTCGCGGCCGCCAGGAAGGCCGGGAGGTCCGCGCGCGGCACCGAGGGCAGGCGCGAGGCGAGTCCCAGGAGTTCGTCGCGGAGTTCGGAGCAGTCTATGACGGTCACGCGTCGTTCCTTCCTTTGATGTGAGCGCGGGCGTACTGGTAGAGCAGCTCCGCGCCTATCTCGGTCGCCAGGATGGAGGTGATCCCGGCGTGGTCGTAGAGGGGCGAGACCTCCATGACGTCGAAGCCGACCGGCCGCAGCTCGCCCACGCAGCGCAGCAGGGCCAGGACCTCGCGGGAGGACAGTCCGCCGGGCGCGGGGGTTCCGGTGCCGGGGGCGAAGGCCGGGTCTGCGACGTCGACGTCGACCGACACGTAGACCGGGTGGTCGCCGATGAGCTCCTGGACGAGGGCGTGGGTGCCGGCGACACCGGTCTCGACGAACTCGTCGGTGGTGACGACCCGCACCCCTTTGCCGCGGGCGTAGTCCAGCGAGTCGGGCTGGGGGTTGTGGCCCCGGATGCCGATCTGCACGGTGCGCCGGGGGTCGATGAGCCCTTCGTCGATGCCGTGCCGGAACGGGGTGCCGTGGTGGAACTCGCCACCGTAGAAAGCGGGGTTGGTGTCGGAGTGCGCGTCGAGGTGGACCACGGCGACGGGGCCGTGCTGCTCGGCCACGGCGCGCAGGGCGGCCAGGGTGAGCGAGTGGTCGCCGCCGAGCATCAGGAAGGCGGCGTTGTCCTGGAGGAGGCCGCGCAGATGACGGTGGGCCGTCTCCATCGCGATGTGCATGTTGAACGGAGTGAGGTCTATGTCCCCGGCGTCCACGCAGTCGATGAGGTCGAAGGTGCCCGGTCCCCGGTCGATGCCGACCCCGTGGATCAGGCCGGACTCGTTGCGGATGGCACGCGGGCCGAAGCGGGCACCCGGCCGGTAGCTGGTGCCCCCGTCGTAGGGGGCGCCGATGACGACGACGTCGCGGCCGGTGGGCTGCGGGTCGTGCGGCAGGCGCATGAAGGTCGGGATCTGCGCGTAGCGGGGCGAGATCGCGGTGTCGACACGTTCCACGACGTCATGCCTCCTGTCGGGGCCGCTGGCGGCCGGTACGGAGTCTGGGGTGGTTCACTCGGTCTCCTTCAGCCGTGCGGCTGCCTGGTGCACGGCGTCGGCGGTGCTCACCTCGGCGGGTGGCAGGCCCTCGACGACCACCCGGTCGAAGATCTCCCGCACCACCAGCGACTTGGCCCGGTGGATGTCCGCGTCGGGCACGCCGGCGTCCAACAGCAGGAGGCTGAAGGACGAGGTCGTCCCCGAGCCCTCGTGCACACCGAGCTTCGGCCGGGTGACGGTCTCCCGCGGCAGGAGGGCGCTCATCGCCTCCCGCAGGACCCATTTGTCGCGGCCGTGGCGGCGTTTGAGCCCGGCCTCCAGCGACACGAGCAGGTCAAGTACGTCGCGGTCCCAGTACGGATGGGTCGACCAGTGGCCCTGGATACCGGAGAGCACCGGTGACATCTCGTTGAGTCCGTCGAAGGTGGCCATGTCGAACGCGACGGCTGTGTCCAGTTGGGGCAGCCGGTCCTCGCGGTGCATGCCGGCGAGCGGGATGTCGGCTCCGTAGCCGGTGAGGATGCGGCGGGCGGGCCCGTCGAGGGCCCGGTACAGGGCGGTGAGCGGCAGCAGGTACTCGATGATGTCCGCGTCGACGGACTCGGACGCCCAGATCGCGTACGGGAGTTGGCCGAGCAGGTCCGCCGTCGGGACGGTGATCTCCCGGTGGGCGGAGCCCAGGTGGGTGGCGACCACACGTGCCTCGGGGAACTCGTCCGAGGTGTCGGTGCCCATGGACAGCGTGTCCAGGGGACCGTGGGTGTGCGCGGCGGCGAGCGCTGCGACGCCGGAAGAATCGATTCCTCCGGAGAGCACGACCAACGGGGTGCTGCCGCCCGTACGGGCCCGGACGGCCCGCTCCAGCGTCTCGCGTACGACGGCGGTCGCGTCGGCCTCGGGGAGGATCCGCCGGGACACCGGCGGGGTCCAGATCCGGGTGGGCACGGCGGTGCCGGTACGGACGTCGATGTCCAGCACCGTGCCGGCGGGCACCTGGTGGACGCCCGGCACCCGGCGGACCCTGCGCGCCTCGGCGACGGGCCGTCCGGACGGCGGGGCCTTGGCCGTTGCAGGGACGAGGGCCTTGATCTCGGTGGCGGCGAGTACACGGCCGGGGGCCGGCAGCGTGTAGAGGGGCACGGAGCCCGCGTGGTCGGTGGCCAGGAGCACCCGGTCGCCGAGGGCCACGGCCGCCGCGAAACGGCCGTTGAGCAGCCGGAAGGCATGCAGGTCGTAGACGCCCAGCAGGGCCAGCAGCAGTTGCGCGTCCGTGTGGGCGTCGGCTCCGGCCGGGAGGAGGGTGAGCAGGTCCTCCCGGTTGTAGAGCTCGCCGGCCAGGACGAGTGCCGTGTCGCCGGAGCGGGCAACGGCGTTCTCGGCCGAACCCGAGTGGACGAGTACGGCGTTCAGGGTCTGGGTACGGAGGGCTTCGGCCACGGCTTCGTGGGCGCCCCTGGTGGCGAAGACGGGACCGGGGGCCCGGTCCCCGCCCTGCTGGGCGGAGACCAGGAACCCCGTGGCGGCGGGGAATGTATGCGCCATGATCAGATACTCAGGGCACCGAAGCCGCCGGAGGTGAAGTCGTAGTTCACCGGGACCTCGATCAGGAACGGGCGGCCGAGGCCGGCTCCCTTGCGCAGGGCCGCGAGCAGGTCCTCGCGGGAGGTGGCCCTGACGGCCTCGACGCCGTTGGCGCGGGCGAGTTCGGTGAAGTCGACACCGGTGAACTTGACCGCGGGGTCGTGGGAGCGCTGGTGGCCGAGGTTCTGGTAGAGCTCGATCAGCCCGTTGGTGTCGTTGTTGACGACGACGGTCACGATGGGCAGGTTGAGACGTGCGATGGTCTCCAGGTCGGCGCTGTTGGAGTGGAAGCCGCCGTCGCCCGCGATGAGGAAGGTGGGCTGGCCGGGGCGCGCCATCTGTGCGCCGATCGCCGCCGGGATGCCGTAGCCGAAGCTGGAGCAGCCGGCCGAGGTGAGGAAGCCGAAGGGCTGGTCCGCGCGGGCGAAGAGCACCCCGTAGTGCCGGAAGAAGCCGATGTCGGAAACGATCGTGCCCTCCCCCGCGGCGGCGGTCTCCTCCATCACCGTGTTCATGGAGTCCATCACCTGGTGGACCCGCATGCCGTCCTCGTACTCGGTGGGGTCGGCCAGGAACTCGGCGATGCGCTCGCGCAGCGGGGTGATGTCGTGCGGGGTCTTCTTGGTGAGGTCCGCGGTGGCGGCGTCCAGGCGCTCGACGAAGGCCAGCACGTCGGTGACCACGTCGACGTCCGGGCGGTAGACCCTGGGGATCGGGTTGACGGTCGGCGAGACGCGGACCGTCTTCTTCTCGCCGCCGCGGGCCCACATCGAGGGGCGCAGGTCCTCGGCGTAGTCGTAGCCGAGGGTCACGATGACGTCGGCCGGGGCGAAGAGGGTCTCCAGGGCGGGGAAGGACAGGATGCCGTCCATGTACCCGGTGACGGCACCGTAGTTGAGGTGGTGGCCGTGCGGCAGGACGCCCTTGGCGATGTACGTGGTGATGACGGGGACGTCCAGGCGCTCGGCCAGGGCCCGGATCGCGGGGACCGCGCCGGAGCGGATGGCCGCCGCGCCGACGACGAACACCGGGTGCTCCGCACCGGCGACGAGGGCTGCGGCTTCGTCGGCGGTGGCCTCCCAGCCTGCCTGGACGGCACCGACCGGCTTGGCCGGGGTCTGCGCGGCGGGGTGGGTCACCGAGGAGTCGATGTCGGCGCCGAGAAGGTCGACGGGGACGGAGATGAAGCTGGGGCCGACAGGTTCGGTCATCGCGGCGGCGACGGCGGAGTCGACGAGGTCGGTGATCTCGTCGGGGCGCTGGAGCTCGACGGCGTACTTCGTCATGGGGCGCATGACGGCGACGGAGTCCAGACACTGATGGGTGTCGTTGGGGAAGATGTCGTGCGACTCGGACTGGGCGGCCAGAGCGATGACGGGCGAGCGGTCCAGGATCGAGGTCGCCACGCCGGTGGCGAGGTTCGTCATGCCGGGGCCCAGCGTGGCCCAGCAGGCCTGCGGCCGGCCGGTGATGCGGGCCAGGACGTCGGCGGCGACGCCGGCGGTGAACTCGTGCCGGGTGAGAACGAAATCGATCCCCGGTGCCTCGTCGAAGAGAATGGAGGCGGCTTCGCGGCCGACGACACCGAACACCGTCTCCACACCGTGCTCGTGGAGACGCTTGAGCAGGGCGTGTGCGGCCGTCGGGTTGCCACTGGGCTTGGTCGATACACGGGACATGCGGCGTCGTCTCCAGGATGTCGACGGGAAGCGGAATGCCGTCACCGTGCCGGTGTGCTCTCTCCACCGCCTCTCCAGTGCCTATCCGAAGGCGCTGTAGTGCGCTTCCGGGCAGACGGGGGCCGGTTCGGGCCTTGCGCCCGCGCCACCTGTGATAGATGAATAGACATACAGGCAAACGCATAAAGACATGCCAGAGGGAAGAAGGCGATCATGACCGGTACGACCACCCGGGACCCCGCGGGGTTCATGGTGCACACCGCCCCGGTAGGGCTGTCGGACGATGGGCGGGACGACTTCACGGTGCTGGCCTCGACCGTGCCCACGCAGGTCAGCGCGGTGTTCACCAAGTCGCGCTTCGCCGGCCCGAGCGTCGTGCTCAGCCGGGCGGGGGCAGCCGACGGCCAGTCGCGCGGGGTCGTCGTCATCGCCAGGAACGCCAATGTGGCCACGGGCCCGGAGGGCGAGAGCAACGCGCGCGAGATCCGGAACTCGGTGGCCGCCGCCACCGGCCTCGCCGAGGACGATCTGCTGATCGCCTCCACCGGGGTGATCGGACTCCAGTACCCCATGGAGGAGATCCGCGCACACATCAAGACGCTGTCCTGGCCCTTCCCCGAGGGCGGGTTCGAGCGTGCGGCGCAGGCCATCATGACCACCGACACCCGGCCCAAGCTGGTCAGGGTGCGATGCGGTGAGGCGACGCTCGTCGGCATCGCGAAGGGTGTGGGCATGCTGGAGCCCGACATGGCGACCCTGCTGACGTTCTTCGCCACCGACGCCCGGCTGCCCCAGGGCGAGCAGGACCGGATCTTCCGGAGCGTCATGGACCGTACGTTCAACGCGGTGTCCATCGACACCGACACCTCGACGAGCGACACGGCGGTCCTGTTCGCCAACGGCCTGGCCGGCGACGTGGATCCGGTGGAGTTCGAGGAAGCGCTGCACGAGGTGGCGCTCGCCCTGGTGAAGAACATCGCCTCCGACGGCGAGGGTGCGAGCAAGCTCATCGAGGTGCGGGTCACCGGGGCCCGGGACGCGGCCCAGGCCAAGCGCGTCGGCAAGACGGTGGTCAACTCACCGCTGGTCAAGACCGCCGTGCACGGCAGCGACCCCAACTGGGGCCGGGTCACGATGGCGATCGGCAAGTGCACCGACGACACCGACATCCTCCAGGAGAACGTCACCGTCCGCTTCGGCGGGACCCTCGTGTACCCCCAGCGCGCCGACGGCCCCGGGGACGCCGAACTGCGGGCCGAGGTCGCCGAGCACATGCGCGGCGAGGAGGTCCTGATCGGTATCGGACTGGGCATCGGTGACGGGGAGTTCACCGTCTACGGCTGCGACCTGACCGAGGGATACGTCCGGCTGAACTCCGAGTACACCACCTGAGCCACCACGCCCCGGCCCCGCCACTGACTCAAATGTGCAGCCTCCTCGCGTCCGATCCGTAGGGTGACGGGTGATCAGCACAACGTGAACGAGGTGGCACATGAGTCAGTCGCGAAGGTCGGTCCTCCAGGGCGCGCTGGGCGCGGGGGCGGCGGGCCTGCTGGTCGGCGGCGCCGCTCCCCTGCCGACCGCACACGCCCGCCGGGCACCGAAGAGAACCGCGCTCGGCCTGCGCTGGCTGGGCGTGGCCGGCTGGGAGCTGTCCTTCGCGGGCCGCAGCGTGCTCTTCGATCCGTATCTGAGTCGGATGCCGTACGCCGACGGGGACGGCGCCCTCGATCCGGCGCTACCGCTGCGCCTGGACCCGGAGGCCGTGGAGCACGTGGCGGAGGAGGGACTGACCGGGACACCCGAGCTGATCCTGATCAGCCACGGTCACTTCGACCATCTCGCCGACGTGCCGCACCTGCTGTCCCGGCCGGGCTGGGGCGGCCGGCGCATCCGGACGCTCTGCGACACCACGTCGCGTCATCTGCTGGGCGCGATGGGCACCCCCGCACATCGCATGGCGGACGTGGTGGCGGTGAGCGGGGGCGACCACCTCCAGTTCGACGGCTACAGCGTGGAGGTGTTCCGCAGTCTGCACAGCAGGCAGCAGGACTACACGTCCTTCGCCCCCGGGACGCGGGACTCCGTTCCCGCGCGGCCCCGGACCCTGGGCGACCTCGTCGAGGGGCAGACACTGGCCTTCCAGGTGTCCGTCGAGGGGGGACCGTCCGTCCTTCTGACCGGCACCAGCAACGTCGCGGAGCGGGAACTGGCAGGCGCACGGCCCGATGTGGCGGTGATCGGGATGAGCGGACACGCCGCCGTCCATGGCTACCCGGACCGGCTGCTGTCCGCACTGGGGTCGCCGCCCGTGCTCCTGCCCTGCCATCACGACGACATGGTGACCCCACTGGGCGACTCGGGGATCTCCCGCACCGCGTCCCCGGACGCGGCGACTGCACTGATGCAGGCAGCCGAGCGACGGAAGCCGGGCGGCGGCACGCGTGTGCTGACGCCCCGGCACCTGGAGTTGCTCGACGTCACGGAGCTCCCGGAGTCCTGAACCGCCGATCCGCCTGGGCGTCGAGCGGGCCGGATATCCGAACCACGGGCCCGGACGCCTCCCGGCCCCCGAAGGCGTCCGGGGCCGGAAGTCCGGTTGTCCGGCGCCGCTTCTCGGCGCCGGACAACCGGCGCACGGCCTCCTCGGCGTATGATTTCTGCCATTACCGGTCTAGACCAGTCAACCGGCGATTTCGAGTCCGGACAAGTGCGCTGCGTAACCTCAGCAGGCGCACACGACCCTCGCCTCCTTCACAGCGGAAGCACACACTCCGCCTGGGCGCGGCATTCCGGGAGCCGCGACCCCATCACACGGCGAGGGGCATATGCCCCGGCGATTACTCCGCGCAGTTCCCGATCATGCACTCCCGGCCACTCCATCTCCCCTACGTAATCTGCAGTTTCCCCGCGCATGCTATTCGCCGGTTCCGGTACGACCGTTTTCAGCCGCCCCCCGTCCCGGCTTCATTGACGGGGCAAGGTTGGCTGATTACTCTCCCGAATCGAGAGAGCCGAGACCCCGCTACACGCGAAGTGGCCGAAGCCGGAACCACTGTATTTTCATGAACCAGCGCATACAAAAATATTGCGTGCGAAAATCCAGCAGTTCATGGCAGTGGAATTCAGCCATGGACGGGCAGAACGGGAGAACCCCTATGGCCGGCGTACAGATTCGCATATTGGGTCCGATCTCCATGCTTTCCCGGAACATGCCGGTCCCCCTCGCCGGTCAGCGACAGCTCCGGGTTCTCACCGCCCTCGCACTTGTGTCGGGCAGGGCCGTCTGTACGCCCGAACTCATCACCCACCTCTGGGGTGAACGTCCGCCCCGGACCGCCGCCGGCCAGTTACAGACCAGCGTGTGGATGATCCGCCGCTCACTGGCCATGGTCGGCGCGCCGCAGGAAACCGTCCTGTCGACGGCTTCCGGTTACCAACTGGACTCCGCTCACTGCGAGATCGACAGCGACGTCTTCCGGCACAACGTCGCGACGGCGAAGAAACTGGTCCGTGCCGACCTCAAGGAGGAGGCACTGGAACTCCTCAGGGACGCACTCGCCCTCTGGCGGGGCCCTGCTCTGGCCACGATTTCGAGCAGTGCGCTGCAGACCCGCGCGGCCCGGCTGGAAGAGGAACGCGTCGCCGCACTGCAACAGCGCATTTGCCTTGAAATATCTCTGGGGCAATACGAGGAGGCCATTGGTGAACTCACCGACCTCATAGCCCTTCATCCCCTCCGGGAGGAGCCGTACGCGCATTTGATGCAGGCGCTGTATCTCAGTGGCCGGCAGGCCGACGCGCTCGCCGTGTTCCGAAGGGCCCGCAATACCCTGACCGACGAGCTGGGAATCGACCCCGGCCCCAGGCTGACCACGCTGGAGCGGGCGATCCTCCGCCAGGACGCCGACATGCTCTCGGCGGTGCCGGGCATGGCCCGGCACTGACCCGCCCTGACACCGCAGCGCTCCCCGGCCTCATTGCCGGGGAGCGCTGCGGTGTCTCAGGAGCCGAACCCCGTACAGGCGAGGGCCGCGCCTCCCAGCACGACCACCTGCACTGCCGCGGTGACCCATGCGCGCACGGCGGCCGCGATGCCGCCGGAGAGCAGGAGGGCGGCCAGGCAGACCAGCGCGGCCCGGGACGCCTCGCGGCCCGCCGCGACCCGGTCCGGACTGCCCGTCAGGCCCCCGGAGATCAGCACCCCGAAGAGCAGGACCGCCAGCAGGACCGCGTCCGGCAGGAGGAGCAGCAGGGCCGCCGTGATGTCACCGCGGCGGGACACCTTTCTCATCGCTCACCTCCGGTCCAGGGCCCTCCCCTGGTGGGGAGGGCCCGTCGGGTGCCGTGGATCAGAGACCCATGCCCCCCATCGTCCGCTCGAGGGAGTCCGCGTACAGCCGGGCTCCTCCGACCTTCGGATGGAAGGACTGGGCGGAGGCTCCGAGTTGCAGGATCGGCCAGTCGATCTGCGGCTCGTCGCTCTCCACCAGGTCCAGCACGATGCCGTGGACCTGTTCGGGGTCGCCACAGACGGCCTTGCCCGCGAAGTTCTGGGCGGGGTTGGAGTACCAGGCCTTGGCTCCGGCGGTCTTGGCGTCGTCCACGGCGCCCTGCATCTCGGTGGCGAGGGTGCTGGCCATGCTGTTCAGCCAGGGGGCCTCCTCGGTGCCGATGCCGGGGATGCACTGCCCCGCCCCCTCCAGCAGCGGCGGGTACCCCATCAGGACGATCTTGGCGTTGGGTGCCTTCGCCTGGATCTTCTTCAGGGCGTCGGTGATGGCCGGACGCACCCGTTCCTTGGCCAGGCGCTCGGCCGCCACACCGATGTCCAGCCCCTGGTAGGCCGCGTCGTCCACGTGGGAGTCGTCGTCCTCGAACGTCTGGTTCTGGCACAGCGTCGGCCAGCCGATGCCGCCGAAGATGCACTTCTGGATGATGTAGGCGAACCGGGCGTCGTTGCCGCCGACGGAGATCGTCACCAGCGTGGTGTTCTGGTCGAGGTAGCCCTTGGACAGCTGGGGCAGTTCGCCGTTCTCGCCGACGGATGCGATGTTGTACGTGCGGGCGCCGGAGCAGGCGACGAGGTGGTAGTCCATGGCCGCGGAACGGCTGTCGTCCAGGGATCCCACGGATGCCGAACGGCCCGGGATGGTGGCCTGACGGGACCATGCCTTGGTCGAGCGGTGGCAGGCGTCGCGGGTCGAGGGGTTGCTGGGGTCCCGGTAGTTGGTCTCCTTGTAGTAGTCGACGCCGCCCGCGGCCGAGGCGCCCTCGCCCGAGGAGTAGGAGTCGCCCATCGCGACGACCATGTCCTTGGGCTTGGCCGACAGCGGCTGGAAGCCGACGGCGTCCCATGCGACGTCCTCGGACCCGTTGCCGTCGGCCGCGTGCGTGGAGAGGGCGATCTTCGGGGTGCTGGTGAACTGGAACACCCCGAGGGAGACCCACTTGTTCTCCAGGACGCGCTGCGGGTGCACGCGTACCGGGCTGGTGCTGTTGGTCCCGGAGATCGTGTAGGTGGCCTGCCGGGTGTGGGCTCCGTGGTCGGGGAGGTGCACCCAGACCCGGGCCCAGCCGGTCATGCCGTTGGTCAGGGTCCAGGTGCCGGTCGTACGCATCCGGGCGCCGTCACCGGTCGCCTGATTCCTGGTGTGCGAGAACCAGAAGTGGTTGCCGTAGCCGGCCCCGATCTGATGGGTGTCGATCTTGCCCGGGTAGTTGGCGCCGTCGGCCGAGAAGGTGAAGCCGAAGGTGCCGGGTGAGGTCGTCGCCCCGCAACTTCGCGCGGCCGAACCGGCCGGGGTGACGCCCGAGGCCACGTCGTCGATCACATACGTACCGGAGGGGAGCCCGCTGGAGCACCGGGGCGGGTAGGCGTTGCCGTCGGGCTGTTCGGGATAGGTGGCGTCGAAGCGGTGCAGGGCGAATCCGCAGGTGGCCGCGGACTCGCAGTTCTTCCAGGCCGCCTTCTTGTTCCACCAGCAGTGCAGGAAGAACTCGTCCGCCGGGTTGTTGAGCTGGCACGCCCCGTTGGTGTCGGTGTCGCCCTCCTTGATCTTGCTGGGGTCGCAGTTGTTGGAGGAGTCGCAGAACGTCCCGAGCGGCGGCTTGGCCGAGGTGCGGTAGAGCGGGTCCGTCCACCAGGCTGCGCGGTATCCGGGCTGGAAGTCGCCCGGGGCGAACATCGCCGAGATCGGGCGGGCGGCCCAGCCGATGACCTTCTCCTGGTAGGGCCAGTCCTGCGGGTGGGCGGCGTGGGAGTAGTCGTCCCCGCCGCCCGAATTCTCCAGGAACGGGGTGCGGTTGGCCTTCCACAGCGCGTTGGCCGGGTTGTTGGTGTAGCCGACGCCCCAGTGGCCGCCGTGCGACCCGGCGCTGGACTGGGGGTAGAAGCCGGAGTTGTACGCCCAGAGCGCGAAGAACCAGTTCTCGATGTACTCCGGTCCGCCGTCGTTGACGGTCATCCCGGCGCTGTACGTCTGGTTCCACTTGTCCACGAGGATGTTGACGCCCGCGGCGATGTTGGCGGTGTAGTCGAGGGCGACGGCCTCCTGCTTCTGCACGGACAGCGCCGTCTCACCGGGCTTCTCGTGCCCGGCCATGCGCATGCCGTCGGTCACCTGGACGATGCCGTAACCGCAGTCGGAAGCGGCCCAGTTGACGGCCCACGGATCAGGGGTCTCCCCGTCGGCACCGTGGCTGATGCCGTAGTAGTTGCCGATCAGGGTGTTCGCCGTGACACCCGGTACGGCGAACCTGGTGGCCTGCCACATGTTGGATTCCTGAGCGGTCACGCCCAGCATCACCTGCGCGGGAATGTGGTATCCGTCGGCCGCGTCAGGTGTTCCGTTGGGGTCGCCCGCCATGGTCTTGAGGGGGAAGAGGGACTGCGGCTGGTAGGCGGCCGTCATCCCGGTGTTCTTCCAGTTGGCGGCACGGGAGACGTGTGTGTTGAGCTTCCCGACCACGGCCTGGTCCACGGCCCACTCGACCTGCCGCGGGGTGGGCTGGAAGGCCTGCTTGCGGACGTCTCCGCGCGGCACCGAGCAGTAGCGCTCGTCCTCGACGGGATTGGTCGGTGAGGCCGCCGCGAGCTTCGGTGCCGCCGCCGCGGTCCCGCGGGTGAGTGCCGGGGAGGTGACGAGGCCCTCCGCTGTCTTCGCGGTCGAGCCGACCGTCGTGCCGGGCCTGGCGTCCAGGGTGACGCTGCGTCCGGTGTCCAGGAACTTCATCCCGGTCCGTGCGGTCCGCGCCGAGGCGGCTTCCTGCGGCGAGATCCTGGAGTCCTTGCCGTCGGCCCATGCGGTGGTGACGGCGGCGTCGCCCCGGGTGGACAGGACCGCGTCCTTGGCCACACCCGAGGGCATGCGCACGGACGCGGGCAGGGTGCCGGCGGCCTCGGCCTTCCCGGTGACGTAGACCGTGCCGGTGCGGGCGGCGCGGGACAGGTCGAAGTCGGCGAGTGCGCCGGTGGCCAGGCGTCGGGTGGTTCCGGTGGCCTCGGCGGCGGCGCCGAAGAGCGAGGCCGGGGCGCGCCGGACCTCCGCGCGCTCGGTGACGGCCTTGGTCTTCGCGGACCGGTCGGTGCCGGGCCGGTCGATGTAGACGACCGAGCCGTCCGCGGCAGCCGTGAGCTGGAAGGGCACCGCTGCCGTACGGGCGGCGACGCGTACGTCGCCGGAGGTGGTGACGCGGACCAGGCGGGCGCCCTGCGCGGCGGCGTAGCCGTCCGCGAGGGGGACGGCGGAGGTGACCTGGCCGGGCAGCTTCAGCGGCTTCGCCGCCTTGCCGCTCGCGGTGTCCACGCCGACGAGACGGGTCTCGTTGCGTTCCGATTCGTCGTCGGAGAACTGCGAGAAGACGGCCTTCTCCGTGGTGCCGCAGCCGGGTGAGAAGTAGCTCAGGCTGGACTGGACGGGGAGCTTGGTGACCGCGCCGGTCGTCAGGTCGACGATCGCGGTGAAGGCGCCGCGGGTCATCAGCGCGGGCTTGTTGGTGAAGGTGCGGGGCGCGTAGGTGACGGCGGCGCGCTTGCCTGAGGCGGTGAGGCAGGCGTTGCCGATCCAGGTGTCGGTGTCGAAGCCTGGCTCGGACAGCGTCGCCGCGGTCCGCCAGTGGTAGCCGTCCTCGGCGGCGGCGACCATGACGTGGAAGCCGGTGGCGTCACCCGAAGTCGTCCAGGCCAGGTCGTCGGAGGTGCGGTAGCCGGAGCCGAGCAGTTCCGCACGGTCGCCGGCCGGAACGGCCTCGGGGAGCTCGGCGGGACCAGGCTTGGCAGCGTCGGCCTCGTCCTTCTGGGACCACCCCTGGGCGGCTCCGGGGGGTGGGGTGGGGGTCTTGGCCATCGACACCGACGGGTAGCCCGCCAGCAATGCCGCAGCCGCGACGGTGATGACAGGTATATGCCATTTCCTTCTTCGGGACACGTTCTACTCGCCTCTCGTCCGGACGCCCGCGTCGCGCGTGGGGGGAAGCGGGCGTCCGCTTCGCGCGTGGGGGGACGCGAGCCAATCAGCCGGGGCTCTCCACCACCTCTCACCGAACTCTCCCGCTATACCGACCCGCCGTCGGCTATGCGCCCATGCCTCCCCGCCCCTCTCCGGGCAGCCGCGCACCCGCAGACTTGCGCGGAAATCACCGCGAGAAGGGCTGGGACATGGAGACCGAACAGTCGGGCACCACCGGCTTCGACGCCGCCGTCGACGGCGTGGTCGCCCCGACCGACACGCTGGGCGGAACCCTCCGCCTGGTGCGCACCGACGACTTCGACTCGCTCGACCCCGGCAACACGTACTACGCGTACACCTGGAACTTCTTGCGCCTGATCGGCCGGACACTGGTCACCTTCGACACCGCGCCCGGCAAGGCCGGCCAGCGACTGGTCCCCGACCTGGCCGAGTCGCTCGGTGAGGCCTCGGACGGCGGGCGGACCTGGACGTACCGGCTGCGTCCGGGCCTGCGTTACGAGGACGGCACCCCCGTCGTCTCGGCGGACGTCAAGTACGCGATCGCCAGGAGCAACTACGGTACGGACGTGCTGGGCGTCGGCCCCACCTACTTCCGTCACCTGCTGGGCACCGACTACGGCGGCCCCTGGCGCGAGCCCGAGGTGGACGGTCCGCTCACCGTCGAGACCCCCGACGACCGCACCCTGGTGCTGCGGCTGACCGAGCCCTTCGCCGGCATGGACCTCTTGGCCACCATGCCGAGCACCACTCCGGTCCCCAGGGCCCGGGACACCGGTATCGGCTACCGGCTCGGCCCCGTGGCGACCGGACCGTACCGTGTCGAGTCCTACGAGCGCGGCAGGCTCGTCGTCCTGGAGCGCAACCCCCACTGGGACCCGGCGACCGACCCCGTACGGCGGCAGCGGGCCGAGCGCGTCGAGGTGCACCTGGGCAAGGACCCGCACGAGGTGGACCTGATGCTGCTGGCCGGGGAGGCGCACATCGACCTCGCGGGATTCGGGGTGCAGCCCGCTGTCCAGGAACGCATCCTGGCCGACCCCGCGCTGCGGGCCAACGCCGACAACCCGCTGACCGGTTTCACCTGGATCTACTGCCTGTCCAGCCGGATCACCCCGTTCGACAACGTGCACTGCCGGCGCGCGGTGCAGTTCGCCACCGACAAGGCGGCCATGCAAGCGGCGTACGGAGGCCCCGTCGGCGGTGACATCGCCACCACGATCCTTCCGCCGACCATCGACGGCTACCAGCCCTTCGACCGCTACCCCGTCGGCGAGGACGGCACCGGGGACCTGGAGGCGGCCCGCGCCGAACTGGCCCTGGCCGGCCTGCCGGACGGCTTCCGCACGAAGATCGCGGCCCGCAAGGACCGCCTCAAGGAGTACCGGGCGGCCGAGGCGCTCTCGGCCGGGCTGGCCCGCGTCGGCATCGAGGCCGAGGTGCTGGACTTCCCGTCCGGCGACTACTTCGACCGCTACGGCGGCAGCCCCTCGTACCTGCGCGAGCACGGCATCGGAATCATCATGTTCGGGTGGGGGGCCGACTTCCCCGACGGATACGGCTTCTTCCAGCAGATCGTGGATGGGCGCGCGATCAAGGAGCGCGGCAACCAGAACATGGGTGAGCTGGACGACCCGGAGATCAACGCCCTGCTCGACCGGGGTGCCGTCAGCGGCGACCTGGAGGAGCGCGCGGCCATCTGGCACCGCATCGACCGGCTGACCATGGACCATGCCGTGATCGTGCCCTACCTCTATCCGCGCTCGTTGCTCTACCGCCACCCCGACGCGCGCAACGTGTTCGTCACGGGGTCCTTCGGGATGTACGACTACGTCGCGCTGGGCGCCCGCTGACACCCGCCGGGGCGGCCGGCGGACCTTGCCCGCCGGCCCTCCCGCCGCAGTGTCAGTTCCGGCCGGCGACTGCGGACCGCACCGCGGTCCGTTCGGGCGCGGTCCGTCCCGCACGCACCGCGCCGCCCCGGTGCGTGCGGCGCTGCGTGCCGCCGCCCGGCTCCGCATGCGGCAGGGCCTCCCCCGCGCCGCCCGTGAGGCCCACCGCATGGAGTTCGGCCTCGAAGCCGGCCAGCCGTGCCAGGAACTGCCGGGTCGGCGCCGTCAGGTCCGTGCCGCGCGAGCTGCGTAGCAACAGCCCTGCACCCAGACGGAGTTCGAGTCGGTGGATACGACGGGTGAGAGCCGACTGGCTGATGGACAGAACGGTCGCGGCACGGTTGATGCTGCCGTGGGCGGACACCGCGCGCAGCAGATGGAGGTCCTCCACATCGACCTGGATCGACTCGTCGGGCAGCGCCGGCGGGGCCTGGAGGCTGCGTGCGGCTTCGGTGCGCCGCTCCAGCCCCGCTCGCTGCCCGCGTAGCCATTCGGCCCACCACGGATCGCCCAGCATGTCCCCGTGGTGCCGGGTGAACCGGCTCAGGCAGCGGGCGGTGAGCAGCGCGGCCAGCTGCTGGGCGAGGGCGCCGGGGACGACGGTGGGATCGACCAGGAGTCCGGCGGCCCGCCGGGGCCGCTCGACCAGCGAGCGTCGGACCAGCGAGGGGGCGAACACGGCGGGGCAGGCCGGGGAGCCGAGGCCGATGGCGTCTCCGCGCCGCAGCATCCCCCGGGCCACCGACGCCCCGGTGACCTGGATGCGGGCGGGCGGGGTGAGACCCGCCAGTTGGTAGACGCGGCTCACCAGGACCTCGGCCTGGGGCCCGGCCTCGGACACCCAGTTGTCGTCCCGCAGATCGGCGAGGGAGACCGTGTCACGGCCCGCCAGCGGGTGTCCGAGGGGCAGCGTCACCCAGAGCGGGTCGTCCAGGACTTCGTACGTGCGCACGGTGCGGTCGACCGCGTCGGAGAGGGCGTTCAGGCCCCAGGTGTGCGCGGCGTCCACCCGGTACCCGGCGAGCTGGCGGAGCACCTGGTGCGGTGTGTCGTGGCTGACGGAGAGGAGGATGCCCAGCGTGTCGGCCGCGTCCTCGACCAGGTCCTCCATGAGCGGTTCGGCGGTGGCGATGTTCAGGATGCGGGGTGCGTTCAGCGCCTCGCTGCCGCGCCCGTAGATCTCGGTCTGTACGGCCTGGTCGACCTGGCGGAAGAACCGCCGGCCGGCTACGAGCACGCGGGCGCCGTCCGGGCTCAGCCGTGCGGTACGCGCGCCGCGCAGCGTCAGTCCCAGGCCGGTGGCCTGGTCCAGCCGGTCGAGCCGGCGCTGGGCGGCTGCCGCTCTCAGCCCCGCCCTGCGGGCGGCTTCGGGGAGGTCACCGCACTGCCCGATCGCGTCCAGCAGCCGCAGATCCGAACGCGAGAGGGGCAACCGCGTCAACCGGTCGGGAACGGAGGGCACGTGTATCGCAGAAGGCACGGACGGCTTCCTTACGGTTATGGATGACGCCTCTTCTTCACCTGTGACGGCCTGTTGCGGCTCACGTTAGGCAGGCGTTCTCTCCTCTCGCTCCCCTCACCGCAAGCGGCCCCGGACAGCACGGCGGCGGGCACCGCGCAGTGCGGCGCCCGCCGGGAGGAGCGTGGTTCAGGCCTGGTCGGTGGGGCGAATGAAGATCTCGTTGACGGTGGCGTGCGGGGGCGCGGTGACGGCGTACAGGACCGCGTCGGCTATGTCCTCGCTCTGCAACTGTCGTATTTTGGCCACTCGTTCGGCGATCGCCGCCTTGGAGGGGGCGTGCGTGATGTGGTCGCGCAGTTCGGTCTCCACGGTGCCCGGCTCGATGACCACCACGCGTACTCCGCGCTCGGTGACCTCCTGGCGCAGCCCCTCGCTGAAGCCGTTGACGGCGAACTTGCTGGCGTTGTAGACGGCACTGCCGCGTCCGACGACGCGGGCGGCGATGGACGAGATCTGGACGACTGTGCCCTGGTTCCTGATCAGTTCCGGGAGGGCCGCGTGCGTCATGTACATCAGGCCCATGACGTTGGTGTCCATCATCCGGACCCAGTCGGTGGTGTCGGCGTTCTCCACCGGTCCCAGCAGCATCAGCCCGGCGTTGTTCACCAGGATGTCGAGTCGGCCGAGCGTGTCGACGGTGGAGCGTACGGCGGCGGCCACGGCCTGCTCGTCGGTGATGTCCAGGTCGAGCACCTGGACCACGGCGCCTTCCGCCTCCAGTTCGCCGCGCAGCGCTTCGAGGCGGTCGACGCGGCGGGCGGCGAGAGCGACCGAGGCTCCGGCTGCGGCGAGGGCGCGTGCGGTGGCCCGGCCGATTCCCGAGCTGGCACCTGTGACGAGTGCGACTTGTCCCTGTAGCGATGAACTCATGTGGTCCTCGTTCTCGGGGTGGTGGGCCGGACCGGCAATCCGGCCGAAAGGGGCGTCCGACGGTGCGGCGCGCCGACGGTACCAGTGGGCCGACGCCCGGTGAACGGCCTCCGGGGGCCGTTGTTATGTGCGTTCGTGGCTGGCTATGCGGGTCGGTCCGCCCCGTAGGGGAGGTCGCGGGGCGGGCGGTGAGGATGGGGCCGCTACTTCATGTCGGCATGCCCGTGCAGCGATAGGTGGGACCCATGACGCAGGACGCAGCATCCCCGAAGGTGACGGCCGCGCCGTCCTACCCGATGGAGCGCGTCTCCCCGATCGATCCGCCGCCTCCGCTCGCCCTCCTGAGGTCCGGCCCCGCCGCCAGCCGCATCACGATGTGGGACGGCAGCCAGGTGTGGCTGGTGACGGCCCATCCGCACGTCCGCGCGGTTCTCGCGGACCGCAGGTTCACCGCGGTGACCAGCGCCCCCGGCTTCCCGATGATGACCACCACGTCCGTCCTGGTGCGGGACAAGCCGCACACCGCTTCGTTCATCCGCATGGACGACCCCGACCACACGAGGCTGCGGTCCATGCTCACCCGTGACTTCCTGCACGGCAGGGCCGAGGCGATGCGGCCCGTGCTGCGGGAGCACCTGGACGGCATGCTCGGCGAACTGGTCGGGGGCGAGCGCCCGGTGGACCTGGTGCGCGGGCTGACGATCCCCGTCCCCTCCCGTGTGATCGCGCTGCTCTTCGGTGTCTCCGACGAGCAGCGCGAACTGATCGAGAACCGCGCCGGAATTCTCATAGACCGCGGGTACCGGCCGGAGCAGGTCGCCGCCGCCCGCGACGAGCTGGACGGCCTGCTGCGCGACGTGGTCGAGGAGCGCATGCGGATGCCCGAGCCGGGCGAGGACCTGCTGAGCCGGCTCGTCGTCGACCAGGTGCGCAAGGGCAGACTGACCGTCGAGGAGATGGTCCCGATGTGCCGGCTGCTGCTGGTCGCCGGGCACGGTACGACGACCAGCCAGGCGAGTCTCGGCCTGCTGAGCCTGGTCACCGACCAGGGCCTGGCCGAGGCGCTGGCCAAGGACCCCGAGCTGCTGCCGAAGGCGGTCGAGGAACTGCTGCGGTACCACTCCATCGTGCAGAACGGCCTCGCCCGCGCCGCGCTGGAGGACGTGGAACTCGGCGACGTGACGATCCGGGCGGGCGAGGGCGTGGTCGTGTCCCTGTCGGCCGGCAACCGCGACGAGTCGCTCTTCCCCGACCCCGACACCCTGGACCCGCACCGGGACGCCCGCCGCCACCTGGCCTTCGGCCACGGCATCCACCAGTGCCTCGGCCAGTGGCTGGCCAAGGTGGAGCTGGAGGAGATGCTGGCCGCCGTGCTGCGCTGGATGCCCGGCGCCCGGCTCGCCGTCCCGTTCGACGAACTGGACTTCAGGCACGAGGTGTCCAGTTACGGGCTCGGCGCGCTGCCGGTGACCTGGTGAGCGCCGGTCGGCTGACCGTGGCCGTGGACACGGACGCCTGCTGTGCGATGGGCCGCTGCGCGGCGACGGAACCGCAGGTCTTCGACCAGGATCCGGACACCGGCACCGTGGTCCTGCTGGTGGCCGAGCCACAGCCCGAACTGCACGAGACGGTCCGGCTGTGCGCCGAACTCTGCCCCTGCACGGCCATCACAGTCACCGAGGACTGACACCACCGGTCGGCAACGGCCGTCGAGGAGCGATGATGATCGATCTGCCCGGTTCCGACGGCTCCGTACGCCCCCATGCGCAGGCGGCGCTCGACGGGGACGACACCCCGCTCGGACGCCGCAGCCGCTGGGCGGTGGAGCTGCTCACCGCCCCTGGGGCGCCCCGGGACGAGGACCTGTCCGAGAGCTTCGTCCCGGTGTTCCTGGCGCGGCATCCGCAGGGCTTCGCCGCGACGCTCGAACAGTGGCGCGACATGGGCCCGTTCACGGTCGTCGACTATCAGCCCGTGGCCCACAAGTCGTGGGTGACCCTGGAAGGTCCGCCGGGGGTCCGCTCCACTCTGTCGCTGACGCTCGACTCCACGGGGCTGATCCGTGTCCTGCATCTGGGCCCGGAGGTGGTGACACCGCCGGTGTCCGCGTGGGGCGACCTGGCGCGGGCACTGGAGCAACCAGGGGTGACCTGGTCGGCGCTGGTGACCCGGGTGGCCGGCGGGGTGACCGAGACCCTGTACGCCAAGGACGCGGACCGGCCGATGCCCAACGGCTCCTCGTACAAGCTGTATCTGATGCGGGCACTGGCCAAGGCGGTGGCCGCCGGCACCGTGCGGTGGGACGACGAGGTGACGGTCTCCCCCGCCCTGCGCAGCCTGCCCACCGGTGACATGCAGGAGCTGCCGGACGGCTCCCGGGTGTCGGTGCGCGAGACGGCGTACAAGATGATCGCGATGAGCGACAACACCGCCGCCGACCTGATTCAGGACCTGCTGGGCCGGGACGCGGTGGAGCGGGCCGTGCGGGACGCCGCGCACAGCGATCCGTCGTTGCTGCGGCCGTTCCTGACGAGCCATGAGGTCTTCGAGATCGGCTGGGGCACACCGGAGCTGCGGGCCGAGTGGGTCGGCTCCGGCGAGGCGGGCCGCAGGCGACTGCTGGAGCGGATCGCCGGCCCGATGACCGTGCGCGGTTCCGATCTCGGGCCTGCCGTGCACCGGTTGGGGCTGGACTGGCACATGAGCGCCTGGGACGTGGCACGGGTCCTGGACGCACTGGTGGAGGACGGGATACGGGACGCGAGCGGGATCGTCGATGACATCCTGACGGCGTACCCAGGAGTCCCGATCGACTCGGACCGCTGGCCCCGCGCGGTGTTCAAGGGCGGTTCGTGCCCCGGGGTGATGATGTTCTGCTGGCTGCTGGAGGACACCGGCGGCGTCCGGTACACGGTCGTGCTCCAGCAGTGTGCCGACGACCAGAAGCTCATCGGCGACGGGCAGTTCCTGCGGGGCATGGGCGGCCGCGTCATCGAATCCGGCCTGCTCTCCGGTACCTCCCGGTGACCCCCCGGGACCGCTCGCTGGCCGTGCTGGTGGCCGTGCTCTGGGGACTGAACTTCCTTGCGGTACGGGTCGGCCTCGACCACTTCCCGCCGTTCTTCCTGGCAGCGCTGCGCTATCTGGTGCTGGCCGTGCCCGTGGTCCTGTTCGTGCCGCGTCCCGGGGTGCCGCTGCGCTGGCTGCTCGGGTACGGACTGGGCTTCGGCGTCGCCCAGTTCGGGCTGCTGTTCCTCGCCATCGAGCAGGGAATGCCGTCGGGTCTGGCGTCCGTGGTGGTGCAGGCGTCGGCACCGTTCACCGTACTGCTGGGGGCGCTGCTGCTGCGCGAGCGGGTCTCCGGGCGGCAGCTGGCCGGCATCGGTCTCGCGGTGCTGGGGATGGCCGTGATCGCGGTGGACCGGGCGCGGACGGCGCCGCTGCTGCCGCTGGTGCTGACCGTGCTCGCGGCGCTCGGCTGGGCGGTCGGCAATCTGGCGAGCCGCCGGGCGAAGCCCCGGTACCCCTTGCGTTTCGCTTTGTGGATGGCGGTGATCCCGCCGCTGCCGCTGCTGGCGCTGTCGGCCGTGATGGAGGGGCCCGGCACGGGATGGCGGGCCTTGGGGTCGGCGTTCGGCCCCGACGGCTGGCCTGGCCTGGTCGCCCTCGTCTACATCGCGGTGCTGGGCAGCGTCGTGGGATCCGGGATCTGGACGGCGCTGCTCAAGCGCTACCCGGCCGGTGTGGTGGCGCCGTTCTCGATGCTGGTGCCGGTGGTCGGCATGGCGGGTGCCTGGCTTGCGCTGCACGAGCGGCCCACCGGATGGGCGGTGGCCGGCGGAGTGGCCGTGGTCGCCGGGGTGTTGCTCGGAACGGGCTGGCTGCCGCGCTTCCTGCGCGAGCGTACGGGCGCTGCGGCTGCCCCCCGCGTCCCCGAGGGGGGCGGCGGGCAGCCGGCGGACGGTCAGCCGGCCGGGGCGGCCGGCGCCTCCCAGGAGACCCATCGTTCCTGAGGGATGAAACCCATGGCCTCGTTGAGGGCGATCATCGGATGGTTGTCGTCGGCGTTGGCCGTCTCGATCAGCCGTACCCGGGGCTCGTACTCCCGTACATGGGCGAGGTTGGCGAGCTTGAGCAGCAGACCCAGGTGGTGGCCCCGGTGGGCGGAGGCCACCACCGTCATGCCCTGGAGGGCGTGCTCCGGGTTGCCCGTGGTCTTGGAGACGCTGGTGAAGCCGGCCAGTTCGCCTGTCGCCTCGTGGACGGCGCCCACGTGGTAGGCGCGCCGCCCGCGGCCCACCCGCATGCGCTCGAAGCGCCGCACATGACTGGTGCGGATCGCCTCGGGCCCCCGGTCCCAGGTGTCCGGGCCCGCCTCGCCGAGGGACCGGCCGAGTTCGGACACGGCGATCGCGAACGCGTCGGGTGTGACGGTCCCCCACCGCTGGATCCGGTAGCCGGCCGGGACCTCGGGGATGCCGTCGGCCAGCGGGTCGTGCGCGTCCAGGTCGAGCCACTGGTGGACGCCCTCCGGGCCGTCGGACGGGGTGGCGCCCAGCGCCGCCGCGAACACGGCGGGGCCCTCGTCCCGGGGCGGCCCGCCGTGCAGCGCCTGGAGCAGATCGGCGACCAGGAGCGTTCGGCCGTGCTGTTCGGCCAGGGCACGGGCCCGCCGGAACAGGGCGGTCCCGATCCCCTGGCGGCGCTCCTTCGGTGCGGTCAGCAGCTGGTCGACGACGGCGACGGGCGCCCCGTCCGGGAGCACGAGGCGCAGCGCGCCGACGGCCTGGCCGCCGAGGAGGGCGACCTCGCCGGCCAGGGTGGTGTCCGGCGGTGCGAAGCGCACCGACCCGGTCAGGTCCGCCGCGCAGGGCGGTGCGGCGGACAGCGGGACGTCCTCGGCGCTGTCCGTGGTCAGCCGGACCCAGGCGTCGAGCGTGGCCGTGTCACCGGCGTCCAGCGGGACGAAGCGGAGATCCGCTGCTGCGTTGTTCATACGGTGTCGGTCTCCCGGTCGGTGCGGGTATCGGTGACGCCCATGGCCTGGATGTCGTACAGGCCGAAGGCGGGGTGCACATAGACGTTGGTGGCGCGGGGGCCCCGGTAGTGCAGGGTCTTGTCGTGGACCAGCGGGAGGATGACCGCATGGTCCATGACCCGGCGCTCCACCTCGCGCCACAGTTCGGCGCGGGAGGCGGGGTCGGCGGTGTGCAGCCCCGTGTCGATCAGTTCGTTGATCTTCGGGTCGTCGAGTTCGGCGATGTTCCAGTTGCCGCCGCCGGGACGGATCAGCCGGCCGTCCACCAGAGGTGCCAGGAAGCCGTACTCGGTGGGGAAGTCGGCGCCCCAGTCGGTGACGATCAGGCCGAGCCCGTGCTTGCGGATGGTCTCCGGTGAACCCGCGCCCTGGCTGAAGTAGGTGGCGACGTCGAGTTCCTTGACGGTCAGCCGGATGCCGACCCGGGCGACGGACTCCACGACCGCGTCGGCGACCAGCCGGAACTTTCCGCGCTGGGTGCCGATGACCGCGTCGAAACCGTCGGGCAGTCCGGCGGCCCGGAGTTCGGCACGGGCGGCGTCGAGGTCGCCGCGCAGATCCGGGCCGGTCGGGTAACGGTCCAGCGGCTGGTGGGCGGCGAGCCTCGGAGGGAAGAGCGCGGTGGTCAGATCGCCTCCGGTGACCGGCCCGCCGCGTGCTTCCTGGAGCAGGATCTTGTCGGCCGCGTAGTGCACGGCCCGGCGTACGTGCACGTTGTCGAAGGGCGGTATGTGGGGCTGGAGCGAGACGAAGTGCAGGAAGCTCGTTTTCGGGTTGTCGGTGCGTGAGCGCAGCACGGGGTCATCGGCCAGGCGGTGCTGGGCGGCGTGCTGGAGGCCGCGGCCCTCCAGGTTGATGTCGAACTCCCCCGCCGTCAGCCGCTCGTCCATCTCGTCGGGGTCGAGGCCGATGGTCACGTCCACCCGGTCCGGGAGTGCGGGCCGCACCGGGTCGGTGGTCCGGTCCCAGTGGGGGTTGCGTTCCAGCAGGAGTCTGCTGCCCGGCCGGTGACCGGCCACACGGTAGGGACCGGTGCAGCGCGGGTCGTCGCCGTAGAGGGCGCCGGTGTCGGCCTGCCGGGGCACCGGGGAGACGCAGGGCTGGGCCATCAGATGGTCGAAGTCGGAGAACGGGGTGCGCAGCCGGAAGACGATCGTGCGCGGGTCGGGGGTGAGCACGGCGGGCAGGCCGTCCTCGGCGTCGTCGCGGTAGGGCCCGGCGTACGGGCGGTCCGGGTCGTCCAGGAGCGGCACCAGGTAGGTCGGGCCGCCGGGGAGCACGTCCTGGGCGAAGATCCGCTGGACGGCATAGCGTACGTCGGCCGAGGTCACCGGGGTGCCGTCGTCGAAGCGGACGCCTTCGCGGAGCCGGTAGGTCCAGGTCCGGTTGCCGTCGCTCGGTACCCCCGGCGCCTCGGCGAGGTCGGGTACGGGGACGAGGCCTGCCGGCCCCGGGTCGGTGGGGTAGGCCATCAGGGTGCGGTTGAGCAGGCGTTGCAGCAGCCATACCCAGACGTAATAGGTGCGCGCGGGGTCGAGGGAGTCGACGTCGGCGGAGGACACCAGCCGCAGGGTGCCCCCGCGACGGCCGGAGGGGCTGACGCTCGCTCCGACGGCGGCGTTCCAGCCGCCGCCTTCCTGGAGGTCGGTGTCGGCGCTCATCGTGTGGTCGTCTCCCGGTCGTCGGCGGGCGCGCCCGCGGTGCCTTCGGTGCGGGGTATCGGCAGCAGGTAGGAGCGCTGCTCGCTGGCCTGGCAGCCCCGGGCGAGCTTCGCCTTGACGCTGCCGATCCCGGCGTGCAGGACGGTGGCGCCCTCCTTGGCGGCGGCGTCCAGCACCTGGTAGTACAGGACGTCGTAGTAGAGCGGCAGCTTGCCCTGGGCCTCGTAGTCGAACCCGGCGCGGTGTCCGTACCACTGCTCCTCGCCGCGGGCCCGGGACCGCAGCACCATGCCGAAGCCGATGATGCTGCCGCGCTGGCGCGCCACGGACACCAGGACGTCGTCGCCCATGATCTCGGCGATCCGTCCGATCATGCGGGCAGAGCCCTCGTCGCTGGCCGGATTCCCGTACTTGCGCAGGAGGTTGGCGTCGAGCTGTCCGAGGCGGGGGCAGAGCGCCTGGGTCAGCGGCTCGACGTTCACCTCGACGCCTGCCTCGGTGAGCGCCCGGCGTTCCAGGCGCACCCGGCGGCGGCGGTGGGCGCTCATCTCCTCGACGAACTGCTCGAAGCCGCCCGGCGGGATGTCCAGCCAGGCGTAGTGGTCGGAGGGGTGGTTGCTGTAGCCGCGGCGCTCCAGCAGGGCGACCAGAGGCGTGTCGCGTACGTCGACGTGCGGGAAGCAGACGGTGGCCGCGTTCCGGTCCGCCGCCATCGTCTCGGCCTTCTCCAGCAGGGCTGCGAGGTCCTGCTCCGTGGCGTCGGCGGAAGCGAGCGTCCGGGTGCGGCCCAGGTGTCGTCCTCCGCACACCAAAGAGGGCAGCAGGGTGTCCGGGTCACCCGCGGCGACGTCGCGAAGCACGCCGACGGCCTCCGGAACGTCCTGCTCCAGGGCGCGCTTCAGCATGGCGTCCGGCCGGGCGAGGAGCCAGGCGACGGAGGTGTCGGCCCATGCGGTCACCAGCCCGGCGACCGGGATGCCGCCCCGGTCGCGCACGAGGAAGTCCATCGCCGTACCGGAGTTGTGCTCCTGCACGGTGAGCCACCGGGGGGTCTGGAAGAAGTCCTCCGCGCCCAGCAGGGAGTTCCAGCCCGCCGCCTCCAGCCCTGCGGCGTTCGCGACCGCGCGTACGCCGTCCGGGCCCGCCGGTGCGACGGGTTCGGTATACGGGCTCACCGAAGCTCTTCCTCGACGACGAAGTCCAGCAGAGCGGCGGCCTTGTCCGCGAGTTCCTGGGCGGCCACCCGGTCGGGGCCGTTGCAGTAGGTGAAACCGACGCACGAGGAGTTGTCCATGCGCTGGAGCAGGTGGTCGCCCTTCTCGACGTGCAGCAGCACCTGGACGTCCGCCACGGCCGCCGCGGCATCCAGCCCGTCGATGCGTGCGAGGGTCCCGCGCCGGGTGGGGTAGATCATGCGGACCGCGGCACCGCCGCGGTGGACGACAGGCTCGATCGGCGGGGTGACGCCGATGGTGAGCAGCCAGGCGTCCAGGATCGGGCTGCGGCCGGTGACGTCGGTCACCAGCATGGTCATGCAGCTGGACGGGGTGCGCGGGTTGGCCTCGATGATCCGCCAGCCGGACTCGGTGCGCCGGACCTCGGTGTGGCAGGGACCGTGCCGGTAACCGATCATCTCCAGGGTCGTGCGGACCACCCTGTACAGCTCGTCACGCTCGTCGTCGGGGAGCGGTACGGGAAAGGTGTGCCCGCACTCGATGTACGCGGGGTCGCCGAAGAGGTCCTTGGAGGTGACGCCGAAGACGTGGGTGTGCCCGTCCACGGTCATCGTCTCGACGCTGACCTCCTCGCCCTCGACGTACTGCTCCAGCAGGACGTCACCGGAGCGGGGCTGGCCGCGGAGGCTGTGCCGGACGGTGGAGAGCTCCTCCCACGCCTCGATGAGCCCGGCGAGGTCGTCGACCCTGCGCACCCCGTAACTGATCGCTTCGGCCGGGGGCTTGGCGATCATCGGGAAGCCGAGCCGGCGGGCCGCCTCGTCGAGCTGGCCCCGATGGCTGACCAGCACATGGGGGATGTTGAACGGCTGGTCGCCGAGCGCGATCCGCAGGTGGTCCTTGATGTTGGCGGTGCGCACGGCGTCCGGGTCGGGCCCCGGCAGGCCGAGGCGGCGCGCGGCGTGCGCCGCAAGCTCGGTGTGGTAGTCGGAGAACGAGGTGAGGCCGTCCACCAGGGGCGCACCGTCCTCGCCGGTGGTCGCGGCCAGAACGGCGTCGAGGTCGGTGGTGTCGACGTCGATCACCCGGTCCACGATGGACAGCGGGTGGGTGTCCCAGTCGTGTCCATGGGTGTACCAGGACCGGTCACCCGTCAGCAGCCACACTTCGAGGCCGTGTTCCTGAGCCTGCTTCAGACCCAGGACGAAGGGGTGGTTCTGCATGTGCTCGACGATCGCGATCCGCTTTCCGGCGAACTGCGCGTAGTCGGCCAGAGGTGTTGTCATCGGACGCCTCCCGTGTGGGTGATGTGCAATCGACCGGTTCCGGGTTCTCTGGGTTCAGTTGAACCGCCTCCGGCCGGGCGGTGCCATGTCTCGGGCGGCAGGACGCATAGGCGGCGGGCGAGGCGCATAGGAAGGGCCGGGGCGCTCATGACGTGGGGTGCGGCCAGGTGCCGGGGCACGACGCCCTGGCAGCGTCTGCTCCCTGGCAGCCCCGGCGCCGTGGCAGGAAGTGCTCGCCGGCGCGACGAACGACACCCGCTCGTTCAACCCTCGCTGGGCGTGATCCTTGCCCGCAGAATGAGCGGGTGGACGAAACCGTGATGACTGCCGCCGTTCTGTTCCGGCACGGAGGCCCGGAGGCACTCGAGCTCCGGGCTGACTGGCCGCTGCCCGGCGTGGGGCCTGGGCAGGTGCTCGTGCGCGTGGGCGCGGCGGCTGTCAACAACACTGACGTGTGGACCAGGGAGGGTGCCTACGGGCTTCCTGGTCGTCCCGAGGCGAAGGCCGGCTGGCGCGGAACTCTGGACTTCCCCCGCATCCAGGGCGGCGACATCGCGGGCGTCATCAGCGCAACAGCCCAGGACGTGCCCGACGCGTGGGTGGGTCGCCGGGTTCTCGTCGATCCCGCCTTCTACGCCGATGCGCGCGACGACGCCGTGCCTGTCGGACTGCTCGGCAGCGAAGCGGACGGCGGCTTCGCCTCCTACGTCGCGGTCGATGCCGCCCGCGTCCACGACATGAGTGCCTCCCCGCTCTCGGACCAGGAACTCGCCGCCCTTCCGGTGGCCTACGGCACGGCACTGGGCATGCTGGAACGCTCCCACATCAGGAGCGGGGAGACGGTGCTGGTGACCGGTGCTTCGGGTGGCGTCGGACTTGCGCTCGTCCAGCTCGGCGCCGCACGCGGCGCACGGGTGGTGGCGCTCACCAGTGCGTCCAAAGCGGCCGCGCTGCAGGAGGCAGGCGCCGCGGCTGTCCTCTCTCGGGAGGCGGACCCCGTGGAGCTGCAACGCCGGCTGAGGGAGTTGGCGCCCGAGGGACTGGACGCCGTCGCGGACGTGGCCGGCGGGCCGTGGCTCGAGCAGCTCCTGCCCGCGCTGCGCGACGGTGCTCGCTGGGTCATCGCCGGAGCTGTCGCCGGACCCGTCGTCACCTTCGACCTACGCCGCCTGTACCTGCACAACCTCAGCCTCATCGGCTCCTCGATGCATACCCGCGCCCACTTCGCCTCCTTGGCCGACCTGGCTCGGGCCGGCACTGTACGGCCGCGTATCGCAGGGAACTACCGGCTGACCGAACTCCACGCCGCCCAGGAGGAATTTCGGCGCGGCACACACGTAGGGAAGATCACCATCACTCCGTGAGGTTCGACGGCTGCGATCGGCAGAATCATCCCGACGATCTCGCCCTTTGAAGTTTGATATTGCCCCACCACTCGATTCAGTGACATAAAGCCACAGCGTGCACACGTAGAGTTATGGTGATTCTGTCGGTGAGTGCCTGCGCAATCGGTGTCGTGGCGCCGCCGAATGCAATCAGCTCGTCGTCCATCGTTATGGCTCGCCGTAAGGAATGTTCGTGAAGCTCTCCCTGACCAATTCTCCTCGAGTCGCCGTCGCACTGGCGTCAAGCGCGCTCATCGCCACTGCGATGGCGACGTCCGCGGGTCCGACCTTTGCCGAATCCGTCCGTGGTCCGGAAGTGCAACAGGCAGGTGCGAGCTCTGCCCCGCAGTGCGGCTTCTTCCGGTACAGCGTCCGAGAGTCCCAGTTCGCCGCCTACAACCACTGCGGCGAGACCACGGTGTTGGTCCATGTCGATGTCAGAGGGGGCGGCAGCGGGAACGACTACCATCTCTGCGTCAGCCCCGGACCTACGCAACTTCCAGGCGCCGGCCCGAACTACCTCAACGCCTATTACATCGGCGGTGCCGGGTGCCGGAGCGGAGATCGCACCGGACACACACCTCACTGATGCCGATGCGACTGAGCGCTGCGAACGGCTCGGCGGCCGGCTCCCGGGGCTGGACGCAGCCAGGGCTTCCAGGCCGTCGAACCCCGCTATGAAGGGCGAAGAACGGGATCGATCCGTGTCAGGCTCTCGTGCAACCGACGGGCCCCCCGGGCAACACGATCGTCCTCGTCGCCCGCCATCTCCTCGTAGATCCGTAGCGCCTCGTCCAGATCGTCCGAGAAGATGCTGAAGACATCGACGACTGCGGTGTGGATCCAATCGGCGTAGTTGTCGTTGGCGACTGCCAGTGCGGAGGCGACGATCGTCAGTCCGGCCCTGTCCTTTCGCCGAAGCAAACCCTCCGCGGTCCGCCGGGTGACGAAGGTGTCACCAGGGTCGAGCACAAGGCCCAGCAGCGGCTCCACTGCCTCCGCCATCTCGGCGAACCCGGCCAGGCTGTGACCGGCGTCCGCCCTGTCACGCCAGTCATCGCTTCGCCCGAGTTCGGCAAGCGCCTCGACAGCCGCGCGCCGCAGGTCAACGTCCACTCGCTCCGCCGCCCTTCCACGATTCCGGTCAAAATATCATCGCGGCGCCGGGACGGATGATCGCGCGGACGGGTCCTAGTAGAGGGACAGGCCGTACACCGACAGCCACTCCACGACCGGCTGGTAGTAGGTGGCGCCTCCTGCCGCACAGTTTCCTGTGACCGCGACGATGACCCCGAGTGCGGTGCTACCGGCAAACGCGGGGCCACCCACGTCGCCGGGCTCGGAGCAGATGTTGGAGCGGAACAGTCCGCTCACAACGCCCTCGGGGTAGCTGACCGTGACGTTCACGGCCGTGACCGTGCCGCAGCGGTATCCGGTCACCCGGCCGACGTGGCAGACGGACTGACCGACCGTCGGACTTGCGGCGCCCGTGATGTCCTGCACCCGGCCGGCGGTGCCGAGCGAGACCTCGCCGGGGAAGACCACCGACGAACTCGAGTAGCGGACGAGCGCGTAGTCGTCACCGGGGAAGCTCGCGCTCGCGGTGGTGCCGACGAACACGCTCAGGCCCGCGTCCGCGTACCAGTTGGTGGCACCCTGGGCACAGCGCCCCGTCACCAGCCCGTAGAGGGTGCTGCCGCTACGGGCGTTGAAGCCGACGGTGCAGCGCGTTCCGGCGTTGCTGTAGATGACGTCGCCGCCACGTACCTCGAGGGCATTGCCGACCGCCCGCGTGGCCGTGCCGCCCGACTCCTGCGCGTACGCCGCCGGTGCGGTGACGGTGAACCAGCCGAGCAGCAGGGTCATCGCGGCGACCGCCGAGATGGCTGCGCGGAACGCCCCGAGGAATGGTCTGTCGGTCCGGTGCGAATTCATGTTCCCTCCCCGTGGCGCGACAACGTCATGTCATGCACCCGCCATTGTGAGCTTTCGGGGAAGGTTCCGTCAGTCAGAAAGGCGCCATTCGACCTGCCCGGACCGGGACGGAAAGCGGAGGGAAGCGGACAGACCACGGCTTCGGTAGCCCGTCCGGGCTGCCGAAGCGAGGTGTGTCCGAGCGTTCGAGCCGAACGCCGCCGACGGTGCCATGGTGGATCCATGACTGCAGACCTCTCCGCGGCCTCCTCGTTCATGGCCATGCACGCCCGCGTACTCGATCGTCGACGGTTCGAGCTTCTCCTCGGCGAAGCCGACGCCGACTCCGCACTCGCCGCCGTGGACGGCTACCGCAATCCGGACGGCGGATACGGCTGGGGGCTCGAACCGGACCTGCGTGCGCCCGAGAGCCAGCCCGCAGGCGCGCTGCACGCGTTCGAGGTGTTCCGGGACATCGCTCCTGTCACGACACCCCGTGCGGTGCAACTGTGCGACTGGCTCGCGTCGGTCTCCCTGCCCGACGGTGGCCTGCCCTTGGCACTGCCGGTCAAGGACGCACGTGGTTGCGCACCGTTCTGGGCGCAGGCCGACCCGAAGGTCTCCACCCTGCAGAGCACGTCGTTCGCAGTCGGCGCGGCCCTGCGGGTGGCCGCGTTCGACTCCGCCGTCGCCGCCCATCCCTGGCTCGACCGGGCGACGCAGTACTGCCTGACCGCCATCGAAGCGATCGGCGACAGCCCCCACGCGGTCGAGTTGTCGTTCGCGATCCGTTTCCTCGACGCCGCGTCCGAGACCCGCCAGGAGGCGGGAGCCCTGCTCGACGGCCTGCGCCGGTTCATCCCCGCCGGCGGCCTGTTGCCCGTCGCGGGCGGTTCCGTCGACGAGGTGATCCGGCCACTCGACATCGCCCCCACTCCAGGTCGTCCGGCACGCACTCTGTACGACGCGGACGTCCTCGCCACCGAGCTGAGTCGTCTGGCTGCCGAACAGCAGGACGACGGCGGCTGGTTGGTCGATTTCGCAAGCTACTCGCCGGCAGCCGCCCTCGAGTGGCGCGGATACCGGACCGTAGCCGCTGTGTCGGTCCTGAAGCAGAACTCCGCAATCTGACGGGGCCCACCGGGCGGTGCGCAAACGTACGCATCGGCTGACAGCATGGCCCTCATGGCTGCAGAGGATCTCGGGACATTCGCCGTGCGCCGCGCGAGTGAGTGGGATGCGGACGCGCTGCTGCAGACCGACTCGGTGGCAGCGGAGGGCAGCGACGAACGGCACATGAGAATCCGGCGGTGGTGCCGACAGGGCCTTGTCGCCATGGTCGAGGACGCGTCGGGAGCCCTGGGCTACTGCGTGGTGGAGTACACGTTCTTCGAGCAAGGGTTTGTCACAATGCTCATGGTGGCACCCGAGGCCCGTGGCCGGGGCGTGGGTGCCCGCCTGCTGGACCACGCGGCGGCATCACGCACCACCCCGAAGCTGTTCACCTCGACGAACGTGTCCAACCAGCCGATGCAGCGGCTGCTCCAGCGTGCGGGGTGGAGCCCGGTCGGCCTGCTCCACGGCCTGGACGACGGCGACCCCGAACTGTTCTACCTCTGCCCGCGGGAACCGGCCGCTGCTCGCCCCTGACATGAACGTCCGACAGGCTCAACAGACCATCTCACCTCGCGATAAGGGCAGCTGTCCGTCGCGGCGGGGATCGTAGAGCTGCTCGCGACCGCCGGACGAGTCACGAGCCTTGTTCCGGCGGGCGACGCAGGCATCCCCTGACTGCCCAGCGGTCAGAGGCTGGTGAGCAGGTCGTCGAGCGGGGCGGGTACACGGTCGGGCTCAAGGGCCTCGACGAGGACGTGGCCGTAGCGGATCTTGCGCCCCTTCTTCGTGCCGAGGAAGCGCCGGAACTGCTGCTGCGGGGTTCGGCCCTGCTGTGCGGGCTGGTGCCGGAAGGTCTGCAGGGCGCGCAAGTCGCCCTCCGCCTGGACGAGTTCCTCCACTCGTGCCACACCCAGTGCGCGGATGAGTTCGTCCTCCAGATCAGCCGCGCAGACGAAGAATTCCTGCTGGGCCGCCCCGGCCCGCTCCAAGCCGCGCGTGTAGTAGCGGGTCTCCGCCTCGTCGCACAGCCCGGTGAGGCGGAGGCCCAGGCCAGGTGGCCCGAGGATGTGTGCGAAGCGCCCGACGCTCATCGCGCCGCCCATCGACAGTACGCAGACGCCTTCGGCCTCCAGGTCCCGGCCGCGGCTCGCGGCCAGCGCGCTGACCGCTGCGACGTCGCTCGGCCCTTCGAGCAGGACGACTGCCCGGACGGCCAGTCCCGTGGCGAGTTCCCGCGCGGGGTCGCCGGGGCCACCGGCCGCCCACGCGGTGACCGCCTCCCGGAACAATTCCATGTCAGCCATGGGAGGAGTCTCCGTCCTTTCCGGCTGCCACGGTAGGGAATTTCTGTCGGCGCGCCGGTCGGCGGCGGGCATCCGGGCACGGCCGACGGGGGGCAGGGGCGCGGGCCGCCCATGAGGTCCGGTCGGTCCGGACAGTGGTCTCTCCGCGCCTCAGGACTCCGTGGGGGCCACCAGTGGCGAGGACGGCATCAAGTGCGGCCAGGAGGCCGGGCAGCCGCCGGTCCGAGCCGGTGACGGTGCCACGGCAGCAGTCGCAGCTTCGGGCAGGGGCGTGTGCCGGCGGTCACGGCGCTCAGGTCTCGCCACTCCCCCGCTCCCCCGCCCCCGCCCCGCCGGGTCACCCTCACGGCACTCCCCCAGGTCGGCGCTTCCCGAGCGCAGGGGCGGACGGCGATATCCGGTGGCTTTCGCGGCCCTTGCATCGCAGAGTGATCGCATGACGCATCCCGCTCCCGAGTTCCTTCCCGGTCTTGAGCTGTCGCGGATCCTCTACGAGGAGGCGGTGCGGCCGATCCTCGATGAGGCGTATCCGGGGCTTCAGTACGCAGCCGCGAGGGTCGGTGCCGGATCAGAGGTGCTCGGTTTCGACACCGCGCGGTCGGCGGATCACGAGTGGGGCCCGCGCCTGGATCTCTTCCTCGCGCCGAAGGAGGCTGCCGGTCTCGGGGCCGACCTGCACACGCTCCTGGGGGAACGGCTACCGAAGGACGTGCGGGGCTGGCCGACCCACTTCCGTCATGGTGACCCGGCCGACCCGATCGGTCTCATGGAGCGCACGGACGGCCCGGTGAACCACCGTGTCGCGGTGAACGACGTCGACACGTGGCTGACCGGCCGGCTCGGTCCCGGTACGGCGTCCGGCGAACCGACGGTGGGTGACTGGCTGGCGATGCCGCAGCAGAGGCTCGCCGAGGCCACCGGCGGCGCAGTGTTCCACGACGGGCTCGGCACGCTCACAGCAGCTCGGCGGAGGCTGGCCTGGTACCCCGATGAGGTGTGGCGGTACCTGCTGGCCTGCCAGTGGCAGCAGATCTCCCAGGAGGAAGCATTCGTCGGGCGGTGCGCCGAGGTGGGGGACGATCTCGGATCGGCCGTGGTCGCCGGGCGGCTGGTGCGTGACCTGATGCGATTGTGCCTGCTCCTCGGCCGACGGTACGCGCCCTACGGCAAGTGGCTCGGGAGTGCGTTCGCTCGGCTGCCGGTCGCCGAGGACCTGATGCCGTCGCTGCGGGGAGCGGTGACGGCAACGGGTTACCCGGCGCGCGAGCAGCACCTCTGTGACGCCTACGAGATCGTGGCCGCTCTGCAGAACGACACGGGGCTCGCCGAGTACGTGGACCCGACGCGGCGGCGGTACCACAGCCGCCCGTTCCTGGTGCTGCATGCCGAACGTTTCGCGCAGGCTCTGGAACGGACGATCACTGATCAGGCTCTGCGGGGCATGCCGCTGTCCGGGAGCGTGGATCAGTGGGCGGACAACACGGACTTTATCGGACAACAAGGTCCGGTACGTGCGGCGATCAACGCTCTCGGTCGAGGGTGAGCATGTAGGGATCGAGAACCTCCGGGGCCTGACGGACCGCCCCGAGGAGGCTCTCGAGGGCACGGGCCCTCCGACCGCGCACCCCCCTCCCCGCCCACAGGAACCCCAGGACACCGACCCTCAACTTGCCCAATATGTCCGTATATTCAGCATGCGCAACCGGGGGTTGACCATTCCATCAAGCGCCCTTAGGTTTCTCGCAGCCCACTGGTACATCGATTAACCACATGGTTAACGTCCTGGTTGGAGACATCCCGCTGTGCGCTCATCCCTGAGTCGGCGCGGTTTCCTCGCAGCAGGCTCCGGCCTCGCCGCCGCTACCGCAATTCCCGCTCTGTCCGGCTGTTCCACACTCACCTCGGCCGATTCCGACCCCGGCACCCTGCTCGTGCACACCCAGCTCGGCACCACCGCACCGGGCTCCCCCACCTACAAGGCCGTCGTAAAGACCTTCGAGGACGAGAACCCCGGCCTCCGGGTCAAGAACCTCGTCAACGGCGACGATCTTCCCCAGGTGTACGAGACCTCCCGGCTGGCCCGCAAGGAGCCGGACGTGGTCATGGTCAATCTCTACGACAAGACGCTGGCCTGGACCGATGTCGGCGCCACCGTCGACGTGAAGGGGTATCTCGACGACTGGGGGCTGCGGGAGCGCGTCCTGCCCGCCGCCCTGGAGGAGTGGACCGACAGCAAGGGCAGGCTGCGTGCCTTCCCCTACTTCGCCACCAACTGGCCCGTCGCCTACAACACCGCCCTGCTGGACCGGGCCGGCGTCGGCTCCGTCCCCACCACCGGGGACCAGCTGATCGGCGCCGCGCGCAGGCTGCGCGCCAAGGGCATAGCCCCGGTCACCGTCGGCGGCAACGACTGGACCGGTCAGAAGCTGCTGGCCCAGATCATCCAGACCTTCCTCACGCCCGACGAGGCCAGGAAGGTCTACACGACCGGCGACTTCAGCGGCAGCAGGGGTGCCCGCGAGGGCATCGACTACTTCGTCCAGCTGCGCGACGCCGGTGTCTTCGCCGACAAGGCGCAGGGGCTGACCTCCGACACGATGACCACGCAGTACAACACCGAGGCGGCGGCCATCCAGTCCGCGATGTCCTCGGCACTCGCGAAGGTCGCCCCGAAGCCGGCGGGGCACACCGAGGTCGGCGGCTGGCCGCTCGCCCCCGGCGCCTCGCACAGCAAGCCGACGATCCTGCGCTCGTACACCCTCATCGGCTTCTGGATCAGCCCCAACGGCGTCAAGAAGCTGTCCTCGGTCGAGAAGTTCCTGCGCTTCATGTACCGGCCCGAGGTGGTCTCGCGCTTCATCACCGAGAGCGGGCGGGACATGGCTCTGGTGACGGACACGGTCAGCAAGGACTTCCCACTGGTGGCCAAGGCCCAGCAGCTCGGTGACCGGGTCGGCCAGGTCCTCCTGCCCGACCTGTACGTACCTCCGACGGCCACCCAGCCACTGATCACGGCGACCAGCACCGCATTCACCAGGGGGACGAGCGCGGCCGCCGTGCGCTCCGCCCTGGAATCCGCCTACCGCACGGCCTGATCCGCGCGCCCGAGCCCTCTGCGAGTCCCCTCATGACGTTGCTCTCGTCCGCCCCGGGCGGCGCCTCGGTCCGCCGGCCGGATCCGCCGTCGCCGTCCCCCGCCACGACTTCCCGCCGCAAGCAGGGCGGGGTCGTCCTCGCCGTACCGGCGCTGGTCTGGTACCTCGTCTTCATGGTCGGCCCGCTGGTCGCCATCTTCGTCATCGCCGCCCTGCACTGGCCCGGCATGCTCCAGCCGGTCTCCTTCGCCGGTCTCGGCAACGTGCGCGCCGTCCTCGACGACCCGGTCTTCTGGGACGCGGTGGGCAACACCGCCGTCCAGCTCGTCGTCGCACTGCCCGTGATGATCGTGTGCGCGTACATGCTGGGGTACTACGTCGCCCAGAAGCCGCCCGGCCACCGCGTCCTGCGGTACCTGCTCTTCATTCCCGGCCTGATCTCCACCCCGGCCAAGGCCATGGTGTTCTACGCGGTCCTGTCGCCTGACGGCCTGCTCAACGGCGGTCTGGACAAGGTCGGTCTGGGGTCGATGGCCGACGCGTGGCTCGCCTCGCCGTCCACCGCCCTCTACTGCCTGATCGTCCTGGACGTGTGGAGCGGCATCGGTTTCACCGCCGTGCTGTTCGCCGCCCGGCTGGGCAGTGTGCCGGACGAGATCGGTGAGGCCGCCCAGCTCGACGGCGCCGGACACTGGCGTGCCATGTGGCGCATCCACTTCCCCGTCATCCGTGACTTCGTCGGTGTCGTGACGATGCTTCAGTTCCTGTGGACACTCTTCGGCTCCGCGCAGAACGTGCTGCTGCTCACCCAGGGCGGCCCGGGAAGCTCGTCGACAACGTTGTCCTTCCTCGTGTACCAGAAGGCGTTCATCGCGGCCGACCTGGGATACAGCCAGACCGTCGGTGTGGTCCTGTTCCTGGTCGGTCTGGCCGGGCTGCTGACCATCCGTCGCGTCTTCCGCCAGAACTACTGATCGGAGCGGTTCCATGAAGTTCGGAAGGTCCTGGCTGCCGGCCCACGTCCTCGCGTGGCTGTACGCGGCGCTGCTGGTGGTCCCCCTCTACTACCTGCTGGTCTCGGCGTTCAAGACGAACGACCAGATCTTCGGGAGCCCGTTCTCCCTGCCGACCTCGTTCTCCCTGCACAATTTCGGGGAGGCCTTCTCCTCCGCGGACCTGGGACCGGCCGTCGTCAACTCCGTGCTGGTCACGGTGCTGGCGCTGGCTCTCACCCTGGGGCTCGCCATTCCTGCGGCCTTCGCCATCGCCCGTACGGAGGGACGGCTCGGGGCGTTCGTGGAGCGGGTGTTCTCGCTGGGATTCCTCGTTCCGACGTTCGCGGCGCTCTTCCCCACCTTCCTGCTCGCCGCGGCGACCGGGCTGTTCCACACCCGCGCCTTCATGGTGCTGTTCCTGCCTGCCACGGCGATGCCGCTCTCGGTGGTGATCCTGGTGCAGTTCATGCGGACGATCCCGCACGAGATGGAGGAGGCGGCACGCCTGGACGGCGCGTCCACCTTCGCTGTCCTGCGGCACGTGTACACGCCGATGTGCATGCCTGGGATCGCCACCATCCTCCTGCTCAACTTCCTGACCTTCTGGAACGAGTACCTGTACTCGCTCGTCATCATCGGTCCGGACCCCGAGCAGCGCACCGTTCAGGTGGCCCTGCCCACCCTGAAGTCCCTCACCGGCACCGACTACGGCATCCTGACCGCGGGCACGGTACTGACCCTGGTCCCGGTCTGGGTGGTGTACACCCTGCTCCAGAAGCGCATGCAGCAGGCTCTCGTCAGCGGGGCGGTGAAGATGTGAAGGTACGTACCGAGGAGCGTCCCGAGGACGCCGGACAGCCCACGGGCGCGGCACCCGGTTCCCGGCGCGGTGCCGCGGGAACCGAGGGAGCGGCCCGTCCCACGATCAAGGCTGTGGCCGCCGCGGCCGGGGTCTCCACCGCCGCGGTGTCCCAGGCCGTCAACGGCACCGGCCGGATCTCGGAGGCGACCCGCCGCCGGGTTCTGGCCGCGGCCGCCGAACTGGGCTGGTCGCCCAGCGCGTCGGCGTCCGCGCTGCGCCGGGCCCGTACCCGTACGATCGCGCTCGTCGTCCGCCGCCCCACGGACGTGCTCGGCGCCGACCCGCACTTCAGCGAGCTGATCACCGGTCTGGAGGGCGAACTGGCCCCCCGGGGCTACGGTCTGCTGCTCCACCTGGTCGCCGACATGGCCCAGGAGAGCGCGCTGTACGAACGACTGGTCGCGGAAGGCCGGATCGACGGTGCGGTGCTGACCGACGCGCGGGCGGACGACCCGCGCCCCCAACTGCTGCGGGGCCTCGGGCTGCCCGCCGTCCTGCTCGGCACGCCGGATCCCTCGTCGCCGGTGCCCGGCGTCGGCCTCGGGCAGCAGGATGCCGGTGTCCGTGAGGCGGTCGCGCACCTGCTGGAGCTCGGCCACCGGCGTTTCGCGTACGTCGCGGGTCCGGCCGAGCTGGTGCACACCGGGCTGCGCCGGGCCGCGTTCGAGAGCGCCCTCGCCGAAGCGGGGCTGCGGCCCGTCGCCGTACGGCACACCGATTTCACGGAGCGGGCGGCCGTCGCCGTCACCGAGGAACTGCTCGCGCTCCCCGACCGGCCGACCGCGCTGGTGTTCACCAACGACTCCATGGCCGTGTGCGGTATCGGTACGGCCCAGCGCGGCGGGCTCCGGGTGCCCGAAGACGTGTCGGTGGTGGGGTACGACAACCTGCCGCTCGGCCGCTGGCTGCACCCCCGGCTCACGACCGTGGACCAGCAGGTGCAACGGGTCGGTGCGGCCGCCGCCCGCGAGCTGCTCGTCCGGTGCGGCGAGGACGTGCCCCCGCCGGTCCTCGACGGACGCCCGAGCCTGGTCGTACGGGAGTCCACCGGTCCCGCACCGTCCGCGCACTGAACCATGGGCCCGCTGCCCCTTGCCGCACGCGGCCCACCGGGGCTCCCCCGCCTCGTCCCGCGGCCCGCCGGCCCGGCCCGTACGGCCCGACGCCTGCCGCACCCGCCCCACCCCCGTACTTCGAAGAGGTCAGAGACAGACCATGCGACGCCACAGCGCCCAGCTCACCCATGACTCCGCCGTTCTCCCCTGGCTCGGCGCCAACTTCTGGTCCCGCACCGGTGGTCCGCTGATGTGGCGGAACTACGAGCCGAAGACGGTCCGCGAGGAGTTGACCGTCCTGCGGGACCACGGGCTGAACATGACCCGGTCCTTCTTCTACTGGCCCGATTTCCACCCGGAGCCCGGGCGGATCGACGAGGAGCTGTGCGACCGCTTCCGTGACTTCCTGGACGCCCACACCGAGGCGGGGATGGGGACGGTGCCCACCTTCATCGTCGGCCACATGTCGGGCGAGAACTGGGACCCGGCCTGGCGTGGGGACCGCGATCTGTACGAGGACGTGTGGCTGGTCGGGCGGCAGGCGTGGTTCGTCTCCCAGATGACCCGGCGCTTCAAGGACCATCCGGCGGTCACCGGCTGGCTGATCACCAACGAGATGCCGGGCTACGGCCGGATCTACCAGGTCGACCCGCCGTCCAGTGATGTCGTCACCGCCTGGGCGCAGTTCATGTGCGACGCGGTGCGCGCGGCGGGCGGCACCCAGCCCGTTTCGCTCGGGGACGGCGCGTGGGGCATCGAGGTGACGGGCCGCGACAACGGCTTCTCGCTGCGGGACACCGCCGAGTACGTGGACTTCGTGGGGCCGCACGTCTACCGCTCGGACACGGACCGACCGCGCCAGCACTACCGCGCCGCGTTCGAGTGCGAACTCGCCGCCGTGACCGGACAGCCGGTCGTGCTGGAGGAGTTCGGGCTCTCGACCGACACCGTCTCGGCTGCGAACGCGGGCGTGTTCTACCGGCAGACCCTGCACAACTCGCTGCTCGGCGGGGCCACCGGCTGGATCGCCTGGAACAACACGGACTACGACGAGCTGTGGGAGCAGTCGCCGTACGACCACCACCCCTTCGAGATGCACTTCGGGATCACCGACCACACCGGCCGGCCGAAGGAGCCGCTGCGGGAACTGGCCGATTTCGCTGAGGTGTTGAAGCGGATCGACTTCGCCCGCTGCCGTCGGACGGACGCGGACACCGCCCTGGTCGTGCCCGCCTTCCTGGAGCGCGGCTACCCCTACAGCCGCCCCGCCGACCGGCCGCTCATCTTCACTTCGCTGCACCAGGGGTACGTGGCCGCGCGCGGCGCCGACCTGCCCGTGGCGTTCGCCCGGGAGGCGGACGGGCTGCCGGAGGACGCGGCGCTGTATCTGCTTCCGTCGACGCGGCAGCTGACCACTCGAACGAGGCGGGATCTGGAGCGTCGTGCCCGCGAGGGCGCCACGGTCTACCTGTCGTTCTGCTCGGGCGAGCACCCGGCGACACGCGGTCCGTGGTTCCACGACCTGGACGGTCTGTTCGGTGTGGAGCTCCAGCTTTCCTACGGTGTCGCGGAGCCGATCGAGGACGACGTCCTGGAGATGACGTTCGCCGAGGACTTCGGCTCCATCGCGGCGGGCGAGACCCTGACCTTCCCGGTCGCCGGCAACGAGGACAGCCGCGCGTACCTGCCGGTCGTCCCGGCCGGTGCGCGGGTCGTCGCCACCGACGCGCACGGCCGCCCGGCGCTGCTGTGCCACGAGACGGGCGAGGGGCGTACGGTCCTGGCCACCTACCCGCTGGAGCACATGGCCGCTCGCACCGCCCGCGCCAATCCGGAGCAGACGCACCGGCTGTACGCGGCGCTCGCCGAACTCGCGGGCGCGGCAAGGCCGGTGACGGTCGACACGCCGTTCGTCGCCGCCGACACCCTGGTCCGCGAGGACGGTACCCGCTACGTGTGGCTGGTGAGCCAGTCGGCGGAGGAGCTGACCGTGCGCCCGTCCGCGGACGGGGAGCTGCGCGAGCTGACGGGCGGGGAGCCGGTGCGGGACGTGGTGATCGCCCCGTACGGGGTGCGCGTCCTCGAACTGCGCTGACCGGCCTACCCACCCCTCTCCTGCCCTGGCTGTCCCGCCAGTTCCGTGAAAGTGAGCCACCCGATGTCGTCCGAGCCGCTCTTCCGAGACCCCGCGGCACCCGTCGCCGACCGGGTGCGTGACCTGTTGGCCCGGATGACACTCACCGAGAAGGTGGGCCAGGTCAACCAGCGGATGTACGGGTGGGACGCGTACGAGCGTACGTCCTCGGGCCACCGGCTGACCGAGGCGTTCCGCGAGGAGGTGGCCGCGTACGGCGGGATGGGTGCGCTCTACGGGTTGCAGCGGGCCGACCCCTGGTCGGGTGTCACGGCGGCCACGGGCATCGGCGCGTCGGACGGTGCGCGGGTCTCCGACGCCGTGCAGCGGCACGTCGTGGAGAACACCCGGCTGGGTATTCCCGTCCTGCTGGTCGAGGAGATGCCGCACGGCCTGCAGGCGCTGGACGGCACCCTGCTGCCGGTCAACCTCGCGGTCGGTGCGACCTGGAATCCTGAGCTGTACGAGGAGGCCGCCGCCCTTGCCGCCGCGCAGCTCCGGTCGCGCGGCGGGCATGTGGCGCTGGTGTCCGCGCTCGATCTGGTGCGGGATCCGCGCTGGGGTCGCGCCGAGGAGTGCTTCGGCGAGGACCCGTACCTGGCGGCACGGTTCACCGAAGCCCTGGTGCGGGGTGTTCAGGGGCCGCCGGAGGACCGATTCGGGCCGGACCGTGCCGCTGTCGTGCTCAAGCACTTCGCCGGGCAGGGGGCCACGGTCGGCGGGCGCAACAGCGCGGCCACCGAACTGGGCGCCCGCGAGTTGCACGAGATCCATCTGGAGGCCGCTCTGGCGGGGGTCCGCGCCGGGGCGGCGGGCGTCATGGCGGCGTACAACGAGTTCGACGGCATCCCGTGTGCGGCGAACCGGGAGTTGCTGACCGGGATCCTGCGCGAACGGTGGGGGTTCACCGGCCTGGTGATGGCCGACGGGCTCGCGGTCGACCGTCTGGTGCGGCTGGCCGGGGACCCGGTGGCGGCCGGCGCGCTGGCACTGGAGGCAGGTACCGACCTGAGTCTGTGGGACGACTGCTTCCCCCGGCTGGAGCAGGCCGTGCAAGACGGCCTGGTCGACGAAGGCACCCTCGACACCGCCGTCGGGAGGGTCCTCTCACTGAAGTTCCGGCTCGGCCTCTTCGAGCGCCCGTACACCGGGGCGCGCACGCCGGCTCCGGGGCCGGAGCTGCTGAGCGAGCGCATCGCCCGGGAATCCGTCACTCTGCTCGCGCACGACGGCGAGACGCTCCCGCTCACCGGCCACGTCCGGCGGATCGCCGTCATCGGCCCGAACGCCGACTCCGTACCGCAGCAGATCGGCGACTACACCGCGCCGCAGCGGCCGGACACGGGCATCAGCGTCCTCGACGGTCTCAGGGCCGCGGCCCCGGCCGGCACGGACGTCACGTACGGCCGGGGCAGCGATCTCGTCGGCGGTGATCTGTCGGCCGTACCCGAGGCGGTCGCTCTCGCCGCCGGGGCGGATGTGGCGGTGGTGGTGCTCGGCGGTTCGAGCGCGCGGGCGTCGGGGACGCACTTCGACGCCAACGGAGCGGCGGTCGTCACCTCCGGCAACCCCGTGGAGATGACCTGCGGGGAGGGGGTGGACCTGGCCGAACTCGGTCTTCCCACAGGGCAGTCGGCCCTGCTCGACGCGGTCGCTGCGACAGGGACCCCGGTTGTCGTGGTACTGGTCCAGGGCCGTCCCCATGCGCTGCCGGATCTCTCCGACCGGGCCGGGGCGGTGCTGAGCGCCTGGTACCCCGGCCCGTGGGGCGGGCGCGCGGTGGCGGACGTGCTGTTCGGCGCTGCGGAACCCCTGGGCCGGCTGCCCGTCTCGGTGCCCCGGTCGGCGGCGCAGCTGCCCGTGTTCTACAACGGGAAGGACCACGGTTACCGCGGCTATGTCGACCAGCCCGCCCTGGCGCGCCATGCGTTCGGCCACGGCCTGTCCTATACGTCGGTCGAGTACGGCGAACCGCGGCTGTCCCGCACGTCCGCCGCGGTGGCGGAGTTCGCGGGGGACGCACTTCCCGGGACCGCGGAGCCGCTCCTGTGCACGGTCGAGCTCCACAACACGGGCGACCGTTCCACGCGGGAGACGGTGCAGTTGTACGTTCGCCGCGTGGTCGGCGGCACGTCGTGGCCGCGTGCACGGGAGCTGCGCGGCTTCGCCCGGGTCGCGCTGGGGCCCGGGGAGCGGGCGGAGGTCTCCTTCCCGGTGGAGGAGCGGACCCTGGCCTCCGTCACCCGGTCCTGGGAACGTGCTGTGGAGCCGGGAGAGTTCGCGATCGAGACGGGCCCGTCCTCGGACCGGACCCGCGGCGCCCGCCTCCATGTGACGGCGCCGTCGAGCGGCACCCGGCGGTAGCACCGGCCCGGCCACGGAGAGCGCGTACACACAGCGGACAAGAAGTTGTCACACAGGAACCGGAATGCGTGTCCGGCGGCATCGGGTTCGAACTGACATGACTGTAGGAGTAGCACTCCAAGCATCCGGCCCCGACAACCAGATCGATGCCACCGTGCGGCTTGCCGCGGAAGCGGCGGCCGCCGGGCTCCGCTCCGCGTGGTTCGGGCAGACCTTCGGCGCCGATTCGCCGCAGCTCGCGGCGATCGTCGGGCGTGAGGTACCGGACCTCCAGGTGGGCACGTCCGCGATCCCCGTCTTCGGGCGCCATCCGTTGCTCGTCTCCAGCCAGGCCCAGACCGCGCAGGCGGCGACTCACGGCCGCTACCACCTCGGGCTGGCGCTCGGGACCAAGCTTCTGACCGAGGTGGGTTTCGGCATTCCCTACGAACGGCCGATTGCCCGCCTGCGTGAGTTCCTCACCGCTCTGCGGCAGTTGACCGAGACCGGCACTGCCGACTTCCACGGCGAACTGCTCACCGCCACGACGCCGTTCCCGGCACGCGTTCCGGGAGCGGAAGGCGGTGTGCCGATCCTGGTCGCGGCGATGGGGCCTCAGGCGCTGCGCGTCAGTGGCGAGTTGGCGGACGGGATCCTTCCCTACCTCGCCGGGCCTCGTGCCCTGTCCGAGCACATCGTGCCGGCCGTGACCGCGGCGGCGGAGGCCGCGGGCCGCCCCGCGCCCAGAATCGTGGCTCTGGTGTACGGCGTGGTCACCGACGATGCCGACGCCGTACGTGCGAAGGCATCCGAACAGCTCGCGTTCTACGAGCAGTTCCCGTCCTATGCACGGGCCATCGAACTCTCCGGCGGCAAACGGGCCGTCGACGTGGCGGTGATCGGCGACGAGCGCACCGTCGCCGACGAGGTGCGGCGCTACCGGGACGCCGGGGCCACGGAGGTGGTGTTCTCGGGGACGGACATCGCTGGGGACACCGACCGCCGCCGCACCTGGGATCTGCTCGGCGAGCTTGCGGAGTAGATGATTCCTGGGTCCGCTCGACGTGGCTGATCGTCACCGGCCCTTGACTTGGAGTGCTCTCCAGCACCTAGCGTCTCCGTCATGACGACACCTCAGCACAAGATCGGATCGGGCTTCGGCGCCCGGAGCACCGCGGACGACGTACTGAGCGGGATCGACCTGTCAGGCAGTACCGCGATCGTCACCGGTGGCTACTCGGGACTCGGCCTGGAGACGACCCGCGCCCTGGCGGGTGCCGGAGCCCGCGTCATCGTCCCCGCCCGGCGACGGGCGGCCGCACAGGAGGCGGTCAAGGACATCGACGGTGTCGAGACCGACGACCTCGACCTGTCCGACCTCGAAAGCGTCCGCGGTTTCGCCGAGCGGTTCCTGGCCTCCGGTCGCGAGGTCGACATCGTGATCAACAACGCCGGGGTCATGGCCTGCCCCGAGACGCGTGTCGGCCCGGGGTGGGAGGCCCAGTTCGCCACCAACCACCTCGGCCACTTCGCGCTGATCAACCATCTCTGGCCGGCGATCGCCCGCGGTGGCGCGCGTGTCATCGCCGTGTCCTCCGGCGCCCACGGCATCACCGGCGTGCGCTGGGACGACGTGCAGTTCGAGCGCGGCTACGACAGGTGGCAGGCGTACGGGCAGGCGAAGGCGGCGAACGTTCTGTTCGCCGTGCATCTCGATGCGCTCGGCCGCGACTCCGGAGTCAGGGCGTTCGCCCTGCATCCGGGCAGCATCCTCACCCCGCTGCAGCGCCACCTCGCGAAGTCGGAGATGGTCGACGCGGGCTGGATCGACGAGGACGGCAACCTGGCCGATCCCACCTTCAAGACGCCCGAGCAGGGCGCGGCGACGCAGGTGTGGGCGGCGACCTCTCCCCAACTGGCGGGCCTGGGCGGCGTGTACTGCGAGGACTGCGACGTGGCCGAGCCGGCCGCGGACGGGTCGGAGGGCGGCGTGCACGCACACGCGACCGACCCCGAGCAGGCCGCGCGCCTGTGGGCGCTGTCGGCCGACCTCACGGGCGTCGATGCTTTCGCGGCGGCACCGAAGAGCGTGTCCTGACTTTCGGGACAAGGGCCACCTCGGGGGCAGAGGCCACCTTCGGGGGCACAGGCCTTTGCTCCGCCTGAACACACGTGGATATGAGAGTTGACTCTCACATAATGTGAGAGGAGACTCTCACGTTATGGATTCCAGGAACCGGCTGGGCGACATCGAGATCACCGATCCGCAGGCGATGCGGGCGCTGGCGCATCCCGTGAGGCTGGCGATCCTCGACCGCCTCCTACGGCACGGTCCGGCGACAGCTACACAACTCGCACCCGAGGTGGGAGCCACTCCCTCGGTGACCAGTTGGCATCTGCGGCACCTGGCGGGTTTTGGGCTGGTCCGTGACGCCGAGGCCGGGGCGGACCGCCGGCAACGGCGGTGGGAGGCGGCAGCCCGTGGTTTCCGGTTCGAGGCGCCGGAGGACGAGGAGGGCAGGTCGGCCGCGCAGGTCCTGTCCCGGGAGATGTTCGCGCGCTACGGGGATCTGCCGGACAGGTGGCTGACCGAGGTAGAGCCCGGCCTGGAGCCCGCGTGGCAGAGGGCAGGTGGACTGGCCAACACCCGTGTGGTCGTTTCCGCGGAGGAACTCGCGGCGATTCAGGACGGGATCGAGCGGTTGCTCGCGCCTTACGTGACACGCGACCCTGCCGAGCGTCCGGCGGGAAGCCGTGGCGTACGGCTGATGCGCTACGCACTGCCGGAACAGGACGAGGGACAGACGGACGGTCCTCTGTGAGCGCCCCGGCGACGGACGCCCCCATATCCCTGTGGCGTAACCCGCGCTTCCGCCGGTTCTGGGCGGGACAGTCGATATCGGAGTTCGGTGACCGGATCACCGAACTGGCGGTGCCGTTGATCGCTGTGACAGTGCTGAGCGCCTCGGCCAACCAGGTGGCGTGGCTGACCGCGCTCATCTGGACCCCGAACCTTCTCGGGATCTTCCTGGGGGCCTGGGTCGACCGACGCGTCCACAAACGGCGCCTGATGGTTCTCGCCGATCTGGTGCGCGGTGCGGTGCTGCTCAGCCTGCCCGTCGCCTACCTGCTCGATGCGGTGAGCCTTGGTCAGCTGTACGCCGTGGCGTTGCTGACCGGCGCGGCAGCCGTGTTGTTCAGCACCGCGTATCCGCCCTTCTTCGTCCAGCTGGTGCCTCGCTCCTCCTATGTCGAGGCCAACAGCAAACTCAGTACCAGCCGGTCGGTGTCGTACGTGGTCGGGCCTGCGGTCGGCGGCGGTCTCGTGCAGGCGTTGACCGCTCCGGTCGCTGTCGTCCTCGATGCCCTGTCGTATCTGGCGTCCGCGTTCCTGATCGGGCGGATCCCGCTCGGTGAACATCGCGCCGCCACCGAGGAGGACGCGGTTCCTCCCCTGCTCCGGCGTGCCCGGGAGGGGATGGCCTTCGTGGGGCGGCACCCGGTACTGCGTGCTGGGCTCTGCTGCGCGGCGACCGTCAACTTCTTCACCTTTGTTGCGGGCAGTGGGCTGATGGTGCTGTTCGCCAGCCGCGTGCTCGGACTGTCCGCCGGAGTCATCGGCCTGGCGCTAGGCATCGGCTCGACCGGCGCTCTCCTCGGTGCCGTCATCGCCCGGGGGTCTCGCGACGTATCGGTGTGGGCCGCAGCATCGTTGTGGGAGCCGTGCTGTTCCCGGCGCCCATCGCCATCGCAGCGTGCGCGGGAGGCCCGCTCTGGGCGCGTGCCGGAGCGCTGGCCGCGGCGGAGTTCCTCTCCGGAGTCGGCGTCATGCTCTTCGACGTCAATCTCAACTCCCTGCAGACCAGCGTGATCCCCGACGGCATGCGCAGCCGCGTGGCGGGCGCGTACAGCACGCTCAACTACGGCGTACGCCCTGTCGGAGCCCTCGTCGGCGGCCTGCTCGCCACCGCTTTCGGCCTGCGTGCGGCTCTGCTCGTCGGGGCCGTCGGCGGAGCGTTGTCGCTGCTCTGGCTGCTCTCTTCGCCCATACCGCGCATCCACTCCCTGGCTGCCGACGACGTGGCCACGACACGGTGAGTGGTGTTCCCGGCGGTCGAGTTGTCTCAGGACGCCGAGATGACGAGGTGAGTGGCGAGTGCGGTGATCAGGCTGCTGGAGACCAAAGTGGTGATGAGCCGCCCGCGGCTGCCGGTCAGCGTTCGGCCCAGCAGAGCTCCGCCGCCGACCAGCAACAACTGCCAGCTGGTGGAGGCGGCGAACGCGGCAAGGACGAATGCTGCCTGTTCCAGGTGGTGGGCAGCCGCCGCGATATCGCTGCCGAGCACGAGCGCCGCGAAATAGATCACGGTCATGGGGTTCATCATCGTGATCGCCAGCAACGCCGCATACGCCCGCGCAGGAGTGAGAGGCCGCGTATCCGTTCGGGTCACCGTGTGCCGTTTGCGGTACTGGCGGATGCCTGTGGCGCCGCCCCAGAGGGCCAGCACGATGAGGACCGCGGCGGACGCCCATCGCAGGGGGAGCATCACCGGCTCGATGAGGGGAGTGATCGTGGAGCCCCCGACCACAGCGATCAACGCATAGAGGCCGTCAGCGGTCGCGACCCCCAGTGCGGCGAACGCACCGATCTTGGGAGACGTCCGGGCTGTCAGGGCCACCAGGTATGCCGCGACCGCTCCCACCGGCATGGCAATGCCGTAGCCGGCGAGAAGCCCCGCGACCAGAACGGCGCTCACGAGTGCGGGAACGTGGGCCTTCGCAGTCGGCCCGGCTGCTGCTGGACTCGCACCGATCGGACGGCGGAGGTCAGAAGCGTGGCGGCGGTGGTCGTAGTCATGGGCGGATGTTGTCGGCAGCGCGGGCGGTCTTTCAAATCATTTTCCCTTCTTCCCAGCCGGAGCCACGACCGCGGCAAACAGTGACCTCCTACGAGGAGAGGTGCCGTCCACTTGTTACGCCGAAATCCACGAGCCATCCGGTCGAGGTCCAGGCATGATGCCCTCTGTGAACCATGTCCTGTGCGGACTCGCCGCCAATCCGGCTCTGCCGTCCGAACTGGTCGACCGGCTGATCGCGGTCGCGGACGACGGCATCGCCCTGGACCTCGCCGGGCGCGCGGACCTCAGCCGTGCGCAGGCGGTTGCGTTGGCCTCGCGCGTCGAAGAGAGTGCTCTTCAGCTTGCGTACGAGGGCCGGTTGACCGCCGCCGACGTTGATCCCGCGACACAGCCTCGCGCCGCCGTCGCCCTGCTCGAAGAAGGTGCCGGCAACCCGGAGTGGGCTCGCCTCCTTGCGGCCGATCCCGTCGTCGAACACCGGGAGAAGCTGGCCTCCTGCCCCGGCCTCCCGCCCGATGTGGTGGAGATGCTTGCCACGGACTCGGACGTACGCGTGGTCGCGGAGTTCGCCTTGTGGACCACGCGCGATGTGGCCGCCAGGCTTGCGAGGCATCCGCATGCCGAGGTCCGCCGCAGTGTGGCGGCCAACGAGGCGACGCCCCCGACCGTACTGGCGGCGCTCATCAGCGGCGAAGGGCTGCCTCCCGCGCAGCGGTGCCTGGTCTGCGACCGCGAAGATCCGCCGTTCGTGCACGATCCGCACTGCTCACGGCTGGACTGCGATCTACTGCTGGGCGCCTCCTGTGACGGCTCCCACGAATCCACCGTGCACAACGTGCTGCATGCGGCACTGCAGAACCCGGCCACACCGTTGGAAGCCGTCGTCGGCTTCGCCGACCATCCTTCGATTCTGCTGCGCTGGGCGCTCGCGGCCCGTCCCGACCTGCCTCCCGAGGTGTGCGCTCGGATCGCCGTAGATCCCGCTCCCGGTGTCCGCGCCGACCTCGCCGCGAATCCCTCGATCGACGACGCGGTGATCCGTGCACTGGCCGACGACGCTGGCCACGATGTGCGGCGACAGCTCGCGCACAACCCGCACGTGCCGCTCGACGTGCTGACCCGGCTGGCCGGCATGACCAAAGTCGGCTCCACCCTCCTGCCGCGGATCGCGTCCGCCTCCCCCTCCGAGGTCAGGGAGCTGGCTCAGTCACCGAACCCGGCCGCGCGGATGCTCGTGGCCCAACGACGGGATCTGCCGGCCGGGATCCGCGACGCGCTGGCCGCCGACCCCGACGCGAAAGTGGTCAAGTCCGTCGCTCCGCACCCCGGTCTGCCGGAATCGCAGCTGCGCGCCATGGTCGACCGGCACGGAGTCAGGGTCATCGCCAAGGTGGCGGCCAACCCGGACGCGACTCCGGCACTGCTGGAGTACCTGACCCGGCACGAGCCACCGGTACAGAAAGCATTCCGCGTGATCGCCCGGCACCCCAACGCGACGGCCCCGGCGCTGCTCGCCTGCTTGGCGGACCATCAGGCGCGGCCCATAGCCGCCGGTCATCCGGCACTCCCGCCGCTGGTTGTCGCAGAGCTCCTCACCGACCCGAACGGTCAGGTGGCCGAAGCGGCGGCGGCCAACCCGTCGCTGCCGCCTGCTGTGATGGCGGATCTACTGCCCCAGGGCTTCTCGTTCTGATCTTGATCGTGCTGGGATCGAGCGGAGTTGAAGGAGCGCCCAGACCGAGGTCCGCTCGATGACCCATCGGGCGTAGGCAGCGGCGGCACGGCCCCGCATAGGCTGACTGTCCCATCCGACGTACCACGACAAGGAATTCAGCCCATGGGCAGCAGCACCAGGATCCGTCTGATCGAGCCCACGGACGCCACCCCGATCGCTGCGCATCGGGTGCGGGACTTCGAGGCATTCCGGCCGTGGGAACCGGCCCAATCGGCCGACTTCTTCACCCCGGAGGGCCAGGCGGCGCGCATCGACAGCCTGCTGGCCGGATACCGGGCCGGTACGGTCTGGCCGGGTGTGGTGCTCGCCGACGACCAGGTGATCGGGCAGGTCACCGTCGGAGGCATCCTCCCCCAGCCGCACCTGCGCCGCGGCTCCGTCGGATACTGGATCGCCAGCACCGCCCAGAATCAGGGGCACGCCGGGCACGCCGTCGGACTTGCGCTCCGGGTGATGACGGACGAACTCGGGTTGCACCGCGCCGAGGCGTCCACCAACCTGGAGAATCTGCCGTCGCAGCGGGTGCTGCGCCGCAACGGTTTCAGTCCGTACGGCGTCGCGCACTCCTCGATCTTTCTCGATGGGAGCTGGCGGGACGGACTGCTGTGGGAGCGGATCCTCAGCGACTAGGGGGTGGAACTGGTTGGCCCCGTCGATAAACGCCTCGACATCAGTCGTGGTGATCGGGGACGCTTCGCGCGATGACCAGAATCGAAGACACACCGCCTGCCTGGGACGAGCGCACCCAGATCACCACGTTCCTCGACTACACACGTGACACCGCCCGCGCCAAGTGCGAGGGCGTCTCAGCGGAGAACGCCCACAAGGCACTCCTGCCGGGCTCACCGCTGATGACCATGAGCGGAGTGATCAACCATCTCCGCTGGGTCGAGTACTACTGGTTCCAGGTGGTCTTCCTCGGCGAGGAAGACCGGGCCCCCATGACGGATGAGGACCCCGACCGCGAGATGCGTATCGCCGTCGACTTCCCGCTCACGCAGTTGCTCGACGAGTACGCCGAACAGAGCGCCCGCTATCGCGAACTGGTCGCCGGGAACAGCCTGGGGACACAGGCCGAGCGGGCCATCCGCAACGGCCTCCACGTCGACCTGCGCTGGATCCTCCTCCACCTCACCGAGGAGACAGCCCGTCACAACGGCCACCTGGACATCCTGCGCGAGATGCTCGACGGCACGACCGGCGGCTAGGGCGTTTCTTTCGGATCAGTGATGGGAGTGGGGCGTTCGGCGAGCCGATGCCCGGGCGTTCTGGGGTGAGGATGACTGGTGGCCACGCGTGTTCGAGCGAGCTGTACGATGCCTGCCGTGGATACATCACAGGACGACCTGCGCTGCGGGCTCTGCGGGCAGGCTGTGAATCCCCGGCATGAGCAGCACCACGAGGAACCCGTAGTCGGCACGGGCAAGCGTGTGGAATACGTGGTAGTCGAACTGCGCGGCGCCTCGGCCCTGTTTCAAGCTGCCGATGACCCCTCTCGGACCCGCCAGACCGGTGCCGCCGACTTGGCGATACAACTGGGGATCGACCTGCCCGATCTCCTTGGCCGCCATTACACCTGCTGGGAGACGCCTGGGGAGTACGGCGGTGTCTTCCGGAGCGGCTTCCAGCTGGCCTGACATGCAACAGCGCGGGCCGTTTCCAGATGATCCAAAAGAAACGCCCTAGGCCGTGTCTTAGAAGTTGCTGGTGTGCTGGGTGGGCCGTCCCGGAAAGGTGAAGGCTCACGCTGGAGGGTTATCCCCAGCTCCGGTCTTGGGGTGCGCCGGATCGCGCCCTGGTGGGGAACGGCACTAGCGTTCAGTCACGGCTGCGAATCCCGGGCCACACATGACGAAGGGTCCCTCATCGATGCGCATCCTCCTGATCGGGCCGCCCGGGGCCGGCAAGGGCACGCAAGCAGTGCGCCTTGCCGCGCATCTGTCGATCCCGCACATTTCCACCGGTGACCTGTTTCGCGAGCACATCGACCAGGGCACCGAGCTCGGCCGGACCGCCCGCACGCACATACACGCCGGCCTCCTGGTACCGGACGAGGTCACGATCGGGGTGATCAAAGAGCGCCTCACCCGCCCAGACACCGAGCGCGGATTCCTGCTGGACGGCTTCCCTCGCAATCTTGCCCAGGCGCAAGCGCTGGACGGCATCCTGGCCGACTCCGAGTTGAGGCTGGACGCCGTCCTCGACCTGGCGATTGCCGAGGGCCAGGTGGTCAGACGGATCGCTGGACGACGTTTGTGCCGTCAGGACCGTGAACACATCTTTCACGTCGACTACAGCCCTCCTCAAGAGGCAGGAGTCTGCGACGTCTGCGGCGGTGAGCTGTACCAGCGCGAAGACGACCGCGAGGCAACCGTTCGTCAGCGACTGGAGGTCTACCGCACCGAGACGGCGTCGGTCGTCGACCTCTACCAGGCGCAGGGCCTGGTGACCACGATCTCGGCACACGGCCGAGTCCAGGAAGTCCTGCACCGCGCGCTGGACGCAATCGGCCAAGGCCAGGCCGACGCCGCCGATACGTCGATGTGATGCCCCCAGGCCGTTCGCTCGGCCGACGGCGGTTGATCGACGGGGTTCGTTGGCGGGTGCGGACTGGTGCTCGGTGGCGGGATCTGCCACCCGAGTACGTTTCGTGGCAGACGGCCTGTGGGCGCGGACACCTCCTCCATGAAGGGGAAGCCGTTGTCAGCCGCCCGGCCGTGGCGCCCCCCGCGCGCCACGGCCGGGATCGTCCGGCATCAGCCATGCCTCCGCGTCGCGCCGGATCCGCGGCGCGTCGAAGCTGTCGTACTCCCGGATCACCGACCTGATCGTGCCTCGCTCGCGGTACTCGTCCATGATCGCGACATGCTCCGGCAGGCGTACGAACCCCGCCAGGGCTCGCCGTCCGGTCCACACCGAGACGGATCCGCAGCGCCGGGCCAGGGGCGCGCCCCATAGCCACATGCCGACCGCTCCGTCGAGATGCGGCCAGCGGCGCCGCAGCTCGAAGCCGCGACGCGCGATGCCGGGCAAGTCTCGGTATGCGTCGCTGGTGAAGTCGGTGACGCTGACGATCAGCGGGCCGCTCCGGCGACCGTGCATGCAGCTGTCGACGCCGTTCGCCGCGGCGCGGTCGCCGAGGAAGTCCCCGGCCGGGCCCTGGCACCAGCGGCTCCTCAGCATGGCCCCGGCGTCCAGGACGGGTCGCGGCCGAGCAGGGTGAGCAACCGGTCGCCCGGCGAGGCATCGTCGGGAACGGAGATCTGCCGGCGGAACGCGGCACCGGCCCCGCGGCCCTCGTCCGGGACATTGGCTGCGACGCGCAGCGCGGCGGTGGTGAGTTCGGCGGCGGGCTCCCACGGGGCGCCGATCGTCACCGCGACGTCCCAGGCGTGCACCACGTAGTCGAGCAGGTGGAAGCCGATCGCTATCCGTCCGGGGACAGCGAAGCCCTCACCCACCTCCGGCAGCGCGAACCGCCGCTCCAGCACGTCGTCTTCCGCGAACGCCGCGGTGACCTTGCCGACCGATGCCTCATACGCTCCTACCGGGTCGTCGCCGAGGTCGCCGTCGCGCCACACGGCCCACCGCTCACCCGCACCGCGGGCGGAGGCGGCGAACCCCTCGTTCTGGCTGACCAGATGGCGAAGCAGGCCCTGCAGGGTCCAGTCCGCGCACGGCGTCGCCAACGTCAAGTGGTCGGTCTTCACCCGGGAGACCACCTCCCCGGTCAGTAACAGCGCATGGCGGTCCAGTCGTCGTATGTCCATGGCCTGAGAGTAAAGTCGCACAGCGGTTCATCTCCAGAGCCAATAAGCTGCCAAGTGATTGAGCCAATTGCCGGGCTGACAGCCGACAACAGCCGATCCGAGAACGGAAAGCCGGGATGGACGTTCACGTCAGGCTCGACGGGCAGCGCGACCTGTCCGGCCAGATCTACCGCCAGCTGCGCACCGCGATCCACGACGGGCTGCTACGGCCCGGCGATCCGCTGCCCCCGACCCGGGAGTTGGCCCGCCGCCTGGCGGTGGCCCGCAACACCGTCGGCGTCGCCTACGAACGGATCGTCGCCGAGGGCTACGCGGACAGCAGAGTTGGCTCCGGAACCTATGTGCGTACGACGGGCCTGCCCACGCGCGAGGCCGCGACCGCCACCGACACCACCGGCTCGGGACTGCGCCCGCGCGCCCTGTGGGCGGGCTTGTCCCCATGGGCAGCCCCGAAGACCACCGGGCCGACCACGGCGGCCCATGACTTCCGGGTCGGCCTGCCGGACGCCCGGCTCTTCCCGTACGACGCCTGGCGTCCCCTGATCGCCCGGGAACTACGCCCTTCGGCAGCGGGGGCGGTCGGATACGGCGATCCGGCCGGCCACGCCGGACTGCGGGCCGCACTCGCCCGGCACATCGGGCTCTCTCGCGGCGTGCGGGCCGGCCCGGACGATGTGCTGGTGACCACCGGCACGCAGCAGGCCCTGGACCTCATCGGGCGGGTGCTGCTCGAACCGGGCGACCGGGTGGCCGTCGAAGAGCCCGGCTACCCACCGGCCCGGCTGGCGTTCCTGGCGCAGGGCGCCGAGGTCACAGGCGTACCGGTGGACGCCGAGGGCCTGCTGGTGGACGCCATCCCGCCGGGCACCCGCGCCGTGTACGTCACCCCCGCCCACCAGTTCCCGCTCGGCATGCCGATGTCCCTGCGGCGCAGAACGGCGCTGCTGCGATGGGCGCGGCGGCACGGCGCGGCCGTGATCGAGGACGACTACGACAGCGAATTCCGGTTCGGCGGGCGGCCGGTCGAGACGCTGCAGAGTCTGGACCGGGACGGACACGTCATCTACGTGGGGTCGTTCTCGAAGGTGATGCTGCCCTCCCTGCGCGTCGGCTTCCTGGTGGCGCCCGCCCCGCTGCGTACAGCGCTGCGCACCGCCAAGTACACCGCCGACTGGCACACAGCGGTCCCCACGCAGGCAGCGCTCGCCCGCTTCGTCGACGACGGGTTGCTCGCCCGGCACATCCGCCGGATGCAGCACACGTACGCGACCCGACACCAAGCCATCACCCGCGCGCTCACCCGCCACTTCGCGGACCTGGCCGAGCTGGTGCCGTCTGCCGCGGGACTGCACGTGACCACATTCGCCCAAGGCCATCTCGCCGAGCCCGACGCCCTCGCGGACCGGGCTGTCCGGGCCCGGGCATCCGGCGTGGCGGTCCACACCCTGGCGGAGGTCGCCGCGAACCGCTCCGCGCGCCCGGGCCTCGTCTTCGGTTACGGCTCGATCAGCGCCCCGGACATCGAGCCGGGCCTGCACTGCCTACTCGGCCCGGCACCGGTCGAACTAACCTGAGATCGCTCACAGTTCACTGAGACGGGCCGCCTTGTCAGCCACCTCACCCCTGCCGGAGTACAACTTCAGGATGCGCGGCCACGGGCCCATCGAGGATCGGCTGCGGTATGCCCGCAGGTGAAGGTCGAAGAAGGCTGCCGCATAGTCGCGGATTATGTACCAGCCGCGTTCTCCGGAGAGCGGCGCGGTGGGGTCCGACAGACCCAGCTGACCAGTCAGATCCTTGGCCCGGCCGCGCACGACGGCTGCCTTTCCTGGGACGTGCTGACCTGCTCGCAGACCGCACAGGTCAGCATTCGGCCCCCAGGAAAGGCCGTACCAACGGATTCGTACGCGTGGTCCACGGAGGCAACGACATAGCCGCGACTCGCGAGATCGTCGGCGACCGCTGTGAGTGTGGTGCGCGGCATCGAGTATCACCCCGGCGCAGGGCGTACACGTTCCTGAGCATGAGTACGCGCCTCTGCGACCGTTGCGGCCGGCACCACGCCGCCGAGCCCTCTGGCCTCCAGGAGGAGCTGTGCCTCGTCAGCGGTCGTGTATGCCGCTGGGGAACCGCTCGTCCCGCGCGCCGGGTAGGACACCGACGCCATCAGCTTCCGGTTTCCCGCCGTCGGGACCCACGGGTCAGTGCGGTGCCTGTCGACCAAGTGCAGGGCGTGGCGGCCCACCGTGTACGGACCGGTGGGAAGCGGCAGGGCCAACCCGCTCGTGTACGGAACTTGGGAGGGAGTCTGCGCGCTCTGGGCGGACGCGGCGGGTGCGGCGCCCAGGAGCGGGACGGACAGGGCGAGGGTTAGCAGGATGGCTGCAGCGGAGTGCACCAGGACGAGGGCTTCGTGTTCAGAGAGCGATCAGCCCTGCTGGTGTCTCCCGGAAGCCACAGGCATCGACATAGAAGGAACGCAGGTGCTCCTCGAAGTCGACATGAAGCCACTCGCACTTCGCGGCCCGGGCCTCGTTGGCCGCAGCTGCGACAAGCGCGGCGCCAACCCCTCTCGACCGAAGGTGCCGGGCGACCACCGTGTCCAGAATGAAGGCGTGTGCTCCGCCGTCCCAGACAACGTTGACGAATCCGATCAGAGAGCCCTCTTCCCACGCGCAGACCCAGCCGAGGCTGTGGCGCTCAAGTCGTGCTCGCCAGTCGGTCCGAGTGACCGGGGAGCCGAAGCCGTCGGCGTGCAACTCGTCGAGGGATGAGTCATCGAAATCGCCCCGCCACTCATAGGTGATCGCCACGCCCGGATCATAGTGGCCCGAGGCAGGACCGGCCGGGATCGAATACTGCGCCCCGTTTACCGAGAGGTTGGAAGTCGGCACACTGTTCATCGAAGTCTGAGCAGTTGGGAGTTACTGAGTTGCTCACGCTGACGGAGATCGCCGACGACCCGCTGATCCTGACGCACCGGCTGAGATTGAGTGGCGGTTCGGAGGTCGTATTCCGCCCTCTCGTCCACGCCGACGCCGAGCGTCTGGGCAGCTTCGCTTTGGCTGGAGCCAGAACCACACGCGGCTCCGCCTCCAGCAAACACAAACTGCGAGCGTAGGAGATGAACCACGGATCGAGCGACTCCCCGCCCACTGCGGGGAGCCCCCTCGATGTGCCGCTACTCAGTTGGGCGCAGGTTCCTCACCTGTGATGGCCACCCGCCCGACCGGCTGCCTCCGTCACCGCACCGGTCCTCTTTCGAAGGCTCATGACAAGTCATCAGATCGGAAGCGACGTCTCAGGCGCGGCGGACCCGCCAGAGCCATGCTGCCGTGCCGGCCAGCAGAACGACCATCGCCAGGTTGGCCAGGAGGGCTGGACCGTCGCCCGAGGGTCCACCGTTGGACAGGTTCCAGGTGACTATGAGGGCACTCGGCACGACGGCGGCAAGCAATACGCCTGTGGTCTTCTGGACGGCGGTCCAGTGCACCGAGGTACACAGAAGTACCGCGCCAGTGATGCGGAACAGGACGCCGACCACCGGCCCAGGGAGGTCGGGGAAGACCATCATGAAGGGCAGCGAGAGGGTGAGCATCAGGAGCGGGACCAGGGGGTGCACCTTGCCACGCCGGGCAGGCGTACCGACGCCGACCCGGGCCGATTCCCCGGCGGCCCCGTTCCCCGCCTCGGCCAGCGCAGTCGCCGCGATCGTGCGGGGGTCTCCCAGCTCCGCCAGGACCTCGCCGATGGGAGCGTCGGGGCGTTCGGCGCGCGTCACCTCGATGTGCTCGGCAAGGTCGGCGAGGAGTTCCTGGCGACGGTCGGCAGGGAGCGCGGAGGCTTCGCGCTCGACGGCGGAGAGGTAGTCGCGTACGGGGTCGGCAGAGGTCTTCATTCGGGTTCTCCGGTGGAGGGGTGCGGTGTGGTCAGAAAGGCGTCGACGGCGTCGCGGAAGCCGGGCCAGACGCGGGTGAACTCGTCGAGTGCGGCCCGGCCGCTGTCGGTGAGCGCGTAGTAGCGGCGGGGTGGTCCGGATGCGGACTCCTGCCAGGTGGTGGTGACCAGGTCGTCGCGGCGGAGCCGGGAGAGCAGCGGATAGACCGTGCCCTGGCTGGTGGCCAGGGCACCGGAGTCCTGCAGCGCGTGGAGGAGTTCCACGCCGTAGCGGGGGCGGTCCCTCATCAGAGCGAGTACGCAGTACTCCAGGACACCCTTGCGCAGCTGGGCGGCCGCCCGGGCCTGCCTGGCCGAATCACCTGGTTCCATGCGATGCAAGATACCTGGTGGGGCAAGTAATTGGGAAAGTGGGGGCGCAGATCCGTTGGCCCACAGTGTGGAGTTGCGGGTGCCCGCAGCAACCCCTCCCGGGACGTGAGGGGTTGCCGTGCGTACGCGACGGGACTGGCGGCGGATCAGCCGGGCGATGGCGACCGCAGAAAGCCGCACAGCACGTGCACGTTCAGTTGCTCGTGTCGGCGTACAACGGAACGTACCTTTGACACCTACCTGGGCGAGTCCGCCCATGCGCACAGCTCATCGATGAACCGGCTCGGCACAGAGGGCTTGAACTGAGCTTCGCTCCACTGTTGCCACATGCCTCCTGGGGTGAGGAAGCGGGTGGCGTATTCGGTTCCGGCCCGGCTGTCGATGTGGAGGAGCGCGCTGATGGCCCAGTGCTGGTCGTACTGGCAGTCAGGCCGCTGGAGATAGCGTTCCAGGTAGGCGGCCAGGTACAGGGCGTCTTCCTCCGTGCCGAAGCGTGCGAGAGCGAAGCAGTAGCCCTGACCGGAGAAGCACAACTGGCTGGCCAGAAGCATGTCCCCGAGCACATCTCGGAAGTGCTCACGGCGGCTCACGCCGATCAGCCAGGCAGCCGTGAGGCGGGAGCGCCACTCGCTCTCCAAGAGGATCTCGAGTTCCTCGTCGGTGATCGCCCGGGCGGCTGCACGCAGGGACTGCAGGAAGGGTGCGCGTTCGCTCTCGTCGTCGTGCAGGAAGTTGCCGTGGAGCAGACGGAGGTAGCGCCCGGTGCCGTTGATCGTGGGATTGACGTAGCGATTGATGACGTCGAGCAGTTCGGGGTCCGAGGAACGAGGAAAGCGCATGACGGCATCATCCCGTTCGCCTGCCGGTCAGCCGGCCTCGGGCGCCCGCACGCTCCATGTCGAAGCCTCGGCGGGACGCTGTCGATGGTGGCTGGACGCCCAGGAATTGGAGACCTCGGCTCGGCCCGGAGCAGGGTCGCCCACAGCCTCGGCGGGGCCCCTGGTGCACTTCGGAGGCCGCCCGCGACGTCTCCGGTCAACTGCTTGGGGGCGGGCTCTCACACCCCTGCCCCAACCCTCAGTAAACTTGCTCTGACCTGGTGTTTTTCGAAGATTCACGTAGCGTGGAGAGTCCTGCCGGGCACCAGAGGAGGGGGACTCCGTGAGTGAGAATGCCAGCGGATACGACGCCACGAACATCACAGTGCTGGAGGGACGTGAGGCCATTCGGAAGAGGCCGGGGATGTACGTCGGCTCGACCGGCATCCGCGGCCTGCACCAGGTGTTGTTCGAAGTCATCGGGAGGTCGGTGAACGACGTACTGGCCGACGGAGGCGGCTGTGTCGACGTCACCCTCATGCGCGACGGCGGCGTCCGTGTCACCGACGACGGTCCAGGTGTCCCCGTCGAAGCGGCCGGGGACACCAGCAACGCCTGCCTCGAAACCCTCCTGACCCGCACGCAGCCCGGGGCCGGGCCTGGCGACCGCCACAGGGTGAGTTGGAGCGTCTGCGGCATGGGCCCATGTGTCACCAATGCCCTGTCGCGCCGCCTCACGGCCGAGGTGCGGCGCGGGCAGACACTCTGGATCCAGGAGTACTCGCGCGGCGCCGCTGTCGCCCCGCCCGCAGCCACGGGACCGGCGACCGGCAGCGGGACCTCCATCGCCTTCTGGCCCGACGCCGACATCTTCGACACGACCGACTGCTCATTCGGCGTGCTGGCCAAGCGCTTCCGGGAGGTGGCCCTGTTGAACCGGGGCCTGAGCATCTCACTGACCGACGAACGCCCACCGGGCGGAGTCCGGTCGGTGCGCTTTCAGTACCCCGACGGACCAAGGGATTTCGTAGCCTTCCTCGACGCCGAAACCGGAGCGCAGGTTGCCCCGGACATCATCGCCTTCGAGCGGGAGGATGCGCGGATGGCGGGAACCGTGGAGGTGGCCCTGAGCTGGTGCGGTCGGCGTGACGAAGAGGTCCGTTCCTTCGCCAACAGTGTGCCCACCCTTGAGGGCGGCACGCACGCGGACGGTTTCCGCACCGGGGTGACGGCTGCCGTCAACACACACGCGCGTCAGCGAAGGCTGGTGAAGATGTCGGATCCCGACCTCACCACCGACCGAATCAGCAGGGGCCTGACAGCGGTGGTCTCAGTGAAACTGGACAGTCCCGAATACCAGGGCGCCACCCGCGCCAGGCTTGGCGGCGGAGCCACCGTGCACGACTGCGTCGAGCAAGCGGTCCGGGAGCACCTGGGCACATGGCTGGCCCAACACCCGGAACAGGCCGCTGCCATCATCGCCCGCATCGTCCAGGAAACGTCTCGGAACTGACCTGCGGCGGACCGTCTCCACCGGCCACGGGCCCGCGAAGGCGGTCCGCAGGCACTCAGGGAATCAGCTCCCGTTCGCTAAGGTCTGCGACCATGACTGGGATATCAGCCGAAGCATGGCCGGAACCTCCACTTGCCGGAACCGAGGCAGAGGCGATCCTCGGCGCCCTTGAACGCCAGCGGGCAACGCTGGCCTGGAAGTGCTCCGGCCTGGATACTTCAGGCCTTCAAGCCACGGTCGGCGCATCGACCATCACTCTCGGCGGCCTGCTCAAACACCTGGCGCACGTGGAGGACAGCCACTTCGCCCGATTGTGGCTCGCATCCGCCGCCGGTCCTCCCTGGGACACCGTCGACTGGGAAAGTACCCCCGACTGGGACTACCGCTCCGCTGCCGAGGACACTCCCGAGCGGCTGCTCGCTCTCTGGCAGGAATCAGTAGCCCGCTCCCGTGCAATCGTCGACAAGGCACTCGGCGCGGGCGGCCTGGACCAGCTCGGTGCCTACACCACCCGTAGCGGCGAACGCCCCAATCTCCGTCGTATCCTCCTGGACCTCATCGAGGAGTACGCCCGCCACGCGGGTCACGCCGACCTCATCCGCGAATCCGTCGACGGCCTCACGGGCGAAGACCCGCCGAGGTGAACCGCAGGCACCTCGTGCGGAATGTCGGGCCCTCATCATGTTCACTGCCGACCCTGGGGACCGGTCCGCGCCTTCGCAGCGCATGGCGGCCACCAGCCTTCCGAGGCGGCGCGGGCTCAGCCCGGGGTATGGGCCTGTCCAGGCACCTCAGGGCCCTCACCCAAGCTGTGGTCGTTGGGCCGCTGTGTAGCCTGTCGCCCTGTTCGAACGGGATGAGGGTGAGACGTGCAGACCTTGGTGGAGGAGGCCGTCGCGAAGGCGCTTCGTGACGGAGGCAGCGAGGCAATTCGCCTGTACGTCTCCACCTGCGCAGAACGCATGGCGCCACTGTTCGTGGGCCTGCGGGCGGACGCGCCAGGGCGGGAAGCCGACCTGGACTTCTTTGCGGAGTCCGTGCGGGATCTCTGGTGCGCCGACCGGCCGCTCGCCGACGCCGCCGAGCGCGTACGCCTGCTGGAACGGTTCCCGGAGCTTCAGCCGAACGAGGAGGGGATCACTGATGTCGCCGACACCTACGCCTTCTTCGCTGCCCTCTGCCTTCGGTACGCCTTGCCGGCCCACGGGTCGGGAAGCGCTGATGACGCGGTGTCCTGCGGCCATGTGGCGCTCACCGCGATGGGGATGCTGGACCAGAACGTGGCGGGTGCCGGCCATCTCGCGGAGGAGCAACGGCTCCAGTCGTTCTCGCTGAGCGGTGACGCCTCAGGTCTGTGGGACGCGAGCGTCACGGCAGGGCGGGAGAGGTTCCGGTCCGTGCTGGGCCGCCTGCCCGGACAGGCGCCCCCGACGCGTCTAGCATCTCGGTAGCCCCGCCACCCGGGGGTCACTCAATCGCGAGCGGCCCGATGCCCAGATCCTCACGCATGCGATGACGCATCTGAGCCATGGCCGTGCGCCGCTGCGCTATCAGGGGTGCTTCCTCGGCGGATCCGACCGCCATCCCCTGGGCGTAGGCGTCACGTACTGCGCGCCAGCTGTGAAACGCCTCGTTCCCTGCCGCCACGACCTGGGGCGGACCCACGAGCCAGAGGCGCTCACTTGCTGTGTAGATCCCGGTGCCACGGAAGGCTTCCCGCACGGCGGCATCACGCGCCGAGTCGGACATGTGATCACCCAAGGCAACGGCGCGTATCTCTTCACCTGCGGTTTTGAGGGCGGAAACGAACTCGCTGTACACCTCGCGCCGTACATCCAGCGCGTGCCTGGCTTCCTCCCGCCGCCACCGATTACGATCCGCGATCAGAGTGGCCGAGATGCCGATGACGGCGCCGGCCAGTGTGGAGATCAGAGGCATCCAGTTCATGTGCCGCAGCTTGTCCGAACCAGTCCGCCGGCACCAGTGGTTTCGCTGCGTTGCAGGCACCGCCCGGGTGTGGGCGCAACCTGGCGAAGAGGCCGCCTGGACCCCTTCATCGGTGGCCGGCAGCTGTGGGACAGCCCTCAGTGCGGGAAGCGGCGGGGCGGGCGAGTCACTACGGACTCTCGGAACTCAGCAATCCGCGAGTGGACTTGGCGCATCAGGTGCGTGTCCTCGATGCGATCCAGGTAGAGGCAGCGGTCAGCCAGGCCCTGGAGGTCGAAGGCGAAGTACAGGGACATCAGCGGGTTCACGAACAACTCGCTGCCCCGGGTGCGGTCAGTGAACCGGACATCGCCGAACGAGCCCCGCACGGCTGCCGCGATGGAACCGTTCACGATACTGGGATGCTCCGGGGTGTGGTGCTGAGCGTGCGCCACCGCGTCGAGATAGAGGGCGCCCTCACGCGTGGCGCGCGGTATCGAAAACGCGCCGAGGTACGCACCGTCGCGGTCCAAAGCGGCGATGTTCTCCAATACCTGCACGTGATTCACCCCGTGGTAGGCGTCCACACCGAAGCCGACCGACACGACGAGCCTTGTCGGTATCTCGTTCAGGGCGGCCAGCGCCGCCACGCTCGTCAGGTCCTCCTCCGGAGTCCCGAGCCCGGCTTCGTCACCGCGCATCAGAATGTCGGTGCCGCCGTCCACCAACACCACAGCGTCGACACCGTGCAACGCGATCAGCGCCTCGTAGGCGGCACGCAGAGGGCGTACCCCGGTCTGGGGGAAGGCGTACACGGTGGAGGGGTAGCCGTGCTGACGCAGCCACTGGGAGAGGGTCCGTTCCGGGAAATAGCTCTGGTGCAAACCGGAGTCGGGGGTGACAGCGGCCAGATCAGGAACGACCCAGTCTTCGAGCGGGAGACCGGCCAGTGCACTGAATGAAAGGTTCGCAAGATACACCTGCTTGCCTTGATGCAGGAGGGAGAGAGCCAATGGCAGGCCGGAGTAGATGTCGAAACCCCCGCCCGCACCCGCGACAAGGATCCGTTCGGCATCGGCGAGCCGGGTGAAGAGTGGGTTGGAGTGCAGGAGCGTCATGACGATCATTGTCCGGGGCCCCTCCCCCGAGCGCTCTCATTTTCTCACCGCGCTCCTCGAACTCGCCGAAGACTGCCCGGACTCCGTCGTCAAGTTCGAGGAGCGCGCCGCGAACCCCCGCGCATCGGGGTGCGTGCCGGTTACGGGGAGGCCCTGTTACTGCGGTACGGGAGACTCGCCGGAGAAGGCAACGGCAGAAGGCGATCCTGCGTGCTCGTTCGCGAGGGCGCGCGTCCCCTCTCCCCGTTCTCCTACGCGTTCTGAATCGCGTGCACCAGTCCGGCAATCAGGTTCGCCCTCTCCGTCATGGCGTCGATCACCAGGTACTCGTGGTCCGCGTGGGCACCGCCCCCGACTGCACCGAGGCCGTCGAGTGTCGGTACCCCCAGTGCGGCGGTGAAGTTGCCGTCGCTTCCGCCGCCGACCGACTTGCCTTCGATGCCGGGAAGGAGCCGCTGCGCCACGGCGAAGAGCTCGGTCGATGTCGACTCGGGCATCGGGGGTCGGCCGACAGCCCCCTGAACCGAGATCTCCGCCTCGTCGAGATGCGGAGCCAGTGCTGCGAACGCGGATTCGATGCGTTCCTTCTCGTCGGCCGACTCGACCCGTACGTCGACGATGACGGTCGCCTCTGCGGGAACGACGTTGTCGAGGGTCCCTGCGGAGGCGACGGTCGGCGTCACGGTCGTGCCGATTTCGGGTCGGCCGAGCGCCGCGATGTCCAGCACCTGGTGTGCTGCCTCGATCAGGGCGTTGACTCCGGCTGCGGGCTCAAGACCTGCGTGCGACGCCCGGCCCGTGACGGAGACCTGGAACGTTCCGCAGCCCTTGCGGCCGGTCTTCAGGCCTCCCCCGTCGGCGGCGCCTTCGACGACCAGGACAGCGCCGCAAGCCAGGGCTCGTTCCTCGATGAGGGATCGGGAGGAGAGGGAGCCGACCTCTTCGTCGGCGGTCACCAGGATCTCGACGCCTGACCTGTCGTCGAGCGTCGCCACGCCGTGAACGGCCTGCACCAGGCCGCCGAGCATGTCAAAGACCCCGGGCCCGGTCGCATGCCCGTCCTGGACCGCGAACGGGCGGCGCTCAAGGGTGCCGAGCGGGAACACGGTGTCGTGGTGACCGAGGATCAGGACCCTCGGATCGCCGCCGGCCGACCAGTGGACGTGCGGCCCCGCCACGCTCTCGACAAGGACGGCATGGCCACCGAGGCGGCTCTCGAGGACCGCGGCGACAGCTTTGGCCGATGCCCGCAGGGCGTCGACATCGCGCGATGGCGACTCGATCTCGACGAGTGTCCTGAGGTCCTCGATCATCGCGTCGACGCTCGCGCCGACGGTCTTGTGCATGGTCATTTCGCAAGGCTACTGGCGAGACAGCTGCCGACCGGGCCCGGGTGGTGGAAGCAGCCCGCCAGGAGGGCGTGCGTGGGGCGGCGGGGCGGCCTCGGTTCCCGCGAGGTCGGATCAGCGGGGCAGGTACGGCCGGCGGGGGCGACGGTTCAAAGGAAGATACACGCCCCAAGCCGGTGAACCTTTGCGGTCACGGCACCAGCTGCTTGAGGGCCGCGCCTACTTTCGCACGCGGAACCGGAGCATCGTGACGGCTCCCGACTGGGTGTTGCTGAAAGGTTCCAGGTCGATCCTGTCGAGGCTTGGGGGCGAGAAGCGGACACCGTCGCCGAGTAGCACCGGTAGGACATACACCAGGATCTCGTCGACGAGCCCCCGCTGCAGACACTGGGCGGCCACGTCGGCACCGAGGATCTCCAGGTTCTTGCCGCCCGCGGCGCTGCGTGCCGTGGCAACGGCTTCCTCAAGTCCACAGGTGAGGAACGTGACGGTAGGGTCCGGTTCGTCGGGAGGCTCGTGGGTGAGGACGAACTGTGCTCCCCCGTCGTAGGTGGTGTCCTGGTCGGCCATCCGCTTGGCTACCTCGTACGTGCCCCGGCCGACGAGCATGGCGCCCGTGGCCGCCATGACCTCCGGGAACACGTCCGCAGTCAGGTACTCGGCGATCCAGTCCATCGCGTGGCCGGGACCGGCGATGAAGCCGTCCAGCGACATCGCCCTGTTCACGACCACTTTGCCGGTGCCGGTGCTCACATCGCTCATGCGTACTCTCCAAGAATTTTGGAAGCCCGAGGCCGAATCATAGTTCGGCCGCCGGGGAGGGCGAGGGAGGGAGTTGCACGCGTATCTGCGGTGGCGTAACGCGAACAACCGGCACCCGGATGTGCCGGCCGCGCGGACGTCGCGGGTCCACCGGAAGGGAGGCGCTTTCGTCGTGCAGGACACGTACCAGCACCGGGCTGGTTCCTGGGGCAGGTCTGTCCTGCCCCAGGAACCAGCAGCGCCTGCGAGGCTCAGCTCACGCTGGTGATGGCCTTCCAGCCGGTGCCGATCTTGACGCCGGACCCGACGCCGCCGGTGCCGTTGCCGGCGTAGCGGTAGAGGTCGCCGGTCGTGGTGCGGCCGAGGATGTCGTCCTTGCCGTCACCGGTGAGGTCGCCGATGCCGACGAAGTCGGCCATGCCGCCCCAGCCGGAGCCGATCTTGGCGCCGGATCCGATGGTTCCGGTGCCGCTTCCGTAGTAGCGGTAGAGGTCGCCGGTGGTGGTGCGGGCGAGGATGTCGCCGACCTTGTCGCCGTTGAGGTCCCCGGCACCGACGATGGTCAGGGACTTCCAACTGGTGCCGACCCTGCCCACGCGGGTGAGCGTGCCGGTCTTGGTCCCGGTGAACAGGTACAGGTCCCCCGAGGAGATCTGGCGGGCGATCAGGTCGGGAATGCCGTCACGGTTGAAGTCTCCGGAGTAGGCGAAGCCGTCGAAGGCGTTCCAGCCCGAGCCCAGGGACAGGGAAGGGGACTCGGGAGTGACAGGGAAGCCGCACTGGGCGGTGTGGCGGTGCATCTGGCCGCCGCTGTCGCGTACGAGCGTGTCGTTGCAGCCGTCCCCGTTGAGGTCCCCGAACGGGACGAGCGTGGAGGTGGTGGGCCAGGTGCCGCCCTCGATCTTCGCGGAGACGGTCTGGGACGCGTTGCCCTTGTAGATGAGCAGACCGCCGGTGGACGTCCGCGCGTAGAGGTCGGGGAACCCGTCGGCGCCGACGTAGTCACGGCGTGCGGCGGGAGCCGGGGTGGGCGGCGGTGTGGTCGGCAGCCCGGTACCTGCGGTCCACAGTTGGTCGTCCTGGGCCCAGACGGCGGTGGCGTTGCCGTCGGGAGCCACCGAGACGGCGCCGGCCGCGTAGCCGGACGGGGCCTTGCTCAGTTGGGTGGCCGTGGTCCAGACACCGTTGTCACGGGCGGCGGTGAAGAAGACCCGGGAGCCCTCCTCGGCTGTCGCGTCGTCCTGGGCCCAGCCCACCTGGACGGTGCCGTCGGCGCCGATGTTCGCGTCGAACTGCTCGGGCACGTACCCGCTGGACAGCGTCTTGACCGCGGACCAGGTGTCGGTCGCCGCCGAGCGGGTGGCGGTGCGGACGCCGAACGTGTCGCTGTAGTCGATCCAGACGAGGGTGACGTCACCGTTCGGTCCGACCAGCGTGGACCCGAGCTGGGCGGAGGACGCGGACGGGATGGTGTGGAGCGCACCCCACTGGCCGCTGCCGGCGGGCCTGACCGCCGAGACGACGTCGGGTTCGCCGGCGCCTTCCAGGTGCGCCACCCACGCCACGGCAGTGGTCCCGTCAGGCCCCGAGGACAGCACCGGGGCACCGCCTTCGTTGGGTGCGGAGACCGCACTGGGGGCCGCCCAGCCGGTGGCGCCGGCCGCCTTGGTGACGGTGTTCACCGTCGTGCCTTCGGCAACGTTGTGGGCCCAGGCGACGGTGATCGTGCCGTCGGCGGCCACTGCGGCCTGCGGCCAGTACGCGTCCGCGGCCACCAGCACGGCAGGCGCCGACCAGGCGCCGTTCGTGCCCGAGCGCTCGGAGACGTACAGCAGGCTGTTGCGTCCCTCGCTCTTGCGCCACACGGCCACGCTCGTGCCCGAAGGACTGCCGGCGAAGGCCACTTCGCCGATGGCGGCGGCGGTCGCGATGCCCACCGGAGCGGACCAGGACGCCGCACCCTTGGCGAGGGTAGCCGTGCGGAGGGTGGAGCTGCTCTCCGTGGCGTTCACCCATGTGACGGTGGCCGAACCATCGGACGACGGCACCAGTGAGACGCTCTCCCGTCCCTCGGGCAGGGTGTCCAGGACCTGGGCAGGTCCCCACACGGCGCTCCCGGCGGAACGGACCGCGACCCGCAGCTCCAGCTGCCGGGTGGTGGCGATCGTGCGGTACCAGACGGCGACCGTGGTGCCGTCGGTCGTCGTCTGTACGTCGACGACCTCTGCGATGTCCGCCGCGTCGGTGAATGCCGTCGGCACGCTCCACGGCCCGGACTGATCCGCCGCCGCCACGGACGCGGTCGCCAGGACCGTGGTGGCGGTGGTCCCCAGGCCGACAACCCCCAGGGTCAGCGTGGGTACCAGTGCGGCGGTGATGAATCTGCTGCTCTTGCGCAACGTGGGTCCTCCCCCTCGTACATGTGTGCGTGAGATTAGCCGACCCCTGAAGCGCCTCCGCCAGCACCTCCGGCTAATGATGATCTTCGGGACCGAGCGGTGCGGGCAGCTCGAGGGCCGGCCAACCGGCCCCCGTCGTCTGCCCGTTCACTGCACCCCGTGGGGCCGGAATTGGATGCTGATACGCCCACCCGCGGCCCGCGCGGATTTCGGAACGGAGTGCTCCCAGGTCCGCTGGCAGGAACCGCCCATCACGATCAGGTCGCCGTGCCCGAGAGGGCGCCGGACGACATCGCCCCCGCCGCGCGGGCGCAGCAGCAGATCGCGGGGCGCCCCCACGGACAGGATAGCGACCATCGTGTCCTCGCTCGCCCCCCGGCCGATGCGGTCGCCGTGCCAGGCCACACTGTCGCGCCCGTCGCGGTAGTGGCACAGTCCGGCTGTCGTAAAGGGTTCACCGAGCTCAGTGGCGTAGTGCGCGGAAAGCGCCTGGCGCGCTTCGTCGAGGACGGGGTGCGGCAGCGGCTCGCCGGACCGGTAGAAGGCGAGCAGGCGCGGGACGTCGACGAGCCGCTCGTACATCTGCCGCCGCTCGGCCTTCCAGGGAACATCCGTGGCCAGCTGTTCGAACAGGACGTCTGCGCCACTCAGCCAGCCGGGCAGCAGGTCGATCCAGGCGCCGTCGCCGAGTCCGGTCCTGCGCAGCCCGTCCAGCGGACGTAGACGTACGTCTTCACTCTGATCGAACAGGGACCCCTGGACTTGGTGCGATGCCATGCCTCGAGAGTACCTCGTATTCGAACACATGAACCATTACTGTGGGCTCCACCGATCTGCCGCCGACCGACCTACCTGTTCGTGGCCGGGCGATACCGCACGTTCACCGCGCCCGAGCGGTCATCGCCGTTGCAGTTCGAGCCGGACGCGCGGGCCAGGGGCTACACGCTCGATGGCCTGCCGGCGTGTCACCAACTCATGGCGGGGTACTCCGGATCGGGCGGGGCACTCCGGATCCGAGCGCCGGCCGGGACGCATAGGGTGCCTGGATGATCGGGACACCAGAGGCGTTCGCGCGGAGCACCATCGCGCGTGAGGGAGAACCCGGAGCGGCGTGGCTCGCCGTCCTGCCCACCGTCGTCGACGAGTTGCTTGCGCGCTGGGACTGCGTGCAGGACGGCGAGGTGATGCACGGAGGCGTCGGGATCATCGTTCCCGTGCGGCGGCGGGACGGCGGGACCGCCGTGTTGAAGGTGTCCTTCCCTCACCCCGGCAACGTCCACGAGCCGGACGCCTTCGCGGCGTGGGGCGGGCGCGGGGCCGTACTGCTGCACGAACGGCATGACGAGTCCTTCGCCATGCTGCTGGAGAGGGTCCGGGCATCGACCCTCGCAGAGGTCGAGGACGGCGACGAGGTGGTGACCGTCGCCGGAAGGATCAGCCGGCGGCTGGCGATCCCCGCGCCACCCGGCCTGCCCCGGCTGCGTGAGCAGGCCGAATCCTGGGAGGAGGGGCTGCGCAAGGATGCCGAGGAGCTGACGCACACGCTGTCGCCCCACGTGGTGGACGCGGCAGTGGCGACCGTCCGGGAACTGGGCCGGGTCCAGCCCGACACCCTCGTCCACGGCGACCTGCACGGCGGGAACATCCTGCGCGCCGACCGTGAGCCGTGGCTGGCGGTCGATCCCAAGGGGTACGCGGGAGATCCCGCATACGACGGCGGCACGCTGCTCAAGTCGCGCGCACTGACGATGCTCGGAGCGGACGACCTGCGACGGGCCGTCCACCGCGCCCTGGACGTCTTCGCCGAAGCCGCGGAACTCGATCGCGAACGCGTCCGGCGATGGGCTCAATTCCATGCCGTCCAGGCCGCGTTCTGGGGTCGGCGCCACGGATTCCGCAGGGCCCGCAGCGGGCCGCGACTGGACCGGCTCACCGAATTCGCCGACCACCTGGCGAAACTGCTCACGGAGAGCGGACCAGGACCGTCGCCCGGCTGAGGTGGGTGCTGCCGGGGGCAGAACCTTGCGCGGCACGTCGGCGGATCACGTCCCGTGAGAGGTGTGTCCGCAGCCTTGCCCGCCACCGCTCACCGGCCGGCGTGAGCAGAGTGCCCACGCCGGCCGGCCGATGGTCAGGACGCCGGGTCAAGCGGTGGCGCAGGCGGTCCCGCTGAGCTTGAACCCGGTCGCGGCGGTGTTGGTCGTGCCTCGGGCAGCGTTGAAGCCGACCGTGACCGAGCCGCCGGCGGGTATGGCGGACGTGTACGAGGCGGGGACCACACTCACCGAGCCGCCGTTCTGCGTGAAGGACCCGCCCCAGGCGTGGCTCACGGTCTGGCCGTCGGCGAAGGAGAAGGCCAGCGTCCAGCCGTTGATCGCGGTGGTGGCGGTGTTGCGGATGACGATCTCGCCCTGGAAGCCGCCGGGCCAGTCACCGACCACTCGGTAGCCGACGGAGCAGCCGGCCCCGGGTGTGCCGGTGCCCTCGTCGGTGACGAGGGCCACCGTCGCCGAGCGGGCCGAGCGGTTCCCGGCCGCGTCGCGGGCGTAGACGGCAAAGGTGTACGCCGTCTCGGCGGTGAGGCCGCTCACCGTGACGCTGTTGGTCGCGGAGGCGGCGACCGTGGTCTCGGATCCGCCGCTGACGCGGACGACGTCGTAGCCCGCGACGCCGACGTTGTCGGTGGCGGCCGTCCAGCTGAGGGTGGCGGAGGTGGCCGTGACGGCCGAGGCGCTCGGGGTGCCGGGGGCTCCCGGTGCCTGGGTGTCGCCCGGTTCGCCGCCACCGAAGACGGTGGCTTCCCGGGATGTCTGGGCGATGCCGTTCACGCCGTTGAAGATCCGCTCGCCCCAGGAGCTGAGCCGGGTGGGGTCGAAGTCGATCGTCAGGTCGAGGATCGGGTCGGTGTTGCCGCTCCAGGACCAGGCCAGGTAGCCGAGCTTGAGCTGCTGGGCGGTGGCCATCATGGTGTTCTCGTCCGGGTCGCCGTACTGGTCGGCGGGGCCCCCGAACTCACCGATCAGGATCGGCAGGCCGGCGTTCACGAACGCGTTCAGGTAGTCGGTGACCTTGTCCGCGGTGTTGTAGACGCTGTACATGTGGATCGAGAAGATCAGGTTGCCGGTCGGGTCGGCGTCGTAGACGGTCTGGGCGTTGGCACGCATGACGCCCTGCCAGTCCTGGCCCCAGTTCGGCGCGTCCACCATGATCGTGTGCTCGAACCCGGCGCTGCGCAGCTTCTTGACGGCCGAGGTGGTGGGCGCCGTCCAGCCCTCGGGGTTGGTGTTGCCCCAGGGCTCGTTGCCGATGTTGATGATGACGTAGTTCTCTTCACCGGTGAGCACGCTCTTCAGGCCGATCCAGTAATCGGCGGCGTGGTCGAGCGTTCCGGCCGCGGCGTCCTCGCCGTAACCGGTGGTGTCGTGCACCTCCAGCACGCAGATCAGCCGGTTCGCCTTGCACTGGCCGACGATGCTCGCAACGTCCTCCGGGCTGTTCTTGCTCCAGCGGTGTCCGTCGGAGAGGACCACGCGGACCGTGTTGGCACCCGTGGCCTTGATGTCGGCCAGCGACTGCGTCTCGCCGGGGTACCAGGTGTGGGCGTGATTGACGCCGCGCATGACGAAGTCGTTGCCGTTGGCCTCGAGCAGACGGCCGTCGCTGATATGGAGGCCCGTGGCGAGAGCGCCGGCCTCGTTGGCCTGCGCCCGGGCCTGGGCGGCGGCCGGGCCCGGGATCCCGACAACGACAAGCCCGAGTAAGGCAGCCAGAGCGGTCAGCAGGACAGCGACCGGGCTCTTACGTTTCGTACTTCCAGTTGTTCTCACTACGACTCCAGAGGATGAGCGCCAGAAAACATCAGCCAGAAAGGTGGGAGCGCTCCCATAAAGCCATCACGCCAGGGGCACGTCAAGACATCGCGCACGCTCCGGCCCGTGAACAGCCTTCATGCGGGCGTGGATCCGGCGTACGCGAAACGGATGACGAGGACATCACCCGGCAAAACTCGCCGGGCCGGAGGGCGGGCGAAGCGGGCGCGCGGACTTCCCGGCCGCACACCCGCCTCCCGGCACCAACCGGATCGTCAGGCGTTCGGGTCGAACGGGATGCCGGCCGGCTTGGCCTTCTCCAGGTGATTGTTGAAGTTGCCGTCCTTGAGGCCGAAGACGGCGCTTCCGAAGTCGGCCTGGGTCAGCTTGTCCCGCAGACCGGCCGGGTAGCCGTTCCAGCCGACGAGCTTGGGGAACTGCCATCCGTGGTAGTGGTTCTCGGGCGGCTCGTCGTTGGAGTTCGCGGGGCGGAAGCAGTGGGTGCTCACGCCGTCCTTGTGGTACACGATCTTGGGATGCGTTCCGTCCCACCGGATCTGATCGCGGCCGTAGACGTCGAAGTTGCCGTGCGCGGAGGTGGATACGTAGCGGGCCTCGTTGTTCTGCACCCACACCACGACGTGCTCCCAGTCATGCCGGTGCCCGCCGAGCCCGCTGCCGGCCACGGCCTGGTCCTTCTCGAAGTAGAGCCCGTAGATGATCGCGCACCAGCCGTTGTTGCACTTGTAGCGGGCGTACCCGTTGGTGTTGTCCAGGTCCGAGGCGTCACGGCAACTTCCGTTGACGGCCCCGGTGGTGTTGAGGCCGGGGGCTATGGTCCCGTCCGGCCCGATGGCCGGCGTGGGGTAGCAGCCGTCCGTGTCGTAGTCGTAAGCAGGCTGGAACGACTGCTCCATCCCGTCGGCGTTGAGGGGCAAAGCACCGGGCGGGGCGGCGTACGCGCTCCCGGAGGACGCGATGACCATGGCCAGGGCGCTGCCCACTACGAGCGACACCCTGCGGACTCGTGCTCTGCTCTTCACTGCTGCCTCCTGGTCGACGCGTGGCGGGGGTCACGCGGCTACGATTGACATGCCCATCGCAACCATGCTGAATCCCGCGACACACGGACCGAGCGCCACCTGATGTCGAGGTGATGAAGGCTCAGCCAACACGGAGGAGCGAGCCGACCCCGTCGGGCGGCAGTCCGATGCCACCGCACCGGCGCAGCCAGTGGCCGAGATCAGTTGCGACCGGCGTCCCGCGCGGCGCGCTCCAGCCGACCGCGGTAGCTCTCCCACGACACCTGATCACCGGGCGGCATGCTGTCGTTCCCCTTCGCCATGCCGACGGCCCCGTCGATGAGCTCCCTGACGATGTCGGCGTGCCCGGCGTGCCGTTGGGTGTCACCGAGCACGCGCACCAGCACGTGATGCAGCGTCACACCGCTCCGCCCCTCCGGCCACCACGGGACTCGGCCGATCGCGTCGAGACCGAGCGTGGCGATCGTGGTGTCCGCGTGCTCCCAGGCCCGGCGGTACAGCCCCACGACCATGTCGCGGGACTCGTCCGGGGTGGCCCACATGTCCGCCCCCGGTTCGGCGCCCTCGCCGTACCAGGACGGCGGCTCATCGAAGAAGGGGCGCCCGAACGTGTCCCCGAAGTAGCCCAGTTCCACTCCGGTCAGGTGCTTGACCAGGCCCAGCAGATTCGTGCCGGTCGGCGTCAGCGGACGACGGATGTCGTACTCGGCGAGGCCGTCGAGCTTCCACAGCAGGGCATCACGGGCGGCCTGCAAGTAGTGGAGCAGGTCCGCCTTCGACTCTGATTCGATCATGCCGGGGAGTCTCCCACCCTCCTCCGACAATCGCGCCGCCGACGACTGCGGCCGACGGGTGGCGCGCCCGGTCGGCCTGGACGCCCCAACCCCTTGAACTAATATGTAGATCGGTCTAGTTTGGCGCCATGGGACAGAAGGGCACCGAGACACGGGACAGACTGCTGGCTGCGACGCAGGAGCTGATCGAGACCGGGGGCTACTACGGCGCCGGACTCAACCAAGTGATCGCGACCAGTGGCGCGCCCCGCGGTTCGCTCTACTTCCACTTCCCCGGCGGCAAGGACCAGTTGGTCGGCGAGTCCGTCCGGCGAGCCGGACAGTCGATCGGGGTCGCCCTGGGCGACCTGGCCGACCCCGGCCCGTCGGTGACCGACCTCGTCAACGGGGTGCTGCGATACCTGGGTGACCGGCTGGAGGAGTCCGGCTGGCGCAAAGGATGCCCCGTGGCCACCGTCGCGCTGGAAACGGCCGCCGTCAACGATCCTCTGCAGGAGGCATGCTCCGAGGTCTACACCTCCTGGGAGGCCGCCCTGCGCGAACAACTGACGGACCGTCCCGACGCCGACGACCTCGCGGTCACGATCCTGGCCCTGGTGGAGGGGGCGCTTCTGCTGGCCCGGGCGCACCGCAGCAGGGAGCCACTGGAACGCGTCGCCCGCCAGGTCGGCGTCCTGTTGAGCTGATACGGCCCGCGGAATCACGCGGGCCTCTTCAACGGCCAAAAAATATGTAGACCGATCCATTAGGGAGTCTCATGGATGCGATTGTCTTCGGCGCGACCGGCTTCATCGGCCGCTCCCTCGTCGCGGAACTGCTCACCCGGGGTCAGCGGGTGGCCGCGGCCGTCCGTAACGACACTCTGACTCCTTGGCTGGCCACTCAGGGAGTTGACACCGGCGGGCTCGAAATCGTCGCTGCCGATATCACCCGACCGCTGTCCGGACTGCCCGAGGTGAGCGACGTCTACAACGCCGCCGGTCGCTTCGCCTTCGGCCTCGATGCGCCGGAAGCCCGGGCGACCAACGTCACCGGGGCGCTCAACGTCCTCGAATGGGCCGCCGCTCTGCCCCGGTTGCGGAGACTGGTACACATCAGCGGCTACCGGGTGAGCGCCTCCGACGGCCGTCCCGACTACTCCGCGCTGGGAGCGTACGAGGCATCGAAGACCGAGGGTGACATCGCGGTGCGGGCCCGGGCCGATGAGTTGGGGATTCCGCTGACCATCGCCAATCCCGCCACCGTGATCGGGCCCGGTCAGTACATCGGTCTGGCCACGCTCGTCGAGAATCTGTGGAACGGGCGCCTGCCCGCCTCACCCGGCGGGCCCGACACCTTCGTGCCGGTCACCACGGTCGACCACCTCGTACGGTTCCTGGCCGAGATCCCCACCTCGCCCCGGGGTGAGCACTATTGGGTGCTCGACGACTCCACTCCCCTCCTCCCCGAGCTGATCGGAACGATCGCCCGCCACACGGGCGTACGGGCACCTCGCAGGACCGTCCCCGTCGGCCTTCTGCGGCACCTGCCGCGCAAGCTCACCGGTGCCGATCCCGAGACGCTGTCGTTCCTGTCGACCGACCGCTACCCGACGGCTTCCGCCCGGGCCTTCGCCGCGACCGCGGGACTGGAAATGCCCCCGGTCGCCGACGCGTTGCGCGCGTGGTCCGACGAGCTGGTGGCCGCCCGCTTCGGCTCCGCGAGGCCCTGGCACAGCGCGTACGGCTTCGAATCCGTGGCGGGCAGCAGGACCTGGGTGATCGGAGACCGGCACCGCCCCGGCCATGTCCTGCTGCACGGACTGCCGATGAACGCCGACCTCTGGGCGCCGCTCGCCGCCCGTCTCCCGGGGCCGGTCCTGGCGCCCGATCTGCCGGGGCTGGGGCGCTCCGCTGCGACATCGCGGTCGGTGGACACGTGGCTGGCCGACCTTCTGAGCCCGGTACGGACCCGCCCGGTGCTTGTGGCGCACTCAGCTGCCTGCGGCCCCGCGCTTCGCTTCGCCGTCGACCATCCGGACCGGATCAGCAGGCTCGTCCTCGTCTCGCCGTCGTTCCTGCAGGCACCCGCCCCGCGGTTCGTCCGCTCGGGCCCGGCTGTCCGGATGATGCGCCGTATGTCCGCCGCCCGGCTGGCTCGGGCACTCGGCGTGCCCGAGGGGGGTGAGGTGGAGAGCGCCGTAGCTGACCTCCGCCGCCCCGGAGTGGCGCGCAGGGCAGCCGCGGCCCTGCGTACGGACATCACCGAACGCGGGCGGTCGCGGGCGCTGTTGGACCGAGTGACCGTCCCGGTCCAGATCGTGGCGGGCTCGGCCGACCCGCTGGTCGCAGCCGTCGCGTGTCCCGTGGTCGAGATCGACGGGGCAGGTCACTACCCCCAGCTGACCCACCCCTCCCAGGTCGCCCGCTATCTCGGCGCCTCTTCCGCCGTGTCCGGCGGATGACGCCCGTTCCTGATGGCAGCCGCCGAAGGATCAGCCCGTGGCGGTCGGGGCAGCCGAGGCCTGGTTCCGGACCATCTCCAGCAACGTGGTGTGCGTCCGCTGGTCGGCCGCGGCAATCAGTCCTCCCGCGCCGGTGTGCAGTGGTTGGCCGTGGATGCCGGTCACCACGCACCCGGCGGCTTCGCACAGGGCGATCCCGGCGGCGAAATGCACGGAGTCACGCAGGTGGCCGTCAGTGACGTAAGCGGCTCTTCGGCCGGCGGCGACCCAGGCCACGGCCAGGGTCGTGGAGACGACGCGTGGCCGGAAGTGGTCGAGAAACCCTGGGTCGGCGATGAGGTGTGCTGCCCGGAAGTCCGGTGAGTTGGGGAAGGGCGGGTCGAGGTTGACGTCGACCAGTCGGGATGCGGCCGAGGGCGCGAGTTCTTCGTCGACGTCGCCCCTTCGGAGACGGGCGCGCCTGCCGTCGGTCCAGAAGACCTCGCCGCTGAACGGGTCGGCCGCCGCGGCCACGGTGATGTCGGGCCCCACCCGCAGGGCCACGTTCACCGAGGCCAGCATGGTGTGGACGGCGTAGTTCAGCGTCCCGCACAACGGGTCGACCAGCCATCTGCGCTCCGCTCCGTCCGCGCCGCTGTGTCCGCTCTCCTCTCCTGTCACGGCGTCATGGGGGCGGGCGGTTCTCAGCATGCCGAGGATCGCCTTCTCCGCCGCGAGGTCGGCGCCTGTCGCGAAGTCGCCGTCGGACTTCGCGAACCGCTCCAGGGATTCCCCGTACATGTCGCGGACCACGGCCGCTCCTGCCTGTGCCGCCGTCAGAGCCAGTTGCGCATCGTCTTCCGTGTCCATGATCAGCATGTGGCCAGGGTATCCACCGCCCTGCCGGCGCGATCGAGTTCGCCGGGCTCGGCAACGGCACCACCGTGCGAGGGAGTTGCGGAGCCGCTGAGGTCTGTCCGCGCACCGTGGCCGCAGGCCGGCCGACGCGGGAAACCCTCCATCCGGCCCGTTGACATGGGTGAGAACCCGTTGCTTGGCTGAGGACAAGCGCTTTCCGGTCGAACTTTGGAGCGTTCTGGTGGAGTTCTCTCGTCGTTCCGTTCTGTCCATGATCCCGGCGGTGACCCTGCCGGCCGTGGCGCAGACGCTCCAGGCCCGAGCGGCGGTCCGGAGCGGTCCGGGCGTCTCCGGCCGGAAGCTGGCCGATCATGACGCTCTGGTCCGCAACACTGTTGCGATCTTCGCCGGCACCGCCGAGGCCAACGCCCGCCCCGAGGTCGCACCGAAACTCGCTGCCATGGAGGCGACGGCTCGTACGCGGCTCGCCGCGATGGACAGCGCCGGACAGGGCGAGCTCTTCGCCGGCGTCCCGCTCGGGACCAGCGACCCCAACCTGAGCCTGTCCTTCCAGTACCTGTACGAGATCGCCCTCGCCACCGCTCTTCCCGGTACCGGCGCCTCGGAGCTCCGCGACAACAGCGCGGTCCGGCGACGGGTCGTCGACGGCCTGGTCCACCTTCACGACGCGTACTACGGCGATCAGTCGAAGGGCTACTACGGCAACTGGTTCCACTGGGAGATCGGAATCCCCGCCTACGTGAGCAAGACCCTCGTCCTCCTGGGGGACGAGCTCGCGGTGTACCGGCCAGGGCTCGCCGGGGCCTATGTGGCCTCCATGGACGCCTACCTCCGCAACGGCAAGGACGGCGACGTCGATCTGGACTCGCGCTTCCACACGGGCGCCAATCTCGCCGACATCACGACGAACCGGATCCTCCAGGGTGCCGTTCTCGGCGACGAGGTCCGCATCGGGAAGGCCGTCGCCGACCAGCTGACCGTCTTCGCGACGATCGATCCGTACAACCCGCGGCACGGCGTCACCGACGGCTTCTACGCCGACGGTTCCTTCGTCCAGCACGGCTCCGTCGCGTACACGGGCTCGTACGGAAAGGGCCTGCTCACCCGCATCGTCCAGACGATCAAGATCCTCGACGGAACCGGCTATGTGCCCGGCGACAGCCTTGTCGGTGTCGTGCAGGGCTGGGTGGCCGACGCCTTCGCCCCGCTGATCTTCGAAGGCTGGATGATGGAGATCGTGAAGGGCCGCGCGGTCTCGCGGACCGGCACGGGGTACGCCGACGTCGTCGCCGTCGTGGAGGCCGTCGTCGACCTCGCCGCGTACACCACCGGCAGCGACACCGAGGCACTCGAGGGCTACGTCAAGTACGTCGGGCAGACCTCGAAGGCCGGCCTCGACCCGGCCTCCTTCGTCTCCCCCGTCAGCATCGCCCGCTACGCCGACATCCTGAAGTCCTCGTCGCCCGCGAGGGACCTCGGTCCGGCCGCCTCCCACACCGCGTTCAACGCGATGGACAGGACTGTCCACCGGCGGCCCGGCTACGCGTTCTCCCTGACCCGCAGTTCCGCGCGGATCAGCAAATACGAGTACATGAGCGGCGAGAACCTGATGCCGTGGTTCCAGGGCGACGGCGCGCACTACCTCTATCTCTCGGGCCAGGATCAGCGGCAGGCGTTCGGCATCGACTACTTCACGGCCGTCTCCCCGTACCGCCTGGCCGGCGTCACCGCTCCCGTGGAGACGCGCCGCACCGTCCCCGAGCTCTACGGCACGCTCTGGTACGACAACCCCGAGCGCGGCTTCACCGCGTCGTCCGAGTCGCAGAACACCTACGTCTACTTCCCCCGCGGCAGCAACGCCTTCTCCGGCGGCGCCCGTCTCGGCCCCTACGGTGCGGCCGGTCTCGTCCAGTCCGACGACGCGGCGTACACCGCCCAGCAGGCGGGCAAGCTCCCCGACGGCTTCGTCGCCTACCAGGGGGCCCGTGCCACCAAGTCGTGGTTCATGTTCGACGACGAGATAGTCGTCCTGGCCGCGGGAGTGGCCGGACTCGCGGACCGCGCGGTGACCACCACCGTCGACAGCCGTATCGCCGCTCCCTCCGCGCCCGTCACGCTCACCGGGAGCCTCCGGGACGGGTTGCCCTGGCAAGGCACCGGGACCGGCCCACTGGCCTGGCTGCGCTACGCCGATGCCGAACAGGGGACCGCGATCGGGTACGTCTTCCTGTCCGGCCCGCGGCCGGCTGTCGCACTCGACACGGTCACCCGCAGCCGGCGCCTCGTCCGGCTGACCAATCCCGACACGCCGGTCACCAAGCAGGTCTTCACGCTCTCGTACGAGCAGGCTGCCGAGGAGCGGCCGACCTCCCTGGCGCATGTCCTCGTCCCGAACGCCTCGGCCCGCCAGTTGGCCGCCTACGCCCACGGCCCGATCTCCGTACTGGCCAACACCGTCCGCCTGCAGGCCGTCAGGCACACCCGCCTGGGAATGGTCGCCGCCAACACCTTCGCCCCCGGCAGGCACCGTGCCGAGCGCCTCACCATCGACGGACCCGCATCGGTGATGCTTCGCCGGGCTCCCGACGGCACGTGCTCGATCGCGGTGGCCGATCCCACGACGCGGCGGAGCACGGTCTCGGTCACGGTCCATGGACCGGCCTTGCGGGCCCTCTCGGCCGACGACGGCGTCCGCGTCCGCCGCGTCGTCGGTGGCACGCGCCTCGACGTCACGACCCGTCACGCCCACGGCCGCAGCTTCACGGCCACACTGGGCCGGCGCTGAAGGCACCGTCGGGCCCCTTGCCGGCCGGCCCCGTTCGCCCGCGGCGCGACTCCCCCGCTACGACAGTGCGCCGGCGACCACGGATGTCGCCTGCGCGATCAGGCGGTCGTCGTACTCCGCTCCGTCCTCGGTGCGGTTCGACATGACGGCCATGACGATCGGGGCGGAGCCCGGCGGCCACACGACGGCGATGTCGTTGCGGGTGCCGTACGTACTGCCGGCTCCCGACTTGTCGCCGACCTCCCAGCCGTCGGGCACGCCGGCCCTGATGAGCCCGGCTCCGGTGGTGCTGGTGCGCAGCCACTTCGTGAGCTGTGCTCGTTCGTCCCTGCCCAGGACATCGCCCAGGACGAACGCGCGCAGGTCCGCAGCCAGGGCCCGCGGCGTGCTCGTATCCCGCGTGGCGCCGGGGGTCCAGTCGTTCAGCTGCGGCTCGGAACGCTCCATCCGGGTCACGTCGTCGCCGATCTCCTGGAGTACGGTGCCCAGGCCCCGAGGGCCGCCCACCTGGTCGAGCAGCAGATTGGCAGCGGTGTTGTCGCCGAAGCGGACGGCGGCGTCGCACAGGGCGTCCAGGGTCATCCCTTTCCCGGCGTGCTTCGACGTCACGGGAGAGGGCGGAACCAGCTCGTCCGGGGAGTACCTGACTGTCCGTCCCATCCCCTCCAAGGAGTGCTTGCGCAGAACGGCACCGGCGGCCAGCACCTTGAACGTGGAGGCGTAGGCAAACCGCTCTTTGTCGTTGTAGGCCACCTCCCGTCCGGTGCCCGTGTCGACCGCGTAGACCCCCAGCCGCGCATCGAACGTGTTCTCGAGCTCCCTGAACTCACGGGCCGAATCCGCCGCAGCCGGGCCCTGCCCCTCCCCCGTCGCAGCGGACGAGGCCGGGGGTGCGGGCGAGGCCGGGGGAACGTCTTGGCCGCAGGCCGCCGTAGGGACGACCAGAAGCACGGCCAGCACACCGAACACGGCGCGTCGGGTACGGGAGCCCCGCATGGTGGAAACCTCCTGGGCGCCCCTGCCGGGGGCGCGTAGGGGATGGAGCGGCATCGTCCATCCCGGTTCGCAGGTACGGGCATCGTGTCCGCCCTCGCGTACGGACATCCTCACATCCCCGCCCGCACGGGCCGCCGGAGCAGGTAGACGGCCGCGGTGGACACCAGGAGGGCCATGCAGGCGATGAACACCAGCCCCGCACCTTCCAGACCGATGGGACCCGACAGCACTCCCACCCCGATCACCGGCACCGAGATGCCCGCGTACGCCACCACGAACAGGGTCGAGATCACCGCCGCGCGCCGGTCCTCGGGAGACGCCCCGGCAACCGCGGACAGCGCCCCGCGGAACGCCAGCCCCTGCCCGACCCCGCCGACCAGGGCGCTCAGCACCACCAGGGACAACAGGTCCCATCGCAGTGCTCCCGCGAGGAGCGCCAGCCCGGCGAGGAGACCCGCGCAGCCCAGCGGCAGCGATCGCGCCACGCCGACCCTGCCGACTGCCAGCTGCCCGGCGGTCGAGGCGAAGAACGCCAGCGCGACGACCAGTCCGCTCACCGCGTGGTTGCTCACATCGAGGGATTCCGAGAGGAACGCCGGGCTGACCGACGTGAACACGCCGAAGAGCGCGAATCCGACGAACGAGGCGATCGCGGCCGGCCCGAACACCGACCGCACCTGCGGGGGCAGGCCGGGCCGCCTCGGCCGTACGGCGCTCAGCGGCCGTCGCTCCCGTACGGTCTCCCGGAGCCACAGCATGATCGCGGCACAGGCGGCCAGCAGGGTGAGATGCACGGCGAACGGCAGGTACAGGGGCCAGGGGGCGTACTGCGCGAGTACCCCGGCGAGCAACGGGCCGCAACCCAGCCCGCCCATGTTGGCGGCAGTCGCCACGAACGTGGCCCGGGAGGCGCCGCCGTGCGGTGCCAGTTCCATCACGTACGCCGTGGCGGCCCCGGTGAACAGGCCTGCGGACAGGCCGGACAGCAACCGTCCCGCATACAGCCAGCCCAGCCCGGTGGCGCACAGGAAGCTAACGGCGCTCGCCGCTGCGAACCCCAGGCCCGCGAGCAGCACCGGCCGCCTGCCCACGACGTCCGAGACGTTGCCGGCCAGCAGCAGCACACCGATGACCCCGAAGGCGTAGACGGCGTACACGACGGTCACCGTCAGCTCGGAGAACCCGAACTTGTCCTGATAGAGGCCGTAGAGGGGAGTCGGCAGCGTGGTGCCTGCCATGCATACGGCGAACACCGCCCCGCTGAGGAAACACTGGCGCCACCCTCGGCGATCACCGTCCATGCCGCCGACCGTAACCCCACGCGCGGCCCCGGACCGGCCAGGCGTGCCCGGCGTGCCACCACCGGTGTGAGGTGACTGTTCATGCGTCGGGAGGCGCAGGGGTACGGACCGACGCGGGGAGCCGCGGTTCAGAAGAAGCGTTCGGAGGCAGGGTGAGGTATCCCGGAGTCATGGTCTTCCGGCAGTGGGTCCAGTCGCTCCGCAGCGGTAACCGGCGGAGCAGTCCACTCATCGTGGTTCCGTTCGCCCTCATCGCCGTCGTGACCGTGGTCGACATCATCGCTCCGCCGGAAGTCCACCTCGGTCCGTTTCTCGTTGCGGCTCCGGCACTCACCGCATCGTTCGCCGGCCCGCGCATGACGGCATTCGTCGGTGCGGTCGCCGTACTCGCCCAAGCCATGGTGGCGGTGGCACGGACCAGCATCAACGACCTCAACCACACGTACCAGATCATCGCGCTGTTCCTGATCTCGGCGATCGTGACGTTCTTCGCCTATCTGCGAGAGCGTCACGCCACGGAAATGGTGCAGCTTCGTACCGTGGCAGAGGCGGCGCAGCGGGGGGTTCTGCGTCCTCCGCCGGCGCGCAGCGGTCCGCTGCGTCTGGCCGCTGTGTACCTGGCTGCCGAAGCGGGTGCCCAGCTCGGGGGTGACCTCTACGCGACCGCGCGCACGGCCGAGGGGACCCGGGTGATCATCGGCGATGTCCGGGGCAAGGGGCTCGACGCCATCAACACTGCCGCCGGCGTCCTGGGCGCCTTTCGCGCACTGGCCCGCCAGGAGAAGAGCCTGCCCGACCTGGTGAGCCGTCTGGAGACGAGTGTGGCCGCGCACCGGATCGACGCACTGCACGAGGCCGAGGACGAGACCATCGCCGAAGCCTTCGTGACCGCGGTCGTGCTGGACATTCCCGATGGCGCCGAGGTGGTCCGCCTCGTCAGCTGCGGGCATCCGCCGCCGCTGGTCCTGCGTGCGGGGCAGATGCGTCTGCTCGGTACGAAGGACCCGGCTCCGCCGCTCGGGCTCGGGCACCTGCTGACGACCCGGCCGACGGAGGATGTGTTCGCCCTCGACGCCGGGGACACGCTTCTCCTGTACACGGACGGGGTCACCGAAGCCCGTGACCGTTCAGGCGATTTCTATCCCCTGACCGAGCGAATCACCTTGCAGCGCGGGGAGAGCCCGGAGGCATTGCTGAACGATCTGTGCGCGGACCTTCTGCGTCACGCGGGTGGCAGCCTCGGTGATGACGCGGCCCTGATGGCGATCGAACGGCTTCCTGCGGCCGAGTGATCGGATCGAGCGCCCACCGGGACCGATCAACCCGGGGGCGAAGGGCTCACGGAGGGGCCGGATGTGACCTCGACGTCGGACGGGTCGAGGGCCAGGTGCTCGGCGGCGCACTCGACGACCACGCGCACGGGCGCACCGCACGCGCTGTGACGAAGGTCCAGCACCGGCCCTTCGGGGTCCACGGCGTACGTCTCGCCCCACTGCCGCAGGGCCACCAGGACGGGCCACAGTTCCCAGCCCTTCCGGGTCAGGCGGTACTCCTGCCGGGTGCGTCGGCCCGGTTCCCGGTACGGGACCGTACGCATGATCCCGGCCGCGGTCAGTTTGCGCAGCCGGTCCGAGAGGACCGCCTCCGACAACCCCACGTGATGGTGGAAGTCGTCGAAGCGCCGTACGCCGTTGGCCGCGTCACGCAGGATCAGCAGCGTCCATTTCTCGCCGACGATGTCGAGCGTGCGCTGGACCGGGCAGTTCTCCGTACTCGTCTCCAGCCACTCCATCCGGCTATGATAGACCGCTTGACTTCATTATTGACAGTCAGCTGCGACCTGGCTAGCTTCATCTGACGAAGTCAGCGATGGAGGGGCAGCACCGTGGGGCGATCTCGCACGTACGAATGGCAGGATCCGGCCGTCACGGCAGCCGCCGTCGGCCGGGGCACCGGCCTGGAGTTCCTCCGTGACATCGCGGCCGGCCGCCTCCCCGGACCCCCGGTCGGAGCGACCGTGGACTTCACCCTCGACGAGGTCGAACACGGACGCGCCGTGTTCTCACTGCTCCCGGGAGAAGAGCACTACAACCCCATCGGCAGCGTGCACGGCGGCATCTTCGCCACCCTGCTCGACTCCGCGGCCGGCTGCGCCGTCCAGTCCACGCTGCCGCGCGGCACCGGATACACCTCCCTCGACCTGACCGTGAAGTTCCTGCGCCCGGTCACTGTCGAGACCGGCAGGGTCCGGGCTGTGGGCAGAGTCGTCAGCAGCGGCCGCCGCACCGCGCTCGCCGAGGCGCAGCTGTTCGATACCGCGGACCGTCTGCTCGCCCACGCGACCAGCAGTTGTCTGCTGTTCTCCGTCCCTGCCGCCTGAGCGGCGTCCGCGGCGGGGCGCCCGGGGCCGGACGCCGGAACTCAGACCGCAGCCCACGTTCCCCGGGCCGCGATACGGCGCGCCCAGGGCTCCAGGTCCGCCGGGGCGCGGTCCAGTACCTGTTGGACGCCGTCGGCGACGTCCGCCGAGTGCCCGGCACGGTGCAGGGCGAACATGGCGCCGAGCGCGTCCGCGGCCGCCTCCGGCCAGCCTTCGGCGAGGAGTTCGGCACGGTAGGCGGCGGGTGTCAGTTCCACGTACCGGATGGCGTGGCCGGCCGCGCGGGCGATCGTCTCCGTTGCGTCGGCGAAGGTGAGTGCGCGGGGGCCGGACAGTTCGTAGACCCGGCCCGCGTGGCCACCACGGGTGAGAACGGCTGCCGCGACTTCGGCCACGTCGTCGGCGTCGACGAACGGTTCGGGCACGTCGCCGATGGGCACGCCCAGCCGGCCGGCGCGCAGCGGACCCAGCCAGAGGTCCTCGTCGAAGTTCTGGAAGAAGTTGTTCGGCCTGAGGACCGTCCACTCCGCCCCTGACGACCGCACCGCAGCCTCCGCCGTCAGCATGCCCGCGCCGAAGCCGCCACTTGTCTCTTTGTCGATGCCGTGGCCGGACAGGGCCACGAAACGACGTACGCCCGCCGCAGCGGCCTGCGTCACGAACGGCAGCACCGGGCCAGGGTCGTCGGGCGCCACGAGGTAGACGGCCTCTGCCCCCGCCAGTACGGGCTCCCAGGTTTCGGGCAGGGTCCAGTCGAACCTGAACTCGCCGGTACGGGAGGCCGCCCGCACCCGTCCCGTACCGGCCTCGCGCAGACGGGCCGCGACACGGCGGCCGGTCTTGCCGGTGGCCCCGAGTACGAGGACGTCGGTGGGAACGGTGTGCGTGCCGGCTGCGGGCCGCTGCGGTCGATGAGCCTTCTTCGTATGCGTCATGGGCCAAGTCCATCGCGGCCGCGGCGGCCGGAACATAGCCGCCCGTCCGCGGTCCATAGGCGATCGTCCGTGGCGGTGCGGCGGGCTGCATATCGTTGCGCCATGGACGTGTTCGACGAGTTGTTGCGGAGTGTGCGGGGCCGGGGCGCGGTGTTCGGCCGGTCGATGCTGTGGCCGCCGTGGTCGCTGCGGTTCACCGACGGGGCGTATCTGACCTTCTGTGTGCCGATGCGGGGTGCCGGGTGGATCGTGCCGGAGGGCGGTGAGCCGCGGCACGTAGGACTCGGTGAGGCCGCGATCGTCCGGGGCCCGGCGCCCTTCACCTTCACCGACGACATCACCCGGGAACCGGGAGCGGGCGCGCGGGAGGTGCGCTGGAGCGAGGGGACGGGAGGCGGTCAGGACACGGATCACGAACTCAGCGGGCCCACGGTCCTGTTGGCTGCCGCCTACGACGTGCGGGCCCAGGTGCCGCAACGGCTGCTCCGGGTCCTGCCCCCGGCTCTCGTCGTACCGGAGGGCCATGACTGCACGGCGATGCGGGACTACTTGGAGGTGCAGATAGCCGGGGCCCGTCCGGGCCGTCAGATCGTGCTCGACCGGTTGCTGGACTGGCTGCTGGTGTGCACGCTCCGGGACTGGTTCGACAGCCCCGAGGCCGAGCCGCCGGGGTGGTACCAGGCACTCGGGGACGAGGTGGCGGGTCCCGCGCTGCAGGCGATACACGAGGACCCGGCGCACCCCTGGACGACGGCGGGCCTCGCGGCCCGGTCCGGAGTGTCGCGCACGACACTTGCCAAACGGTTCACCGAGCTCGTCGGGGAGGCTCCGGTCGCGTATCTGACGGAGTGGCGGATGACCTTGGCCGCCGATCTGCTGAACCGCCCCGAGCTGACCGTGGCGGCGATCGCGCGCAGGGTCGGGTACGCGGACGCGTTCGGTTTCAGCGCGGCGTTCAAGCGGCTTCGGGGCGAGAGCCCGAGCACGTATCGCCAGGAGGCCGTCTCGCGCACACCGGCCCGGGCAGGCGCCCCGACAGCCTGAACGCGATGGGGGGCGTACGGGCATCGGCCCACCCGTACGCCCCCTCAGCCGCAACGGCTCAGCGCCAGGCCCCTTCGGCTGCCGCGTCCCGGACGAAGTCGGCGAAGTCACGCGGTGCCCGGCCGAGCGCCCGCCGCACCCCGTCGGACACCTGGGCCTCCCTGCCCGTACGGATCGGCAGCAGCGCATCGGCCCAGAGCCCGGCCTCGGCCTCCGGCATTCCTTCGGCCACGAGCCCGGCCCTGAACGCGGCATCGTCCACTTCGACGTACGAGGCACGCCGGCCTGTCGCCCTCGCGATCTCGTCGAGCACTTCGGCGAGGCCGAGCGCCCGGGGCCCCGACAGCTCGTACACCTCGCCGGTGTGACCGTCCGCGGTGAGCGCGGCGACGGCCACTGCCGCGATGTCGTCCGCGTCGACGTACGCGGCGGCTCCGTCCCCGACGGGCAGCGCGAGTTCGCCGCCCTTCACGCCGTCGAGGAAGACCCCTTCGCTGAAGTTCTGGGCGAACCAGCCGGGCCGCAGGATGGTCCAGTCCGCCCCGGAGGCCCGCACGGCCGCCTCGCTCTCCATGTGCGGCCCTTCGCCTTCGTAGGCGTCGCCGAAGTAGCCGGGCACGTCGACGCCCCGGGCGGAGAGCAGCACCAGCCGCTCCACCCCGCTCGCGACTGCCTGCTCGACCAGGGCAGGCGTCGGCGAGGGCGAGGTGTCCAGCGGAACGATGTAGACGGCGGTGGCTCCTTCCAGGGCGGCCTTCCAGGTGTTCGGGTCCGCCCAGTCGAACCGGGTCTCCCCGGACCGCGACGCCGCACGTGTCCGCACGCCCTGTTCGCGGAGGCGGGCCACGACCCTGCGGCCGGTCTTGCCGGTACCACCGGTCACGAGCACTTCGACGGGCGCCTTCTCGTCTTTCTGTGTCATGACGCAAGCGTGTCCCGGTGGGCCCCGAGCTGCCATGGCTGAGCGTCCGGAACGGCTGTCCGTGCGTCCGGACACGGGAACCGGCGCAGCGGTGCGGGGCGTCGCCCCGTCCCGGCACACCACGGACAGCCGTCCGTATGACGGTGACGGCGAACATCAGCGTCATCTGGTTCTGTGAGGGGGAGCCCGCGATCCGCGGAGCTCGGACCGATGAGTTTTCCGGCGGCACGGTGTCTCAGGGGGAGGGACGGCCACATCCGGTGCCCAAGAGAGAGTGGTGCGCGATGAGATTGGTACTGCAGGAGTTCCTGTCGCTGGACGGCGTCTACCAGGGCCCGGGATCGCCGGACGAGGACACCAGTGACGGGTTCACCCGGGGCGGCTGGTTCGTGCCGCACATGGACGAGGAGTTCGAACGGCAGGCCGGCACCTGGCTCGACGCGGCGGACGCGTTCCTGTTCGGCCGCCGCACCTACCTGAACTTCGCCAGGGACTGGCCGCGGATGACCGAGCACCCGTTCGCCGGCATCTTGAACGGCCTGCCGAAGTACGTCGCCTCCCACAGCCTGGTCGAGGCCGAGTGGGACCCGACCACGATCCTGTCCGGCGACATCCCTGCCCAGGTCGCCGAGCTGAAGCAGCAGTCCGGCCGCGAGCTCCAGATCCACGGCAGCGGCCGGCTGGGCCAGTCCCTGGTGGCCGCGGGGCTGGTCGACGAACTGCGTCTCGTGATCGCCCCGGTGGTCGTGGGCACGGGCCGCCGCCTGTTCCCGGACGGCGGCGCCCCGGCCGGCCTACGGCTCCTGAGCAGTCGGACGACACCGGGCGGACTGGCGATCCACACGTACGAATCGACAGGACTGCCGGAGTACGGGACGTACGGGGCCGACGCGTAGGCGTCCCGGGCCGGACACCGGCCCCGACAGCCTGCGGTGACGCCCGGAAACGGCCCGTAGCTCCTCCGGGAATCGGGCCGACGGAAGGCTCAGAGCACGACGCGGAAGTGCGTGGTCAGCCGTGCCTGGTCGTCGAGGACGTGGAAGGCGAGTCCGGGTGGCTGCTCGCGGTCCGCGGGGGCGCTTCCCTCCCATGGCATGCGCAGGGTCCAGGTGACGGCCGGTCCGACGATCAGCGGAAGCCCGGCGAAGGTCGAGGCGGCCGCGGTGTGGGCATGGCCGGTGAGAACCGCGGCGACCCGCGAGTGCCGACCGAGCAAGTCGGCCAGGTCCCCGGGCTGTTCGAGCTTGCCTGAGTCGGGGAGCGGGTGATGGAGGTCGACCGGCGGCTGGTGGAAGGCGATCAGCGCCGGCGTCCCCTGCGGCAGGGCATCGAGTGTGGCGTCGATCCAGGCCAGCGTCCGGGCGTCGAGGCGTCCCTCGTCACGGCCCGGGATGGTGGAGTCGCACATCAGGATCGCGGTGCCGGTGATGTGGTGGACCTCGTTGACGGGGCCGCGCTCGGGCGCCTCGCCCAGCAGGGCCTTGCGGTAGGCGGGGCGCGAATCGTGGTTGCCGGGGCAGGTCAGCACGGGGAAGGAGGCGGCCAGGATGCCTTTCGCCTCCTCGTACTCGGCCTCCTCGCCGTGATCGGCGATGTCCCCGGTGACCAGGACGGCGTCGACCGGATGCGGCAGGGCGCGCAGGTGGTCCATGACGCGAGTGGCACGTCGCGTCGCCCTCTCGGTCCCGTCCAGGTGCAGGTCGCTGATGTGCGCCAGCAGCGTCATCGCTCCTCCTTCTTCTCCGGTGGCGTTCACGAGCCGCCGGCCTGCGCCGGGCGTGGTGACGCCACCTCAACATCTAACGGAAAAACTGGATTTACCGTTAGGTACTCTAGGGGTGCGGCGAGATGCACTCAAGTGGTTGACGACCGGTCACGGAAAGGACAGGGAAGCTCTCATGGAACGCTGGCTTGCGCTGGAACTGGCGAGCACGATTCGCCACGACGGAGACGGCGGCGTCACCGACGACCTCGCCACGGTCCGGGAGACGGCCCTCTGGATCCGCAGTCAGGGCGAACTGCTCGGCGGCCCCGTCCGGCCCGGCGAACTCGTGGTGGACGAGAACCTCAGGCTCGCGGTCATCGAACTGCGGCGGGCGGTCCGGGCCCTGTTCGCCCGCGTGGTCAGTCCCGCTCCCCCCAGCCCCGCGGACGCCCACCGGCTGATGCCTGCCGACCGGGCCATCGCCCATCTCAACACGGTCGCTGCCCGGGAACCGGTCGCTCCGCAGCTCGACTGGCCCCTCGAAGGAGCCCCCACCGCACGGCTGTTGTCGGCGGAGGACGACCCGTCCGTCCGGCTCGTCTCACAACTCGCCCGCGCCGCCATCGACTTCCTGAGCGGCCCCCGGCATGTGGAGCTCCGGGCCTGTACCGCACCCCGTTGCGTGCGCTACTTCGTCAAGAGCCACGGACGGCAGGAATGGTGCAAGCCGTCCTGCGGGAACCGTGCCCGTGCGGCACGCCATTACAGGCGGCAGCGCACCGACGGCGAGGCCGGCCCCGCGCTTCGCTGAGGGCTCCCCCGCCGGCTGCGGCTCATACCTCGGTCGGCACGCAGAGCACCGGTACCGTCGACAGGTGCAGGAGCTTGTGCGGGGTCGAGCCGAGCAGAGCGCCCCGCATGGGGCTCTCGCCCCAGCTGCCGACGACGATGACCCGCGCCCCGTGGCGTGAGGCGGCGTCGATCAGCGCCTGGGCCGGGTTCTTGTCGATGACCTCGACGGCGGCGGGTACGCCGGCCTCGTCGGCGGCCTCGACGGCATGCTCCAGGCCGGTACGCCCCGCCTGGCGGATGGCTTCGTAGTGGGACCTGTACTCCTCGCCGGTCGGGCCGGGAGGCGCCGCTCCGTAGACCAGGACGAGTCGCTCGCCGAACGCCGCGGCCACCTCGATCGCGATGCGCAGAGCGCGCGCGGCACCGGGCGACTCGTCGTACCCGAGAACCACCGACATCAGGTCTCCTTGCCGTGTACGAGGTCCGGGTCGACCACACTCCGCCGCTCGGTCCAGAAGGTGGCCGACCTGAGACGCCACACCACCATGATCACCACACCCAGCAGGCTGATGCCGATGCCGATGACGAGCGGCGGGCCGAGCCCGAACCACGAGGTTCCGGTGTAGGAGTTCTCCGGGTCCGCCATGTCGATCACCGACCGTACGAGCAGCCAGGTCAGCAGCCCTGCGCCGATCAGCGGGCCGAGGCCGATGAGGACGAGGTTGCGGAGGCTCTCCGTCAGGTGGCGGCGGTAGTAGATCACACAGGCCACACCCGTGAGTGCGTAGTAGAAGGCGATCAGCAGGGACAGGGCCGTCAGCGAGTCGAAGAGGGCGTTCTCACTGATCCGGTTGACGATGAGGTACCAGGCGATGGCGATGCCGGCCACCCACCAGGTGCTCACGTCAGGGGTGCGGAACCGGGGGTGGATACGCGCGAACTGTGCCGGCAGCGCGTGGCGGCGGGCCATCGACAGCGCTGTGCGCGATGCGGGGATGATGGTGGTCTGGGTCGAGGCCAGCGCGGACGTGGAGACCGCGAGCAGCACGATCCAGTCCCAGCCGCCCATCACCTCACCGGCGAGGAGGGCGAAGATGAACTCCTCCTCGTCGGCGTTGTCGGCGAGGTATGCCGTTCCGGCGAAGCCCACGACCGCGAAGCCGACGGACAGGTAGGTCACCAGCAGAATGACGGTGGACCAGACGCCGGCCTTGCCGGGAGCGGTGGCGGAGTCCTCGACTTCTTCGGTGAGGTTGACGGCCGACTCCCAGCCCCAGTAGATGAACACACCCAGGAGCAGCCCGCTGGTGAGCGCCGCGCCACCCGCCCCGAAGGGGTTGAGCCAATCGACCGAGGGTTTGACGGAATCGAAATCGGTCGTACCCGCGTAGACGCGGTAGAGCGCCACGATCACGAAGACCAGCAGGAAGGCCACCTGGGCCAGGATGAGAACGTTCTGGACCTTCGCCGAGAGTTCTGTGCCGATGACGCACAGACCCGTCATGACCAGGATCAGGATGACGGTGAGAAGCTGACGCACGAAGTCGTTCTCGACCCAGCTGTCGAGGCCGACGGCCATCAGGGCGAAGCTGACGGCGACGTCCGCCAGCGACCCGACCACCAGAACGCCGGTCATCGCGATGGCCCAGCCGCCGAGCCACCCGGTCCACGGCCCCATCGCGCGTGTCACCCACGAGAACGTGGTGCCGCAGTCCTGGTCCACCTTGTTGAGGTAGTAGAACGCCGAGGCGATCAACAGCATGGGCACGAAGGAGGCAAAGAGCACTCCGGGGGCGTAGATGCCCACGAGTGCCACGATCGGTCCGATGACGGCCGCCACGGAGTAGGCCGGGGAGGTGGCGTTCAATCCGATGACCAGCGCGTCGACGAAGCCGATCGCGTTCGGCTTCAAGGTCGCCTGCGGTGCTGGTGGTCCGGCCAGTTCCTCTGCCATGCTCCCTCGCTCCGTAACGGCCTGAAGAGAAGGGCGAATACGCCCCCTTCATGCTATTTGGGCGCCTTCGGGTGCGCCTCCCAGGCAGGGCAGGACACCGCCGTACGGGGCACGGGCGGGCGTAGCTGTCACTGTTCGCGCATGCGCCACGGTGCGCCGTACTCCGTCAGCAGATCGAGGAACGGCCGGGGAGGCAGTGCCTCCGGGCCGAGCACACCGCCTGCGTGCCAGGTGCCGCGCGCGATGAGTTCGAGAGCGGCGACGGGGTTGATCGCGGTCTGCCAGACCACGGCCTGGGAGCCGTACTCCCGCATGGACCACTGGTTGTCGACCACGTGGTAGAGGTAGACCTCTCTGGGCCGTCCGTCCTTGGTGCCCTTCACCCAGGTGCCCGCGCACGTCTTCCCGTGCATCCGCTCGCCGAGCCCGGCCGGGTCGGGGAGGCAGGCGGCGACGACATCACGGGGCGACACCTGGACCTCGCCCTTGTCGCTGTTCACGCGGACGGGCTCCGTACGGTCGAGGCCCAGTTTGTGCAGCGCGCGCAGCACCCCGATGAACTCGTCGCCCAGGCCGTACTTGAACGTGACCCGCCCGGCCTTCACATGGCGCGGTACGAGAAGCACCTCCTCGTGCTCGACATTGACGCACTCGACCGGCCCGATGCCTTCGGGGAAGTCGAAGAGCTCCGGTTCGCTGAAGGGCGCTGTCGTGAACCAGCCGCGCCCCTCCTCGTACACGACCGGCGGGTTCAGGCACTCCTCGATGGTCGTCCAGATACTGAAGGAGGGGGCGAAGTCGTAGCCCTCCACGACCAGATCGGCTCCGTCGCGGATGCCGATCTCCTCGATCTCGTCGAAGAGCTCGTCGGAGGCGTACCGGGCGAACACATCGGCGAGGCCGGGCTCCACGCCCATGCCCACGAGCGCGAGACGGCCCGCTTCCTCCCACTCCGCAGCCCGTTCGAACTGGGCGTCCCCCAGCTTGACGCCGCACTTCTCGTACGGACGGTCAGGGTGCGGCCGGGAAAGGGACATCGCCATGTCGAGGTAGTTCGCGCCGTGTGCCAGCGCCGCCTCGAACAGGGGCAGCACGAATCGGGGGTCGGTGGCGTTGAGCAGCACATCGCAGCGGTTCTCGCCGAGGGCGGCGCGCACCGCTGCGGGGTCCGAGGCGTCCAGCCGGACAGCGTTGAACCGGTGCCCGGTCTCCCCCAGGGCCGCGACGGCCTTCTCCGCACGCTCAAGGTCGTAGTCGGCGACCGTCATGTGCTCGAAGAAGGGCCGGCGGGCCGCGATCCTGGTGATCGCCGTGCCCACGCCTCCCGCTCCGACCAAGAGGACACGCATGGGTGCACCAACTCCTTCGCCGCGCCGCCGGCAGTGGGGGCGCCCGTGCCGGTCCCGTGGGCGAGGACGCTAACAGCCGTGCGGCCCGGCGGCGGGCACCGTTCGGACGATGTCCCGCGTCCGGCGGTATCCGTGTCGGGCCCCCACGGGGCGGCGCTGCGCTATGCCGGGCGCGCCCCAGTGGTGACCGGCGCCGTGGCGGCCGGGGAGCTCTGGGCTGCCCTGCCCGGGCGCAGGGTCCACGGCACGGGCTCGGTGTTCGTCAGCCATTCGTCGGCGATCAGCCGCCGGACGATGAGGATCCGCAGATCGCGTGGCTGCTTCTTCCAGCCCAGCCCCACACACAGCTGTTTCACGGACGGACCGTGCCCGTGTTCCGCGCGGAAGGCGGCGGCGAACTCTGCGGCGCGGGGACCGCAGTCGGGCTGGGAGTCCTTCCACACGCCGTAGGCCGTGCGCACGCTCTCCGGGATCTGGGCGGGAACGGCCTTGCGCATGAACGCCTCCGCCACCCTCACGGTGGCCATGTGGCAGCGCGGGCAGTGCTCGACGGCCTCGGCGTGCCGACGCAGTGCCACGCTCGCCTGCGCCTTCCACGCGTCCCAGCTCAGGGGTTCCTCAGCGGTCCTGTCGCGCGGGCGCGGCGGGTCGGGCAGCGCATGCATGCCCGAGAGGTGACGTACGGCGTCGGCCAGCAGGTACCGGTTTCCTTCCAGCTCCAGCAGGAAGCCCTTGGCGAGCAGTTCGGGCAGCGCCGCCCGGCACAGTACGGGGAGGTCGGCCGGCAGGGTCCCATGCCGTTCGGCCCGGGCGTGGGCCGCCAGGAACAGTGCGGCGAGGCGCGCAGCGGGCGACGTCTTCCTGGCAGGCTTCGCGGCCAGGGTGCGGGTGGTCCACCCGGACACCCGGGACCTCTTGTCCTTGCCGAAGGCCAGCCGCCGGTCCGAGGTGTCGGCGAGATCGGGCACGGCGATGGCCACGGGTGTGTCCGGACTGCCTCCGATCAGGTCGCCCCGCACCTGCCACCCCAGAGCGGCCACGGCGGTGACAGCGCTCTCCGCGTCGTCCAGGCGCAGCGACTTCAGATCCTGGCCGGTGAGGTTCCCGACTCCGCCCCGGGCGGCGCGGATGGCGACGACCACCGCGAGTAGCTGCGCATCACTGCTGCTCAGCGGCAGCGAACCCACATAGGTCAGGAGGCTGCGGGCGGCCTCTCCCTGCACAGCTGTCAGCAGGAAGGGCTTCGGAGTGCTCGTCACCACCGGCGCTGCCGAGACGTGGGGCGAGCTGGAAGAGGACTTGGGCACGACATGTACAACGCGCGGACAGCACCGAGGTCACCACCTCGTACTGCTGTGCGAGTTCACGGATCGAGGCGGCGGCCGGGCGCCCGACCCGAGAACGATATGAACGCAATGCCGCGACCCCTGGCCCCCTGAACTGGCGCGACTAGCATCGGCCGCCACGCAGCGGTGCGCCGAGCAGCCAGGAGGAAACACGTGGCCACGCTTTTGCCCCTTCGCATGAGGCCGGGTACGCGCAGACACCGAATCGCGGTGGTCGCGGGCGGCCTTGCGGGGATACTCGCGGCAGGCCTCATCGGCCCGCTTCAGCCCTCGGCAGCAGCCGGAACCCCGGGAGAGGTCTCCTGTCCCGCCGGTCTCACGGCCCGGGCGACGTGTTACTCGGGACAGGACTCCAACGGCGCCCACTACGCCGTCGCCGTTCCCCGTGACTGGAACGGGTCGTTGGTCATGCACGCCCACGGCGGACCCGACCTGGGCGAACAGTCGGACCCGCAGCGCAGTCTCGACGACCTCGAACGCTGGTCGGTCATGGTCGAGGAGGGCTACGCCTGGGCGGGATCGTCCTACCGCCGCGGCGGGTACGGAACGAGGATGGCGGCCGCGGACACGGAGAATCTCCGTCGTCTGTTCGTGGCGGAGTTCCGGCGACCGCGGACCACGCTGGTCCACGGCCAGTCCTGGGGCGGGAACGTGGCCGCGAAGGTCGTCGAGATCTACGGGGCGGGCAAGGACTCCCCCTACGACGGCGCCCTCCTCACCAACGGTGTGCTCGGCGGTGGCTCACGGGGCTACGACTACCGGGTGGACCTCCGTGCCGTCTACCAGTACTACTGCCGGAACCACCCGCGCCCGACGGAACCCCAGTACCCCCTCTGGATGGGGCTGCGGGACGGCTCGTCCATGACGTCCTCGGGTCTGCGCGCGCGGCTTCAGGAGTGCACGGGCTACGCCTCGCCGCCGGCGGACCGGACCCCTGTCCAGCAGCGCAATCTGGACGACATCCTGAGCGTCACGAAGATTCCTGAGCGGACTCTCGAGTCCCACCTGGGGTTCGCGACCTTCACCTTCAGGGACATCGTGCAACGCCTCGGCGGACGCAACCCGTTCGGGAACAGGAGCGTGCGCTATCGCGGCTCCCACGACGACAGGGCGCTCAACGCCGGTGTCGAGCGCTTCTCGGCGGACCCGTCGGCCCGGCGCGACCTGTCCTACGACAGCGATGTGACCGGCGCGGTCTCCGTCCCGGTGCTGACCATGCACGCGATCGACGACCCCACCGCCTTCGTCGAGCACGAAGCTGCGTACCGCGCCGCCCTGGAAGGTGCGGGCCGCGACCGCCATCTCGTCCAGACGTTCACTCAGGAGAGCGAGCACAGCGGGCTCAGTACCTCGGAGTACGCCAACGCCGTCTCGGCGCTGTCCCGATGGGTCCGCACGGGTGAGAGGCCCACGCCCGCCTCTGTCGCGGCGTCCTGCCCTTCCTTTGACGCCGTCCACGGGACCGGGTGCTTCCTGCGGCCCGGCTTCGTCCCTGCCGACTACTCGTCACGTGTCCTTCCGCGGCCCGGCGGACAGCACTGGCCTGCGCTGTCCGCCGCACGGGAGAGGGAGTGGAGCCGGGTGGAAGGCATCGGCATCGCGCCCTGAACCGCCCGGGCCGCCTGTCAGCCGGTCCGCGTGGTGAGCGTCCGGTTCAGTGCGGCGAGGCCGTCCGTGTAGATCTCCTGGAACAGGGCGACGGCCTCGTCCTCACCGACGCCGTCCGGGGTGAAGACGCCGGACCATTCCACCCGGGCTGCGTCCCGTCCGGGGACGCCGTGGACCGTGAGGGTCGAGCGGTATCCGGTCACGGGGAAAGGGGCCTGCAGAATGGAGTAGCTGTAGGTGCGGGCCGCGTTGTCGAAGGCTTCGAGGCGCTCGACGATGACGCCGCCGTCCTCGTTCCCGAGCCTCCGCACGCGTCCTCCCTCGCCGAGTTCGCTGGAGGGGATGTAGGGCAGCCAGTCCGGCAGCGAGCCGAAGCCGCCGATGAGCCGCCAGACACGTTCGGGCGACACGGGAATCTCGAGGGATGCGGTGGTGGTGGCCATGGGGAACTCCTGAAGGTCGGGCAGTCGGGTTTCAGACGGTGGGTACGGGCGCGTCCTGCGCTATGAGCCCCTGCTCGCGCAGGTCGGCCCAGAAAGCCGCCGGGATCGTCTCACCGAGAGCGGCGACGTCCTCCGCCGTGCGGCTGGGCTTCGTCGCGCCGGGGATCGCGGCGGCGGTCGCGGGATGCGCGAGGGAGAACTGCAGTGCGGCAGCCTTGATGCCGACGCCGTGCCGTTCGGCGAGCGCCTTGATGCGCCCGACCTTCTCGACGATCTCCGCGGGCGCCTTCTGGTACTCGAAGTGCGCTCCTCCGGCAAGGATTCCCGAGCTGTACGGGCCGCCGACCACGATGTCGACGCTCTGGGCGGCCGCGGCGGGCAGCAGACGCTGCAGAGCACGCTCGTGGTCGAGGAGGGTGTAACGGCCGGCGAGGAGGAAGGCGTCGGGCTTCGGCTCATCCAGGTCGAGGGTGAGTTCCAGGGGCTCGACCCGGTTCACGCCCAGTCCCCAGGCCTTGATGACACCCTCGTCACGCAGCTGCTGCAGGACACGGAAAGCGCCGGTGCGGGCCGTTTCGTAGGCGGCGAGCCACTCGTCCCCGTAGAAGTCCTGGGCCACGTCGTGCACCCACACGATGTCCAGGCGGTCGGTCCCGAGGCGCTTGAGGCTGTCCTCGATGGAGCGCAGGGTGGCGTCGGCGGTGTAGTCGTTGACCATCTTGTTGGGACGGCCGTGCTCGAACAGTCCCCCCTTCTCGCCGAGGTCGCGCGCGGCGGGGTCCTCCGTCTCGTCGAGGATGACGCGGCCGACCTTCGTACTCAGGACGTACTCGTCGCGCGGGTGTCCGGCCAGTACGCCGCCGAGGCGGATCTCGGACAGGCCCGCGCCGTAGAAGGGTGCGGTGTCGAAGTAGCGGATGCCCTGGTTCCAGGCGGCCTCGACGGTGGCTGCCGCCTCTTCCTCGGGGATGGCCCGGAACATGTTGCCGAGCGGCGCGGTACCGAAGCCGAGCACGCCGGGCAGGAGGGTCTTGATCGTCATGGGGGTTCCTTGCGATGCCTAGGGTGATAAATGCCGTTCCGAAAGCGAATGCGTCATGCATCCGTCTTGTGCTCCCGAGGTTAGGATCCAGGCATGAGACTGTCCAAGACTTACCTCGACTCACTTGAGTCCCCTGAGGTCCCACATGCTTGACCTGCGACTTCTTCACTACTTCGTGGCCGTCGCCGAGGAGGAGCACGTCGGTCGCGCCGCCGAGCGGCTGCACATCTCCCAGTCACCGCTCAGCCGCCAGATCGCACAGCTGGAGAAGAATCTGGGCCTCACCCTCTTCGAGCGCAGTCAGCAGCGGATCCGTCTGACCTCCGACGGCCGTGTCTTCCTGACCGAGGCCCGCGCCCTGCTGCGTCATGCGGACCGGCTGGAGAACCTCGGCCGGCGTCTCGGCCGGGGCGAGGAGGGCGGGCTGTGCATCGGGTACGTCGCCGACGCCATGCACACGGGCACCCTGCCCGCCGCTCTTCGGGCCCTGCGCGAGGAACGCCCCGGAATTCACGTCGCCCTGTACGACCAGGAGTCCGCCGAGCAGTTCGAGGGCCTGCGGCAGCGCAGCCTCGACATCGCACTGGTGCGCACTCCCCCGCCGGAGGACGACCCCGACCTGAGCGCCGCCGCACTGCTGCAGGATCCGCTGCTGCTCGCGCTGCCCGCGGATCATCCGCTGGCGGAGAAGGCCGAGTTGACGCCCGAGGACCTGACCGGGCAGCCCTGGATCGCGGTGGGCGACGCCCAGGACGCGACCTGGCGCGACTCGTTCCTCGCCTCGTGCGTCGCCTCCGGTTTCACTCCGGACATCCGCCTCGACGCCGCCGATCCGCTCACCGCACTGGGCCTCGTCGCGTCGAGCCTGGGCCTCGCGCTCGTGCAGAAGAGCATGGTGCGCGGCAGTACCGACGGAGTCGTGGTCCGAGAACTCCTCTGGTACGAACGCTCCGTCGGCCTGTGGGCCGCGTGGCACCGGATCGACCTCCGCCCCGTCGTCGCTTCGTTCCGCGAGACGGTCCTGGCCGGGCAGTACACAGCACAGCGTCGGCAGCCGGGCGGCGCAGGTGACGGCGGTGCGGCCGCGCGATGAGTTCGCGGGCCCCGAACGGTCTACCCCAGTAGCGAACGGATCAGGCGGCCCACCACGAAGGCGACGGAAGGTCGCCACCAGGAGGACAGAACAGTGACCACTCGTTCGGGCAAGGTGACCTGCGACCTCTCGGTCTCCGTCGACGGGTACTCGGCCGGGCTCGACCAGACCGAGCAGCGCCCGTTCGGCGACGACGCAGGCGACGGCTGGGGCGGCAGGCTGCACTCCTGGATGTTCGAAACCCCGGAGCAGCGGCAGGCCGAGCTCGACCGGCTGACGGCGTACGGCGCCTTCATCATGGGGCGCAACATGTTCGGCCCCGTACGCGGCGCGTGGGATCGGCAGTGGAAGGGCTGGTGGGGCGACAATCCGCCGTACCACGCGGCGGTCTTCGTGCTCACCCACCATCCGCGCGACCCGCAGCCGATGGAGGGCGGCACCACGTTCCACTTCGTCACCGACGGCATCGAGTCCGCGCTTCGGCAGGCCCGCGAGGCCGCCGGGAACCGCAACGTGTCGATCCACGGGGGCGCGACCACCATCAACCAGTACCTCGCCGCAGGATTGATCGATGAGCTGCGGCTGCACATCGTGCCGTTCACGCTCGGCGCCGGCACACGGCTGTTCGACGGGGTGCCGTCGCTGAATCTCGAGCAGGTGGAGTCGCGAGCGGCGAACTCGGTCACCCACGTGACCTATCGCGTACTGCCCCGAACCCCAGAACAGTGAGCGGGACGACGCCCCGATAACGTCCTCGCATGACTGTTCTTGAGCGTCTACGTCCCGATCACGCGCCGGCGCTGCTCGCCTTCGAGCTGGAGAACCGCACGTACTTCGCCGCCTCGATCCCGGACCGCGGCGACGCCTACTTCGCCGGGTTCGACACACGTCACCGCGAGCTGCTCGACGAACAGGCCGCGGGGCTGCATCACTTCCACATCATCGCGGACGGCGACGGCTCCGTGCTCGGCCGCGTCAACCTCGTCGATGTCGCGGACGGTTCGGCCGAACTCGGGTACCGGATCGCCGAGCGGGCAGCCGGACGGGGCCTGGCCACCTCGGCCGTCCGGCAGGTGTGCGCGCTGGCACTCGCCGAGTACGGCCTGAGTGTTCTGCGGGCGGAGACGACGCTGGACAACGCCGGTTCGCAGGCCGTGCTGGCCCGCAACGGGTTCGTCCGCGCCCGTGAGATAACCCTGGACGCACGCCCCGGGCTGAGCTTCACCCGGATTCTGACCGACGGCCCTCTCTGAGAACACATCGGTGGCGGACCGCTGTGCGGTCCGCCACCGATGCGGGTTCGGCCGTGTCGTGATCAGTCGTTGTCGACTTCCTCGGCGGTGATCTTTCCGGTCGCGGCGTCCACGTCGAAGGCGGTCCTGTTCCAGTCCTCGGTGACTACGTCGACCTGCCAGACAAGCGTCTGGCTGTCGTTCTCGTCCAGGTTGAGCGAGGTGACCGTGCCCTTCTGCTTGTCCGTGGCAACCTTGGCCGCCTGCTGCCAGGTCTGCTGAGCCTTGCTGACCCAGTCGGCCAGCTCCTGCTTCTCGGCGTCGCTCTGCTCGGCCTCCGTGACGGAGTCGATCACGTCTCCGGACACCGCGTCGATGCTCACCGTGTGTGCGGTTCCGTCCTCCTCCACGACTTCCGCGATCCACTTCGGGCCCGTGGAACTGCCGCTCGGGCTCGGGCTGCCCGTCGCACTGGGGCTCGCGCTGCCGTCGGGGCTGGGGCTGGCGCTTGCGCTCGCACTGGGGCTGGCGCTCTCTTCGTCGTCGTCCAGACCCTCGAGGTCGAGGTCGGTCAGCTTGCCGCCGGAAACCTCACCCACGGCCGTCGTGGCGGCCTTGTCGTAGGTGACCTTGACGGTCGAGAGGAGGTCCTTGCGCTCGGTCTGGTCCTCGGTCAGTTGCGCGGCCGTACCGGAGGGGCTGCCGGAGGGGCTCTTGTACGGGGTGGTCGTCTGCTTAGGAATGACCTTGGCAGCCTCTGAGGTCGCCGCGGCAGTTTCGTCACCGTTGTCCTGGCCGCATCCCGTCACCAGGGTGGCGGATGCAAGGACGGCGCACAGCGCGCCGACGACACGGAGCCGGCGGGTGCGCGTGGAAACGGTCTTGTTACGTCGGGGCTCAAATCTCATACCGCATGACTAGCCGCCCCGACGATCAGTCATGTTGTCCGACAGTCGGCTGTCACCCGATCGCCTGTGCGCCTCCGCCCATTCGCCGTGGTGGTGGCACCCGCCCGTCAGCCGTCGCCGGGCACCGCGCTGCGGGCCGTGCGGAATGCGCCGATGATCCTTCGCAAGCAGAATTCCGCGTATGACCACACCTCGTCCGGGGGACTCGACCGATCCGGCTCCCGCACAACCGGGAAGCGCGCCGCCGAACCAGACGCTGACCCTGACCGCGATGCTCTTCGCCGTCTCGATGACGTTCATCGACCAGACCGTCGTCTCCATCGCCGCCCCCGACATCGTCCGTGAACTCGGGCTGTCGGCATCCGGGATGCAGTGGGTCGTCAACGCGTACCTGCTGTCCCTGGCCGCGTTCTTCGCCCTCGGCGGAAGGCTCGCCGATGTCCTCGGGCACCGCCGGGTCATGCTGGCGGGCACGCTCATCTTCGTCGTCTCCTCCGCACTGTGCGGAGCGGTCCCTTCGGGGGACCTCGCCCAGACATGGCTCATCGTCTTCCGCGCCACACAGGGCTTCGGGGCGGCGCTGATGTTCCCCGCCGCCCTCGCCGTGGTCATCGCGGTGTTCCCGGTGGAACGGCGCGGCCGGGCTCTGGCCCTGTTCTTCGGCCTCTCCGGGGCACTCACGGCCGTCGGCCCGATCCTGGGCGGCTGGCTCACCTCCTGGACCTGGCGTTCGATCTTCTGGATCAACGTTCCGGTCGCTGTGATCGCCATCGTGCTGACGCTCATGGCCCGCATCCCGAACCGGCCGCGTCGCGAACCCGTCGATGTACCGGGGGCCGTCCTGATGGCAGCCGGTATGGGCCTGACGGTGCTCGGCTTCCAGCAGGCGGCCGGCTGGGGCTGGAGCAGTGCCGCCACGTGGGCGTGCATCGTCGGCGGCCTTGTCCTGCTCGCACTGTTCTGCCGGCTGGAACTGCGTACGCAGTATCCGCTCGTCAGGCTCCAGGTCTTCCGGGACCGTGCGTTCGCCGTGGACGCCGCGGTGCTGTTCTTCTCCATGCTGGCTTTCGTCCCGGTGTTCTTCTTCGCCTCCGTCTACGCACAGGTCTCGCTCAGCGCGTCACCCAATCAGGCGGCTCTCTACCTTCTGTATTTCTTCATCGGCTTCGCCATCGCGTCGCAGTGGGGCGGGCGCATCCTCGACCGCCGCGGTGCCCGGCCGGCGCTGAAGCTCGGCACGGCGCTGGGTGCCGTCGGTTTCGCCCTCTGGGCCGGGAAACTGACCACACTGTCGATGCACGACCAGTGGCTGTACGCGGCCATGGCCGGCGCGGGCATCGGCCTGCTGCTGGCGCCCGCCTCGACCGACGCCGTCAACCGGGCGATCGGCGCCTCGTACGGCGAGGTCACCGGGATCACGCAGACGATCCGGAACTTCGCGGCGAGCGTCGGCCTGGCCGTGTTCGGCACCGTCCTCACCCATGTCACCACCAACCGCGTACATACGACGCTGCGCTCCGCGGGACTGTCGGACGCGGCGGCACAGGACGCTGCCCACGGCGTCGCCGAGGCCGTCACGGGCAACGGTGACGCGCGGCAGCCGTCCGGCGAGGGAAGGATCGCCGAGGTGATGCGGGACTCCATGGACGCCATCCGCATGGACTTCGCACAGGCCAATCAGTGGGTGTTCTACTGCATGGCCGGCGCCCTGGCCGTCGCGTTCGTGTGTGCGCTCTGCCACCCGGGTACGCGGGTCGTGTCCGGCTCCGAGAAGCCCGCCGACCGGTCCGTGTGAAGGTCTCCGCACAGCCGGACCCGGCGCGGAACACGGCAGAACGCGACGGATGACGCCGGTTCACGGGAACCGGCGTCATCCGTGCGGACTCTGTGCGGGCGTCAGGCGGTCAGTTGTACCTCGGACGGTCCCGCCGCCGAGAGCACCGATGCCGCGGACGGGACGGCACGCAACTGGGCCTCCGCCGCGGTCAGGGCGTCCGCCACGGTCCGGGTTCCGGTGGTCACGCAGAGGGTGTAGGAGATGTCCTCGAGATGGCGGTTGCTCTCGGAAGTCCCCAGCCGTGCGTGGGCGCGTCGCAGTGTCTCGTAGCGCTTGACGAGATTCCGCAGCGTTGCGGGATTGGCCATCAGCACGGCAGTTCCTCTCCACAGGGCGGCCGGGAGCACATGGCCCCGCGCCGACGAATTCCGATCGCGCCGGCAGTACGCCTGGCGATACGGGCGGCCGTGCGAAGTGTCAGCACGCATCCGATCCCTTGCAGATGATGGTCACCCCGGCTCACCGAATCCGCATCCGGAATAACGGAGGGTCACTCCGCGGCCGGCTCCTGAAGCGCCGGGCGCGCCGGTGGGAAACAATGGAGGTGACAGGTGTCCGGTTTCTGCCGGTGCCCGGTCGGGAGGCCCTCATGGATTACCCGGAGAGTTACGAGCTGATATTCCAGGCGACCGGTGCCACGGACGATGTGGTCGTCGTCCGCCTCACGGCCCGGTCGGGAGCGGGCGGTTACCCGGTCTACGCGGACGAGACGGGAATCGTGCGCGCCGAGATCAGCGAGCGGGGCGAGGTCCGCATGGTGGCAAGCGGCGGACATCAGGTTCTCGGTGTGCCGCTGCTCGCCCGGCCCCTGACCCATGGGGCCCCTCGCACCGACTGAGCGCCCCTGAGTGCCCCTCCTCCCCGCTCCCGTTCGCCTCGAAGTCCGTTCATGCCCACACCTCGCCCGAATGTGTTTACTTTCCCGAGGTGCGACCGTAGTCTGCTGGTAAAACCACAGACTCGGGCATGAAACGGATACGAAACCACATGTACGCACCGGAGCGGCAGCAAGAGATCCTCCGTCTGGCGAGCGAGAGCGGCCGGGTCGATGTGCTGTCCCTCGCCGAGGAGTTCCAGGTCACCGCCGAGACCGTTCGGCGTGACCTCAAGGCTCTGGACAGGGCGGGGCTCCTGCGCAGGGTGCACGGCGGTGCCATTCCTGCCGGGAGGCTCGGTTTCGAGCCCGGCCTCGCGGAGCGCGACACGGTGGCCGCCGACGAGAAGGACCGCATCGCCGCAGCCGCGCTGGGGGAACTCCCCGCCGACGGCAACGTGATCATCGATGCGGGGACGACGACCGTCAGACTGGCCGCCGTGGTCCCGCTCGACTCCACTCTCACCGTGGTCACCCACGCGCTGCCCGTTGCCGCCCGCCTCGCCGACCATCCCGGAATCTCGCTGCACCTGGTCGGCGGCCGGGTGCGCCACCGCACCCGCGCCGCGGTCGACGCCTGGGCGCTGAGCGCGTACAGCGAGATCAACGCCGATGTCGTCTTCCTCGCCACCAACGGCTTCTCCGCCGGGGGCGGCCTGACGACCCCCGACCTCGCCGAGGCGGCGGTGAAGCGCGCGGTGATCGCCGCGGCCCGCCGCGTGGTGCTCCTCGCCGACTCGGGCAAGTTCGGCCAGGAGCATTTCGCGCGCTTCGGCGACCTCTCCCATGTCGACCTGCTCATCACCGACACCGGGCTCAGCCCCGAAGACGCCCGGGACATCGAGAGCCGGGGCACGGAAGTAGTACGCGCATGATCCTGACCGTCACCCCCAATCCGAGCCTGGACCGCACGTACGAGCTGCCCGGACTGAGCCGCGGAGCCGTCCTGCGGGCCACCTCCGACCGTGTCGATCCCGGCGGCAAGGGAGTCAACGTCTCCCGCGCGGTCGCTGCCGCCGGTCACCGCACGGCTGCCGTCGCGCCGTTGGGCGGGCCGGAGGGCGCCCTGCTGGCCCGGCTCCTCGGCGAGCACGGCATCGAGGCCGTCGGCGTCCCGATCGACGGCAGCACCCGTGTCAACATCACGCTCGTCGAGCCCGACGGCACACTCACCAAGGTCAACGCGGCGGGACCCGAGATCACGTCGGCCGAGGCGGAACGTCTGCTCGACACGGTACGGACGCGGTCCGCGGACGCGGACTGGATCGCCTGCTGCGGCAGCCTGCCGCGCGGACTTCCCCCCGAGTGGTACGCCGAACTGGTGGCCCGCAGCCACCGCGCCGGCACCCGGATCGCCCTCGACACCTCCGGCGAGGCGCTGGTCGCCGCACTGCGGGAACGGCCTGATGTGATCAAGCCGAACGCCGAGGAACTCGCGGAGGCTGTCGGCCGTCCGCTGTCGACGGTCGGTGATGCCCTCAAGGCCGCGCAGGAGTTGTGCGAGCTCGGGGCACGTTCCGTCCTGGCCAGTCTGGGTGCGGACGGACAGCTGCTGGTGGAGAGCTCCGGCGCGTACTTCGGCTGCGCCCCGGTGGCTTCCGTCCGCAGCAACGTCGGCGCGGGAGATGCCTCCCTCGCGGGCTTCCTGGCCGCCGACGGAACGGGTCCGTCGGCACTCGCCGCCGCGGTGGCGCACGGTGCCGCGGCCGTGCAACTGCCGGGGAGCGCCATGCCTGCCCCGGCCGATCTCGATCTGTCCGCGGTCGTCACGACCGCGGACATCCCTGTGGATCTCCCTCTGACCGAACCGGCCCCATGACCGGCGCAACCCCGCCCACCCGTTCAACGCCCACCCGTTCAACGCCCAGCCCCACGTCCCCCGAGCCGTCCACAGGGCGGTCCACGAGCAAGGAGCCCCGCGATGAGTGAGCTGATCACCGCGGAACTGGTCGACCTCGATCTGTCCGCCGAGACGAAGAGTGCCGCCGCCCGTTCACTGGCCGAACGGATGGTGGCAGCCGGCCGCGTGAGCGACCTGGACGGCTTTCTTGCCGACGTGGCGGCCCGTGAGGCCCAGATGCCGACCGGTCTGGACGGCGGCATCGGCATTCCGCACTGTCGCAGTGAGCACGTCACCGAGCCTTCGCTGGCCTTCGGCCGCAGTGCGCGGGGCATCGACTTCGGCGCCGCTGACGGTCCTGCGGATCTGGTCTTCCTCATAGCAGCGCCGGCCGGTGCGGACGAGGACCACCTCACCATCCTGTCGGGCCTGGCACGACGGCTGACGGACCCCGATTTCACCGGCGCGCTGCGTGCCGAGCGGGATCCTGGCGCGGCAGCCGCTCTGATCCGCGGCGAACGGCTCCCCGCGGACGCGACAGACGCGGGGCACGCGGGAGACGCGGGGCACGGCGTCCCGGAACCGTCCGGCGCGGGGGCAGCGCCCGGTGACGAGCAGGAGGAGCCGTTCCGGATCGTCGCCGTCACGTCCTGCCCCACCGGTATCGCGCACACGTACATGGCCGCCGAGTCGCTGGAGGCCGCCGCGCTCGCCGACGGTGTCGTCCTCAGTGTCGAGACGCAGGGCTCCGCCGGGTTCGAGCGGCTGGACCCGGCCGTCATCGCCGCGGCGGACGCGGTCATCTGGGCACATGACGTCGAAGTGCGCGAGAAGGCGCGGTTCGGCGGCAAGCCGGTTGTCGACGTCGGGGTGAAGGCCGGGATCAACCGGCCCGCCGAACTCATCGCCGAGGCCCGGCGCAAGGCCGGCCGCGGCGAGGTCAGCGGCACGTCCGACGCGGCCGAGGACGCAGCGGGTACGGACGGCACCGGCGCCTCCCACGGGGCTTCCGCCCACGTCGGTGTCCGGCTGCGGACCTACCTGATGTCCGGGGTCAGTTACATGGTTCCGTTCGTCGCGGCCGGCGGGCTCCTCATCGCCCTGTCGTTCGCGATCGGCGGCTACGAGATCGCGAACGCCGCTTCGGTCGCCGACCACTTCGTCTGGGGCGAGGCCGACAGCTGGGCCGCCCTGCTCAACCAGATCGGCACCGCCGCGTTCGGCTTCCTGGTTCCCGTGCTGGCCGGGTACATCGCGTACGGGATGGCGGACCGGCCTGCGCTCGTCCCCGGTTTCGTCGGCGGCGCCATCGCGCTCACGGTCGACGCGGGCTTCCTGGGCGGTCTGGTCGCCGGGCTCCTCGCCGGTGCCGTCGTGATGGCGATCCAGCGGATGAAGGTCCACCGCACCCTGCGGGGCATCATGCCGGTGCTGGTGATCCCCCTGATCGCATCCGTGGCGGTCGGGTTCCTGATGTTCATCGTGGTCGGGAAGCCGATCGCCTCGCTCCAGCAGGCCCTCACGGACTGGCTGAACGGCCTCTCGGGCTCCAACGCCGTCATCCTGGGCGTCGTCCTCGGCCTGATGATGTGCTTCGACATGGGCGGCCCGCTCAACAAGGTGGCGTACGCCTTCGCGGTCGGCGGCCTGGCCGATCCGACGCCCGGCAGCCTCAAGGTGATGGCCGCGGTGATGGCGGCCGGCATGGTGCCGCCGCTGGCCATGGCACTCGCCACCACCGTACGCCGCAGGCTGTTCACCCGGGCCGAGCAGGAGAACGGCAGGGCCGCATGGGTCCTCGGCGCCTCCTTCATCAGCGAGGGTGCGATCCCGTTCGCCGCGGCCGATCCCTTGCGGGTGATCCCGTCGGTGATGGCCGGCGGGGCCGTCACCGGGGCGCTGTCGATGGCGTTCGGCTGCACGCTCCGCGCCCCGCACGGCGGTGTCTTCGTCGTCCCCCTGATCGGCCAGCCGTTCCTCTACCTGCTGGCGATCGCAGCGGGGACGGCGGTGGCCACCACTCTGGTCGTCACCCTCAAGGGCATGCGGCGCAGCCCGGAGGAGGCCGCGCCGACGGCGGACCGGCCCAAGATCCCCGTGGCTGCCTGACAGCTCACCCGTACCGGAACCTGTAGACCGATTCGTCCCTCAGGAGGGAATCCATGTACCAGCGCACCGTCTCCGTCGGCTCCCGCGGCGGCCTGCACGCCCGTCCGGCCTCGCTGTTCGTCCAGACGGCCACGCGCCAGCCGGTCAGGGTGACCGTCGCACGCGACGGCAGTGATCCGGTCGACGCTCGCAGCATGCTCTCGGTGCTCGCCCTGGCGGCCCGGCACGGCGATACGCTGGTGCTGTCCGCCGCCGGTGCGGGGGCACAGGAGGCAGTCGAGGAACTGGCTGCCCTGCTGGCGCAGGACCTCGACGCGAAGGCGTGATCGTGACGGAGATGTGGGATCCGGAAGGTACGGGCGTGATCGCCCTTCCCTCGGGGCGGCTGGTCCGCGGCCGCGGGCTGCGGCGCCCGCTTCCCGATGGTCCCGAGCCCACCTTCGCGGTCCATCTGCTCGGCAGGCGACCGCCTCCGGAGGCCTGGGAGTCGCGGTGGCTGCGCTGGCCCGACTTCCGGCTTCCCGCGGACCGGGAAGAGGCCCGGAGCGTGCTCGCCGAGGTATGGCAGCGAGCGGCTGCGGACCGGGTGGAAGTCGCCTGCGGAGGTGGCCGGGGACGGACCGGTACCGCCCTTGCCTGTCTGGCGGTCCTCGACGGAGTGCCGGCGGACGAGGCGGTCGCCTTCGTCCGCCGGCACTATCACCCGGGGGCTGTGGAGACTCCCTGGCAGCGCCGGTTCGTACGACGCTTCGGGGAGCGGTGAGCGGCGCGGATCACTCCGCGGCGCCCGAAACCGGAACCGTCGCTCCGTCTCCGGCGCGTACCGCCTCGACGATCTGCTGATGGAAGTATCGGCTGGCTTCTTCGGAGGGGCACGGCACAGGACTGCCAACCAGCGTGAACCAGTCCGAGGCGCCGCTGTACTGCACGGCCACCTCTGCCTGCCCGTCGGACCATGTCGTGTGTACGGTCAGATCACCGCTCACGACGCCTACCTCTTCGGTGCGAACTCCGCCGGATCCCGCGAAGACACCGCAGGTAGTCCACGATGCCCAGTTCATGACGCGTCGCCTTTCGGGACAGTGACAAGCCTGTCTAGCGGACTGATTTCGAGTATGACACCGCAGAGCGCGAGTCGCACAGGTGTGCCAGTGTGTATCCGTTCGGTGACAGTGGGGTGCCTGGCCGCCGGGCCGATCAGGAGTGCATCGAGGCGCCCTTGAGGATCTTGTCCACCGCGTTGCGGGGCCCGTGGACGGCCAGTCCGACAAGGTCCATCGCATCCCGCTTCACGGCCCGGACGGCGGCCCGGTTGGCCTCGTCGTGGCCGGTCGCGAAGAGGTCGGACGTGAACACGGCCGTGGTCACGCCCCGCCCGACCGCCCGGGTGTGCGCCGTCGTCAGCAACTCCTTCGAACCGGCGAACACGAGAACGGGCTGCCGGAACATGGGCAGGTACGGAGTGCCGTCGGCGTCGGCGTACGGTTCGCCGATCACCTCCGGTGCCGCCGTGCCCAAGCCACTGACGAGGAACGCTGTGACGTTGAGGCGCTGCCAGGTCTGCAGGTCGTCACGGAGCAGGACGGCGATCTTGGTGTCGAAACGTACGGGTGCGCTGTCATCGGTCATGCCGAGGAGCCTGCCAAGCCCGGCCGCTGCCGTCTTGTACGAACTTTGCACGGCCGGCGGGCCGGACCGGACTTGTACGCTTTCCCCATGGCTGCCCCTCCGGACATCACCGCATGGCGGCCGCGCGTCGAGGGAATCGACGAGGTCTTCCACGCCCGCTTCGCCGACCACGCCTACCCCATGCACACGCACGACGCGTGGACGCTGCTCATCGTCGACGAAGGCATGGTCCGCTACGACCTGGAGCGCCACGAGCACGGGGCACGCAGCTCGGTGGTGACGCTGCTGCCCCCGCACATCCCGCACAACGGTGGCGCCGCGACCCCCGCGGGATTCCGCAAGCGCGTCCTGTACCTCAACACCGCGCAGATCGAAGCCGGCCTCATCGGCCGGGCCGTCGACCGCCCCGTGCTGCACGATCCGTCCCTGCGGCGCCGCATCCACCAGCTGCACCGGACGCTCGAGCGGCCCGGTGACGAACTGGAGGCCCAGAGCCGTCTCGCGCTCGTCTCCGAACGCCTGGCCCAGCACCTGCGCGGGCAGCTCGGCGCACCCCCGTCACCTCACGACCGCCGGATCGCGCACGAGCTGCGTGATCTGCTCGATGCGCGCTTCGTGGAAGGAGTGACGCTGGCGGAGGCGGCGGAGCTGCTGCACGCCCATCACACCCATCTGGTGAGGGCGTTCAGCAAGGAGTTCGCCATGGCCCCGCACCAGTACCTGACGGGGCGACGCGTGGACCTGGCCCGGCGCCTGCTGCTCGGCGGGATGCGTTCGCCCGACGTGGCCACGTCGGTGGGCTTCTACGACCAGTCCCACTTCTCGCGGCACTTCAAGCGCGTGGTCGGCACGAGCCCGGGACGCTACGCGCGCACCGTGGCCGCAGTTGGCGAAGGCCCCTACCCGCGCTCCAGCGAGCCGCGTACGAACGCCGCCTGACCTGCGTGCTGCAGATCGTCCGCGACGACGCTGACCAGCCGCACGCCGAGGGTCACCGGCGGCGACCAGGACTCGTCCACGACGCGGTCCAGGGCCCCGTCGTCGAGACTGCGGACGAAGGCCAGGGTCCCCTCGTGCACGGCGTCGTAGTAGCCGAGGAGCAGGTCCGCCGACGCCACCTGCACGGAGGCCACCTGCGCGCTGCTGTGGCCGTACCCGGTCGACCCCTTGGCGAAGGGCAGTTCGAAGCGGGAGGCCCAGTCCTCGGAGAACCAGACCTGCTCGGCCCCTGCGGCGTCGGCGACGTGGTCGTCCTGGATGCGCGTGAGGTGCCACACGAGCCAGGCGATCGAGTTCGCGCCCTGATCCAGCCGGGCGTTGAGGTCGTCGGGTGAGAGACCCTCGACCGCGGCGTGCACCGTTTCATGGATGCGCTCGAACGCATCGGCGAGAATGCCTGCACTGTTCATATGACCACCATGGCCGGTGTGTCCGCGGGGCCCGGACTTCGACACGCGGCCGGAGCCCCGTGGGACGACCTGACCGGCGCCGCGGGGTGAGCCGGAACGGAATTAGCATGTCCGTATGGCACAGAGCGACGCGGTGGATGTGGATCAGTACCTGGCCGAGCTCCAGCCGGAGCGCCGGCCGGCCCTGACCCGGCTGCGTGAGCTGTGCAGGGACGAACTCGACGGGTTCACCGAAGTGATGGCGTACGGCATGCCGGGCTACGAGCGGAACGGAACCCTCGAGATCAGCTTCGCGAGCCAGAAGCAGTACATCTCCTTCTACCTGCTGCGCGGCGACGTCCGAGAGGCGTTCGAGGCCCGGCTGGCAGGTCAGGACATGGGCAAGGGGTGCCTTCGCTTCCGCACGCCGGAGCGCATCGACTTCGACCTCGTACGGGATCTGCTCACGGCCACCGCCGCCTCGCCCGGCCCGGTCTGCTGACGCGTCCCACGGCCGGGCGGGCCCGTTCGGCGTCCGTCAGGCGTGGACGGAGTGCAGCCACTGCGTCAGCAGAGCGCTGACCTCGGTGGCGCGTTCCTGCTGGATCCAGTGTCCGCACCCGTCCAGGATGTGCGAGCAGACCAGGCCCGGAAGCGTGGTGGGGTACGCCGCGATGGCCTCGGCCATCCAGGTGGTGGAGGCGTCGAGTGCTCCGCCGATGAAGAGCGAGGGCTGGGTGAGCCGTGCTCCGTCCCAGGCCGCCAGGTCCTCCCAGTCGCGGTAGACGTTCCGGTAGCGGTTGAGTGCCCCGGTCAGGCCGGTCCTCTCGAATTCGCCGCTGTACACGTCGAGGTCGGCCTCCGTGAGCCACGACGGGAGCCGATCGGCCGGGAAGCGGTCGCGCAGTCGTGCGCCCGGGGGCACGAAGAAGACGCTGTCCCTGCTGGGCGGTGGCATGGTGTCCGCGGAGAGTGCGGCGTAGAACCCGGCGAGCCACCCCCGTACGTCGGGCTCGATCTCCGCCTCGGCCCGGCCGGGCTCCTGGAAGTAGCTGACGTAGAACTCGTCGTCCCCGCCGATGCGGGCGAAACCGTCGGTGGGCCGCACTTCGCTCCGTGGGGCGTAGGGGACGCTGAGCAGCCCCGCGGCGGTGAACACGTCGGGGCGCAGCAGCGCGCTGTTCGCGGCGATGGGCGAACCCCAGTCGTGGCCGATGACCGTGGCCGTCTTCTCGCCCAGTGCGTGTACGACTGCGACGTTGTCGGCGACGTGGGCCGTCATCCGGTAGGCGTCCACGGGCGCGGGGGCCGACGAGCGTCCGTAGCCGCGTACGTCGATGGCGACCGCGCGGTAGCCCGCCGCGGCGATGGCCGGCAGCTGGTGGCGCCAGGAGTACGACGTCTCCGGGAAACCGTGGACCAGGAGGACGAGTGGTCCGGCGCCCTGTTCGATCAGATGGATCCGGCCGCCGGGGACGTCCACCAGCCGGTGTGCCGCCCCGGGAACGGAGCTGGAGGGCTCGGGCGAGCGGGCGGGCTGCGGCATGTGTCCTCCTGTGGATCCCGGTGTCGTCCTGCGTCACGATCATTCGGCGCGGACGCACGTCGGGCAAGAGATCTTGCTGTTCCGGCAAACCTGTTCATTCCGTGCGGCCGGGGCCCCGGCACCGGATCCGGTGCCGGGGCCCCGGTCCCTCAGCTGCCGGCCGGATCCGGTACGAGCCCGTCGGCCACGAGTCCAGCGAGAACCGCCGCGCTCAGCGTCTGGACGGCGGACAGCGGACGGACCATCACGGTGAACTCCTTGATCCTGCCCTCCTCGTCGAACTGGAGCAGGTCGATCCCGTGAATCTCCTTGCCGCTCACGGACGCCTTGAAGAGCAGGATCTCCGAGGGGACCTGCACGTCGTCCGCGTTGGTCAGCGCCTCGCCCTCGAACTGTCCGATGTAGCGGAAGTCCTCGAACGTGCGCAGGAGCACGCCGAAGAGACCGAGCACCATCGCCTTGCCCTCGAAGGGGGTGAACTTCACCGGGCTGAAGAAGCGGACGTTCTCGGTGAACAGATCGTCCAGTGCCGCGATATCACTCTTCTCGACGGCGGTTCGGAAGCGCTCCGTGGTTTCGGCAGCAGTCATGGCCATCTCCCCGACTCTCCTTGCTCAACAATGTGACTGGTCACTTTGTTGAGTATGCCGCAGCCGCGGTCACGGCTGCGGGCCGGGGGACGACTCGGGCGGGCGGGTCAGGCGGGCGAGTCGATATAGCGCACGGTGACCGTTTCGAATCCGAGTGAGCCGAGCAGCCCCTGCAGCATGGAGGTGGTGTTCTTCTCCGCCCGCTGGGTGAGCCCGCTCTCCTTGGCCGCTGCGCCGATGTGCTTGGCGGCCAGCTTGTTGACCGCCTGCTCGCTTCCGGGGTTGTCGGAGAAGAAGTCGCCGAGCCGGTCGAGAAGTCCTCGCTGTTTGGACACGGCGTAGGAGCGGTCCGGATCCAGTGCGGGCTTGCCCAGCACCGCGTGCGGCAGCCGGAGTTCTGCCGTGGTGCGGTCCTCGTTCACGACGACCCCGTTCTCCGTGACCTTGCCGAGGTCCACGAAGGCGCCGACGGTGCCCGCGCCCACGTAGAGGGTCCGGGTGCCGCGTACGGCGTCCGGCAGGAACTTGGCGTCCTTCTCCAGGTCGACGACGACCTGGAAGTTGCCGGAGGCAGCCTCGTACGCGCTCATGTCCTGGATCGACTTGAGGACCGCGGGGCCCGACCGGTCCGTGGTCTCCTCGCCGAAGATGTCACCCAGCCCGGGCAGCAGGCTGAGCCTGGTGCCCAGGAGCAGCAGGACGACCGCTGCGGCACACAGGCCGGCTGCTGTCAGGCACCCGCGCCTGCGGGCGGGGCGGCGGGCGCTGTCTGTCCTTACGTCTGTGGACGTCATACCTTCCGTGTGACCCGGTCCGGCGCTTTCAGTCCATCCGGCTCCACGACTACGCCAATTCCTGTACGGGCGGTCGGGTCATGCCGTGATCACGCCTGTCGGGGGACGTCCCGCGCGGTCTGCTGCGGGTGCAGGCCGTAGTCGTTGCTGTCGCCGTCGTCCGGAGTGGTGAACGATGCCGTGATGCCGCCGATGATCCCGAGGACGAGGAAGAGAACCACGAGGGCCTTGCCCGCCCCGCTCATGATCAGCGGTCTGGTGAGCGTGCGCGCGTACCGCTGGCCGACGGAGAGGTCCTCGTCGCCGAAGAGGCCCTTCGGGTAGGCCGGGGTGAGCATCAGGGCGTAGGCACCGAAGCGCATGTGGAAGCGCACGACCGCCGCTGTCGCTTCCATGAGGGGCCGGGGCATCCGGCCCAGGATCAGTGTGATCAGCCACCAGATGAAGGACAGCGCCCACCAGCCGGACATGGCGAGGCTCTGGACGACGGCGGCCGGGATCATCAGGAGCAGCCGGAAGAACACGGCGAGGCGGTTCAGGTCGGTGGGCCGTACCTCGATCTGTACGGGGTAGTCGGTCGGCGGGACAAGGGCGAACGGCGGGTACCGGTCGACCAGCAGCATCTCGGAGGCGGCCACCCGCGTGCGGTAGCCGAGGTATCCCGCGAGAAAGCGGAAGACCGGTTCGGGCAGCCTCCCCAGGACCAGAGCGGCGAACCAGCCGACGATCACGGTGAGCACGGCGGCGATGTGCAGGAAGAACAGCACGATGAAGTGCGGAATCAGCAGGAGCAGTCGCAGCAGAACGGTGAGCCGGCGCTGGCGCGTCGGCTCGGTGATGTCCAGGACGGGCAGGAATTCCTCCGGGTGCCCTGCCGTCCGCCCCGGGCTCCACTGTCCGTCAGCCATGTCGCTTCTCCTCGGCCGGTGATCCGTACGGCGTCGGCACGTACGGCCTCGGTCCCACGCTGGTCGCGTGGCGCCTGCCCGGCAATCGGCCGGGGACCGAACGGGTGCCGCCGGGACCCGCCGCCTCACCGGCCGGCGGTCCGCGCGCCGACCGCCACTCTTGTCGTCCTCCGCCTCAGCGGCCAGTCTTCGTCCGTGAGCGGCACCGAACCCGTTCGTGAAGGGAAGACATCTGTGGACACCGCCTCGCCCCTCCCCCGTCGTACCCGTGTCGGCATAGTGGGGGCGGGCCCGGCGGGCCTGCTCCTGGCCCGGCTGCTGCACGGGCGCGGCATCGACTGCGTCGTCCTGGAAAGCCGTGACCGCTCCTATGCCGAGCAGCGTCAGCGGGCCGGGATCCTGGAACAGAGTGCGGTCGACGCCCTGCGTGCGAGCGGGGCCGGTGCACGTCTGGACCGGGAGGGCATCGCGCACGACGGCATCGAGCTGCGCTTCGACGGACGGTCCCATCGCGTGGACTTCCCCTCGCTGACGGGTGGCAGCCGGGTGTGGGTGTACGCGCAGACGGAGGTCGTCAAGGATCTGATCGCCCTGCAGCTCGCCGAGGGCCCACCGCTGCTGTTCGAGGCGGAGGCGGTCTCGGTGTCGGGTGCGGACACGGACCGGCCGGTGATCGGCTACCGGCACGGGGGCGCCGAGCGGTCGCTGGAGTGCGACTACGTGGTCGGCTGCGACGGATTCCACGGTGTGACCCGTCGGTCGGTCCCCGAAGGCGTCCTGCGGTCGTACTCCCGGACCTATCCCTACTCCTGGCTGGGCATCCTCGCCGATGCGCCCCCGGTGTACGACGAGTTGATCTATGCGCACTCACCGCGTGGCTTCGCGCTGGCGAGCATGCGTTCGCCTTCCGTGAGCCGGCTGTACCTCCAGGTGCCGAACGGGGAGGATCCCGCCGCCTGGTCCGACGACAGGATCTGGGACGAGCTCGACGTCCGGCTGGCGTCGGCCGGCAGCCGGAAGCTGGAGCGGGGGCCCATCACGGCCAAGTCCGTGCTGCCGATGCGCAGTCAGGTCACCGAGCCCATGAGCCACGGCCGGGTGTTCCTCGCCGGGGACGCGGCGCACATCGTGCCGCCCACCGGTGCGAAGGGGCTGAACCTCGCCGCCGCCGATGTCGTGGTCCTCGCCGGCGCGTTCGCCCATCTGGAACGGACCGGCTCCTCCGAGCTGCTCGACGCCTACTCCGAGACGTGCCTGCGACGGGTGTGGCGGGCCGAGCACTTCTCGTACTTCATGACGACGACGCTCCACACCGATCCGGCGCAGAGCGCTTTCGAGACCCGCCTCCAGCTCGCGCAGCTGCACAGAATCGCGGACTCGCCGCATGCGGCGGCGGAGTTCGCCGAGAACTACACGGGGCACTTTCCCGGGTGGGCGTGATCCCGGCCGTCGGCTGGACGGCCGACGGCCGGGACCCTCATGGTGCCGGGTCACTCACTCCAGCAGGTCGGCATACGCCCCCAGAGCCAGTGCGATGTCGGCCTGTGCCCAGAACCGGTGGTAGGTGAAGACCGGCGCTGCTCCGCCGTCCAGATATGCCTGCACCTTGGGCCAGTTCGGGTCGTCCTCGTAGAAGGAACGGATGGAGAGGAAGGTCGAGTCGTTGTCGACGGTGTCGCCGTTGGGCATGGCGCCCGTCCAGCCGCTGGGGACGTACACCGGGTCGTCGAACCGGTTGTAGTCGGCCCGGGTCTCCGGCACCGCCACACCTGCGTCGTCCTGGTAGTGGCCCCACATGCCGTCGAGCAGCGCCTCGGCGGTTGCCTTCGCCTCGGTGTCACCGGACTTGGCGGCGTAGTAGGTCAGGGTCCTGGCGTAGGCACCTGCCACCCCGACGTCGTTGGTGTAGTCGGCGACCGTGACATGAAGACTGTCGTTGGCACCGGGACTCGACGCGTTCCAGGTGTCGGGCGCGCCCGACCACTTGAGGGTGGACGGCATGAGGTAGGTACCGTCCGGGTTGATGGTCGTCTCGGACAGGGCCCAGTCGACCCACTTGTCGAGCACGGCCTTGGCCTGGGCGTCGCCCGACTCGTGGTAGTACTCGGCGACGCGTTCCATCGACCACGCCTGGAAGCCGAACCACTGGTTGGACGGCGGGTCGTGGTAGACGGGCTTCTCGTCGTAGTACATGCCGTAGAAGGTCGGCGTACCGGCCGGCGGCTGGGCGTAGCTGCCCTTCCAGCTGTTGGTCGCGCCGCCCGCGATGGCACCCTCGTCCGACTGGAGCCACTGGTAGAAGTCCAGCTGCCGGTCCAGGCTCTTGGCCCAGTCCTGCTGTCCTGTCGCCGACTTGGGCTTGAGGTCGGCCGACGCACTCAGGGCGTAGGCCGCCATCGGGTTCTGGTATCCGCCGTGGGCGTGGCTGGATCCGATGCGCCAGGACCAGCCCGCCGAGGTGTCGGTGGCACCGCCCCAGGCGTAGTACCAGGACATCAGGTAGTGCGCGCTGTCCTTGCCGCTTCCGGCCGGGCAGGCGGTCGGACCGACGCAGTTGCCGACCTTCTTGAAGTACTTGTCGAACATCGAGTAGCGCAGATAGTCACCCATCTTCGCCGCCTTGCCGACGGTCGCCGCGACCTCGCTCGCCTTGCCCTGCTCCTTGGCCCAGACATCGGCCCAGTAGGCGGCCTGCACGGCACGGGCGTCCGCGTCCGGGGCGTTGGTGAACTTCCACTGCTTGGCGTAGGAGGCGTCTCCGGTGAAGAGGTCCAGATAGCCGTTGTCGCCGCCGTAGTTGAAGTTGTCACAGGTCGGGTGGGTGACGGTCTCCCAGACCGACTCCTGCGGTCCGCGCTGGAAGGTGTTGATGTACGACGGTCCGGTCTCGGTGGGACCGGCCGAGCACTTCCCCCCGGGCGTGTTGCCGTATCCGTAGACGTTGTCGACGTCCTGGATCCAGTGCATGCCGTAGATGTCGTCGGTGCCGTACGCGCTCTTCAGCTCCGCTGCGATCGGGTCCGATCCGGAGGCCGCAGATCCGTCGAGGACCGCCGGGTACTCGTTCGGGGTGTCGTGCTCGGGCGCGTAGGTGGCGGGCTTCGAGGCGTTGTAGAAGGAGTTCGTGGGCTGGTCGGCATGCGTGGGGATCATGTACTTCTCCATGGTCGCCCACGCACCGTTGAACTTCGTCCAGTCCCCGGTGAGCTTCCCGTACATCGCCTGCAGCCAGATCAGATAGCTGTAGGCCTCCGACGTCGTCTCGTGCCCCTGGTCGGGAGCCTCGACGATCAGTGTCTCGACGGAGTGGTAGGGAATGCCTTCCGGCGAGAAGTAGCCGTTCGCCGGGTCGGTGATCTTCCCGTACAGCTCGAGGAAGCGTGCGTCGTACTCCTTCGCCGCGGCCAGCTGGGTGACGGTGACCTCGGCCTTGCTGTGGCCGGGGGCCGTCACGGTGAAGGTCGCGGCTCCCGTACCGGAGGCGTCGGCGGAAACGGTCACCTTCTGGGCCGTGGACCAGTTCGACGGAGTGAAGCTGAGGCTCGCTCCGGCGGTGACGGCGAGACCGGAGTTGCCTGCGGTCCTGGCCACCGTGACGGTGACCGCAGCCGTCGGCGCGGTGGAGAGCGCCACGTTGAACGTCCCCGACTTGCCCTGCTGGACGCCCAGTTGGGCGGGCGTGGCGACAACTGCCGGGCCCGAGACGACGGTGATGCCCGCAGGCGTCGACTCCGCCGAGGCTCCGAGACTGTCGTACGCCCTCGCGAAGACCGAATGGCTCCCGGCGGACAGACCCGCGGCGCTGTAGGTGTACGGCGACGTGGTGTCGGTGCCGAGCAGCGTCGTGTTGTCGTAGAACTCGACCTTGCTGATCCCCGCCCCGTCCGCCGCAGCCGCCGTGGCGGCCAGTGGTACGGAGTCGCCGGCGGTGAAGACGGCGCCCGCCGCCGGAGAGGTGAGAACGGTGATCGGCGCCTGGTGGGCGCCTGCGCAGACCGTGCCGTTGACGGAGAAGGCGGTCGGGGCGGTGTTGGTGCCGCTGTAGCTGAACTGTGCGCCCGTGGTGACCGCGGCCCCGGCGGCGATGCCACCGTTCCAGGCGGCGTTCTTGACCGTGACGGTCTTTCCGGACTGGGACCAGGTGCCGTTCCAGCCGTTGGTGAGCTGCTGGTTGCCCGTGTAGGCGTAACTCAGGGTCCAGCCGTTGATCGCGGCGGAGCCCCGGTTGGTGACGGTGAGTTCGGCGCTGAAGCCGGATCCCCAGTCATTGGCCTTGTAGTCGACACTGCACTCGACGGCCGCGGCCTGGGCCGGGGTGTTGGCAGCGGCGGTCATGCCCAGTGGGAGAGCGAGTGCGACGACGAATGCCGTCCACAACCGTCTTGATCCGACTCCGGTTCTGGCGGATCTTCTTGGTAACCATGCTCTTCGTGCGCTTCCCGATGGCATGCGCGGGTTCCTCCTCGCGGCTCGGCGACATGGGGGGCAAGCGGGGTTGAACACAAGCCTTGAACCAGTGGGAGCGCTCCCAGCATGGAGACGAGGAAAAAGAGAGTCAAGAGACTTGAAGAGTCGAATTATTTCGATAGCAAGAGATGAGAACAGGTGTGTTGACCGACACCACTTGACGCTCTAACGTCAAGCCACACCAGTGGGAGCGGTTCCATCAGTCGACGTGCCGTAGGGGGCACGCCCGATCTGCAAGGAGTCGCTCATGCGACACCCCCCGCACTTATCGCACCTGTTCAGGCTGCTCCTCGGAGCAGTGCTCGCCACGGCCGGCATGGTTGCCGCACCCATGGTGACGGCCTCCGGATCCGCCCCCGCGTACACGGTGGAACACAGCACTGTGAGTCAGTGACACGGCGGCTTCCAGGGTTCCGTCACGCTCACCAACCTGGTTGCAGCAAGTGGTGGTTGGGCGAGCGAGAGCTGGAACGGAACGCTCGCGAACGGCGCGGGCGTCACCGCCGGCCTCCTGGCGACCGGTGCGGGGGCCGGGTCCACGCCCGGTGCGTTCAGGCTCAACGGCACGCTCCGCAATGCGGATCCCGACCTGGATCCGACCGATCCCACCGATCCGGCCGAACCGCCTGCCCCTGCCGGAGAACCGCCCCTGCTGAAGGTCTCCGGCAACCAGCTCGTCGACGAGAACGGCGCGACCCGCCGCATCCTCGGCGTCAACCGCTCCGGCGGCGCATTCATGTGCGTGCAGGGCCGCGGCATCTTCGACGGCCCGGTCGACGACGCTTCCATGCAGGCCATCGCCGGCTGGAACGCCAACACCGTCCAAATCTCATCGAACAAGGAGAGCCGGCTGGGCCTGGACAACAACTCCCGTTACGCCACGGACTTCTGGTCATCGGTCACCTCGGTCCTCAGACCCCGGAACCTGATCCTGGCCGGCGGACCCGCCTACTCCGACGACCCGGGCCAATGGCTCCAGCACCGGCTCCAGGACCCGGCGGGCCATCTCGCCGCGGCCTGACATGTCTACAACTCCAACCTCTGCGCGAACGAGGACTGCTGGAACTCCACGCTCGCACCGGTCGCCTCCGAAGTCCCCCTCGCCGCAAGCGAGATCGGCGAGAACACCTGCTCCCACGGCTTTGCCGACCGGGTCATGCGGTGGTTCGACGACCGCGGACTCTCCTACCTCGGAGGGGCCTGGAACACCTGGGACTGCTCCACGGGCCCCTCCTTGATCAGCGACTACGACGGTACCCCCACCCCGTACGGAATCGGGCTGCGCGACCATCTGCGCGCCCTCGACAGTTGAGGAAACGGAATTCGTATGAGCCGCACGAGCCGCACCACCCTGCGCCGATCACGAACAGCACTGATAGCGGCGGGAGCACTTGTCGCCGCAGCCGCCGGCTCCGCCGCCGCGGCAGCACCCTTCGGGGCCTCGGCCGCCGCGGCGGCGGGATGCACCGTCGACTACAAGATCCAGAACCAGTGGAACGGCGGACTCACGGCCGCCGTGAGCGTGACGAACACGGGTGACGCCATCTCCACCTGGCAGCTCGAATGGTCCTTCGCCGGCGGCGAGAAGGTAAGCCAGGGCTGGAACGCCACCGTGACGCAGAGCGGTGCTGCCGTCACCGCCAAGAACCTCTCCTACAACGGCACACTCGCCTCCGGAGCCTCCGCCTCCTTCGGCTTCAACGCCACGGGCAACGGAAACAGCGCCGTTCCCGCGACCTTCAAGCTGAACGGCGTCGCCTGCAACGGCGCCACGGGCCCGACCGACCCGCCGGACCCGACGGATCCGCCCACCGACCCTCCGGCGGGCAGCCGTGCCAACAACCCGTACGAGGGCGCCAAGGTCTACGTGAACCCGGAGTGGTCGGCCAAGGCCGCCGCGGAGCCGGGTGGCACCCGGGTGTCCAACCAGCCGACGGGTGTCTGGCTCGACCGGATCGCCGCGATCGAGGGCGCCAACGGCGGAATGGGCCTGCGCGACCATCTGGACGCGGCCCTGACGCAGAAGGGCTCCGGCGAACTCGTCGTCCAGCTCGTCATCTACAACCTGCCCGGGCGTGACTGCTCGGCGCTCGCCTCCAACGGTGAGCTCGGCCCCACCGAGATCGACCGGTACAAGACCGAGTACATCGACCCGATCGCGGCGATCCTCGGCGACGCGAAGTACGCGGGTCTGCGGATCGTCACCACCGTCGAGATCGACTCGCTGCCGAACCTCGTCACCAATGCCGGCGGCCGCCCCACCGCGACGCCTGCCTGCGACGTGATGAAGGCCAACGGCAACTACCAGAAGGGCGTCGGCTACGCGCTGAACAAGCTCGGCGACGCGCCCAACGTCTACAACTACATCGACGCGGGGCACCACGGCTGGATCGGCTGGGACGACAACTTCGGCGCGACCGCCGACATCTTCAAGGTGGCGGCGACGACCGAGGGCGCGACCGTCAACGACGTACACGGCTTCATCACCAACACGGCCAACTACGGCGCGACGACGGAGGACCACTTCTCCATCGACGACTCCGTCAACGGCACGTCCGTGCGTCAGTCGAAGTGGGTCGACTGGAACCGCTACACGGACGAGCAGTCCTACGCTCAGGCCTTCCGCCAGAAGCTGGTCTCGGTCGGCTTCAACTCCGACATCGGCATGCTGATCGACACCTCGCGCAACGGCTGGGGCGGCGCGAACCGGCCGACCGGTCCGGGTGCCACGACCAGCGTCGACACCTATGTGGACGGCGGCCGGTACGACCGGCGCATCCACCTGGGCAACTGGTGCAACCAGGCCGGAGCCGGTCTCGGCGAACGGCCGAAGGCCGCCCCCGCGGCCGGGATCGACGCGTACGTCTGGATGAAGCCGCCGGGGGAGTCGGACGGGGCCAGCAAGGAGATCCCGAACGAGGAGGGCAAGGGCTTCGACCGGATGTGCGACCCGACCTACGGGGGTAACGTCCGCAACGGCAACAACCCGTCAGGGGCACTGCCCGACGCGCCACTTTCCGGCAAGTGGTTCTCCGCGCAGTTCCAGGAGCTCATGAAGAACGCCCACCCGGCGCTCTAGGCTCCACGCCGGCCGGCTCCGGACGCTCCCCCGCCCGGGCCCGGCCGACGACTCCACATCCGGCCGATGAGGGCGCGTCCGCGGGCAGTCGACGCGGACGCGCTCCGGCCGGAAGAGGCCTTGGCGGACCCCGCCTTGGCCCCGGACCTGTTCCTGGCACCCTGCTTCACACCGGCACCGGCCTTCGTCCTGGTACCGGCCTTGCTGCCGGCACCGGCCTTGCTCTTGATGTCGGCCTTGCTCCTGATACCGACCTTGCTCTTGACGCTTGTCCTGCTCTTGACGCCGGTCCGGTCGGCGGCCTTCTTCGTGGTCTTCGTCCGCGCCGTGTCCTTTGCGGGCGGCGCGTCGGAAAGGGCGTGGTAGCGGTGGCTGATCCGCCGCCCCACCAGCGCGTAACCGAGCAGAGCGCCGCTCGTGTTGAGGATCACGTCGTCGATGTCGAAGGCGCGCCCGGCGACGAGCGCCCCCTGCGTGAGTTCGACGACCGCCATGACCAGGACGGTCAGCAGGACCATCCGGATCATCCGCAGCCGCCGTGGCACCAGGATCGGCAGCAGAACACCGAAGGGCGCGCCGAGCAGCAGGTTGCCTCCCGCCTGTTTGCAGGCGGCGAGGAAGGTGTAGTCCTGCGCGTACTGCCGAAGCGACCGCCCCGGCTGCAGGTTCGATGTCACGATGCCCTCGGAAGCCGGTGACGGTGTCAGCGTCACCTTCGCCAGGACGACCGAGAACGCCACAAGGCTCAGAAATGCCGCGACGAGCACCAGCACGCGCAGCGCAAGACGGCCCCAGCTTCTATGTTGTGTACTACGATCCGCCTCTACAGTCATGGCGGAACGGATGCCCCCAACCCTGGCAGCCACACCCGGAGTCGGGTGCGACGATGTAGGCATGAGCGCACCGGACAAGAACGAGCTGCTGGCGCAGGCCGTGCGGCTGCGTGAACAGGGCCACCCCGAGCAGGCCAGGGAACGCCTGCTCTCCCTCACCGCCGACTATCCCGATGCCGTGGATGTGGCCTACCACACCGCCTGGGTCCACGATGTGCTCGGCCTGGAGGCCGAGGCCGTTCCGTACTACGAGCGCTGTCTCCAGGGTGACGCCCTGCGCGAGGAGGACCGCCGGGGCGCGCTGCTCGGACTCGGGAGCACCTACCGGGTGCTGGGCAGGTTCGGGCAGGCCGTCGAGACGCTGCGCCGCGGTGTGGCGGAGTTCCCGGACGACGGCGCGCTGCGGACGTTCCTCTCCATGGCGCTGTTCAACACCGGCGAGCACCACGAAGCCATGCGGATTCTGCTGCGCCTCGTCGCGGAGACGAGTGACAGCTCCAGTGTGCAGAGGTACCGGGCCGCCATCGAGCACTACGCGACGGACCTCAACGAGACGATGTGAACCCGTGCCGCGCGCTGACGGCCGACCGCTCGCGGCGCCGGGCGCAAAAAAAGGAGCCCCGGCCGGATCGGGGGAATCCAGCCGGGGCGGCTTGTGTGCGGGGTGCGAAGCTCGGTCGCCGCGTGCGGGCGCGGCCCGCTCGGTCCCACTATATGAACGATAAACCACCGAGGGCCGTTCCCGGGAATCGGCAGCCGCGCATGTGATCCACACCATGCCCACCAGGGACGATGTCAGCCCCTGGCGACTGCGGCCGTGCCGTAGCGGCGTCGGAACTGTTCGATGCGACCGGCCGTGTCCAGCACCTGGCGAGTACCGGTGTAGAAGGGATGGCTGGCCGACGAGGTCTCCACGTCGATGACCGGATACGTGTTGCCGTCCTCCCACTCCACGCGCTGCTCGGCATCCACGGTCGAGCGCGTCAGGAAAGCCGTTCCGGCAGCGATGTCACGGAAGACCACGGGACGGGATACGGGATGGATGCTGGACTTCATGGGCGTTCCTTCCTCACAAGGGGTGACAAGAGTCCTGCCGGGCGGCGGGAGCGGTCAGCGGACCTCACGGAAGAGGACGTGCGCTCCTGCGGCCGGGTCGTATTTGCGCAGCTCGAGCCGGTCGGGGCTGTTGCGGCGGTTCTTGCGCGTCACATAGCTGTGGCCGGTTCCGGCCGTTGACCGGAGGGTGACGACGGGCCTGACCTCACTACGTGCCATGGGCACCTCCAGACGGGACACCGACCCCCTCCCCGTGATGGGAATGGGTATCGTTTTCGTTCTGGTGGGGTAACGCGAGCAGGCCCACCGGCATTCCCGGGGGCCGATCCGGCCTGCGGAACATATGTCCGACACGCGCCCGTCCGTCGCCCCGGCCACCACTGCCGGCACCTCCTCCACCCGGACCCCGGGCAGGATCCCGGACCGGAACGGCATCGCTGATCCACCGGCTCCCGGAGCACACATATGCCCTGATCCCCGCAGTGGCGCGCCGCGCAACAGCCCCGCGCGCGGGCGTACGCACAGCCGCTCACGCCCGACGACTTGCGTCAACACCCGCGTAAAGGCAAGGGTGTTCGGCGAGCCACCACTTCACCCGGCCGACGGCATATGCCGGAAGCAACAACGTATCGAGTGTTGCCAAATCCCTTACGGGCTCCCTCGGCCTGTGCAACAGTCGTGTTCGGTCCACCCCCATGAACCGGCCGTGCCATGCCTGTATCGGAGTACGAGATGCCGTCCCATACGTTCGCGGACCGCCCCGCCCCCCAGCCGCCCGAGCGAGATGCCGTCGAGGCCTTGATCAGCCGGACCCGACGGCTGCGCGGAGACGTGGACGCCGTGCGGCGGGACACCTCGGTCATCGAGGAGGACGACCCCCAGGTGCGCTGGCAGCGCGCGCTCTGCGATCTTGCCGTCCACCAGCTCGACGACCTCGGCGAGCACCTGGGACAGCTCAAGGACGGCATTCCGGAACAGGCGGACGACGAACCCGCCGGGGTGACCACCGGGGACACGACGGACCTACCGCGGACCGGCTCGATCCTCAGCAGGGTGGGCAGCGCCGAATGGGATCTGCTCACCGACGAGGTCAGCTGGTCGGACGAGCTGTACCAGATCTTCGCCAGGTCTCCTGAGTCCGGGCCGCTGTCCCTGGACGAACTGCCTTCGCTGGTCCTCGCCGAGGACCAGCCCCTGCTGATGTCGATGGTCACCGACTGCCTGGTCGACGGCAGGCCGATAGACGGCGAATTCCGGATTCTGCTGCCCGACGGCCGGATGCGCACGGTTCACATGATGGGCGAACCCGTTCTCGACGCCGACGGCTGCACCGCCTCCATGTGGGCGGTCCTCCGCGATGTCAGCAGGCTCCGGCGCAGTCAGCACCTCATGAGCCGGACGCGGGACTCGCTGCGGCGCGGACAGCAGATCGCGCGGACCGAGCACCGGATGGCCGTGGAACTCCAGGAGGCCGTGCTGCCGCCCTGGCGCGGATCGCTCTCCACCCCCGGCCGGGGCCCCGGCGCCCTGGACACCGCCGCCCACTACCTTCCGTCGGAGTCGAGCAACCTGATCGGCGGCGACTGGTACGACGCGCTGCAGCTCCCTGACGGCAGGACGCTGCTCACCGTCGGTGACCTGACGGGCCACGGGATCCCGGCCACCTCGGCCATGGCGATGCTGCTGGGCGCCCTGCGCGGAATGGCGATGGCCGGCATCGAGCCGGGAGCCGTGATGGGCCATCTGAACCAGTTGATCGAATCCTCGGTTCAGCCCGTTCTGGGCAGCGCCGTGTGCTGCCGCTACGACCCGGCGACAGGCACGCTGGCCTGGGCGCAGGCAGGTCACCCCGCGCCGCTGCTCTTCCGCAACGGAGTGGGGCGTCCTCTGCCGACGCCGGACGGCGTGCTGCTCGGCGCGGCATCCGCCGTCTCGTACGAACAGGACCAAGTGACCCTGCTTCCCGGCGATGTGCTGATGCTGCACACCGACGGGCTGACACGGCAGAGGGACCGGAGTGCCGGCCCGGACGCACTGCTGGGCCTGGCCCCTCGGTTCGCACAGGCCCGCACGGCGCAGGACTGCGTAAGGACTGTCGTCGAGGAGTTCGGCGGAACCGAACGGCTCGACGACGCATGTGTGTTGGTGGCCCGCGTCGGGGCGTGAGGAATCGCAGGACGGCGTACCACCTGTGGATGTGCTGATTCGACTGCTCCGGCAGGGGCCGGACGACGGCACGGCGCCGGTCGACGACGCCCCGGATCAGATCTGTGAGCCTCTCGGCCTCTTGGTGAACGTGCTCTGGGGCAGTGCGAGTTCGATCTCCTCGCGAAGGTCCTCGATCTTGGCGTACCCCGCGAACTGACCGGTGAGCCGGTACATCTCGCGCAGGCGGTCCCACGTGCGGTGCGAGGAGGTCTCCCCCATCGACACCAGGGCGAGCCGTGCGTACCGGTCGGCCTGCTCGGGGTCGTCGGCGATGAAGCAGGCCGACGCCAGCGAGATGTAGTCGAAGATCTTCGACCGCTGACGACCGTTGATACGGAGCTCGAGCGCCTGCTTGGCGTGGCGCTGGGCCGTGCCTGCCGCAGCCGGATCGTGCTCCGCGAGCGTACGGAACGCCAGGGCCTGCATGCCGTGCATGTCCGCCTCGTCGAACATCTGCATCCAGCTCGGGGGCGGCACATCACCCTTGTCCGAGACGAAGAGCTCCTCGGCCTCGCCCAGAGTGCGCCGCATGGCCTGCCCGCGCCCCATGGACGCCTGGGCCCAGGCCTCGATGGTGTACAGCATCGCCCGCGTACGGGGCAGGGTCTCCTCCCCCGAACCGGACTTGGCGAGCTTCATCAGGTCCAGGGCATCGTCCGGACGGCCCAGATGAACCATCTGGCGTGCCGCACGGGAGAGCGCCTCGCCGGCCCTCGGCCGGTCACCGCCCTCGCGCGCCGCATGGGCGGCGATGACGAAGTACTTCTGGGCGGTGGGTTCGAGGCCGACGTCGTGGGACATCCAGCCCGCGAGGACCGCGAGGTTGGCGGCGACGCCCCACAGGCGGCGCTGCAGATGGTCGGGGTGGTGGTAGGCGAGCATGCCGCCCACCTCGTTGAGCTGGCCCACGACGGCCTTGCGCTGAAGTCCTCCGCCGCGTGAGGCGTCCCAGGCACGGAACACCTCGACCGAGCGCTCGAGGGCCTCGATCTCCTCGGATCCGATGGGGGCGGCCTCGTACCGGTCGAAGCCGGCCGCGTCGGCGTACATGGGGTCGTTGAGGCCGGATGCCTTGGCCGCCGGGGCGGGGTCGGAATGCAGCCAGTCGTACATGGCGCCGGTGATGGCTGAGCCAGCGGCGAGCGCGGCGCCCGCGCTCACCAAGCCGCGTCGGTTGAGCATGAGGTCCATTCCCGTGAATTCGGTGAGGACCGCTGCCGTCCGTTCGGGCGCCCACGGCAATCCGTCGGGATTCTTCTCCGTCCCGGTGTTTTGCCGTTTCCCCACACGCCCGCGCCGGCCGAACCCGAGGTCCTCGATGGTCACGACACGGCCGAGCCGCTCGGTGAACAGAGCTGCCAGCACTTCAGGCACGGGATCTCGGGGGGACTCCCCCATGTCGATCCAGCGCCTGACCCGCGAGGTATCGGTGGCCAGCTGGAGGTGGCCCATGGCCGCCGCCTGCCGGTTCACCATTCTCGCTAGCTCCCCCTTGGACCATCCGGCCAGGCCGAACAGATCAGAAAGGCGGGTGTTGGGTTCTCCGGTCACGTCAAGCCCCCAGGTTCTCGGCTGACTTGACACTAACCCCCTGTCAGTTGCTGAGTGACTATTCGCCAGGGTTCGCCAGGGTCCGCCAGATGGTCCACTACCCATTACCCAGTGTCAGGTAGGAGTGCGCCACCCCGCCCGGCAGCCCTAGGTACTCCCCAGGGTGCCGAACGGCCGCCGGCCGGGGCGGCGCACGTAACTTGTCGGCGCACGAAGGGATCTGTCTCGCCCATGTACACAGCATCGTCCTCCGTGTCCGCCCCACCCCGCGCCTTCCGCCCCATGGGGGCGGGCGGCGGGCCGTATCTCGACCCCAACGCGGCATCGCCGGCGTCCGGCATGGGTCGGACCCGGCGGGCGGCGGGCACCGGCGCCCAACCGCTCAGCGGGAGACTCGACTTGTCCGGCCCTCAGGGTGCACAGCTGAGGATGGCCATCGCCTCGGTGCACCGCATCTGTCCGGAGTTCAATCCGGTGCAGGTGCTGCGTCGCAGCGGGCGCTCGGTGCTCATCGTCGGCACCACCGGTCGTGCCACCGCGGTGGCCAAGTGTTTACTGGACCACTCCCCCGTGTGGACCGAGCGGTTCCGGCACGAAATAGCTGCATACCGCGCCTTCGTCAGGCACCGCCCACCGGTTCGGGTCCCCCGGCTCATCGCGGCCGACCCCGAGAACTGCACGCTGGTGATCGAGCGGATGCCCGGCCGGGTCGCGGCGCTGACGAGGCACCCCGCGGAGGCACCGCCCCGGGCGGATGTGCGGGCGGCCCTCGGAGCGGTCAGCAGGATCAATGCCTGGCGGCCTCCGGCAGGTCTGTTCGACGCTCCGCTGGACTACGCCTCGCGCATCGCCAGGTATCACGAGTTGGGGCTCTTCACCGATCGTGATCTGGGTGATCTGCAGAAGCTGCTGCACGGTCTGGCCCATGCGAGCGGCCGGGGAGGCATGGGCCAGTTCTGTCACGGTGACGCGCTGCTCTCCAACATCCTGCTGCCGCCCACCGGCCCGGTGCTGGTCGACTGGGAGCACGCGGGCTGGTACCTGCCGGGCTACGACCTGGCGACGCTCTGGACCGTACTCGGTGACGCGCCGGCGGCCCGCCGCCAGATCAGCCAGCTGGCGCAGGCGCCGGGTGCCGCGGCACGCGACGCGTTCCTGGTGAACCTCATGCTCGTACTGACCCGGGAGATCCGGACGTACGAGACGGCTGTCCAGCGCGCCATGCGCGAAGGGGCGCCGTCGGGTGGCGGGCAGGCCCGGCAGGGCGCGCTCTCGTCGGGCGAGGAACAGCGGCTGCTGCTGCGCAGGTTGCACGACGACTGCGCGATGGCGCGGCGCGCCGTGCGGGCCGCGGTGGGGACCCGCTGACCGCGTCGGGGCGAAGAGCCTGACCGACGGGGGACGAGGGCTGCGGGACCGGTGCCGACACGCCGGTCCCGCAGCATCCTGAGCGGGTTGTGCTCAGCGGCTCAGCGCACCCGTTCCACATCCACGTCGGACGCCTTCACGAACGCGATCCGGTGCCCGATCTGCACCGTCAGGTACTTTTGCGCGCCGGGGAAGTAGGTGTGGTCGTACGGCTTCGACGCGTCGATCGTCGGCGCGTAGTAGTAGCCGGTGGGCGCCTCACCTCCGCCCGGGAATGCCTGCCCCGCCTTGATCGTGTACACGAGGGGTGTGCCCACCGTCGGCTTGACGAAGTCCGAGGGGTACTCCCCCTTTTCCGGGTACGCCACCCCGTACACCGGAACCTCGGTCTTGCCTGCCTTCGGCTTGACGACGTGGCCGGACGTGGGAACGGTGACCCGGGTACCGCCCGGGGTGCGGAACCACGCCTTCTGTCCGTACCACCAGATCGCCGTCCAGCCCGGGGCCCGTTCCGCGACGACGGCCTGCTGGGTGGCGCTGATCTTGCTGCCCCAGTCCGCTGCGCAGTTGGTGCCCGCCGAACCGTCCGGGTGCAGACCCGGGTCGGAGAAGAGCGGCGCGTCGTCGGAGGGCGCGGTGTGCAGCGGGACCGCACTGCTCCCTTGGAGCGGCAGGTCGACGCCCTTCTCGCAGTCGCGGAACGCCTGCTCGTTCCTGGCGAAGTCGGGGCTGACCGTGACCAGTTCGCTGTCCTTGGGGGCGCTGGGCACGACAGGTCTGCCGAGCAGCGCCATGAAGCGGTTCCAGTCCCAGTACGGGCCCGGGTCCCAGTGCATGTTCCTCGTACCGGCAGCGCTGGTCGGCGGCACACCGTCGTGGCCGATGATGTGCTGCCGGTCGAGCGGAATGTCGTACTTCGCTGCCAGGTGACGCACGAGCCGGGCCGTCGACCGGTACATCTCCGGGGTGTACCACTTGGCGCCCTCGGCAGCGACTCCCTCCTGCTCGATGCCGATGGAGTGGGTGTTGAGGTACCAGTTGCCCGCCTGCCAGGCGACGTCCTTGTTCTTCACCATCTGGGTGACATGGCCGTCCGCCGAGCGCACCACGTAATGGGCGGAGGTCTGGTTGAGCGGGTTCTGGAAGATCTTCAGGGTGGTGTCGTAGTCGACCTCGGTGTCGTGCAGCACGATGAACTTGACCGCGTTGCTGTGCGGCCGGTCGGAGGTGTCGTAATTGCCGTACGTCTCCTTGTCGGCCGGATCGCCGGTCTGCTGGTAGGCCGCCGGTACCCAGTCGCAGTCGAGGCTGCGCGGGCATTCCGGCCGTACCGCGTCCGCGCCGGCCTGCGTCGCGGGGGCGAGAAGTGCGACGCTCAGCGCTCCTGCGGTGGTCAGTGCGAGTGCGAGCCTGGTCCTCTGTTTGGACGTCATGACAACCCTTCCTGGGCCGGGCTTACCGGAGCCGTTCCTGGGGTGATCTCAGCGTTCCGCCGTCGGCGGACACTCTGTGACGTGAGGTGTTGGTGAGTCAAGAGCACAGTGCGGCACAGGGTCTGAGCTTGTGTGACTAATTCGGGCCGTGCGTGCCCCGGATGGCCGAGGGGTAGTGCTGCCGCCGACAGGACCGGTCCGAACGGACCGGGCGGAATTCTCGAAAGGCCGACGCACACATGGCACAGCCCTTCTCCCTGCCGGACTTCTATGTGCCGTATCCGGCACGTCTCAACCCTCATGTGGAGGCTGCCAGAAGCCATACCCGGGAGTGGGCGCGCGGGATGGGGATGCTCGAGGGGTCCGGTATCTGGGAGGAGAAGGACCTCGAGTCCCATGACTACGCGCTGCTGTGCGCGTACACCCACCCCGACTGCTCGTCCGAGGCCCTGTCCCTGGTCACCGACTGGTATGTGTGGGTCTTCTTCTTCGACGACCACTTCCTGGAACTGTTCAAGCGCACTCCGGACCGTGAGGGCGGGAAGCGGTATCTGGACCGGCTGCCCGCCTTCATGCCGATGGAGCGGGGGGCAGCGACGCCCGAGCCGGCCAACCCGGTCGAGGCGGGTCTCGCCGACCTCTGGGCCAGGACCGTGCCGGCCATGTCCGACGCCTGGCGGGCCAGGTTCGCCGAGGCCACGGAGAATCTGCTCAACGAGTCCTTGTGGGAGCTCGCCAACATCAACGAGGGCCGGATCGCGAACCCCGTCGAGTACATCGAGATGCGGCGCAAGGTGGGCGGCGCCCCCTGGTCGGCGGGGCTGGTGGAGTACGCGGCGAACGCCGAGGTTCCGGCGTCGCTGGCCGATGCGCGAGCACTGCGGGTGCTGCGGGACGCGTTCTCCGACGGAGTCCACCTGCGCAACGACCTGTTCTCGTACCAGCGTGAGGTCGAGGACGAGGGCGAGAACAGCAACGGTGTGCTGGTCCTGGAGAAGTTCCTGGGCTGCTCCACCCAGGAGGCGGCCGAGGCGGTCAACGATCTGCTGACTTCGCGGCTCCAGCAGTTCGAGAACACGGCCCTCACCGAACTCGGGCCGCTCTGTGCGGAGAAGGGGCTCACCCCCGAGGAGACGGTCGCTGTACTCGCGTACGTCAAGGGGCTCCAGGACTGGCAGTCGGGCGGCCACGAGTGGCACATGCGCTCCAGCCGCTACATGAACGACGGCGGCGCGGACGGCGCTGGGCCCGGTTTCGGGATGGCGGCCGCCTCCATCCGCTTCACGCCCCGTTCGGAGTCGGCACGGCTGCGCAGCCACACCCATGTGCCGTACCGGCACGTCGGCCCGTCCCTGCTGCCCGACTTCGACATGCCGTTCACCACGACACTGAGTCCGCACCTGGACGGGGCCCGGGTACGGATCGTGGACTGGTCGCGCCGGATGGGGCTGCTTGAGGCCCAGCCGGGTGTGCCGGGATCGCACATCTGGGACGAGGAACGGCTTGTCGCGACCGATCTGCCGCTCTGCGCCGCGGGCCTGCATCCGGACGCCACGCCGGACGAGCTCGATCTGTCATCGCAATGGCTGACCTGGGGTACGTACGGCGACGACTGGTTCCCCGTGGTGCACGGCCGGACGCGTGACCTTGCCGGGGCCCGGCTGGCCAACGAGCGGCTGTCCCTCTTCATGCCCTTGGACGGCGGGTCGGTGCCGGAGCCGGTCAACGCGCTCGAGCGGGGGCTGGCCGACGTCTGGCGGCGGACCGTGGAGCCGATGGACGCGAGCGGGCGCCGCACGTTCCGTGAGGCGGTCGAGTCGATGACCGCGAGCTGGCTGTGGGAGCTGGCGAACCAGGCGCAGAACCGGATCCCGGACCCGGTGGACTACGTCGAGATGCGCAGGGCGACGTTCGGCTCGGACCTGACGATGAGCCTGTGCCGGCTGGGTCACGGCAGGAAGGTGCCGGACGCGGTCTACCGCAGTGGTCCCCTGCGCTCCCTGGAGAACGCTGCGTCGGACTACGCCTGCCTCGTCAACGACCTGTTCTCGTACCAGAAGGAGATCGAGTACGAGGGCGAGGTGCACAACGGCGTCCTGGTCGTGCAGAACTTCTTCGCGGTGGACTATCCGACGGCGGTGTCGATCGTCGACGACCTGATGAATTCGCGGATGCGCCAGTTCCAGCACATCGCCGAGCGGGAACTCCCGGTGCTGTACGACGACTTCGCACTGGACGCGGAGGCGCGGGAGGTTCTCGCGGGCTATGTCGTGGAGCTGCAGCACTGGATGGCGGGCATCCTGATCTGGCACCGCGGCTGCCGGCGCTACCGGGAGGAGGATCTGCGGCGGGGCACCGGTGCCCCGTGGCATCTCAGTGGTCCCACGGGGTTCGGCACGTCGGCGGCACGGGTGACGCAGCTGCTGACGGCGCAGGGACGTTTCAGCCCTGCTGGAAGAGCTCCGCTGGCAATGGCTTCAGCAGCGCGTACAGATCGTCCGTGATCGGCCGGTCCCAGCTGGCGATGGTGACCAGCACGCCGTCGCTCCGGTCGAACTGAACGCAGGAGATACGGCTCTCCGAGAGCTTGACCCTGCGCACGATCAGGAGGCCGTCCCCCTGCATGACGGGGACGTCCTCGGTGCCGGTCACCTCGACCGGCTCGTCGTTCTCGAGCGCGAGGAGGAGCTGGGCGACCTCGAACGGGACCTGGCCCTCCTCGGTCTCGCGGGCGGGCGAACCCTCCGGCAGATTGCCGATGATCATCGCCGGGCCGCGGCCTCCGAACAGGTCGTAGCGCAGGAAGACGCCCTGACAGCTCCCGTCGGGAGCGGGGAGCAGACCGGCGCCGAGGTTGCCGGGCCAGTCCCCCGGGTCCATGGCGAGGACGTCGAAGTCCGGGCCCGCGGGTGTGGCGGCGCTACGGCGGCGGAGGAAGGACATGCAGCCATGTTACGTGTCCCGGCTCACGTTGCGGAGCCGGGCACTCCCTAGCCCGACTCCGCGGCCAGCGCTTCCAGCAGCTCGACGGCTTCGGTCGCACGCGCGTACGGAACGAACAGGTGGTCGTGGTGGAATCCCGCGACCACATTGCAGCTCACCCCCGCGTCGGTGAGGGCCAGCGAGACCGCGGCGGTCAGGCCGACCGCGTCCAGGGAGGAGTGCACCCGGAGTGTGATCCAGCCCGCGACGAAGTCATGGGCCAGCCCGGACTCAAGCGCCTGCGCCTCGGGAATCACGAGGGTCAGCCCTTCGCGCTCGGTGACGGCGACCACCGGGCTCACGCCGCCGGGCACCTCACCGTCCGGCACCGTCGTGAAGACGTAGCGGCCCGGATTCAGTTCCGGGCGCATACCGTGCAGCAGTTTTCGCAGATCGCGCTCGCCGGTCATGGGAGCAACGTTACGGCTCCCGTGTGCGGTGCCGCTCGTGGTGACGGCACCCGCGCACGCCGGCCGCGGCCCGGCTCACACGAGGTCGAACTCGCCGTCCCGCGCGTTGATCACGAAGGCCCGCCACTCGGCCGGGGTGAAGATCAGCGAGGGGCTGCCGGGTTTGCCGGCGTTGCGCATCGCTATGAATCCCTCCACGAAGGCGATCTGGACATCGCCCGTGCCCTGGCTGCCCGACCGCCAGTCCGCGTTACTGAGGTCGAGCTCCGGCTTGTCCCAGCCGGCGAACTGCTGGCGGCCGGTGGTGCTCTCCGTCACGGCTTCTCCTCCCGCTCGTCGTCCCGGCCAAAGCCTAGCCACCGCCGACGGTCCGGGACAGGGCGCGGGAGTTCCCGGCGTCACCCGCCGGGCCCCGGCGGGCGGCGCAACGAGTAAGCCATTCAGGCACGCCATGTATCCATACGCTCACCTTGCGTGGCAGCGGCGGGTCATCGCCCATAACTTCAGCTCATGAGGAAAAAACACATCAAATGCCTGGTGGGCATCACTCTCACCACGGCTACAGCACTGGGCGCGGCAGTGGTTCCGTCTTCGGCGGCCGCACCGAGAGACCTGGTGGTCCACCCGGGCAACTCGATCCAGAAGGCGGTGAACGCCGCGGCACCCGGCGACACCGTCGTCGTCCTGCCCGGTACCTACCGCGAGAGCGTCCTGATCACGAAGCCGGGCCTGACCCTGCGCGGCACCGGCGGCCGGACGGTCATCATGCCGGCAGCCGCGCCGGCCAAGACGGCCAAGACCACCAAGACGACCAAGGTCGCCAACACGTGCGCGGCGGACGGCAACGGCATCTGCGTCGTGGGCACGAAGACCCGGACCGTCGACGGTGTCCACATCCGGGCCCTGACCCTTTCCGGCTTCAAGAAGAGCGGAATCTGGGCCTCCTGGACCGACGGACTCTCCGTCCGCCGGGTGACCGCCAAGAACAACGGCACCTGGGGCATCGCCCAGGAGCGGTCGACGGGTGCGGACTTCCGGCGCAACACGGCCACCGCCAACGGTGACGCGGGGATCTTCATCGCGAACTCCGTCAGCGAGGAGGGCGGGGCCACCGACACCGGGGGGACGGAGATCCGGGAGAACACCCTCAGCGGCAACCGCATCGGCGTCACCGCCCGGAGGGTCAGGAACCTCCTGATCGACGACAACCACATCAGCGGGAACTGCAGCGGGGTCTTCGTCGTGGGCGACGAGTCCAAGCCCGCGGCCGGCGCGATGACCATCAGCGGCAACCGGATCATCGGCAACAACAAGTTCTGCGCGGCCACCCCCAGGCTGTCCGCCATCCAGGGGTCCGGCATCGTCCTGACCGGCAGCGAGGCCACGGTCGTCCGTTCCAACGTGATCCGGAACAACGTGGGCGCCACCCCGCTCTCCGGCGGGATCCTGCTGTTCAAGAGCTTCGTGGGCGCCCTCAACACGAACAACACGATCACCGAGAACCACGTGCAGGGCAACAAGCCCGCCGACCTGGCCAACAGGGACACCTCGGGCACGGGCAACACCTTCACCAGCAACGAGTGCGCGACGTCCGCACCGGGCGGGATGTGTGCCCGGTGACGGCCGACCGCCGCACCCGGAGAAAGGAGACGGCATGACCACCGTGAGTCCCACCCCCGACACCACCCCTGTGGCCTCCACCATCGCCGCACCCCTCGCCCCCACCGCCGCTCCGGCCCCGCCGCCGGCCATGCGGCTGCGGGAGCTGGCGTTCGGAGCGGCCTGCGCCGCGGCCGTACGGGCGGCGGCCCGGCTGGGCGTTGCCGACGCGCTGGGAGACACGCCCGCCTCGGCCGCGGAGCTCGCCCAGGTCGTCCACACCGAGCCCGTACCGCTGCAGCGGCTGCTGCGCGCGCTGTGCTGCTACGGCATCTTCAGCGAGAACGGGGACGGCACCTTCGTCCACACGGAGATGTCCCGGCTGCTGCGCGAGGACGATCCGAACAGCCTGCGGTACATCTCCCTGTGGTGCACGGAGCCCTGGACGTGGGAGGTCTGGCCGCGGCTCGACGACGCCGTGCGCTCAGGGACGAGTGTCTTCCCCGAGACGTTCGGCAAGGGCTTCTTCGACTACCTCCACCAGGACGCGGGCGAGTCGGCCCATGTGTTCAACCGGGCCATGACCACGTCCAGCATGCAGTCGGCGCGGGATGTCGCCGAGCTCCTCGACCTGACCGGGGTGTCCTCGGTCGTCGACATCGGCGGCGGCCAGGGGCATGTGCTCGCGAGCCTGCTGGAGAAGCACCCCACGGTCCACGGAACGCTCCTGGACCTGCCCGGTGTCGTCGCGAAGGCGGACCCCCGGCTCCGGGACGGCGGCTCACTGGCGTCGCGCGTTTCGATCGTGCCCGGGGACTGCCGTGAGGACATCCCGGTCGAGGCGGATCTCTACATCATCAAGAACATCCTCGAGTGGGACGACGAGAGCACTCGCAGGACCCTGCGCAACGTGGTCGGAACCGCCCGTCCGGGCGCCCGTGTGGTGATCATCGAGAACCTTGTCGACGACACGCCTTCGATGCGGTTCACCACGGCCATGGACCTGCTGCTCCTCCTCAACGTCGGCGGCGCGAAGCACACCAGGGAGAGCCTGCTCGGCCGGATGTCCGAGGCCGGCCTCCGGGTCGGCGAGGTCCGCCCGGTCAACGCGTATCTCCACGCGTTCGAGTGCGTCGTACCGGGCTGACGTCCACGACGGTCCGCGGTACACAGAGACCGCCCCGGGTCCGGCACCTAGGTGCCGGACCCGGGGCGGTCCTCGGTTGCGTCAGGCGCCGTCGCGCTGCCACCGGTAGAACTGCTGGGCCATCGCGTCCTTCGGACCGCGCCAGGTCTGCGGGTCGTAGGGGCTCACGAAGGCGGTGAGCCGGTCGCTGATGGCCTTGAACTCGGGGTGCTGCGTCACCTTGGCGATCTCCGGGCCCGGGGGCCGGTCGGATTCGATCAGGTGCAGGTACACGTCGCCGAACTGGAACAGGGTGCGCCTGTTGACGCCGACGAGGTGGGGGAGCTCGGTGTTGTCGGATTCGGCGAACAGCTCGGCGATGTCCGGGGCGGACTCGGGCGCCATCCGGGCGACGATCAGAGCGTGGTGCATCGGGCTGCCTTTCTGGTACCCGGGACGGCCGGACCCGGTGTCGCGGGCCGGCCGTGGGCGGGCACGGCGTCAGTTGGCCGGGACCGAGGCGGAGCGGCGCTCCCGGTCACGCTGTTCGATCTTGTCGCGGATGAGTTCCAGCTGGACGCGGGAGTTGCGGTTGATGTTGTCCGTCATCCACGCGTCGTCGACCGGTGCGTCCGGACGCATCGCGAAGTCCTGGCGCCAGTGCATCCGCGTGCCGCCGGGGACCTCCGAGTACTCCCACCGGATGTCCATGTGCTGGAACGGGCCGGGCTCGACACGGCGGGCGTTCACGGTGCGCCCCGGCCGGTCGGTGGTGCGCTCCGAGACCCAGCTCCAGACCTTGCCGTTGTCGTCCGGGTGCATGGTGAGCCGGAACTTCGTCGTCTGGCCCTTCCGCTCGATCACCTCGACGGACGCGTACTCGCTGAACAGCTGCGGCCAGTGCTCGAGGTCGTTCGTCATGTCCCAGACGAGGTCGAGGGGGGCAGCGATGGTGATCTCGTTCTCCGTGTGTCCGGACACTTCAGGCTCCTGTCACGAGGGTGTTGTTGACGAGGTCGAGGAACTCGCCGGGGGTCTTGCAGCGGTCGGCGTCGGCCGGCAGCGGGCGGCCGAACCGGTTCTCGAGCACGGCCACGATGCCGAGCAGGCCGAGTGAGTCCAGGCCGTACTCGTCGAAGGCCGAGCCGGGACGGCTCTCCATCGCCAGCGGGTCGACCGTGAGACCTGCGCCGTTCTTCATGAGCGCGGCCAGTTCCTCGTAGGTCAGTTGAGTGGTCATGCGTGGCTCCTTCTCACTGAGGTGTGTCGGTGGGGCGGCGCAGCACGAGCGCCGCGTTCGACCCCATGAGCCCTCGGCTCAGTACCAGCGCCGTCCGCAGTTCCGCGGGGCGCGCGCGGCCGGTGACCACGTCGAGGTCGTGGCACACCTCGAAGACGTTGGGCGTCGGCGGGATCAGACCGTGTTCCATCGCGAGTACCGCGGCGGACGTGTCCAGCACGGGTGCTCCGCAGTAGGCGCGGCCGATCCCGGTCTTGGGCGCCGTCACCGGTACGCGCCGTCCGTGCGGGCCCAGCGCGTCGGCGATGGCCAGCGCCTCGGCGCGGTCGGCCGAGGGCACACCGAGCGCGTCCGCGAAGACGACGTCGATCTCCTCCGGCGCGCAGCCGGCCTCCTCCAGCGCCCCTTCGATGGCGTGCGCGAGTCCCTCGCGGGACTGCTCCCACCGGGAGGCTCCGGTGAAGGTGGCGGCGTGGCCGGCCAGTTCGGCGCGGATCCGGGCCCCGCGGTCGAGGGCCGCCGTCTCCTCCTCGACCACCAGCATCGCGCCACCCTCGGCCGGTACGAATCCGCAGGCGTCCGAGGTGAACGGGCGGTAGGCGCGGGTGGGTTCGTCGCAGGTGCTGAGGTCCTCGTAGCCGAGCTGGCAGACGACCGAGTACGGCGCAAGGGGCGCTTCGGCGGCGCCGACGACGACGGCGTCGGTGCCGCGCCGGATGGAGCGTGCGGCGTGCATGAGCGCGTCCAGGCCACCGGCCTCGTCGCTGGCCACGACGGCGCACGGTCCCTTGAAGCCGCCGCGGATCGATATCTGGCCGGTGCTGGCGGCGTAGAACCAGGCGATGGACTGGTACGGGCCGACGTAGCGGGAGCCCTGCCCCCACAGGCGCTGCAGTTCACGCTGGCCGAACTCGCCGCCGCCGGAACCGGCAGCGGTCACCACGCCCACGCTGAACGGGGCGCTCTCGTAGTCGGCGCGGCCGAGCCGTGCGTCGTCCAGGGCCAGATCGGCGGCCGCCATCGCGTAGTGCGTGAAGCGGTCGGTCTGGACGAGGTAGCGCTCCTCGATGAACGCGACCGGGTCAAAGTCCCTGACTTCGCCCGCGACGCGCAGCGGAAGGTTCTCGCAGCCCTCGCGGGAGACCATGTCGAGGACGCTGACGCCTTCCTGCGTCTGTTTCCAGAAGGTACCGGCGCCGGTCCCGTTGGGGGCGACGACACCGATCCCCGTAATGACGGATCGCCGGTGTGTCCGGATACTCATGGGGTCCTCCCGCCTGTTCGGGTCAGAGCGACGGCGGACTGGAATCCGCCGAACCCGCTGCCGACCGAAAGCACGCTGCGCAGCTTCAGGGGCCGTGCGGTGCGCGGCACGTAGTCGAGGTCGCACTCGGGGTCCGCGGTCTCGTAGTTGGCCGTCGGCGGCACCGTCTGGTGCTCGATGGCCAGCACGCACGCGGCGATCTCGATGGCGCCGATGGCGCCGAGCGAGTGGCCGACCATGGACTTGATCGAGCTCATCGGCACCTTGTACGCGTGTGCGCCCAGGGCCCGTTTCACCGCTGCCGTCTCGTGCCGGTCGTTCTGCTTGGTGCCCGAGCCGTGCGCGTTGACGTAGTCGACCTGCGAGGCGTTGATCCGGCCGTGCGCGAGGGCGGTGTTGATGGCCTCGGCCATCTCAAGGCCTTCGCCGGTCAGCCCGGTCATGTGGTAGGCGTTGCCGAAGGTGGCGTAGCCCGATATCTCGCAGTAGACGGTCGCCCCGCGGGCACGGGCGTGTTCGAGCTCCTCGAGTACGAGGACGGCGCCGCCCTCGCCCATGACGAAGCCGTCCCGGCGGGCGTCGAACGGCCGCGACGCGTGCTCCGGGTCGTCGTTGTTCGCCGAGGTCGCCTTGATCGCGTCGAAGCACGCCACCGTGATGGGGGTGATCGGTGTGTCCGAGGCACCGGCGATGCAGACGTCGACCCGGCCTTCCTCGATGGAGTGGAAGGCGTACCCGATCGCGTCGAGGCCCGAGGTGCAACCCGTGGAGACGGTCTGTACGGGCCCGTGGGCGCCGACCTCCTCGGCCACGGCCGAGGCGAGGGTGCTGGGCGAGAACGCCCGCTCCAGGTGACGGCCCGCCGGCCGGTGGTCGACGTCCCAGCGCTTGCCGCTCCCGCTGACGGCGACGTAGTCGTGCTCCAGGCGGGTGGTGCCCCCGACCGCGGTTCCGAGGGACACCCCGATGCGCCAGGGGTCCTCCTTCTCCGGGTCGAGTCCGGCGTCGCTCAGCGCCTCCCGGGCGGCCACCAGGGCGAACTGGACGTACCGGTCCGATCGTGCGACCAGGTCCTCGTCGAGGCCGTGGGCCGCAGGATCGAAGTCGCACTCGGCGGCGATGCGCGAGCGGAAGGCCGCCGGGTCGAACAGGGTGATGCCGCGGGTCGCTGTACGTCCGCTGGAGAGGAGGTCCCAGAAGGCCGGGACCCCGATGCCGCCGGGTGCGACGACTCCGACTCCGGTGACGGCCACACGACGGGTCATGACGCAGCCTCCGTTCGTTCTGGCGGGGCTCCGCGCTCGGCGACGTCCGTGTGTTCGGTGTCCACGTGCCCGAGTTCCGGGCGCGGGGCGAGCGGGCCGAGGTGGAAGACCATGCGCGCTTCCACGTCGCCCACGTTGCGGAAGCGGTGGCGGACGTGCGGGGGGATCAGCAGCCCCTGGTCGGGCCGCATCGCGTGCGGCTCGCCGTCCAGGTCCACTTCGAGGAGTCCTTGCACGACGTACACGAATTCCTCGGAGTACGGGTGGTAGTGCTCGCCGATGCGCTCACCCGGGTTGACGATGGCCAGCCCCATGAAGCCGCTGGTGGCGCCTACGGCGGTCGGTGTGAGCAGGGCGCGCAGGTCGCCTCCGCGCCTGCGGTTGGGCTGAGTCTCGCTGAGGTCCACGATGCGAGGCCGGTGCGTGGTCATGACTGCTCTCCTCCAGGCGCGTTGTGCGGTGTGACGGCATCCCGGGGCGGTCCCCGGTGATGCCGGTGAAGCCGTTCAGGACTCGGTGGCCCGACGGTCGGTGATCAGGCTCATCTCTGCCTGGGCGAGGAAGCGCGCGGCCTCCTGGTCGGTCGTCGGCATGCCGTTGGCACCGCCGTCGAGCAGTCGGCCGAGCATGGCCGCCTTGCGGTTGCCGCCGATGCCGAGCGCCTGGGTGGGCTGGGCGTCGAACGGGCCGCTCACTTCGAGGAGCCGCACCACGATGTCGTCACGCTGGAAGATGGTGCTGCTCTCGATGGGGCTGGCGACGTCGTCCGCGGCCTCCTCGTCCTGGCCTGCGAGCAGCCGGGCCAGGGCCATGCCGCAGCCTTCCTTCGCCTGGTAGAACAGCGCGTGCCGCTCGACGTCCGAGGCGGCGTGCCGGCCGGCCTTCACGTGGTGGACGGTCGGGAGTGCGGCCCGGGTGAAGAACATCCGGGCGGAGTCGGGGTCGCTGAGGTCGCGGTCCTGCTCCAGGTACGGGTTGATGGCCTCCTCGACAGCCCTGACCTCGGGCTGACGCGAGACGTGGCGCAGCGCCGCCATCAGGTCGCCCTCGACCTCCACCGCCCGCACGACACGGTTCCCGTGCATGAAGAGCGAGGTACGGCACAGCCGGGTGTTCTCGTCGACGCGTGCCTGCGGGGAGTCGTAGTCGGAGAGGATCTTCGCGACCATCTCCTCCGTTCCCGGCTTCACCGTGAAGGTGAGCGCGTGACGTACCACTCCGTCGCCCAGACGCGGGGCGGCCTGGAGGCGGCCCTTGGCCGGCTCGGGGGCCCGCTGCTCGAACGCGACACCGGTCTCGCGCAGCACGCTGAAGCGGAGGGAGCGGGTGTCGCGGACGCAGCTGTGCAGCGGCTGCACCGTCGCGACGTGCTCCTCGCTGTTCACCCAGGCGAGGAAGGGCGGGGCGCTCTCCCACTCACTGGTGATGAGCCACTGCGAGGGGTTCTCGATGGACTGGCACAGCTGGTCGCTGATGTGCCCTGGGATCGAGGCCACCTGGTTCCGCATGTGCTCGTACGCCTCGAGGAACTGGTTCTGGGCGCCGTCGTGCAGGTCCAGCAGCAGTATGACCCGGAGCCTCGAACCGTCGAAGGCGGACTGCGATATGCGTTCCGAGAGGGTTGTCATCTTTCGCTCTCCTTCGAGACGGATCGGCGGCCACGTCCCGTGGTCCCTCGTCATCCGTCGGTTTCGGTGGAAGCGGAGCAGGTCCCTGCCCGCTGATGCGTATGTCGCCCCCGCATCGCGAGTTCGCTCCCGCGACTGATCGTGGAACGCTGGTACGGGCGGCGCGAGATTTATGAACCGTTCAGGTGAGGCGGTGACCGAAGCCTCCGGACAAGGGCATGGACACTGCATCCGTCCCGCGTCCGAGCTGGAGCAACTGATGAACGAGAAGACCGACCTCCGCGTACCAGTCCTCATCGTGGGCGGCTCCCTGGTGGGCCTGTCCGCCTCCCTCTTCCTGAGCCGGCTCGGCGTCCGCCACCTGCTCGTCGAGAAGCACGCGAACACCTCGACCCACCCCCGAGGGCGCGGCAACAACGTCCGCACCATGGAGCTGTTCCGCACCGCCGGCGCCGAGCAGCTGATCCGGGACGCCGCTTCGGTGCTCGCGGACAACCACGGCATCCTCCAGGCGGGGTCGCTCACCGGGGACGACCAGGAGTGGCTGTTCAAGGAGATCGACCCGGGTGGCGGTCTCGCCCGGTTCAGCCCGAGCGGCTGGTGCCTGTGCAGCCAGAACGATCTGGAGCCCGTGCTGGTCACCCATGCCCGTGACCAGGGCAGCGAGCTGCGGTTCTCCAGCGAGCTGCTCACCTTCGAGCAGGACGCGGACGGTGTGACCGCTGTGGTGAAGGACCGGGAGACCGGGGAGCACACCACGGTGCGGGCGGACTACCTCGTCGCCGCCGACGGACCGCGCAGCCCGATCCGGGAACAGTTGCGCATCGGCCAGTCGGGGCCCGGCGATCTGTTCCACAACGTGAGCATCACCTTCCGGTCCCGGCAGCTCGCCTCGGTCGTGGGCGACCGGCGCTTCATCGTCTGCTACCTGACCAACCCGGAGGCGGACGGGGCGCTGCTTCCGGTGGACAACGAGGAGCAGTGGGTCTTCCACGCGCCGTGGCAGCCGGACCGGGGCGAGACGCTGGAGGACTTCAGCGACGAGCGGTGCGCGGAGCACATCCGCAAGGCGGTCGGAGCGCCCGGTCTCGATGTCGAGATCACGGGCAAGGCACCGTGGCACGCCGCGGAGCGGGTCGCGGAGCGTTACGCGTCGGGCAGGGTCTTCCTGGCCGGTGACTCGGCCCACGAGATGTCCCCCACCGGGGCGTTCGGCTCGAACACCGGCATCCAGGACGCGCACAACCTGGCGTGGAAGCTGGCTGCCGTGATCGCCGGCGAGGCGGGGCCCGGGCTCCTCGGGACGTACGAGGCGGAGCGTCTGCCGGTGGCGAAGGCCACGAGCGCCCGCGCGTCCGCCCGTTCGGGAGAGCACAGCCACCCGGGTTACGCCGGCGCCGGCGCACCCGGTCCGGGCGGCGGTCGCAAGGGCGGCATGCTCACGGTCGCGCTCGGATACCGCTATCTCCAAGGCGCGGTGCTCGGCACGGACCCCAGCCTGCCGGTGGTACCCGAGGGAATGGGTCTGGCGGGCGAACCCGGCACCCGCGCACCGCACTTGTGGGTCGAGAAGGGCGGGGTGCGCCTGTCGACGCTGGATCTGTACGAGCAGTCGTTCGTGCTCCTGTGCGACGCCGGCCACCCGGAATGGCGCGCGGCGGCGCTTCGGGCGGCGGAGCGCCTGAAGGTCCGTCTGGAGGCCTTCACGATCGGTTCGGGTCCGGGTGCCGATCTGGAGCCCGCGAACGAGGCGGACTGGAGCGCCGCCCACGGCACGAGCCCCGAAGGTGCGGTGCTCGTGCGCCCCGACGGCTTCGTGGCCTGGCGGTCCGAGGGCGGCGTGGCCGACGCCGAGGCGACTCTGTACGAGGCGCTGACGACGCTGCTCCACCGCGACTGACCGGTCCCCCGGCGCACCTCGTCGCCGACGGCCTCACCGACCAGCACCTCACCCGACGCCGAACGACCTCAGGGCGGTGAGGAAGGCGTCCGGGTTGTCGTTGTGCACGAGGTGCCCGGCGTCGACCGGGACGTAGCTCCCGCCGGGTATCCGGCGGGCCATCCACGCCAGTTGCTCCTGGTCGATGTGGCTGCGGGTTCCGCCGACCACGAGCGTGGGGGCGGTGATCTCGCCCAGGCGCTCCCGTACCGCCGGATCGGGGGCGTTCAGCTGGGCGTCGATGGAGCCCACCACCGGCCAGTCGAAGCCGAGTTCTCCGGCGGGCCGCTCGGCCGGTGCGCGGGGCGGGTCGAGCGGGACCAGGGGCGGCGCGTCCTCGATGACGAGTCCGCCGATCAGCCCCGGGTACTGCTCGGCGAGCATCAGGGCCGCCGCGCCGCCCATCGAGTGCCCGACCACGACGGCGCCGGCCAGATTGCGGACCTCCAGGAACGCGTGCAGGTCGTCGCGGAAGAACTCGAAGGAGTAGCGGCCGGGCCAGTCGCTGAGTCCGTGGCCCCGGAAGTCGAGCGCGTACACCCGGTGCCGTACGGCGAGCTGTTCGGCGATTCCCGTCCAGTCCAGGCTGTTGCCGCCCCGCCCGTGGGCGAGCACGACGGGCGGGGACGCGGGATCGCCCCAGGTTCGGTAGGCGAGCCGGTTCCCGCCTGCCTGCACGCTGCTGACCTCGGGGTCGAGGAAGGCGGTGACGGTGCGGACGAAGGAGCCGGGGTCGTCCATCCACGGGTAGTGTCCGGCGCCCCGCTGGACGACGAGCTCGCCGTGCGGGAAGAGCGCGGCGAGCTCGGCCGCGCGGTCGGGGCTGGGGCCGCCGTCGTACTCCCCTGCCACGACGAGTGCCGGTGCCTCCAGCTTCCGCAGGGCCTCGACGACTGCGGCGGTCTCGAAGCCGTCCTGCGGGTGGTGGAGCGACCGCGCCTCGGCGTTGGTCTGGGCGGCGGCTTCACCGGCGTGTGCCCGGGCCACGGCGTCCCAGCGCCCGTAGGTGAACGGCAGGGTGGCGGCCCAGACGTCCGCCGTGGCGCGCCCGGCCCAGACCTCCTCCAGCGCGGCCCTGGCCTCGGCGTACCAGGGCTCCTGGCTGCGCAGTTCGGAGGCTTGGCGCCAGTCCTCGTCGGTGACGGGGATACCGGTGGCGCGTGTGCTGGGAGTGACGAGGGTGAGGGTACGCAGTCGCTGCGGGTACTGCGCGGCGTAGAGGGCCGCCAGGCTTCCGGACGCGGAGTGGGCCAGCAGATCGATCCGTTCGAGGCCGAGGTGCGCACGAAGGGCCTCGACGTCGTCGACGATCCGGTCGCAGCGGTACGTCGAGGGGTCCTCCGGGACCGCGGAGTCCCCGGTGCCGCGCAGATCGAGGAGGACCAGCCGGCGCACGCGGGAGAGCCCGCCGAGGTCCCCGAGGTAGCGGGCAGCCCGCATCGGGCCGCCCGGCAGGCAGATCAGCAGGGGGCCGTCACCCACGAGGTGGTAGGCCAGTTCGGTCCCGTCGTACGTGCGGAAAGTCGGCATGCCTGCCATCCAAACAGGGCAGGCGGGCGGCTGCGGGCGCGTACGCCCACAGCGATCAGGCGGCTCGGAGCCGGGAGGGAGCGGAGCGGCTGCCTGCCCGGCACCTCCTGATGGACGTCACGCCTCTTGCCATGGCGTCGGCATCCTGAATTACTACTCCCAGGGACTTCGACCGAACGATCGGTCGTCCGCTTCGGCGAGAGGATTATCCGCATGACGGCTCTGCTGGACGCTGCCGAGCGGCTCGGCCGCGACGAGCTGGAGGCCCTGCAGCTGGAACGGCTGCGGACCACGCTGCGGCACGCTTACGACAACGTCGGCTTCTACCGGGAGGCCTTCGACAAGGCGGGCCTGCGGCCCGAGGACTGCCGTACGCTCGCCGACCTCGCCCGCTTCCCGTTCACCGTCAAGGCCGACCTGCGGGACAACTACCCCTTCGGGATGTTCGCCGTCCCCGAGGAGCGGGTACGGCGCATCCACGCGTCCAGCGGGACGACCGGCCGGCCGACCGTGGTCGGGTACACCGAGCGCGATCTGGACACCTGGGCGGACGTCGTCGCCCGGTCGATCAGGGCCGCGGGCGGGCGCCCGGGCCACAAGGTCCATGTGGCCTACGGGTACGGGCTGTTCACCGGCGGGCTCGGGGCGCACTACGGGGCGGAGCGCCTCGGCTGCACCGTCATTCCCGCGTCCGGCGGCATGACGGCCCGCCAGGTCCAGCTGATCCAGGACTTCCGTCCCGAGATCATCATGATCACGCCCTCGTACATGCTGACCCTGCTGGACGAGTTCGAGCGCCGGGGGGTCGATCCCCGTTCGACGTCGCTGAAGGTCGGCATCTTCGGCGCCGAGCCGTGGACCGAGCAGATGCGCCGGGAGATCGAGGAGCGCTTCGCCATCGACGCGGTCGACATATACGGACTGTCCGAGGTGATGGGCCCGGGTGTCGCGCAGGAGTGCGTGGAGACCAAGGACGGGCTGCACATCTGGGAGGACCACTTCTACCCGGAGGTCGTCGATCCGTTCACCGGCGAGGTGCTTCCGGACGGCGAGGAGGGCGAGCTGGTCTTCACCTCGCTCACCAAGGAGGCCATGCCGGTGATCCGTTACCGGACCCGTGATCTGACGCGGCTGCTGCCCGGTACGGCGCGGGTCTTCCGGCGGATGGAGAAGGTCACCGGGCGCAGCGACGACATGGTGATCCTGCGCGGGGTGAATCTCTTTCCGACGCAGATCGAGGAGATCGTGCTGCGCACGCCGGGGGTGGCGCCGCACTTCCAGCTGCGGCTGACCCGCGAGGGCCGCCTGGACGCACTGACGGTACGCGCCGAGGCGCGGGCCGGGGCCACGACGGACGAACGTGCCGCCGCGGCCCGGTCGATCGCGGCGGCCGTGAAGGACGGGGTCGGGGTGACGGTCGGGGTCGAGATCGTCGATCCGGAGGTGCTGGAGCGTTCGGTCGGAAAGATCAAGCGGATCATCGACCTCAGGGACGCCACCTGAGGCACGGCCCGGTGCTGACCGGCCGGGCAGCGGGTTGCCGTCAGCGGCTTGCCGTCAGCGGGTCGCCGTCAGCGGGTCGCCGTCAGAACGGCGAAGACGACGACATTGCTCCGGTACCCCGACTTCTTGGTGTAGCCACCGCCACAGGTGATCACCCGGATCTCGGGGCGGGCCGACGGGCCGTAGACCTTCTTGTCCGGGAAGTTCTTCTTGTCGTAGGACTCGACGGCGTAGACCGTGAACACGGCGGTGCGCAGGTCCGCCCGGATGACCTCGATCGTGGCGCCCTTGCGGACGGATCCCAGCCGGTGGAAGACGCCGGGGCCGACACGGGTGTCCACGTGTCCGGCGGTGATGGCGGTGCCCACGGCTCCGGGAGCGGTGCCGTCGGCGTACCAGCCGGCGAGGACCGGGTTGTCGTCGGGCGGAGGCTGCAGCGCCCCCGCCGCGTCGAGGGCCAGCCGGGCGACCGGGGCGTCCACGCCGACTGCGGGGATGCGCAGCCGGACCGGGTCCGACGGCGGGAGCGGGGCGACGGCCGGCCGCGCGGCCGGGGCGGTGCGGCTGGGGGACGGGGCCGCCGGGGCGGGGGCCACGGGGGCCGGGGCCACCGGGGCGGGCGTGGCCGGCAGGGGACGCAGGGGGGCCGGACGTACGGGTGGCCGGGGTGCGAGCTCCGGCGGCACGGGGGCGGGGCTCACATAGGCGGGAACCGCCCGGGTGGCGCCCACCGGGGCCGTGTAGGCCTGGGAGACCGCCGGTCGCGCGGGAGGGGCGGCGGCCGGCGCCGGCGCGCTGCGGACGGGCGCGGGAGGTGCGGGAGCCTCGATGGCCTGCGTGGTCGGCGGCTGCGGTGGCGTGTCGTCACGCATTCCGCTGACCACGAGCGCGGTGCCCGCGACCAGGGCCCAGACAAGATGCTTGACCGCGGGGAACGACTGCGGTGACGTGCTGGACCTGCGCCCGGTTTCCATCTCGTGTGCCTCTGCTTCGCAGCGGGTGAATTGCTTGAGGGGGTGGAAGCCCGCGGGCTCCCGGGCCTGTACGGCATCCGGGGCCCGCGGACAGGACACGGCCGCGCGGGACACGGGCCGCGGTCGGACACGAACGCGGTCAGGCTCCGACGGTGCTCACCCGACGGCGCATCCTGACCACACCTCCGGCGAGCGCACCGGCCAGCAGCACGCTTCCCGCGGCGAGCTGCGTGCCCTTGTCCGTGGGAGCCCCGAAGCCGGCGTCGACGCCTCCGCTCGGAGTACCCCCGCCGTTCGGGGCACCACCGCCGCTCTGGACGCGGTCGGCGATCTTGTACGTGTCAGTGATCATGATCCTCGGCGGGCACTTCACGATCACGGTGTCGGTGCGGGCGACGGTCCCCGCCGGAATCTCGAACACGCCGACGAGCGTGCCCTTGCGCTCGCCCGCGAAGAGGTGAAACGCCCCGCCGACCTCCGACGTGCCCTTGCCGTAGGTCTCCTTGCCGCATGCCCTGGTACTGACCGTGACCTGGGAACCGGGTGTGGCCCTGCCGGGGCTGATGCGGATGCTGGGCTCGGCGGCGGGTCCGGCGGCGGCGACCGCGGCCGGGGCCGAGAGCCCGAGGGCACCGACGATCAGACAGATACCCGCACCGACGCGTGTGTTGCGCATGAGGATCCTCCTACGGGAGCAGGGTCCGGCCTGTCTGCGCGGTACCTCTGCTGTGCTCCGTTCCTGAGGCAACCGACAGTCCGTCACATCCGCAACATGACATGTCGCCCCATGCGTCACCCGGCCAGGCGCAGGAGGGCGCCCCTGCGTGATCGTTTACGCAGGTCACCGAAGCGGAGGCAGGGACGGCGGAGGAACCGGCGGGCGGACGGCGAACGGGCTAAGCGCGGCGGGTGATCCGAACCGTCCCGAAGGCGGAGGGAGCCTGCGGGCTACTCCCCCGGCCTCAGGGTCCGGCTGCCGGAAAACCGGTCCCTCAGCTCCCTCTTGAGGATCTTTCCGCTGGCGTTGCGCGGCAGCTCGTCCACGAAGAGGACCCTCTTCGGGGCCTTGAAGTGGGGGAGCTTCTCGCGGGCGTACGCGATCAGTTCGGGCTCGGTGGCCTCGCCACGGCGTACGACGATCGCGGTGACGGCCTCGATCCAGCGCTCGTCGGGCAGCCCTACTACGGCCGTCTCGGCCACTGCCGGATGGGTGTAGAGGGCATCCTCCACCTGTCGTGAGGCGATGAGCACGCCTCCGGAGTTGATGACGTCCTTCACCCTGTCGACGACGGTGAAATAGCCCTGTGCGTCACGGACCGCGAGGTCGCCGGAGTGGAACCAGCCGTCCCGGAACGCCTCGGCGGTCTCCTCCGGCTTGTCCCAGTACCCCTGGCACAGCTGCGGGGAGCGGTACACCACTTCGCCTGCCGTGCCGTCAGGTACCTCCTTGCCGTGCTCGTCGACCACCTTCGCCTCGACGAAGAGCACGGGCCGCCCGCACGATTCCATCCGGCCCTCGTGCTCGTCGGGGCCGAGCACGGTGGCGAGCGGGCCGATCTCGCTCTGCCCGAAGCAGTTGTAGAAGGCCAGCCCGGGCAGCCGCTCGCGCAGCCGTTCCAGTACGGGCACCGGCATGATCGAGGCGCCGTAGTACGCCTTGCGCAGGGCACCGAGCTCACGCGTGGCGAAGTCCGGGTGGTTGGCGAGGCCGATCCACACGGTGGGCGGGGCGAAGAGGCTGTCCGCCTGCCCTGCCTCGACCAGGTCGAAGATCCGGCCCGCGTCCGGGGCGTCGAGGATGGTGTTCTCGGCGCCCACGGCGAGGTACGGCAGCAGGAACACGTGCATCTGCGCGGAGTGGTAGAGCGGCAGCGAGTGCACGGGCCGGTCGGTGGCGCGCAGGTCGAGCGCGGTGACGGCGCTGACGTACTCGTGGACCAGGGCGCCGTGCGTCATCATCGCGCCCTTGGGCCGGTCCGTGGTGCCCGAGGTGTACAGCAGCTGGACCAGGTCGTCGGCGCCGGGCGCACGGTCGGGAGTGAAGGGGCGCGGGGTGTCCAGTTCGCCGAGGAGCGAGTCCGGCGCGTCGCGCAGTGCGCGTACGGCGTGTCCGTCGGGGATGCGCGGGGCCAGGTCGGGGTCGGTGAGGACGAGGGAGCTGCCGGACTGTTCGAGGATGTACGCCAGGTCGTCACCGGTGAGGTTCTGATTGACCGGCACATGGACCAGCCCTGCCCTGGCGCAGGCCAGATAGGCGATCAGATAGACATCGGAGTTGTGGGCGAAGGAGGCGACCCGGTCACCGGGACGCAGTCCGTGTGCGCCGGTGAGCACCGCGGCGGCCGTGCTGACGGACGCGTCGAGGGCCGCATAGGTCCAGGACCGCCCGGCGTAGCGGACGGCGATGTGCTCGGGGGTGCGCCGGGCGCTGCGCGCCACGACTCCGTCGACTGTGCTGCTGCGTACACCTGTCATGGCGTGATCCTGGGCGGCCCGCCGCCGGGGGTCAAGGGCCCGGATACCGACCAGCCGGTTGACAGGTGCACGGGTGGGCTGACTGAGTGGCGCGTGGCTGTCCGGGACTCCTGGGCAACCGCTTTTCACACCCGCACAGTTGGGAGGACCCTTGCCCCTCCGTAACCGTCTGAGACTCCTCGCGGTCTCCGGACTCGCTCTGTTCACCGCGGCCGCGTCGCTGCCTCCGGCCGCGGCCCGCACCTCGCCCGAGCACCGCCCCTCGGGCGGCGGACTGTCCGCCGTCATCCGGTACACCGAGTACGGCATCCCGCACATCGTCGCCAAGGACTACGCGGCTCTGGGCTTCGGCAACGGCTGGGCGCAGGCCGCCGACCAGGTGTGCGTCCTCGCCGACGGATTCGTCACCGTGCGCGGTGAGCGGTCGGCGTACTTCGGTCAGGACGCCGCCCCGGACGGCTCGTTGTCCTCGGCGACGAGGAACCTCTCCAGCGATCTGTACTTCCGCGGGGTACGCGCGAGCGGCACCGTCGAGAAGCTGCTGAAGGTCCCGGCGCCGGCCGGTCCCAGTCACGACGTCAAGGAGACCATGCGCGGCTGGGCCGCCGGTTACAACGCGTGGATCAAGCAGAACCCGATCACGGATCCGGCCTGCCGGGGAGCCTCCTGGGTGCGGCCCGTCACCGCGCTGGACGTGGCCGTCCGGGGCTTCGCGATCTCCGTGCTCGGCGGTCAGGGCCGTGGCATCGAAGGCATCACGGCCGCCCAGCCACCGTCCTCGGTCCCGGCTGTCCCGGGCGTGTCGCCCGAGGAGGCGGCCGGCGCCGCGCAGCGGCTGCTGTCCACGCAGAACGCCGATATGGGTTCCAACGCCGTCGCCTTCAACGGGTCCACGACGGCCGGCGGGCGCGGGCTGCTGCTCGGCAACCCGCACTACCCGTGGCAGGGCGGGCGCCGGTTCTGGCAGTCCCAGCAGACCATTCCCGGCGAGCTGGATGTGGCGGGCGGTTCCCTGCTCGGCTCGACGACGATGTCGATCGGGCACAACAGGAACATCGCCTGGAGCCATACCGTCGCCACGGGCGTCACGCTCAATCTGCATCAGCTGACGCTCGATCCAGCCGATCCGACGGCCTACCTGGTGGACGGCCGGAGCGTACGGATGACGAAGCGGACGGTCACGGTGCCCGTGAAGGACGCCGCCCCGGTGACCCGCAGCCAGTGGTGGACCCGCTACGGCCCCGTGGTCACCTCACTGGGGGCGGGGCTGCCGTTGCCCTGGACGGCGACGACCGCGTATGCGCTGAACGATCCCAACGCCACGAACCTGCGCGCCTCGGACACCTCGCTCGGTTTCAGCAGGGCGCGCAGTACAGCGGACATCGAGGCGGCGCTGCACCGCACCCAGGGCCTGCCGTGGGTGAACACGGTCGCCGCCGATTCCCGGGGGCACTCCTTCTTCTCCCAGTCCCAGGTACTGCCGAGGATCACCGACGACCTCGCCCAGCGCTGCTCCACCGCTCTGGGGAAGGCCACGTACCCCTCGTCGGGACTTGCGGTCCTCGACGGATCTCGGAGCGAGTGCGCGCTCGGCTCCGACCCCGACGCCCTCCAGCCGGGCATCTTCGGGCCGGGCAGGATGCCCGTGCTCAAGGACGCCACGTACGTGGAGAACTCCAACGACAGTGCCTGGCTGACCCATGCGGACACACCGCTGACCGGCTACGAGCGTGTCTTCGGCACCATCGGCACACCGCGCTCCATGCGTACCCGCGGTGCGATCGAGGACGTGTCAGGGATGGCGGAGAAGGGGCGCCTGACCGTCGGTGACCTGCAGCGCCAGCAGTTCGCGAACCGGGCGCCCGCCGGTGACATGGCAGCCGCCGATCTGGCACGTGCCTGCTCGGAGCTGCCCGGCGGCACCGCGTCCGCCACCGACGGTTCGCCGGTCGACGTGTCGGCGGCGTGCGGCGTGCTGAGGCGCTGGGACCGGACCATGGACACCGGCAGCGCCGGAGCACTGCTCTTCGACCGCTTCTGGCGCAGGGCCACCGGGACGGTCCCGGCCGACAAGCTGTGGAAGGTGCCGTTCTCCGCCGCCGATCCGGTCCGGACACCGAACACCCTGAACACCGCGGCCCCCGGTGTCACCGCGGCGCTGGCCGACGCGGTGGCCGAGCTGCGGGCGGCGGGGATCGCGCTGGACGCGCCTCTGGGCAGTCATCAGTCCGTCGTACGCAACGGGAAGCGCATCCCGGTGGGCGGCGGTACGGAGTCGCTCGGCGTCTGGAACAAGACGGAGCCCGTGTGGAACGCCCCGGGAGGCGGCTACACCGAGGTGTCGGCCGGTTCCAGCTACATCCAGGTGGTCGGCTGGGACGGCGGTCCGTGCCCGGTGGCCCGGACCCTGCTCACGTACTCCCAGTCGTCGAACCCCGCGTCACCGCACTTCAGTGACCAGACCCGGTTGTACTCGGGCGAGCGCTGGGTGACGTCGCGGTTCTGCGAGAAGGACATGGCACGCTCACCCGCGCTGCGGGTCGTGCGGGTCCACGAGAGGCGATAGCACTCGCTCTGTCCGCCCCCATCGGCCCCTGACGCACCGGCAGGACGCGTCAGGGGCCGATCGCGACGGTCAGGGCGAGCAGCACCATGTGGGTGGCGCCGAGACCGAGGTGGAGCAGCGCCACCAGGAGCATGATCAGGCCAGGCACGGTCGCGCCCCGGTCGGGCCGGGCTTTCCGATCGTGAAGGTGGGCAGGACCATGCTCAGGGTGGTCTGTGTCGCCACCGCTGTCGGCGCGGCGCCGGCGCCCTCGGCCCCGGACCGGTTGCGCTCACGTTCATGGCCACAGGCTGCCGGAGGAGGCCCGGGAGGGCTCGATGGGACAGCACCCCGCCGCTCGGTGGGACGGCACCCTGGGCACTCGGGAACGCGGGGACCGGCGTCTTCGCGATCGCCAATGCACCGTGATCCGCACGCACAGCGCTTCCTGATGTTGCGTCAGATTCTTCTGCCCGTCAGAGGCGTACGGGACGGCGGGCGTGACAGTAATCTCTGCTTCGGCAGGAAGTTTCAGACTCGGACGAGATTTCGAAAGTTACTTTCGCGCAAGTGCTTTCCATATCAGGGGAAGGGGTTCCGGATGGCCGGGGACGTGTCGGGCAGGGGAATGAGCCGTCGGAGGCTGGGCGGCGGGATACTGGCGCTGGGCGGAGCCCTCGCCCTCGCGCCGATGCCCTTCGCGGCAGCGGCCGCCGAGCGCGGGGCGGAGGTGGGCACACAGTCGGGAGCTGGTACGGGTATGAGGTCGGGGCAGGGCGGACCCACATTGCGCCGCGGTTCGGCCGAGCGCGCGGGGCTGCTGTCCGAGCCGCTCGACCAGCTCGTCGCCGACGCGGAGACGTATCTCGCCGACTCCCCCAAGCACCCCTGGTACGCGGGGGCCGTGCTGCTCGCCGGACGTGGCGGCACCGTGGCCCTGCACCGGCCCATCGGCAAGGCGGTGCGCTACGCGGCGTACGACGAGAAGACCGACACCGGCGTGGAGTTCCCCGCGGACCAGCAGATCGCGATGGCCGAGGACACCGTCTTCGACCTGGCGTCGGTGTCCAAGCTGTTCACCTCGATCCTGGCCGTTCAGCAGATCGAGCGGGGTGCGCTGGAGCTGGAGGCGACGGTCGCCTCCTATCTGCCGGACTTCGCGGGCGGCGGCAAGCAGGACGTGACCATCCGCCAGCTCCTCACGCACACCTCGGGCTTCCGGTCCTGGATCCCGCTCTTCAAGGAGCCGACCAGGGAGGGGAAGCTCCGTCTGCTGTGGAACGAGGTGCCGGCCTCCGCCCCCGGCACGAAGTACCTCTACTCCGACCTCAATCTGATCTCGCTGCAGCTGGTCCTGGAAAAGATCACCGGCCGCACCCAGGACGTCCTGCTCCGCGAGGAGATCACCGCTCCGCTCGGGATGCACCGCACCCGCTACAACCCGCCCGCTTCGTGGAAGCCGAAGATCGCCGCCACCGAGGATTCCCGGCTGCCCTGGTCCGGCCTGGAGCGAGGGCTGGTCTGGGGCGAGGTCCACGACGAGAACGCCTTCAGCCTGGACGGCGTCGCCGGGCACGCGGGGGTCTTCTCCTGCGCCTGGGATCTGGCGGTCCTGGCCCGCACGCTGCTCAACGGGGGTGTCTACGGCAGGACCCGGATCCTGTCCGAGGACTCCGTGGAGCTGATGTTCACCGACTTCAACACCGCGTTCCCGGGCGACGAGCACGGCCTGGGCTTCGAGCTCTACCAGCACTGGTACATGGGTGCGATGGCCACGCCGCGCACCGCGGGACACACCGGTTTCACCGGCACGAGCCTGGTCCTCGATCCGACGACGGACTCGTTCCTGATCGTCCTCGGCAACTCGGTGCACCCCGTGCGCACCTGGCGCTCGGGCAGTGCGCCGCGGGTGGCGGCGGCCAACCGGATGGCGCGCGCCGTTCCTGTCCGTCCCGCCCATGGGCGTACCGCCTGGTTCTCCGGCATGGCGAGCGCCTCGACCGCCACGCTCGCCCTGCCGGCGCTGCGTCCGGCGTCCGCGCACGCGGTGCTGAGCTGTGCGCTCTGGTGGGACACCGAGCCGGGCTCGGACTCCCTGCGCCTGGAGGCGTCCTCGGATTCCGGGGCGACGTGGCTGCCCGTGCCGTTCACGACCGTACCGGCGGACGGAGGCCGCCCTCCGCAGCCCGAGCCGCACCCGGCGGGCTCGGTGTCCGGCTGGTCGGGCCGGGCCTGGCATCGTCTCGAGGCGGACCTGGCCGCCTGGCGCGGCACGGAGGTCGTGCTGCGATGGCGGTACACCACCGACCAGTTGTACGTCGGGCGCGGTGCGTACGTCGACGGTGTACGGGTCCGGGACGGCGGCCGCACGCTCTTCGACGGGGACAGGCCCGGCGACTCCGGCCGCATCGAGACCACGGGCTGGATTCTCTCCGCCGACTGAGCGGTCCGGCTGCTTGGATGACGGTATGAACGGAACCCAGTCCATAGATGCCCCGTGGGGCGTGTCGGTGTTCGGTGCGGCCAGCGTGGATGCCGCGCCCGACCTGGCACGCCTCCGCGTCGCGATCGAGCAGACCAGGAACAAGCCCGGTGAGGCTTTCGCCGCCACCCGGAGCGGTGTGAACCGGATCCGGGAGGTCCTGCGCGGGCACGGGGTGCCCGAGGCCGCGGTGTCGACGTCGCGGCTGAACCTGTCGTCCCGGTGGAGCTACGGCGACGAGCGCAAGTTCCTCGGCTACGAGTGCACCGCCTCGTTCGTGATCGAGCTGCGGGAACTGGACATCCTGGAGACCGTTCTCATCGACGTGGTCGATGCCGGGGCCAACCAGGTCAAGGGTGTCGAGTTCGACGTGAGCACGAAGAAGGAGCTGCGCGCCCGGGCGCGCACGGCGGCCGTCGCCGCGGCGCGGGAGAAGGCGGCCCTGTATGCCGAGGCGGCCGATGTGCGGCTCGGACCCGTGATCCACATCAAGGACGTGGACTCGGAGCAGCTGCAGAACTACCGCGGCCACGGCGGGCAGAACGGCGGCGGCGAGGGCGATCTGACGCCGGGCAGGGTGTCCGTGTCGGCGGGCGTCGTGATCGGGCTTTCCCTCAGCAGCAGTTGAGGACGCGCGCGTCGGCGCGAGGAGCACAGGAGACGGACGTTGAGCGCGGGCCGCCCCGAGGGGGTCCGCGCTCCGCCATTTCCGGCACCGAAACTTTCGCAGACCGTCATGAACATCTTTCGTAATGCTCGACGGCGATTACGGGAGGCTCTGCCGGATGAATTCCCATACGCACCGAAGTCACACCGTCTGCGCAGGTCATGTCACCGCCCGCTCACAGATGAGCGGTTATTCGCTCGGAAATATTTCGGAAATGTGGCGTTGACGGTTCGTCACGTTGAGCGCATACTCTCCCACGCGCCCCCTGCTCCAACGCTCGTCCTCCCGCCGCGGGAGCGCCCACCGGGTGCACCCGCGGCGGCTGCACAGCACCTCGAACGGTCCGAACCCCCACACCCGGGCACCCAGTTCACTCCGCCCGGCAACCGGAAGAAGAGGCTGGAAACGTGATGGCCAAGAAGTCCCCCGGCGACACCTTCACCCGTCCGCACCTGCCGGCCCGTGCCAGACGGGCGGTCTCGCTCATCACGGCGGGCGTCCTCGCCGCGGCGGGCGTGGTCTCCCTCGCCGGTACGGCCGAGGCCGTCGGCGCACTCGGCGACGCCGCTGCGGCCAAGGGCCGGTACTTCGGTACCGCGGTGGCCGCCAACCACCTCGGCGAGGCGCAGTACGCGTCCACGCTGGACGCCCAGTTCGACTCGGTGACGCCCGAGAACGAGATGAAGTGGGATGCGGTCGAGAGCACCCGCAACTCGTTCAACTTCTCGTCCGCCGACCAGATCGTCAGCCGCGCCCAGAGCAAGGGCATGAAGGTCCGCGGACACACGCTCGTGTGGCACTCCCAGCTTCCCGGCTGGGTCGGCGGCCTGGGAACCGCAGATCTGCGTACGGCGATGAACAACCACATCACCCAGGTGATGACGCACTACAAGGGCAAGATCCACTCCTGGGACGTGGTGAACGAGGCCTTCCAGGACGGCAGCAGCGGCGCACGGCGCAGTTCGCCGTTCCAGGACAAGCTCGGCAACGGCTTCATAGAGGAGGCGTTCCGCACCGCCCGCACGGTGGATGCCAACGCCAAGCTCTGTTACAACGACTACAACACCGACGGCCAGAACGCGAAGAGCAACGCGGTCTACGACATGGTCAAGGACTTCAAGCAGCGCGGTGTGCCGATCGACTGCGTGGGCTTCCAGTCGCACTTCAACAGCAACTCCCCCGTCCCTAGCGACTTCCAGGCCAACCTTCAGCGCTTCGCCGCTCTCGGCGTCGACGTGCAGATCACCGAGCTGGACATCGAGGGGTCCGGCTCGGCACAGGCCGCCAGCTACACCAAGGTGGTGAACGCCTGCCAGGCCGTGTCACGCTGCACCGGTATCACCGTCTGGGGAGTCACGGACAAGTACTCGTGGCGCAGCAGCGGCACTCCGCTCCTGTTCGACGGCAACTACAACAAGAAGCCGGCGTACGACGCGGTGCTCGCCGCGCTCGGCGGATCCACCGGTGGCGGCGACGGCGGCGGCACCGGCAGCTGCACCGCCACGTACACCCAGACCGCCACCTGGAACGGCGGGTACAACGGACAGGTGACCATCAAGGCAGGCAGTTCCGCCATCAGTACGTGGACGGTGCCGGTGACCGTGGTCTCGCCGCAGAAGGTCAGCGCCACCTGGAACGGCTCGCCCACCTGGGATTCCAGCGGAAACGTGATGACCATGAAGCCGAGCAACAACGGGAACCTCGCCGCGGGTGCCTCGACGAGCTTCGGGTTCACCGTCGCGACGAACGGGAACACCTCCGCGCCCGCAGTCGGTTCCTGCACCGCATCCTGACCGGAGTCGGTTCCTGCACCGCCTCCTGACCGGAGTCGGCCACCGGCCGGAACGGGGCGCGTGAAACCCGCACCCACCCGCCCCGTTCCTCATCACCGCCCCGCCGGGTCCCGAGACCTGGCGGGGCGGTTCGCCGTCTCCGCTATCCGGCCTCGGCCAGGGCGGGAGCGGGGGACGGTGCCGGAACAGCGGGCGGCGCCGGTGCCGTGGACTCCCGTACCACCAGGCGGGGCCTGATCAGCAGCGACCGTCCGGCACCCGGGGCAGAGTCGATCCGTGCCCGCAGCTGCTGGAACGTCTCGGCCGCCATCTCCGGGAGGGGCTGGCGGACGGTGGTCAGGGGCGGTTCGAAGAGGTCGGCGAGCAGGATGTCGTCGAAACCGACCACCGAGACGTCCCGCCCCGCGCGGAGCCCGGCGTCCTTGGCCCCGCGGCAGATGCCGATGGCGCACATGTCGTTGATCGCGACGAATCCGGTCGGCGGGCGAGGCCGCGACAGCAGTTCCCGGGCGGCGTTCCGGCCCAGCTCGGCGGCGTCCTTGTCCCCGAATTCGGTGGTGTCCGCACCGGGCCACACGATCGCGTCGGCCGGGTCGAGGCCCGCCGATTCGAGCGCGGCCCGGAAGCCTCGCAGTCGCTCCCGGCGGTTGACGCTGTTGACCGAGCCGGAGACGAACGCCAGTCTTCGGTGCCCCAGTTCGATCAGATGGCTGGTCGCGAGCTCGGCGCCCATCGCGTTGTCCACACTGATGCTGGACAGTGAAGCCGGATCGCCCGCCTGCGCGGTCCGGTCGAAGGCGACCATCTTCAGACCCCGGCTGAGCAGCGGGGCGACGTGGTCGAGCGAGGGCAGGGAGGAGCACAGGACCACCCCGCTGACCCCGTCGGCGAGCAGTTCCTCACCGTACTTGAGCTCACGGGCGGGATCGCGCTCGCTGTTGCACAGCAGTACGTGGTAGCCCTCGGCCAGAGCGATGGCCTCGAGCTCTCTCGCGAGCGCCCCCCAGAAGGGGTTGGCGACGGAGGGGACGATCAGGCCGATGACCTTGATGCGGCCGGTGCGCAGCATGCGTGCCGCCCGGTTGGGCCGGTAGCTGAGCTGCTCTATCACCTGCTCCACACGAGCCAGGGTGGCCGCCTGCATACGGTCCGTACGTCCGTTGAGGACGTTGGAGACCGTGCTCGCGGAGACTCCTGCTGCCTCCGCGACCTGATGGATCGTTACCCCGCTCATGCCACCTCCGGTTCGGAACGCACTGCTGAGCTTAGTGTACCGATTTACTGAACGGGCTCCACCGGTACACCCGTTAACATCCCTGAAAATTCTTGTGCATCAGCTGTTGACGCCACTCTCGACGCGTTCTTAGCATCAGTGCATCGATTTACCAGTGCTTCCCAGCCATGTCCGGGAAGTCATCGCTGGATCGATCCACTGACTCCACCTCAAAAGGGGTGTCCCATGGAACTCAACAGACGATCTGTGCTCGCCGCCATCGGCGCGGGTACCGCCACCGCCGCGCTCGCCGGCTGTGGCGGCGGCTCCTCGGCTGCCGGTTCGGCCGACGGCCCCGCCGAGGGCGAGATCACGCTGCTCACCCCGATCTACGAAGGCGCGAAGGGCAAGATCCTGCTGGAGCAGGAGATCCTCGGCGGGTTCCGGAAGAAGTATCCGGACGTCAAGGTGAACGTGGACTACACCACGTACGCGCAGCTCAACGAGAAGATCACCACCGGTCTCGCCGGCGGGCTGCTGCCCGACGTGCTCATGATGGGTGTCGGCTGGATACCCCCGTTCGCGGCGAAGAAGGCGATCGCCGAGCTGCCGGAAGAGCTCGCCACCGCGCACGACTACGAGAAGCGCGTGCTGGAGCCGTCGCGTTACGACGGCAAGCTCTACGCGCTGCCCGTGGTCCTGGACACCCGCATCGTCGTGTACCGCAAGGACCACTTCGCGGAGGCCGGGATCAAGAAGACCCCGGCCAACTGGGCCGAGCTGCGCGCCGTGGCGAAGCAGTTGACGAAGGACGGCCGCGTCGGATTCGACCCGTTCTCCATCGATCTGCGCCAGTGCTGGGAGACCTTCCTCTTCGCCAACGGCGGCCAGTTGTTCAGCGCGGACGGCAAGAAGGTGTTGTTCAACGATGCGCGCGGTGTCGAGGCCCTGCAGTTCTTCAAGGACCTGGTCAAGGACGGCTCGGCGGACTACGCGAAGAAGACGGATGCCGGCGCCCCGTCCAACGTACAGACGGGCAGGGCGTCGATGATGATGTCGACGAGCGCCCTGTGGGTGCAGGCCAAGGAGCAGAACCCGGAGCTCATCGAGGGCGACAAGCTCGGCTCGTTCGTCCTGGCCAACCGCAGGCCGGCGATGCTCCAGGGCGGCACGCTCGTCACCCAGTCCGCGCGTTCCAAGCACCCGGCCGCGGCCCGTGCGCTCGTCGAGTACCTCGCGACGCCCGACTCGATCCTCGGTGCGGCGAAGCAGCGCGGCTCGGTCCCCGGTCTCCGGGACCTCAACGAGTCCGGATACGTCAAGGAGAACGAGTTCGTCGATCTCTCCCTGCAGAACCTGGAGCACGCCGTCTCGGAGGGCGGTACCGCGGCCTGGATGGAGATCCGCGAAAAGATCAAGCCGACGCTGGAGCCCGCGATCGTGGGCGGTCAGTCCGCGAAGGACGCCATCGCGGAGCTCGGCCGTCTCGCCGAGGCCGCCATCGGCCGGATGTAAGGACCCGACACTGTGCCAGCGATATCCGTAGTGAAGGCACGGCCCGCGCGGCCGCCTTCCTCTCCCGAGGCACCGAAGACGACGCGTACGGGCCGGGTCCCCACGGGCCCGGGACGGCGTCGGCGCCGTGCGGGCATGCTGATGGTGGCGCCCGCGCTGCTGCACGCCTCGCTGTGGATCGGTCTTCCGGTCGTGGTCTCGGTGGCCCTGGCCTTCACGAAGTACGACGTGCTGACGGCGCCGGAGTTCGTGGGTCTGGGCAACTTCCGGGACATGCTGGACGACGCGGTCTTCGTCAAGTCCATCGGCAACACGCTCGTCTACACCTTCTTCACGGTGCCCTTCGGCATGGCCCTCGGCCTGCTGGTGGCACTGGCTCTGCACACCGGCCTCAAGGCACGCGGCATCTTCCGCACCGCGGTGTTCCTGCCGCAGGTCACCGCGACCGTCGCGATCGCCCTGGTCTGGCTGTGGATCTACAACCCCGGCAACGGACTGCTCAACACCCTGCTGTCGTTCCTGGGCGTCCAAGGGCCCGCCTGGCTCTCCTCGACGACGTGGGCGATGCCCTCGGTGATCCTGGTGGGCATCTGGCAGGGCATCGGCATGAAGATGCTCATCTATCTGGCCGCGCTGCAGTCCCTGCCCAAGGAGCTGTACGAGGCGGCGTCCGTGGACGGTGCGTCCAAGGTCCGGCAGTTCTTCTCGATCACTCTTCCGCTGCTGAAGCCCGCGACGTTCTTCGTGCTCATCACCTCGATGATCAGCGCCTTCCAGTCCTTCGACCAGATCTACATCCTGACCGACGGCGGCCCCGCCAACAGCACCACGATGATGACGTACGAGATCTACAAGTCCGCCTTCCGGGAGTTCCGCGTCGGCTACGCCAGCGCACAGTCACTCGTGCTCTTCGTGCTGCTGATGGGCTTCACCCTGGTCAACAAGCGGATCATGGGAGGCAGTCGTGGCCACAGCTGAGCTGCAGAAGCCGGCCCCGGCCCCGGTGCCGAGGACCGCGACCAAGGGCAAACCGGTCTCCGCCGGCCGCGTCGCGCTCTACGTGACGTTGTCCGTGGTCTCGCTGCTGATGATGGTGCCCTTCGCCTGGATGATCCTCACCTCGCTCAAGACGCCCGTGGAGATCGCGTCGCAGGATGCCGGACTGCTCCCTGAGCACTGGCAGTTCGGGAACTACGCCGACGCGCTGAAGGCGGCGCCCTTCGCCACGTACGCCCGGAACAGTTTCCTCATCGCTTTCAGCCACACCGTGCTCAATGTGCTGATCGCCTCGATGGCGGGGTACGCCCTGGCCCGCATCAGGTTCCGCGGCAGCGAGACGATCTTCTATCTCTTCATCGCGGCCCTCATGATCCCCACCTACACCAAGGTGCTGCCCGAGTTCCTGATCGTCCGCTTCATGCCGCTGGCCGGCGGGAACGACATCCTCGGCCAGGGCGGCAGCGGCTGGCTGGACAGCTGGTGGGCGCTCATCATCCCCGGCGCCGTCACCCCGTTCGCGGTCTTCCTCTTCCGGCAGTTCTACCTGGACCTTCCGGTGGAGCTGGAGGAGGCGGCCCGGCTCGACGGCCTCGGCGAATTCAGCATCTACGCCCGGATCATGAGCCCGCAGGTCAAGCCCGCGTTCATCACCGTGGCGCTGCTGACCTTCGAGTCCTCGTGGAACAACTTCCTCTGGCCGCTCCTGGTGACCCATACGGACAGCATGCGGGTGATCCAGGTAGGGCTCTCCGTCTTCAAGACGGAGAACGGCACCCAGTGGCACTTCCTGATGGCCGGCACCACGCTCGCCACCCTTCCCATGGTCGTCCTCTTCCTCATCGGCCAGCGCTACTTCGTACAGGGCTTCGCAACCGCCGGTCTCAAGTGACCGGTTCCGGCCCCTCGTGGGCCGGTCACCGAAAGGGCTTCACCCATGTCTGCTGATCTCAACGGCTCCCGCGCACTGGTGACGGGAGCGGGCCACGGCATCGGCCGCGCCATCGCCGTCGCCCTGGCAGAGGCCGGCGCCGACGTCGCCGTCCACTTCCACTCCTCCGCCGAGGAGGCCGCGAAGACGGTCTCCGCCATCGAGGCGCTGGGCCGCAGGGCCAAGGCGTTCCAGGCCGACGTGACCGTGAGCGGCGAGGTGGACGCGCTGGTCGAGGAGGCCACCGGATTCCTCGGCGGTCTGGACGTCCTCGTCTGCAACGCGGGTCATCTGATCGGCCGCGAGAAGATCGCGGCCATGTCGGACGACCACTTCGACCAGGTCATCTCCGTCAATCTGACGTCGGCGTTCCGTACGGTGCGAGCAGCCCTGCCGCATCTGACGCAGTCCTCGGCCGGACGCATCATCACCATGTCGTCGCTCGCCGCGCACAACGGCGGCGGCCCCGGCTCGGTCGCCTACGCGGCTGCCAAGGCGGGCATCCGGGGCTTCACGAAGGGTCTGGCGAAGGAACTCGCGGGCACGGGGATCACCGTCAACACGGTGGCGCCCGGCTTCATCAAGGGCACCGCCTTCCACGACACGTTCACCGCTCCCCAGGCCCAGCAGGCGATGGAGGCCGGCATCCCCGTCGGCCGGGCCGGCACGCCGGAGGACGTCGCCAACGCCGTCGTCCATCTGGCCTCTCCCGCCTCGGGCTTCCTCACCGCCACCACGGTGGACATCGACGGTGGCGTGTGGCCGCGTTGAGGCGCATCGCCCGGGAGCGGGGCGGCTGGTGGCACGCGTACGTCTGCCCGGCGCACGGGGTGGAACTCGACCACGGTGATCTCCTCGGCGGGGTCTTCCCCGAGGACGGTGCGCGCTGCGCGCACGGCTGCCGGGTGGACACGGAGGCGGTGCGCGGTGCCTGGCTGGTGCTGTCGCACCAGGCGTGGGCGCGGCATCTGCGGGTGCTCGCCCATCGCGGCGAGCGCGCGGAGGCGGTGTCCCGGCTCGTCGAGTACGCCGACGTGTACGCCGGTCTCGCCACGGAGCGGCACGGCGAGGCGCAGACATGGATGCTGCGCGGCAGGCTCTTCCACCAGGCGCTGACGGACGCCATCTGGGCGGTGAACATCGGGCACGCGGTGAACACGCTGGCCGCCAAGGACACGGAGGGGCTGGCGGCGGTACTTCCGCTGCTCGACGACCTGGAGCGGGCGGCGCTCGACGCCCGCGACGTGCTGACCGGCCAGGGGCACCTCGCTTCCAACTACACCGCGTGGCTGAACGCTGCCGGCGTTGCCACGAGCCGGGCAGCGGCCGCGGTCCGCGGCCGGGAGTGGGACGGTGCCGGGCAGTGGCTGGAGGGCGCCCACGGCCTGTACGCGCATCTGCGGGTGGCGGTCGCCGAGGACGGCTGGGAATGGGAGGGCAGCACCTACTACCACGGGTTCGTACTGAGGGCGGCCCTGCTGGCGCTGCGCTCCACCGACCCGGCGGCGATCCCGTCCGATGTGGTGGGCGTGCTGGCCGGGATGACGGACGTCCTCGCGGCGATCGCGACGGACGGCGGCATTCTTCCGGCGCTGCACGACGGTCCCTACCTGCGGCCCCCGCTGGCCCTGGAGTGGCTCGAACTGGCGGCTCTCGCAGAACAGTTGGTGCCGTCCGCGGCACTGGATGCGGTGGCTGTACGAGCACGGGCCGAGCTCGGCGAGCACGACGACGGGCTGGACCGGGAGCTCGGCGGCTGGTTCGCCGGGCCGCCGCTCCCCCGCCGGGCGGCGCCCGGCGCCGTCACCGTGTTCCCGTCGGCGGGCTACGGGGTGGTACGGGCGGCGGGCATCCACGCGCTGCTGGACTTCGGCCCGCACGGCGGTTCGCACGGGCACCGCGACAAGCTGTCGCTGTACCTGTACGGGGACACGACCCCGTGGCAGCCGGACCCCGGCCAGGTGCCCTACGCGCACGCCGAGTTCCGTGATCTGTACACGTCGACGGAGGCGCATCCCGCGTTCCGGGTGGACGGCGCCGAGCAGGCGGAGTGCACGGGGGCGCTGCTGGCTTCGGACACCTCCTCGGTGTCCGCCGAGGTCACCACCGCGTACGAAGGGGTGCGCGCGGTACGGCGGGTGGCGGCCGGCGACTGCTACCTGGTGGATCTGCTGACGGTGACGGGCCGGGAGGCGCACCGGGTCACGGCCCAGCTGCGCCCGGGAACGGCGCTCGACATCCAGCTGCAGGCCGCCGGTCCCGTGCGCACCACCTGGTACGGCGAGGAGACCCTGCACGGCTGGCACACCCACACCGCCGGGGTGCCGGTCCGGCCCGTGACCCGGCCCGGCCCGGGTCCGGCCGACGATCCGCAGCGCATGCGCACACGGGTCGACTTCACCGCCGAGGCCGAGCGGGTCACCTTCGCCTCGGTGTACCAGGCGGCATCGGCGGGGCCGGCGGTGAGCGAGGTACGACTCGACGGCGAGGAGCTGACGGTGGAACTGGCGGACGGCTCCACCGCACGCTTCCGGACGGAGGGCTGAGTCGTGCTGCTCTCCGCCACTCCGCCGCCCGGCCCGCGCCCCGCGCAGGAGGTCCGGCTGCGGGAGGAGGCCGCGCGCCACCGCGGTCTCACCCCGCCCCGCACCCACCCCCTGGCCAGCATCACCTGGCTGGGTCCCGCCGCCTCCAACCCGGCTCTGGCGTACCGCACCACCGGCGACCGCGCGCATCTGGAAGAGAGCCGGCGCTGGATCGAGGCGGCGGTGCGGCTGCCGCACTGGGGCCGGGCCCATCTGCCGGACCACGACCTGGACGCGGGCTGGCTGCTGCACCACCTGTCGCTCGCCTACCGGTGGATCGGCGACGAGCTGCCGGACGGGGTACGGGCGCTGCTGCGGTACAAGCTGCTGCTGCAGGGCCGTCGTATGTACGAGTTCGCGGTGGCGAGCGAGGGCCGCTGGTGGTCGTCGTCGTACTGGCAGAACCACAACTGGATCTGTTACGCGGGCCTGGCGACCGCCGGCTACGTCCTGGGCAAGGAGGAGTGGACCGAGCGCGCCAAGGACAACCTCGGCACGGTCCTGGACCTGATGCCGGACGACGGTTCGCATGCCGAGGGCGTCGTGTACTGGCGCTACGGGGTGCCTTTCCTGGCGATCCATCTGGATCTCCTGAAGGAGGCGGAGGGCGTGGACTGGTGGGAGCGCGGCGGATTCCTCGCCAACACCTTCCGCTACCGGCTCCACCAGACGGCGCCCGGCTTCGCGTTCAACGTCGACCACGGTGACTGCCACGACCGGCGCAGTGGTCACAGTGCGGGGCTGTACTACCGGCTCGCCGCGCAGTACGGCATCGCGCAGGCCCAGTGGATGGGCGATCTGGCCTCGGGCGAACTGCTGTGGCAGGAGGCGGCGGAGAGCGGGGTGCGGCCGGGAATCCTGCCGGAGGCCTATCTGGAGTACCTCTGGTACGACCCTTCCGTTCCGGCCGCCCGGCCGACCGAAACGCGTGCGTTCTTCCCTGACCTCGGGCTGCTTTCGGCCCGCACCGGGTGGGACGACGATGCGACGCTGGTGTCGTTCAAGGCGAGTCCGGGTGGCGGCCACACCGCGTGGGAGACCTCGGCGAAGCACCGGGCCGAGCTGGGCTGGGAGACCCTGAACCAGGGGCACCACCACCCGGACTCGGGGTCGTTCGTGCTCATCTCGCAAGGGGCGTTCCTCGCCGTCGACGAGGGCTACAGCAACCGCAAGCGGGCGGCGCACCACAACCTGCTGCTGGTGGACGGGCAGGGTTACGCGGACGAGGACCGCTACCACGTCTACAAGGACATTCCGTACGAGCGGCAGGCCAGGCAGCGCGACGTGCTGGTGGACGCCGAGGCCGGCTGGGCCCACGCCACCGCGGAGATCGCCGCGATGTACGACCCGGAACTCGGTGTCCGGCGCCTGGACCGGACCCTGGTGTTCACGCCGTCGGGCCGGCTCGTGCTGCTCGACCTGGCCGAGGCGGAGACGGGGCGGGAGTGGACGTTCCTGCTGCAGACCGACCGCCCGACGGAGCCGCGGCCGGACGGCAGCCGGCTGATCAGGTCGGGAGAGGCCACTGCCCTCGTACGGCAGTTCGCGCCTCACGACGCCTCGCTGGTCTGTGAGGTCACCGAGGTCGAGGCCAATCCGACGTCCAGTACACCGGAGCTGCGGCTCACGCGGACGCTCCACACACTCCGTTCGACCGCCCCGCGGTCGCCGGACGGTCTCTTCCTCACCGCCATCACGCCGGGGGCGGCGTCTGCGGGCGAACAGATCGCGTGCCTGGAAGGGGGCGGTGTCACGTTCACGGACGCGGAGGAGACCGTCCTGCTGTCCCCCGTCACCCGTCGGATCCGTACGTCACGGGTGAGCGCCGACGCCGCGGCCCTGCTGACCTCCGCCGACGCCGCGCCGTTCGTCGTGCGGTGCACGCGGCTGGAGATGGACGGGCACGTGCTCCTCGATGTGCCGGAGCCGTACACAGGAAAGGTCGGCTGATCATGCAGGCAACACTCTCGTCCGGCTGGCCGACGCTGTTGCGGCGTCTGGAGTTCATCGCGTACCCGGCCGTCGCCGGGGCCGCGTGCATCGTGCTGTCCCTGGGTGTCGTCACCTGGCTGCCCGCACTCGCGGCCATGGGCCACGCGCTGCAGCTGTGGCGTGCGGAGGGGGACAGCCGCGTGTTCGTCAACGCGTTCGCCGCGTTCCCCCGCTACTGGCGCGCGCTGTGGCGGCACGGGTTGCTGTCGACGGCGGCGGCGGTCGTCCTCGGCGCGAACATCGTGTACCTGCTGTCCCGTTCGGAGCCGTGGACCTTCGTCGTGCTCGCCGCGCAGGTGGGCATCGCCGCCGCGCTCGTCATCCACCACATCGCGCTCGCCGCCGAGGCCGGACGGACACCGCGGGGCTCGGTCCGCACCTGGTCGGCCGGGGCGCTGGCGCTCGGCTTCGGGTCTCCGGCCCGGGGCACCGCACTGCTCGGCGCGGTGATCTCCGCCGTGCTGCTCTCCCTCGTCGTACCGCTGGGGCCGTTGCTGCTGGGCCCCAGCATCCCCGTACTGCTCGCTCTGTCCTTCGCTGATCCCAGGAGGCACACCTCATGAGCCATGCACTGCGCACCACCCTGGCCGCCGCGATCGCCGCGGGCACCTCGCTCCTGTTGCCGGCGCCGGCAGTGGCCGCCGAGGCGGCGACGGCGTACTACGTGTCGCCGTCCGGCAGCGACGCCAACGCGGGTACGTCGGCGGGGGCGCCGCTCGCCACGATCCAGAAGGCCATGGACCTGGCGCCCACGGGAGCGGTGGTGAACCTCGCGGCGGGCACCTACCGGCAGGACGTGGTGACCGTGCGCCCCGGCGTCACGCTCACGGGCCCGTCGAGCGCCGTGGTGAAGGGGGCGGGCGACGCCCGGATCATCCAGGTGCAGCACGACTCGACGACGCTGAGCGGCTTCACGGTGGACGGGCTGCACGGCTCGTCCACCGAGGTGGCGGGCTACCGCCTGAAGCTCATATATGTCATGAGCACGACTGCCGGGAACGGAGTGGGCGGCCTGCGCATCACCGGCATGACGCTCAAGAACGCCGCCGACGAGTGCCTGCGGCTGCGCTATCTGGTCACCGGCGCGGAGGTGGACGACAACACGATCACCAACTGCGGGGTCGCCGACTTCAAGTTCGGCGGGGGCGGCAAGAACGGCGAAGGCATCTACCTCGGCACGGCCCCCGAGCAGCAGGGCGCGAACGGTGCCCCGGACGCCGCGGCGGACATCAGCAGGAACAACCGCATCCACCACAACACGATCGCCACCCAGGGCAACGAGTGCGTCGACGTGAAGGAGAACTCGACCAACAACTACGTCGAGTACAACGACTGCAGTGGCCAGAAGGACTCCAGCTCCGGCGGCCTCGACGCACGCGGCAGCGGCAACATCTTCCGCTACAACACCGTGCACGACAACGTCGGCGCAGGTGTACGGCTCGGCGGTGACACCGCGACCGACGGCATCGACACGAGCGTGTACGGCAACACCATCACCGGTAACGCGGGCGGCGGCATCAAGTTCATGCGCACCCCGCAGGGCCCGGTGTGCACGAACACCATGAGCGGCAACACCGGTGGCAACGCGGTCGGTACGTACGCGAGCGAGTACGAGCCGACCGGTGCGTGCCCGCAGTGACCGGCCGGGGGCCCGCGAGACGCGGGGTACTGACGGCGGCGGCGGGCCTGGCGGCGGTGGCCGTCGCCGCGCCCGGAGCCCAGGCCGCCCCGGCCGCGCAGGGCAGCGGCGGCGGGGCCGGCAGGTCACGCTGGGCCACGTCCTGGGCGACGGCGCAGACCGCGCCGACCGAGACCGACACGGTGGCGGCCCGCGGGCTCACCGACGGTGTGTTCACGGCCGTCCTACGGCTGTCGGCCGGCGGGCAGGTACGTCTGCGGTACGGGAACGCCTTCGGCGCCGTACCCGTCCTGATCGGCCCGGTGACGGCCGGCGGGCGCGCGGTGACGTTCGGCGGCCGACGGCAGGCGTGGCTCGCCGCGGGCGCCTCCCTGACCAGTGATCCGGTCGACGGGCCACCTTTGCCTGCGGCGTCGCGGCTGACGGTGGAGACCCGGCTGCCCGGCCCCACCGGACCCCTGTCCTTCCACCGCAACACCCATGCCTCGCACTCCGTCGACGGGGTGCGGACCACCTCCGTGTTCCTGCTGACCGGGGTCGAGGTGACCGGCGCCCACGGTCCGGTGCTCGCCGTGCTCGGCGACTCCATCGCGGAGGGGGTCGGCACACCCGACGACGCGGACCTGCGCTGGCCGGACCAACTGGCCCGGCGGCTCCCCGGATCGGCTGTCGCCAACCTCGGCATCAGCGGCAACCGGCTGCTGCTGGACGACGCCCGGTTCGGGCCCGGCGGGCAGGCGCGGTTCGACCGCGACGTCCTTTCGCTGCCCGGCCTGCGCACCGTACTCGTCCATCTCGGCATCAACGACCTCCAGCAGCCACCGGCCCAGACGGACCCCGCGCTCGTCCTGGCCGGCTACCGCCAGCTGGTCCTGCGGACCCGGAACGCGGGGCTGCGGATCGTCGGCTCGACCATCACCCCGTTCGAGGGGTGGACCCGCTGGACGCCGGAACTCGACGCGGTCCGGCAGCAGATCAACCGCGCCGTACGCACCGGCCGGCTGTTCGACGCGGTCGCCGACTTCGACCGCGCCCTGCACGATCCCGCACAGCCGTCACGCCTGCTGCCCGCGTTCGACAGCGGCGACGGCCTGCACCCCAATCCCTCCGGTCACGCCGCGCTCGCCGCGGCCGTGGACCGCCGACACCTCCTGTGAGGGCCCGACACATGACCCCAGGCACCGGCAGAGGCACCACCCGACGCACCGTCCTGGCCGGAGCGGCGGCGCTCGGCGCGGCCGTCACCCTGCCCCTCACCCTTACCTCCGGGACCGCGCACGCGGCCGCCGGGGACGCGGCCGCACTGCGCGCCCGCTGGCACACCCTGCTCACCGGCGGCGCCGGCCTCGACCTGGCGGACGAACGGATCGCGGCGGCAGTCGCCCGGACCGGCCGCGCCGCGACCACTGCGGCGACGGGCCTGGACCCGGCGCGCGCCGAGGGCCTGTTCCCCGACCTGACCAGCACCACGCTCTCCAACCACGTCACCACGTCGTTCAAACGGCTCGCCACGATCGCCACCGCCTGGGCGGTGCCCGGCACCCCGCAGTACGGGGACGTGGCCCTCGGAGACCTGCTGCTCGCCGGCATCGACTGGATGCTGACCCACCGTTACGGCCCCGAGCACACCCGCTTCGACAACGACTGGGACTGGGAGATCGGCTCGGCGCTCGCGCTCAACGACGCGTCCGTGCTGCTGTACGACGTGCTCGGCACCGAGCGTCTCGCGCGGATCACCGAGGCTGTGCGGCACTACACGCCCGACCCGAACCTGTGGCGGGCGGACCGGCAGATCGCGACCGGGGCGAACCGGGTGTGGATCTCCACCGTGGTCGCGGTCAACGCCGTCCTCCGTGACGACGGGGACGCCCTCACCCGGGTCCGCGACGCTCTTTCGGACGTCGAGGGTTCAGGTGCCAACAGTGTCCTGGCCTTCAACGACCGCGCGGACGGCTCGGCGGGCACGGGCGAGGGCTTCTACTCCGACGGCTCGTTCCTCCAGCACTACAAGCACCCGTACAACGGCGGCTACGGCAAGGAGCTGCTCAACAACCTCTCCCGGCTGCTGAACCTGCTCGCCGGCACGGACTGGACGGTCACCGACCCGGATCTCGACAACGTCCGCGGCTGGGTCGACGACGGTTTCGACCCGCTGCTCGCCCGGGGCGATGTGATGGCGTCGGTGTGCGGGCGTGAGATCGCGCGTCCCAGCAAGCAGGGCCACGCCTCGGCTCAGACGGTCATCGAGGCGGTGGTGCGGCTGATACCGAGCTTCCCGGGCGACACGGCCGACCGCTTCACCGCACTGGTCAAGCAGTGGATCGCCGAGGACACCTACCGGGACTTCCTGGCCGTCACCGATCTGGCCTCGCTCGTCGCCGCCCGCCGGATCCTCGACTCGCCCGTCCCCGCGCGCGGCCCGCTGGTCGCGCACAAGCAGCACCCGCGGATGGACAAGGCGGCGCACCACAGGCCGTCGTTCGCGCTGGGCATCTCGGCGTACTCGAGCCGGATCTACAACTACGAGTCGATCCAGAACGAGAATCTGCACGGCTGGCATCTCTCCGACGGCATGGTGCTGCTGTACACCGACGACCTCGGGCACTACAGCGAGGACTACTGGCCCACCGTCGACCCTGCCAGGCTGCCGGGGACCACGGTCGTCGCGGGCCGGCCGGCGGACGCGGCGGGGCAGCGCACGACGAGCACGGCCGACTGGGCGGGCGGCACCGCACTGCCGGGGACGACGCTCGGCGCCTACGGCATGGAGCTGCGGGCGTACGGAAGTTCGCTGCGCGGCCTCAAGAGCTGGTTCTGTCTGGACGACGTGATCGCGTGTGTCGGCTCCGGCATCACGGCGGACGCGGGACCGGTGGAGACCGTCGTGGAGAACCGCAAGCTCCGCGACCCGCACGCCGCGCTCCTCGTCGACGGCAGGGCCGCCCCGGCCGACGCCGGCTGGTCCGCGCAGCTCGACGGTGTGCGGTGGCTGCACGCCGAGGGGACCGGCGGCTACGTCTTCCCGAAACCCGCCACGCTGCGCGGTCTGCGTGAGGAACGGACCGCGACCTGGCGGGAGATCAATCTCAAGTACGGCACGGACACACCCGTGACCCGCCCCTACCTGACGCTGTGGCAGGACCACGGCGCGGCACCGGCCGGCGCGGGGTACTTCTGGCTGCAGGCCCCATCGGCCTCCGCCGCGCGCACCAGGCAGTGGGCGGCCGCACCCCCGGTGGAGCTCGTCTCCGACTCGACGGCCGTGCACGCCGTACGCCGCTGTGCGGACGGTCTGCTCGCCGCGAACTTCTGGACCGCGGGCACCGCGCAGGAGCTGGCCGCCGACGGCCCCGCCTCGGTGCTGGTGCGGGCGGACGGCCGGACGGTCACGGTGGCTCTCTCGGACCCGACGCAGCTGCGGTCCTCGGTGGTCGTGGACCTCGCCCGGCGCGGCCTGACGGTCGTCGCGGCGGACCCGGGCGTCAGCGCCACGTCCACCGGCCGCGGCATCCGGATCACCGCGGACACGGCGAACCGGCACGGCGCAACCCTCACCCTCACCCTGAAGAGGAGCTAGACCCTTGCTGTTCGACATGCCCCTGGAGCGGTTGCGCGAATACCGGCCGCAGCCGGAGGAGCCGGCCGACTTCGACGCCTTCTGGGAGAAGACGCTCACCGAGACGGCCCGGCACGGCCTGGACGCCGAATTCGTGCCGTACGACGCCGGATTCGCGACCGTGGACGTGTTCGACGTGACGTTCCGCGGCTGGGGCGGCCAGCCGGTGAAGGCCTGGCTGATGCTCCCGCGTGTCCGCTCCGGGCCGCTTCCTGCGGTGGTGCAGTACATCGGCTACAACGGTGGCCGCGGTATCCCGTACTCCTGGCTGACCTGGAGCGCACTCGGCTACGCCCACCTCGTCATGGACAACCGGGGCCAGGGCGGCGGCGGCAAGAACACCTCGGACACCCCCGACTTCGGCCCCGACGGGCATGGTTCCTCGTCCCCCGGGTTCCTCACCCGCGGGATCGAGGATCCTGCCCGTCACTACTACCGGCGGCTCATCACCGACGCGGTGCGGGCCGTCGACGCGGCGAAGGCCCACGAGGCCGTGGACTCCTCCCGGGTCGCGGTCCTCGGCGGCAGCCAGGGCGGGGGCCTCGCACTCGCCGTGGCCGGGCTGCGTGAGGACGTGGTGGCCGCGGTCGCCGATGTGCCGTTCCTGTGCCACTTCCGGCGCGGGTCGCAGATCACGGACGCGGGACCGTACGCCGAGATCGCCCGCTGGCTGTCGGGCCACCGCTTCCGGGTCGAGGAGGCGATGCAGACCCTGTCGTACTTCGACGGCGTCAACTTCGCGGCACGGGCGACCGCTCCGGCGTGGTTCTCGGTGGGGCTGATGGACCGGATCTGCCCGTCCTCGACCGTGTACGCGGCCTACCACGCCTATGCCGGTCCGGCCGAGATCGAGGTGTTCCCGTACAACGGCCACGAGGGCGGCGCGGAGTACGACCTGCCGCGCAAGCTCTCCGCCCTGCGCGGCGTGTTCGGTCAGTAGGCGACGGGCAGTCCGTCACCGGCCCAGCGCCGCCATGGCGGCGTTGTGGCCGGGCACCCCGCTGACCCCGCCGCCGCGCACCGCACCCGCCCCGCACAGCAGGACGTTGGCGTGTGCGGTCTCGACGCCCCAGCGGCCGGTGTCCTCGGTGGCGTAGGGGAAGGACAGGTCCCGGTGGAAGATGTGGCCGCCGGGCAGTCTCAGGTCCTGCTCCAGGTCGAGCGGCGTCTTGGCCTCGATGCACGGCTCGCCGTTGCCGTCGAGGGCCAGGCAGTCGGCGATCGGCTCCTCCAGATGGGCGTCGAGTTCCGCGAGGGTGGCCTTGAGGAGGGCGGCGCGCGTGGCCTCGTTGTCCGCGGCGAAGAGCCGGGCGGGGGTGTGCAGCCCGAAGAGGGTGAGGGTCTGGTAGCCGCGTGCGGCGAGGTCGGGGCCGAGGATCGACGGGTCGGTCAGTGAGTGGCAGTAGATCTCGGACGGCGGGGCGGCGGGCAGCCGTCCCGCCGCCGCCTCGCGGTAGGCGTCGGCCAGTTGCCCGTACCCCTCCGCGATATGGAAGGTTCCGGCGAACGCCCGGCGCGGGTCGACGGAGTGGTCACGCAGCTTCGGCAGCCGTGTGAGCAGCATGTTCACCTTCAGCTGCGCCCCCTCCGCCAGGGCCGGCGGCTCGTCACCGAGGAGGGCGGCCAGCGCCTGCGGCGACGCGTTGACCAGGACCTTGCGGGCGCCCAGCACCCGTTCTCCGGCGGGCGAGCGGACGGTGACCTCGGCGTGGGTCCCGTCGGTCTCGATACGGGTGGCCTCGTGCAGGACGCGGATCTCGGCGCCCGCAGCTCGGGCCGCTCCGGCCAGGGCATCGGTGAGGGCTCCCATCCCGCCGACCGGGACGTCCCAGTCACCGGTTCCGCCGCCGATGACGTGGTAGAGGAAGCAGCGGTTCTGGAGCAGGGACGGGTCGTGGGCATCGGCGAAGGTGCCGATCAGGGCATCGGTCAGCACCACTCCGCGTACGAGGTCGTCGGTGAACCGCTCCTCGACGGCGACGCCGATGGGCTCCTCGAACAGCGTGCGCCAGGCTTCGGCGTCGTCGATCCGCGCCCGTAGGCCGTCGCGGGTCGGCAGGGGTTCCGTGAGCGTCGGGAAGGCACGCTCGGCGACCCGCTGCGTCATCGCGTAGAAGCGCTGCCAGGCCTCGTACTCGCGGTCGTCGCCGGTGAGTTCCGCGAAGGACGCCCGGGTGTTGTCGCCGCCGACGAGCAGTCCGGTGGCCCGTCCGCCGCGCACGGCCGGGGTGTACGAGGAGACCGTGCGCTTGCGGACGGCGAAGTCGAGACCGAGATCGCGGACGATCTTCTGCGGGAGCAGCGAGACGAGGTACGAGTAGCGGGAGAGCCTGGCGTCGACCCCGTCGAAGGGGCGGGTCGACACAGCCGCTCCCCCGGTGCTGCCGAGGCGCTCCAGGACGAGGACGGACTGCCCGGCACGGGCGAGGTAGGCAGCGGCCACCAGACCGTTGTGGCCGCCGCCGACGATCACCGTGTCGTAGCTGTCGTGCGCGGGTGTGCCGGGTGTCTGCGTCTCGTCTGTGGGCATGGCCCCTTGGTAACACGGAAGGATCATCCCTGGCCAGAGGGCCGGAGGGTGTCGGTGTCCGGGTGCCGGGAGGGTCGGCGGGGCGGGTCCGGGGGCACCGGCAGGGAAATCGTTGGGCGGCCCGGGGCGGCTGTGGCAGGGTGCTTCCCCGAATCGTTTCACCACCGAACCGCCTTGCCCACGCCCCGCCCCCGCCACCGCCCCAGGAGAGTTCATGGCAACACCGGCACGCCTGATCCCCTTGCTCGAACAGTTCGACTGGGCGTGTGAACGCCTCGGCAACCGGATGGCGGGGCCCGTCGTGGACAGCGGCAACGGCACCGACGTCGAGGCCCCGCCCATGACCGACGAGGAGTACCTGTGGGAGCCGGTGCCGGACTGCTGGTCGGTCCGTCGGCGTACCTCGGGTCCCGGTCCGCGGGCGACCGCTCTGGCCGGCACCGGTGACTGGGGGCGCGACACCGCGGCCTTCCCGCACCCCTCGCCGCCGCCGTTCACCACCATCGCGTGGCGCCTGAGCCATCTCACCGAACTGCTGGCCCTGCGCGCCGACCATTCGGCAGGCAGCCACAGCCTGACCCGGGACGACTTCCGCGTCGAAGGGGGCGTGAACGGGGCGCTCGCCGCCTTCGGGACCGCTGCCGCCGCGTGGCGAACGGCCCTGCTGGGCGCCGACGACACCGCGCTCGACACGGTCGGGTACAGCACGTACCCGCACGGCAGCGACCCGGAGGACCCGTTCATCGACATCGTCTGGTGGGTCAATCAGGAGCTGCTGCATCACGGCGCCGAGATCGCGCTGCTCCGTGACCTGTACCGCGGGCGGAACATCTGACGCCCGCTCAGTGCGGCGGTATCCCGTGCTGCCGGCGCAGGGCCGCGACCCGCCGGTAGAGGTCCACCGCTTCGGTGCTGCGCCCGAGCTGTTCCAGGCAGTGCGCCTCGTCGTTGCGGCTGGCGAGCGCGTCGGGGTGGTCGGCGCCCAGGACCCGCTCACGGGCCTCGGCGACCTTCCGGTAGTCCGTGAGGGCGTCGGCCCACCGGCCCAGCCAGCCCAGGCAGACGGCGACCTCCCGGCGGCTGACGAGCGTGTCGGGGTGGTCGGGGCCCAGGGTGCGTTCCCGGATCGCGCACACCTCGCGTGATTCGACGAGCGCCTCCTCCCAGCGGGCCATCCGCCCCAGGTTGACGCCGAGTCCGTGCCGGGCGCGCAGGGTCTCCGGGTCGGCGGCTCCGTCGACCCGGGTGCGGTCGTCGACCAGGGCGCGGTACAGCTCGAGCGCCTCGGCGCTGCGGCCCAGCCTGCCGAGGCTGATACCGACCTCGTAGCGGGCGGAGAGGGTGTCCGGGTGATCGGCCCCGAGCGCCACGGCACGGGCCTGCGCGACATCGCGGTAGGTCTGCAGGGCCTCCGGCCACCGGTCCAGCTGGCCCAGCGTGTACGCCACTTCGTACAGCGTGACCAGGGTGTCCGGGTGGGTCGCGCCGAGGAGGCGGCTGCGGGCGTTCGCCACGTCACGGGCCATGCGGTACGAGTCCTCCAGGCGGCCCAGCCTGCTGAGGTTGAACGCCAGGTTGTGGCGGCAGCGCAGGGTGTCCGGATGGTCCGGGCCCATCGAACGCTCCCGGGAGGCGAGCACCGCGGCGTACACCTGGTGGGCTTCGAAGTGCCGGCCGAGCTGGCCCAGGACGTACGCCGTCTCCTGCCGGGCCGCGAGGGTCTCCGGGTGGTCGGGCCCCAGGGTGCGTTCGCGGCCGTCAGCGACCCGGCCGAACTCGCGCAGGGCATCCGTGGCGCGTCCGGTGCGGCTGAGAGTGAATCCGACCTCGTACCGGCTGGAGAGGGTGTCGGGGTGGTCGGGGCCGAGGGCCTGCTCGCGTCGGGCGGCGACCGCGCGGTGCACTTCGCCCGCCTCGTCCCAGTGTCCGAGGCGCCCCAGGTTGAGGCCCGCGCTGTGGCGGCTGGCCAGGGTGGCGAGCAGCTCGGGCGACGGGGTGGGCCGGTCGGCCCGGGCCGCGGGAACGCTGCCGGGCAGAACCCGCAGGTCGGTTCCGGTCGTCCAGGAACCGGTCAGGCCGAGCGAGAGGTCGATGGGTGCCGTCCCCGGGGGTATCGCACCGGTCGCCTTGTGACCGGTGGTCATGTTCCGGGTCCAGGACGGCAGTCCCTGCGCGCGGCCCGCAGGCCGACGGGCGGGGTGCAGGACGGGGGCGGGCGGGGCGAGCCGGACCCTCCCGGCGTCCGGGCCCTGCGTCTGCTCGCCGGTGCGTCCGAGCGCGATGCGCCTGCGCAGGTCGCCTGCGTCGGCGGGCCGCCCCTCGGGAGTCTTGGCCAGCAGGTCCAGGACGACCCGGTCGAAGAACCCGGGAAGTTCGGCACGGTGGGTGCGCAGCGGTTCGGGCTGGGTGTCACGGTGTCCGACGAGGACCGCCCAGGCGTCGTCCAGGTCGAACGGCGGTACGCCCGTGGCGATCTCGTACAGCACGCAGCCCAGCGAGTAGAGATCGCTGCGGTGGTCGACCTCACCGCCGCTGATCTGCTCGGGCGACATGTAGTGCGGGGTGCCCATGGCGATGCCCGTGCCGGTCAGGCGGGAGGTGAAGCCGATGTCGTGTCCGAGCCGGGCGATGCCGAAGTCGCAGATCTTCACGGTGCCGTCGCCGAGCCGCATGATGTTGGCGGGCTTGAGGTCGCGGTGCACGATGCCCTGCTGGTGGGTGTAGCCGAGGGCGTCGGCGACCTGTTCCGCGATGTCGACGACGTCGGGTACTGGCAGCGGGTGCTGTTTGTTGTCCTCGAGGAGCTGGCTGAGGTTGCGCCCTTCCAGGAGCTCCATGACCAGGTAGAGGACGCCCTCGGACTCGCCGAAGTCGTGGACGACGGTGACACCTCGGTGCTGGAGCGCCGCGGCCACCCGTGCCTCGCGGCGGAAGCGTTCGCGCAGGATGCGGGTGAAGGACGGGTCGTGTTGGGGCCCCATCGGTTTCAGGCATTTCACGGCCACCTGGCGGCCCAGGGACTCGTCGCGGGCACGCCACACCTCGCCCATGCCACCGCGCCCGATCAGATCGAGCAGCCGGTACCGGCTCTGGATCAGCCTGGTGTCCGCCATCGCCTGCTGTCGCCCCCGTCGCATCGCCTACTGCTGCGCCCTCCCCGGCCCGTCCAGTATGGCGGCCTGTCTGCGGAGTTTGTACGGGGCGGGGCGGCTGCCGGGGCCGAGTCGTGCCATCGCCTTCACAATGTGTCCGGGTGGCAGGCACCAGCGGAGGCGCGCGGGGATGCGGCGCAGGGCGCTGCCGGTGGTGCGCAGGCGGCGGTCGACGGCTTCCGGGGGCGGTGCCGGCCTGCCGTACAGCTCGTGGGCGTACGGGGGCAGCGAGTCGTACGCGAGTGCCGCCACGCGCCGCCACAGCAGTGCGCGCGCCGGGGCCAGCAGGGCGTGGACCGGGGGGTTGCGCAGGAAGTCGTCGACGTCCAGCGCGTCCGGACCGGCGGCGAGTTCGGGGCGGACCCGGTCGAAGTAGTCGGCGAGTGCCGCGGTCGTGGCGGGGACGCCTGCGGGGTCGAGGCCGACGAGGCGGGCGCTCTCGCACTGTTCGCCGATGTACCGGTCGGCCTGGGCGTCGGTGAGCCGGAAGCCGGAGCGGCGTTGCACCTGGAGGTAGGAGTCGACCTCGGCGCAGTGCACCCAGAGCAGGAGCCCGGGTTCGTCGATGCCGTAGCTCTCGCCGGTCTCCGGGTCGGTGGCTTTGAGGAGACGGTGGATCCTGCGGACCCGGGCGCCGTACTTCTCCGCCGCCTGGGTGGTGTCGTAGGTGAGAGTGCCGACGAAGTCGGCCGTGCGCATCAGGCGCCCCCAGGCGTCCTTCCGGAAGTCCGAGTTCTCCATCACGCCGCGTACCGCGCGCGGGTGCAGCGCCTGCAGATAGAGGGCGCGCACGCCGGCCACCCACATCATCGGGTCCCCGTGCATCTGCCAGGTGACGGAACCGGGGCCGAACAGGCCAGGGTCTGCGTCGCTCATCGGCTCGTACCTTCCGCTCGGCTGTGGAACGGGGAGGCCTCGCCATACATGCATACCGCAACCGCGCACGTTCCGGGAGGGGCAGGGCCATGCGCGGGTGTCCTGGGCGGTACCGCCCAGGACACCCGCGGGTCAGCGCTTGACGGCCCGCAGGACGACGAACTTCGGGTCGCCCGAGACGGTGGTGCAGTTGCCGAACGTCCGGCGCAGCTGCGTGTGGTACCCGAGGTGCCGGTTGCCGACGACCCACAGTTCACCGCCCGGGCGCAGTGCGGCCCGCGCTCCCTGGAACATGGTGCGGGCGGTCGCGTCCGTGATCGCCTGGTGGGAGTGGAACGGCGGGTTGGTGAGGACGAGGTCCACACTTCCCGGGGGCACGTCAGCGAGCCCGTCACCAACCAGGAAGTCGGCCTTGGCGTCCGCCCCCGTGTTGGCCCGGAAGGTGGCCTCGGCGGAGGCGACCGCCTGGTACGACTCGTCGATGAAGGTGACCGACGCCTCGGGGTTGGCGAGCGCGGCGGAGGTGCCCACGACGCCGTTCCCGCAGCCGAGGTCGACGACATGGTCCGGGCCGGTACGTCCGGGCAGGTGCTTCAGGAAGAAGCGAGTGCCGATGTCCAGGCGCTCGGCGCAGAAGATCCCTGCGTGATTGGTGACGGTCCGGCCGGAGACGGCACCGACGTCCTCGGGCAGGTCGTAGCGGTACGGCCAGGGGCTGGGGGTCCGGGGCAGCGCCGGATCCGGGGTGCAGTAGATGAGCCGGGCCTTCTTCACCGCGAGCGACGTGCGGGTCGGTCCGATGATCCGCTCGAAGAGCTTCAGGGTGGAGGTGTGGATCTCCTTGACCATGCCGGTGCCGATGACGACGGTGCCGGCGTGGACGGCGGGGGCCAGTCTGTGCAGCTGGTCCTCGAGCAGCGCGAGGCTCTTCGGTACCCGTACGAGCAGGACGTCGATGCGCTCCGGCGGGGTGTCGCGCGCCGACAGGAGCCGCACGGAGTCGGGTGCCGCACCGTTGCGTGCCAGGTTGGCCACGGTCGCCCGCTGCGCGAGGTAGGAGTCGGTGATCTGCACGGGGCGGTATCCGGCGAGCGCGGTCGCGAGAGCGCCCCAGCGGTCGCCGACCACGGCGACCTCGCCGGTCAGGTCGACCGGTTCGTCTCCCTCCGGATCCTCCAGCCGGCGCAGCAGATACTCGTCGGCGGCGTCCCAGGCACGGAACGGGTCGCGCGGGTCCTCGGGGAATCGGGCGAGATCGAGTCCACCCTGTGACGTAGTCAAACGATTCATATTGCGTTCAGGCTAACCGAGTGGCGGGAAGCACCCCGCACGCTCCCCGCCCAGGGCCCTTACGGAAGCTGCTTGTCAATGGCCGACCGACCCTCCTCGGCCAGCCTGCGCTGCGCCCACTCCAGGGTCGCGGGGGTCAGATCCCGCCCGGAGGCGAGCACCAGATCCTCCGCGGCGGGCCGGTCGCTCCCACCGGTGTGCAGCAGACGGTCGGGGGTCACCCCCCTGATCTCCGGCACGGGTACGGATACGGATTCGGACTCTTCGCTCATACCGCCTCCTCGTCCTTGCGGTAATTCTCGCGCCGGGGCGGCGTCGCCGCATCCGATGCCCGACCTGCCGCGACGACACGGCGTCACTTGACCTGCACATGATGAATACGCAACGTTCACACGACTGGCACGGTGCGTGTGGAAGGCTCCCGGCTGACCAGACATCACATGGCCGTCGTGGCACCGCTTCCCCGCCTGTCTTCCCCGCCGGCGGCGCGGTTCCCGCAGCTTCGGAGAGGACACCCCACATGTCCAGTCGTCGCCATTTCTACGCGCGTCCACTGTTGGCAACAGCTGCCGCGATCGCCGTCATCACCGGCGTCGCGGCCACCGCACCCGCCGCAACCCCCAAGGACGCGACTGCCGCCCCGGCGTCGCTCACCGCCCTCGACGACACGTACTACCAGGACGCTCTCGGCAAGACCGGCACCGCGCTCAAGAGCTCCCTGCACACGATCATCAGCGCGCAGACCAAGCTCTCCTACAGCCAGGTCTGGGACGCGCTCAAGGCCACAGACCAGGACCCGTCCAACTCCGCCAACGTCATCCTCCTCTACACCGGCCGCTCCCAGGCCAAGAGCGACAACGGGGGCGACACCGGCGACTGGAACCGCGAGCACGTCTGGGCCAAGTCGCACGGCGACTTCGGTACGGCGACGGGTCCCGGCACCGACATCCACCACCTGCGTCCCGAGGACGTCCAGGTCAACTCCATCCGCGGCAACAAGGACTTCGACAACGGGGGCAGCAGCGTGTCGGGGGCGCCCGGCAACTACACCGACAGCGACTCCTTCGAGCCGCGCGACGCGGTCAAGGGCGATGTCGCCCGGATGATCCTCTACATGGCCGTGCGGTACGAGGGCGACGACGCCTTCGCCGACCTCGAACCGAACGACAGCGTGAGCAACGGCTCGGCCCCGAACATCGGGCGGCTCTCCGTGCTCAAGCAGTGGAGTCAGGAGGACCCGCCGGACAGCTTCGAGCAGCACCGCAACGACGTCATATTCGACACGTACCAGCACAACCGGAACCCGTTCATCGACCACCCCGAATGGGTCGAGGCCATCTGGTAGGGCTCAGCCGGGGTCGGCCAGGGCCTGTGCGCAGCGCTCCACGGCCTCCTCGCGGGTGCTGTAGCGCGGCAGGTCCTGGCCGGTCCGCTCCCGGACGAGGTCGGGCGGGCCCAGCCGGTTGCCCGGGTCGACGACGGCAGCGCGCCGCCCGTCTTCGGCCAGACGGGCCAGCCCGGCGTGCAGCAGGGTGAGGGCCACGGAGTCGGCGCCGGTGACTTCGCGCAGATCGAGCACGACGGAACCGGTCTGTTCGGGGCCCGACTCGTCCATGGCGTAGAGCACACGCTCCGCTGCGGTGAAGTCGAGGGCGCCCTGCGCCGCGACGATGCCGACCCGTTCGTGCAGGGCACGCTCCTGTCGGCTCGCGGGGGCCGAGGGCAGCACATCGGCGGTGGTGGCCAGCGTGACGGTCGAGCCGGGGAGCGCCGGGTTCCTCATGAGGTGGAGCCCGAGCCGCTCGGACAGGGCGCCGAGCGCCGCGTGTCCGCGTACCGAGGTACCCGCCGGGTCCAGCAGCGGGCTGTAGGTGGCGAGGCCGAAGCGTGCCGGGCCTGCGGCGATCAGCCCGCCCGACACACCGCTCTTGGCCGGCAGCCCGACCCGCAGCAGCCAGTCGCCGGAGGCGTTGTACATCCCGCAGGTGGCCATGACCGCGAGGACCTGGGCGGCGACGGCCGGGGAGACGACGCTCTCGCTGGTGATCGGGTTGACGCCGCCGTGCGCGAGCGTGGCGGCCATCACAGCGAGGTCGACGGCGGTGACCCGCACCGAGCACTGCCGGAAGTAGGTGTCCACCGCGGCGACGGGGTCGACGTCCAGGGTGCCCGTGCTGCGGATCAGGTAGGCGAGTGCCCGGTTGCGGTCCCCGGTCGCCGCCTCGGAGACGTACACCTCCTCGTCGACGTCCAGCCGGCGTCCGGCGAACCTGCTGAGACAGATCAGGATGCGGTCGAAGGCGGGGAGGTCCGGGGTGCCGGGCACCAGCGCGGTGGTGACGATGGCTCCGGCGTTGACCATGGCGTTGGCCGGCCGGCCGGTGCGCGGTTCCAGGCTGATGGCGTTGAAGGCCTCGCCGCTGGGTTCGGCGCCCACCCACCGGCCCACCTCGTCGAGGCCGAGCGAGGACAGGGCGAGCGCGTAGACGAAGGGTTTGGAGACCGACTGCATGGTGAAGGGGACGTCCGCCTCCCCTGCGCTGTAGCAGTGGCCGTCCATGCTGACGAGCGCCAGCCCGAAGTCGTCCGGGTCGGCTCTGGTCAGCTCGGGGATGTAGTCGGCACGTTCTCCGCCACGCATGCCGGCGAATCGGGCGTGCAGTTCGCGCAGCGCGTCCGTGACGGCGTCGGACGCGGTCATCCCGGATCCGTTCCGGGATCCGTCCGGGCGGAGAGGAACGGCCTTTCTCCGCTCATTCCGTGTCGTCGCCGAAGATGTCGCGGAGCTTCAGGGCCGTCTCCACGCCCTCGGCGCCCTCGGCCGACTGGAACTTCCACACGGTGAGCGTGGACATCGCATACCTCCGAAGAGAAACATAACAATTCGCTCATATTAGGATCAAAAGGTATGAATTGACTCGCCGAGCGACCCGCACCGGTCGAACGGCCCGCACCTCACCGTGGGGGCGGGCACGCCCAGCACCGCGAACCCCGAACCCTCCGGGAGGGAACGATGGATACGGACGCCCTGACCGCCGGTCTGCTGCAGGAACTGAGAGCGACCAGGCCCTATCCGGCCCTGTCCCTGACGATGCCGACCCACCGCCGGGCGCCCGACAACGCCCAGGACTCCGTACGGCTGCGCAATCTGGTGGCCGAGGCAGGCAACCGGCTGGAGGCTGACCCCCGGGTCACCCGCGAGGCCGGATCCGCGGTCAAGGCCCAGCTCCAGCGGGCGGCCGAGGAGGTGGACCAGCGCCGCGCCCTGGAGGCTCTGGTCATCCTCGCGGACGCCGACGGCTACCAGATCTGGCAACTGCCCCGCACCGCACCCGAACGGGTGGTCCTGAGCGACACCTACCTCACCCGCAACCTGGTCGCGGCGAAGGCCGGGGCCCAGTTCTTCTGGGTACTCGCCGTCTCCGCCGAGCACGCCACCCTGTGGTCCGGCACGAACGACGACCTGCGCGGCGAGCAGACCGGCGGATTCCCTCTCACCGCTCCGCACGAGGCACCCAACCCCCAGCGCGAGGAACGGATCGGCGACACCCCGAGCACCTACAGCAGCGAGGACGCCCGCAACTTCCTGCGCTCCGTCGACGAGAAGCTGCGCGCGGTGCTCGCGGCGGACCCGAGGCCGCTGTTCCTGGTCGGCCTCGCCCCCGCACTCGCACTCCTCGACGAGGTCGGCGAGAGCTCCAAATCGGCGATCGGCAGGGTCGCGAAGGGAACGACCGCGGAGACGACCGCGGCCGAGCTGCTCAAGGACCTGCGCCCCGCACTCGAGGACCGTCGGAAGCAGGCCGCCTCCGAGATCCAGGGCAGGCTCGACAACGCCCGCGGCAGCCGCTCCTTCGCCGGCGGACTCGACGAGGTGTGGGCCGCGGTACGGGAGGGCCGCGCCGGACTCGTCGCGGTGGAGGAACACTTCCAGCAGACGGTCAGGGTCGCCGACGAGCACCTGGAGCCGGTCGACCCGGCAGGAACCCGGGAGGTGGACGACCGGGTTCGCGAGGACATCGTCGACGAGCTCATCGAGGCGGCACTGGACAGCGGCTGCGAGGTGGCGTTCGTCGCGGACGACTCCCTCGCCGACCACGGCCGGATCTCGGCGGTCCTACGCTTCTGACGGCGTGTCCCTACATGGAGATTATGTGAATTATGTCTAGGTTTGGCGCTCCGGGATCTCACTGATCACGCTTGTGCACGAAGGAGAGCCATTCATGGACCGATTCAGGCGCGCATCGGCGGCAGCCCTGCTGACAGCGGCGGTGCTGGCCGGCGCGGTGGGCGGGGCAGCGGCGTCGTCCGGCGTCCCCGCACCGCCCTCCGGGGCGAGCGCGGAGGACGTGGCGACGCGGCCCGCACTCACCGCGCAGGTGACCGTGGACAGCGTCGGCGCCTGGCAGGAGTTCCGCATCCACGGCTCCGCGCAGAACATCCGCTCCGGCACGCCCGTCGCCCTCCAGCAGAAGCAGGGCAACCGCTGGGTCTCGCTCCCCGCCACCATGAGGACCACCGGCAGCAACAGCTACAGCCTGCGGGTGAAGCTCGGCATCAAGGGTGAGAACGCGCTCCGGATCGTCGGCGGCGGCGCGGTCTCGCCCGTCGTCCGCACGACGGTGCGCTGAGCACACGAAACTGCGGACACCCCCGCACGCCCCCGGCCGGCCCGCTTCTCAGCGGGCCGGCCGGGGTGCTGTTACCGGTCGTTGCTAGCGGACATCCGCTTCGGGGCCGTACCAGACGGTCGTGACGTTGCAGAACTCACGGATGCCGTGTCCGGCCAGCTCCCGCCCGTAGCCGGAACGCTTCACTCCGCCGAACGGCAGGGCGGGGTGCGAGGCGGTCATGCCGTTGAAGAAGACACCGCCCGCCTCCAGGTCGCGTACGCAGCGGTCCGTCTCCCCCGGGTCGCGCGTCCAGACGTTGGAACTGAGCCCGAAGGGCGTGTCGTTGGCGAGGTCCACCGCTTCGTCCAGGTCCGCGACCCGGTAGAGCGTCGCCACCGGGCCGAACGTCTCCTCCCGGTGGATCCGCATACCGGGGGTGATCCCGGCCAGAACGGTCGGGGAGTAGAACCAGCCCCGGTCGAGACCGGCGCCCAGCCCCTCGGGCCGGCCACCGCCGCACAGTACGGTGGCGCCCCCGCGTACGGCGTCGTCCACCAGCTCCTCCAGGTCCGTGCGGCCCTGTTCACTGGCGAGCGGTCCCACGTCGGTGGACTCCTCCATCGGGTCGCCCACGGTCAGGGCGCGCATCCCGGCGGTGAAACGCTCGGCGAACTCGTCGTAGACGTCGGTATGGACGATGAAGCGCTTCGCGGCGATGCAGGACTGCCCGTTGTTCTGTACGCGGGCGGTGACGGCCGTATCCGCCGCCCTGCGGACGTCCGCCGACGGCAGGACGATGAACGGGTCGCTGCCGCCGAGTTCCAGCACGGTCTTCTTCACCTCGTCACCGGCGACGGAGGCGACCGCCCGGCCGGCCGGTTCGCTGCCGGTGAGGGTCGCCGCCGCGACCCTGGGGTCGCGCAGGATCGCCTCGACGGCGCCCGACCCGACGAGCAGCGTCTGGAAGCAGCCGGCGGGGAAGCCGGCCCTGGTGAACAGGTCCTCGAGGTACAGGGCGGTCTGCGGCACGTTCGAGGCGTGCTTGAGCAGCCCGGTGTTGCCCGCCATGAGGGCGGGCGCGGCAAAGCGCATGACCTGCCAGAGCGGGAAGTTCCACGGCATCACCGCGAGGACGACACCCAGCGGGCGGTAGTGCACATGGGCACGGGACGCCCCGGAATCCTTGACGTCCGCTTCCTCCGGGTGTTCATCGGCGAGCAGACGCTCGGCGTTGGCCGCGTACCAGCGCATCGCCTTGGCGCATTTGGCGGCCTCCGCCCGGGCCGCCTTGACCGGCTTGCCCATTTCGGTGGTCATCGTGCGCGCGATGTCCTGCTGGTCCTCGTCGAGGAGATCGGCGGCCCGGTTCAGCAGGCGGGCCCGTTCGGCGAAGTCCGTGGTCCGGTAGCGGCGGAACGCACGGTCGGCGACAGCGAGCTTGCGCTCGGTCTCCTGCTCGTCCAGTGCGTCGAATGTCGCGAGCGTCTCGCCGTTCGCGGGATTGACCGTCGCGATGGGCATGGCAGTGGCCTCCTTGATGGGTTCTTCGACCGTGCCGCGCCACGCCCTGCCGCGCAACGCGGCCCCGTGGTGCACACGTACCCGGCCGGCGCGGATCATGCGTGCGCGAGGCACGCAGTCCACGCCGGCCGGGCGGGCAGCGGACCGCTCGTCACACGAGGACGGGCTCCGGGACGGGCCGGCTGCGGAACGTGCGGCCGTCGGGGAGCGGCGTACGCGGCAGCAGGCCGGTGGTCCGCGGCGCCTCGGCGTATCGCGTGAACCAGACGACCTTGCCGTCGGTGGTCCGGCAGGTGCCCCAGCTGTCGCTGAGAGCCATGACCCTGCTGAGGCCGCCGCCACCGCCGCTGAGCAGCCTGGGCATCCGGGAGTCGTTGTCGGCCACGGACACCGTCAGATGGCGGCCGGTCCAGCGGAGTTCGACGACGCACTTGTTGTCGTCGCCGACATGCCGCTGGACGTTGGTCAGGAGCTCGTCCGCGGCCCGGCACACCGGCCGGACGTGCAGATCGAGGCTCCAGTGACGAAGGTGTGCGGCGACTATGCGCCGCAGCTGGGAAATGCGCTCTGCCGACACCTGCAGTTCGACCAGATAGTGCCGGTCGAGTGGAACGGTCATCGTCGAGGCTCCTCACCGCGAGGCCCACGTACTTCACCCCGTCTGTACCAACGACCCCCGAACACGAAGCGTGAGCAGTATCCACTTCTGGGTCACTCATCAGGGTGACCCGAGGGGGCCGGTTGCGCAACCGAGGGGCAGGGCCACGCTGTGTCACAGGTAGGGCAGCAGTTTGTCCGGGGTGAGCGGGAGTGTGCGCAGCCGCGCCCCGGTGGCGTGCCGCACGGCGTTCCCGATGGCGGCCGCCGTGCCGACGATGCCGATCTCACCGATGCCCTTGCTGCCCATCGGGTTGAGGTGGGGGTCGTCCTCGTCGATCCAGTGCACCTGGATCTCGGGGACGTCGGCGCACGAGGGCACATGGTAGGAGGCCAGGTCGCTCTCGGTGAAGTCCCCGAAGACGGGGTCCATGGTGCTGCCCTCGGTGAGGGCCATGCCGAGGCCCATGACCATGCCGCCCATGAACTGGGAGCGCGCCGTAAGGGAGTTGAGGATGTGTCCGGCGGCGAAGACGCCCAGCATCCGCCGCACCCGGACCTCGCCGGTGAGGGAGTCGACCGCCACCTCGGCGAAGTGCGCGCCGAAGGCGTGCCGGGCGTACGGGGACTCCTCCGCGGTCTCCTGCTCCGTGTCCGCCGTGACCGTGATGCCCTCCGGCGGGACCGGCCCGCCGTGTCGCGCGAGCCGGTCCGCCAGGGCTCCGGCCGCCTTGTGCACCGCCGATCCCCAGGACGCCGTGCCCGAGGAGCCGCCGGCCACGGAAGCCTCGGGCAGGTCGCTGTTGCCGATGTCGATCCGGACGTTCTCGTACGGGGTGCCCAGGGACGAGGCGGCGATCTGCGCCAGGACGGTGCGGGCGCCCGTGCCGATGTCGGTGGCGTTCACCCCGATACGGAACGAGCCGTCCGGTGCGGCATGCGCGGAGGCGGCGGCCTTGGAGACGAGCACCGGGTACGTCGCCGAGGCGACCCCGGTGCCGAGCAGCCACGGCCCCTCCTCCCGCGCGGCGGGGCTCGGGTCCCGGTCGTACCAGCCGAACCGGCGGGCCCCTTCGTTCAGACAGGCTGCGAGGTTGCGGCTGCTGAACGGGCGTCCGCTGTCGGGTTCGGCCAACGGTTCGTTGCGCAGGCGCAGTTCGACCGGGTCGATCCCCAGGACGCAGGCCAGTTCGTCCATGGCGGATTCGAGAGCGTACATTCCCGGAGCCTCGCCCGGTGCGCGCATCCAGGAGGGGCTCGGCACATCGAGGGCGCTCACCCGGTGCACCGTGCGACTGTGGGGCGAGGCGTACATGACGCGGGCCGGTACGGCGGCCTGCTCGACGAACTCCTTGATCGTCGAGGTGTGCGTGACGATCTCGTGGGAGACGGAGACGAGCACGCCGTCGCGGTCGGCACCCAGCCGCACCCGCTGCACGGTGGGCGCACGGTGGCCGACGATCGCCGCCATGTACCTGCGGGGCAGCGCGAGTTGGACCGGGCGCCCGGTGTGCCCCGCGGCCATCGCGGCCATCACGGCCTGGGGGCGCGGGGTGCCCTTGGAACCGAAGCCGCCGCCGACGTGCTCGGAGATGACGGTGATGCGGTCCCGCTCGATCCCCAGCGCCCGGGCGAGGCTGTCGCGCACCGCGCCGGAGCCCTGGCTGGAGTCGTGGACGGTCAGATGTCCGTCGGCCCACCAGGCGGTGGAGGCGTGCGGTTCCATGGGGTGGTTGTGCAGACCTCCGAGCGTGTACGTGGCGTCGATGCGCACCGGGGCGCCGGCGAACGCGGCGTCGGCGTCGCCATGTTCGCGTACCGCAGGGTGGCCCCCGTTGGCCTGCTCGGGCGTGTAGAGGCCGGGGTGGTCCTCGGTGAGGATCACGTCGTGGCCGGTCGTCCTGTACTCCACGCGGACGGCTGCCGCGCCGGCCCGGGCGGCTTCGGAACTCTCTGCCAGGACGAGGGCGACGGGCCAGCCCCGGTGCGGAACCCGGTCGTCCTGGAGGACCGACAGGATCGGGTCGTCGGGCTCCTTCAACCGCGGCGCGTTGTCCAGGGTGAGGACGGTGTGCACTCCCGGAACGGCGAGAGCGTCGGCGGTGCGGGTCGCGGTGACGTGCCCGCTCGGGACCGTGGCGGGGACGACCCACCCGTACAGGCAGCCGGGCGGGGTGTGCTCCGCGGCGTACCGGGCAGTGCCGGTGACCTTGTCCCGGCCCTCACGTCGGACGACGGGGGCGCCGGGCTGCTGGGGTGCGTGGCTCATGGCGGAAGTCCTCGGTTCGTCGGGGTGCGGGCCGGGCGGCTCAGCGTGGCGGCGCCGGCGGGGCGGCGAGTTCCGTCAGGGCCCCGATCGCCAGATTGCGTGCCAGGGACACCTTGAACCCGTTGTCCCGCAAGGGCCTGGCGGCTTCGAGTTCGGTGTCCACCGCCTGGGCGAAGGTCTCGTCGGTGGCGGGTGCGCCCCGCAGCACCTCCTCCGCGGCCAGGGCGCGCCACGGCCGGTGGGCGAGCCCGCCGAAGGCGAGCGAAGCCTGCTCGACACGGCCGTCGCGGACGGTCAGCACGGCGGCGACGGAGGCGAGCGCGAAGGCGTACGAGGCGCGGTCGCGCGCCTTGCGGTACAGCGAGGCGGCGCCGTCCGGACGCGGTGGCAGCACCACTTCGGTGATCAGTTCGCCGGGCCTGATCACGGTGTCCTGGTCGGGGTTGTCGCCAGGCAGCCGGTGGAAGCCGGTGACGGGCACGGTCCGTTCGCCCTCGGGTCCGTGCAGCCGGACGGTGGCGTCGAGGGCCGCGAGGGCGACCGCCATGTCCGAGGGGTTGGTGGCAACGCAGTCCCGCGAGTGGCCGAGCACCGCGAGATCGCGGTGGGCGCCCTCGAGGGCCGGGCAGCCGGAGCCCGGTGTTCTCTTGTTGCAGGGCTTGGAGACATCCTGGAAGTACGGGCACCGGGTGCGCTGGAGCAGGTTCCCGCCGGTCGTGGCGGTGTTACGGAGCTGCCCGGAGGCACCGGCGAGGAGGGCCTGCGACAGGGCGGGGTAGTCGGTCCGTACATCGGGGTGGGCCGCGAGGTCGCTGTTGCGTACGGTCGCACCGATCCGGAGGCCGTCGTCCGTCCGCGTCACCCGGTCCAGCGGGAGCCGGGTGACGTCGATGAGCAGGCCGGGCGACTCCACGCCGAGCTTCATCAGGTCGACGAGGTTGGTGCCGCCGCCGAGGAACCGGGCTCCGGGGCGTTCGGCACAGGCGCGGACGGCCTCGGCCACGGAGCCGGGGCGCAGATAGGCGAAGGGTTTCACGGTGCCACGTCCTCGATCGCTCGGACGATGTGGGGGTACGCGCCGCACCGGCAGAGATTTCCGCTCATCCGTTCGCGGATCTCCTCCGGCCCGAGGGCGGCCGGGCCGTCGGTGGCGATTGCCGTGCGGGGGGTGGCGTGGGAGGGAAATCCGTCCGCCGCCTCGCCGAGCATGCCGACCGCCGAACAGATCTGTCCGGGGGTGCAGTAGCCGCACTGCAGGGCGTCCCTCTCCAGGAAGGCCGCCTGCAGGGGGTGCAGCCGGTCGCCGTCGGCCAGCCCTTCGACGGTGGTGATGCGGGCACCCTCCTGAGCGACCGCGAACAGCAGGCAGCTGTTGGCGCGGCGGCCGTCGACGAGCACGGTGCAGGCACCGCACTGACCGTGGTCGCAGCCCTTCTTCGCACCTGTGAGGCCGAGGTGTTCGCGCAGCGCGTCCAGCACGGTGGTGCGGTGATCGAGCGTCACCGTCCGTGCGGTGCCGTTGATGTGCAGGGTGAAGGTCGAGCGGGTGCCCGGAAGCGGACCCTGTCCGGAGTCCGAATCGCCCTTCCCGGGGGTGAGGTCCATGGACTGGCGCCTTCCGGTTTCGTGCGGTGCGGGCATCACGCGGGACCGCGGCTCTCCAGTCGCAGCCGGATCTCCTGTTCCTGGTCACCTGCGGCCGTCCCCACGACCCGTACGGCGAAGGTGTCCGCCAGGTGCTGACGTAGGCGGTCGACCGCCCAGTAGCCGCCCTGCGCCTCGACGGTCACGGGTGCGGACAGCTGCGTGGGCCTGGCACCGGCGAGTTCCTCGGACACATCGACGGTCGCTGTCCAGACGGTCGGGCGTGTCGTCGACACCTCCTCGGGGGTGTCGCTCGCCGGGCGGTCGGAGACGAAGGCACGGCGCAGCACGTCGAACACGGTGCGCGCGTCCTCCTTCGGGCAGCCGGTCACCGCCACCACGACGTCGCCGCTCTCCCGGTGCTCCTGTGCCTGTGCGTCCGTGCTGTTCACAGTGGTTCCTTTCGGCTTCGAGGAAGGCGATACCGCTGTTGGCGCGGATCGTCACGAACCGGCCGCCCAGTTCACTCGTGCGGGTGTAGCGGGTGCCCCCGTGGAGGGCCCGACGTCCGCCGGGTCCGGACGACGACGGGGTACGCGTGGCTCCGGATCCCACGCGAGCGGGCACTCCGCCCCGGTCGGACGAGCAGCCGCGGCCTGCCACGGAGCGCACCCACTCCAGGCTCACCCAGTGGCTGCGTGTCGGCGACACGAGCAGGTTCGAACCGCGTGAAACACTTTCACCAGGACACCGTCACAAAATATGAATTACATTCACCAACTGTCTGTTATCGATCCTCCCGGGTATGCGCCATGCATGGACGTAACAAACGGAGTCAGGGATTCTCTCGCCGTCACCCTTGCCGGGCCCGGCACGATCGGGGTTGTCGTCGGCATCGCAGGACTTGCCGTAGCGGTCGTGCTGGTCGGCGCCTTCTGGTGGGGCATGCGGCGCCGGGACCAGGAGCTTCCGCCGCCGCGCCCCGAGGAGCAGCCGCACCGCCCGGATCACCGGACGGAGATCCGGGAGAGCGACAAGCACGGCTCGGACAGCTTTCCCGACAACGGCCGGGGACTCTCGCCCTACGAGCTCGGCGACCACGGCAACGAGGTGATCCCGCCCGACACCGACCGCCCGCGTGACTGAGACGCGGACACCCGGGCGCGCACCCGGCCGCCCCTCCTCCCCGCCACGGCAGGGAGGAGGCCGTGTGTTGCGGGAGCGGTCGGCACACATGAGGCTGGGGCTGGCCCCCGCGGCACCGAAGAAGTCATGCCGCAGAACCGATAAGGCAGAGCGACATGACCGCAAGCGAACCGGCACCGCTGACCGGCGCCACCGCGCCGTGCTGGGTCCATCTCGTGACCCGGGAGCTGGGGGCCGCCCAGCGCTTCTACGGTGCCGTCCTCGGCTGGACGTTCCGCACCGGCCCCTTGGGCAAGGACTACGCCATGGCCCGTTCGGACGGAGTGCCCGTGGCAGGGATCGGCGCGGTCGCCTCCGCCTACCAGGTGGGCGTGGCCTGGACCCCGTACTTCTCGGTGCGGGACGCCGACGTGGCCTCGGCCCGCATCCGCGAACGCAGTGGCACGGTGGCGGTGGGCCCGCTGACCATCGGCAAGGGACGCGCGGTCCTGGCCGCCGACCGGGACGGCGCGTCGTTCGGCGTCTGGGAGTGGACGGGGCGCGCGGCCTCCCTCGCACCGTCCGGGCACCGGGCGCACGCCTGGCTCAGACTGCGCACCAGGAACGCCTTCGACGCGGCGATCTTCTACGGCGAGGTACTGGACTGGGAGAGCGGGGCGCCCGGCTGCTGCGAGGTCTCGTACGTCAAGGAGGAGGTACTCGTGCGCTGCGACGGCCGTCCCCTGGCCCGGATCAGCTCCGGGGCCGTCGAGGCCGCACCCGACCCGATGGTGCGCCCGCACTGGCAGGTCCAGTTCCCGACCACCGATGTGGCGGCAACGGTCCGCGTCGCGGAGGAGCACGGAGGCACGCTCCTGGAGCGGCGCAGTGTGCCCCACGGCACCGAGGCGACGCTGCGCGACCCGGACGGCGGGCTGTTCACCGTGACGGACGTACGCAGCCCCGCCGAGACGGACGACGACTGACGGTTCACCCGGCGGAACCGGAATCCCCGTCGCCCGGCCGGCCGCCGTCGCCGGACTTCGGATTCCCCCGGGCGATGGCCCACAGCGGGAAGACGAACCAGCAGGCCAGGAACCACAGCGCCATCGCGCCCACCAGCCACAGGGCCAGGGCGTTGTGGAGCGCCACCCGCAGGATCAGCAGCAGGGTCGAGCACATCGTGCAGAAGAGCAGTCCGAGCCCGAGCTTCGTCAGGCGCGAGGCCCAGGTCACGGTCTGCGGCTTCATCCGTCTGCCGGTGAGCAGCCGGTGGTAGGACACCGGCCCTATCAGTGCGGCGGCCGTGGCCGATCCCAGCATGACGGTGACGACGTAGATGTTCCGGTCGGTGGTGGAGAGGTCGGCGAACCGGGGCTGGAAGACCACCGCGAGCAGAAAACCGAAGAGGATCTGCACGCCGGTCTGGGCAACCCGCAGTTCCTGCAGCAGATCCGTCCACTGCCGGTCCGCCCGTTCCTCCTCCGTCTCCTCACGGCCGGTCCTGGCCGCCACATCCCTCTCCCCACCCTTGCCCGCCGGTATCCGTCCCATCGGTGCCTCCACCACGTCGAGTGGGTGGTACAGGTGCCCCGGGGTCGCTCCGTGAATCCTTTCGGCGGGAGAACACGTGGTAACCCGCCAAGGACATCGCGGGCCTGGCCCGTACAGGCGACCGGCTGCGCGCAGGGGGACGACACACGTGCCCGTGCTGTCCATAGTGGCACCTACCTGGGATTTCACCACGCCGGCCGGGCGCCGTCCTCCCCCCGCGCGGTCGGTGCGGACGGAGGTGCGCGAGCGGCCGGAACCGGGCGATCGGAGGCCAAGCCCTCGACTCACCGTGACCCCTCACCTAAGATCTTGGGTACGGCATCGCGCGTCGGTCACCGTCCGGGTGAGGCGTGGAGGTAGCCCGTGAGATGCCCGTTGGAGGCATTCCACAGTGTCAGTCGAGTTGAATCACACCATCATTCACTGCCGGGACAACCGCGAGTCCGCCGATTTCCTGGCGCACATTCTGGGCCTGGACGCCGGAAGGGAATGGGGCCCCTTCATTCCGCTCGTTCTCGCGAACGGCGTGACGCTGGATTTCGCGACCATTCCCGCTGAATCGATCACCGCGCAGCACTATGCGTTCCTCATTTCCGAGGCGGAGTTCGATACCGCCTTCGAGCGGATCAAGGCGCAGGGGACCGCGTACTACGCCGATCCCCACCAGAAGCTCCCCGGCGAGATCAACCACAACGACGGCGGGCGCGGGATCTACTTCCCCGACCCGAGCGGGCACGGGATGGAACTCATCACCCGCCCGTACGGCGGCTGGTCGTAGCAGCGGCTGCCTGTGGCGCATCCGAGTGGCCCGGCCGGGAGACGGCCGGGCCACTCGCCGTCAGGGGCTCTCGATCGGGAGGGTCAGCTCGGGCCGGTCCCACATCACCGCGGGCGGGCTGGCCGGCACCGTACCGGTGCGCTCCGCGCCCACGCTGCGGTAGAAGCCTTCGGCGGGCGGATGCGAGACCACTCGTACTTCGCTCAGTCCGGCGCGGCGCGCCTCGTCCAGTAGGTGACCGACCAGGAGGCGCCCGATGCCCAGCCCCTGGGCGTCGTCGCCGACGAACATGAGGTCGAGTTCGGGCGGGGAGACGACCAGCGAGTAGAAGCCGAGCACGCGGTCGTCGGCGCCGACGGCAACGAAGACCTGGTGGGTCTCGATGTAGTCCGGGCCGACCCGGTACCCCTGGACCATCGGCGCGTACGGCCCGTCGTAGGCGCGTGAGGTGGTGACGAGGCGGGTGAGCCGCTTGGCATCCCGTGCGACGGCCCGCCTGATGCGGACCCCTGCGGGTCCGGTGGACCCGCCACGCCTGTACGTAATGCTCGACTTCATACAGCGAGTATTACGTACCCGCGACTCCCGGTGCGCAGGGACCCGGTGCGCAAGGGGTCATGCCCCACGGGTTCAGGTTCAGCCCCGGCCCCGCTGCTCCCGCCACTCCCTCAGGACGGCCTCGACGTCGAAGGGCCTGAGGTTCAGGGGCGGGCCCTCGGGCGGCATGAGAAGCGCCTTGCGGATCTTGTCGTTGATCTCGTTCAGCAGGCGCCGGACCTCGGCTTCCGTCCTGGCATCCGAGACCGCCTCCCTGGCGTCCTCAGCCTCTTTCCGGAGGGTCAGCGACGGCGGGAGCACGGACAGCCCCTCCCGCTGCATCTTGGCCTTGATCCACCACGTCTCGTCGTAGGGCCGTTCGAGCCCGGGGATCGGCTTGCCGAAGCCGGGCAACGCGGAGAAGTCGCCGCGCTGTTCGGCCTCGCGGATCTGCTTGTCCACCCAGGACTCGAAGCTGACGCCGGTGGGCTTGCGCTCGGTCACCGTGTGCCCCTCTCAGAACTCGTCCGGCAGCACTCCGGGTTCGGGCCCGGGTCCCGCGCATTCCACGATACCGAGCAGCCCGTCCGCATGAACTCCGTCAAGCGGGTACACGACTGCTTGCAAAGCCGCCCGGCACTTCGACCCGGGCCCGTCCGAAGGGAGTTGACGAGAGTGAGACAGCGCTACGCACCGACCGCGAACCGACAGGGGGGTCCGTCATGACGACCGTGGTGATCATCGTTGCCGTCGTCCTGCTGGCGGCGGTCGGCTACTTCCTCGTCCGTCGCCGGACGGGCGGCGGCCATGGGCTGCGGCGCCGCTTCGGACCCGAGTACGACCGCACGGTCGAGCGGCACAACGGCGACACGAAGGCCGCCGAGCACGAGCTCGCCGAGCGCGTGAAGCTGCACGGCCACCTGGAGGAGCGGCCCCTGCCCCCGGAGGCCCGCGAGGGATACACCGACCGCTGGGCCGCGGTGCAGGAGCAGTTCATCGACTCGCCCACCGAAGCGGTCGCCCAGGCCGACGCGCTGCTGGCGCAGCTGGCCCGGGACCGGGGCTTCCCCGACGGGGCCGGCTTCGAGGAGCAGACGGCCGCCATCTCGGTGCACCACGCGGAGCACGTCGACGGGTACCGCAAGGTGCACACGGCGGTGCGCGGCAAGGGCGGCACCGAGGACATGCGCAAGGCGCTGATCGAGTCCCGCGCCCTCTTCGACGTACTGCTCGGACACGCTCCGGACGAACCGGCCCGCACGAGCCGGCACCGGACGAACGGAAGGACCGCCTGATGCACCGCACCGAACCCACTGACAGCTCTGCCACCGAGGCGCCCCGGACCGCGGCGGAAGCGCGGCGCGCCGAAACGACTCCGACCTCGACGGAAGCGCGGCGCACCGAGACGACTCCCGCATCGACGGAAGCGCGGCGCGGCGAGACGACTCGGACCGCCCCTGAACCGCAGCACGACCCGGCACCCGGGACCGCCGCGACGCGGACCGCGACACCGGGCCCCGACCCGACCCAGGTCATGAACCGGGGTCCCGGCGATGCCGGTGCGCCGCCCGCCGCACGCCCGTCCACCGCCCCGGCCTCGGCATCGGCAGGCAAGCCGGCCCACAGGCCCGAGACCGCCCCCGCGGGCATGCCCCTGCTGCCCGCCAAGGAGCAGGCCTCGCTGACCGAGCGCATGCAGCAGGCCGTCGCCGACTTCGTCGAGAGTCCGCGCCAGGCGGTCGAGGAGGCCGAAAGCACGTTCGACACGATCGTGGCGGATCTGACCGAGGCGCTCGAGGAGCGCAGGCGCACCCTGCGCACGAGCTGGCAGGCACCGGACACCGAGGCCCGGACGGAGGAGCTGCGGCTGGCCCTGCAGCAGTACCGTGACGTCGGCGAACGGCTCCTGCGGGTCTGACCCGGAACCCCGCAACGGCGGCCCGGTGCGATGTCCTTCGAGGACGTCGCACCGGGCCGCGCGGCGTTTCAGGCCGGTACCGCCAGGTCGGCGCGCAACCGCTCCACCACCGCCGGGGGTAGCCGCAGCGCCTTGTGGAGATAGCCGTCGAGTCCGCCCCATTTCTCGTCCATCGCGTCCAGCGCCGCTTCGAGGTAGCGGGGGCGGACCTCGATGATCGCGGACGCGATGTCCGGGTCCCCGCCCGCCTCGAGGAAGCGCTGGACGCCTGGCCCGAAAGCACCCCGGACGGCCGGATTCACGGCCAGGAACTCCGCCCGGACGACTTCACGCGACGCGCCCGCCATGAGCAGCAGGAGCGCGGCGGCCCAGCCGGTCCGGTCCTTGCCGGTCGCGCAGTGGAACAGCACCGGTCGCGCACGCGGATCCGCGGCTGTCTCCAGGAAGGCGCGGTAGGCGGCCGCGGCACCGGGCGAGAGCACCATCTTCCGGTAGGTCTGGGCGAAGAGTTCCTCCGCCTTGCCGTCGCCGAGCACACTCGCTGCGCCGTCCGGGTCGCCGAGCAACGCCCTGATCCTGGCGGGTGCGACACCGGGGTTGTCGCCGAGCACGTCGGCGACGAAGAGCCGTGCGCCCGGCGGCAGGCGGTCGGGCGCCCACTGGCGTTCGTCCGCGGTGCGGAGGTCGACGACGGTACGGATACCGAGCGCGGCCACCGCCATGTCGCTCTCGGCGTCGAAGTCGCTCAGCTGCCCCGAGCGCAGGAGGATTCCCTGACGCAGGCGGCGGTCGCGTCCCAGGGCGATGCCGCCCAGGTCGCGCAGGTTGACGACGGTGGCAGCAGGGACGGCGCGGGCGGTCTGCACGATGAACTGCCTCATTCCCGACGAACTCCACAGGTCAGAATCAACGTCGCACGTAGCGCGAAAATCGACAAAGGAAAGTGCCGGGTACCGGCGGGGATGTCAGTCGGCGAGGATCCTCGTCTTCTGCGCGGCGAACTCGGCGTCGGTGAGTACGTCCTGCTTCCGCAGCTCGGCAAGCCGCTCGAGCAGGGTGATGACGTCGTCCCCGCCGTCCGCGGCCCCCTCCGAGGGAAGGCGCTCATGCGCCACGAGCTGCCCGCCGGCCTCTTGGGCCGCACGGGTGAAGGGCACCGCCCAGAGGTCCTCGCGGACGATCAGCGCGGCCGAGTTCCCCGGCGGCACGCTCCGGCCGAGCGAGTCGATGTCCTTGACGGCGGACAGCCCGGCCACCTCACCGGTGACCGGCTCGAACGACACCAGCCCGTCGGGGTCGACATCCCTCAGCTCCTTGGACGCGAGCGTGCCGCCCTCAGCGCGGTGGACGAAGGACAGGTCCAGGACACGCACCGCCTCCGACGCGACCGCGTCGGCCAGAGCCGACGCCATCGGACCGGTGAGGGTGCTGCCGGGAAAGACGACGACGAGGTACTCCACGGGTCCCACGGCCACGACGCGCCCCTTTCCTGCGGTGCTGGAACGTCAGAAGCATAACTTCGGACATTCAGTGACGCACTGTGAAACTTCATGGTTAAGACATCGCATTCGCCTCATTGCCTGCCATGGAGGGGTACGACGGGACCGGACCCGCTCACCCCCCGGACGGGGGAAACGCGACGGTCGGTGAGGGATCACGCGCGTTCCGGAGAGGGCAAGGTCACAGCCGGTGCCACTGCTGCTCCTCAGAGCACTGACCTAGCATCTGAGCATGACGGTCCTGCCTGCTGACGGGCTCTCTCTGGCCGCCGAGTTCCCTGACCCCTCCCATGATCAGTGGCAGAGCCTTGTCGAAGGCGTACTGCGCAAGTCTGGCAAGGAAGTCACGGGCACGGCCGCCGAGGAAGCACTGTCCACCGCGCTCGGGGACGGGCTCACCGCCCGCCCCCTGTACACCTCCCACGACGTATCAGCCGACCCCGGATTCCCCGGCTTTGCCCCCTTCACCCGGGGCAGCAAGGCCGAGGGCAGCATCACGGGCGGCTGGGACGTACGGCAACGCCACGCGCTGACGGACCCGGTACGCCTGAACGAGGCCGTACTCGGCGACCTGGAGAACGGCGTCACCTCGCTGTGGCTGGCCGTGGGCGGGCCCGGCGGGGTTCCGGCCACCGGCCTCGCCCGTGCGCTCGACGGTGTCTATCTCGACCTGGCACCCGTCGCCCTCGACGCCGGCAGCGAATTCGAGCCTGCCGTACGGGAGTTGCTGGCGCTCTACGAGGCGCGAGGCATCGCGAAGTCTGCCGCGCGCGGCAGCCTCGGCGCGGACCCGCTCGGCCACGCGGCGCGTACCGGCGGCGAGCCTGACCTGACGGCCGCCGTCCACTGGGCGCGGCTGTGCGGCCGCGAGTACCCGGGGCTGCGCGCGCTGGCCGTCGACGCACTGCCGTACCACGAGGCGGGCGGCTCGGCCGCGCAGGAGCTGGGGCTCTCGCTGGCGACGGGCGTCGCCTATCTGCGGGCGCTGACCGAGGCGGGAGCCTCCGTCGAGGAGGCGTGTGCGCAGCTGGAGTTCCGGTACGCGGCGACGGCCGACCAGTTCCTGACGATCGCGAAGCTGCGGGCCGCGCGACGGCTGTGGGCCCGGGTCGCCGAGGTATGCGGAAGCACTGCGGCAGGTGCGCAGCAGCAGCACGCCGTGACCTCGCCCGTGATGATGACCCGCCGTGACCCGTGGGTGAACATGCTGCGGACGACGCTCGCCTGCCTGGGCGCGGGGGTCGGCGGGGCCGACTCCGTCACCGTACTGCCGTTCGATCACGCACTGGGTCTGCCGGACGCGTTCGCCCGGCGGATCGCCCGGAACACGTCGACGATCCTCATGGAGGAGTCGCACTTGGCACGGGTCATCGATCCGGCAGGCGGTTCCTGGTACGTCGAGCGGCTGACCGATGAACTCGCCGCCGCAGCATGGTCGTTCTTCCAGGAGGTCGAGCGGGCGGGCGGCCAGGCCGCCGCGCTGCGCTCCGGGATGGTCGAGGAGCGGCTCGCCGGCACCTGGGCCGCCCGCAGCAAGGACCTGGCGCGGCGCAAGGAACCGGTGACGGGCGTCAGCGAGTTCCCGACGCTCACCGAGCGGCCCGTGGAGCGGGAGCCCCACCCCGCCCCTTCGACGGGAGGCCTGCCGAAGGTCCGCCGCGACGAGGCCTTCGAGGCTCTGCGTGCCCGGTCGGACCGCCACCTGGCCGCCACCGGCAGCCGCCCGAAGGTGTTCCTCGCCGCCCTGGGCCCGGCCTCGGTGCACACGGCACGCGCGTCCTTCGCCGCGAATCTCTTCGTCGCGGGCGGCATCGAACCCGTCCACGATCCCGCTTCCGTGGACGCCACGACCGCGGCCGGGGCCTTCACCGCCAGCGGAGCGACGATCGCCTGCCTGTGCTCCTCCGACGCGCTCTACGCCGAGCAGGCCGACGCTGTCGCCGGGGCCCTCGCCTCCGCCGGAGCCGTGCAGGTCCTCCTCGCGGGCCGGCCCGGCGATTACACGGGCGTCGACGGCCACGTGTTCGCGGGCTGCGATGTGGTTGCCGTCCTCTCCTCCGTACTCGACTGCATGGGAGTGGCGTGATGAAGACCACCGAGACCACCGGGACCCCGGCGACGGGAACCCCGGTTCCGGACTTCTCCGATGTCCCCCTGGCCGCCGACGCCCCTGCGGAGGTGTCCGCCGACCAGTGGCGTGCCGCGGTGAAGGAGTCGACCGGTACGTCCGAGGACGAGCTGCTCTGGGAGACACCCGAGGGCATCGCGGTCAAGCCGCTGTACACCGGACAGGACCTGGAAGGCCTCGACTTCCTGGAGACCTACCCGGGCATCGCCCCGTATCTGCGCGGCCCGTACCCGACGATGTACGTCAACCAGCCCTGGACGATCCGGCAGTACGCGGGATTCTCCACGGCCGAGGAGTCCAACGCCTTCTACCGGCGCAATCTGGCGGCCGGTCAGAAGGGGCTCTCCGTCGCGTTCGACCTGCCCACGCACCGCGGCTACGACAGCGACCATCCCCGGGTGACCGGTGACGTCGGCATGGCGGGCGTGGCGATCGACTCGATCTACGACATGCGCCAGCTCTTCGACGGCATTCCGCTGGACAAGATGTCGGTGTCGATGACGATGAACGGCGCGGTGCTGCCCGTACTCGCCCTGTACATCGTGGCCGCGGAAGAACAGGGCGTGCCGCCCGAGAAGTTGGCCGGGACCATCCAGAACGACATCCTCAAGGAGTTCATGGTCCGCAACACCTACATCTATCCGCCCGGCCCCTCGATGCGGATCATCTCCGACATCTTCGCGTTCACCTCGCAGAAGATGCCGCGCTACAACTCCATCTCCATCTCCGGCTACCACATCCAGGAGGCGGGGGCGACGGCCGACCTGGAGCTGGCCTACACGCTGGCCGACGGTGTGGAGTATCTGCGGGCGGGACGCGACGCCGGGCTCGACGTGGACGCGTTCGCGCCCCGGCTGTCGTTCTTCTGGGCGATCGGCATGAACTTCTTCATGGAGATCGCGAAGCTGCGCGCGGCCCGGCTCCTGTGGGCCAAGCTGGTGAAGGAGTTCGAGCCCAAGAACTCCAAGTCGTTGTCGCTGCGCACCCATTCGCAGACTTCCGGGTGGTCGCTGACCGCTCAGGACGTCTTCAACAACGTCACGCGGACGTGTGTGGAGGCGATGGCGGCCACCCAGGGCCACACCCAGTCGCTGCACACCAACGCCCTGGACGAGGCGCTCGCGCTGCCGACGGACTTCTCGGCCCGGATCGCGCGCAACACCCAGCTGCTGCTCCAGCAGGAGTCCGGCACCGGGCGGGTCATCGACCCGTGGGGCGGCAGCGCGTACGTGGAGAAGCTGACGTACGACCTGGCGCGGCGGGCGTGGCAGCACATCGAGGAGGTCGAGGCGGCCGGCGGCATGGCGAAGGCCATCGACGCGGGCATCCCGAAGCTCCGGATCGAGGAGGCCGCGGCCCGTACCCAAGCGCGGATCGACGCCGGGCGCCAGCCGGTCATCGGCGTCAACAAGTACCGGGTGGAGACCGACGAGAAGATCGACGTGCTCAAGGTCGACAACTCCTCGGTGCGTACGCAGCAGATCGAGAAGCTCCGGCGGCTGCGCGAGGAGCGGGACGAGACGGCCTGCCAGGACGCCCTGAGGGCGCTGACGGCGGCGGCCGAGCGGGACCCGGGACCGGGCCTGGAGGGCAATCTGCTGGCGCTCGCGGTCGACGCGGCCCGGGCGATGGCCACGGTCGGCGAGATCTCGGACGCTCTGGAGAAGGTGTACGGGAGGCACGCGGGCCAGATCCGTACGATCTCCGGCGTGTACCGCAAAGAGGCAGGAGAGTCCCCGTCCGTGGACCGTACCCGCGCGCTGGTCGACGATTTCGAGGAGGCCGAGGGCCGGCGTCCGCGCATCCTGGTCGCGAAGATGGGCCAGGACGGCCACGACCGCGGCCAGAAGGTGATCGCCACCGCCTTCGCCGACCTGGGCTTCGACGTCGACGTCGGCCCGCTGTTCCAGACGCCGGGCGAGGTCGCCCGGCAGGCGGTCGAGGCGGACGTGCACATCGTGGGCGTCTCGTCGCTGGCCGCCGGGCACCTCACGCTCGTACCCGCGCTTCGCGCGGAACTGGCGGCCGAGGGCCGGGAGGACATCATGATCGTGGTGGGCGGGGTGATCCCGCCGCAGGACATCGAGACGCTGCACGGGGCGGGTGCCGCCGCGGTGTTCCCGCCCGGCACCGTGATCCCGGACGCGGCCCACGACCTGGTCACGCGGCTCGGTGCCGCGCTCGGCCACGAGCTGTGAGCCGCTGACGGATGGCTCCGAACATCGACGTCGACGCGTACGTCAAGGGCGTGCTCGACGGGAAGCGTGCGTTCGTGGCGCGTGCGATCACACTCGTCGAGTCGACCCGCCCCGATCACCGGGTACTGGCGCAGCGGTTGCTGAGCGAGCTGCTGCCCCGTTCGGGGCGGGCGAGGCGCATCGGGATCAGCGGGGTTCCCGGAGTGGGGAAGTCCACGTTCATCGATGCGCTAGGCACCCTACTGACGGGGCTCGGGCACCGGGTCGCCGTACTGGCCGTCGACCCCTCGTCCAGCCGTACGGGCGGTTCCATCCTGGGCGACAAGACCCGGATGGAGCGGCTGGCGGTGGACGCCCGGGCGTTCGTACGCCCCTCCCCCACCGCGGGGACGCTCGGCGGGGTGGCCAAGGCGACCCGTGAGTCCATCGTGGTGATGGAGGCGGCGGGCTACGACGTGGTCCTGGTGGAGACGGTCGGGGTCGGGCAGTCGGAGACCGCGGTCGCCAACATGGTCGACACGTTCCTGCTGCTCACCCTGGCCCGTACCGGCGACCAGCTGCAGGGCATCAAGAAGGGTGTCCTGGAACTGGCCGACGCCATCGCGGTCAACAAGGCCGACGGCCCCCACGAGCGCGACGCCCGCTCGGCGGCACGTGAACTGGCGGGCGCCCTGCGGCTGATGCACCCCGTGGACGCGGCGTGGACTCCTCCGGTGATGACCTGCAGCGCCCGGGAGTCGACCGGTCTGGACGAACTGTGGGAGCGGCTGGAGCAGCACCGCACGCTCCTGGACAGCACGGGGCGGCTCACGGCCAAGCGCCGCGAGCAGCAGGTGGACTGGACATGGACGATGGTCCGCGACGAGCTGCTGGACAGCCTGCGCAGCCATCCGGCCGTGCGTGCGCTCACCCCGGAACTCGAACAGCGGGTACGCGGGGGCGAGTTGACGGCCACTCTGGCCGCCGAGCAGATCCTCGGAGCGTTCCGCGGGGATGCGGCGGCTCAGCCGGGCACGGCCGGCGGAAAGAATCCGGAAGACAGCTGAGGCCCGTTCGCGCACAGTGGGTGCGGTGACCGCTGACACCGCACCCACGACCCGTTCCAGTGAGCTGCTGGGATTCGCGCCCGATGCCCGGGTACTCATCGTCAACTGCGACGACTTCGGGATGTACCACGCGGTCAACTCCGCCGTGATCGCGTCGATCGAGAACGGCATCGCGGCCTCGTGCAGTCTCATGGTGCCGTGCCCGTGGGCGCTGCACGGCATGCGTCTGCTCCGGGAGCGGCCGGAGATCCCCTTCGGCATCCACCTCACGCTCGTCTGCGACACGACGGACTACCGCTGGGGGCCGCTGAGCGCGAAGGACAGGGTTTCGTCGTTGCTGGACGACGCGGGCGGGCTCTTCACTCCGGCGGGCATCCCCGAGCTGCTCGGCCGGGCCCGCCCGGAAGAGGTCGAGCGCGAGTTCCGTGCACAGATCGACGCCGTCATGGACGCCGGTCTCGAGCCGACCCATCTCGACTGGCACTGTCTGGCGGACGGCGGGCGCGAGGACATCCTCGACCTGACCGTGGCCCTTGCCGGGGAGTACGGCCTGGCAGTACGGATCTGGCTCGAGCCCGCGAGGCAGAAGATGCTGCGGCAAGGCCGGCCGGTCACTGATCACGCCTTCCTGGACAGCTTCGCGCTGGACCTCGACGGCAAGGCGGCCCGCTTCGCCGAGCTGCTGCGCTCCCTCCCGGCAGGGCTGAGCGAGTGGGCGGTGCATCCCGGGCTGGCCGACGAGGAGTCACGGGCCATCGACGGCGGCTGGCAGGTGCGCAGCACCGACCTTGAATTCCTCACATCGCCCGAGGCGCGCGAGATCCTGCGGCAGGAGGCCGTCGTGGTGACCGACTACCGCGCGGTCCAGCGGGTCTGGTCCGGCGCCGGCGGCGCCAGGTAGCCGGGCGGCTCCTTCCCTCTCCTCGGCTTGCGTGCTACGGTGCGATCAGCACGTGTGTACGCCCGGAATCGGGCGCCGGTGCTGTTTCATCTCATTTCCGCTGTGGTGCCCGTCCTCCAGTGACCGGCGATCCAGCTTCTCCGCATCACTTCTTCTGTCCGGTCCGGGCTTTTCCGCCCGTCACACGGGGCGTGATTCCGCCGCCTCCGCTTCGCCGGACCTCTCATTCGCCTTGTCCGCGAAAGGACCCACCCCATGACCAGCACACTCGAACGCCCCGTCACACAGCAGAATCAGCCCGTCCGCACCGCAGGTGTCCTCGACACCACGAACAACGGACACGGCGTACTGCGCACCGACGGCGGCCATCCCTCCCCCGGTGACATCCAGGTGTCGCCCTCGCTCATCCGGCAGTACGGCCTGCGCAAGGGCGACGTCGTCGGCGGAACCTGCGAACGGCCGCGGGCACTGTCCCGGATCGACTCGGTCAACGGCCGTGCCCCGCAGGACCTTCGGGGCCGGCCGCACTTCCGCGACCTCACACCTCTCCACCCCCAGGAGCGGCTGCGCCTGGAGACACCGCGCGGCGGACCCGCCACGCGCGTCGTCGACCTCGTCTCACCGGTCGGCAAGGGGCAGCGCGGCCTCATCGTCGCGCCTCCGAAAACCGGCAAGACCGTGCTTCTGCAGCAGCTCGCCGCAGCCGTCGCCACCAACCATCCGGAATGCCATCTGATGGTCGTCCTGCTCGACGAACGCCCCGAGGAGGTCACGGACATGCGCCGCTCCGTGCGCGGCGAGGTGTACGCCTCCACGTTCGACCGGCCCGCGAAGGAGCACATCGCGCTCGCGGACCTCGCCGTGGAACGGGCCAAGCGGCTCGTGGAGCAGGGCCGGGACGTCGTGATCCTCCTAGACTCCCTGACCCGACTGTGCCGGGCCCACAACAACGCCGCCGGGGCGGGCGGGCGCACCCTCAGCGGTGGCGTCGACGCCTCCGCCCTCATCGGCCCGAAGAAGCTGTTCGGGGCGGCACGCCTGGCCGAGGAGGGCGGTTCGCTGACCATCCTGGCGACCGCGCTGGTGGACACCGGATCCCGCGCCGACGACTACTTCTTCGAAGAGCTGAAGAGCACCGGCAACATGGAACTGCGTCTGGACCGCCGGCTGGCCGACAGGCGGGTCTTCCCCGCCGTCGACATCACCCTGTCCGGCACCCGCCGCGAGGAGCTCCTGGTACCCGCCGCGGAACTGGCGGCCGTACGGGGACTGCGCCGCGCCCTGCAGTCCAGGGACGGACAGGCCACCCTGGAGGTCCTGCTGGAGAAGGTCCGCGCGACCCCGGACAACGCCACGTTCCTCCGGCAGGTCCAGCACACCGTTCCCGGCGCGTAGCAGCCCCGGCTCACGACACCTCGGCCACGGCGCGCCGGTCCCGGATCAGCCCGTTCCGCCCAGCGCCTCGGCGACCAGGGTGCGCGCCTCGTCCTGGACCCTGGCCAGGTGTCCGGCGCCCTGGAAGCTCTCCGCGTACACCTTGTACACGTCCTCCGTTCCAGAGGGGCGGGCGGCGAACCAGGCACTGTCGGTGCAGACCTTCAGGCCGCCGATGGCCGCGCCGTTGCCCGGCGCCTCGGTGAGTACGGCGGTGATGGGCTCACCCGCCAGGGTGTCCGCCGTGACCTGGTCCGGGGAGAGCCTGGCCAGTACCGCCTTCTCCTCACGCGTCGCCGGAGCGTCGACCCTGGCGTAGGCCGGGTCGCCGAAGCGGGCGGTGAGTTCGCCGTAGTGCTGGGAGGGGGTGGAGCCGGTGACGGCGGTGATCTCCGAGGCCAGCAGGGCGAGCAGGATGCCGTCCTTGTCGGTGGTCCACACCCGGCCGTCGCGGCGCAGGAAGGATGCTCCGGCGGACTCCTCGCCACCGAAGCCCAGGGTGCCGCCGAACAGTCCGTCGACGAACCACTTGAATCCCACCGGCACCTCCACCAACGGGCGCCCGAGGTCTGCCGCGACCCGGTCGATCATGGAGGAGGAGACGAGGGTCTTGCCGATGCCGGTGCCGGCGGGCCAGCTGTCGCGGTGGGAGTAGAGGTAGCGGATGGCCACGGCCAGATAGTGGTTGGGGTTCATCAGGCCGCCGTCGGGGGTGACGATGCCGTGCCGGTCGGCGTCCGCGTCGTTGCCGGTGGAGATGGTGAACGCGTCGCGCTGCTCGATCAGCGACGCCATCGCGTACGGCGAGGAGCAGTCCATCCGGATCTTCCCGTCCCAGTCCAGCGTCATGAAACGCCAGGTGGGATCGGCGAGCGGGTTGACCACGGTGAGGTCGAGCCGGTGGCGTTCGGCGATCCGGCCCCAGTAGGCGACCGAGGCGCCGCCGAGCGGGTCCGCACCGATCCGGATCCCCGCGTCGCGTACGGCGTCCAGGTCCAGGACGGCCGGGAGGTCGTCGACGTACGCGGTGAGGAAGTCGTGCCGCCCCGTGGTGTCGGCGGCGAGTGCCCGGGCGTACGGGATCCGCCGGACCTCCTTCAGCCCGCCCTCGATCAGGGTGTTGGCCCGGTCCTGGATCCAGGAGGTGGCGTCCGAGCCGGCCGGCCCGCCGTGCGGGGGGTTGTACTTGTAGCCGCCGTCGGCCGGCGGGTTGTGCGACGGGGTGACCACGATGCCGTCGGCGAGACCGCTGCCGCGGTCCTGGTTGTACGTCAGGATGGCGTGCGACACGGCGGGGGTGGGGGTGTAGCCGTCGTCGCTGTCGATCAGTACGGTGGCCCCGTTGGCGGCCAGCACCTCCAGGGCGGTCACCCGCGCCGGTTCGGACAGCGCATGGGTGTCGGCGCCGAGGAACAGCGGCCCGTCGGTGCCCTGACGGGCCCGGTAGTCGCAGATCGCCTGGGTCGTGGCGGCGATGTGGTCCTCGTTGAAGGCTGCGGCCAGGGCCGAGCCCCGGTGCCCGGAGGTACCGAACGCGACGCGCTGGCCGGGTTCCGCGGGGTCGGGGTGAACGGTGTAATAGGCCGTCACCAGACGCGCCACGTCCACCAGGTCTCCGGGCTGCGCCGGCTGACCGGCCCGTTCGTGAACCATCGGTTCTCCTCTGTCTTCGTCGGTGCGCCCACGGCCCGGACCACCATCACGGGGCGGACGATCATCACGAGTTGTACCCGATACTGCCCCGTCGGCCGCACCCACGGGTACCCGCGGCCCGACAGCAGTACATCCGGAGCGCGGTGCCCGCCCGGGGTCCTTCACGACGATTGGCCGGTTCCCGCGCAGAACACGGCGGGACGGGCAGGGCCGGGAGGCCCCCGTCGGCCGCGTGCACCGAGGGCCGCAATTCGCCTCGCGCAACTCGGCATCCGGTGGCGGAACTTCAGGATCAGAGGATTCCGGTATCTCGAATTCCATGACGAGTTGGCGGCTTCCACGATCGGCCGAACGCAAGAGGAAAACGCACGGCATTGCCATCATGGGTCACCGCCCCGAACAGCGGAAGATGCGGGGGTCTGACACGCCGCAGCATTCATTAATACGGCGTCAGCACCCCTGACCGGAGCCAATCCGCATCGCCCGGTGCGCGAGTCATGCGCGTTTTCCTACACACTGTCTGTCACAGTGCATTTCGGTTTTACCCACTTATCTCCGCCGCCATATTCCATTCGCCGGTACTTACCCGAACCGGCTCGTCGGGGGCATGTGAGAAGAGAGCCGTGCGTGCTGCAGAAGAGTTGCACCGAGGAAAGACAACTGACGGTCCTTCATTTGGTCCAGCCGGTGGAGGGTGGAGTCGCACGGGTCGTGACCGACCTCGTCGCCGCACAGGTCCGGGCAGGGCTGCGGCCTGTCGTGGCCTGCCCGCCGGGCGGTTCGCTGGCGTCCGGGGCGGCCGTGGCCGGGGCCCGGGTGTGTGCCTGGCCGGCCGAACGTGCCCCGGGGCCGGGGCTGGGCCGGGAGATCGTCACCGCGAGCCGTCTGATCAGCGCGTACGCGCCCGACGTGATCCACGCCCACAGCGCGAAGGCCGGCCTCGCCGGCCGGCTGGCCGTCCGGGGCCGGGTGCCGACGGTGTTCCAGCCCCACGCCTGGTCGTTCGATGCGGTGGAGGGCCGGACCGCCCGGCTGGCCGTGCGGTGGGAGCGGTTCGGGGCACGGTGGAGCGACCGCATCCTCTGTGTCAGCGAATCCGAACGCCGCGCGGGCGAGACCGCGGGCCTCGCCGCCCACTGGTCCGTGATCCACAACGGCATCGACCTCGGCCACTTCCGGCCGGCCGGCCGGGAGGCCGCGCTGGCGGCCCGGGCTGCGCTGCCGCTCCCGGAGACCGTCCCGGCCGGTGCTCCCCTGGTCGTGTGTGTCGGGCGGCTGAGCCGGCAGAAGGGCCAGGACGTGCTGCTGCGGGCCTGGCGGCGGATGCGTGTACCGGGGGCACGGCTCGTCCTGGTCGGTGACGGGCCGTGCCACGACGAACTGCGGCGCGCGGCACCTCCGGGTGTGCTGTTCGCGGGAGCGAGCCGGGACGTACGGCCGTGGATCCACGCGGCGGACGTCCTGGTCCTGCCTTCGCGGTGGGAAGGGATGGCACTGGCCCCTCTCGAGGCGATGGCGTGCGGCACACCCGTCCTGATATCCGACGTCAACGGAGCCCGGGAAAGCCTGCCGCCCGGCCACGAATCCCACTGCCTTGTGCCGCCCGAGGACCCTGCAGCCCTCGCGACGGCCCTGACCGCTCTGCTGACCGACCCACAGCTGCGGAAGGAGCTGGGCAGCACGGCGCAGAGACATACCCGGTCGGTCTTCGATGTGAGGAAGACCGCCGGGGCGGTCCTGAGCCTTTACCAGGAACTTGTCGGCCTGTCCCACCCCACGACGAGGAAGCGCACCGAGCAATGACGACGGAGAGTGCACCTGTCCCCCGAGCCGCCCAGGCAACAGCCGTACGGCGTACGGCTTCCGCTGTCCGCCCACCGCGCGGCGGTACCGGGCGCGCGCAGTCCCTGCGGGCCACCCGGAGCCGCAGGAGGTGGGGGTCCCCCTCGGGGCTCGTCGCCGCCGACGGCCTCGCGCTGGCTCTTGCCCTGGCGTTGGTGGCCCCCCTGCCGTGGCCTCCGGGGGTCTTCGTCCTCCAGGCCGTGGCCCAGTTGCTGCTGCACGCCCACCGGGGCCTGTACCGGATCGGACTGTCCCCGTCCGTTCTGGCGGAGCTGCCCGCGCTGCTCGGTCTTGCGCTGGTCCAGTGGTACGTGACGGCCGAGGCACTGACCGCGTACGACCCCCGTTACGGCATCGGCTGGACGGCACTGGGCTGCGCGGTCGCCGCGCAGACGCTGCTGAGCTGCGGTGCGCGCACGGCGGTCCACCGGTCCCGGCTCCGGTCGGCTGCCCGCAGCCCCCAGTCGGCCCTGGTCGTGGGAGACGGCCAGGTCGCCCACCGGGTCACCGCCGTCCTGCAGGAGCACCCGGAGTACGGGCTGCGGCCGGTGGGCCGGGTGGGGTCCGACGTTCCGCCCGCCGATGTCCCCGTGCCCGGTGCGACACCGTGCGGCGGAGCTCAGCTCCCCGTACTCACGACCGCGCAGGACGTCGGCCGCGCGGTCATCCAGAACTCGGTGCGGCACGCCGTCTTCACGGTTCCGCCGGAGTCGGCACCCGGCGGGGCGGCGTTGTTCGGGCAGTTCGTCCGGCAGGGCTGCCGGGTGTGGCTGATCACCGAGGAGGGGACGATCACCCCCTGCCGGACCAAGTCCAGACCGGACCATGTGTGGGGGTTCGCGGCCCACGTGCTGGACGACGGCCGGCACCGGCCGGCCGGCCACCGGGTGAAGCGGGCGATGGACGCCGTCCTGGCCATGATCGCCCTGATCGCGGCGGCCCCGCTGCTGGCCGCCTGCGCACTGGCCGTACGCGTCTGCGACGGCCCCGGAGTCGTCTTCAGACAGGAGCGCATCGGACGGCACGGACGGCCGTTCGTCCTGCTGAAGTTCCGCACCCTGCGCCCCGCCGACGCCCATGAGTCCGCCACCCGGTGGAACGTGTCGGACGACGAGGGCATGAGCGGCGTGGGCAGGACGCTCCGCCGGACGTCGCTCGACGAACTGCCGCAGTTGTGGAACGTGGTGCGCGGCGACATGAGCCTGGTAGGCCCCCGCCCGGAACGCCCCTACTTCGTCCAGCACTTCAGCCGGATCCACCCCGGCTACCGGGCCCGTCACCGCATGCCCGTCGGCATCACGGGTCTGGCCCAGGTGAACGGTCTGCGCGGCGACACCTCGATCGAGGACCGTGTCCGCTTCGACAACCGGTACATCGGGACCTGGTCGCTCTGGCAGGACGTGTGCGTCCTCGCGCGGACCGCCGGCTCGGTCTTCCGCCTCGGAGGCAGCTGAACCGTGACTCTCACCCTGACCGCCGCGCCGCCGGCACCCGTCGTCCGGTCCGGACCGGCGCCCCCGGTCGCGCGCCGGTGGGCCACCGGATGGCCGCTGCTGCCCCTGGTCGCGACGGTACTGCTCCTGGCCGTGCCGGCCGACGGCTCGGGGCCCGGGACCGTGAACGGCGTTCCGCCGGCCGACCTCGTCTCGGGCGTCGCGGTGCTCGTCTGCCTGGGGCGCCTGCTGTTCCTGCGGACGCGCCCTCTCACCCCGGCCGCGGCCGTCGTTCTGGGACTGCCGGCCGTTGGTCTCGCGGTGGCCACGGTCACCGCGGCGGACCCGGCGGCGGCACTCCCCGGCTTCGTCCGGTACCTGCAGATCTTCGTGCTGGTACCGGCCGCCGTCTTCATCCTGGTCCGGGACGCCCGAGGGTTCCGGATCATCACGGGCACGCTGGTCCTTCTCGCCCTCGTCCAGGGCGCAACGGGGGTGTACCAGTACGCCACCGGGTCCGGCGCCTCCTACATGGGCGAGGACATCCGCGCCGTCGGTACGTTCGGGCCCAGCGACGTGATGGGCATGGCCACGGTGGTCGCCTACGGGCTGCTCGCAGCCGCCGCGTACGCGCTGGGTACCCGCGCCGGCGGGCCCCGGTGGCTGCGTCCCGGTGCGTTCTGCGTCGCCGCGCTCCTGGTGGTTCCGCTCACCCTGTCGTTCAGCAGGGGGGCCTGGATCGCGACGGTCGCGGGTGCACTGGCCGTGATCGCGCTGACCGGGCTGCGACAGGCCGTGCGCGCGCTGGCTGTGGTGTGCGCGGCCGGAGTCGTACTCGTCGGCGGTTTCGGCGTCGGGTCCGAGATGGTCTCGCAGCGGCTCACCAGCATCACCGAGGTGACGCGCGCCCCCGACCGGTCGGTCAACGACCGATACACCATGTGGGCCGCCGCGGCCGGCATGTGGCGCGAGCAGCCCGTGACCGGCGTCGGTCTCAAGGGCTTCCCCGCGCACCGCGACGGACACGCCTCGATCGGCCTCTCCTCGGGCAGTGACACCGCGGGCGCCGGGCAGGACTTCCGCAAGCAGCCGCTGCTGTCCCCCCACAACATGTACCTGCTCGTGCTGAGCGAGCAGGGACTCATCGGCCTCACCGCCCTTGCGGGCACCTGGGTGGTGGTCCTGGCCGGCGGGGTGCGCAGGCTGGTCCTCGCCCGGGCCCGGGGAGCCGCGGCCGTCGACTGCGGTCTCGCCGCGGTCGGGCTGATGACGTGGCAGACGGTCGACTTCCTTTACGCGGACATCGGCGGTCCCTCCACCGTCCTCACGGGAATCGTGCTCGGACTGGCCGCGTGGTGGGCGCTGGCCGAGCCGGAGAGGGCGACCGCCGCGTGAGCCGGGTCTCTGCGGCGACGGCCGAGCAGGCGAAGGGTCCGGGGACATCCGCGCCCCAAGCTCCGCCGGGGCCGGGGCGGTTCCTCGCCCGGGCGGCCGCCGGTGCCGCCGGGCTGACCGTGATCGCCTCCCTGCTGGGGCTCGTGCGGGACCAGGCCATCGCCCGGCTCTTCGGCGCGAGCCATGCCAGCGACGCGTTCCTGATCGCCTGGACCGTGCCCGAGATGGCGGCCACGCTGCTGATCGAGGACGGGATGGCCCTGCTGCTCGTCCCTGCCTTCAGCCATGCGCTGGCCCGGCGCGCCGCTGGATCTGCTGCGGACGGACAATCGGACGATCCCGTACGGGCACTCGTCGCGGACACCTTTCCCCGGTTGTTCGCCTCACTGGCCGGTGCCGGTGCCCTGCTGGTCCTGGGAGCTCCGTGGGTCGTCAGGATTCTGGCGCCGGGTCTGAGCGATCCCGGACTGGCCGTGGAATGCACCCGTCTGACAGCGGTCACGGTGCTCACCTTCGGCGTCACCGGGTACTTCAGCGCGGCCCTGCGGGCGCACGGGCGCTTCCTGGCCCCGGCCGGGGTCTACATCGCCTACAACATCGGCATCATCGGCATGACGCTCGCACTGCACTCCGTCTGGGGCGTGCGCGCCGCGGCGGCCGGGGTGGCCGTCGGCAGTGTGCTGATGATCCTGACCCAGTTGCCCACGTTCGCACGGCTGCTGCGGCGGCGGGTGCCACGCGCCGACGGGCCGCGCCCGGCACGGGAGGGACTCTCCCCGCTCCTGGGCGCCACGGTCCTCGCGCCCGTCGTGCTGTTCGTGGTGGGCCGTCAGTCGCAGGTGTTCGTCGAGCGGTTCCTCGCCTCGTCCCTGTCCGACGGGGCCATCTCCCATCTCAACTACGCCCAGAAGGTCGCGCAGCTCCCGATGGTGCTGTCCATGATGATCTGTACGGTGACCTTCCCGGTCGTCGCCCGGGCGATGGCGGCCGGGGACCAGGACGGCGCCCGCCGACGGGTCGAGCGCGATCTCGCCCTGGCCGGGACGGTGGTCCTGCTGGGCACGTCGATGGTGCTCGGTTACGCGCACCAGATCGTCGAAGTGCTCTTCCAGCGCGGCGCTTTCGATGCCCAGGACACCGCGGCCACTGCCGGGGTGATGCGGATCTACGCACTCGGGCTGCTCGGCCACACCCTGGTCGGAACGCTGTGCAGGCCGTTCTTCTCCGCCGGAAAGCCCACCTGGTACCCGGTCTGCGCGATGGGCGCCGGGCTGCTGGTCACCACGGGGGCCGGTCTGGCCCTGGCCGGCCCGTTCGGCGTCAACGGCATCGCGGCGGCGAACGCCGTCGGCATCAGCACGGCCGCGCTGCTGCTGCTCCTGGGGCTGGGCTCGCGCGCGGTCGCCATCCGGGTCCGCGCCGTCGCCGTCTCCCTCGGCCGGCCCGCGGCCGCGGCAGCGGTCGCCGGGGCCGCGGGTTGGGCGGCCGCCCCGGCGATCGGCCATCCGGCACTCAGCCTGGCGGCCGGCTGTGTCCTCGTCCCGGCGGCCTTCCTTCTCACCGGACTTGCCCTCAGAGCTCCCGAAGTCGTTCATCTGCTGGCTCTCACCCGACAGAGGTTCCTTCATGGCCGCTGACACATCGGCACACGCCGCCGTCCCGTCCGTTCTCCGACCTCAGCCGTGGATTCTCACCTACCACTCGGTGAGCGACCCCACGGACGATCCGTACGGCATCACCGTCTCCGCCGACCGCCTGGACCAGCAGCTGACCTGGCTGCGCCGTCGCCGCCTCACCGGCGTGGGGGTCGGGGCGCTCCTGCGCGCACACGCCTCCGGCCGCCGCGGGCTGGTCGGGCTGACCTTCGACGACGGGTACGCCGACTTCCTCCACGAAGCGCTCCCGGTACTGCTCGGCCACGGCTTCACGGCGACGGTGTTCGTCCTGCCCGGCCGGACGGGCGGATCCAACGCATGGGATCCGCTCGGCCCCCGGAAGCCCCTGCTGTCCGAGGACGGCATCCGTGCCGTCGCGGACGCGGGGCTGGAAGTCGGCTCGCACGGCATGCGCCACCTGGACCTGACGGCGCTGAGCGACGAGGAGCTGCGTGTGGAGACGCACGGCAGCAGGGAGGCGATCCGCGGCATCACGGGGACCGCTCCGGCCGGCTTCTGCTATCCGTACGGCACGGCCGACCGGCGGGTGCTGGCGTCGGTCCGGGACGCGGGGTACGGCTACGGCTGCGCGCTCGGCCCCGGTCCCCTGATCGGACCGCTGGCCCTGCCCCGTACGCACATCAGCCACGCCGACCGGGGCACCCGGCTGCGCGCGAAGGAGCTGCGGCACCGGCTGCGCCACCGCCCCGGCGCCGCCCCCGCGCCCGTCCCCGCCGGGGGGACCCGATGAAGGCCCTGCACATCATCACGGGCCTCGGTGTCGGCGGCGCGGAGCAGCAGTTGCGTCTGCTGCTCCGTCATCTGCCGGTGCCCTGCGACGTCGTGACGCTCACCAACCCCGGACCGGTCGCCGAAGGACTGCGTGCCGACGGCATCCGCGTCGGGCACCTGGGGATGAACGGCAACCGCGACCTCACCGCCGTGCCCAGGCTGGCCAGGCTCATCCGCCGCGGCGCGTACGACCTCGTGCACACCCATCTGTACCGGGCATGCGTCTACGGGCGGATCGCGGCCCGGCTCGCCGGGACCACGCGTGCCACGATCGCCACGGAGCATTCCCTGGGGCATGCGGAGATCGAGGGGCGGCCGCTCACCCGCGGCACCCGGGCCCTGTACCTGCGCACCGAGCGCCTCGGGGCGGCGACGGTCGCCGTCTCCCCCACCATCGCCGGCCGCCTGCTCGACTGGGGCGTGCCGGCCGCCCGGATCCACACCGTGCCCAACGGAATCGACGCGGCCCGCTTCCGCTTCGACAGCGGTCAGCGCCGTGCGACCCGCGCACTGCTCCGTATCCCCGACGACGCCTTCGTGGTGGGGGGCGTCGGCAGGCTCGTGCCCGGCAAACGCTTCGACGTACTGATCCGTGCCGTTGCGGCGCTCCCGGGCGCCTGGCTGGTACTGGCCGGGGACGGACCCGAGGCCGGCTCGCTGCGCGCCCTGGCCTCCCGGCTCGGGATCGCCGAACGGGTCCGTCTCCTCGGCGAGTGCGACACGGACGGTGGCACGGCGGGCCCCGGGATCCCCGCGGTGCTCTCGGCCATGGACACCTTCGTCTCGGCGTCCCGCGAGGAGACCTTCGGGCTGGCGGCCGTCGAGGCCCTGGCCGCCGGACTTCCCGTCGTGCACAGCGCCTGTCCCGCCATCGAGGACCTCCCGGCCGGCCGGGCACCGGGCGCCACCCGCATCGGCGACGCCGGGTCCCTCTCCTCTCCCGCCGATCTCACGCACGAGCTGACGGCCGCGCTGCGCCACCGGATGGAGAGCGGCGTACGAAGACTGCCGCCGCCCCCGGCCGTGGACCAGTACGACATCAGGCTCAGCAGCGAACGCCTCATGGATGTCTACGCGCACGCCCTCGACACCGCCCCTTCGACCTGGAGAGCACACTCATGACCGAGTCGCCCGAGCAGCAGCCGGCCGCCCGCGGACGGTTCCGCAGACTCCGCCCCAAGTCCGCACTGCCCCACTGGTGGCCCCTGCCCGCCTGCATCCTGCTCGGAACGGCGTCCGGGCTGTCCTACGGACTGCTCGCCCCGACCGAGTACTCGGCGACCAGCTACGCCATGGTGGCGGCCGACAAGGGCGTCGACCCGGCAGCCGCGCTCGGCTACGCCCAGTCGTACGGCCGCCTGGCCACGAGCGAGGCGACCCTGGTCTACGCCCGCGGCGCCGCGGGCGAGCCGGTACGGGAACTGCGCACCCACGTACGCTCCGAGACCTCCCCCGACTCGCCCATGATCGCGATCACCGGAACGTCGGAGAACCGGCGACGGGCCGCTGACATCGCCAACGCGGTCACCGAGGCCGTGGTGGTGAGCAGCGGTCATGTCGCCAAGGACACCGGGGTGAAACTCCTCAAGTTCTCGCACGCCGTGCCCTCGGCGGAACCGGTGTCCCCCTCGGTGCCCCTCGGCACGGCCGTGGGTGCGAGCGCGGGCGGGCTGATCGGCGGCCTGGTCCTCCTCGTACGGCCCCGCCCGGGTAACCGGGGTGTCCCCGCCCAGGTGCCGGCTCCCGCCCAGGCGGGCGGTCCGCTCCCGGCCGACGAACGGGAGCTCGTGCGATGACCGTCGACCTGGACGGGCGCCTCACCGTCACCCTCTGCCGCGACCTGGGCGAGTTCACCGGACTCTCCGGGGAATGGGACGCCCTGCACCGCCGCTGCTCGACCGCCACGCCCTTCCAGAGCCACGCCTGGCTGCATTCGTGGTGGCTGTCCTACGGGGCACCGGGCAGGCTCCGCGTCGTACTGGCCCGGCGGAACGGGCGGCTGATCGGTGCGGCTCCCCTGATGCTCGTACACCGCCCGCTGCCCCTGCTGGTGCCCATGGGCGGGGCGATCTCCGACTTCTTCGACATCCTCGTGGACGACGAGGAGGCGAAGGGCGCGGTCATGGCCCTGGAGCGCGGACTCGAACGGGCCGCCGTCCACACAGTGATCGATCTGCGGGAGGTGCGGCCCGACGCCTCGGCCCAGCTGCTGTACGAGAACTGGTCGGGCGCCAGGAGCAGGCTCACGGACTCGACCTGCATGGAACTCCCCGCCGAGCCCATCGGCGCGCTCCTTTCACGGATGCCCGGTTCGCGTGCCCAGCGCGCCCGGTCCAAGCTGCGCAAGCTGGACGCTCTGCGGATCGAGTGCCGCCCCGCGCCCGAGCACCGCGTGGCGGACGCGGTCGACACCCTGGTGCGGCTGCACGAGCGCCAGTGGCGCGGCCGTGGGATCAACCCCGAGCACCTGCGGCCGCGCTTCTCCGCGCATCTGGTGCGTGCGACCCGCCGGATGGTCCGCGACGGCGAGGCGTCGCTGACGGAGTTCGTGCTCGACGGCGATGTGGTGGCCGCCGACCTGTCGCTCAGGTCCGCGCATCTGGCCGGTGCCTATCTGTACGGAGCCGATCCCGGGCTCCGGGACAAGAAGGTGGACGTGTCGGTGATGCTGCTGCGCGAGGCGGCACAGCAGGCGGCGGACACGGGACGCAGTGTGCTGAGTCTGCTGCGCGGCTCGGAGCAGTACAAGAACACCTGGGAACCCGTTCCGGTCGTCAACCAGCGCCTCCTGCTCGCCCGCTCCGCTCTGGAACCGCTGCTCCGGTTGCGCGAGTCGCAGGTGGTGGCGCGGGACAGGGCCGCGGAAGCCGTGAAGAACCGCTTTCCCGCCGCACGTGACTGGCACAGCAGGCTGAGCTCTCTGCCTGCCGGGGGCCTCTCCGCCATCGGCCGGAGATGACCGCGGATTACGACTTTTGATCCGATCCGTTACCGTCTGTCGATTTTCGCGTTGTCAGGGCATGCCGGCGCACGTTCTGCAGCCGGCTCGACCCTCTCAAGGAGAACAGATGTCGCGCATCTCGAAGGTAGCCGCTGTCATGGCAGGTACCGGTGCCCTGATCGCCGGCGGTGCCGGCCTGGCTACCGCCGACGCCGGCGCGGAGGCCGTCGCCGCCCACTCCCCCGGTGTCGGTTCGGGCAACGCCATTCAGGTGCCCGTTCACATCCCGGTCAACGTCTGCGGCAACACCGTGAACGTCATCGCGCTGCTCAACCCGGCCTTCGGCAACACCTGCGCGAACGTGTCGGACAGCCACGAGGACAAGGGTGACTACGGCTACGGCCACTGATCTCCACGCCGTACGCCGCCGGGCCGCTCCTCCCCACCGGGAGGAGCGGCCCGGCCGTTTCCGCGGCCGGGCCGGATCCCGCCGCTCAGACGTAGCGGTACAGGCGGCTGTGATCCAGGAGCTTCGCGGGCGCCACGTCCCAGGGGGGCATCGGCTCGTCGAGGGCGAAGACCCGGTCGCGCTGCGGATCGCCGGCCGGGAGTCCGCGGCCCGGCAGGTAGCGGGAGCGCGGGTGCGCCTTCTGCCATCGTGTCCAGAGCAGATCCATGAAGGCGTGGTGCAGCCAGAAGACCGGGTCGTCGGGCGACGCGGCACCCCCCATCGAGCCACCGATCCACCGGTGCACCTGGTTGTGGTTGGCCACCCCTCGTCCGCCTCTGATCCCCCAGCCCTCGATCCTGTTCCGGAAGCCGGTGGTGCTGACGCTGTTCCACGGCGCGGTGTCGTAGACCGGGTCGCTCAGCGCCCGGTCCACATCGGCCTTGCTGGGCAGGGTGACCGGCGCGGAGGGGCGGCCGAAGTTCCGGCGCAGGAAGTGGTCGTCGGTGACTCCCGCGCTGATGCGCCAGTTTCCCTCCCGGTACGCGAACGGCCCTGTCATGACCTGCCGGTCCCCGGACCTCCCGTTGCCGCCGAGGAAGTCCTCCGCCCAGAGGGAGGACGCCGGCGTGTTGTCCCGCGTCCAGTCCCAGTACGGGATCGACACGCCGGGGTCGACGGCCTGCAGGGCCTTCTCGAACTCCAGCAGGTACCTGCGGTGCCACGGGAAGAAGGACGGGGTCATATGAGCGGGCCGTGGCCGGCTCTCGGCGTCGGTGACGTAGAACTCCCGGTGCAGGTCGACGAACTCGTCGTACCGTCCCGAGCGCTTGAGCTCCAGGATCGCACCGACCAGGCGCTTCTTCTCCGTGCGTGTGAGGTTGCGCTGATTCTTGCGGCTGTACACCCGTGCTCGTCCTTCGTGGTTCAGATGGTGTGCGGGGAGGCCTTGGCCAGCTGGGCGGTGCCGATCTCGTCGACCGCCGCGCGGGCCGTCTCGAGCAGTGTCGGGAACGACTCGTAGTGGTTGACCGTGCTGAGGTAGCTCCCGTCGGAGCGCCTCATCACATGCAGCGTTCTGCCGTCGATGCTCACCTGCGTGTCCGCGATCGCGGCCACGGCACCGGTCCGGCCGGTGGGCGCCTCGCCGCCGGCAGGCACCAGGGCCGTCGCCGTCCCGCGGATGTCACGGCCCCGGTACATCTCGGCGAACCGCTCGGGCCCGGGAGGGCGCCCTCGCCCGCCGGTGCGGGTCTCTGCCTCCGTGGCGGGGGGCCGGTCATCCGTGGCGCCGGCCCGGGACTCCCGGTCTGTCACGAGAATCGGAGCGAGCGCGCCGCCCGTCCCGGCGATCACGCTCGCCGTGAAGGCGGCGCGCAGCACGACGCGGCGGGCCGGGCTCTTCCTGGCGGCCCGGGCGCCGCTCGTGCCGGTGGTCGGATCCATGATCTGTCTTCCTGCCTCTCGTCCACTCTTCCGAGGTGTCTTCTCTCTCGAAGTTGACAACGAGGCGGCGCGTGAACGGTTCTCGTCGTGCGCGAATCACGCGACCGTGGGAACTTTTCCGGTCCGTCCGGCCGTGTCGCCCGGACGGCAGCGCGCGGCGGGCCAGCATGGCCGTTCCGAGCTCACGGAGGTTGCATGAACGCGCCGACCCAGGTACCCACGAGCCGCGTGCGCAGGACGGCGGACGTCGATCTGGCCGACCCGTCGTTCTGGCAGTTGCCCCGGCCCGAGCGGCTGTCCGCGTTCGCGCTGCTGCGGGAACTCGACGCGCCGGCCCTGTTCACCCCTCGTACGGGCCCGCACGCGCCTTTCCACGCGCTGGTGAGGCACGCCGATGTGAAGGCGGCGAGCCGGCAGCCGCACCTCTTCGCGAGCGCGCCCGGTGTCACCACTCCGGAACCGGCCCGCTGGGCCAAAGCGGTGTTCGGCAATTCCATGGTCAACATGGACGGCGCCGAGCACGCGGGGCTGCGCAGGACCATCTCCCGTGCGTTCACTCCGAGGCTGCTCGCGGCCACCGAGGAGAACATCCGCGACATCGCGCGTCGGCTGGTGGACGAGATGATCGCCGACGGCCCCGGCGACTTCATGCCCTCGGCTCCCTCCCGTATGCCGTTCGAGGTCATCTGCGACCTGATGGGAATCCCCGGCCACCATCGCGCCGAGATCGCCGCCCAGATCGATCAGGCGTCGGAGTACGTGGGCGTCAGGCGCCGGGGCCGCGCACGGCTGCGGGTGCCCGGCCGTGGTCTGCGCTCCCTGGGCCGTATGCAGATGGTGATGGCGAAGCTCGCACGTGAACGCCGTCGCCGGCCCGCCGACGATGTGATCTCGGCCCTGGTCCGCGCAGACGTCGACGGCCAGGCACTGTCCTCGCGTCAGCTCGGCGCCTTCTTCTCCCTGTTGCTGGTGGCGGGGGTGGAGACCACACGTAACGCGATCGCCCACGGCCTGCTCCTGCTGACCGCACACCCGGAGCAGCGCGCTCTCCTCGAGTCCGACTTCGACCGCTACGCCGACGGCGCGGTGGACGAGATCGTCCGGCACTCGACGCCGATCATCCAGTTCCGCCGGACGGTCGCGGCCGAGGCCACACTCGGCGGGCGCACCTTCGTTCCCGGCGAGAAGGTCATGCTTCTCTACGCTTCGGCGAACCGGGACGCCTCGGTATTCACCGACCCCGATGCCTTCGACATCACCCGCACCCCCAATCCGCACCTCGGATACGGCGGGGGCGGACCCCATCACTGTCTGGGAGCACATTTGGCACGGCTGGAAATGAAGGCGCTCTTCCACGAACTGCTCACGCGGCTCGGGAACGTGCGGGCGGTCGGCGAACCGGTCCTCGTCGATTCGAATTTCGACAACCGCGTCCGCTCACTTCCCTTCACCTTCGACAATTGTCACCCGAATGGACCGGTCTGATTCTCCGGATGTCGCGAATGGCCTACTCAAAAGCGCTCGCACAGCCCATTGTTGAGCGTTTCTCCTTAGGGTCGAGATCGTCGTAGGTATGCCGAAAAACCCCAAGGAGGAGCCGTGCCCGCACAGCGCCGTCTCATCAGTTTCTGCATCGGGACGGCTGTGCTCGGCCTCCTCGTCGGTGGTGCGGTCGTCACCGAGCGGACCGGGGCGGACTCCGAGTCCGGTAAGGGCGCTTCACCTGCTTCCTCGCCGGCTGCCGACACCACCGCGATCGGCGCCTACCTGGACTACGGACCCGACGGCATCCGGCGGATGGCGGAGCTGTCGCGCTGGCTCGGCGGGACGGAGCTGCGTGTCGGGCACAGCTACCTGCCGGGCGACCTGTGGGAGAACATCGAGGGCCGACCCGGATTCCTCGCGGCGTGGGGTGCCTGGCGGCGGGCGTCCGAGGACCGGATGTTCGTACTCAATACGCCGATGCTGGAGCGGAACGAGGCGCGCGTCCCGGACGCGGAGGTGCGCAGACTCCTGCGGGCGGGTGCCCGGGGAGAGTTCGACGAGCACTTCCGCAAGCTGGCCGACCGGCTGGTCCTGCTGGGCATCCCGGACACGGTGATCGTCCTCGGCTGGGAGATGAACGGCACCACGTACACGCACCGCTGCGGTCCGGATCCCGTTGCGTGGAAGGCGTACTGGAGTCGCATCGTCACCACGATGCGGTCGGTCCCGGGCCAGAAGTTCCGCTTCGACTTCGCCCCGAGCCGAGGGCGGGACGCCGTTCCCTGGACCGAGTGCTATCCCGGCGACGACGTCGTCGACATCATCGGCATGGACTCCTACGACCAGCCTCCGGCCCGGACCTTCGACGAGCAGGTGAACGAACCGTACGGGCTGCAGAAGCAGGTCGACTTCGCCGCGGAGCGCGGCAAGCCGATCTCCTATCCGGAGTGGGGCCTGTTCCGCAACGGCGACAACCCGCAGTACATGCGTCGCATGCTGAAGTGGATCGACCAGCACAAGCCGGTGTACCAGACGATCACGGACTACTGCCCGCACGGCGTGTGGCAGTGCGCCGAGAACCCCGAGTCGTCCCGGGTGTACCGCGAGATGCTGACCCAGAAGCCGGGGACCGCCGATCCCACCTCGCCCGTACCCGCGCCGAGCGGCACGCCCAAGCCCGACAAGCCCACACCGACCGTGCCCACACCGGACACCAACGGATCCGAGTGGTGCATCAGCATTCCGCTGAGCGACTGGTTCGGCCAGTGGGTGGCGAACCGGAGGTTCTGCCTGCGCGACTGATCGTCGCCCCGGAGTCCGTGGTGCGGCCCGACGGTCACGAATCTGTGGCCGCCGGGCACATTCCGGGGTCGCACCCGTGAATGAATGCGGGTATGACCCGCCCCAGAATCCGTGTCGCCGCCTACGTGGTCCGCCGACGAGACATCACAGAACTGCTCGTGTTCGACCACGTGGATGCACCGGAGGCGGGTACCCAGATCCCTGCGGGAGGCGTACGGCCGGGCGAGGACCTCGAGCACGCCGTCCTGCGGGAGATCGCTGAGGAGACCGGACTGGCGACCGCCGTCCCGGTCCGGCAGATCGCGGTGGAGGACAGCCCCCATCCCGGCACCGGGCAGCCGCGCAGGACCACGTTCTTCCTCCTGCGGGCTCCGGCGGACACTCTGGACGCGTGGAGCCACCGCGTCCGCGGCGACGACGAGGACGCGGGCCTGGTGTTCGCCTGCAGGTTCGTGCCGATTCCTCTGCCGCAGCCGCTGGCGGACGGGCAGGACGCCTGGCTGGACCGGCTCTGAAACAGGGGGCGTACTGCGCCGGCGCCGGGCAGACCGCTGTCAGGCGTCCTGTCCGCGCAGGAACGCCAGTACTGCGGCGGTGAATTCCTGAGGGTTCTCCTCGGGGATCCAATGCGCGGTGCCCGGCACGATGAAGCCCGTCACCCGGTGGGCCACTTCCCGCATCATCTCCTCGACGAGCGCCCCCGAGGTACTCATCGCCCCGCCGACCGCCAGCACCGGTACCGCCAGTTTGCCGTTGCGCCCGAGTGCCGCGCGGTTCTCCTCCGCATCCGCGTCGAACGCCCGGTACAGCTCGAATCCCGCACGCATCGCTCCCGGTGCGGAATAGGCCGAGACGTAGACGTCGAAGTCGCTGCCGTCGATGGCCGACGGGTCGGAGTTGCGTACGGCGAAGAATGCCTGGAGGTACTGCCGTTCACGTCCGGCCACCAGCATCTCCGCGACGTCACGTGCTCCGTGGAACGCGAAGTGCCACACACGTGGGTCGGTGCGCAGCCGGTCGAACACTCCGGTGCCGGGAAGTGGGGCGTCCACAACCACGAGATGGGACACGTCGTCGCGGAACTGCTGGGCGTACGCGTAGGCGACCATGAGGCCGATGTCGTGGCCGACGAGCACGACGGGCTCGCGGATTCCGAGGTGCTCGTGCAGCAGTTCGTGGATGTCGCGCGCCACCGTCCACTTGTCGTAACCGGAGGCCGGGCGCGACGAGTGACCGGCACCGCGGTAGTCGGGAGCGATCACGCGGTATCCCGCTGCGACGAGCGGCCCCATCACCCGACGCCACTCCCACCAGGTCTGGGGAAAGCCGTGGACCAGCACGATCGTGCGGGCGCCCTCGCCGGCCGACACGTAGTGCAGCCGGACTCCCTGGGACAGGTCGGCCATTCCGTGAGTGAGGGCGAGCGGGTCGTGCGGATCCTGGCCGGACGGCATGGTGAAGGCTCCTGTCGTGTCGGGGCGTCCCGGCGGGGGCTCCGCCGGGCTTTCCGCTGCCTACTCTCCATCCAGGAACCCAACAGGACAAGTGAAATGATCTATAGCAACTGTTAAGCTCATCTACATGCTGGATATGAGGCGCCTGCAGATCCTCCGTGCTGTGGTCACCAGCGGTTCGGTGTCCGCCGCGGCCGCGAATCTCGGATACACACCGTCGGCCATCAGCCAACAGGTGGCGGCTCTGGAGAAAGAGGCTGCGACGCCGTTGCTGGAGAGAGCCGGCCGGGGCGTACGGCCCACCGAGGCCGGGCGGCTGCTGACCGGTTACGCGGACACCATCAGCAGGACCGTGGCCGAGGCGGAGACGGCGCTCGCCGACCTCCGGGAGGGCCGGACCGGCCATGTGGGTGTCCGCTACTTCAGCTCCGCCGGCGCCTCTTTGGTGGCTCCGGCACTCGCCCGCATGCGGCACGGACACCCGGGAATCCGGGTCGTGCTCAAGCTGAGCGATCCTCACGACCCGTTGCCGGAGGTCAAAGAGGGCGCTGCCGATCTGGCGGTGGTGGTCCGGCCGCAGGGGGACGTCCCGAGTGGAGTCCGTCTGGTACCTCTTCTCGACGACCCGTACCGCGTGGTCCTGCCGGTCGGGCACCGGCTGGCAGCGCAGCCGGTGATCGATCTCGGCGCCCTCGCCGACGAGGCATGGGTGGGCAGCGAGCGGGCCTCCGACCGGTGCCTGGACATCGTGCTGACCGCATGCGCGGCCGCGGGTTTCAGCCCCGGTTTCACGGTGGAGAGCGGGGACTACGCGACGGCGCTGGGTTTCGTGGCCACGGGCATCGGTGTGGCGCTGATTCCCCGGATGGGGTTGCGCGGTACCGATGCGGACGTTGTCGTGCGCCGGGTCCGGGGGCCCGAACCGGTCAGGGAGATCTGCGCGGCGGTGCGCGGGACGACGACGGTCCCGGCGTCACTGGGTGCCTTGCTCACCGCACTCTCGGACGCCGCGAGCTGCCTGGACGCGTCCCCTCCGGAGTCCGCAGCGGCAGGCAGGGACTGACGGGGGCGGGCTCGGCGCGCCGGCGCATCCATCGGCCGTGCGCCCGGCACGCGTCGGCACCACGGCCCGGCGAGGCGGAACTCCGCCTCGCCGGGCCGGCGTTCGGCCGGGCCTGCCGTAACAGATCAGGCCTTGCTGGTGCAGATCGTGTCGTACGGCCTGCCCGGGCTCGGGAACAGGTCCAGAGGGTCGGCTCCCGCAGGACATTCCTCGGCCGTCTTCGTCAGGGCCACCACCTTGCTCGCGCCGCTGCCCCCAGCGCCGCAGGCCACTTCCTTGGCCGTATCGTCCACGCAGTCGCCCACCACCAGCTGGCCACCGCCCGCTCCGGCATCACCGGGGTGGTCGCCGGACAGGTTGCGGCCGCAGATGGTCTTGCTGGGGAGCCCGTTGCTGGCGTCACCGGACCCGATGGCGACCTTCACCGAGATGATCTCGTCCGTACCCGCCGGGCATTCGACTGCCCCGGCGAAGAAGGAACCGTCAGTGACGGCAAGGGCCTTGATCGTCGCCTTGGGGTCGTCGCAGTCGAGGCTCTGGAAGCTGTCCTTCGCCCCGCCGCTGTCGGGTCCTGCACAGTCTCCGACCTTCCACTCCCGGGCCTTCTGATCGCCGCCGCCGGAGGATTCGCTGCAGGCAGTGGTGACCCCCAGGACGAGCGCGAGGAGCAGCACCGCCCTGACGCCCGCACCAGGACCGCGTCGCGATGGCGAACCCGGGTTGCTCCGACTGCTGTGGGGTCGCGTGCTGCCGTGAACGCTCATGCTGCTGCTCCTTGGGTATATGGCGTGGCACGCAAGGCATTTCGGCGTGGCACACGCATGGTGACGCGCGCCTGACGACGCCCGGAAGGAGCGCGGCGGTTCCCGAGGTGGGCCATGCCGCTTGCATGCGTCCACAAGTCAGGTGCGACGGCGCTGTCCCGGTCCGGACCACGTTCTATGAGGCGATCGGCAGGAACGGAGCGGTCGGCTTCCGAAGTACCGCGGCATGAGGGCGAATTGGGTATCCACGCGTGAGTTGCTGAGTACGCGCACCCAGTACACGGCAGCCCCGGGGCGGCGAGGGTGGTGGCAGACCGGATCACTGGAGAGGAACACGCACATGCCCCGCAGAACGAACCGACCCGCCCCTGCTGTCCGTCCCGCAGGAATTCGCCTCGCCGCTGCCGCTCTCGTGAGTGCGGCAGCGGCCGTGGCACTCACCGGATGTGCTGGATTCGAGTACCGCGAGGACATCTGCAGCAATGGCGAGTACCCCGTCCTGTCCGTGGGCGGCACCGGCTCCGCTTGCGTGTCGGACAAGGAAGAGCCTCCGGGCGGATACGCGCGATACCCGGAGGGCAAGGTGCCGCAGCAAGTCGACGACAAGTGGGACGTGTACTGGGATACCCACACGCTCGACAAGGACGGCACCACCATCGAGGCGCCCTGACGCCGGAGACAGAGCCGTCGAACCCGGCGACAGACCGGCGAGGCTGGGCGGGCGGCACCTCTTCGGCCCTAGGATCGGGCCATGAGCAGGACTGACCGCGCCGGCCGAATGATCGCCGCACCACCGGCGGCTGTCTACGGCGCCCTCCTCGACCGGAAGTCGCTCGAGGCCTGGCTGCCGCCGGACGGCATGCGCGGGCGGATCGAGCGGTGGGATCCACGGCCCGGTGGCGGGTTCCGGATGGTCCTCACCTACCTCGACGCCACCGACAGCCCCGGCAAGACCTCGGATGCGACGGATGTCGTCGACATCGTGTTCGCCGACCTGGTGCCACCGGAGCGCGTGGTGACACGGGCCGTGTTCGAGGCCGACGACCCGTCGTACGCGGGCACCATGACGATGACCTGGTACCTCGCCGCCGCCGGTGGCGGGACCGAGGTGACGGTCACCGCCACGGACGTACCGCCCGGCATCGACCGAGCGGACCACGAGGCCGGGATCGCGTCCTCGCTGGCCAACCTGGCGTCGTACGTCGAAGCTGCCGGCTGACTCGGCTCGTCCGCACCGAAGGGACTGGGCTCAGTTCCCCACGCCGAGGCCGGCCATGAACGCGGACGGGTACCTGTCACCGCGCGCCGCGCCCGGCGGCACCGCCTTCTCGATCTCGGCGAGGTCGTCCGCGGTGAGGTTCAGGTCGATCGCGGGCAGAGCCTCGGCCAGTCGCTCGCGGGTGCGGGCGCCGACCAGCGGCACGATGGCCTCGCCCTGTGCGGCCACCCAGGCGATGGCCAGCTGGGCGACGGTGCACCCCTTCGCCTCGGCGACCCGGCGCAGGGCTTCCACGAGGGCGAGGTTGTGTTCCACGTTCCCACTCGAGAAACGCGGGCTGAAGCTGCGGCTGTCGCCGGGACCAGCGGCGCGGCCGGCGGACCAGTGCCCGGAGATGAGGCCGCGGCTGAGTACGCCGTACGCGGTCAGGCCGATGCCGAGCTCCCGCAGCGTGGGCAGAATGTCCGCCTCCACCGCACGGGAGATCAGCGAGTACTCGATCTGCAGGTCGGCGACCGGGTGCACGGCGTGCGCCCGGCGGACGGTCGCGGCGTCGACCTCCGAGAGGCCGATGTACCGCACGTACCCGGCGTCGATCATCTCCTTGATCGCGCCCACCGTCTCCTCGATCGGTACCGCCGGGTCCAGCCGTGCGGGGCGGTAGATGTCGATGTGGTCGGTGCCCAGCCGGGTGAGTGAGTAGGCCAGGAAGTTCTTCACCGCCTCGGGACGGCCGTCCGTTCCGTTGAACTCCGGGCCGGGCCCGCGCAGCATGCCGAACTTGACGCTCAGCTGGTAGCTGTCCCGATCCCGGCCGCGCAGCGCCTCGGCGAGCAGCATCTCGTTGTGGCCCATGGCGTAGAAGTCGCCCGTGTCGATCAGCGTGACGCCGTTGTCCAGCGCGGCATGCACGGTGGCGATACTCTCCGCCCGGTCGGCCGCGCCGTAGACACCCGACATGCTCATCGCACCGAGGCCCAGTGCGGAAACGGCCGGTCCGGTGCTGCCGAGGTTTCGGGTCTGCATCGCGTTCTCCTTCGTCGTCGGTCTGTCTTCCACCTTGCGGCGGCGCGGCGGCGTGCGGGAGCGGAGCGTTCATCAGGGGAGAGCCGCTCCCTGGATCGAGTCGTCGCCGCGAGGGATCATGGGGTCATGCAACGCGCCGAGCTCGCCGACTTCCTGCGCCACCGCCGCGAGGCGGTCCGCCCGGCCGAGGTCGGCATCTCCGACGGCCCCCGCCGCCGCACCGCCGGGCTGCGCCGGGAAGAGGTGGCCATGCTCGCCGGCATGTCGGTGGACTACGTCGTACGCCTCGAGCAGGGCCGCAGCAGTCAGCCCTCGACCCAGCTGCTCGGTGCGCTGGCCCGGGCCCTGCGTCTCTCCGACGACGAGCGGGACCATCTGTTCCACTTGGCCGGCCACCAGCCGTTGCCCGCGGAAGGAGTGGCCCGCCTCGCCCGCGCAGGCCTGATCCGCATGCTCGACCTGCTGGGCGACACCCCGGCCCTGGTGCTGTCGGACCTGGGTGAGGTCCTCGCTCAGAACCGGGCTGCCATCCTTCTCACGGGCGACCAGAGCGGCTTCTCCGGAGACCGGCGCTACCTCGTGTACCGCTGGTTCACCGATCCGGCTGCCCGCGCCGTCAGCTCTCCCGAGGAGCGCGAGTACCGCTCCCGCCAGGTCGTGGCCGACCTGCGCGCGGTCGCCGGCCGCCGTTCCGGCGACCCCACGGTCACCGGCCTCGTCGAACGGTTGCAGGCCGCGAGCGACGACTTCCGTCGACTCTGGGCCGAACACGAGGTGGCTGTCCGGCGGGCCGACCGCAAGACCATCCTGCACCCGCGGGTGGGCCGTCTGGTGATGGACTGCGAGACCCTGGTGACTCCTGACCAGGGTCAGCAGCTGCTGGTGCTCACCCCTGCGGACGACGAGGCCCGTGAGCGTCTGGAACTGCTGCGGGTGCTCGGTGTCGAGGAGTTCCCCGTGGGAGCGACGGGCACGCCTGAACAGTGAGGCGGGCCGTGGGTCGCTGAGCACCCGGTCGTCGGCGCGAGCCTGCAATCCGCCCGAGTGGGCATCACCTGGACGGACGCGGCGGATCGGGACGATGCCCTGGAACGCGCACGGAGGGCCGCACCGGGACTGGATGCGGCCGCCGTCTCGACCACCGGCGAGGGCGGCGCCTGACCGCCGGGAGGGCGGCGCCCAGCCGGTGCCTGCGCACTGACACGCAGGGTGCGCCTCGACTTGATAGGCAAGTGAATGTTTGCCTATCCTGTGGTCGTGGCCGACGATCTCTTCAAAGCCCTCGCCGACCCGACCCGCCGCACGATCCTCGACGAGCTCACCGAGAAGTCCGGACAGACACTGTTCGAGATCTGCTCGCGGCTGAGCATGAAGCATCAGCTCGGCATCTCGCGCCAGGGGGTCTCCCAGCACCTCGCCGTGCTGGAGGCCGCCGGGCTCGTCGAGACCAGGCGGGAGGGCCGCTACAAGTTCCACGACCTGAACACAGCCCCTCTGCGGCAGATCGCCGAACGGTGGCTCGTGCCCGACACACCCGGACCGGAGAAGAGCACCTCATGAAGATCCATCTGACCAGCGTCTTCGTCGACGACCAGGCCAAGGCCCAGCACTTCTACACCGAGATCCTCGGCTTCGTGACGAAGCACGACGTACCGCTCGGCGAGAAGGACCGATGGCTGACCGTCGTCTCGCCCGAGGAGCCCGGCGGTACCGAACTCCTCCTGGAGCCCACCGGTCACCCGGCCGCCAGGACCTACCGGGACGCGCTCGTCCAGGACGGCATCCCGTTGGCCCAGTTCGCCGTCGACGACGTCGAGGCGGAGTACGAGCGCCTGCGCGGCCTCGGCGTCCGCTTCATCCAGGAGCCCCTGAACATGGGCCCGGTCACCACCGCCGTCTTCGACGACACCTGCGGCAACCTGATCCAGATCGCGACGCCGCCGCAGTAGGCGGGCGGTCCGTCGACCGGCCCGACGGCGCGGGCGCTCAGCGGATGTCCGTACGCCGCACGGCGGAGCGCCCTACGCTGACCATCATGCCGACCCGGGTGCCGATGAGCGACGAGCTGCGTTCCGCGTTGGGCTCCCCCACGGAAGCCACACTGCTCGACAGCAGCCCGCGCTCCCGGGTGTGGCGGGTCGAGCTGCGCGACGGCGGCCGGATGATCGTCAAGCAGATCACCGATGGCGGCGGCACCGGGCCCGACGGGGACGCGCGCTATGCGCGGGAGGTCGCCGCGCTGCGGCTCGCCGCACGGGCCACCCGTCCGACCGTCGCGCCCGCACTGCTCGGAACGGACCCGGCGTCCCGTGTGATGGTTCTGGAGTACCTGGACGACCTCGGCGCGGTCGACGACTGGACGCCGGGCTACGCCGAGTCCCTTGCCCGGCTGCACGCGCTCACCGGGCCGGCCGATACGGGCACGCTCCCCGCCTGGTCCGGGCCGACGGCCGCCGACGCCGACTCGTTCATCGCCCTCGCCAAGGCCCTCGACGTCCATGTCCCACCCGCGGTGACGAACGAACTCGCCGGCCTGATCGACCGGCTCGAACCCGCGCCCCACCATGCGCTGCTGCACGGCGACCCCTGCCCCGGCAACGACCTGCGGACCGCCACCGGCGTACGCTTCGTCGATTTCGAGCAGGCGTCCCTGGGCAACGGCCTGGTCGAACTCGCCTACCTCCGTATCGGCTTCCCGACCTGCTGGTGTGCGATGTCGGTCACCGGGTCGCCGCTCGCTGAAGCCGAGGGCGTCTACCGTGCCACCTGGCGGGGCCTCACCGGCACCGACGTCCCCGGCGACCTCGCGGACGCCTGCGCCGGCTGGCTGATCCGTGGCGACGCACTCGTCGAACGCGCCCACCGCGAGTCGGTCGACCACCTCGCCCGGGTACCGGCGGAGGACTTCGAGTGGGGCTACGTGTCCGCCCGGGAGCGCCTCGTCCACCGGCTCGGCGTGGTCGCCGGCATGACCCGCGACCACGACCGTCTGCACGCACTCGGCAACCTCAGCGCGGCACTGGCCGCACGCCTGCTGGAACGCTGGTCCGCGCTGCGCCCGCTGCCCACGCAGGACACCCGCCCCTGGGACTGACGGCACGGGTGGTCACCGGCGCATGCCGCTCGTCGCCGGTCAGACGTCCACGTGGCCGGCAATGTTCAGGATGTTGCCGTCAGGTGCGCGGACGAAGAACCGGCGCAAGCCCCACGGTTCGTCGGTGAGCGGGTGCACGATCTCGTACCCGCGCCGTCGTGCCTCGGCGTACGCGTCGTCGACACCCGCACCGACCCTGACCGAGGCGACGGGGTCCTGGGGTGCGGTGGCGTCGCGGGTGAGGAGCTGGAGCTCCGCACCTCCGTGGGGCGACCGGTAGCGGGCGACCCAGCCCAGATTGAAGTCCTCGACGCTCAGGCCGAGATAGCCGGTGTAGAAGTCACGGGCGGCCGCGATGTCCGGCACACGGAGATTCACTGTGATGCGGGTGGCTTCCATCATTGCTCCTTCGAAAGCTGCAGGCATGTCCCGTGGCGCACAGCCCGTGGCGCACTGTGCTCGCACCCTGCAGCCTGCCACCGAGCCACAGCCCCCGTGCCGGCAACGCGCGGGAGCGCCCTCACCGTCGACGTGCCGGGCGGCCGGGGTGAGGGGGCGTCAAGGTCAGGGTGCGGGCGGGGCGGGCGGCTCGGTTCGGGGCAGGTAGGCGCCCTTGGCGAGGATGCCGTCGATCTGCCGGCCTTCCACCGTGGTCACGCGCCGATGGGGCAGTGGTACGCCCACGATGTGTGCCAGGCGCCGGAGTTGGACATCGATGGCGGCTTCGCAGCTGACGCAGAAGTCGTCGGCGCCGCGGCGCCCCTGGGACCAGCCGAGGAGCACCAGGGCGAGGGCGAGCGGGGCGGCCGGCCACCAGAAGACGGACACGACCAGGTAGGGCAGGGCCCAGGCGACGCGGACGGTCGCGGCAGCGTAGTCGTCCCACGCGGCGGAGACGACCTTGGGGGTTCGGTCGCTGTGGAGTTGCCAGAGGCGGGGCCACACCCTGGCGAGGGATACGCCGTACTGCACGGCCACCCGCTCGTCCACGAGGGCGAAGCGGTCGCCGATCCAGGTGGCGCGGTGGGGCAGGTAGCGGTCCGGCGAGGCGTAGCCGCCGCGCCGGGCGGTGTCCAGGGCGAGCCGGCGGCGGCGCCGGATGCCGGGGCCCATGAGGCGGCACAGGAGGACCGACCTGCCTGTCCAGAGCCGGTTCACGACCAGGCTCATCTCCCTGACGAGTACGGCGGTCACGGCGACCCCGGCAAGGAGCAGGCAGCCGACAACGACACCCTTGGTGCTCCGGGCCGTGCCGGCGAGCGCGTCCAGGCGCCGGACCAGGACGTCGACGTCGAGGGCGTGTGCGGCTCCGGAGGGTGCCATCGCCCAGGCGACGACCACGGTCGCGGCGAAGGGCACGCCGGGCAGGATCAGGAAGGCGAACCAGCGGTCGGCTATGCGTTTGCCGAGGTCGGAGAGGATGCCGTCCATCAGCCACCGTCCTCGGAGAGCATCGGGGTCCCGTCGAGATGGCAGCGCGGTTCCGTGGCGTCGGCATTGCGTCCCCGTGCGGGGCAGCGGCCGTGCGGGCACCGGAATCCTTCGATGACGGGGCGCTCCTGCCAGGTCTCACCGGCCGGGAGTCCGGAGGCGCGGGATCCCTCGCGACGGAGCCGGAGTTCGCTCAGGGCCTCGGTGGCGGCCTTGCCCTCGCGGACCTCGGCGAGCTCCCTGTCGAGGTCGGCCCGCCATCCGAACCGGTCAGCCTTCTGTCTGAGGCCGGGAAGGTTGGCGCACAGCCACCCCAGGGCTGCCTGTTCCTCGGTGGGGGCCGGTCGGCGGGCCTCGGCGTCGGGGGCATTCCGACGAGGGCGTCGCTGCCAGGGCAAGCGCACGCGGATGGACATGCGAATCACTCCTCTACGGTCCGATGTGCAGCAGGGAAGACCAGACGTCGACGTCGCGCGGGGCGGCGCGGCGCAGGGACTGCGCCGCGTTGTGGACGGCCTGGGCAGCACGTGCGCCGTCAGGTGCGCCGTGCTCGGTCAGTGTCCGGTACACCTCCCGTGCCGCGTGGAGGGCCTTGTCGCTGTCGACCTCCCACAGGGTGCCCACGACGTGGACGAACGACTGGAGGTGGAGCAGGGCGGCCAGGTGGACGGCCTCGTCGTAGGCGCGCGGGTCCGGGGCGGCGGTGCTGCAGGCGGACAGGTAGCAGAACTCGGCGTCGTCCAGCCGGAGATCGGCCAGCTCCTCCAGCGAGACGACGCCGTCGGCCACGGCCAGTCCGGAGGCGTCGGCGTGGCAGGCGAAGTGCACCCAGTGGGCGCCGCCCAGCTGCGCGAGGACGTCGGCGACGCGTGCGGGATTGAGCGGCACCGCGTCGGGGAAGCGCTGCAGGTACTCCTCGGCCTCCTGTTCCACGGCCGGCAGGTCGGGCCTGTCGGGGGTCCGGGTCGCGGCGACGACGAGTCTCCGGCGGGGCTCCACGACTCGCTCGGCCGACCTGAGCAGTGCGCTGATGGTGGGGGTGTAGGAGGAGACGACCTCGTCGAGCAGGGCGGGGCCGCCGGGCCGGGTGTGGTGGCCCGCTGCGTGGATGGGCAGGGCGGCCAGCGGTCCGGTCGGACACCACCAGATCCGCCGCCCGTCCCGCAGGTGGGGGGTGACGGCGCGCAGCACGGGAACCGCCAGGTCGTCCCACAGGCGTGCGGATATGACGTTGAGTAACGCCTGGTGGCGCCCGTTGGGGTCGACGGACTGCTCGGCCCATGCGACCAGTTCGCCATGGTCGAGCCCGTCGAGCGGCACGAGGACGGGTTCGCCGTCCGGGAGCAGGACTATCGCGTCGCACCGCAGCGGGCTCGCGTTGACCACGACGACGGGCCCGTTCACGGCGGCTCCGGAGAGCTCGTGGTAGTCCCGCCGGCCGGCCGAACCCAGGCGTGCGGAGAGTTCGTTCCACTCCCTGCCGAGGCGGATGCGCCGCTCCACGTCGGCGCCGCCCTCGTCGAGGTGCCATCGGGGCTCGTCGGGCACGTCGAGTTCGGCACGGATCTCGTCGAGGCGTCGCGCCAGGGCGGGGTCGGCGGTGCGGACGCCCTCGACTCCGTCCCGCAGCCGGGCGAGTTGGCCCCACATGACGGCGCGCCCGTGTTCCAGGATCTCGACCGCGTACTCCACCCGGCCGACGGCGATCGCGGCCGCGGCGGCGGCCGTCGACACCCCCTGCCAGCGCCGGAGCAGCCACCGCTGGTCGTCGCGGCGCAGTCCGATCCACGCCAGCTGAGGCAGGAGCTCGACCGCTGCCCCGTAGCCCTCGACGGCCAGGGCTCCTCCGGTGCCGAGTTCGCCGAGGCTCATGGCGGCGGCCAGCCGCGCCTGCAGGGGCGAGGAGGCGCTGCCGGCCGCCTCTCGAAGGGAGTTGGCGGCTGCGTCGATCCTGCCGGATGCGGAGAGCACCGAGGCGTGGACGATCAGGCACGCGGCATGCCACGGGTGACCGGGGCCCTTCTCGTCCACGAGGCGCGCGGCCAGCTCATGGGCCTCGGCCAGGTCCCGTTCGTCGCCGTCGCGGGCGAACCGTTCGAGGAGCGCCCGGACCGTGTCGGGGTCGGGCGCGGCGCGCCGGCCCGCCCGGATGGCGGCGGCCAGCGCCCCCGGGTCCGCCGTGGCGCGGTAGCGGAGCAGCTCCAGCTCGCTGACACGGCCGTGCACCCGGTTCGGATACCGGCGGCCCACGCGCCGTACGAGGGCGAGCGCCCGGTCGAGGTCGGCGGGGTCCCCGCGTAGCTCGTAGCGGTGCCTGAGCGCCCAGGTCAGGTTCAGGCAGACGAAGGACCATCGGGCGAAGGTGAACCAGAACCAGGGGCGGGGCTTCGCGGCGAGCCGGTCGAGAACGGCGATCGCACGGTCCAGGTTGACCACCGCCCCGGTCCACTCGTAGCGGAGGACGAATGCCCGTGCCACGTTCGTTTCGAGCGCCGGCCATCCCAGTGCGAGCATGAGCCGGTCGATCGAGTGCCGGGGCTGAGCGCCGAACGCGGTGGGGCCGTCTCTCAGCAGGTCGTCCAGCGCCGCCGCGTCGTTCCCCCGCTCCGCGAGGAGGTTGATCAGCGCCTCGGTCCGCAGGAACCAGGCTATGGAGGCGAAGTCGCGGGTACCGGACAGCTGGAACCGTTCGGCCTGCTGGACGACCCCGCGCAGGGCGTCCTGCGTCCCGGGGCCGGCTGCGTGGCGGCCGGGTAGGGCTGCCATGGCGCGGACCGCGATGACCAGCAGCCCGAGCATCCGGTCCGCCCACCACGGGACGAACGCCAGCACGGCCGGGACCAGTACCTGGACGCCGAAGGTGACGCCGAGGAAGTTCGCCGTCGTCCGGTCCGACAGGAGTTCCTCGAAGTCCTCGCCCTCGGGCAGGAAGGGCAGCGTGACCGAGAGCCCCAACATGCCCAGCACAGCAAGGAACTTGAGCGGCATCGCCACCGGCTGCCGGACGAAGGCGAGATAGGCGTGCCCCACCAGCCGCCGGTGCGTGACGGTCCAGCTCACCGCGAAGACGAAGAACGCGAAGCAGCCGGCCCCGAACAGGGGCAGCCAGTACGGCATCAGCGGTGAGTCGGGCGTGTACCGGTGCAGCTCGTACGTGGTGAGATCACGCCAGGCGGCCAGACCTGGCTCGTAGACGGCGTTGTGTTCGACGTCGTAGACAGGCTGGTCATGCGGGCCGAACCGGAAGAGCCGGTGCTGCGCCACCTGGTGTCCCCAGCGTGCGCCGACCGTGGCGGCGACCGCCGCCAGCGCCCACACGGCGATCCGCCGCTTCCCCCATGCCATCGCACAGAGGATACGACGGGAGAAGCGCTCTGCGTACCGAAGTATCTACGCTGTGACCTGCGCCCTCGGCATGATCGTTCGTTCCCGGGAGGTTGTCGGCACCGGGTGGCAGGATGCCGTGCCATGACCGCACCGATCAGTAAGTCGTGGACGCTCGTCGAGAACTGGCTCGCCGAGCACGCCCCGGCGACCTGCGCCGCGCTGGCTCCGCCCGCGGATCCTGCGGACATCGCCGCGGCAGAACGCGTCATCGGCCGCCCACTGCTGAAACCCTTGGTGTCGTCGTTGTCGCGGCACGACGGTCTCCTCGACCGGCGCGTCTCGCTGCTGCCAGGGTTCTACCGGCCGATGGGTGCACGCGAGATAGCGGCCGAGTGGCAGCTCTTCACCGGTTTCCACGACAAGCGCACGGCGGACGAGGAAGGTGACGAGGCGGACTACGACTTCATGAAGACCGGGGTCAGCAACGTCCTGTACGGACATCCGCAGTTGATTCCCGTCGCGCGGGACGTTCGTGGGGGGTGCCTCGTACTGGACCACCGTGCCGAGACAGACCGGGGACGCGTCCACCAGGCCGAGGCCGAGCAGGGCATCGTGCGCGGATCTCACGAGATGTGGACGTCCCTGCCGGTGCTCATGGAGGCGATAGCCACGTCGCTCGAGACCAACCGGCCCCTCGACGGCCACACGCCCGTGGTGGACAAGGAGCAGAGGCTGTGCTGGGACTTCAGACCGGTGGGCGATGACCGACCCCTGCCGCGGTCATGACACCGCAGCGTGTACGACAGGAGGCGGGCGTCCGTCGTAGGCTGAAACTCGCACGTGAACGGACAGGAGGCTCAGGTGGCCGGGACGACGGTGGCCGAGGTGATGGCCGAGCTGGCCGAGCTCGAGGACCCGAAAGCGCGCGCGGTGAACGAGAAGCACGGTGACGACCACGGTGTGAACCTCAGCAAGCTGCGCGCCCTCGCGAAGCGGCTGAAGACGCAGCAGGATCTCGCGTGCGGGCTCTGGGGGACGGGTGACACCGCGGCGAGGCTGCTGGCGATTCTGATCTGCCGCCCGAAGGCGTTCGAGCGCGACGATCTGGACGCCATGCTGCGCGAAGCGCGCACGCCCAAGGTGCACGACTGGCTCGTGAACTACGTGGTGAAGAAGAACCCGCATTCCGAAGAGCTGCGCCTGGTCTGGTTCGCCGATCCGGATCCAGTGGTCGCGAGTGCCGGCTGGGCACTGACCACCGAACGCGTGGCGAAGAAGCCCGAGGGCCTCGACCTCTCAGGACTGCTCGACGTCATCGAGGCGGAGATGAAGGACGCCCCGGACCGCCTGCAGTGGGCGATGAACCACTGCCTGGCTCAGATCGGGATCGAGCACGCCGAGCACCGCGCCCGAGCGATCGACATCGGTGAGCGTCTCGAAGTGCTCAAGGACTACCCGACTTCCCCGGGCTGCACCTCTCCGTTCGCGCCCGTCTGGATCACCGAGCTGGTGCGCCGACAGCACGCCCAATAGCGGCTCAGGGGTACCTCAGGTACCGCTGAGCGGCGAGCCCCACGTGCGGTCGTGGTGGGCTCTCCCCGTCAGGTGCGCAACCAGCAGCCCCGCTGTGTCCGGGGCGGTGGCTCGGGGGGAGCCTGTCGCGGTCAGGGCGGCGGTGAGCCGTGCATGCGCCGACTCCGGGCAGTGCATGTCATTGAGAAGGGGAAGGGCGAGCAGGAGTCGGGCGGCGGGCTCCTCGACCCCTTCGGCCGCGGGAGCGGGGTTGTCGGCTATGTGGACCAGCTGGTTCCAGGTGAGCCCGACCCCCGAGAACCCTCCTTCCCAGGTGGCGATCTGCTGTGCGTAGCTCCGCCCCGGGTGAGTGAGGAGGTAGTCGATGGCGTAGTCGCCGACCATGTTGCGGTAGACCACGACGACTCCGGACCCGTCTGCCGCGGGCAGCCGGAACACGGGCCAGCGTCCGGGATCGAGGAGGATCTCGGACAGGGCATCGGCATCGGCGCCGTCGTCGCCGAACCACTCCGGAACAGGACGCTCGGCACCGACTACGTCGGCGCACATCGCCATGAGGTAGTTCGACCAGAAGCCCGGGCGAGCCGCCAGCGACTCCCCCGCAACCAGCGGGCCGCAGTCGTATCCCTTGATCAGCACCCCGCCAGCCTGCCACCCTGGGTGACCGCACACGCAACCGCGGTCCCCACCCGAGGCCCGCGTCCAGCCTTCCCGCCTCCGGCGACGAGCCCCGTCCAAGCCTCCGGGCATCACTGACGGCACATCAGTACAGTCGGCACCAGCCCCGCCGGAACCCGTCGTCGGGGGCTCGGGCAGTCAGGATCAGCAACTCGCGCCACATCGTACGACCCGCAAAGACACTGGTCAGAGCCCCGTCTGACAACCCTGCTGGGAGATACCGTTGAGAATGCTCATCAACGTGCCGGAGACCGTCGTCGCGGACGCGCTTCGCGGCATCGCCGCCGCCCACCCCGAGCTCACCGTGGATGTCGAGAACCGTCTGGTCGTGCGGCGCGACGCGCCCGTGGCCGGGAAGGTGGGGATCGTCTCCGGCGGCGGGTCCGGGCACGAACCCTTGCATGCGGGGTTCGTCGGGCCGGGGATGCTGTCCGCCGCGTGTCCCGGCGAGGTCTTCACCTCCCCCGTGCCCGATCAGATGGTGCGGGCCGCCGCCGCGGTCGACAGTGGTGAGGGGGTGCTGTTCGTCGTCAAGAACTACACGGGTGACGTGCTCAACTTCGACATGGCGGCCGAGCTCGCCGAGGAGGAGGGCATCCGGGTCGCCCGGGTCCTGGTCGATGACGACGTGGCGGTGACCGACAGCACGTTCACGGCGGGCCGTCGCGGCACGGGCGCGACGGTGTTCGTCGAGAAGATCGCCGGTGCCCTCGCCGACGAGGGTGCGCCGCTGGACCGGGTGGAGGCCGTGGCGCGGCAGGTGAACGAGTCCTCCCGGAGCTTCGGGGTGGCGCTCAGCGCGGTGACCACTCCGGCGAAGGGCAGCCCGACGTTCGATCTCCCCGGTGGGGAGCTCGAATTGGGCATCGGGATCCACGGCGAGCCGGGTCGGGAGCGGCGCCCGATGATGACGTCGGGAGAGATCGCCGACTTCGCCGTCCACGCGGTGCTGGAGGATCTGCGGCCGAACGGTCCCGTGCTGGCCCTCGTCAACGGGATGGGCGCGACACCGCTGCTGGAGCTGTACGGGTTCAATGCCGAGGTACACCGGGTGCTGGCCGAGCGGGGCGTGGCCGTGGCTCGTACGCTGGTGGGGAACTACGTGACGTCGCTCGACATGGCCGGCTGCTCGGTGACGCTCTGTCAGGTGGACGAGGAGATGCTACGGCTCTGGGACGCGCCGGTGCAGACGTCTGCGCTCCGCTGGGGCCGGTGAGTGCCCGGCGTGCGTGAGGAAACAGGAGATCATGTGCTCGACACCGACTTCTTCCTTCGCTGGATGGCCGCCACCGCGGCGGCAGTCCGGCGTGAGGCGAGCCGTTTGACCGACCTCGACGCCGCGATCGGGGATGCCGATCACGGAAGCAACATGGAGCGCGGCTTCACCGCGGTGACCGCGGTACTGGAGAAGGATCCTCCCGCAACACCCGGGGGCGTGCTGACGCTCGTGGGGCGGCAGTTGATCTCGACGGTGGGCGGGGCGTCCGGACCGCTGTACGGGACGCTGCTGCGGCGTACCGGAAAGGCGCTGGGCGAGACGCCCGAGGTGACTCCCGGTCAACTGGCCGAGGCGTTCGGTGCGGGCGTCGCCGCTGTGGCTCAGCTGGGCGGTGCTCAGGCCGGGGACAAGACGATGCTCGATGCGCTGCTGCCTGCCGTCGACGCACTGGGGGTGTCGTTCGCGGCGGCCCGGGACGCGGCTCAGGCAGGTGCGCTGGCGACCGTGCCGTTGCAGGCGCGCAAGGGCAGGGCCAGCTACCTGGGCGAGCGCAGCATCGGACATCAGGATCCGGGCGCGACGTCCTCGGCGCTCCTGGTCGCGGCGCTCGCCGAGGCCGCGGAGACGAGCGGCGGAGGAGACGCGTGAGCGAGGAGAAGCAGGTCGGGATCGTCCTGGTGTCGCACAGCGGCCCGGTGGCGGAGGCCGTCGTGGAGCTGGCCAAGGAGCTGGCGGCCGGTGGGGCCACCGCCCCCGTGGCTGCGGCCGGGGGCACCTCCGCCGGAGGGCTCGGGACGAGCGCGGAGCTGATCGCCGGGGCTGCGAGGTCGGTGGACAGGGGTGCGGGGGTAGCGCTGCTCGTCGATCTCGGGAGCGCGGTCCTGACGGTGAAGGCCATGCTGGCCGAGGGTGACCAACTGCCCGACGGTGCGCGGCTGGTGGACGCGCCGTTCGTCGAGGGCGCGGTCGCCGCACTGGTGACCGCGTCGGCGGGGGGCGATCTGGCCGCGGTGGAGGCGGCGGCCGTGGACGCGTACGACTACCGCAAGGTGTGAGCGGAGGCAGGCCGTCCCGCGCGGGGCGGGGCGGCCTGCCAGGCATCACCCGCGCGTTCAGGTCACCGTGCAGACCGCGCCGTTGAGCGTGAACTGCTGGGGCTCGGTGAAGGCACCCGAGTACGTACCCTGGAAGCCGAACGACTGGGTGCCGCCTGCGGCGATCCGGCCGTTGAAGCCCACATCGGCCGCGGTCACCGCGCCCGAGGACGGCGAGAGGGCCGCGTTCCAGGCCTGGGTGACCTTCTGTCCCGACGGCAGGGTGAAGCCGAGCTTCCAGCCGTCGACAGGTGCGGTTCCGGTGTTGCTGACCGCGACGTCGGCAGTGAACCCGCCCGACCACGAGTTCGTTCCGTAGGCCACGCGGCAGGTGCCGGGGACCTGCGGCTCACCCGGGTTCTCCGTGCCGCCACCCGTGTTGACGGCCGAGGAGAAGGAGGTCACTCCGAGGCCGGCGCCGTTCTGCCAGGGCTCGAACCCTGCCTGGACGCTGGTGAGGTACCAGGAGGGCTGGGCCATGCCCCGGGCAACGGTCTGGTCGACGAAGTCCATGACGTCGAAGGTCCAGCTGCTGATCGCGGACGGCGCCACGAAGGAGATCACGTCGTTGCCGCCGTTGCTCCCGGTCCAGACCTCCCAGGTGCGGCCGGCGACGGAGGCGGTGCCCGCCTGCGAGCCGATCGGCTGGATGGGCCCCACCCGGTTGAACCAGATCATGATCTCGGTCCGGTTGACTCCGTCGGTCTTCGGCTCCGGGTCGAGCCAGATGTCGTAGGACGCGTTGTAGACGGCGTTGTCGACGTAGGCGTACGAGATGCTGCTCGGCGCGCTGCTGATCGAGCTCAGCCGCTCCGGAAGCGCGGTACCGGGCGAGCAGTTCGTGTAGTGGCAGCCGTTGAAGACGGACGGGTACGACTTGGGCGCCCCGTTCGTCGGAACCGACCCGCCGGCCCGGTCGACGGTGAAGCCGTTCGCGGTCACGTTGACGCACTGCTCGTCCGCGGTGCCCCAGCGGTTGTTCTGAACCACGTACCGCCCCTGGATCACGGCCGTGCCGTACTGGTCGCAGATCAGGGTGTCGGCGTGAGCGGGCGTCGCGACCGTGCCGAGCGCCGCGAGCGAGGCCAGCGCCACGAGTAACGCCGTCACGGCGCTCCGTGCGGACCTGAGAGAGACGATGAGGCTCTTCATGATGTCCTTTCGGTAGGACCCGATGATGGGAGCGCTCCCAGTTCTTGCTCCGGCGTGGAACCTATGGGGCTGCTGGGACTCTCCACAAGAGCCCCTCCGTAACACTTCCCGCGCCTCCCCGAGCCGGACGTCTCGCGGACGGGTCGCGCGGGACCCGTCGGGTACGACACATCCCGGCAACAAGCACGCAATCAACAAATTGTTTAAAGCCCTTACGGTCTCGTGCTGTTGGACCTTCTCCGTCCCCGCCCGTCCTTGGAGCGCCCCATGGTGTCCGCAACACCCGTACATCCCGTCGACGCGGTCCCACCGATACGCCAACTGGCGGCCTTCGGGCTGCAGCATGTGCTCGCGATGTACGCCGGCGCGGTGGCCGTGCCGTTGATCGTGGGCGGCGCGATGAAACTGCCGCCCGCCGATCTGGCCTATCTGATCACCGCGGACCTGTTGATCTGCGGGGTGGCGACGCTCATCCAGTGCGTCGGCTTCTGGCGCTTCGGTGTGCGTCTGCCGATCATGCAGGGCTGTACGTTCGCTGCCGTCTCGCCGATGGTGCTGATCGGCACGGAGGGCGGCGGGCTGCCCGCCATCTACGGATCCGTGATCGTCGCCGGACTCGCGATCGTCCTCCTCGCCCCGGTGTTCGGCCGGCTGCTGAGGTTCTTCCCGCCGCTCGTGACGGGCACGGTGATCCTGATCATCGGTGTCTCGCTGCTGCCGGTGGCCGGCAACTGGGTGGCCGGCGGCGCGGGTGCGCCCGACTTCGGCGCCCCGAAGAACCTCGCCCTGGCGGGCTTCGTCCTGGTCGTCGTACTGGCGGTCCAGGGCTTCGCGCCGGCCTTCCTGAGCAGGATCGCCGTGCTGATCGGTATCGCGGTCGGCCTGGCGGTGTCGGTGCCGTTCGGGTTCACGGACTTCGGCGGGGTCGGGGACGCGCACTGGGTGGGCATCAGCACGCCCTTCCACTTCGGCGCTCCGACGTTCCACGCCTCGGCCGTCATCGCGATGCTGGTGGTGGCCCTGGTGACGATGACGGAGACGACCGGGGACTTCATCGCCGTCGGCGAGATGACCGACCGCAAGGTCGAGCCGCGCGCCCTGGCCGACGGCCTGCGGGCCGACGGTCTGTCCACGGTCCTCGGCGGCGTGTTCAACACCTTCCCCTACACGGCGTTCGCCCAGAACGTGGGCCTCGTCGGCATGACCAAGGTCCGCAGTCGCTGGGTGGTCGCCGCGGCGGGCGGGATCCTCGTCCTGCTCGGGCTGCTGCCCAAGCTGGGCGCCGTGATCGCGGCGATTCCGGCTCCTGTGCTGGGTGGTGCGGGCCTGGTGATGTTCGGGACCGTCGCGGCGAGCGGCCTGCGGACCCTCGCCCAGGTCGAGTTCAAGGACAACCACAACCTGACGATCGTCGCCGTCTCGGTGGCGATGGGTGTGCTGCCGGTCGGGGTGCCCACGCTCTACGACCAGTTCCCGGACTGGTTCCAGACGGTGATGCACAGCGGGATCAGCGCGGGCTGCCTGACGGCCATCGTCCTGAACATCCTCTTCAACCACCTTCCCTCGAAGGCGGGTTCACCGGCGGCCACCGCCGCACCGGTCGGCGTACCCGTCAGCCGCGGCGAGGAATCCGTCCAGAAGGCCGGAGATCAGCGCGTCTGACCGGACCGGGCGCGGTGGAGCCCCGGCCGCACCTTGGGTTGCGGCACCGGTGCGGCACCCTCCCCAGGGTGCCGCACCGGTGGTGGCTCAGGCTGCCGGGGCGAGCACCGCCCCGGCAGCGACCTCGATCCGCACCTGCCGGGTCGTTCCGTTCACACTCACCGCGAGCGTGACGGTGCCCGGCCGCAGTGCGGTGAGCGTGCCGGTGACAGTGTCCAGCGCCGCGACGTGACGACCGCGAGCGCCGTCCGGTCCGCCGATGTGGAGATTCGGGGAGCCCGTCCAGTCGGCGCTGAGCGGGAAGGCGACCGGCACGGTCCTCGACCCCTGGGTGACGCTCGCGCCGACCTTCGTGCGCTCTCCCGTGCCGATCACGGACGGCGCGTCGAGGGTCAGGGCGTCGACGTGGGCGCGCGTCTGGGCCGAGACCCAGTCGGGTCCGCCCTGCCACGGCCGGTGGCGCGCCGTCGCCCGTTCGGCGGGCGACACGCGGTCGGCGCCGATCAGGCTCCAGCCGGTGAAGCCTCCCTCGTCCGCCGGCCCTGCCGGCGCCTTGCCGGAGTTCCCGTTGATCAGATACGGGACGCCGTCGACGTGCGAGGCGTGGAAGACGCCCACATGGCTGCCGATCAGGGCCGCGCCCTTGCCCGTGGTGCGGCGGAATCCGGCGAGCCACTGTTCGACGAGAGCCGCTTCCTTCCTGTCGCCGAGCTGACTGCCCTTCTGCACGGTGGGGTCGCGCGGCGGTACGTGCTCGATCAGCATGACGGAGCCGACCGACGAGTCCTTCGCTGCCGCGTCCAGCTGCGCGCGCAGCTCCTTGATCTGGGCGAAGCCCCCGCCGCGCAGGCTGAGGCTCGACGTGTCGAGCGTGATGACGCGGGTGCCCTTGTGGTCGAACGTGCGCTGGGCGGGGCCGAATTCGGTGATGAAGTTGTCGATCTTCCCGCCCATCACCTCGTGGTTGCCCGGTACGTAGTACCAGGGCAGCGCGTCCCCGAGTTCCTCCTCGAGGACGCGGCGGGCGAAGGCCAGGTCCGCGGGTGATCCCTCGTCGACGAGGTCTCCGTTGACGACCAGGAAGTCCGGCTGTGCGGCCTTGATCTCCTGCAGGGTGCGACGGGCCTGCCGGACGATCGCGCTGTCCGGGTCGCGGGCGACGAACTGGGCGTCGGACATCACCGCGAACTGCCAGTCCCTGCGTTCGGTGACGGCCGCAGGGTCGATCAACGGGTCTGCGGGGGCTGTCTGTTCGGGAAGCTCGACGGTCGGCGGAACCTGGGCGGACAGGTCGTCGATGACGATCTCGCCGGTGTACTGGCGGGCGGCCGCCGTCTCGGCGAGATAGAAGCGGTACACGGACAGCGGCATCGCCACGCCCTGCGGTACGGCGAAGGTGACCTGGCGCCAGCCCGTCCAGGTGACGTAGGGGCCGCGCAGCAACTGGTCCGAGCCTGCGGCGTCCTTGAGGTGCAGTGTCGGCCAGGCGCCGTTGCCGTCGCCCTTGATCCACAGGGTGAACGACTGGGGCTGGCCGGGTACGGGAACGGGCTGCGGCGGCGCGGCGTAGGCGGCGCGCGTCGCGGTCGACAGGGTGAAGTCGTAGGTGAGCCGCAGTCCGGTGCCGGTGTGCCCGTCGGGTGTCGCGGCGAGGGAGCCGGCAGCCCTGGCCTGGCTGAACTTCCAGGATCCGGCGTCATCGAAGGCCGACACCGCCTGCTCGGCGAGCCCGACACTCACCGCGAGAGTGGTGCCGACGCCCTGGACGGTGGCCTTGATCTGTCCCGCACCGCTGCCCGTGAGGGACCTGACGGTGAATGAGCCCCGGCCGTCGTCGTCGATGTCGAACAGGGCCCGGTCGTAGTCGAGGGTGACGTCGTCCGGCTCCACGGGTGCGCTGGTGCCGTGGGCGTCGAGGCCCACGATGCCGAAGGTGCCGGTGGCCTGCGTGTCCGCGAGGCCGACCCGGACCGTCGTGGGCTGGATCCGGACCAGCCGGTCCAGGACGGTGAGCTGCGTGGCGCCGTGGGCGCCGGCCCGTTCGGCCCGCACGTCGGTCGTGCCGCTGCGGCGGGCGGTGAAGGTGCCGTGGGAGTCGATGCTGCCGATGGCCGGGGCTGCGGTGCGCCAGCGCGGAGTGCCTCGGGCGGGCCCGTACGTCTCGTCGAATCCGGCGGCGGTGAGCTGTCGCGTCAGGCCCGGGAAGACGCGCTCGGGGTGGCCGCCCCTGACGGGGTCGGCGCCGGGGGCGGCGCCGGCGGGTGTGCGGGTCTCCACCCAGAATCCCTGGAGGCTGCCGCTGCCGTCGGGCGCTGTGAGGGCGAGGCCGTTGGGTACGGTGCGCTCGCTCCCGTCGGACGGGCTGTTCTCCACCTGGAGCGTGTCGCTTCCGGGCTCGCGGGCGACGAGCGTCGAGGAGCCGCCGCCGTCCAGGTTGAGCGCGCTGTACGAACCGGCCTGACGCATCATCAGGCCCAGCTCGGTGAGCGTGACACCGCCGCTGTCGGTCTGGCGGCCGTCGACCGTGACGACCTGCATGGTGCGGCCGTCCTTGGAGAAGCCGACCGCGGTGCGGGGCGCGGCCGTGTTGTTGCCCTCGGCGTCGTGGTTCTGGGCGGCACCGTCGACGACCAGGAGCTCCCTGCCGCCGACGGCGGTGCGCGGCACGGCTCCGCCGTCGGTGCGTGCCCGGTACTCCATGGCGACGGGGTCACCGGGCTTCAGGGCGGTCAGCAGGGCCGCTCCGGCCTCGCGTCCGACGAGGACGGTGGTGCCGTCGGGCACGGGTCCCGACCCCGGAGTGGCCGACACGGAGACGACCCTGCCGCCCTGTACGGCTGCCTCGGCGACGGGGGACGCGTCGTCGACGGTCAGGGCGCGGTCCGCGCTGCCCCAGGCGGAGGTGTAGGCGCCCACTCCCCCGGCGGGTACGTTCGCGGCGTTGTACGCGGCGAGAGGATGCTGCCCGGAGGGAAGCGTCAGGCTTCCCTCGAAGTACAGCTGCAGAACCCGTCCCGCGTTCTCCGGACCGATGCCCACAGCACGGTTGACGCCCGGGGCGGGCGAGTGCACCGGGCTGCCGTCCTTGATTCCGGGGCCCTGCGGCGCTCCGGTCTGGTTGATGTCGAAGAAGTCCGCGTTGATCGCGGCCACGGTGCGCCGGCCCTGACCCGGGTCGTGCCCGGCGGCGAGTTCGGAGACGGTTCGCCGTTCCGCGACCTTGCCGGCCGAGAGGTAGTCGGCGCGGGCTCCGGCGTCCAGGTCGACCGAGAGGGTGTCGACCCGCAGCCACTTGTCGGACTCGAGCCGGTCGTAGGAGCTGAGCCGGATGCCGGGGGCGAGTGGGCGGGAACTCCGGGCGGTCTCGATGCCGTCGCCGTCCACGACGGCTCTCGCCCCTCCGGACGGACTGCTCGCGGGCGGCGGGGCGACCGGTCTGAGGATCTCGGCGGAGTTGCGGGGACGCGGATCCGGATTCGAATCGGCGGCTGCGGGCGCCATGGCCCCGAACGCCATCGCGGTCACCGTCGCGAGCAGCACGAGTGGCCGCACTGCGGTGCCGAGTATGCCTGGGCCCACAAGTCCTCCTGGTGCAGAGCTGGTTGCGCCGGCAGTAAGCGCTGTCGGCGGACAGCATGGCCGGGTGTACGGTGCCGCACCAGAGGACAACGAGGACATCAGGAGAAACAGCCGGCGGCGAAGGAGTGACCGTCGGTGCCGGGCGGCTCGGCGCTCGGCCGAACGGGCGTTCGCCGGTGGCCTTCGGGAACACCGCCGGGCAGACTTGGCGACATGCCGACATCAAGGCGCAGTGCGGGTGTTCTGCTCTACCGGGCGACCGGGGACGGACGGGACGTCGACGTGCTGATCGGGCACATGGGCGGTCCCTTCTGGGCGGGCCGCGAGGCGGCTGCCTGGTCGATCCCCAAGGGCGAGTACGAACCCGGGGAAGAGCCGGCGGCAGCCGCCCGGCGGGAGTTCGAGGAGGAGCTGGGGCTGCCGGTACCGGACGGCGCGTGGGTGTCACTGGGCGAGGCGCGTCAGTCGAGCGGCAAGACCGTGACCATCTGGGCCGTGGAGGCCGAACTGGATCCCGCGGAGGCGGTTCCGGGGACGTTCACCATGGAGTGGCCCAGAGGGTCCGGTGTGCAGCGGGAGTTCCCGGAATTGGACCGGTTCGCCTGGTGCACACCGGACGAGGCCGCAGAACGCCTGGTGGCGGGCCAGCGCGTCTTCGTCGACCGGCTGCGCGATTACGTCCGGGACGGACGGGCGCCGTCGGAGCCGTAGGCCGCGAAGGCGCGGCTCCCGGCGCCGGTCACCGGACGGCCCGCCCGCAGTTCGAGGCGGTCACCCGTGAAGCGGCCGCGGAAGCTGCGGTCGTGCGAGACGACGACGACGGCGCCCCGGTACTGGGCGAGTGCCGCCTCCAGTTCCTCGACGAGGCTCAGCGCGATGTGGTTGGTCGGCTCGTCCAGGACCAGCAGATCGGCCGGCCTGGTCACCAGTCTCGCCAGGGCGAGTCTGCGCTGCTGCCCGATGGAGAGTGCGGCAACGGGGACGGTCAGGTCTTCGGGACGGAAGAGGCCGAGCGCCAGCAGGTCCTCGGCGTGCTCGTCGGCGAACCCGGGCCGTCCTGCGGCGAACGTGGCGAGCAGCGAGCGGCGCGTGGGCCTGACGGGGAGTTCCTGCGGGAGGTAGCCGATCCGTGCCCGGCGCCTGACCGTGCCGGCGTCGGGGGCGAGGTCCCCTGCCAGCACGCGCAGCAGGGTGGACTTGCCCGCACCGTTCGGGCCGGTGACCAGGAGTCTCTGCCCCGGGCCGACGCGCAGCGCGGGCAGGTCCAGGCGGTCGCCGACGACGACGGAATCGAGCTCGGCCAGCGGCTCGGTGCTCCCGTTCTCCCCGGCCTCCCGATCACCTGCTGTCGCGAGTTCGACCGTGAAACTCAGTGGCCGGGGAGGCGCGGGCACGGGCGTGCGGCGCAGGGCCTCAAGGCGGGTCCTGGCCGCCCTGACCTGCCCGGACAGCTTGGCTTCGTGTGATCTGCGGTGCTTGCCGAAGCCCTGCCCCGGGTCCTTGCCGGTACCGGCCAGACGCTGACCGGCCGCGCTCACCAGTTCCTCGGTCCGGGCAAGCTCGGCCAGCCACTCCTGGTGCTCCTGCGCCCATCGACGGCGTGCGGCTGCCTTGGCTGTGCGGTAGCCGTCCCAGCCGTCCCCGTACCGGGAGACGCCGCGCAGGTCCCTGTCGACCTCCAGGATCACGGTGGTGGTCCGCTCCAGGAACGCCCGGTCGTGGGTGACGGCCACCACGGTGCCGCGGTGGGCACGGAGGTGGTCCTCCAGCCAGGTGACGGCGGCGACGTCGAGATGGTTGGTGGGTTCGTCGAGCAGGAGCAGTTCCGGAGCCGCGGCGAGTACGCAGGCCAGGGCCAGTCTGGACTGCTCCCCGCCGGACAGGGTGCCGAGCCCGCGGTCCCGGCCGAGGTGGCCCAGACCGAGGCCGTGCAGGGCCGCGTCGGCCCGGGCGTCGGCCTGGTACCCGCCGCGTTCCTCGTACGCCGTCAACAGGTCGCCGTACGCGGCGAGTTCCGCTTCGGTGGGGTTCCCGTCGGACATCGCCGCTTCGGCCTCGCCGATCAGGCGCTCCAGGGTGCGCAGTTCGGCGAGGGCCGCGTCGATCGTGTCCTGGACGGTGCTGCCGGGGTCGAGCGTGAGGGTCTGGGCGAGGTAGCCGGTGCCGCCGGGGAAGGTGACGGTGATGTCGCCGCTCTCCGGGGCCTCGGCCCCGGCCATCAGACGGAGCAGGGTGGACTTCCCGGAACCGTTCTCGCCGATGACGCCGACCTTCTCGCCGGGACGGACGGTGAGGGACACCTGGTCGAGGACGGATCGGTCTCCGTAGGCCTTGGAGACGTCTTTCATGGACAACTGGGCGCGATGGCGCTGGGGAGACATGGGTGCTTTCCCTGAGGTGACAGGCCCTCGGCGGCGCACGGTGGAACGCGCTGCGGGGCAGGGGTGTCGGACGGCGGGAAGGACTGCGGCACGACTGCGTGACCGGGTCGGTCACGCGGCGACGCTCAGCGTCGCGCGGCGGCGTCCTGGCCGGGAATCAGAGAAAGAAGTAGTACGAACCCATGCGGTCCAGTGTAACCACGCTCCGCCGGGTACCGCCGTCGGTTTTCGGGCGGGGCGACGGCCCGGAGGTGTGCGCTCCGGGCCGTCACCGTCGGCTGTGGGCGTGGCTGTCGGGCTCGAAGGTCCCTCATCGGCTCAGCGTCGGAAGACCGGTGATTGCGCGAACCTGACGCGTTCCAGGGCCTGTTACGGGAACCAGGCTCCCGCCGCCGGGTCCACGGTGCCGCGCTCGAGGTCCTCCGGGCCGGCCGTGCCGCGCAGGCAGAGGCCGTCCGACTCCCCCGGGGCGGCCCGTACGGGGTCAGTAGTCGCTCAACGCTCCTGTGGGGCGCTGTGCGGCGTCACCGTCGGACATCTCCCGCAGCCTGCCCGTGTCCTGCGGCCTGCTCAGGACGAGCGCCGCCACGTCGTCGCGGCGCACCCCTCCGGAGAAATTCTCCAGGTCCACCTGGAGCGCCTCCAGCACCTGGCGGGGGTCACGCCCCGCCCACTCGGCGAGCCGTTCGTCCAGCGGGTAGAAGGACCCTCCGGAGTCGCGGGCCTCGGTCACCCCGTCCGTGAACACCAGGAGCGCCGCGCCGCGAGGAAAGTCGACCCACTCGGCGGCGCGCGCCTCGGTGCTGAGCTCCGCCATCCCGAGAGGTACGGACGTCCGGTGCAGGGCGACCTTCGACACCGATCCGCCGTGCAGCAGTCGCGGCGGAAGGTGTCCGCAGTTCACGGCCCTCACCCTGTCGCCGCCGTCGAATCCGAGCAGCAGGGCGGTGACGAAGCGCTCGGTGTCCCCGGTCTCGGCGGTGAACTGGTTGTGCCGGGACACCGCGGCCTCCAGGGCGTCGGCCACCCTGGTGAGCTCGGGCTCCCGGACGGCCGCTTCGCGGAAGGCGCCGAGCGCGGCGAAGCCCGCTCCGATCGCGGGCAGCCCCTTGCCCTGGACGTCACCGATGATGACCCGTGTCCCGTAGGGCGACTGCACGACTTCGTAGATGTCGCCGCCGACGAAGCGGTCCTCCTCGATCGGCTCGTAGATCCCGTGCGCCCGGACCTGCTCGGTGACGATGGGCAATGGCCGCAGGATCTGTCTCTGGAGTGCCACGGCCGCCGAACGCAGCCGGGCGATCTCCTTGGCGTGGCGGATACGGGCGGCGCAGGCGACGACTCCCAGGGCGCTGGCCACCGCGGTGAAGCCGATGACGAAGGTGACGTCCCAGAACGCCCCTCCGGACCCGATGAGGGACCCGGTCACGACAATCGTGACCCACAGCGCCACACAGACGGTCTGGCGGACCGTGCAGAAGACCGAGGCCATTGCGGGCAGGACCACCAGGAGCGGAATGATGGGCAGTTCCTCGCCGGTGAGGACGTCGAGGAGGACGACCATGGCGGTCAGCAGCACCAGCCCGACGGCGAGCGCCCAGCTCCTGACACGGGAGGCACCGGCCGCCGCCTCACCCGGATCCGTCCCGGGCAGCGCCGTCCGGCGCGCCGCTGCCGGCAGCCGGAGCCCCATGACCATGAAAGGCCTCTCGCCGTTTTGTCGGTGTCATCCCACTTGTTCCAAACTACCTTTCCCCCGGGCCGGGGTCCTGGCGTCGGTGCGGCGCTCGGGTTCCGCCGGGACCAGCGCGGAGAGGAACGAGGTCCGGCGGCGCAGCCGGAAGCCGAGGGATTCGTAGAGCCGGATGGCGTTGACGTTCGACGCGGCGGCGTGCAGGAAGGGCGTCTCGCCGCGTTCCTCGATGCCGTGGGCGACGGCCCGGACGAGCCGCGTCGCGAGCCCCTCCCCGCGTACGGACTCGTCGGTGCACACGCCACTGATCTCGGTCCAGCCGGGCGGGTGAAGCCGCTCGCCCGCCATCGCCACGAGCACCCCCGAGCGGCGGATACCCAGATAGGTGCCGAGCTCGACCGTGCGCGGCAGGAACGGGCCGGGCCGGGTGCGCGCGACGAGCTCCAGCATCTCCGGCACATCGGCGGGGCCCAGGAGCACCGCCTCCGGGTCCGGTGCGGTGTCCACGCCGTCGTCCACCAACTGCACGCCCTCGGCCTGGAAGACGATCTCCCAGTCGTCCGGCGGCGGCTCCCGGAAGGCGGTGAGGGTGATGGAGGCACCCGGCCCGGCGAGCGCGGCGACATCGGCCCAGTCCTGGGCCTCGGGCCGGTCCGGCAGGGCGAGCCACGGGGTGACGTCGGGCGGGTAGCGCAGGATGCGGCCCTGGTGCTCCGCGAAGTGGGCATGGGGTCCGGTCAGCGAGGCGCGGGCCGGATTGTCCAGCGGATGCGCCTCGCCCAGGGGCGTCGGGTCACCGAGGGAGCTCATGCCGCCTCCCCGCTCGCGGTGGTGCCGGTCCCTTCGGGTGCCGCTGCCGGGATCCGTCCGGCGGCACCGACGGCGGGCATCAGAAGTCGGCTTCCCGTTCCGGGTCCGTCATGGCGATCGCGTACGCAGGCCTTGGGCATGGGCTCCTCGCTCCGGTTGATCTCAGCAGCTGACGACAGCATCGGAAAGCCCATTCGTCATGCACCTATTCCCGGGACGCCCGACTGTTCATGAGCGTGTAATCAAGGCACCGGGCCGCGAGCCCTCACGGCCGGTGGCGCGCGGACCCGGGCGGCCGGCGAAAGACGGTCGGCCGGATCGCGTACCGCTAACGGGATCGTGCCCCCAACGTGCCCTTCGCTGTGGCACTCTGGAGACGGCCGCCCCACCGGGCTCCCCCGTACCGGTGGGGCGGTCCTGTGCTTGCTTGCTCCCGGCGGGGCCCTCGATGCGGCTCCCGGGAAGGGCTGCCGCGGACGGGTCCTGGGGCGATAGCGACGATTACCGGCCAAAGGCGGGCGCGTACGCGGCTCAAATCCGCCTTTCGCGCTTGCGGGCCGAGCCTCCGGGCAGGCGCCCAGACCTCATGGCCCACGACCTGAGGAGCGTGACGGCAATGACGGAGCACACCGCGCGGACCGCCGACGTGACGCGAGCAGCAGCGACGGACGATCTCCCGTGGATCGAGGACGCCGGGAAGATCGCGCCCAAGGACGCACGCGCCCTGTCGAAGCTCTTCTTCGATCGGCTGCAGGTGCTCGAGGAGGGCACTCCCGAGTACCAGTACGCCCGGAACACGCTCATCGAGATGAATCTGTCCCTCGTCCGCTTCGCCGCGGGCCGCTTCCGCAACCGGGGCAGCGGCGACATGGAGGACATCGTCCAGGTCGGCACCGTGGGCCTGATCAAGGCGATCGACCGCTTCGACCTCTCCCGCGAGGTGGAGTTCACCTCGTTCGCCGTGCCGTACATCGTCGGTGAGATCAAGCGGTTCTTCCGTGACACCAGTTGGTCCGTGCATGTGCCCCGGCGCCTGCAGGAACTGCGGGTCGAGATCGCCAAGGCGAAGGAGACCCTGTCGGCCGGCCTGGACAGGGACCCCACCGTGCACGAACTCGCCGAGCATCTCGGCCTCGACGACGCGGAGATCACCGAGGGAATCGTCGCCGCCAACGGCTACACGGCGGGATCGCTCGACATGCCGACCGATTCGGCGGACTCCGCGGGCCACGTCACGAGCGGCCGCACCTACGCGGATGTGCTGGGCAGGACCGACCCCGCCATGGAGACGGTCGAGAATCTTCATACGCTCGCGCCCCTGCTGGGTGAACTCGACGCCCGTGAGCGCAGCATCATCGACATGCGGTTCGGCCAGGAGATGACGCAGGCTCAGATTGGTGACCGCCTGGGAATTTCCCAGATGCATGTCTCCCGGCTGCTGAGCCGCATTCTGGACAAGCTCCGCACCGGGATGTTCACGCAGGACTGACACCCGGCCCCGGCTCCGACAGGCATCTCGTCGGGAGCCAGCGCGGCCGCCCCACCGCCTTCCGCACCATCCCGGTCCGCCGCTCCCCGCGCGACATACGCGGGGAGCGGCGGACCGGTTCCGGCAACAACGCAACTGCCCTCTGTTGCCGCGGTATTGCAGGTTCGTGGCCATCCCGACGGCACGCTTCCACACCCTCGCGCGGCCCTCTACGGTCCGTAGTCAGCCCGTCGCCGCCGCGTCGCCATCCGTGCTCGCGCGCATCCGCCACTGAACCACCGTGCGAGGAATGACATGAGCCAGCCCGTCGACTCCGTCACCGCAGGCCACACTCCCGAGGACCACGACCGCGAGGACGCCGGGGCCGCCTGGTCCTTCGAGACCAAGCAGATCCACTCCGGTGCCGTCCCGGATCCCACGACCGGTGCCCGTGCGGTGCCGATCTACCAGTCGACGTCCTTCGTCTTCCGTGACACGCAGCATGCGGCCGACCTCTTCTCGCTGGCCGAGCCCGGCAACATCTACACCCGGATCCACAACCCCACGCAGGACGTCCTGGAGCAGCGGATCGCCGCGCTGGAGGGCGGAGTGGCCGCCGTGGCACTCGCGTCCGGACAGGCCGCGGAGACGCTCGCGCTCCTGACGCTGGCCGGCGCCGGCGACCACATCGTCTCCTCGGCCTCGCTCTACGGCGGTACGTACAACCTGTTCCGGCACACGCTCCCCCGGTTCGGCATCGAGGTGTCGTTCGTCGAGGACCCCGACGACATCGAGGCGTGGCGGTCGGCGATCCGGCCCAACACCAAGGCCCTGTTCGCGGAGACGCTCGGCAATCCGCGCGGTGACGTCCTGGACATCCGGGGCGTGGCGGACGCGGCGCACGGGGCGGGGATTCCGCTCGTCGTCGACAACACCGTGCCGACCCCGTACCTCCTGCGGCCCCTCGAGCACGGCGCGGACGTCGTCATCCACTCCGCGACGAAGTTCCTCGGCGGGCACGGCACCACCATCGGCGGTGTCGTCGTGGACGGTGGCACGTTCGATTTCGGTGCACACGCGGAGCGCTTTCCGGACTTCCACACCCCGGACCCGAGCTACCACGGCCTGCGGTACTGGCCCGACCTGGGGCACAGCGCCTTCGCCGTGAAGCTGCGGGTCCAGCTGCTGCGCGACCTGGGGCCCGCACTCTCTCCGCACTCCGCGTTCCTGCTGCTCCAGGGTGTGGAGACGCTGAGCCTGCGCCTGGAGCGGCACACCTCCAACGCGCTGGCGCTCGCCCGGTGGCTGGAGGGCCGCGACGAGGTGTCGGCCGTGCACTACGCGGGACTGGAGTCGAGTCCCTGGTACGGGGCGGGGCAGCGCTACCTGCCGCGCGGTGCCGGAGCCGTGCTCGCCTTCGAGCTGCGGGACGGGGTGGAGGCGGGCAAGCGGTTCGTGGACGCAGTCGAGCTGTTCAGCCACCTCGCCAACATCGGTGACGTACGGAGCCTGATCATCCACCCCGCTTCCACGACGCACAGCCAGCTGACCGAGGAGGAGCTCGCCGCCACGGGCGCCACCGCCGGCCTCGTGCGGCTCTCGGTGGGTCTGGAGAACGTGGACGACCTCAAGGCCGATCTGGAGGCCGGCTTCCGGGCCGCCAAGGCGGCGTCCTGAACCGGGTCGCCACGTCCCCCGCACTCCCTCTCCCGCCGGCCGCCGGAGGCTGGCGGGAGGGGGATCCGTCCGGCCGCCGTTCCTGGGTGGCGCCGGACGGTCCGCTCGGGCTCGAGTCGGGGTCCGAGCTGCCGGGCGTACGGCTCGCGTACGAGACCTGGGGCAGGCTCGCACCGGACGGCGCCAACGCGGTGCTGGTCCTGCACGCGCTGACCGGTGACAGTCACGCGGCGGGCCCTCCCGGGCCGGGGCATCCGACCGCGGGCTGGTGGGACGCACTGATCGGGCCGGGCCGGGCGTTCGACACCGACCGCTGGTTCGTCGTCGCGCCGAACGTTCTGGGCGGCTGTCAGGGCAGCACCGGTCCGTCCTCCCGGCGCCCCGACGGCACCCGCTGGGGAGCCGACTTCCCGTATCTGACGGTCCGCGACCAGGTGGCGGCCGAGGCCGCGCTCGCCGACGCCCTCGGCATCGGCCGTTGGGCTGCGGTCGTCGGCGGTTCGATGGGGGGCATGCGCGCCCTCGAATGGGCGGTGAGCCGGCCGGACCGTACGGGATCACTGCTGGTACTCGCCACCCCGGCCGCGGCGTCGGCGGAACAGATCGCCTGGGGCAGCGTGCAGATCTCCGCGATCCGTGCGGACCCGGGCTGGCGGGGCGGCCGGTACCACGACGGCCCGCCCGGCTCGGGTCCGCACCGCGGGCTCGGCCAGGCGCGGCGGATCGCCCATGTCACCTATCGCAGCGAGACGGAGCTGGCGGCGCGGTTCGGCCGGGAGGCGCAGTCCGGTGAGCTTCCCTCGCAGGGCGGGCGCTACCAGGTGGAGTCGTACCTCGACCACCATGCCGCCAAGCTCGTGCGCCGCTTCGACGCCGGCAGCTACGTGACGCTCACCGAGGCGATGAACGGACACGATGTGGGCCGGGGCCGCGGCGGTGTCGCGCAGGCCCTGCGCCGTGCGGGCATGCCCGCCCTGGTCGCGGGAATCGACTCGGACCGGCTCTATCCGCCCTCGCAGCAGGCGGAACTGGCGGCTCTGCTGCCCGGTGCGGACCGGCTCCGGACCATCGGATCACCTTACGGGCACGACGGCTTCCTCATCGAGACCGGCCAGGTGGGCGACCTCGTGAGGGAGTTACTGCCCGCTTCGTGACCCCCTCCCTCCCCTCCCCTTCTCCCTGGAGCGCCCATGAGTTCCGTAGAGCCGTCCGAAGCCGCGTACGACCGGATGAGACTGCGTCAGTGGTCCCGCGGCGGCGCCAGATCGGCGGGGATCGACCGCCGCGACCTTCTGAAGCTGGTCGCGGCGGCGTCGGCCGCCGTCCCGCTGATTCCGGCCGCCGCCTCGCCGGCCCACGCGGCGGGAACCCTGGCGGGGGTGGTGAAGCCACTGCCGCCGGAGCTGTTCACGGTGCGCGGCACCAACGCGGAGACGAACTTCGCCGCGCTGCGCGACACCGGGCTGCTCACCCCCGTCGACCGCTTCTTCGTCCGCAACCACACCGCGACGCCCCGCATCGAGGCGGCGGACTGGAAGCTGACGGTCTGGGGCAGCGGGCTGACGGGCGGGCCGGTGGACTTCTCGTACGCCGCGTTGCGCGCCCTGCCGTCGGTGACCCGTACCGCGTTCGTCGAGTGCGCGGGCAACGGCCGCAGCTTCTTTACCTCGCAACAGAACCAGCAGGTCAGCGGCACCGCCTGGACTCTCGGCGCGATCGGTACGGCACGCTGGCGCGGGGTCCGGCTCGCCGATGTGCTGCGGCTGGCCGGAATCGGGAGGGACGCGGTGGACGTGCTGCCGCGTGGACTGGACGCGGAGGTCATCAGCGACGGGACGAACCTGGGCCGGGTGCGCAGGCCTCTGCCGGTGTCGAAGGCTCTGGACGACGTCCTCCTCGCCTACGAGATGAACGGCGAGCCGCTGCCGCCCGACCACGGCCATCCGGTCCGGCTGATCGTCCCGTCCTGGGTCGGCATCGCGAACATCAAGTGGGTCGGGGACATCGAGGTGAGCGCTGAGCCGCTGCTGACTCCGTGGAACACCGGCCTGTACCGGCTGTTCGGCCCCGGGTACCCGCCGGAGGGCAGCGATCCGCTGACCCGGCAGACACTCAAGAGCGCCTTCGAGCTGGCGCCCGGTGCCACCTTCGCCGCCCATCGCAGGCACCTGCTCACGGGCCGGTCCTGGTCGGGCGGCGCACCGGTGCGTCTCGTCGAGGTCAGCACCGACGGCGGCACCCGGTGGCGGCCCGCCCGGCTGCGCGACGAGCCCAGGAGCGGCAGCTGGGTCCGCTGGACGGCCGACTGGGTTCCGAAGGAGGCCGGCCCCGCCGTGCTGCTCGCCCGGGCGACGGACCGGTCGGGCCGCACCCAGCCGGCGACGGCGGCCCACAACACGCAGGGCTACCTCTTCGACGCGGTGGTGCGGCACCCGGTGACGGTCGCCTGACGCCGCCGCTATTCGGAGCGGCCCGCGTAGTACGTGGCGATCATGTCCTCGGCGCCGTGTCCGGCCGCCTCCGCACGGGTGAACCGCTCGGCGGAGGCGGCGACCAGATCCAGCGTCACCCCGGACGCCCCGGCGGCGTCGAGGATCAGCCGGGTGTCCTTGAGCGCCGTGGAGAGCGCGAAGCTCGGGGTGAGGTCGCCGGACAGCACCGCGGCGGACTTGCCCTGCAGATACGGGGTGTCCAGTGGGCCGCCCTTCACCGCGTCCAGGAACAACTGCGGGTCGATCCCGAGCCCCTCGGCGAGATTGAGGCATTCGGCCACGCTGTTGACCAGGTTGATCACCCAGGTGTTGGCGACCAGCTTGAGCCGGGTGGCCGCTCCCGGGTCCTCCCCGACCCACACGGTGCGCTGCCCGATCGCTTCCAGGACCGGCAGCGCCGCTGCGCGGGCGGTGGAGGGGCCGGAGACGAGCACGGTGAGGGTGCCCTGCTCGGCGGGCTGCCGGGTGCCGGAGACCGGGGCGTCCAGGTAGACGAGTCCGAGGCCGGCGGCCCGGTGGACGAGATCGGCGGTGGCGTCGAGGCCGACGGTGGAACTCTGCAGCCAGACCTGTCCGGGCCGGAGTCCGGGGGCCGCGGCGGTGAGGGTCGCGGCCACGGACGGGCCGTCGTTCAGCGCGGTGAGGACGACATCGGCGCCGCGCACCGCTTCCTCCGCGGTGTCCGTCACGGTGGCGCCGTTCGCGGCAAGGGGCGCGGCCTTGGCCCGCGTTCGGTTCCAGGCCCGGACGGGGAGTCCGGCCCTGAGCATGCTGCGGGCCATCCCGGATCCCATGATCCCGGTGCCGAGGACCGCGACGGTCGGCCTGCCGGTGGCTGAGCCCGTGGGGGCGGCGGTGGTCATGGGGGATTCCCTTCCTCGGTGCGCCCCGCGCGGCTGCGGCGGCGCGACGGGACTCAAGCCTGCCGCAGCGCGCCGTCGAGTACGGCGCGGTGTACGGCCCGGGCGAGTCGTGATCCCCAGCGTGAGCGCGGGCCGGCGAAGGGTTCCCCGGCCTGCGCCCCGGGGTCGGGAGCGGCGATGCACACGGCGTCCGTGGGGGTGCCCGAGCAGTCGAGTCCGGCGTCCACGAGGGCTTGGACCTTGGCCTCGGTCGCCGTAGCCACGGCGTTGACCAGGGCGGCGTCGGAGAGCGCCACGGGGACGGTGACGACGATGTTGACCGTGCCCGGCGGCAGCGGGCCGTCGGTGCCTCCGGCCGGGTCAGCGGCCCATCCCCGTACCCCGAGACCGCTGGTGACGGTGGCCGTGACGCCCCCGTCGGCCGCGACGGTGTACGCGGTGACGTCCGCGGCCGTCATCAGCCCGGCCCCGGGGCCGCCGAGCTCCTCGGCCGCGGCGATCTCGGCGAGGTGCCGGTCCGGGTCCAGCCGCGGGTATCCGCCCGGTACCTGCGCATTGAGAATCCAGGCCCGCGGCCCGATGCCGCCGCCCAGGACAGCGCTGCTGCACACCCGCCAGCCGGGTCCCAGCCGCCAGACCAGGTGGTGGAGGCGAAGGCCTTCCTCCTGCCTGGCCAGCAGTTCCCCGCGCTGTCCGGGGATGCGGGTGCGTACGGAATCGATGGCGCACCCCCGGGGACAGGCCGCCCGACGGTCGGCGACGGCGCGTCGATCATACGTGCGGGGCGGGGCCGCATCCCCGGCGCACCCATGAGGGTGCTCACCCGAATGGCGTAACGGGTGGAAGGGGCCGATACAGGCATTGCGCGGGGCCACCGCCCACCCCGGGTCCTCCGGGCCGCCCGCTCCCCGGGCCGGGAGGTTGCAGCGTCCAACCGGGTGAGGCGCGATGGAAGCCGGACGCGCCTTCCCTGCTGGACCCACCCACAGGGCGTGCCCGGGCGAGGAGGAATCGGCCATGGGAGCCGCTGACGGTTTCACGGATTCCGGAGAACTCGACGGTCTGACCGTCTACGACAGTGACGGCGAAAAGGTCGGCAGTGTAGGACGGGTGTACGTCGACGACGACACCGGCAAGCCCGACTGGATCACGGTCAAGACCGGAATGTTCGGCATGAAGGAGAGCTTCGTACCGCTCGCCGGGGCCCGCCGCGTGGGCTCCGACCTGCACGTCTCGCACGCGAAGGACCGCGTCAAGGACGCCCCCAGGGTGGACGCCGACGCGCATCTCTCCGTGGCCGAGGAGGAAGAGCTCTACCGGCACTACGGCATGACCAGGAAGACCACCGCCGGTGCGGGCGGCGACGCGCGCACCACGTCCGGCACCGGAACTGCAGCCATGGGCGCCGCAGGAACAGCCGGAGCCGCAGGAACAGCCGGAGCCGCAGGAACGGCCAGCCCCAAGACGACCGCCAAGCCGACAGCGGTCGGCACCACGGGCGCAGCCACCTCGGGCGCCGGCATGGGCAGGCACCGTGACACGGAGACGTCCTCCACGTCGCGCCCGCTCGCCGGAGCCGGGGCCGAACGGTCCGCCGCGGGCGCCGGGGGCCGGGAGGAAATGGTCCGTTCCGAGGAACAACTCCTCGTCGGCACAGAGGAGTACGAGAGCGGAAAGGCGCACCTCCACAAGTACGTCGTGACCGAGAACGTCACCCGGACGGTACCCGTGTCCCACGAGGAAGTCCGCGTGGTGCGCGAACCCATGCGGCCGGGCGAGAAGTCGACCGGGACGACGAGCATCGGCGAGGAGGACGTCGAAGTCACCTTGCACGCCGAACGCGCCACCGTCCGTAAGGAGGCCGTCCCGGTGGAGCGCGTCCGCCTCGAAACCAACAAGGTCACCGAACAGAAGGAAGTCTCCGCCGAACTCCGCAAGGAGAAGATCGACTACGCGGACGGCAAGGACATGGGCAGCGGCAAGGACACGGGCGGCGAGTTCGGCCAGGGACGCCGCCGCTGACCCCCTCACTCAGCGGCGACAGGCCGCGCGACAAGCAGCGAGGGGCGGACCCGGACGACGCGGGCCCGCCCCTTCGCCGTCTGTCACCCGGAAACCGGGCCGCCCGCGGCGGCCCCCGGCAGGAAGCGCACCGACGGCCTGCCGTCCGGCCCTTCGGGTGTCACCACAGCCCTTACCCGGTAGACGTCCGCGATGAGTTCCCCGGTGATCACCTCCGCGGGCGTTCCGCAGGCCACCACCCGTCCTTCCTTGAGGACGGTGACGCGGTCGCAGAACATCGCGGCCAGGTTGAGGTCGTGCAGCGCCACGACAGCGGTGACGGGCAGCGCGGAGACGAGGGCCAGCAGCTCCAGTTGGTGCTGGATGTCCAGATGGTTCGTCGGCTCGTCCAGGAGGAGTTCACGGGGCTGCTGCGCGAGTGCACGGGCGATCTGGACGCGCTGGCGCTCTCCGCCGGACAGGGTGTGCCAGGACTGCTCGGTGCGGTCGGCCAGGCCTGTACGCTCCAGCGCCTCGCGCACGGCGTCCTCGTCCTCGCGGCCGGGCGCCGACCAGGCACGGCGGTGCGGGATGCGGCCGAGGCGCACGACGTCCAGGACACTCAACTCGACCTGGGTGGTGGCGTGCTGGTCGACCACGGCGACGCGTCGGGCGACGGTGCGGCGGCCGGTCTCCGCGAGGGTGCGGCCGTCGAGGGTCACCGCGCCCGCGCCCGGGCCGAGGACGCCGGCCATGATGCGGAGCAGTGTGGACTTGCCGGATCCGTTCGGCCCCAGGAGTCCGACCGTGGCACCTGGTGGCGGCGCGATGTCCACTCCGTCGAGGACGATCCGCCCGCCCGCTTCCCGCGTCACGCGCTCGGCCCGCAGGCCCTCGGTCGCGGCGGCGGTCATGCGGCCCTCCGGGTGCGGTACAGGACCAGCACGAAGGCGGGCACGCCGATGAGGGCGGTGACCACTCCGACCGGTACCTCCTGCGGGTCGAGGACGGTGCGGGCCAGGGTGTCGACCCAGACCAGGAACACCGCCCCGGCGAGCGCGGTGACCGGCAGAAGACGCCGGTGCCCCGATCCGGTCAGGGCGCGGGCCGCGTGCGGCAGGACGAGGCCGACGAAGCCGATGGCGCCCGCCGAGCTGACGAGCGCCGCCGTCAGCAGCGCCGTGGTGCAGAGCAGCACGATCCGGGTGCGGGCGACATGGACGCCGAGGGTGGCCGCCGCGTCCTGGCCGAAGGCGAAGGCGTCGAGCGTGCGGGCGTGTCCGAGGCAGATCAGCAGCGCCACGGCGAGCACCGCCGCGCACATCCACACATCGGTCCAGCCGACCCCGCTCAGGGAGCCGAGCAGCCAGAACAGCACCCCGCGGGTCTGCTCGGCGTCGGCGGCCGTCATCACGACGAAGGAGGTGAGCGCGGAGAAGAGCTGCATCGCCGCCACGCCGGAGAGGACGACCCGGTCGGTCGTCCCGCCGAGTGTGTGACTGAGCAGCAGAACGAGGGCGAACGAGCAGAGGGCCCCGATGAAGGCACCGGCCGAGATCGACACCGCTCCCCCGCCTGCTCCGAGGATGACGACCACGACCGCTCCGGTGGACGCCCCCGAGGAGACACCGAGCACGAACGGGTCGGCGAGCGGGTTGCGCAGCAGTGACTGCATCACGGTGCCGCACACCGCGAGTCCTGCCCCGCACACCGCGGCGAGCAGGGTGCGGGGCATGCGCAGGTTCCAGATGATCCCGTCCCGGATCGGGGTGAGCCGCGAGTCCCCGGGGCCGAGATGGGCCGCCACCGCGGACCAGACGTCCGGGACCGAGATCCGGGCGGGCCCGATGGTGACGGCGACCGCGACGGACAGGAGCAGCAGTGCCGCCCCGCAGCTCCACAGAAGGCCGTCGCGCAGGACACGGACACCGGCCGGGCGGGGCACCGTTGCCTCCGGTGCGCGTACGCCGGCGGCCTGTCGGGTGTCGGTCACCCCGCGAGCCCGAAGCCGCGCAGCCCTGCGGCCACGAGCTCCACGCCTTCGACGGTACGGATGGAGGGATTCATGGCCTGGCCGCTGAGGAGGACGTAGCGCTTGTGCCGGACTGCGTCCATGTTCCTCGTGGCGGGATTGGACTCCAGGAACTGGATCTTCTTCTCGGCGCTCTCGGCGGTCTGCGACTTGCGGGTCAGGTCACCGATGACCAGGACGTCGGGGTTGCGGTCCGCGACGGTCTCCCAGTTGATCTGGGGCCACTCCTCGTGGGTGTCGTCGAAGACGTTCTTCGCGCCGAGTTCCTCGGTGATGATGCCGGGCGCCCCGCAGCAGCCCGCGAGGTAGGGCGACTCGGCGTTGGCGAACCAGTAGAGCAGGGTGGCGTCCGACGCCTCGATGCCCGCGGTCGCCCTGCTGATGCGTGCCCGGAGTTGGGCGACGAGTTCGTCACCGCGTTCCTGGACGCCGAACACCTCGGCCAGATCGTGCACTTCGGTGTAGACGCTCTCCATGGTCAGCGGCTTCGTACGCGAACCGTCCCCGCCTGTGCTGTTGTCCTTGGCCGTGCAGTCGGCCGGCGAGACGTAGGTGGGGACGCCGAGGTCCTCGAACTGCTCGCGGGGCGCGACACCGCCCTTGCCGAGCGTCGATTCGAACGAGGCGCTGATGAAGTCGGGTTCCTTGTCGAGGACCTTCTCCGAGGAAGGCCGGTTCTCGGCGATGCGGGGGACGCTCGCACTGGCCTTCTCCAGGCCCTTCATCACCGGGTCGGTCCAGGTGGAGGTGCCCGCCAGCCGGTCGGCGAGGCCGAGCGAGAGCAGGATCTCCGTCGACCCCTGGTCCAGGGAGACCGCGTGGTGCGGGGCCGCTCCGACGGTGACGGTGCGTCCGCAGTTCTTCAGCGTCACGGGGTAGCCGGCGGCACTGCTGCCGTCCTGCGACGTCTTCTCGGACGAACCGCCACCGCAGGCGGTGAGCAAAACAAGTCCCGCCGTGAGCAGGGCGGTTCGGCGTACGGTACTGGCTATGGGCGGCACTGGGTCCCTCTGCGTCCTGGGGCTCATGCGCGGAGCCCGGTACGAAGCACCGCTCCCGGTACGGGAAACGGGTGCCAGCAGGTTTTCGGACTCGGGTTCATCCGGACGGGACGCCTTCCCGGACCCCGAGGGTGTCCAGTGGCCGTGGCCCCGCCCGTCCCCCTCACCGCTGCGCGTCAGCTCCGGTTTCGCACCGGATTCCCTGACTCCACGTGGAGTGTGACTGGCTTCTGCAAGCTATCACGCAGCTGGACGGAGGCCTCGGGGGCCGCGGCCGGCACGGTGGGTGGGGTGTCCCCCCGCACCGGCCCCTTCCTCGGCCAGGACCTGCGCTCGGGGTCAGGACCAGCGCCGAACCGATTCTCCGCCTCTCACCTGCGACGTCCGCGTCGCCGGGCGAGTACGGATGCCGTGCCCCAGTACGCGAGCAGTACGACCCGCAGGCCGAGGATCTCTGCGGCCTCGCGCACACGCCGCCGGGCCCCGGCCGCACCAAGTGGTGTCCGGACGGGCCGTCGGTCGCTCACCGTGCGGCCGGCGGCGAAGGCTCGGCCTGGCCCCGGCTCCAGGAGCCGTCCGGGTCGTCGTACGCGTCGGCGTAGTCCGGTCCTGCGATCGGCCAGTCGGCGAGCAGCTCTTCCGGCAGCGCGAAGGACTCGACCAGTTCGGGTGCGTGTGCGGCGACCGCCGCGATCAGTTCCTCGGTGGCCTCGGGCAGTTCTTCGACCTGCTGGGTGGTCAGGTGACCTGCCGCCAGCAGGTCCCCGCTGTTGCGTGCCACCCATTGGAGGGCGAACAGCCGCTGCAGCTCGGCCAGCCGCTCCCGGGCGTCCCCCTCGGGGAGCGTGGCCAGGGCCTCGGTGTACCCCTCGGCCGCGTGTCGGTACGCGTGGGCCTCGACCCCGCGCAGTGCGGCGCCGGAGGCCGCGTTCCACCGCGCGAGCGCGTCATCGTTCGGTGCCCCGAGCGCGCGTTTCCTGGCCCGGGTGAACCAGATCTCCTCCACCGCGTCGAGAAGCCTGCCGAGGAACCGGGGGTCGGCCAGCTCACCGGGGGTCCTGTCGGGCGGGGTGTTGCCGGTCCCGTCCGCCGGGTCCTGCGAGGGGTCACCGGGTGCCGGTCCGGCGGCGAAGAACATGTCCGCCGCCGCCTTCGCGTGGATGGCGAGGTTGTCGCCCTCCGCCGTGATGGCGCCTTCGACCCCGGTGACCAGCTCCGTCATGCCGTTGTTCTCCAACAACGCCTGCGCACCGCAGCGTTCGCGGCACTCGACGATGACCGCGCGGGCCTGCCAGGTGATCCACCCCTTGGCGACGGCCACCAGGCGTTCCGCCTCCGCCCCGTCCTCACCGGTGCGGCGCTCCCACCGGTCGAGGGCCCGGCGGTGCAGCAGACTCATGGCGAAGACCGTGGCCATGGCCGAGGCGAGCGGCCCGTGGTGGGTCCGGTGGGCGTTCACCGGAATCTGCCCGGCGCCCCGGCCGCCGGAGACCATGCGGTGGCCGCCGTAGCGGACGGCGACCGCGAGCGTGGCGCGGGCGGATCCGGCAGCGCAGGCGCTCATGGAGATCCTCCCCGGGGTCACACGGCCGATGGATGTCAGGAAGCGGCGCCGCCGGTCGGCGGGGGTGCTGCTGAACCCGCTGTCCCCGCCCAGCACCCTCCCTTCTCCCAGCAGGGCGCCCCGCCCGACGAACAGCCGGTCGAACGAGGTCAGGCAGTGGTCCACGGGGCTGCCCATCCGGGCCGGCAGGCGCCGGACCCGTACCCCTGGAAGAGCCTGTACGTCGTCGGTGAGCGGTACCAGGAAGAGGTGGACTCCGTGGTCCGTGCCGTCGGCGAGCAGGCGTGCGGCGACGAGGCCGGTCTTCGGCCCGCCCGCCGGGCTGGTGTTGGGCATGAACTTCTGCGCCCCCGCGTTCGGGGTGTGCAGGACGAACCCGTCCCGCTCACGGTCGTACGTCGCGGTGGTCTCCAGGGACGCCGCGTCGTTGCCGTGCGCCACCTCCGTACAGAGGAAGGTGCCGATGCGCCGCATCCCCAGGAAGTCGGACAGGTCGCGGTCCGTGCCGGCGTCGTGGTCGAGAAGGCTGCCGAGGAAGAGGCTGTAGTGGATGCCCGCAACGGTGGTGAGCGCGGGGTCCACCGGGCCCAGCCATTCGTGCAGGGCGGCCAGCGCGCGCGGGTCGGCGGCGAGGCGGGCTCCGCTGTCGAGGGACCGGTTGAGGATCCGCAGCCGGTCGTAGGCGAGGGACAGCCGCTCTTCGGGGGTACCGCCCGCGGGGCGGCGGAACGGTTCTGTACTGATCAGCCGCCGCCAGAAGCCGTGCTCCCGGCGGAAGTCCGCGCCGAGGAGGACGCCGGTCAGCAGATCGGCCGTGGACGGTTGGACGGTGTCGGTAAGGGTCACGGTCATGAAGGACTAAACGACCGGGGCGTGCGGGAGGACACCGGCGTTGTCAGGCCTTGGGGACAGGTGCCCGGGTCAGTCCCGCCGCCAGCTCCTCCGCGTCGGGCGGAAGGGCACCGGCCCGCGCAACGGTCACGGCGGCCGATGCCGCCCCGTGGCGCAGCACGTCGCCCAGCGTCCCGGTGTCCAGTGAACGCAGCCGTGCGCGGCCGCCCTCCCCGAGCAGTCCGTGCGCTGCCAGGGCGTGCAGCGTGCCGGACATGAACGCGTCGCCCGCTCCCACGGTGTCGACGACGGGGACGGGCACCGCGGCGACGCTCGACGTCGCACCGGGAAGGAACGCCGACGCCCCTTCGGCGCCCCGCGTGACGAGGACGACGGCCGGGCCGGAGCGCAGCCACCGCTCGGCGGCCTTCTCCGGTGCCTCACTCGGGTACAGCCATGCCAGGTCCTCGTCACTCGCCTTGACGACGTCGCTGAGGGCGACACAGCGTTCGACCCTGCGTACGGCCTCGGTGTGATCCCCCATCAGCTCCGGCCTCACATTCGGGTCGTAGCTGACGGTCGCGGTCGCCCGGAGTGCTTCGACGGTGGCCAGGACGGTCCCGGCCCCGGGCTCGACGACGGCGGCGATCGACCCGGTGTGCACATGCTGCGCCGGACGCTCCGGTGTGACCGGCGCCAATGACCAGGTGATCTCGAAGGTGTACGTGGCCCGCCCCGCGTCGTCCAGGGTGACGGCGGCGGACGGTGTGGGCGCGCCGCAGCCATCGGTGCGCACACGGACCCCTGCCGACGCCAGATGGTCCCGGATGAGCCGTCCGTTCGCGTCCTGACCGAGCTGGGTGAGGAGCGTGGTGCTCCGGCCCAGCCGGGCCAGACCGTACGCGACGTTCGCGGGGCTGCCGCCCGCGTGGACACGGTCTGCCGCACCCGGCTCCCGGACGATGTCGGCGACGCATTCGCCGATGACCAGCAGAGCGAGTCTGTCGAGCATGAGGGAGGTCTCCAGGAGTGGCGCCGGGCGGGGGGTCCGGCACGCGGTGGTCGCCGGACACGCTGCCGCCGATTCTGCCTCGTGCGAAGGGGTGCCGGGAGACCCCGTGTCCGGCACGGACGCCGGAGGCGTCCGCACGCGCGGCGGTACGGAGCAGCCGTCAGCCGATGCCGTCTCCCGTCGCGGGCTCCGGCCGGCCGCTGAGGTGTGCGGCAGGGCCGGCGGCGCGACGGGCCCACAGCAGGGCGCCTGCCAGCAGCACCGTGGCACCGAGCAGCCAGGGCAGGGGGCCTGCGGGCAGCACACCCGTGACCAGCCCTCCGGCCGCCCCGACGAGCTGCAGCGAGAGTGACTGCACGGAGAGAGCGGTCGCACGGCCCGAGGTGTCGACGCGGCGGTGCAGGAGGTCGTTCTCGCTGGGACCGGCGGCCCCGAGCCCCAGGTACACCAGCGCGTATCCGGCGGCGGCCAGGGTCAGGGAGGCCGCTCCGGTGGAGGACACGGTCGCGGCGAGCACCAGGAGACCGGTGGCGCTCGCCGCGAGGCTCGCCAGGACCGCACGCTCGCTGCCGCCGGCGAACCGGGCGACGAGCGGGGCGATCTGACTGCCGAGCGCCGAGCAGACGAACCCGGCGGCTGCCAGTCCCGCGAACAGCACCGCACCGGTCTCGGAGGCTCCGGTGATCGCGGCGGCGCGGCCGGGCGTGAGCAGTTCGAGGGCGGCCAGCGCGGTGCCGGCGGCACCCGCGGTCATCAGGATGCGGCGGATCAGCACGTCCCGGGCGCCGAGCCGGAGCCCCGCGCCGATGGCCGCCGGAACACCGCGCAGCACGCCGCGCAGGGTGGCCCGGGGGCGGGGAGGTTCGGGGAGCGCGGTGAGGGCGTAGAGGACGAAGACGGTCTCGACGGCCACGCCCAGGAGCACGGGGACGGAGAGCGGCAGAACGAGGTCCGAGGTGTACGCGCGCACCCGGGCGCCGAGATCCGGGCCGAGGCCGAGCAGCCAGGGCAGCGCACCGCCGAGCAGCATGCCGAGTGCCAGGGCGGCCGAGGAGGCGGCGCCGCCGCGCGCCAGTCCCGTGCGCAGGTCGGCGTCGGGGCCGGAGCGGGCGTGCACGGTGTCGACGTACCAGGCTTCGGCCGGTCCGCTGGACAGGGCCCTGCCCGCGCCCATCAGCGCCATGCCGAGCGCGAGGACCCAGCCGGCCGTTCCGAGTCCTATCAGGGCGAGGGCGCACACGTTGAGGATTCCGGCACCGGCCAGGACGGTCCGGCGGCCGATGACGTCGGAGAGGCCGCCGGTGGGGAGTTCGAGGGCGGCGGCGGTGAGGGAGTGCGCGGCGAAGGCCGCGGCGACGGCGGCGAGGGCCAGGCCTCGTTCGGTGAAGAGCAGAACCATGGGGGCGGCGGTCAGGCCGGCCGGCAGCCAGAACAGGAACGACACCGCGACGAAGCGGCGCCGCGCGGTGCGTTCGTCCAGCCCGGTGTACTCGGTGTGCGCGGGGGCGGGCGCGGGCCGGGTCACGAGGTGCCCTCGGAGCGCGGGGCGGCCTCGGATGTGACGTGGGAGCGAGTGCCGCCGCCGGGGTCCGTATCGGAGCGCGGGTCCCTATCGGAGCGCGGGTCCGCGGCGGACTCCGGTGCCGTCGGTGTGCTCGCCGCCAGCGCGAGTCCGGCCGTGACCAGCACGACCCGCTCGGCCCTCGGATCGTGCTCGTCACGGGCGGTCAGCTCCGTCGCCTTGGCTTCGAACGCGTCCCAGAGCTCCCTCAGGGATTCCGGCGTCAAGCGGGGCATCAGGTCGCTGACACCGCAGGGCTCGTACCACTCCTCCCCCAGCCGGCCGTCCTCGATGTCCGCCTCGTGCTGGACCACCGAGTGCTGAAGGTGCTCGATCGAGCGACGCCAGAACGTGCCCAGCACCGCCCGGCCCCCTGACGTGGCCAGCATCCCCTCGTTGCTCCACGAGGTGACGGCGTGCACCGCCTGCCACCGTCGCTCGCGGCCGTCCCGGTGCTCCGCCTCCGCGACGAACGCGTACTTGGCCAGCACGCGCAGGTGGTAGCTGGTCGACGCCGACGACTCACCCGTCCTGACCGCCAGCTCGCTCGCGGTGGCCGGACCGTGCTGCCGCAGCAGGCCGAGCAGCCGGAGACGCAGCGGGTGGGTGAGCGCCTTCAGCGCCGCCGAGTCCTGCGCGGGATCGAGTTTTCGGGGTGAGCCGTCGCTGTCCATGACGGCAGGCTAAATGAGATCCACACTTTCCCAAAGTATTTTTGCAGAATATTTTTGGGAAACCTGTTCAGACGCTCCGGACCCCCTCCAGGGCGTCCGCCACCAGCGCGAGGAAGCGGGCATGGGCCTGAGGACTGCACAGGGGCTCCGGGTTCCACGGGACGATCCATGCCGCCTCCGTGGCCGTCCGCCAGTCCGGTGCGCCGATCTCGCCGAGCGGGGTCGCGTTCGACCGGACGTCCGCGAGGACGACGTGCGGCCGGAGCTCCGCCGCCCGGTCCCATTCCGTGGTGGACCAGTTGACTCCCCCGCCCTCGGCCGGTGACACGAGGTCGACCCCCAGCTCGGCCAGCACCCGCAGTTCGGGCCACATCGGCGGGCGGGCGATGTGCGCCTGCTCCTGGCCGGCCGGAGACAGCGCCACCACCCTCCGGCCGTCGGGCACGGCTTCGGCCACGGCACGCAGCCGCTCCCTGGCGGCTTCCAGATCCTCGGCGACGCCCGGGACCGGTTCACCGCCGAGCGAGCGGGCCAGTTCGGCGAACCGCTCGGCTATGCGGTCCAGCGTGCGCGCCTGACCCACGTCGATCACGGCGACCGGGACCCGCTCCTCCAGCTGCTTGGCGGCGTCCGGGTCCAGCCCGTAGACCTGTCCGTGGCCGTAGCTCACGGCGACGACCAGGTCCGGCCGTCCACGTAACAGGGTCTCCACATCCAGGTCTGCGCCCGCACCCCGGTAGTCGACGGTGTCCAGCGGGAGCGTGCCGGTCTTCGCCCGGTCGGGCGCGGTACCGTCATGGCCGGAGCCGAAGATCCCCTCCGGGCGCACGCCGTAGTCCCACAGCGTCGCTCCGGCCTGGACGTAGGCGAGCACGCGCGAAGGGCGCCGCTCCGCCGCCAGCAGCTGCCCCCGGTCGTCCGCGAACCTCCACGCACTCTGCTCCGTCACGTCTCTCACTCCTCCGTAGCGGCTGCCTCGGCCCTCACCCGGGCTCGCACCTGACTACCTGCCCAGCCGGTCGCCGCCACACCCCTCGGTGGAACGCCCCAGATAGGCGAGCGGCCCCGGATCGGGGACCTCGATCTCATGGAATCCGAGCCGGTCGTAGAAAGCCCTGGCCGGGGTGTTCGCCAGCAGCATCGACAGATGGACGGCCGGGACCCCCTTGGCATGGAGCGCACCCAGGAAGGTGCCCATCAGCTCCCTCCCGTACCCCTTGCGCTGCCAGGGTGGCAGCAGGTCGATGTGCAGGTGCGCCGGATGCCCGTCCAGCTCGGGAAGGATCATGCGTTCGGGGCGGTGGAGGAGGGCGGTCATCTCCTCGACGAACGTGCTCGGCGTCCCGTCGGGCCGGGGGAAGCGTTCCGTCACCAGCGGGAGCCAGACCTTTCGGAACGCGTCCACGAACTGCCGGGTGTCCGCGGTCCCCAGGATGTAGCCGACCGCCTGCCCGGACCCGTCGTCGAGGACGAACGTCAGCTCGGGTTCGAGGTACGCGTAGGGCGCCGCGAACAGCGCCGGCATCAGCTCCGGATCGGGGTACAGATGCCGGGAGTCACCGCCGTTGTCCGCCGTGCGGATGCAGATCTCCGCAAGGGCCTCACGGTCGCCGGGTCGGTAGGGACGTACGTGCGCTGCCTGGGTCATTGCCCCATCCTGCCCACCTGGGAGCGCTCCCACAAGGGCTTTCGCCCTCAGCTGCCGCCGCCCTTCACGCGTTCGAGTTCGACGTTGAACTGGGCGCCGGTCAGAAGCGCCAGGTTGGTGAACCAGATCCAGATCAGGAAGACGACCAGACCGGCCAGCGAACCGTACAGCCGGCTGTAGCTGCCGACGTGGGTGGCGTACAGCGCGAATCCGGCCGAGGCGAACAGCCACAGGAACGCCGCGAGCACTCCGCCCGGCAGCCCGCGCCGCACGCCCCGGGCGGTACGCGGACCGGTGCTGAAGAGGACCAGGATCAGGCAGGCGACCAGACAGAGCAGCACGGGCCACTTGAGAACCGCCCAGAGAGTCTCACCGGCGTGGGTCAGGCCCGTCCGTTCCCCGAACCAGCGGGCCAGCGGTCCGGTGAGGACCAGGGCGAACGCACTGGCCATCAGCAGGACGAGCAGTCCGATCGCGGACGCCACGATGATGTGCGCCTGGCGCAGGGCGGGCCTGGTGTCCTTCACCTTGTGCATGGCGTGCAGCGCCCTGCGGAAGACCGCAAGGTAGCTGGAGGCCGACCAGACGGCGCTCACGCTCCCGGTGGCCACGAGCAGCCAGACGGCGGTGCGCTCGTGCGTGGCCGCTTCCAGGGGCTGGCGCAGTGCCGCTCCGGACTCGGCGGGCGCGAAGGCCGTGATGTCGATGATCAGGGCGTTGGTGGCGCCGGGGTTCGCGAGGCCGATGACGGACACGGTGACCAGGAGCGCCGGGAGCAGGGCGAGGATGGCGTAGTACGTGAGGGCCGCTGCCCAGTCGGAGAGGTCGTCGTTCCAGAGCGAGACGGGAGTACGGCGCAGGGCGGTGCGCCAGCTCGCTGCGGCCCGCCCTGACGGGGGCGCGGTGCGGTCCGCGGCGGGGGCGTCGGTCCTGCTGGGCACGCTGGTACTCCGGGGGACGAAGGAAGAATCGGCGGGCCGGATGGCGTCACACGACGGCCCGGCTGCCACCTTTCTCTCATGCCTCCGTCCCGCAGGTGTATTCCTGGGTGCTCAGTCGTTGACAGCTGTCAGCAGCACCACGGCGTCCTCGAGCGCCAGCAGCCCGTGCCGTTCCTGGAGAATCGGGTGCAGCCCGCCCTCGGTCAGCTCGACGTCCCCGGAGGCGGCGGTGAGTCTGACCCGGCCTCGCAGCACCTGGAGCGAGGCGGCGGGGGGTGCGTTGTGCTCGTCGAGGGCGGATCCCGAGGTGAGTGCGATCACCGTCTGCCGCAGCGGTTCCTGCCGCAGCAGCAGGTGCGCGCTGCGCCCGTGCGCGCTGGCGCGGGCTGCGGTCAGGTGCTCGTCGGCGAGAGCGTTGAGATCATCCATACGACCACTGTGCCGCAGCCTCCGCTCCCCCGCTATCCACCTCGGGCCGGGCCGCCACGGTGCGCACGGTGACGGCCCGGCCCGGTGGCGGAATCAGCTCCGCAGCCAGGCCGCCGCGTCAGCGGGCAGCAGGCCGGATCCGTCCAGCGGGGCACTGGTCAGCAGCACCTCGGTGTGGTCGGGGAGCGGCACCGGAGCCCCGGACAGGTTGACGGCACAGATCAGGCCGTGGGGCCGGGTGAAGGCGAGCACCCCGGGCTCCGACGGCAGCCAGTTCAGCTGCCCGTCCGCCGTTTCCGCGGCGGCTGCGGCGAATCCGGGTTCGCTGCGGCGCAGACTCAGGGCTTCGCGGTACAGGCTGAGCATCGAGCCGGGATCGCCGCTCTGCCGATCGGCAGCGTAGGACGGCCAGGAGGCCGGCTGCGGCAGCCAGGGTTCGTCCGCGGACCCGAATCCCGCGTGCGGTTCCTGTGCGGACCACGGCAGCGGCACCCGGCAGCCGTCCCGCCCCGGATCGATGCCGCCGGAGCGCAGATGCATGGGGTCCTGGATGCGCGCCCGCGGGATGTCGGCTTCCGGAAGGCCGAGCTCCTCGCCCTGGTACAGGTAGACGGCGCCGGGCAGTGCCAGCGAGAGCAGGGCGGCGGCCCGGGCCCTGCGTGTGCCGAGTTCCAGATCCGTGGGGGTGCCGAAGACCTTCGCGGCGAAGTCGAAGCCGGTGTCCTCGCGTCCGTACCGGGTCACGGTGCGTGTCACGTCGTGGTTGCACAGCACCCAGGTCGCGGGGGCGCCGACCGGCGCGTGCTCGGCGAGGGTGTCGTCGATCGCGGCGCGCAGCAGCCGGGCGTCCCAGGGGCAGGCCAGGAAGTTGAAGTTGAAGGCGGTGTGCAGCTCGTCGGGGCGCAGGTACCGGGCGAAGCGCTCGGAGTCGGGAAGCCATACCTCGCCGACGAAGATGCCCTCGTACTCGTCGGCGATCGCACGCCAGGCGCGGTAGATGCCGTGGAGTTCGTCGCGGTCGATGTACGGGTGGGGGTCGACGCCCTTGGTGAAGTCCGGCAGGGCAGGGTCCTTGGCGAGCAGGGCCGCCGAGTCGATGCGTACGCCCGCCACTCCCCGTTCGAACCAGAAGCGCAGTACGTCCTCGTGCTCCTGGCGGACGGCCGGGTGTGCCCAGTTGAGATCGGGCTGCTCGGGAGCGAACAGGTGGAGGTACCACTGGCCGTCGTCGAGCCTGGTCCAGGGGGTGCCGCCGAATTCGGACACCCAGTCGTTGGGCGGGATCTCACCGTTCTCGCCGCGTCCCGGCATGAAGTGGAAGAGGTCGCGCTCGGGGCTGCCGGGGCCCGCCGCGAGCGCTGCCCGGAACCAGCTGTGCCGGTCGGAGACGTGGTTCGGAACGATGTCGATGATGGTGCGTATACCCAGCGCACGGGCCTCGGCGATCAGCTTCTCGGCTTCGGCGAGATGACCGAAGGCGGGGTCGATGACGCGGTAGTCGGCGACGTCGTAGCCGCCGTCGGCCAGGGGTGAGAGGTACCAGGGGGTGAACCAGAGGGCGTCCACACCCAGCTCCACGAGATAGGGCAGCCTGGCCCGTACTCCCGCGAGATCGCCGGTGCCGTCTCCGTCGCCGTCGGCGAAGCTGCGTACGTAGATCTGGTAGATGGCGGCGTCGCGCCACCAGGTTGCGGTGGCCTCGGTCGGACGGATGGCTGCCACGTGGCGTTCCTTTCGGGCAGGTGGTACTCCGCCGCCGGCCCCGGACACGGGGCGCGTGGTGGGATGGCCGGCGGCGGAGTGCTGGTGGGGGACGGCAGGGGTCGTGCTAGCCCTTGAGGCCGCCCGCGGTGAGACCGCTCATGATGTTGCGCTGGAAGAGAAGGAAGATCAGCAGCGTCGGGACCGACGCGATGGTGAGCGCGGCGATGAGGACGTTCTCCGGGACTCCGCTGGCCAGGGAGTAGATGCCCACGTTGAGCGTCTGCTTGCTCGGGTCGGGCAGGGTGAGCATCGGCCAGAGGAAGTCCTTCCAGACTCCGACGACGGCGAAGATGGAGACGACTCCGAGGATCGGCCGGGAGATCGGCAGCACCACGGAGCGCAGGGTGCGCAGGGGTGAGGCGCCGTCGATGGCGGCGGCGTCCAGCAGTTCGCGTGGGATCGAGTCGAAGAACCGCTTCAGCAGGAAGATGTTGAAGGCGTTCGTGACGGACGGCAGCCAGATCGCCCAGGGCGAGTTGAGCAGGTTGCGCTCGAAGATCGGCACGTCGAGCACGGTGAGGTACTGCGGCACGACGAGGACGGTCGCCGGGATCATCAGGGTGGCGAGCATCATGCCGAGGATGACCTTGCCGAAGACCGGCCGCAGCTTGGAGAGCGAGTAGGCGGCGGCCACGTCGAAGATCAGCTGGAAGGCCAGCGCGCCGAACGCGTAGTACAGGGTGTTGAAGAGCAGCCGGGACAGGTCCATCACGTTCCACGCCTGGGAGTAGTTCTCCGTGTGGATCGAGGTGGGGAAGGCCGTGGGCGGGCTCTGTACGACTTCCTGGGTGGTCTTGAGTCCCCCGGTGACCATCCAGTACAGGGGCCCGAGGAACGCGATGGTGAAGGCGGCGATCACCACGGCGAAGATGATCCAGTAGAGGACCTTGCCGCGGGGGCGGCCGAGTTGGGCGGGCGAGATCAGGGTCCGCTGCCGGCCGAGGTCGGACTCGCGGGGTCCTCCTCCGCGCCTGCCGGTACCTCGCCGGGAGACAAGCGTGTTCGATGCCATCCTCGTACTCCCGTCCTAGTCTTCGCTGTTGCGGCTGAGCCGTACGTACACCGCGGAGAAGCCCGCGAGTACGACGAGCAGGACGAGTCCGAGAGCCGCCGCGCTGCCGTAGTTGTTGAAATTGAAGGCGTACTGGTAGATGAGGTAGACGACCGTCGTGGTGGAGCCTTCGGGACCCGCTCCGTTGGTGAGCAGGAAGGGCTCGGTGAACACCTGCATCGTCGCGATGATCTGCATGAGCAGCAGCAGCGACAGGATGAGCCGGGTCTGCGGAATGGTGACGTGCCAGATCTTGCGCAGCAGTCCGGCTCCGTCGAGCTCCGCCGCCTCGTACAGCTCGCCGGGGATGCCCTGGAGTGCGGCGAGGTAGATGAGGGTGGCTCCGCCCATGTTCATCCAGGTCGCCGCGATGACGACGGAGAGCATGGAGGTGTCGGGGTCCTGGAGCCATTGCTGTGCGGGGAGGTGGAGGAATTCGAGGATGCGGTTGAAGAGTCCGTAGCCGGGGTCGTAGAAGTACTTGAAGAGCAGTACGGAGGCGACCGGCGGCAGCATGACCGGCAGGTAGACCAGCAGCCGCAGGTACCCCTGCGCGTGCCTGAACTCGTTGAGTACGACGGCGATGACGAACGGGACCGCGAAGCCCAGCACGAGGGCCAGGACGGTGAAGAGCAGGGTGTTGCGCCAGGCCTGCCAGAAGGCCGGGTCGTTGAAGACGTAGCTGAGGTTGGACCAGCCGGCCCAGGTCGTGTGTCCGTCCTCGGTCTTCTGGAAGGCCAGGAAGAACTCCCGGACCATCGGGTACCAGGAGAAGAACGAGAAGCAGAGAACCGCGCCGATCAGGAAGCCGTGTGCGGATATGTTGCGGCGCAGGGCGCGCACGAACTCCTCGCGGGGGGAGTCCGGCCGGGCGGGGCGGTGGTGTCCGGGCGGTGGCGGGCTCGCCTTGCTCGTGGACAGGGTAGGGGCCGACATGGTGTCTCCTCGGTGCCGGTGCAGTCGCTCGCAGTCGGACGGTCGGGATTGCGGGGCCGGGTCCGCGTGACCCGGCCCCGCGCGTCCGTTACTGGTTCGCCAGAACCTGGTTGACCTGCTGCTCCGCGGTGGAGAGCAGCTTGTCGATGTCGGCGTCCTTGTTGGTCAGGACTCCGGACATCGCGACGTCGAGGATCTTGTAGATCTCCTGGGCCTTCGGCGGCTCGGCCTTGCCCTGGACGGGGTTGTCCATGAAGGCCTTGAAGTTCTCGATGGGCATGGTGGCGTTCGTGGCGCGACTGGCGTCGTCCTTGGTCTTGCTCTCACCGGTGAAGAAGTTCGGCTGCGGCAGCCCGACGGGCAGCTGGTCGGCCTTGGTGCGGGCCCAGTCGAACTGGCCCTTGCCGGGCGAGAGGTTCTTGAAGTTCAGCCAGGCGACGGCCGCCTTGATCTTGTCGGGCGAACTGCCCTTCTTGATCATGTAGTTGTTGCCGCCGAAGAGGGTTCCCTGTGCGCCGGGGATCGGACCGATCCCGAAGTTCTCGTACTCGGCTCCGAGTTGCTGGACCATGTACGCGATGTCGTCGGGCGCGGCCAGGAACATGCCGAGCTTGTCGGTGGATATCTGCTTCTGCAGATCGCCCCACTTCAGCAGCTGGGTCTGCCCCATGCTGTTGTCCTTCCAGCGCATGTCGTGCAGCTGCTGGAGGACCTGCTTGCCCTTCTCGTCGTTGAACGCCGCCTTCTTTCCACTGGCGTCCACCACGTCACCGCCGAGGCCGTACTGCGTGGCGGCGAAGTGCCACCCGCCGTTGTTGCCCGCGCTGTACTCGCCGAAGCCTGCGATGCCCTTGCCGAGCCCCGCGATCTTCTTGCTCGCCGCGCGGACCTCCTCCCAGGTCGAGGGAGGGGTGTTCGGGTCCAGGCCGGCCTGCGTGAACAGCTTCCGGTTGACGATCAGACCCATGGTGTAGTTGCTGGTCGGCAGGGCGTAGAGCTTGCCGTCCTTGCGGGCCACGTCGAGGACCTGGGGCTGGATGTCCTTGAGCGCGGGGACGGACTTGTCGGTGACGTACGCCGAGATGTCCTCCGCCCCGTCGTTGTCCAGGACCTGCTGCAGGTCGGTGAAGTAGGCGTAGAACACGTCCGGCTGCGACTTGCCCTTGAGCATCGCCGTGAAGCGCGGCGGCTCCAGGCACTGTCCGGGCGTGGACTTTCCGTTGATCTTGACGTTCGGGTAGATCTTGGCGAACGCCTTGATGTCCTCTTTCCACTCGCGCAGCTCCGCGGCCTTCGCGGCCGGCGGCATGCAGTCGATCGACAGCGTCACCTTGGCCTTCGGGTCCAGCGGTGCTGACGGATCGGACGAGCCGCTACCGGAACCGCTCTTGTCGTCCTCGCTGTTGCTGCTGCTCGTGCCACAGGAGGCAAGGGCAGTCAGCGCGAGCGCGGTGACGAGCGCGGCGGCGGAGGTTCGACGTGTGCGAGAACGGCGGAACCCAGCACTTCTCATCGGTGGTCCCCTTCGGGCATGAGCATGGAAGGCCCTCGGCGAACTCTCTGCCGGGGCGCGGCTTACTCAACCACCGCCGACATGTGAACGCAATATCTCGCGCAGTTTTCGTAAATGTTTGACAGCCTTCCGCATCCGGGGCGCGGCGCACCCGGTGACGCACTCGCCGCCACGGACGGCGATCCGCCCCACGGGCCCGTCAGGTACGCGCCTGCGCGGTCGAGCCGCGGACCACCAGTTCGGGCTCGAAAAGAAGCTCGCCCGGCGGCACGGTGCCACCCTGGATCAGCGCGGAGAGCAGCTCGACGGCCGCCCGCCCCATCGCCTCGATGGGCTGGCGGACCGTGGTCAGCGGCGGTTCGGTGCAGTTCATGAAGGCGGAGTCGTCGAAGCCGACGACCGAGACGTCCGAGGGGACCGCGAGGCCCCGCCGGCGGGCGGCACGCACGGCACCGAGCGCCAGCGGGTCGCTGGCGCAGACGATCCCCGTGACGCCCCGCTCCAGCAGCCGCGAGGCCGCGGCCTGGCCGCCCTCGAGCGAGAACATGGAGCGCTCGATGCGCTCCCGCGGGAGCGCTCCCGCCACGGCGAGCACGGCAGCGAGCTTGCGCCGCGAGGGGACGTGGTCGGAGGGGCCGAGGACCAGGCCGATGCGCTCGTGCCCGAGTGACACCAGGTGCCGCCACGCCTGTTCGATCGCGACGGCGTCGTCGCAGGACACGCAGGGGAAGTCCAGCCCCTCGATGGGTGCGTTGATCAGCACGACCGGGATGCGGCGCTCGGCGAGCCGCCGGTAGTGGTCGTGCGGCTCGTCGGCCTGCGCGAAGAGCCCTCCCGCGAAGACGACACCGGACACCTGCTGCTGGAGGAGGAGCTCGACGTAGTCGGCCTCGGAGACGCCCCCCTTGGTCTGGGTGCACAGCACGGGCGTGAGCCCCTGCTGCGCGAGGGAGCCGCCGATCACCTCGGCGAATGCCGGAAAGATCGGGTTCTGCAGCTCGGGCAGGACGAGGCCGACGAGCCTGGCCCGCTCTCCGCGCAGCTGGGTCGGCCGCTCGTACCCAAGCACATCCAGTGCCGTAAGCACCGATTGGCGGGTCGTCCGCGAGACTCCGGGCTTGCCGTTGAGCACCCGGCTGACCGTGGCCTCGCTGACCCCTACCTTCTGTGCCACTTGGGCAAGTCGTCGCGTCATGACCGCAACGCTAGCGCAACTCTTGCAAGCCACCGACTTATCGCTGCAAAGAGTCTACGCAGGCGGGGTGCCCCGCGGAAGCCGCGAGGCACCCCCTCATCCCTGCTCCTTTCCCGTGGAACCTCCTCCGGGTCCCCGGTACCTACCGGGCGGCTACGGGTTGATGTTGATCTTGAAGGTGGAGGTGGTGTTCCTGACGTCCAGGGCGTTGCCGCTCAGCTTCAGCCCGTTGAACGTGACCTCACCGACGGCCGGGCCCTGGCCCGACTCCGGCATCTCGTTGGCCCAGAGGCCGAAGCCGGACTTCGCGTCGAACGCGTCACCGCTCTTGCGTGCTCCGGTGATCGAGATGTCGGTGAGCACCGTGTCCTTGATCGGGAACTGGGGCTGTCCACCGACGTAGTTCGTCTGGAACATGATCCCGCTGTACGTCGGGTCGACGATGTCCACATGGGAGATCCGAATGCCCTGGAACACCTTGGAGGCCGAGAACAGCCAGATGCCGGGGAAGGTCTGCGACCCCCAGAAGTGCCCGCCCGACCGCACGACCGACACGTTCTCGATCGCGGTCGGGCCGGTCCCGAATCCGTTCATCGGATAGCCGAAGTCCAGTGAACTGACCGTGATTCCGGAGTACACCAGGGTGTCGGCGATGTGGATGTTGCGGAAGGTGTTGTCGTACCCGCCGTACACGGCCACACCCGCGGCACGCCAGGTGAGGATGGACGTCAGGTTCTCGTAGACGTTGTTCTTCATGTCCGCGCCGCCGCCGTCGATCGCCGAGAACAGCGCGAAGCTGTCGTCCCCGGTGGCACGCGCCTCGTTGTTGGTGACGTGGTTGTCGGTGGATCCGTTGGTCATGTTGATGCCGTCGGCGAACATGTTGCGGATCCGGGAGTTCTTGATGGTGACGCTGTCGGTGTTGGCGCCCCAGTAGAGGCACACCATGTGCTCGTTCCAGATGTTGTCGATCACGATGTCCGAGACGTTGGAGAAGTCGAACACCTTGCCCGGCCCGTCGATGCGGGACGTGTAGTTGCCGAAGTACGCGAAGTTCGAGAACGACGAACCCTTCGCACTGGCCTCCGCGCGGAACCCGATATCGGTGTTGTCCTGCGTGGACGGGGCGTGGAAGCGGGTGTACCAGGGACCCGCGCCGACGACCTTCACGGCCTTGCCGTAGACCTGGAACTTGCTGGCGGTGGAGTAGTCACCGGCCGGCAGGTAGACGCCCACGAGGGTGCCCGTGGTGTCCATCCGGACCTTGTCCAGGGCGTTCTGGACGTCCTGGTGGGTGAAGCCGGCAGGCACGGTGTACGTGGCCGGGTCCGGGTTGGCCACCTGGGCGACCTGCTCCAGGCTGACGAAGTCGATCGCGTAGGTGCTGGTGTTGGCCGCGTCCTTCTGCAAGCGGATCTTGCTGCCTGCCGGGACGGTCCTGCCCAGCATGACGTTCGCCTCGTCGTAGATGTGCCGGGGCGCCCCCGCACCCGGGGAGTTGCCCGGTCCGGTCTCGTTCCCGTACAGCCACGCGTACTTCGACGTGAGGTCGATGGCCTTCAGGAAGGTGCCGTCCACATAGACGTTCAGCTTCGAGTCGATGCCGCCGCCACCCGCGGAGTCCGGGATGGAGAACCGGGTGACCAGGGTGTTCGTCGACGCCCGGGTGGTGAACTCGACGTAGTTGCCCGTGCTGTCGAGGGTGACCGCCTTGCGCCCGGACGCCTCACCTGCGACGTCGCCGACGGTCCTGTTGGGACCGACCACCTTGGCGCCTCCGCCCGCGACGCCGTCCTCGGCCTCGTACATGTCGTACGGCATGTTGGCGCCGCGTCCGACGAACAGCGACTCGGTGCGGGTGTTGTTCTCGCGCTTCACCGGAAGCTCGTTGGCGTCGTCGGCGACCACCACCTTCACCGTGTACGAGCCGTTGGCGGCCGTCCAGGTGCCGAGGGAGACCGGCGCCGTCGTGGAGCCCGCCGCGATGGCGCCGCTGTGCGCGCCGGTCAGGGTCTTGACCGTGGCTCCCTTGGAGTCGACCAGACTCAGGGTGATCCCGTGGCTGCCGCTCGCGGAGGCCACGGTGCCCTGGTTCCTGAGGGCGACGGAGAAGGTCACGGTGTCGCCCGCGGACGGGGCGGACGGGGCGGTGGTGACAGCGTTCGCGACGAGGTCGGAGCTGGAGACCGGCTTCACGACCAGCGGGGCACTGCTGGTGAAGCGGTTGTTGGTCTCGTTCTCCTCGATGATCTCACCCGCCGGGTCGACGACGGCGCCCAGCGTGTAACTGCCCGCGTCGCGCGCTCCGATACCGGCGGTGACCTGTGCGGACGCACCGGCGGCGAGAGCGCCCACCGAGGCGGTGGCGACCTTGGAGCCGCCCAGCTCGAAGTCGAGCTTGCCCGCGGGAGAGGCGAGGGCGCCCGTGTTGCGTACCGTCGCCGACAGGGTGATCTGGTCGGACTCGACGGGAGCGGCCGGGGAGGCGCTGACTGCCGAGACCTGCAGGTCCGCGTTGGGCGCGGGAGCGCCCATCACCTGGAACTCGGCGACCTGGCCGGCCGGGGAGCCGGTGTTGGAGGTGAACTTCAGCTGGACGTCGGCGACTCTGGCGGTGACCGGGATCGTCACCGTGTTGCCGCTCGCCGGGTCGAACGCGTAGTTCCTGGCCGCGGCCAGGCTCGTGAAGGACGTGGCGTTCTGCTCCCGTCCGAGCACCTCGATGTTCTGGGTGCGTGCGCCCCAGCTGCTGTCGGGGTTGAGCTTGACGACGACGCTCTCGGTGTCGGCGTTGGAGCCCAGCTTCACCGTGAGGGTGTTGGGGTAGCTGCCGCCCGCGCCCTCCCAGTAGGTGGTCACGGAGTTGTCGTTGGCGTTCGTCGCGACGAACGTGTGGACCACCGACGACGCGGTGATCGGCTTGGAGACGGCGAGGTTGGACGCGGCGTTCGTGGAACCGTTGCGGGTCACGGAGTTGCTCGCGACGGATATGTTCCCGGCCGCGTCCTTGGCCCGCACCACGTAGGTGACCGTGGTGCCGGCCGACTGGGTGTCGGTGTACGTCGTGATGTCGCCGGCCACGCTCCTGCGGAGCACGTTGTTGGCGTAGACGTCGTAGCCGGTCACGCCCTTGTTGTCCGAGGAGGCCTGCCAGGTCAGCCTGATCTGCCCCGCGGCCGGCTCCGTGAAGGCCAGTCCCGAGGGGGCGGTGGGTGCCTGCGTGTCGCCTGAGTCGCCCTGGCGGGTGACGGTGTTGCTGTTGGCCGACACGTTGCCCGCCGCGTCCCGGGCCCGGACGTAGTACGAGACGCTCTCGCCGGCCGGCCGGGTGTCGGTGAACGTGGTGACGTTGCCCGCCACGCCGGTCAGCAGTGAGTTGCCGGCGTAGATGTCGTAGCCGGTGACGCCCGTGTCGTCCGAGGAGGCCTTCCAGGTCAGCCTGATCTGCCCGGTGGACGGCTCGGTGAAGGCCAGGTCGGCCGGGGCCGTGGGTGCCTGGGTGTCCCCGGTTTCGGGGCCGTAGACCTCGAGTTCGGAGACCTGTCCGGCCGGCTGGACCGAGTTGGCGGTGACCAGCACCCGTACGTAGCGGGTGGTGGTGGCGTCGAAGGAGATCGTCGCCGTCTGTCCGCCCGCGGCGTTGAAGGTGTACGCCTTGGAGGCGGTCAGGTCACTGAATGCCGAACCGTTGGTGCTGCCCTGGATCTTCAGTGTCTGGGTCCGCTCCTCCCAGCCGTCGGGCAGCCGCAGCACGACCCGGTCGACGCGGACCGAGGAGCCGAGGTCCGCCTGGATCCACTGCGGGAGGGCGTTGTTCCTGCTCTCCCAGTAGCTGGCCCGGTTGCCGTCGTTGCCGTTGGCCGCCACGTACACCTCGGTGTAGCTGCTCGCCGTGAGGGTCCTGCCTGCAGCGAGGTCGGCCGACGACTCCTCGGCCTCACGGACCTCCAGTTCGGCGAGCTGGGCGTTGCGGCCCGCCGTGTTGGCCGTGATGTTCACCCGTACGAAGCGGGTCTTCGTGGCCGGGAAGGGGATCGTCACCCTGTTCGACGAACCGGGGCTGAAGGTGTACGTCCCCGAGGTCTTCAGGGTGGAGAAGCTCGTGCCGTCCGCGCTCCCCTGGATGGAGAGGGTCTGCTTCCTGCTATCCCACCCCGCGGGGAGCTTCAGCGTCACCTCGTCGATCCGGGAGTCCGGGCCGAGGTCGGTCTGCACCCACTGCGGAAGTGAGCTGCCGGATCCCTCCCAGTACGTCGACTGGTTGCCGTCCGTCACACTCCGGGCGGCGTGCCCGTCGCCGGTACTGCTCGCCGCCGCGGCCCTGCCCGCGGCGATGCTGGGGCCGTCGGCCGCCGAGGCGGCGAGCGAAGGCCATCCGATCATCAGAAGACTGGTGGTGACCGCGGCGGAAACGGCCCGCCATCTCCAGCGTGTGGCTCTCATTGGTCCCCGATCTTCGGCCTCGGCGCGGAGCGCGTCGAGGGCGCGGCTCTGTCTGCTCGGCTCGGTGACACCTGTTTCTGCGCTCACTGAGCATGAGTTTTGCGTTTTGCGGTCAGAGAATTGCAGAGAACTGCGAGAGCGTCCACCGCTGGGACAGAACCGATCGATCCGGATCGATGAGCGATTCAGACACAAGCACCTTGCTGGCACAGAGATTTGGGTGCCAAGGAAGGGAAGCTTCCTAGGGCTGCAAGCCGGTGAAATCAACGCAAGCCGCTTGCGCACAATTGGAAGGCGCTGCAAAGTGCCTGCTCCACGGCACAGCACGGAGCGGGGCCCGCATGACGCGGACCCCGCTCCGATGGGGGCGTATCAGTCTTCGGCCGGACCGGGGGTCAGAGGCCGCCGGTGTACAGAAGCCGGTCGGGCGAGCCGGTACCCAGCTCGGTCAGCGCGTCCGTCGTGGCCTGGCCGGCGATCCAGTCGGAGATCTCCTGCGGGGTCGCGGCCGGGTTCTGCTCCAGGTAGAGGGCGGAGACGCCGACGACGTGCGGGCTGGACATGGACGTTCCGCTCAGCGCCGTGGAGCCGCCACCGAGCCTGGCGGAGACGATGTCGACCCCGGGGGCGTACACCTCCACGCAGGTGCCCCAGTTGCTGAAGCCCGCCTGCCGGTCCTGGTCGTCGCTGGCACCCACGGCAAGCACCTGGTCGGCGCCCGCAGGGGAGACGTCGCAGGCGTCCTGGCTCTCGTTGCCCGCCGCGACGACGGGCAGGATGCCCAGCTCGGCCAGTCCGTCGAACGCGTCGTCGACCGCCGCGGACGAGGGTCCGCCGAGCGACGCGTTGACCACGCTGGGCGGCTCGGCGTTCTCGGCGATCCAGTCGAGCCCCGCGATGATCCCGGCCCAGGTTCCCGACCCTTCGCAGTTGAGCACCCTGACGGGGACGAGCGAGGCCGAGCCCGCGACACCGTACGTCGCACCGGCGACGGTGCCGGCCACATGCGTGCCGTGGCCGTTGCAGTCCTCGGCGCCCCGGCCGTCACCGATGCCGTCGTAGCCTTCGCCCACCCGGCCGCCGAACTCGCTGTGGGCGGCCTCGATGCCGGTGTCGACGATGTAGGCGGTCACGCCGGCACCCGTACCGGCCGCGTTGTACATGGAGTCCAGCGGCAGGGTCCGCTGGTCGATCCGGTCAAGTCCCCAGCTCGCGGCGGCCGCACGGGCACCGCCCGTCGTCTTGGCGGCCGGCGGCGCAAGGGAGGCCTCACTGTTCTCCTCCACGGCCTGGACGCCTGCCGTGCCGCGCACCTTGTCCAGCTGGGCGGGGGTGAGCGAAGCCGCGAAGCCGTGCAGGACCTTGCTGTAGGTGAACAGCGGGGTGACCCCGAGATCCTCGGCCATGGCGTCAGCCGTCTGCGCGGACGACAGGGTCACGATGTACTGACCGGGCACGGCCCGGGACGACTTCTGCACCGGGACGAGGCTGTCGCCGGTGTCGGCCGTGGCCGGGGTGGTGCCGATCAGCGGGGCCATCAGCAGTAGAGCGGCCGGGGCCCAGTGGGCGCGCAGGCGCATGCGTTCTCCCTTGACGTGGAGGAGCCGATCGCGGACCAGGACAGGCCCGCGAGTGCGAACACCTGACCTTTCGTCCACATCCGGGTCGCGCCTTGAGTCACGTCAGCCGGACAGCGCAAAGATCGGTACCGGGCAGGCCCATTCGGCCGATCGCCTGAAAGGTTTCAACTTCCTCCTGCGGGCGAACATAAACCCGCTTCAACACGGACGTCAATGCCGCACACAGCAGGCTTTCAATCATCAAGCCAGAAAGACCTCGATCACGAAGGAACCCTTGACAGGGACCGAACACAACCCTAGCTTCACAGGACTGAAACGATTCATCATCGCGTCGTTACGGAGCCGAGTTGTGATCAGCAGAAGACGACTGCTCAGCACCACCGCAGCCACCGCAGCGCTCGCCGCGGCGTCCGCACCCGCGGCCCACGCGGCCGGACCGGCGCGGGCGGCCGCCGGCCGGGCCCGTGTCACCGAACCGACCGTCGAATACGTACGCCATCCGCTCGGTCTCGACACCCCTCGTCCGAGACTGAGCTGGCCCGTCGCGTCGGAGCTCCCGGGCGGGACCCAGACCGCTTACCAGGTGCGGGTCGCCACCGCCCCGGAACGCCTCGCGAAGCCCGACGTCTGGGACAGCGGCAAGGTCGAGTCCGACCGGTCGGTGCTGGTCCCGTACGCGGGCCCTGAGCCGGTGTCCCGTACGCGCTACCACTGGTCGGTGCGTGTGTGGGACTCCGGCGGGCAGGTCTCCGGATGGAGCGAGCCGTCCTGGTGGGAGACCGGGCTCCTGGCCGAATCGGACTGGTCGGCCGGGTGGATCGGCGCGCCGGCCGCGCTGACCGCCGTGCCGGCTCTGGACGACGCCTCGTGGATCTGGTTCCCCGAGGGCGATCCGGCCGCCGGTGCGCCCGCGGCCACGCGCTGGTTCCGGGGCCGGGTGGAGATTCCGGCCGGTGTCACCCGCGCCCGTCTGGTCATGACGGCCGATGACGGATTCACCGCCCGGGTGGACGGCGTGGAAGTGGCGCACACCGAGGCGGACGGTCCCGCCAACAACTGGCAGCGGCCCGTCCTCAGGGATGTGACGGACCGGCTCTCCCCGGGCGTCCATGTGATCGCCGTGTCGGCCACCAACGCGACGGAAGGACCCGCCGGACTGCTCGGCCTGCTGGAGCTGACCACCGCTGACGGTGTGGTCACCCTGGCCACCGGCGCCGACTGGCGGACCACCGACAAGGAGCCTTCGGGGGACTGGGGGTCCGGTACCTACGACGACAGCGCGTGGCCCGCCGCCAAGGTCCTCGCCCCCTGGGGCTCCGGGCCCTGGGGCCGCGTCCAGGTGGCGCACTCCCCCGCCACCCAGCTGCGCAAGGAGTTCCGGCTCGGCCGCAAACGGGTGGCGCGCGCCAGGCTGTACTCGACGGCACTCGGGCTGTACGAGGTGTTCCTCAACGGCAAGCGGGTCGGCGAGGACCGGCTCGCACCGGGCTGGACCGACTACAACAAGCGCGTCCAGTACCAGACGTACGACGTGACCGGACTGCTCGCAGCCGGCGGCAACGCACTCGGGGTCACGCTCGCGCCAGGCTGGTACGCCGGCAACATCGCCTGGTTCGGGCCGCATCAGTACGGTGACCAACCCGCCGTTCTGGCGCAGTTGGAGGTCACCTTCACGGACGGCTCGACGGAGCGGGTGGTGTCGGGTACCGACTGGCTCGCCGCGACCGGGCCCGTCACCGGCGCCGACCTCATGGCGGGCGAGGAGTACGACGCCCGGCTGGAGACCGACGGCTGGACGCGGACCGGCTTCGACGCGTCGGGGTGGCTCGCCGCCGATCAGGTGGACGACGTCACGGCGGCGCTCGTCGCCGAAGTGGACGGGGCATGCCGGGTCGAGCGCGAGCTGACGGCGCGTGAGGTGACGGAACCGGAGCCCGGTGTGTTCGTGTTCGACCTCGGCCAGAACATGGTGGGCACCCCGCGCCTCACCGTGTCGGGGCCGGCCGGCACGACGGTGCGGCTGCGGCATGCGGAGGTCCTGAACCCCGACGGCACGATCTACACGACCAACCTGCGCACCGCCCGTGCCACGGACACGTACACGCTCAAGGGCGGCGGCCCCGAGACGTACGAACCCCGCTTCACGTTCCACGGCTTCCGCTACGTCGAGGTGACGGGCTATCCCGGCCGGCCGGGCCCCGACGCGGTCGTCGGCCGGGTCATCCACACGTCGGCATCGTTCACCATGGACTTCTCGACCGATGTGCCCATGCTCAACCAGCTCCACAGCAACATCACCTGGGGGCAGCGGGGCAACTTCCTCTCCATTCCGACGGACACCCCCGCCCGGGACGAACGCCTCGGCTGGACCGGTGACATCAACGTGTTCGCTCCCACGGCCGCGTACACGATGGAGTCGGCGCGCTTCCTCACCAAGTGGCTGTACGACCTGCGCGACGACCAGGTCGCCGACGGCGCCTTCCCGAACGTCGCCCCGGACCTGCCGGGCGTCGGCAGCGGTGTGGCTGGCTGGGGCGACGCGGGAGTGACCGTGCCGTGGGCCCTGTACCAGGCGTACGGCGATGTGCGGGTCCTTGAGCAGTCCTGGTCCGCGATGCTGAAGTGGCTGGAGTATCTGGAGGCGCACAGCACCGGGCTCCTGCGGCCCGCGGACGGCTTCGGCGACTGGCTCAACATCGAGGACGAGACGCCCAAGGACGTCATCGGCACGGCGTACTTCGCCCACAGCGCCGACCTCGTCGCCCGCACCGCGGAAGCGCTGGGCAAGGACCCGGCGCCGTACCGGAGCCTCTTCGGCCGGGTGCGCGACGCGTTCCGGGCCGCGTACGTGACGGCCGGTGGACGCGTCAAGGGCGATACGCAGACGGCCTATGTACTGGCTCTGTCCATGGACCTGCTGGCGGAGGGCGACCGAGGGCCGGCGGCCGACCGGCTGGTCGCGCTCATCGAGGCGAAGGACTGGCATCTGTCTACGGGGTTCCTCGGGACCCCGCGGCTGCTGCCGGTGCTGACCGACACCGGGCACACGGATGTCGCCTACCGGCTGCTGACGCAGCGGACCTTCCCGAGCTGGGGCTACCAGATCGACCGGGGCGCCACGACGATGTGGGAGCGGTGGGACTCCATCCGGCCGGACGGCAGCTTCCAGGACGCCGGGATGAACTCCTTCAACCACTACGCGTACGGCTCGGTGGGTGAGTGGATGTACGCGAACATCGCAGGCATCGCACCGGGGAGCCCCGGCTTCCGGAAGGTCCTCGTGCGACCTCGTCCGGGTGGCGGAGTGACGCAGGCCGAAGGCCGGTTCGACTCCCTGTACGGGCCGGTCACGACCCGATGGAAGGCGGACACGGACGGCTTCGCTCTCAGGGTCGTCCTGCCCGCCAACACGACCGCCGAGGTGTGGGTACCGGGCGGGGACGAGCGGAGCGCCGGCCAGGGCTCCGCGAAGTTCCTGCGCCTGGACGACGGGTGTGCGGTCTTCTCCGCCGGGTCGGGCACCCACCGGTTCGCCGCCTCCGCCTGACGGGGATCACCCGGGCGCCCTGTAGGACAGAAACTGTCCTACAGGGCGCCTAACGTGTTCCTCAGGAGCTCGGGGAGATGCCCCAGGATTCCCTGGAGGAGGCGGACGTGACCATGGCCGACGGCACGGAACCGGGGGCGGAGCCGCACTTCTTCGCGCGGGTCGCGGAACTGAGGACCTGGCTGGAACGGCACCACGGGCTGCGGTCGGACCTCTGGGTGAAGGTCGCGAAGAAGAGCACGGGCATCGAGTCCGTCACGGCCCCCGAGATCATCGACGCCGTGCTCTGCTACGGCTGGATCGACGGGCAGCGCAAGTCCCTCGACGAGGAGTACTACCTCCAGCGGATCTCGCGCCGCCGCAAGGGCGGCCACTGGTCCCAGGTCAACGTGCGCAAGGTCGAGGCGCTGACGGCGGCCGGCCTGATGCGGGAGCCGGGGCTGGCCGAGGTGCGGGCCGCGCAGGAGGACGGGCGGTGGGCGGCGGCGTACCCCTCGCAGAAGGAGGCCACCGTGCCCGAGGACCTCGCGGCCGCGCTGACCGCCGGCTCCCTGGCGGCGCAGCGGTTCGAGGAGCTCGGCAAGACGGACAGGTACCTGGTGATTCTCGAGCTCCTCAAGGCGAGAACGCCCGAGCTGAGGGCCGCCCGGCTCGCACGGGCGATCACGAAGCTGGAGTCGGGCGGCACGCCGGGCTGAGCCGCCCGGCCCGGTCAGGCCGGTGTTGCCGGCCGGTGTTGCCCGGCCCCGTCAGGCCGGTGTCGCCCGACCCGGTCAGGCGGAACTGCCGAGGAGCTCCGGCTTGTCGGCCAGCGCGGCGAGACGCCCGGCCGGGTCCGCGACCAGCCGACGGGCCGCCAGATCGAGGATGCCGCCGACGGCCCTGATGTCCGCGGCCAGGGTGCCGTCCTCCTTGACGATCTGCTGCACGATCTCGAAGGTCTTGCCCGCACCGTAGACGAACTCGCAGCTCACCCGCACTCTGTCCCCGCCACGCAGCTCCCGCAGGTACTTCACCGTCACTTCCAGCTGCACGGGCCCGACTCCGTCGGCCAGCAGTTTCTCCTGGGGCAGTCCGGCGGCCCGCAGCAGCTCCCAGCGCGCGTGTTCCGCGTACTGGAGATAGACGGCCTGGTTGAGGTGGCCCTGGGTGTCGAGCTCGTAGCCGCGCACGGTGACGTCGACGAAGTAGGTCATGAACATCCGAACACCGGCGGGCAGTCCGTCATTCCGCCGGAGTCCGTGCTCAGGTACCCCTACGCAACCTCTTTACGTGCCTGTCATGCACCGGTAACTTCCTCACTGCAAAAGATTGCAGCAAAATTCAGACAGCACTTGCTGTCGGAACGCACTGCTCGCCCGAACCCCGAGGCGCGTCCGGGTTCTCCGGCGGGATCCTCGCAGCCGCTCGCGGAGCGGTTGTGCTGTTGGCAGCCACGGTCCACCCGCCCGTGGCACTCCCCTGGAGACACACGAATGAAACGCACCCCCACCCGGCTGCTCGGACGCCCTCTGGCAGCGGCCGTCGCAGCCACCGTGATGCTGGGGCTCCTGACCGCGCTGCCGAAGGCCGCGGGTCCCGGTTCGGCCGTGCCCGCGGCTGCTTCGGAGTCCACCGCGACCGTCTTCTACTACACGAAGACCAAGAACTGGTCCGCGTACAAAATCCACTACGCACCTGACGGCGGCTCCTGGACCACCGTGCCGGGCGTGGCGATGGAGGCCGCGTGCACGGACTGGGTGAAGCAGACCGTCAGCCTGGGCAGCGCCTCCGGTCTGGCCGCGACGTTCAACAACGGTTCGGGCGTCTGGGACAACAACGCCGGAAAGAACTACGCCCTGGGCACCGGCAACATCACCGTCAAGGACGGCGTGGTGGCCCACAGCGACCCGTGCGCGGGCACCGGTACGGACCCCACACCGACCTCCGCCCCCGAAGAGGCACACACCGCGGCGGTCTACTACTCGACCGCCACGGTCGGCTGGACCACCACCAATCTGCACTACCAGCCGGCGGGCGGCACCTGGACCACCGTGCCCGGCGTGGGCATGGAGGCCGCCTGTACCGGCTGGGTGAAGAAGTCCGTCGACCTCGGCACAGCGACCACGATGCTTGCAACGTTCAACAACGGCAACGGGGTGTGGGACAACAACAACGGCGCCAACTACACGGTCCCGGCGGGGCTCACCACGGTGAAGGACAAGAAGGTCACCGCCGACGCGAAGGACCCGTGCGCCGCCGAGGTCCCCGACACCCAGGCACCGACCCCGCCCACGGAGGTGACCGCCGATGCCGACGGTGTCTCCGTCGTGCTGACCTGGGATCCGTCCACCGATGACCGCGGTGTGACGAAGTACCAGGTGACCCGGACCGGTGGCACGAGGGGCACGATGGTCACCGACGTCGGCTCCACGGTGTACTCCGACACCGGGCTGGAGGAGAGGACGGCCTACAGCTACACGGTCAGGGCCGTCGACGCCGCCGGGAACGTGTCGGCCGCCTCGGCCTCCGCCACCGCGACCACGGGCGAGAAGCCCGCGGCACCGGCGTCCGGGGAACCGCTGGGCACCGATCCCCGCAAGGACCCGATCTACTTCGTGCTCACCGCCCGCTTCAACGACGGTGACACCTCCAACAACCGGGGCGGGAGCCAGCACACGAAGTCGGGCAACGCGGCCAACAACGACCCCATGTTCCGGGGAGACTTCAAGGGCCTGGTCGAGAAGCTCGACTACATCAAGGGCCTCGGCATGTCCGCCGTCTGGATCACCCCGGTGGTGCTGAACCGGTCCGACTACGACTACCACGGCTACCACGGTTACGACTTCTACGAGGTCGACGCCCGGCTGGAGTCCGCCGGCGCCTCCTACCAGGACCTCATCAACGCGGCCCACGCCAAGGGCATGAAGATCTACCAGGACGTCGTCTACAACCACTCCTCGCGCTGGGGCGCCAAGGGCCTGTTCACCCCGAAGGCGTACGGAGTCCGCGACACCCAGTGGAGCTGGTTCTACGACGAGAAGAACGACGGGTTCGAGTACGACGGCCTGACCGTCGAGCCCAAGTCCGGGAAGTCGTACTACAACGGCGACCTCTGGTCCACCGCCGAGCCCTCGGGCAACACCTGCGTCAACTGGGGCACGCCCACCCAGTACACCTCGCCCGAGGGGTACCGGATCTACAACTGCCAGTGGCCCAACCCCACTTCGGGCATGTTCCCGAAGGCGTACTACCACAACTGCTGGATCGGGAACTGGGAGGGCGAGGACTCCCGCAGCTGCTGGCTGCACGACGATCTCGCCGACTTCAACACCGAGAGCGCGCCCGTGCAGAACTACCTGATCGGCGCCTACAACAAGTACATCGACATGGGCGTGGACGGCTTCCGGGTCGACACCGCCGTGCACATCCCCCGTACGACCTGGAACCGCCGCTTCCTGCCGGCGATCCAGGAGCGCGTCACCCAGCAGTTCGGCGCCGAGGCCGCGAAGAACTTCTTCGTGTTCGGTGAGGTCGCGGCCTTCGTCAACGACAAGTGGAACCGCGGCTCCGTCAACCACTCCGCGCAGTTCTACACCTGGAAGGAACGCAAGGAGTACGACGCGGACGACGAGAAGGCCGCCCTGGAGATGTACGACTACGAACAGCAGCAGGGCACCGGCTCCCAGCCGACCTCCACCAACGCCTTCCTGAACGGCAACGCCTACCACGCACCGGACCACAGCAGGTTCTCCGGCATGAACGTCATCGACATGCGCATGCACATGAACTTCGGTGACGCCAACAACGCGTACAACAACGGCAAGGACTCCGACGACAGTTACAACGACGCCACCTACAACGTCGTGTACGTCGACAGCCACGACTACGGTCCCAACAAGAGCAGCGAACGGTACGCGGGGGGCACCGACGCCTGGGCCGAGAACATGTCCCTGATGTGGACCTTCCGGGGCATCCCCACGCTCTACTACGGCTCCGAGGTCGAGTTCCAGGCCGGCAAGAAGATCGACTGCGGGCCCACCTGCCCGCTGGCGACGACCGGCCGCGCGTACTTCGGCGGTCAACTCGCGGGCGACGTCAAGGCGTCCGACTTCAGCAAGGTCTCCTCGGCGACCGGTGCCGTCGCCGACACCCTCGCGAAGCCGCTGGTCAAGCACGTGCAGCGGCTCAACGAGATCCGACGGGCCGTGCCGGCCCTGCAGATGGGCCAGTACTCCACCGAGGGCATCACCGGGTCGATGGCGTACAAGCGCCGCTACACCGACGCGGCGAGCGGCACGGACAGTTTCGCGCTGGTGACGGTCACCGGCAGTGCCACGTACACGGGCATCCCGAACGGCACCTACAAGGACGCCGTCACCGGGGACACCCGGGTGGTGACGGGCGGCACGCTCGCCGTCCCGGCACCGGGCAAGGGCAACCTGCGGGTGTACGTCCTCGACCTCGGCGGGAAGAACGCGGCCCCGGGCATGATCGGGACGGCGGGTGCCTACCTGAAGTGACCCGAGGTGAATCCGGGCGTGACGGGCGCGCGATGCGCGTCCGTCACGCCCGGCCGTCTCAGCCCCCGGCCACCCGCCGCAGGGTGCGCAGCAGGTACTCCTTGCGGTGGAGCGGGTCGTGGTCGGTACGGGGCCGCTGCGGAACGGGGCCCTCGACCGGCCGGTAGTGCGCGAAGTCGGACTCCAGCACCCCCTCGCCGCGCGTCAGCTCCGGCAGCAGCTGCTGCAGTTCGTGGATGCGGGCGGCGGGGACCTCGCCCTCCAGGGTGCATACGCGGCCCCGCGTCCGCGGAGTCCGGGGAACGGCGCGCAGCCGTGCCAGGACCGGGACGAGCGGGCCGAACGCATCGGCCGGGAGCTCGATGCGGAAATGGTGCATCGGCTCGTACACCGTGGTCCCGGCCTCTTTCAGCGCGTCCATGAGCACCAGTGGTGTCAGGTTGCGGAAGTCGCCCGCCGTACTCGACATGCTCTTGTCGAACACCGCGTGCGAATGACTCTGCCGGGGCCAGTATCCGGAATGGGTCAGGGTGACGGTGCAGTCGGTGACCTGCCATCCGTGAATTCCCTGGCCGAGCGTCTCCAGCACGGTGTCCTCCACGGCCCGCATGAGGGAGAAGGGCATGGATCCGAGTTCCACCTCCCGCCGGAATTCCACTCCGCTGCCGGCCGGTGCGGGATCGACACGGAGTCCGACCGTGGCGAGGAAGGGATTGGGTTCCCGGTCGATGACCTCGACGGCCGCGCCGGTTCCGGCCGGCCGTTCCAGACAGATGGTCGTCGTTTCCCGGAAGGTGACCTCGATTCCGTACTCGTCGGCCAGGGTCGCCTGGATGACCTCCTTCTGCACCTCGCCGTAGAGCGAGAGGGAGACCTCCTGACGGACGTCGTCACGCCGTACGCCGATGAGCGGGTCCTGCTCCGCGAGCTGGCCGAGCGCGGTGTGCAGGGCGCCCCGGTCCTCCCGGCGGAGAGGGGAGACCACCGTCTCCAGTGTCGGCGGGGCGAAGTGGGCCTGTGTCTGCGGCTTCGCGGGCGCCTCACCGATCCTGTCCCCGATCCGGACGGCGCCGAGCCCCCTCAGCCTGCCGATCCGGCCGGCGGTGAGTGCGGGAGCGCGGTCGTCCGTACCGCGGTCGAAGACGGTGATGCCGGAGATCTTGCCCTCGCGCCCGTCGTCCTCGCCGTCCCCCCGGAAGCGGACGCGTTCACGCGTGCGCAGCGTTCCGGAGAACATCCGCACGTACGCGATCTTCTCCCCGGCCGGACCGCGCTCGACCTTGAACACCGCGCCCGATGCCGGTCCCTCGGCATCCTGGCCGGTCACGGGCAACAGCTCGGTGATTCCCGCGATCAGGTCCGCCACGCCCGCCCCGGTGGCCGCGGAGCCGAAGTACACCGGGTGCACCAGCGCCTGCCGGGTCTGCGCGGCCAGACCGGCGCGCAGCCGGTCGTACGGGATGCCCTTCGCGTCGTCGACGTAGGCGGCGAGCAGGTCGTCGTCGTGACCGGTGAGCAGATCGGTCAGGGCGGCGGTGAATCCCGCGTCCCCGGCGGTGAACGGTGCGGTGCGTGCTTCGCGGGTCCCCAGGGCTTCGGCCGAACCCATCGCGACGATGTCGCTCGACAGCCGCTCCGCGATGTCCGCGAGGACACCTTCGTACCGGGCGCCTCCCCTGTCGGTCTTGTTCACGAAGACGAGTGTGGGGATCCGCAGCCGGCGCAGCGTCCGCATCAGGACGCGGGTCTGTGCCTGCACGCCCTCCACGGCGGAGACGACGAGCACCGCGCCGTCGAGCACGCCGAGGACCCGTTCCACCTCGGCGATGAAGTCCGGGTGGCCGGGGGTGTCGATGAGGTTGACCGCGACGTGGTCGATGACGAAGGAGACGACCGCGGACTTGATGGTGATGCCGCGTTGCCGTTCCAGTGCCAGCGAGTCGGTCTGTGTGCTGCCGTCGTCGACGCTGCCGACGGTGTCGATGACTCCGGCGGCGTGGAGAAGCCGCTCGGTCAGGCTCGTCTTACCGGCGTCGACGTGCGCCAGAATTCCCAGGTTCAATGTGTGCACTGAGCTTCATGCCCTCGAGATAGGTGTCAATTCCTGTCTGGGTGGACACAGAAGCTCGGCGCATGAATTTACTCCCGGGTTGTTCGGCTGGTGCCGGAATTACAGCAGGCGGCCGCTTCGCGGGGCAATCGAATTAGGCCTCCAGGTGCGGGAAGCGCAGTTCGGTGCGGCTCCGCGCGGTCTCTCCGGGGCGCAGGACGGTGCTGGGCTGGTCGGGCCGGTTGGGTGAGTCGGGCAGGTGCTGGGTCTCCAGGCAGACCGCGCCGTGGCGTTCGTGGCGGCGGCCGGAGGCGTCGGTGAACGAGCCGTCGAGCTGGTTGGCGGTGTAGACCTGGATGCCCGGCTCGGTGGTCCACACCTCCAGGACGCGGGCCGAGTCCGGGGCGGTGAGGCGGGCGGCCCGGCGCAGACCGCCACCGGGCCCGCGCAGCACCCAACAGTGGTCGAACCCGCCCGCCAGGCGCAGCTGTTCGTCCTCCAGTCCGATGGACTCCCCCAGTACGCGCGGTGCGGTGAGGTCGAACGGTGTGCCGCGTACCCCGGCCGGCGCTCCCAGGGGGATGCCGTCGCCGTCCACCGGCAGATAGGCGTCGGCGTCGACCTCCAGCCGGTGGCCGAGGATGTCGCCGCGGCCGGCCAGGTCGAAGTAGGCGTGGTTGGTGAGGTTGACGACCGTGGCCCGGTCGGTGACCGAGGCGTAGTCGATGGCCAGGGTGCCCGCCGGGTCGAGGGTGTACGTGACCGTCGCGTCGAGCGCGCCGGGGAATCCCATGTCGCCGTCGGGGCTGTGCAGGGTGAGGCGCAGGGACACGCTGTGCTCGGTGGCGTCCGCGGTGGCGTCCCACACCTTGGTGTGGAAGCCCTCGGGGCCCCCGTGCAGTGCGTGGCCGCGGTCGTTGGCGGGGATGTGGTGCGTGTCCCCGTCGAGGGTGAAGCGGCCGTTCGCGATGCGGTTGGCGTAGCGGCCGACGACGGCGCCGAAGTACGGGTGCTTGCCCGTGTAGTCGTCGACGGTGGCGAGCGACCGTACGACGGAGGCGGTCGCGCCCTTGGTGTCGGGCACGGTGAGGCTGTGGAGGGAGGCGCCGTAGGTGAGTACCTGGGCGACGACTCCCGTACCGGAGTCGAGGGTCCACAGGCCGGTCTCCGTCCCGTGGGCGGAGCCGAACGGTGTGCGGTGCACGGTGGGGCGCGGCATCAGAGGTCCTTGTGAAGAGCGGGGGCACGCCCGGGTGCGGTGGATTCGCGCACGATGAGGCGGTAGCCGGGTCGGGGCCGGCGTGGTTCGGAGACCGGTTCGCCCGAGAGACGTTCGACGAGGCTGTCGACGGCCAGCCGGGCGATGGCCTCCTTGTCCGGGGCGATGGTGGTGAGCGTGGTGGTGCCGTACCGGCTCTCCTCGATGTCGTCGAAGCCGACGACGGCGATGTCGTCCGGGATGCTCAGCCCGCGTTCGGTGATGGTCCGCATCGCGCCGATGGCGATGAGGTCGTTGTACGCGAACACGGCGTCCGGCCGCTCGCCCCGGTCCAGGAGCGAGGCCATGGCTGTGGCGCCGTCCTCGCGGCCGTATCCGTCGGTGACCACGACGAGGGACTCGTCCGGCTCGATGCCCGCGGCGGCCAGTTCCTCGCGCCAGCCGCGCAGTCGCAGGTGCGCGGGCTGGCGTTCGCGGCCGGTTCGCGAGCCGAGGAACGCGATCCTGCGGCTGCCGTTGTCGATGAGGTGCCGCACGGCCTCGCGGGACGCCGCGACGTTGTCGATGGCGATGTGGTCGTAGGGGGCCTCGTACTCGCGCTCACCGAGCAGCACCAGCGGCGCCGTCTCGGTGCGTGCCATGAGGTCCTCGGTCTCCAGGTGGATGGGGCTGAGGATGAGGCCGTCGATCACATGGGACCGGAATCCCTGGCTGACCAGGAGTTCCTTCTCCCGGAGGCCGGCGGTGTGGTCGACCAGGACGGTGTAGTCGTGCCGGGCGGCCGCGTCGACGACCGCTCCGGCGAGTTCGGCGAAGTAGGGGTTGCCGAACTCGGGTACGGCGAGGGCGATGATCCCGGTGCGGCCCTTGCGCAGGTGGCGGGCGGTGAGGTTCGGCCGGTAGCCGAGTTCGTCGATCGCCTTCTGCACCTTTGCGCGCATCGCCGGTGTGACGTGCTGATAGTTGTTCACCACGTTCGACACGGTCTTGATGGACACGCCCGCCCGATGCGCAACGTCCTTGAGGCTGACGCCCACGGCACTCCTTGGATCGACTTGGCTCAGTGGTTCGGCTCGGTACAGCTGGTTCGTCGTCAGGTGCTTCTGCGACTGCGCGCCAGGTAGCGCTGGGCCACCACGACAACGATAAGGAAACCGCCGCTGACCACCGACTGGTACGAGGAGTTGAGCGAGCCGATCTGGTTGATCAGGTTCTGGATGACGGCCAGCAGCAGGACGCCCCACAGGGTTCCGCTGATCGAGCCGGCACCGCCGATGAGCAGCGTGCCGCCGATGACGACCGCGGAGATCGCGTCCAGTTCCATGCCCACGCCGACGATGGTGACACCGGAGGACAGCCGGGCCGCGTTGAGCGCACCGGCGAGTCCTGCCAGCAGGCCGCTGAGGGTGTAGACAAGGATCTTGGTGCGGGCTACGGGGAGGCCCATCAGGGTGGCCGCGTCGCTGCTGCCGCCGACGGCGAAGAGGGTCTGCCCGAACGAGGTGCGCTGCAGCACCAGTCCGCCGGCCCCGAAGAGGACCAGGGCGATCAGGATCGGGTAGCCGAAGCCCCAGACGCTGCCCTGGCCGAGCTCCCCGAAGGCGGAGTCCTTGGGCACCAGGTACGTGGTGGCGCCCTCGTCGGTGAGGGCGAGCAGCAGACCGCGGGCGGCAAGCAGGGTGGCGAGGGTGACGATGAAGGGCGCCATGTTGCCCCGGGCGATCAGGAGCCCGTTGAGCAGCCCGATCGCGCCGCACACCACGAGGGGTACGAGCAGGGCGGCGAGGAAGCCGTACTGCGAGGCCCAGGCGGCGAGGACGCCGCCGAGGGCGAACACCGACCCGACGGACAGGTCGATGCCGCCGGTGATGATGACCATGGTCATACCGAGGGCGACCACGGCGAGGAAGGACGCCTGGATCGTCACGCCGCGCGCGTTGTCCAGGGAGGCGAAGGTCGGGTAGATGAACGACGCGGCGATCACGACGGTCAGCAGGACCGCGAGGACGCCCTGGCGCTGGAGGAGTTCGGCGATGCGCTGCTTCGTGTCCGGTTCGGGGGCGGCGGGGCGGGGAGCCTTGCCGCCCGCGGGTGCGGCCGGCTTCCGCACGGCCGGGGCCTGGACTGCGGGGGCGGGTGTGGTTTCGTTCATCGGGACCGACGCTCCCGGGCGACGTAGACGGCGGCGATGATGATGGCCGCCTGGGCGATCTGTGCGGTGGAGTCGGGCAGGTCGTGCTTGACGAGTGTGGCGCGCAGGAGCTGCATCAGCAGGGCGCCGGCCACGGTGCCGAGCACCCGGATGGAGCCGCCGTTGAGGGGCGTGCCGCCGACCACGACCGCCGTGATGGCGGAGAGTTCCATGAGGGTGCCGAGCGAGGACGGGTCGCTCGCGGTGAGCCTGGCCGTGGCGAGGATGCCGGCGAGGGCCGCGAGCACGCCGCAGAGCACGTACACACCGATGAGGACGCGCTTCACGGGGAGTCCCGCGAGGGCGGCGGCGGACCGGTTGCCGCCGACGGCGACGATCTGCCGCCCGAAGGTGGTGCGCTGCACGAGGAAGGCCACGGCGACGGCGAGGACTCCGGCGATCAGGACGACCAGCGGAATGCCGAGGAAGGAGCCGGTTCCCAGCGACAGCAGGTCGGGGTTGACGATCTGCTTGAGCTGGCCGTCGGCCATGACCAGGGCCAGTCCCCGGCCGCCGACGAAGAGGGCGAGCGTGGCCACGATGGGCTGCAGCCCGATGAGGGAGACCAGCGTGCCGTTGACCGCACCGACGACCGCGCCCGCGAGGAGCGAGACGACGAGCGCGGGCACGAGCCCGTATCCGAGGTAGAGCGGCAGGAACGCGGCGGCGAGCGCCATGGTCGAGCCGACGGAGAGGTCGACGCCTTCGGTCCCGATGACCAGGGCCATGCCCAGGGCGACGATGACGATGGGGGCGACCTGGACGAGCTGGGTGCGGAAGTTGTCCGCGGTCATGAAGTGGTCGGTGAACAGGGCGTTGAAGAGCAGCACCACCGCCACGGCGACGTACACGCCGTATTCCTGGTACCAGGCGGGGTCACGCAGCCGTGCCAGGGGCGTCACACGCTTGATGGGCTGCTTTACGGGCTCTACGGGTGGGGAGACGGCGGCCTGGGTCATCGGGGGTCCTCCTGAGCGGCCGGGGCCTTGTCTCCCGGCGCCGGTGCGTGGTCGGCGAGTACTTCGAGCAGCCGGCTCTCGGCCACCTCGTCGCCCGCCAGTTCGCCTGCGACGGCTCCGCCGCGCAGGACGACGATCCGGTCGGCGCCCTCGATGAGCTCCTCGATGTCGGAGGAGATGAGCAGGACGGCCAGGCCTTCCAGGGCGAGGTCGTCGATGAGGCTCTGGACCTCGGCCTTGGCGCCGACGTCGATGCCGCGGGTGGGTTCGTCGAGCAGCAGGACCTTGGGTTCCAGGCAGAGCCAGCGGGCCAGCAGGACCTTCTGCTGGTTGCCGCCGGAGAGTTCGCCGACCTTCTGCTCGGGGCTCGACGCCTTGATCCGCAGGCGCTTCATGAAGATGTCGACGATCCGGTCCTGCTTGGCGCGGGAGACGACACCGGCCCGGGAGAGGCGCGGCATGGCGGCCAGCACGATGTTCTCGCGGACGGAGAGGCCGGGGACGATTCCCTCCGCCTTGCGGTCCTCGGGCAGCAGGCTGATCCCGGCCCGGATGGCGGCGGCCGGGGTGAGGCGGTTCAGCGCGGTGCCGTCGACGGTGAGCTCGCCCGCGTCCAGGGGCAGGGCACCTGACAGGGCTTTCGCCGTCTCGCTGCGGCCCGATCCGAGGAGGCCGCCGAGGCCGAGCACTTCGCCCGCGTACAGCGACAGGGATATGTCGTGGAGCTGGTGGCGGCTGGTCAGGCCGGTCGCGGTGAGCACCGGGGTGCGGGCCGCTTCGTGTCCCTCCGCCGCGAAGTTGGTGACGCCGGAGCGGCGGACCTCGGCCATGTCGCGGCCGAGCATCATCGAGACGAGCTGCATCCGGTCGAGGTCGGCGAGGTCGCCGGTGTGGATGTGGCGGCCGTCGCGCAGCACGGTGACGCGGTCGCAGATCCGGTACAGCTCGTCCATGCGGTGGCTGACGTAGAGCACGGCGATGCCCTGGGCGCGCAGGGTCTCGATGACCCGGAAGAGGGTCTCCACCTCACGCGGTTCGAGCGAGGAGGTGGGTTCGTCCATGATGACGACCTGGGCGTTGACCGAGACGGCCCGTGCCAGGGCGACCATCTGCTGCGTGCCGATCCCGAGGGTGTGCAGGGGGCGGCGCGGGTCGACGCGTACGCCGAAGCCGTCGAGCAGTTCGGCCGTCTCCCGGTGCATGCGGGCGAAGTCGATGAGGCCGAGGCGGTTCTTGGGTTCGCGGCCGAGGAAGATGTTGCGCGCCACGCTCATCAGCGGGACGAGGTTCACCTCCTGGTAGATCGTGGAGATGCCGGCCTGCTGGGACTCGAACGGCCGGGCGAACCTCACCGGCTGACCCGCCATCCGCAGGTCTCCCCCATCCGGCCGGTACACACCGGTCAGGACCTTGATGAGGGTCGACTTGCCGGCGCCGTTCTCGCCGACGAGCGCGTGCGTCTCCCCCGCGCGCAGGGAGAAGGAGACGTCGTCCAGGGCGACGACGCCGGGGAACCGTTTGCTCACCGAGCGGGCTTCGAGCACCGCGGCGGCCGTGGGCACGGCCGCGTCCGGTGCCTGAGGTACTGCTTCGGGTGGTGCCATGGGTGGTCTTGGCCTTCCGCTGTTCCAGGGGTGTGGGCCCGGGAGCCGCCGTGGCCCTCGTCAGAGGGCCACGGCGGCCGGGGCCGTCGGGACCTGAGCGGTCAGTACGCTCCGCCGAGCGATTCCTTGGCGTTCGTGTCGTCGTACTCGCGGTCGCTGATGATGACGTTCTCGGGGATCTCCTCGCCGCCGTAGAACTTCTGGGCGGTCGCGAAGGCCAGCGGGCCGAAGCGCGGGTTGGACTCGATGACGGCGTTGTACTCGCCGTTGACCAGGGCCTGCACGGCGTTGCGGGTGCCGTCGACGGAGACGATCTTGACGTCCTTGCCGGGCTTCTTGCCGGCGGCCTTCAGCGCGGTGACGGCGCCGAGGCCCATCTCGTCGTTCTCCGCGTAGACGGCGGTGATGTCGGGCTTGGACTGGATGAGCTGCTCCATGACCTGCTGGCCCTTGTCACGGGCGAACTCGCCGGTCTGCTGGGCGACGATCTCGATGCCGGGCGCCTTGGCCTTGATCTGGTCGACGAAGCCCTTGGTGCGGTCGGTGGTCACGTTGTTGCCGGAGGCGCCGAGGAGGATGGCGACCTTGGCCTTGCCGCCGGTCGCCTTGATCATCGCGTCGGCGGCGCGCTTGCCCTGCTCGACGAAGTCGGAGCCGAGGAAGGCCACGTAGTCCTTGCAGGCCGTGGAGTTGACCTTGCGGTCGATGGTGAGGACCGGGACCTTCTTCGCCGCGGCTGCCTTGAGCGCCGGCTCGAGACCGTCGGAGTTGAGCGGGGCGACGATCAGGAACTGGGCGCCCTGGGAGAGCATGTCCTGGATGTCGCTGATCTGCTTGGAGAGCTGCGACTGCGCGTTGGTGACGAGCAGCTTCTTGACACCGATCTTCGCGGCCTCGTCCTTGATGGACTGGGTCTCGGCGATACGGAAGGGGTTGGCCTCCTTCTCCGACTGGGAGAAGCCGACCACGGCGTTCTTCAGGTCCAGTTCGGGCGCGCCGTAGGTCTTCAACGAGCAGCCGGCACCGGAACTGGCCTCGGGGGTCTTGGCCGCCTGGGCTCCCTGGCTGCTGTCACCGCCCGCGTTGTCCGAGGTCTCCGACTTCGAGCAGCCGGAAACGGCCAGCGTGGCGGTGGCGGCGAGCAGGCAGGCCGCGGCGAGGGTACGGGATCGACGCTGGGTCATCATGCGCGGGACGCTCCTTGGCGGGATGACGGCACGCCGTTCGGCGTGCGGTCGGGCATGGCGGGACGGTGGATCGGCCGCTCGGCGGCAGATGGTGCCGCATACCTCACGACCTGCTTCTGAAGTGGGCTCCAGCTGCGCGAACTGTGGTCGTGAGAGCCTGTGCGGCCTCTCGGCGGCTCGGGTTTACAACGTTATATAGGCGGGGCGGCGCAGGCGGCAAGAGAGTTGTCGATGCGTTTCCAAAATGTGTCGCCAGGGTCGCGGCCTCCGGCGCGCGGCCGGCGGGGCCGGGACGGCACCAGCTGTTGCGCCACCTATGGACACCGGCTTGACGGCGTGCTGTCATACCGCCGACATCAATTTTCCAACGTTGCAAGTGAGTTGGCGCGCCGGCACCCCCGTTCGCGGCAGCCGACTTCGCCATGCGCCGGAGCGGTCCGGGCCGGTCGCGTCCCTCGCTGTCCTGCAGAGCAGAAGCGGAGCCCCACCGATGCCCCTGAACCGCAGACAACTCATGACCGGCGCCCTGGCCACAGCGGCAGCGACGACCGCAGGCGGCCGCTGGGCCACCACCGCGACCGCCGCCGGCGGCAAGGCACCGGCCGCACGCGGCGGCCACTACTCCCCCAACGCCGCTCCGCTGCATCCGACCGCGTTCCTGAAGCTGCCGCCCGGCCAGGTCACCGCACGCGGCTGGCTCGCCGGCCAGCTCCGGCTCCAGCTGGACGGACTCTGCGGCCGCTACGAGGAGTTCTCCCACTTCCTCGACTTCGACGCGTCCGGCTGGGTCCGCCCCGACCGGGGAGGCTGGGAGGAGGTCCCGTACTGGCTGCGCGGATACGCCGACCTGGCGATCGTGACCGGTGACGCGACGGCGCTCGCGGCCACCCGCCGCTGGATCGACGCCATCCTCACGACCCAGCAGTCCGACGGATTCTTCGGCCCGAAGTCCCTGCGGACCTCGCTCAACGGGGGTCCGGACTTCTGGCCCTTCCTGCCTCTGATCCAGGCCCTGCGCTCCTGGCAGGAGTACAGCGACGACAACCGGATCATCCCGTTCCTCAGCAGGTTCTTCCGCTACATGAACGCCCAGGGCCCCGGGGCCTTCAACACCAGCTGGATAGCGCTGCGCTGGGGCGACGGCCTCGACAGCGTCTTCTGGCTCTTCAACCGCACCGGCGACACCTTCCTGCTCGACCTCGCCGACAAGATCCACAGGTACGGTGCCGACTGGGGCGACAACCTGGTCAACCTGCACAACGTCAACATCGCGCAGGGGTTCCGCGAACCCGCCCAGTACGCCCTGCGCAGCGGCTCACCGCAGGACACCCAGGACACGTACGGGACCTACGGCAAGGCCATGGACCAGTACGGGCAGTTCCCGGGCGGCGGCTTCGCCGGGGACGAGAACGCCCGTCCCGGGCACGGAGACCCCCGGCAGGGATTCGAGACCTGCGGAATCGTCGAGTTCATGGCGAGCCACCAGCTGCTCACCCGGATCACCGGCGACCCGCTGTGGGCGGACCGCTGCGAGGACCTCGCCTTCAATTCGCTGCCCGCCTCACTGGACCCGTCGGGCAAGGCGGTCCACTACGTCACCAGTGCCAACAGCGTCGATCTGGACAACGTCCCCAAGAGCGGCCGGCAGTTCCAGAACGGCTTCGCGATGCAGGCGTACCTGCCGGGCGTCGACCAGTACCGCTGCTGCCCGCACAACTACGGGATGGGCTGGCCGTACTTCGTCGAGGAGCTCTGGCTGGCCACTCCGGACGGCGGCCTGGCCGCGGCGATGTACGCGGCCTGCGAGGTCACCGCGAAGGTCGCGGACGGAACGGAGGTCACCTTCACCGAGGTGACCGGCTACCCGTTCACGGACACCGTCTCGCTCTCCCTGAGCTCACCGAAGAGTCTCCGCTTCCCCCTGGTGCTCCGGGTTCCCGCCTGGTGCACGGAACCCGACATCAAGGTCAACGGGCGCAGCATCGCGGCGCCGGCGGGCCCCGCCTTCACCCGCATCGACCGCACCTGGGCCGACGGCGACAAGGTCACCCTGCGCTTCCCCCAGCGCACCGGTGTACGCACCTGGGCGGACAACCACGGCTCGGTGAGCGTGGACCGCGGCCCGCTCACCTACTCGCTCCGGATCGGCGAGGACTACCGGCGCATCGGTGGCACCGAACAGTTCCCGGAGTACGAGGTCCACGCCACCAGTGCCTGGAACTACGGGCTCGTCCTGGACGGGAACGGGCCGTCGTCCTCGCTGCGCCACCACACACTGCGTGCGCCCGGGGACAACCCGTTCACGCTCGAAGGCACCCCGCTGACCATGACCGCCCGGGCACGAAGGATCCCGGAGTGGACCGCGGACGGCGAGCACGTGGTGGCGCCCCTGCAGGACAGCCCGGCACGGAGCGCCGAGCCGGTGGAGGAGGTCACCCTCGTCCCGATGGGTGCCGCCCGGCTCCGCATCACCTCGTTCCCCACCGCGGATCCGCAGGGGACGCCGTGGCACGCCGACCGCTGGTACCGGATCGGCAATCTGCACTCGGGCAAGGTCCTGGGCGTGGACGGCATGTCCACGGCCGACAGTGCCCATGTCGTCCAGTTCGGCGATACCGGCACCGACGACCACCTCTGGCGGATCGTCCCCAACGGCGACGGCTGGTACCGCGTCCTCAACCGCCACTCCGGCAAGGTCCTCGGCGTCGACACCATGTCCACCGCCGACAGCGCACACGTCGTCCAGTTCGCCGACAACGGCACCGACGACCACCTCTGGCGGATCGTCCCCAACGGCGACGGCTGGTACCGCGTCCTCAACCGCCACTCCGGCAAGGTCCTCGGCGTCGACACCATGTCCACCGCCGACAGCGCACACGTCGTCCAGTTCGCCGACAACGGCACCGACGACCACCTCTGGCAGCTGCTCTGACAGGCATGTCGGACGCAGCTGACGCACCGCTCCCCCGCACCGGTCCGGTGCGGGGGAGTTTCCCCCTGTGAAGGAGATCGGACCGATGAACTCCGTACGAGTAACGGGCCGCGGGCCCTGGTGGCGCAGATTAGCCGCCGCAATCGGGCTGCCGGCCCTTGTCGCCACCGCACTGGTGGGCGTCGGCGCGGCACCCTCCGGTGCCGCTGCCGCGGCGTGGACACCGAAGCCCTCCCCCATGACCACGCCCTGGACCGACCAGGTGCCCGTGGACAGCCCGCTCCCCGAGTATCCGCGCCCCCAGCTCACCCGCCCGGACTGGGCCAACCTCAACGGCATCTGGGACTTCGCGGTGACGGGCCGGGATGCCGGGCAGCCCGCGGCGTTCCCCGATCAGATCCGGGTCCCGTTCGTCGCGGAGTCCGCGCTCTCGGGCATCAAGCGCAGGATCACCGAGAACGACAAGCTCTGGTACAAGCGCAGCTTCACCGTCCCGTCCAACTGGAACGGCCGCCGCGTCGAGCTCAACTTCGGCGCATCCGACTGGGAGACCACCGTCTGGGTCAACGGCACCCGGGTGGGAGCGCACAAGGGCGGGTACGACTCGTTCGCGTACGACATCACGCCCCAGCTCAACGGCGGTGCGAACACCGTCGTGGTCTCCGTGTACGACCCGACGCAGACCGGCGGCCAGGCCGTCGGCAAGCAGCGGATCAACGACGTGAACCCTCACCCGGGCGGCGGGATCTTCTACACCGCCGCCTCCGGCATCTGGCAGACCGTCTGGCTGGAGCCCGTCGCCGCCTCGCACATCACCCGGCTGGACATGACGCCGAACCTCGGCAGCAGCACCCTGCGGGTGAAGGTTCAGGCGGCTTCCGCGGGCTCGCGCAGCGCGCGGGTCACCGTCTCCAGCGGGGGGACCGTGGTGGGCAGCGCGACCGGAACACCGGGCTCGGAGATCTCCGTGCCGGTGCCGAACCCCAGGCTGTGGAGCCCGGACGACCCGTATCTGTACGACGTGCGCGCCGAACTGCTCGACGGAACAGCCGTGGTGGACGCGGTGGGCAGCTATGCGGGCATGAGGTCGATCGCGGTGGCGAAGGTCGACAACATCCTGCGGCCGGTCCTGAACGGGAAGTTCGTCTTCCAGAGCGGCACGCTCGACCAGGGCTACTGGCCCGACGGAATCTACACGGCGCCGACCGACGCCGCCCTCAGGTCGGATCTGCAGGCGCACAAGGACCTCGGGTTCAACATGGTCCGCAAGCACATCAAGGTCGAACCGCAGCGCTGGTTCTACTGGGCCGACAAGCTGGGGCTCCTCGTCTGGCAGGACATGCCGGCGATGGACACCGGCAAGACACCCGACGGCGCCGCCCGCACCCAGTGGGAGGCCGAGTACCACGCGATCATCGACCAGCACCGCAGCTCGCCCTCCGTCGTCATGTGGGTCAACCAGAACGAGGGCTGGGGACAGTACGACCAGGCCAGGATCGCCAATGAGGTGAAGGCGTACGACCCGTCCCGGCTGGTCAACAACATGAGCGGGGTCAACTGCTGCGGTTCCGTCGACGGCGGCAACGGCGACGTGGTCGACAACCACATCTACGTCGGCCCGGGCAACACCGCGCCCACCGCGACCCGGGCTGCCGTCCTCGGCGAGTTCGGCGGTCTGGGATACAAGGTCCCCGGCCACGAGTGGTATCCGGGCGGCGGTTTCAGCTACGAGGACCAGGCGAGCATCTCCGCGCTCAACAACCGCTTCGTCGGGCTGCTGGACAGCATTCGCGTCGGCCAGCTGCCGGCCGGGCTGTCGGCCTCCGTCTACACGGAGATCACCGACGTCGAGAACGAGGCGAACGGGCTGCTCACCTACGACCGCCAGGTGGTCAAGGTCGACACCGCACGGGTGAAGGCCGCCAACCAGGCCCTCATCCAGACGTCGAAGACTCCCGCCCCGCCGGTCACCCTGCCCACCGGCCAGTACAAGTCGCTACGGGTCACCACGCCCGGCCACACGAACAAGTACCTGCGGCACCAGCAGCAGCTCGCCTACACCGCTGTCGTCGACGCCGCCGGCAGCGCGCTGCTGAAGAGCGACGCCACCTGGAAGATCGTCACCGGTCTGGCGAACAGCAACTGCTACTCGTTGGAGTCCCGCAACTATCCCGGCGAGTACCTGCGCCACCAGGACTTCCGGGTCCGGCGCGACGCGAACGACGGCTCGGCCCTCTTCAAGGCCGATGCCACCTGGTGCGCGGTCGCGGGTACGGGCGGGGTACGGCTGTCCAGTGCGAATCTGCCCGGCAGCTATCTGCGCCACATCGACTCCGAGGTATGGCTGGCCAGTCCCGGCGGCGGTCACGCCTGGGACAACCCGGCAACGTTCACCGAGGACACGACCTGGGCGGTGGATGCGCCCTGGGCACCGTGATCTGACCACCCGTTGAACGGGGCCGGCCCGGCAGCACGCGCTGCCGGGCCGGCCTTCGGCGTCGCTACGGCTGCTCGCCGTCGTGGAGCGCGGTCACCTCCTGGTCGGTGAGCGCCTTGTCGTACACCTTCACCTGGTCGACGGAGCCGTTCCAGAAGTCGGTGTTCGCGCCCGACCACTTGGCGCGGCCCACGGACAGCGCGCCGGTGCTGACATCGGCGGTGCCGGCCGCCGCGGTGGCGGCGAGCTTGCCGTCGACGTACAGCTTGATCTCGTCACCGCTGCGTACGCCGACCACGTGGTACCAGTGGCCGAGTTCGGGCTTCATCTCGAGCCGGGCGCGGTGGGCGCCCGGTGTGGAGAAGGCGAACGCACCCTGTCCGTACTGGAGGTAGAACGGGTTCTCCTGGCGCCGGCCGTCCTGGCTGACGAGGGTGGCGTAGTTGCCCGGGAGGGCGTCGAGCGAGGCCCAGGCCGAGACGGTGTAGTCGCCGGTGGTGTCGACGACAGGACCGCTGGTCTCGGCGTACTGGCCCTCGCCGTTGAACTTCAGCGCCGAGCCCTGCACTCCGGGTGCCCAGGACGTCCCCTCGGAGAGGGTGAGGTCCTTGTGGTTCGGTCCGCTGTCGGCGGCCTTGGTGCCCGTGTTCTCGTCGAGGGACCAGCTGCCGCCGCCCTTGAGCTCGTCGCGCTCACCTGCTGCGGCACCGGCCGCGATGACCTCCTGGTTGATCTTCCGCACCTTGGCCGGGTCGACCTTGATCTCCCGGCGGTCGTACGTCCAGAGCCCGTTGAGCTCGTTCTCGAGGTCGGTCACCTGGGTGTAGATGGAGCCGGAGAGTTCGGCGCCGGCTGCCGCCAGGTAGTGCGTGCGGGTGTTCTCGACGTACTTGGCGGTCAGGGCGTCCTTGTCCGCGACACCGCTGTAGATCGCGGTGGGGGCACCCGGCCACATGTGTCCGGGCATCCGCAGGGTGAAGCCGCCGTGCTCACCGTCCATCGCGGCGCGGGTGTCGTCCGGGAAGGCCGGGTCGGTGTTGTTGTAGTCGTGGTGGTCGATGATGTCGCCCTTGCCGGAGTCACCCTTGGAGTTGCAGCAGTTGACACCGCTGTGGGCGTTCACGACACGGGAGGGGTCCGCGGCCTGGACCTTCTCGGTGATCTTTCCGGTCTCGGTGCGGTCCCACTCGCCCCAGCCCTCGTTGAAGACGATCCAGGCACCGATCGACGGGTAGTTGTGGAGCTGCTCCATCATCTCGGCGCCCTGGTCGAGGAAGGCCTTCTGGCCCTTCTCACCGGTGATGTTGCCGGAGACGAAGTCCTGCCACACCAGGAGACCCAGCTGGTCCGCGTGGTAGTACCAGCGGGCGGGCTCGACCTTGATGTGCTTGCGGACGGAGTTGAAGCCGAGGTCCTTCTGCGTCTTCAGGTCGAAGACCAGGGCGGAGTCGCTGGGCGCCGTGTTGAGGCCGTCGGGGTAGAAGCCCTGGTCGAGCTGGGCGAGGGAGAAGAACGGCTTCCCGTTGAGCACCAGCTTCTGGTAGCCGCCGACCTCGGCGACGCCGAAGGAGCGCATTCCGAAGTAGCTGTCGACGGTGTCCTCGGAGCGGCCGTCCTTGAGGGTGACCTCCAGGTCGTACAGGTACGGGTCGTCCGGCGTCCACAGGTGCTGCTTGGCGACCGGAAGGCTCAACTGGCTGTTGGCCGGGCCGGTGACGGTGCCGACGACCTTGCCCTTCCTGTCACGGGCGACGGCGGTGATCCGGGCGGCCTGGGAGGCGTCCTCGGAGTTGACCTTCAGCGCGAGGCGGCCCTTGTCGATGTCGGGCGTGGTCGTCAGGGAGTCGACCGCGGCGGGCGCGACGGGCTCCATCCAGACGGTCTGCCAGATACCGGAGGAGGCGGTGTAGAAGATGCCGCTGGGGTTCGCGGACTGCTTGCCCGTGGGCTGGTCGGCGCCGGTCGTGTCGGTGACCGCGACCACGATCTCCTGGGGGCCGCTGCCCTTGAGGGCGTCGGTGATGTCGGCGCTGAAGGCGGTGTAGCCGCCGGTGTGCTCGGCGACCTGCTTGCCGTTGACCCAGACCCGCGCCTGGTAGTCGACGGCGCCGAAGTTGAGCTTCAGCCGGTCGTCGCTGCTCCGCTTGCCGACCGACCAGCTCTTGGGCACCGTGACGAGCTTGCGGTAGAACATGTGGTCTTCGTGGCGCTCGAGGCCGGAGAGCTGGGACTCGACGGGGTAGGGCACGGTGATGCGCTCGTCGAGCGACTTGCCGAAGACCGGCTGCTCACCGGCGGTGGCTCCCGCGAACTCCCACGGTCCGTTGAGGTTCTTCCAGTCGTCGCGCACCTGCTGCGGGCGGGGGTACTCGGGCAGCGGGTTCTTGCGGTCGACCTTCTCGCCCCACGGGGTGATCAGCCGGTGCGTGGAGAGGTTCTTCGCCCTGCGGCTGATCTCCGGGACGGTCTCGTCGCCGGCCTTCAGGCCGCCCTTGCCGTCGTACGCGAACCTGACCTGCTGATTCTTCTGGACGGCTGCGTCCAGCGTGACGATGAACGCCTTGGGGTTGCCCTTCACCGCGGACACCGACTTCACGGGCATCGGCGTCGTGTCGGCCTCGACGGTGAGGTGGTCCTTGACGCCCTCGATGTCACTGACAGCGTTGTCGAACGTTGCCTGCAGCTTCCGGCCGTCCTCGGCCACGCTCAGCGCGACGGGGTAGACCTCGAAGTCCGCGGGCGGGGTGAACGCGGACTCGGGCACGATCTGCTTGGCGAGCTTCGCGCTCGACCAGCGCAGGAACATGTTGGCCCCGCCGATGTCCTGGAACATCTCCAGGCGGAAGGTGTGCGGCTCGCCCGCCTTCAGTGCGACCGGAGAGCTGGTCTGCTCCTTGTCCCAGTCCGGCACCCAGTGGTCGATGACGGGCTTGTCGTCGATGAAGAGCCGGAACCCGTTGTCGCCGATCGCGGAGAAGGTGTAGTCACCGGTCTCGGGTGCTTCGATCTGTCCGGTCCAGCGAGCCGTGGTGTGCTCGGTCTTGCCGGTGGCCGACTCGAACGCGCCCGTGAGTCCGGGGAAGTTGATCTCCGGGTCGAGCGCCACGGCACCCAGCTGGGCGAAGTCCCGTGCGCCCGGGGCGGACATGGCGAAGTACTCGCCCTTGAGGCCGTGGACCTCGGTGGACGGCTCCTCGGCCGTGAACGCGGAGGCCGCGGCGGTGCCGGCATCGGGCGCCGCGGCGGCGGCCGGGACCAGGGTGGCCCCGACGGGGAGCAGCAACGCGGCCGTACAGACCAGCGTTCTGAAGAGCGTGCGGGGGCGGGCTAGTTGTCGTATCAAGGCGTCGTCCTCGTCGAAGAAGCCGGAGTGCCCCGAACGGCGAGGCACTGCACATAGTCGAACATTGAGCCACAGCCTCAAACACTTAACAACGGTCGTGCACGCATAATTTTCAACGATAGAAAAATCAGGTCCCCGACCGCCCGCCGAGCGTCCGGCCGTTCGCCCCGTCGGTCCGTTCCGTCCGGGCACACCCCGATCGCGGTGGATCGAGGTGTGCCCGGACGGCGGTTACTGCGGCAGACCCGCAGGTCCGGTGGCCCAGCCGGTGTTCGGCCGGTCGGCCAGGCGGTGGTTCAGCGAACCGCCCCGGGTGACCAGTCGCGCGTCGGTCCACGACCGGTCGCTCGGGCGGCCGTCGACCTCGACAGCGTCGATGTACGGATGTGTCGCATCGGCGGCCGGAGCACTGATCGTGATGTCCTTGCCCTGCGGCCGGTCGATCACCGCGGCCGGGAAGAGCGGAGCGCCCAGGAGCATCGTGGCGCTGCCCGGCGTCTGCGGGTAGAGGCCGAGGGCCGAGAACACGTACCAGGCGGACATGGTGCCGAGATCGTCATTTCCCGGCAGCCCGCGCGGACCGGTCCCGTACACCGTGTTCACGATCTCCCGCACGGTCTCCTGGGTCTTCCAGGGCTTCCCCAGGGCGTTGTAGAGCCAAGGGGCGTGGATTCCCGGTTCGTTGGTCGGGTCGTAGCGCAGCGCGTCGCCGCCCCTCACCGACCAGGAGCCGTCCGCCTTGTGGAAGAAGGAGTCCAGCCTCTTGGATGCGGCGTCCCGGCCGCCCATCGCGTCCGCCAGCCCCTGCACGTCCTGCGGGACCATCCAGGTGTAGGTGGCACTGGTGCCCTGGGCGAAGCCGCGGTCGCTGCCGGGGCTGAACGGGGTCACCCAGGAGCCGTCCAGGTTGCGTGCCTGGATGTATCCGGTCGTCCCCGCGCCGTCGCCGGCCTCGGGGTTGAAGACGTTGCGCCACCAACGGCCGCGCGCGTCGAAGGCGTCGGCCTCCGCATCACGCCCCAGCAGCCGGGCCCAGCGGCCCAGTGCGGCGTCCGCGACCGCGTCCTCCAGTGTCTCGGCGGCGCCGCCCCAGCAGTGGCAGACGTCCTGGGGTGCGTAGTGGGACTCCAGGTACTGGGCGAGGTTGGGCCGCTGGCCGGTGCACTGGCCGGGACATCCCGCGTCCGAGAGGCCGTCGGGGTGGGGCACGGTGGCCTGCCGGGCCAGGGACTCGAAGGCGCCCTCGTAGTCGAAGTTGCGTACGCCCATCGCGTAGAACGTGGCCAGGGTGGCCGCTGTGGGATCGCCCGTCATCACATGCGTGGCACCGTTGACGTGTACCCAGCGGTCCCAGACCCCGCCGTTCTGCTGGGCGAAGTTGTACAGGGACTGGGCGAAGTCGCCCGCGATCCTCGGCTTGAGGAGCGCGAGGAGCTGGATCTGGGCGCGGTACTGGTCCCACCCGGAGAAGTTGCTGTACTGAGCCCCCTGCCCGCGCGTCACACGGTGCGGTTTCCCGTCCATGCCCGGGTAGCGGCCGTCGGTGTCGCTGATCAGGTTGGGCTGCATCAGCGAGTGGTACAGCGCGGTGTAGAACGTGGTGCGCTGCGCGTCGGTCCCGCCGCCCGTGCGTACGGAGCGCAGCTCCTGGTCCCAGGCAGCGGATCCGGCCCGGGCGACGTCCTCCACGCCTGCCTTCGGCGCTATCTCCTTGCGGAGGTTGGCCTCCGCTCCGGCCTGGCTGACGTAGGAGATCCCGATCCGCATGCGGACGTCGTCATCGGCGGTGGTGTCGAAGCCGACCCATCCGCCGGAGCCGCGTCCGGCCCGGTCGGCCCCGGTGGCGTACCCCTCGCCGCCGCTCGCGGTGGTCGCGCCGGGTGAGAGGGTGCCGTCCTTCCAGGTGCCGGTGGAGGCGAAGTCCCGGTCGAAGGAGGCGCTGAAGTAGAGCCGGTAGTAGCTCTTGCGGTTGTTGGTGCCACCGTTGGCGCGCCGTCCGCAGAACGCCCCGGTCAGCACCGAGCCGGTCACCTTGCGGTGTGCGGTGTCGATCTCGACCTCGGCGTCCTCGCTGCCGTTGAGGGAGTTGGACACCCGGAAGAGCAGGTTGGCGGGTTTGCCGGCAGGGAAACTGAAGTCGGCCACCCCCGCACGCTTGCTCACCGCGAGGTCGGCCGACGCGCCGGAGTCCAGGCCGAGGGTGTAACGGCCCGGCACGGCACGCTCGTTGTCGTGCGAGAAGTTGGCCGCGTACACCGCGTCCTTGGTGTCGGCGGACGGCGACGAGGTGACGTCACCGACGAACGGCATGATCGGCACATCGCCTGCGGCGCCCGGATTGCACCCGGCACCGTTGACATGGGTGAGGCTCAGTCCGCGCAGACGGGTGGCCCCGTACTCGTAGCCGTTCGCCGCCCCGGTGCTGGTCTGGTCGCCGGTCGTACTGGTCGGGGACCAGGCGATCATGCCGTACGGGAGGGTGGCGCCCGGGAAGGTGTTGCCGCCGTTCGCACTGCCGATCAGCGGGTCCACGTAGGCGGTGGGACGGGTGACGAGCGCGTCGGCCTGGGCGGCCGGCGGCATGACGGCAGCGGCCAGCGCGCCGGTGATGACGATCGCGGCGGCTCGCGCACCGAAGCGCCTGGCCGTGGGCGGTCTGGGGGGCATGTCGTACCTTCCGCAGGTTGGACAACGTTGTCGGACGCCGTTCCCCGACGTCCACGTTGATCGTTGCGCGGCCGAGCGTAGGTCCCCGCAATGCCCGGGGGAAAGCCCTGCGCGGACTCCCACCGGTGAACGGGTGGTGAACGACCCGGCGGGGCGGGGCCCCTGGCACGATGACAGCACCTGCCCTGAACTCGACCTCGCGAAGGAGCGACGTGATCCGCTGGACGTACGCCCTCATCGACCGCCCGACAGCCGCCGCCGGCCGCGCACGCGCATTCTGGACCGAGGTCACGGGGACGCACGAGTCCGTGCCGCAGGGCGAGCGGGCCGAGTTCACCACACTGCTCCCCGACGAGGCCGACGCGTGCCTGGCGGTGCAGGCCGTCGGCGGGGCGGGCGGGGCCCATCCGGATCTGGCGGTCGAGGACATGCCGGCGTTCACCGCGCGGGCCACCGAGCTCGGAGCAGTGGTGGAGGCACGGAAGCCGGAACTGACCGTGCTGCGCTCCCCCGGCGGTCAGCGGTTCTGTCTCGTCCCCTGGCGCGGACAGAAGGTCCGCCCGCCGGTCCTCGCGGCCCGCGGGGTTCCCGAGAGCCGGCTGGACCAGCTCTGCCTCGATGTCGCACCGGCCGCGTTCGACTCGGAGGTCGCCTTCTGGGCGGCTCTGACGGGATGGGAGTCAACTCCCGGTGATCACGAGGAGTTCCATGTGCTGCGTCCGCACCTGGACCTACCTGTGCACCTGCTGCTCCAGCGCCTGGACGAGGCCCGCCCTGCCTCGGCGCATCTGGACATCGCCTGCCCGGACCTCGACGGGGGTCAGGCCTGGCACGAGCGGTGCGGCGCCACGCTCGTCCGCAAGGGCCCGGCATGGACGGTGATGCGGGACCCCGCGGGCGGCATCTACTGCCTCACGCGGCGCGACCCGGTGACGGGCGACTGACCGCACGCCGCCGGACCCGGCCGAGAGACGTCAGGGACGTGGGCCCAGGTTCATCTTCCGTGATCAGGTCAGCCCCAGCTGGGCCGACCGGGCGACCTCCGGTCACAGGGAGATCGGGCCGATATCCGCGGCGGTCTGGGCAAGCGCGCGGATGACGGGGCTGTCGTTGTTCGAGCGCCACGTCAGGGCGAACTGGAGGGCAGGGGCGTCGCGGATGGGCAGAAAGGCGACGCCAGGAGGGTTGTTGTAGCGGGCGGCGATTTCGCCGAGCGGATGGACGCAGTGTCCGGCTGTCACCAGGGAGAGGATCTCGTGGAAGGTCCGTGCCACGGGCCCGCGGGGGATGCGGCGGCCGAGCGGTGTACGTGTGGGGACCATGGCCGACACCCAGTACTCGGGGGCCTCGGGGCCGAGGTCGACGACGCGGTTGTCGGCGAGGTCTTCCAGGGACGCCGTGCCGTGATCGGCCAGCGGATGGTCGGTCGATACGGCCAGCACGCGGCCTCCGGTGAGCACGGTGGGGCCGACAGTGAGGTCCGGTTCCGCAACGGGCAGCCACAGCACGTGCACGTCATGGTCTCCGGTGCGCAGGGCGGTGAACGGGTCGCTGCCGTTGATTTCGCCGAACTGGACGTCGCAGCCGGGGTGCCGGGCGAGGAACGCGTCGACGAGTGGGCGTAGTTCGTGTCCGGCATGGCCGAAGACACCCAGCCTCAGGGTGTGGCCGGCACCCAGGGAGGCCGCTTCGGCGCGAGCCAGTCCCGCCTGGAGGAGGTCGAAGGCCTGCTGCAGGTCTTCACGGAGGCGTCGGCCGACCGGAGTCAGGCTCACGCGCCGACTGGTGCGATCGAACAGGGCCACGCCGAGGCGTCGTTCCTGTCTGCTGATGGCCTGGCTGACGCGGGCCTGGGACACGTGGAGCCGTTCGGCGGTGCGGCCGAAGTGCAGTTCCTCGGCCAACGTCAGGAAGATCTCGATGTCGCGCAGCTCCATGGATAACTCCCATGTTATGAATCTCTGCGCAAACCTTACATTGATCCACCGCTGACCTGCATCGATGCTGAGTACACCACCAGCGGACGGGCGGCACATACCTGCCGTACGCATCGATGAGGCAGGGGAACTTGATGAGCGACATGCGGGCGATCGCCGATCGGGTCGAGATCGAGGCGCTGCGCGCCGAGCTCACCGACGCGGTGATGATGCGTGACTTCGACCGCGTTGCATCGCTGTTCACTCCTCGGGGCGTGATGCGGTGGCCGCACATCGACAAGGAGTTCATCGGCCGGGAGCAGATCCGTGCGGGGGTCGAGTGGGGGCAAGGCCTCTGGGAGTTCTTCGTGCAGAACGTTCACCCAGGCGTCATCCGGCTGGACGGTGACGCCGCGACCGGCCGCGCGTACATCCAGGAGTTCGGGCGGATGCGTGACGGCGCCTCGCACCTGAACTACGCCCTGTACCACGACCACTACCGGCGCACCCCGGACGGCTGGAAGTTCAGCGAACGCGTCTACGACGTCAGGTACGTGGACTCCACCCCGCTGGCGGGCTCGCCGCTGCCCGCGGCACCCCGGGGCTGAGCGCGCCGCGCTGCCGGCCCCGAACCGAACCGTCAGACCTCCCTCCTCCACCATTTCAGGAGTACCTCATGGACCTCGCACTGTGGATAACTGCCGGACTTCTGGCCACCGTTGCCCTGCTCGGCGGCATCACCAAGACGTTCGTCCCCAAGGAGAAGCTGGCCGCGCAGCATGGCGGCGAGTGGACCGGAAACGTCGGCGCCGGCTTCGTGAAAGCGCTCGGGATCCTTGAACTGCTCGCCGCGGTGGGCCTGATCCTGCCGGCCGTGCTGGACATCGCCCCGGTCATGGTCCCGGTGACCGCCCTGTGCTGGATCCTTCTGATGATCGGCGCGATGGTCACCCACGGCCGCCTCGGCCAGTACAAGCTCGTGATGCTGAACTCGGTCTATCTCGCGCTCGCGGCCTTCGTCGCGGGGGGACACCTCGCCGCCTGAGTACGGCCCGAGCGCCGGGAGACAGGGCGCCACCCCTCCCCCACCTTTCAGTCACAACTCTGTCACTACCGGAACATCTTGCTCCCCTCGCCGCATACCGCACCGCTACGGTCATGCCTCCACGAACCACCCTTGGGGGACAACTTGAACACCCGCGCACTCACCGCCGCCCTCGCTTGTCTCGCGGCCGTGACGTTGGTCGGCTGCGACCCTGCCACCACGGATCCGAAGCCCGCAGCGCCTGCCGCCTCCGGGTCCTCCACCGGCGCCGCCGCTGCGCCGCCGTCCGAGAAGGCCGACAAGCCGCCCGCGTCCAAGGCCGTACCGAACTTCGTCGGCATGGGCCTGCAGTCGGCGCAGGACAAAGCCCAGGCCGAGGGTTTCCACCTGCTGACGTCCCACGACAGTGCCGGCCGCGACAGGCTGCAGGCACTCGACCGGAACTGGAAGGTCTGCTCCCAGAGCGTCAAAGCGGGGAAGACGGTGTCCACCGACACCGAGTTGGACTTCGGTGCGGTGAAGCTCGAGGAGACCTGCCCCGCCGGCGACGCCAAGGCTCCTGAGGTGGTCGGCGGGAAGATGCCGAACCTGGTCGGGAAGTCCGTCAAGGCAGCCCGTGGCGCCCTGGACTCGAATACGTCGATCACGACGACGGACGCGGCGCAGGACCGCATGGTCCTACTGGAGAGCAACTGGCAGGTGTGCACCCAGTCGCCGGCTCCGGGAGTGGCCCTGAATGGACAGCCCGTCGAGTTCACGGCCGTGAAGTACGAGGAGAGCTGCCCGTAGGCAATGCCTTCGGCAGCCGGCTGACCCCTCACATGGAGGGGATCGCAGCGTGGGGTGCCCGAGATCAAATCGGCTGGGGAACAAGGTGCTCTACCACTGAGCTACGGAAGCCCTGAGCCTCCGACGGGATTCGAACCCGCGACCGCCCCATTAAGAGTGGAAGTATCCCCTGCCTGCGCACCGGGCACCCCCGACGCTGTGCCTCCCGAGATCAAGACGGCTGCGGCTCTGCGGGGTTCGATCCCCGCCCACCGAAGTGGTTCTACCCAAAAGAAGTAACCGCGGCCTGCGCACCGGGAGGTGCATGATGTTGTGGCCTCACTCTATCCGCCGAGAGCGGGAACAGCGCTTCTATTTATTGACCGGGCATGGGTTCGGCGGCTGCGAGGAACGCCCTTGCAGCCGCCGCCCCATGAGTGGAGGTGACGACGTTTCCTACGGCGTGGTGATCGTCGGCCGCGGTGCGGTGGCCATGCCGCTGCCGATGGCGAAGCTGGGGTGCGGCGGCTGGTTGTACGCGGTGTTCTGCCAGGCCAGCGCAGTGCGGTACATGGTGTCGTGGAGCAGTGTGGTGATCTTGGTGCCCGTCTCGTACGGCGTCGAGTAGATCCGCAGCGCCGTGTTGTTGGTCGTCGGCCAGACGACTTCCTCGCGCCAGTCACCGAAGATGTCGCCGGAGATCGCCGGCGTGGCCTTGGTGCCGTTGTTGCTGTGGACCGAGGCACCGGTCAGCTGGCGCGTGTCGCCCGAGGTGCCGTATTTGTCGATGTGGGTGCCGTCGAGGAGTTCTCGGGTCGTGTCGCCGTCCCACCAGGACAGGAAGTTGGAGCTGGACGGCTTCCGGCTGGTGACCTCGGCGCCCTGCGGGTTGCGCACCCCCGAGACGGCGGAGGACCAGGATTCGGCGCCGGGACTGCCCGACCAGATGTCACCGGACACCCCGCGGCCGTTGTCGCCGCTCGCCGGTGTGGACCAAAGGATCTTGCCCGTCCTCGCCTCCGCCATCCAGGAGGACGGCTTCGAGCTGTCCTCGTCGACCTTGAACTCCTCCAGTCCCGCGCGGGAGGGGTCGAGGTCCCCGACGTGCATGGCGTCGCCGTGGCCGTTCTTCGTCGTCCACAGTCCATTGCCGTTGTCGTCCACGGCCATGGCCCCGTACACGATCTCGTCCTTGCCGTCGGCGTCGACGTCGGCGACCGACAACTGGTGGTTGCCCTGACCGTCGTACCCCTTGCCGGAGTTGGTCGAGCTGTTGGTGTCGAAGGTCCAGCGCCGGGTGAAGGCTCCGCCACGCCAGTCCCAGGCGGCGATGACGCTGCGCGTGTAGTAGCCGCGCGCCATGATCAGGGAGGGCCTGGCCCCGTCCAGATAGGCGGTGCCGGCGAGGAAGCGGTCGACCCGGTTGCCGTACGAGTCGCCCCACGAGGACACCGTGCCGCGCGCGGGAACGTAGTCGACGGTGCCCATCGCCGCGCCGGTCCTGCCGTTGAACATCGTCAGGAACTCGGGTCCGGACAGGACGTATCCGGAGGAGTTGCGGTAGTCGGCGGAGGAGCTGCCGATCACCTTGCCGGTTCCGTCGACGCTGCCGTCGGCCGTCTTCGTGGCCACCTCGGCCTGGCCGTCGCCGTCGTAGTCGTACACCTGGAACTGGGTGTAGTGCGCGCCGGAGCGGATGTTGCGCCCGAGGTCGATCCGCCAGAGCCGGGTGCCGTCGAGCCGGATCCCGTCGATGATCGTGTTGCCCGTGTAGCCGGACTGGGAGTTGTCCTTGGCGTTGGTGGGCTGCCATTTCAGTACGAAGTCGAGGGCACCGTCGCCGTCGAGGTCACCGACGGACGCATCGTTGGCCTCGTAGGTGTAGGCGACCCCGTCGGGTGTCGTGCCGCCCGCGGGCGGGCTGATGGGCACGTCCTTGTAACCGGCGCGGAACTGGATGGCGTTGACCGAGTCGCCCTGCTCCGTACCGTTGACGACGGCCCGCACCGTGTAGTCGGCGGTGGCGGGTGCGCCCGAGTGGAAGTAGTTCGTCGAGGCGGTGACGGGCGAGGCGTTGACCTTCGTGCCGGCCCGGTAGACGTTGAAGGACACGTCGTCGGGGTCGGTGCCCAGCCAGCGCCAGCTGATGAGGTTGCCGCTGTCGGTGTGCACACTGACGACGCCGCGATCGAGCTCCTCTGCCTGCCGGGCGGTGGCGGCGTGCGAGGTGGGGCCGAGGGCGACCAGTCCGGCAGCGGCGACCATGCCTGCCGTCAGCGCGCCGAGCAGTGCCCGGCTACGGGTGATCCGGCGTCGCCTGCGGTGGGAGCGGGGATCGGGGTGGGGGAGCAGAGGGTCCACGGTACGCACCTTCTGGCCGGGGATGGCTTACGTCACGTCAGTTGCTCCCGGACGCCGAAAGGTTGCCGCTTCATCGGCCCGTTTTCCGCCCCGCGCCCCCAGCCCGGCAGCGGTCGCGGCGGTGTGCAGCGAGCGCAGTGCCAGCAGCAGGAAACCGATGTCGTCGAGGTACACGGGATCCGGCAGCAGGTCGACGGGCGACACCGTGTAGATCACCGCGGCCCACATCAGAGCCTTGCTGCGCAGCGGGACCCCCGCATCGAGGAGCAGCTTCCTCGCCCGGAACACCCGCACCAGGAGAACAACGGCGACGCCCGCCGCGACCAGGGCGACGAGCCCGCCGAGGACGAGCCAGAAGGAAGTGTCCATGACCTATCGTCCGCCCGTCCGGCCGTCGGACCTCCCGGGCCCCGCGTCCCCGCTCCCGGCCCGACGGCCGGTGGGGGTGCGTCGTTCCCGGGCGCACTGCTCGCCTGACTCATTCAGGGGCCAATTGTCCATGTGTCCTTCTCCTCTGTTCCGGATCGTCCAACGGGGTGCTGCCGGACAGCGGCGGGTCCGCACAGCGCGGGTGACCGGCTTCGGGCGTCCGAAACCAGAGGGGCCCCTGCCCCTCGGCCCTCCGGCCCTCATGGGACCTCCGGCAGGGGGGATCCCGGGTGCGGAGCCGCCGCGCAGGCGGCGTCCAGCCTGATACGGAGGTCCATCACCGCTCCCGGCTCGTCGACGATGTCCACCCGGTCCCCCGGGGCCTCGAGAATCGCCCGGTCACCGATCTCGGGAGCGGACACCCGCAGGAGGTGCAGCGGTGGGACAGCGGTCATGGGGTGCGGCGGGGCGTCGAGGGGCATCACCTGCACCGTGAGGTGCGGCCTGTGTGCGGCATCGGCGAGCACCGCACACTGCTCGGTCATCACCTCGGGTCCGCCCACCCGGGTATACAGCGCCGCAGCCGGGACCAGGGCCCACAGGGCCGCGCCACGGCCCTCCAGGCGCCGCTGCCGCTCCTGCAGCAGCTCCACGCGCCGGGTGAGCTGCGCCCCGGTGTCCGCGGGGTACAGGGTCCGGTCCAGGGCAGCCGCGTAGGCCGGGGTGCGCAGCAGTTCGGGGATCAGCGCGGGATGCCAGGTCCGGACGAGTGAGGCGGAGGACTCGATGCCGATGACCTCCTGCCGCCACGGCTCCATCACGTCCCGCCAGCGGTGCCACCATCCGGGCAGGTTCGCGGCCCCGAGGCCTGTGATGATCCGTTCCGCCTCGGCCTCGGGAACCTCGTAGCGGTCCAGCAGGACCCGGACCTGGCGGGCGTCGAGCCCGGTCTCGGCGCGTTCGATGCGGCGCACGGTGGCCGGGTGTGCGTCGAGGGCCCGAGCGGCCGCCTGCAGGCTGACACCCGCACGTTCCCGCAGTATCCGCAGTCGTGCCGCGAGGACACGGTGCTCGACCGTGGGACCGGATCGGGGCCTCATGCGCCCGCCTTCCTCATGAGAGCTCCGAAACAGAGCAACCCGGACATTCTGTCACTTGCAAAGTATGCACTTTGCGCCGAGAGTACATACATGCCGGAAATAGACACCCGCTCGCGCCTCGCTCCGGAGGACCCGAGCGGGAGGAGCGCACAGAGCTGGTGGATCCCCCGTCTTCCCGAGGGGGTGCCCGAAGCGCGCCACCGTGTCCAGGAGGCGATGCGGGACTGGGGAGAGCCTGACGACCGTGTCGAAACGGCCGCCCTGGTCGTGACCGAGCTGGTCACGAACGCGGTGCAGCACACCTCGGGCCGGCGGGTCCGCTGCAGACTGCTGCGCTCCTCCGGCGGGGTGCGGATCTGCGTGTGGAACCGCGGCCGGGCCCGTATACCGGCTCCGACGCGGCCCATGGACGCGCAGTCGGCCTCGCACGGCTCCCACGGCCCTCACGGCTCCCACGGCTCGCACGGCCCGACGCCGCGCCGCCCCGAGCTGTCGCACTCACCCGGGGACGGACCTCATGGCCAGGGCGGCGGGTCCGGCGCGAACCACCGGGACCTCGCCGGAGCCATCGACGGCCCCGGCTGCCCCGACATCACGGATATCGACTCCCTCGCCGAGGACGGCCGGGGACTGATGCTCGTGGACGCGCTTGCGACGCGGTGGGGAACACGCACCAGCCTTTCCAGCCGGCTGGTCTGGGCCGACATCTGAACCGCTCAGGCGACGGCCGTCCGGCACTCCGGGTGGCCCCAGCCCTTCGGGTTCTTCGCGATCATGTCCTTCGCCGCATACGCCTTTCCGCAGTGGCACCGGCCCGAGAACTTCGCCCGGATCGTCGCGGAGGGGCGTGAGGCAGCTCCCTCGGTGCCCGCACTCGAGGCCGCCCTGCCCTTCGTCGAGCGGGCGGGAGCCGGCACCGGTACCGCGGAACCGTGCGCGCTTCCCGCAGCCTGCTGCGAAACAGCGGCCTCACTCGCGGCCTGATCGGCGAGCGCGTTGAGCGGATCACCGTTCACCTGGTGCGCGGGCACGTAGCGAAAGGTCACGCTCCGGCCGCCGAGCAGCGCATCGATGCCGACCACCAGCTCACGGTTCGCGACCGGCTTGCCCGCCGAGGTCTTCCAGCCGTTGCGCTTCCAGCCGGGCAGCCACTTGGTCACCGCGTTCATCGCGTACTGGGAGTCCATGCGCACCTCTACCGGCACGGCCGGATCGGTGGACTTCAGCAGCTCCTGCAGGGCGGTGAGTTCCGCGACGTTGTTGGTGGCGGTGCCCAGCGGACCTGCCTCCCACCTCTGCGGGCGACCCTCGGCATCCGCCACGACCCATGCCCAGGCAGCAGGTCCCGGATTTCCTTTGGATGCCCCGTCACACGCGGCGATGATGCTCTCGTTCATGCCCTTGATCATGCCAGCACAGGGGCTCAGGGCACGATCGAGTCGATGTAGCCGCCGTCCACCCGCACGGCGGCACCCGTGGTGGCCGATGCCTGCGGGGAGCTGAGGTAGACGACCATGTGCGCGATCTCCTCCGGCTCGATCAGCCGCTGCAGCAGGGACTGCGGGCGGTGCAGCCGCATGAACTCGCGCTGCGCCTCGTCCCACGGCACGTCCTTGTCCACCAGTTGGTAGACGAAGTCCTCGATCCCACCGGTGTGCGTCGGGCCGGCGATCACGGAGTTCACGGTCACCCCGGTGCCGGCGGCCTCCTTGGCGAAGCCCCGGGAGACCGCCAGCAGCGCGGTCTTCGACATGCCGTACTGGATCATCTCGGCGGGGACCACGATCGCGGAATCGCTCGCGATGTTCTGTACCCGGCCCCAGCCCCGCTCGGTCATTCCCGGCAGGTAGCTGCGGATCAGCCGTACGGCGCTGAGGACGTTGGTGTCGAAGTAGGTGCGCCACTCCTCGTCGGTGATCTCCAGCGCCGGCCTGGCACCGAAGATGCCGAGGTTGTTGACGAGGATGTCGGTGGCCGGCACGGCCTCGTACAGCTCGGCCGCTCCCTGCTCGGTGGTCAGGTCGCAGGCGAGCGTGAGGACGGTCGCGTCCGGTACGGTCCCGCGCAGCACGTCCGCGGCCGTCTCCAGACGGTTCAGGCCACGGCCGGTGAGGACGACACGCGCCCCCGCGTCGGCGAGCCCGGTGGCGATGGCGAGGCCGATGCCCTGTGAGGAGCCGGTGACGACCGCGGTCCTGCCGGCAAGATCGATGCGCACCTTGCGCTCCTTCCGTCGCCCGTCCACGGTGTACGGGGCCGTCTCCACCCTGGCACCCCTCGGACCGGGACGCCTTCCGGGGCGCGGCCGCGTATCAGCTCGCGGCGGCCGGGCTCCGCCGTGTCCAGCCGAGAAGCACGACCGAGCACAGTGCCGCGAGGGCGCACCAGGTGGAGATGAATTCCGTGCGCCACAGCGCGACGCACACCACCGCACCCACGGCGACCAGGACGCCCAGCAGCTCGAGCCACCGGTCTCCCGAGAGCAGCAGGGCCCCGACGGTGGCGAGCAGGTAGCCCGCCACGAGCAGTTCCGGGAGGGCCAGGTCGAGGACGTAGCCGAGCGTGTGGCCGCGGATGTCGGCCGTGACGGGACGGGTGGCCAGGCTGTACGACAGAGCGGCGGCGGTCGCGATGCCGGCCGCGAGAGGGACCGACAGTCGGCGGCGGGCCGTGGGCGGCGCCGCACACAGCACTCCCAGCGGCACCCAGAGCGCCAGCAGGGGCAGCGCGATGACGGCCCAGACGAGGGTGGCGGTCCCGCTGCCGCCTCCGGAGCGCCAGATGACCGATTCGATGATCTGGTGTGCCCCGAGCAGCAGTGGCAGCGAGGCGAGCGGCAGATCGCGGGCCCTTGACGGTCGCGCGACGCAGGCCACCCCGATCGCGACAACTCCCGCGCCCGCGACGAGATCGGCGGTCGCACTCCAGCACATGGCGCCACTCCGGTCCGGAACCGCACACGTCAGCGGTTGCCCGCGCCACGCTACGGTTCCGCGGGCCCGCGATCGGGCCGACACGGCGGCCGCGCCGTCTTCACCGGCTGCGTGCGGGGCCCCGGCCTGCGGAAAGCGCGGCCGGGAGCCCCGATGCGAGTGTCAGAGGACCCCGGACGCGGAGACGGCGATCTGGGCCTTGGTCCGGCCGGTCGACGAGCCGTACGACTCGATCTTGCGGACCAGCTCCATGCTGGGCTCGTCGGCGACCTCACCGAACACGACGTGCTTGCCGTCGAGCCACGGGGTGAGGACGGTGGTGATGAAGAACTGCGAACCGTTGCTGTTCGGGCCCGCGTTGGCCATCGAGAGCAGACCCGGCTTGTTGTGCTTCAGGGTGAAGTTCTCGTCGGCGAACTTCTCGCCGTAGATGCTCTTGCCACCGGTGCCGTCACCCCGGGTGAAGTCGCCACCCTGCAGCATGAAGTCGGGGATGACGCGGTGGAACGGCGAACCGGCGTAGCCGTAGCCGTTCTCGCCGGTGGCCAGGGCGCGGAAGTTCTCCGCGGTCTTGGGCGCCACGTCGTCGAAAAGGTTGAACACGATCCGCCCGGCGGGCTCGTTGTCGATGGTGATGTCGAAATACGCCTTGATGGTCATGAGGCCATCCTGACATCACCGGCCACCTCGCGATGCACAGCCCCCGCCCGACGCGGCTCGCCCTCCACCGAATGCGGGCCGCTCCCCCGCCCGGCGCCGCTCGCCCCTGCTTTCTCCGGTGGAACGAACTGCGGCGTACCACGGCCCCGAAGCCGTGGTACGCCGCATCAAGCCGTCGGATCAGCGGTTGCCGCCACCACCGTTGTGGTGTCCGCCACCGTTGTGGTTGCCGCCACCATTGTTGTGGCCGCCACCGTTGTTGTGGCCGCCACCGTTGTGGTTACCGCCACCGTTGCCGCCGCCGTTGTGCCGGCCCCAGGACTTGGAGTCGACCTTGTGGCCACGGTTGTCGCGCAGGGTCGCGGTGTCCCGGGAGTCCCACACGTACTGGCGGCGGTCCTGGTACACGTCGTGCCGGCTGTCCCGGCCCACGCCCGTGTGGACCCGGACGGAGGAGCGGCCGGGCAGGCGGAGGTCGAAGCGGTAGGAGCGGTTGCTCTCGTCCGTGAGCGTCCAGCCACGGAGGTTGACGGATCGGCGTCCGGTATTGGTCACGGTGACCCACTCCGCGTTCAGGCTGCGGTTGGACGCGTTGTCCCGGCCGGGACTGTCGTACTGGATCTTGCCCAGGACGACTGCCGAGCGCTGGGACGGCCTGTTGTGGCCGTGGTCCCGGCCATCGGCGCTGGCAGGGAGTGCCGCTGCGGCGAGCAGTGCGCCTGAGGCGAGAACGGTAGCGGTGATCCGTCGTGCGGAACGGGACATGGAAACCCCTCATCAATGCAGGCCCGGAACGAAGTGCCGGGCGTTGTTCGGCCCCGGCGTGGTGCCGGGAACGCAAACTTTGTCCCGCTTTCGCTGTGGCCGGAAGATGCCCTGGTTCGTGTGACAAAGTACGGACATTTCTGTCACACACGACTGCAATCGACACCGATCCCGACGGTCGTATACCTGTCAACCGTTGATCCTTGCACCGACCCTTTCAGCGGGCCGTTCCCCTGGTCACAGCGCCCCCGTCACGCCTCGCTCCGCCCCCCGCGCACCCCCGTCCTGCCCGCACGCATCGTGTAACGAAAGCGACAGCGCTTTCCTGGACAGGAGTTCCATTACGTCGCGAAAGAAGTTCACGCGTTCGAGCGTTCAGCGCCCAGCCCGCAGGTCCGATGCGGGCACGCTGTCCACCACTGGTGACCATCGCGTTGACAGAGGTCATCGGGTCGAGCGCCATCGTCCGGGCCAGCAGCACCCCGGCAGCCAGCGGGAGCAGGGTCACGGCCAGGGCCGTGCCGGCACTCGTCAGATTCTGGATGCGGGGGCGCCGCGGCGCGTCGGGGAGCATGGCTCCCATTCGATCAGCGCCGGTCCGACGCGGGATCGGGCAACGTACTCAGGCCGGCGGCTCCCCCGTACTCATTCGCCGCCGCCTGCCGTACCTGGACCGGTCATGCCCCGGGCGCAGCGGGCGGACCCCAATGCGAGTACCTGGGCAGCCACTTCACCCGGTAGTCGGGGTGCCCGGCGTACTCCGCGGCCATCTGCCTGACGACGAACCCCAGCCCCACGGCACGGCCGGAGACGAAGTCCTGGCCAGGACGGTCCGTGTCCATGGACGCGATCTCCTCGTACTCGTCCAGCAGGACCCTGTTCGTCTCGATGCGGCGCAGCGTGCGCGCGGGGTCCTGCAGGGCGATGTGCCGGTCGTAACCACGGTTCCGCACGACGAACGCGATACCGCTCGTGCGGTCGTGCACCTCGCCAGGGGCCTCCGCAGGGCACCGCCAGCCCTCGCCGCCGGCTTCCTGCGCAGTGCGCTCCTCCTCGGAAAGGCGCGCCCGTACAAAGGCCAACAGGTCCGAGTTCTCTGCCATCTTGTTCCAAATCGCTCGCCGTCACAGGCACGTACCGGCTGCGCACCGGACGTGCGCCTGCCGCTCCGGGCCCGTTCTACCCAACCAGCAGAGGATGCCTCACCAGCACGTCTCCGGCGCAGTCCGCTCCGGCCGCGTCCGTATGACGGACACGGGCGCGTCAGGTGCCGACGGGAATCAGCAGTGCCGTGACGTTGTCGTGCCCACCCGCGTCGAGGGCGAGGTCCACCAGGGACCGCGCGTCCTCGATCAGGCCGTCGCCCCGGGCCGAGGCCCCGCGCCGCCGGTGGGGCAGCGCCGACCGCAGTGCCTCGGCGTCGGGCAGGTACCGCCACAGCCCGTCGGTGCACAGCAGGAGGCGGCCGGGCACCGACGGCCGGTAGCTCCGTACCTGCGGCGCCGGTTCTCCCGCGTCCGCTCCCAGCCAGGTGGAGAGCGCCTCGTGCTCACCGGTGTCGTCCTCGGTCAACGCCATTCCCGGCCCCTCGTCCGGGAGCCAGTAGGCGCGGCTGTCGCCGATCCAGGAACTCCAGATGCCCTGCGGACCTGCGATGCCGGCGACATAGGTGCAGGCCGGGGCGGCGTCCTTCGTCACGGCCAGGGCCGCAACCGCGTGCGCCGCGCGGACGGCGGCGTCGTCGAGGGCGGTCTCCGGCAGGGCTCCGGCGCTCAGACGCATCGTCAGCCACCTCGCGCCGACGTCGGCCGCGACCTTCGCGGCGCGCTCGGCCCGCGGTGACATCGACACGCCGTCGCAGACGACGCCGATCGTCCACCGGCCGGCCGTGGCCAGCACCATGGCGTCCGCATTGATCGCCCGCCGTCGGCCGCGGTCGCTGACCGCCGCCGCACCGATGTCCGCGGTGATCTCCACGTGCGAACGGAACGCCGGCTGCGCCGCACCGCAGTCCCAGCAGTGGCCGTCGGGGGCGACCGTGCCGTCGCACTCGGCACATCCCGGGGTCGTGACACCCCGCACGGTTCGTGCGCGCTCCATACCCATCCGACGAACCTATCCGGCCCGGTCAGCCGGGCGACACCCCGCAGGCGGCCAGCAGGAGCGCGATGTCGTCGGGCCGGTCCTCGTCCTGGATCGCCTGCCCGATGACCCGGTCCGCCATCTCGGCGAGGGGCGCGTGGCTCACATCGGCGAGGGTGCTGCGCAGACGCTCGATCCCCTCGTCGATGTCCTCTCCCGACTTCTCCACGAGTCCGTCGGTGAACAGGGCGAGCACGGCGCCCGGGGTGAGGTGCAGTTCGGTCACCGGATACGACGCCTCGGGGTCGACGCCGAGCACGACGCCGCCCGGAAGGTCCAGGACCTCGGTCCGGCCGTCGGGGTGGCGCAGTACGGGCTGGGGGTGGCCCGCCCGTACGGCCTGGGTGAAGCCGGTGCCGGGGTCGAGGACGACGTAGCAGCAACTGGCGAACTGGCCCGGATCCAGGTCGATGAGCAGCCGGTTGGTGGCGCTCATGATCTCCTGGGGGTCGTGCCCGCTGAGGGCGAACGCCCTTACAGCGCTGCGCAGTTGGCCCATGGTCGCGGCTGCTGCGACACCGTGCCCCTGTACGTCCCCGATGACCAGGGCCAGCCCGCTGCCGGTCTCGATGACGTCGTACCAGTCTCCGCCCACCTCCATGCCCTGGGTGCCGGAGAGGTAGCGCCCGACGGTGTCGACGCCCTCGACCACGGGGAGCCGGTGCGGCAGCAGGGCGTCCTGCAGTCCGCGCGCCAGGGCGGCTTCGGTGTCGTAGCGCTGGGCCCGTTGGAGCGCCTGGGCGATGAGCCCGGCCAGGGCGGTGAGCACGGTGCGCTCCTCGGGGCTGAAGCCCCGCGGCTGGTCGAAGCCGAGGATGCACGAGCCGACCGGCCGACCGGAGGCGATGAGCGGCAGGAAGGCGCGGGCGCCGACGCTCGTGTCCATGGGGATGCCGGGGTAGGAGGCCCCCAGCTTCTCCATGGACTCGAAGAACAGTGGCCGGCCTGTCGTGAGCGTGTCCACGCCCGGGATGTGGGCGTCGAGCCCGACGCCGTCGAAGCGGTCCAGGAAGCCCTTCGGGAAACCCGTCTCCCACGCCAGGTAGAGGCGCCCCTCGTTCTGCAGGTAGATGGCCAGCTGTCTGCCGCCGAAGGCGGGCAGCAGTTCCTCCGTGACCACGGCGGACACCTGTCGGGCCGTGACGGCCTCCGTCAGCGCGATGGCCAGGGCGACCGGACGGTACAGGACGGTGGCGCGGTCGGCGGCGGAACCGAGGCCCGCACCCGGTGTGCCGACGGAGTGCGGTGCGTAGTCGGGCTGCGGCGCGGGGAGGACGGTGACCGTGACCCCGTCGCGGCCCGGGTACATCGCCACGGACAGCCATTCGGTCGGGTTGCGTTGGGCGCGGAAGTGCACGGGGGCGTCGGAGAAGAGGGCCGCCCGGTGGTGGTCCTCGTAAGCGGGGTGCGCGAGCCAGGGCAACACGTCCCACAGGAGCCGGCCGACCAGCTCCGCCCGTCTGTGCCCGAGGATGTCCTCCCCCAGCCGGTTGACGTACGTGATCCGTCCGAGCCGGTCGTGGGAGAGCACGCCGCGCGGGATCCGGTCGGCCGCCTCCGGGACGACGGGCTCGGCACCCGGGTCGAGCAGGACACCGGTCAGACGGTGTGCTTGCCCGGCGCCGGGCCCGTGGCCCGAGAGCTCGAGCAGGAGCGACCGGCCGTCGGGGCCGCGCAGCCGCATCCGGCGTACGTGCGGCTGTGCCGACCGTGCGGCCCGGCTGCCCAGCGTCCACAGTCCGCACACGTCCTCCGGCAGCAGCCGGGCGGTCAGCGCCTCCACGGTGTCCGGGTGGAGGTCCGCCGTCTCGGTGCCGAGGATCAGGCACGCCTCGTCGTCCGCGGTGACCGCTCCGGTGGCGAGGTCCCAGTCGAAGTGGCCGATCCGCATCGGCTGCGCGGTTTCCGCGGGCAGCCGGACGGTCATGGGGTCGCCTTCCCACTCGGCCCGGTGACCGTTCCTCTCCAGCTCCGCGATGTCGGCGCCGAGATGTTCCGCGATGCGCTGCAGCCTGTTGCGGTCGGCCCCGCCGACCGGTTCCCCGCGGGTGGCGTAGCGCAGCACGACGAGCACACCGACGATGGTGCGCCCGCTCCTGACGGGTACGTACAGCGACCCGAAGGGGAACGGCAGACCCGCCATGAGCTGCGGAAAGCGCCGCATGGCGTCCTCGGCGTCGCCGAGGTACACGGGCCTGCCCGAGCGGTACGCCTCGGCCACCGGGAAGGGACGGTTCACATGCATGCGCCACCAGGGGCGCATCAAGGGAGCGGGAAGCCCGGCGAGGACCGCCATCAGGAGCAGCCCCGGAGTGCGGGAGCGCAGGTAGATGCCGCCGGCGTACCCGCCGACGGCCTCGATCGCACTGACGACAGCCTGGGCGAGCACCAGAGACGGGCCGCCCGGTGCCCGGCCGACATCGGGTCTCCAGGTCACACCACCAGCATGCGCCACCCCTTCACCACCGGCACCTCCGTGCCCCGCGCAGAAGCCCGGAGCCGGCCGGTCCGGGTACGGGCGGCGCAGCGTCGTGAGCCGGCGCGGGACGAAGCCCCCGGGGCCCGGCTCCGCGTAACACACGTCCTGGGCGTTCGGGTCGGAAACGGCAGGACAACGTCTCATTCCACACCGTACGACCGGCTTTCGGCCAACGATCCGTGACTCATGAGCCGCCGGACAACCTCCGGGGCCCTTCCTCGGCTCTCACAGGAAAAGATCCTCCACTGCCCACAGGGCGCTCGGAAATCGAGGAACGATGACCACCAGAACCCCCCGCAGCCGGCTCTGGCGACCGGCCGTCGCCGCCGCCGCGGCGATCACCGTGATCGCCGGCGTCGCCGCCGCGGCACCTGACGCCAAGAAGGCACAGCCCGTTCCGGAGCTCGGCCTGATCGCCGCTTCGGCATCGGTGACGCTCGACTCGTGGAAGGAGGAGCCCGGTGTCTACCTGGATCTCGGTACGTACCTCACCGCCACGAAGGCCCCTCTGGAACTGAAGGTGACCCGCTCGTCCTACAAGGACCCGGTCGTCGCCACACAGATCATCCGCGTGGGGAAGAAGACCCGCACCAAGGTCCTGCCCAAGGGGCTCGTGAAGGACTTCACGGGGCTGTCGGACTTCGTCCGCGTCACCGTCACGAACGCCGCGGGCAAGACCGTGGTCGACAAGACGGAGTCGTTCTGCCCGAACAACGCGTCGGGACGGGTCCGCCCCGACGCGCCGGCCACGTCGAAGTACCCCGAGAGCTGTCCCGTGAATCCGTTCACGCTCGGCTCGGTCTGGGGTGTCGAGAACGGCTGGGCGGCCAACACGTACGCGGGCTACTCCTCGACGCCGGTCGCACTCCCCGCCGGGAAGTACACCGCGAAGGTGTCGGTGACCAAGACCTATCGCGACCTGTTCGGCATCGCGGACAAGCCGCAGACGGTCAAGGTGACCGTGCGCGAGCGCAGCTGGGAGGAGAACGCGGGCGCCCGGTCGACCGACGCCCATGCCTCCCACATGGCCGGGCACTCGGGCCACGCGGCCGTACGCACGCCCGCGCCCGCGGCGGCCACCAGCGGCGCGGGTCCCTCGTACAACGTGGGCCACGGCCCTTACGCGCCCGCGCCGGCGGCGCTGCCCTGGGCGGTCAAGCGGGAGGGCTTCCGGTCCGCGCAGGCGGGTGACGGTCCGGGGAGGACGGACGGTTCCCGGCAGGCGCCCGCCGCCCGCCCCAACGCGAAGCGGCCGGCCGGCCGGGCCGCGGTCCCGGACGTACCCAAGCCCGACCTCCGTTCGCTGCCCGCCTACGGCATCACCATCGCCGAGGGCGACGCGGACGCTCCGGGCAAGGACTACCTGGCGTTCAGCGCCAATGTGTGGAACGCGGGCCCCGCGCAGCTGGTGGTGGACGGCTTCCGGGCTCCGGGCAAGGCGCTGATGGACGCCTACCAGTACTTCTACGACGCCTCGGGCAAGCAGGTCGGCTACACACCGACCGGCACCATGGAGTGGGACCCCCGTCCGGGTCACGAGCACTGGCACTTCACGGACTTCGCGAGCTACCGGCTGCTCAAGGCCGACAAGAAGGAGACCGTCCGCAGCGGCAAGGAGGCCTTCTGCCTGGCCAACACGGACGCCGTCGACTACACGGTGAAGAACGCCAACTGGCACCCGGACAACACCGATCTGTCCACCGCGTGCGGCCAGGAGAACTCGATCTCCGTACGGGAGGTGCTCGATGTCGGCTCCGGTGACACGTACACGCAGGACCTTCCCGGCCAGTCCTTCGACATCACCGGGCTGCCCAACGGCACCTACTACATCCAGGTGCTGGCCAACCCCGAGAAGCGGCTGAAGGAGACGAACCTCGGCAACAACAGCGCGCTGCGCAAGGTCGTCCTGGGCGGCCGTGCCGGCGCCCGTACGGTGACCGTGCCGGCGCACGGTCTGGTCGACGCCGGCTGACGGCGGCCATGTACGAACCGGCCCCCGGGAGCGTCTCCCGGGGGCCGGTGCCCGCTCCGGACAGCGTCAACAACTGCTGATCGCGGTGGAGTTGCTGTGGCAGACTTCGCAGGTGGAGCGGTTCACCTCATCTGCAACGGAGCTCGTCATGACGACTGGGACGCCACAGCCCCCGATCGACACCAGCAGGCCCCATTCGGCGCGTGTCTACGACTCGCTCCTCGGCGGCAAGGACAACTACCCCGTGGACCAGGCGGTGGCCGAGCACCTGCCGATCGAGGCGAAGACCGGCGCCTTCCAGAACCGCGCGTTCATGAACCGCGCGACGGCCTGGCTGGCCGGCGAGGGCGTCGACCAGTTCCTCGACATCGGTACGGGGATCCCGACCGCGCCGAATCTGCACCAGATAGCCCAGGAGATCAACCCGGCCGCGCGCGTCGTCTACTGCGACAACGACCCGATCGTCCTGAGGCATGCGGAAGCCCTTCTGATCAGCCGTCCGGAGGGGGCGACGGACTACGTCCACGCCGATGTGCGCCAGGCGGGCACGATCATCGAGGCCGCCCGCAAGGTCCTGGACTTCGACCGCCCCGTCGCACTCTCGCTCCTGGGCCTCCTCCATTTCCTGCCCGACGACGACGACCCGTACGCCATCGTGCGCACCCTGACCGCCTCGTTGGCGCCGGGCAGCTTCGTGGTGCTGTCCCAGGGCGCGTCGGACGTGAACCCCGAGCGGGGCGAGCAGGGTACGCAGGAGTACGGGAAGGGCGGCATCAGGCTCGCGCTGCGGACCCGCTCCGAGTTCGGGCGCTTCTTCGAGGGCCTCGATGTGGTCGAGCCCGGAGTGGTGACGGCACCCGAGTGGTACCGCGGGACGCCCGCACCCCGGCCGGAGGAGAGCGGCCTGTACGTGGCCGTCGCCCTGGTCCCCTAGAACCGCACCGAACGGAGCCGGACATGACTGACAGCCACCAGCACCCTGCGGCACGGACGTTCGACGCCATCGGCGCCGATTACGAGCGCGCGTTCGCCGGTTCGGCCGCGCACCGCGACTCGCTGACGCGGCTCCTGGGACGGCTCGCACCGCGCAGCCGCGTCCTGGACGTCGGGAGCGGGACGGGGCTGCCGACCGCCCGGACCCTGGCCGACGCCGGGCACCGGGTGCTGGGGGTCGACGTGTCGCCGGTCATGGTCGATCTGGCGTCACGACAAGTGCCCGAGGCGTCCTTCCGATGCGCCGACATCCGTGAACTCCCTTTGGAGGAGGAGAGTTTCGACGCGATCTGCGTCTACTTCTCACTTCTGCAGATGTCACGCGAGGAGCAGTCCGCCCTCGTGCACCGGCTGGCGGGAGCACTGCGGCACGGCGGCCGCATGGTCCTGGCCACGGTTCCGCTGGACGTGCGGGACGTGAGCACGGTCTTCATGGGCCAGCAGGTGCGGGTGAGCAGCTTCGCCCCCGAGGCCTTCGCCGCTCTGGCGGCCGGGGCGGGGCTCTCGGCGGAGTGGGAGCACAACGCGGTGTTCACGCCGGCCGGCGACGGGGCGGTACCCGAACCTCATATGTTCCTGCACTGCCTGCGGAGCTGACGTACGCCCGGTCCGGTCAGCGTTCGGGCGGCGCGGTGGACGGCAGCAGCTGCTCCGTCCAGATGACCTTGCCGCCGTCGTCGGTGTAGCGCGTGCCCCATCGCTCCGCGAGCTGTGCGACGAGGAAGAGCCCACGGCCGCCCTCGTCCGTGGTGGCCGACTGCCGCAGATGGGGCGAGGTACTGCTGCGGTCGGAGACCTCGCAGATCAGCGTGCGGTCCCGGACCAGCCTGACGCGGATCGGGCCGGTGGCGTAGCGGATGGAGTTGGTGACCAGTTCGCTGAGGATCAGCTCGGTCGTGAACGCCTCCTCGACCAGGTCCCACTCCGCCAGTTTGCGGGACACCTCGGCGCGCACGCGGGACACCGCTGCGGGGTCCGAGGGCACCTCCCAGTCGGCCACGTCCTGCGCGGCGAGCCGGCGTGCGCGGCCGACGAGCAGCGCGATGTCGTCGCGGGCACGTGCGGGAACCATGACGCGCAGGACCGCCTCGCAGGTCTCCTCGGGTGTCCGGTCGGCGTAGTCGGCGAGGGTGCCGCGCAGGAGTTCCAGTCCTTCGTCGATGTCCCGGGTCCGGTCCTCGACGAGCCCGTCGGTGTAGAGCACCAGCCGGCTGTTCTCCGGCAGCTGTACGTCGAGCGTCTCGAAGGGAAGGCCGCCGAGGCCCAGCGGCGGCCCGCCGGGCACGTCGGCGAACTCGGCAACGCCGTCCGGGTGGACGATCACCGGCTGGAGGTGGCCGGCCCGTGCCATGGTGCAGCGCCCGGACACCGGATCGTAGATGGCGTAGAGGCAGGTGGCCCCGGTGACCCCACCCGCGAAGTTGTCCGCCGTCTCGTCCTGGTCGATCCGGGCGACCAGCTCGTCCAGGTGCCAGAGCAGTTCGTCGGGGGGAAGGTCCAGCGTGGAGAAGTTGTGGACCGCGGTGCGCAGCCGTCCCATGGTGGCGGCCGCGTGGAGACCGTGGCCCACGACGTCGCCGACGACGAGTGCCACCCGGGCGCCGGGCAGCGGAATGATGTCGAACCAGTCCCCGCCCACCCCGCCGAGCCCGCCGACCCCGGCCTGCGCGGGCAGGTACCGGTAGGCCGCGTCGATGGCGGTCTGGTCGGGGAGGCCGCGCGGCAGCAGGCTGCGCTGCAGGGTGACGGCCACGGTGTGCTCACGTGAGTAGCGGCGGGCGTTGTCGATGCTCACGGCGGCGCGGGCCACGAGTTCCTCGGCGACGGACAGATCCTCGTCCTCGAACCGTTCGGGCCTCTGCGCCCGCCAGAACATGGCCACGCCCAGGATGACGCCGCGGGCCCTCAGCGGAACGGCGATCATCGAGTGGAAGCCGCACTCGACGAGGCGCTCGGCCCGTGCGGGATGCTGCTCCTGCCATCCCGACAGGGCCGACAGGTCCGTGTCGATGACCGCCTCGCCCCTGAGCAGGCCGGCGCCGATGGCGGTGCTCGGCATGAAGCGGATGACCGACCCGAGCGGGTAGAGGCCCGTGTCGTGCCGGGTACCGCTGAGCGCGGTGCGCCGCATGTCGGCGACCGTACGTGCCGCCGTCGGCTCCTCGCCGCGCAGTACGGTCTCCGCCACGTCGACGGTCGCGTAGTCGGCGAACCTGGCCGTGGCGAAGTCCGCCAGTTCCTCGCACGTCCGTACGACATCGAGGGCTGTGCCGATCTCCGTACCGGCGTCGTACAGCAGTTTCAGCCTTCCCCGCGCCACGTCGGCCTTGCCCGTGAGTGCCTGCAGCTCCGTCGTGTCGCGCAGGGTGGTCACGCTGCCCGGCGGCCCGCCGTCCTGATCCGTGGAGCGCTGGCTGACCGCGAGAATCCGGTCGCCGACCGAGAGGACCTCGTCCGTGGCGATGCGCCCCGAGACCAGCAGATCGGTGGTGAGAGGGTCGAGACCCAGATCGGTGACCTGGCGGCCTTCCACCTGCGCCGGCAGGCCGAGCAGCCGCCGCGCCTCGTCGTTGGCCAGCAGGAGCCGGCCGTCCCCACCGACGATGAGCACGCCCTCCCGGACGGCGTGCAGGACGGCGTCGTGGTGTTCGTACATCCGGGTCATCTCGGTCGGGCCGAGGCCGTGGGTCTGACGCCGGAGCCGTCTGCTGACGAGCGCCGTTCCGCCCATGGTGAGGAGCAGGATCCCCGCGGCGGTGCCGAAGAGGAGGGGGAACTGGTCCTCGACGACGCCGCTCACCCGCTCGATGGTGATTCCCGCGGACACCATGCCGATGACTTTGCCGTTCGCACCGAAGACGGGCACCACGGCCTGCACGAGGGGGCCGATCGTCCCGTTGACCCTCTCGGTGACGACGTGGCCCTCGAGTGCGGGCTTCACGTCGCCGACGAACTTCTTTCCGATCCGGTCGGGCAGCGGGTGGGTGTACCGGATCGAGTCGAGGTTCAGTACGACGACGAAATCGACTCCCGAGCCCTTCCGTGCCGCCTCGGCCTTCGGCTGGAGCACCGCGCTGGGGTCCGGGCTCTCCAGGGCGGCTTCCATGCCCGGGGCGTTCGCGAAGGTCTCGGCGACGGCGACGGAGCGATTGCGCGCCTCCCGCGCGCTGTCGGCCCGGGACTGCAGCACGAGCGCGGCCACGGCAGCAGCGACCAGCAACACCACGATCGCCAACTGCAGGAGAAAGACCTGACCTGCGACGGTCCTCATCTTGAGAAACGAACGCGGGCGGCCGTAGCGTCCGGCCATGGTCCCCTTTTTACACCCTCGGCATGGACCGGGCGAGCCGTGAGCCGCGATGCACCGCGGCCGTGAGCGCCCTGAGCTGCACCCTACGGCTGCGCGGCCGGCGCCTCCGGCCTCCTCGCTGCGCCCCCGTCCTCATGGGCGAGCCGGTGGGGCCACCACACGGCGGGGCCGATGTCCAGGAAGAGGGAGGTGACCAGCACGGAGCGTACGACGAAGGTGTCCAGGAGCACGCCCAGGGCGACCGCGAAGCCGATCTCCGCGAAGGCCACGACAGGCAGGGTCCCGAGTGCGGCGAAGGTGCCCGCCAGGACCAGTCCGGCCGAGGTGATCACGGCCCCGGTGGCGGCGAGGCCCGTCAGCACACCGGCCCTGGTGCCCTGGTGGAGGGCCTCCTCGCGGATCCTTGTGGTGAGGAAGATGTTGTAGTCGATGCCTAGTGCAACCAGGAACACGAACACGAAGAGCGGGAAGTCCGTCGTCTCGCCCGCGTAGTCGAACACGTAGCGGAAGACGAGCGCGCTGATACCGAGGGCGGCGGCGAAGGACAGCACCACGGTCGCGATCAGCAGCAGTGGTGCCACCAGTGCGCGCAGCACCAGCATCAGGACGATCAGTACCACCAGCAGGACCAGCGGAATGATGAGCAGGTTGTCGTGCCTGGTGGCGGCGTCCATGTCGAGCAGCGCCGCTGTGTCGCCACCCACCTGGGCATCCGCGTCCGGCACCTGATGCACCGCGTCGCGGACCCGCTCCACGGTCTGCTCGGCCTGCTCGCTGTCCCCGGGGTCGGTCATCGTCGCCTCGAAGATCACCCGGCCGTCGTTCACCGGCTTGGCACCGGGCGGTACGACGAGGGAGCCGGGCACCACTCCGGGGGTCGTCTCGACCGCCCTGCGCACCTGCGCGCCCTTGCCGAGGTCCGCGATGACGACCAGCGGGCTGCCGCTGCCTGCCGGGAAGTACTGGTGCTGGATCTCCTGGCCGACGATGGAGTCGGGCTTGTCGGGGAAGGAGTCTGCGTTGCTGAGACCTGCGGCGCGCAGCTGGATCAGGCCCAGGGACAGGGCGGCGAGCACGAGTGCGGTGGCCACCCAGATCTTGCGCGGGCGCACGGCGAGCCGCTCTCCCGTCCGTGCCCAGAATCCGTGCTCGGTCGGCTCGTCGCTGCCGAAGTGCGGGATGACCGGCCAGAACACCCACCGGCCGAAGATCACCAGCAGGGCGGGCAGGAGCGTGAGCATCGCGATCAGGGCGACGGCCACTCCGATCGCGGCAACCGGACCCAGGCCCCGCGTGGAGTTCATCTCGGCGACCAGCAGGACGAGCATGCTCAGCACCACGGTGCCGCTGCTCGCGAGCACCGCGGGCCCGGCGCGGTGCAGCGCACGCGCCATCGCCTCGTGCCGGTCCTCGTGCCGGCGCAGTTCCTCCCGGTAGCGGGCGACCAGAAGCAGGGCGTAGTCCGTTCCCGCGCCGAAGACGAGGACGGTCAGGATGCCGGCGCTCTGTCCGTTGACGGTGAGGCCGGCATGCGCGGCGAGCAGGTAGATGACGGCCTGTGCGGCGAGCAGTGCGGCGACGACGGCGAGCACGGGCAGCACGAGCAGGGTCGGGCTGCGGTAGGTGATCAGCAGCATGACGATCACCACGGCAAGCGCGGCGAACAGCAGGGTCGAGTCGATGCCCGAGAAGGCGTCGGCGGAGTCCGCGGCCACGCCGCCGGGTCCGGTGATGTGGACCGCGAGGCCTCCCTCGCTGCCGCCCACGACGTCCCGTACGGAATCGACCGCCGGACCGATGCGCTCCCATCCGTCCTCGTCCATCGTGATGGGCACGAAGATCTGGGCGGCCGCGGGTGCGTTCTGGCTGTCGTAGACCGGTCCGCGTGTCTCCGCGCCGCGCACACCGTGCGCGCGCAGCGTCATGAGCTGCTGCTTGTCCTCGGCGATCCGGGTGCGGTCGGCCCCGGTCAGGCCGGACTCCCGGGCGTACACGACGATCGCCGTGATGATCTCGGGCCGGAATCCCTTGGACTCCTCCCAGACCTGGGTGGACTCGGCGCTGCTGGGCAGCCAGGACGTGGCGTCGTTGTCCTGGGCGTCGGTGAGCTTCCCGGCGAGTGGCGCGGCGACGACGAGGACGATCAGCCAGAACGCCACGATCAGCCACTTGGTGCGCCGTCCGCAGACCAGCCTGGCCACTCCCTGCCGTCGACGCTGCTGTACGTCCGGCATGCCACTCCCACCGCGTCGTCCTGGTCCGTGGCGGCGACAGTAGAGCGGTGTCCTGCGGGTCGGGGACGCGACATGCCGTACGGCCGCGGCATGAGCCTCGGTCGGACCACCGTTCGGCGGGTCTACGGGGTGGGGATGCCGCCGGGCCGGGACGGACGGCCGAAGCGCACGGGGACGCCGGGTGAGTACAGCACGCTCGCCGGCTCCCCCGCCGGTGCGGCCAGGCCGGCCGCTGTCACCAGGTTCTCGTCGCACTCGATGAGCCGGGCGTGGTGCAGCGGCCAGCGGGGATGGGTGTTCCGGAGATACGTCTGCCGTCCGAAGAAGGTGTAGTGCATCCCCCAGCGCGCGGTGAGGAAGTGCTCGAGTTCGCTGGGCTCCCCCACCTGGTCCCCGACGCGAAGCACTATCCGGCTGTGCGCGCCCCGCGGGCCCGGCCGGCGCCTGCTGGTGTAGGTGAGGGTGTCCGCGTCACGCCGGATCGCCATCCGCGACCACCTGTACGGCAGTCGGAACGCCGTCCGTGCAACGGCCACCGGGATCAGCCGGGAGGCGTCGAGCGAGCGGAAGACCACACCCCGCCGCCCTTGGGAGTCCAGGGAGTACAGGCGGACATTGGTCTCCGGGAACGTCCCGAGGTAGGGCACTCCGGGGAGGCGGAACCAGCCGACGCGGTGCATCCGGAAGGCGACGAGTCCGATGTAGGTGACGCCGTCCAGGGTGTCGGGAACCGTGCCGACCGGCAGGAGCGGCGCCACGTCCAGGGGGTCGGCCGGCCAGTGCAGGAAGGCCAGATCCAGCCAGGACTGGGTCATCAGCGGGTTGATACCCGGGTGGGGCGAGTCTGCCGTGATGGCTTGCGGTGCTCGGGACGAGGGCGTCACCGGGCCAGCATCGCAGAGCGGGACCGCGGTCCGGAACCGGGCGGGCGGGGGTGGCACCGGGTCGTGCCTACTGCAGTGCGCGTACCGCGGTCTCGAACACCCTGGGCAGGCGGTGAGCGGCAGGGACGATCAGCCGGGCGATGCCGGGTTGCCGGGCGGCGGCCAACAGGCCCTGGGTGAGCATGCGGTGACGTCGTGTCAGCCGGGCCCATCGCGCGGGGTAGGCCTCCGGCCGGTCCGCGGTGAGGCACGCGACCGCAGCCGATGCGGTCGCCATGGCCAGGGCGATGCCTTCACCCGTAAGTGCGTCGACGTAGCCCGCCGCGTCACCGACCAGCAGGACCCGTCCGGCCCTCGGGCTCCGTGCGTCCTGACGCAGGGGTCCCGCGCCGCGGACGGGACCCGCTTCCAGGCCCCGGAGCGCACCGGCCAGGGCCGGGAAGAAGGACAGGTGCTGTTCGTAGGACCGGCGGTCGCGGCTGAGTACGGCCACACCGACCAGCCGGTCCCCGAGGGGTGTCACATAGGCCTCGCCGCGGCGGGACCAGTGGACCTCGACGAAGTCCGTCCAGGGGGCGACCCGGTAGTGCCGGCGCAGACCGTAGCGGCGCGGGGCGGACCCCGGGCGGTCCAGGCCGAGTTCGCGGCGCAGCGGGGAGTGCAGTCCGTCGGCGGCGATCAGCCAGCGCGCCGTCAGCCCCGCCGTGCTGACGCTGCCGTCGTCCTGCCGGACCGCTCCGGCCTTTCCGGGGACGATGCGTACGCCGAGTTCCAGGGCCCGCCGGTGCAGAGCCGCGTGCAGTTCGGTGCGCCGTACGCCGAGCCCGGTGCCGCCGCGGAAGGTCGCCTCCGCGCTGCGGTGGCCCTCGACGTACCGGATTCCGCGCAGGTCGTGGCCGGCCACGCCGACGCCCAGCGCCTGCAGGGCCGCCACTCCGCTGGGCATGATTCCCTCGCCGCAGGCCTTGTCCACGGGAGCGGCGCGGGGTTCGAGCACGACGACTTCCCGGCCGGCTCCGGCGGCCCGGATCGCCGCTGCCAGACCGGCCGGACCGCCACCGGCCACCAGGATGTCGATCACGGGCGCGCGGCTGCCGGCCGGGCGGTGGCCAGTGCCCGGTCCTCGCACCGGACGCGCACTGCCATGAGTACGGCGTTGAGTGCGGTGAAGACGACGGCGGTCGTCCAGGCTCCGTGGACCAGCGGCAGCGCCAGCCCTTCGGCGGCGACCGCCACGTAGTTGGGGTGGCGCAGCCACCGGTAGGGCCCGCCGGTCACCAGGGGCAGGTCCGGGACAACGATGACCCGGGTGTTCCACCGGTGTCCGAGCGTGCGGATGCACCACCAGCGCAGCCCCTGCGCCGCGGCCACCACAGCCACCATGGTCCAGCCGAACCACGGCAGGAACGGGCGCCCGGCCAGCCAGGTTTCGGCGAGGCATCCCGCCAGCAGAGCGGTGTGCAGGGCGACCATCGCCGGGTAGTGTCCGCGCCCGGCTTCGGTGCCGCCGCGGGCCAGACTCCAGCGCGTGTTGCGCAGTGCCACGGCGAGCTCGGCAAGGCGTTCGCCCGCGACGGCCAGCACCAGGGCCGTGTACCAGATCATGCGTTCCTCCCGACTACCAACGCAGCAGCACCAGTTCGCAGCAGAAGCCGGGGCCCATGGCCATCAGCAGACCGGGCGTGCCGGGCTCGGGCCGCCTCTGCCGCATCGTGTCCCTCAGGACGTGCAGCACGGAGGAGGACGACAGGTTGCCCACGTCGGCCAGCGAACGCCAGGTGACGTCGAGTGCGCCCTCGGGGAGTTCGAGCACGTCGGAGACGGCTTCCAGGACCTTGGGGCCGCCGGGGTGGCACACCCAGTGGGCGATGTCCTTCGGCTTCATCCCGTGTTCCGCCAGGAACCCGCGGACGTCGTCGGCGAGATACCGGCGTACGACGTCGGGGACCGCCGGATCGAGCACCACCTTGAAGCCGGAGCTCCGGATGTCCCAGCCCATCACGCGTTCGGTGTCGGGGTACAGACGGCTGCGGGTGTCGATCACCTCGGGTCCGTCGGCCGAGGCGCGGTGCTCGCCGCCGACTGCGACGACGGCCGCCGCACCGTCGCCGAACAACGCGGTGGCGACCAGGTTGGCGGGCGTCGGGTCGCCCCGCTGGAAGGTGAGGGAGCAGAGCTCGACCGACAGCAGTACGGCCACCTGACCGGGCCTGCCGAGCAGGTAGTCGTGCAGCCGGGCCACCCCTGCGGCTCCGGCGACGCAGCCCAGGCCGAAGACGGGGAGCCGTTTCACGTCGGGCCGCAGACCGAGTCGCCCGACGAGCCGGGCGTCGATGGAGGGAGCCGCCACTCCCGTGACGGAGGTGAACATCAGCAGGTCCACGTCGGCGGGCCGCAGCCCCGCCGCCCGCAGGGCCCCGCGCACCGCCTGACCGCCCAGGTCGACCGCGGCGCCGATGAACACGTCGTTGGCCGCCCCGAAACCGTCCAGTTCGCCGTAGCGCTCCAGTGGCAGAACCATGTTCCGGGTGCGGACCCGGGCGTTCTCGTGGATCCGGTCCAGGACGCGGCGGTCGGCCCCCGCGGGCAGGCAGGTGCGCGCCACCATGTCGGTGACCGCCCGCTGGGTGTGGCGGTGCGGTGGCAGGACCCCGTGAACGGCTGCGATCCGGGTCATCCTGGCCCCTGCTTCGGAGAGGTCATGGCCCTCATCCTGCCCATATAACGGGGTGAAACCCTGCAAATCCGACGCGCGGCTGGCGTGTTCGTGAGATCCGGAGTCCTTACGATCCCCTCGTGGACACCACTGACCGGCCACAGGTGTACGAGTCCGTGACGCGGCCGCCCCGCCCCGCGGTGGGGCTGGCGCTCTCCTGCCATCCGGGCCCGGTGGCCGCGGTGACCGTCCTCGTCGTCGCACTGTCCGTCAGCTCCGGGCTCGGGGGAGCCCGCTGCGTCCTGGTCGGCGGGGCCGTACTGACGGGCCAGCTCTCGGTGGGCTGGTGCAACGACGCCTTCGACGCCCGGCGCGACGCGGCCGCCGGGCGCCGCGGGAAACCGGTGGCCGACGGCGTGGTGTCACGGAGCACCGTGTGGCAGGCGGCGTCCGCCGCGTTGCTGCTGTGCGGGGCGCTGTCGCTGGCGTGCGGCCCTGTCGCCGGTGCGGTGCACCTCGCCGGTGTCGCGGCGGCGTGGATGTACAACCTGAAGCTCAAGACGACGGCGCTCTCGTGGCTTCCGTACGTGATCGGCTTCGGCGGCCTGCCCGTCCTGGTCGCCCTGAACATGCCCGGTCACCCCTGGCCCGCCTGGTGGGTCGTGACAGCCGGGGCCCTGCTGGGTGTCGGGGCCCATCTGGGCGATGTGCTCCCGGACATCGACGGGGATCTGGCGGTCGGCAGTCGCGGCCTGCCCCAGCGGCTGGGCGCCTCCCGTACCCGGATGCTGCTCCCCGTACCCCTGGTGGCGGCGACGGCGGTGCTCGTCCTGGGGCCCGCGGGACCGCCCGGCTGGTGGGGAGCGCTCGCGCTGGCGGCGGTGGTGCCGACGGCGTTCGCGGGGTTCGTGCCCCGGCGCACCTGGCGCAAGGCGGCCCTCACGGGGGCGGTGGCCGCGGCGTCGGTGGACGTGGCGCTGCTGTTGATGCGGGGTACGTCCATCGCTTGACGGTCCGCCGCACTCGCGGGCGTACGGCCGGGCGCGGGCCGCCCGGCCGTACCGCCTCGTGCGGCCCCTACTGGCCGCCCAGACCGGTGTGCGCGATACCGCGCACGATCTGCCGCTGGAAGAGCGCGAAGACGATCAGGAGCGGCAGCCCGGCGATCACGAGCGCCGCCATGATCTGTGCGTACCGCACCCCGAACGACGACTGGACGTTGACGAGGCCGACGGGCAGGGTCATGCCGTTCGGGTCGGTGGTGACGAGGAACGGCCAGAGGAAGTTGTTCCAGGTGGAGATGAAGGTGAAGATCGCCACGGCGGCCAGCACCGGCCGCGACAGCGGGATCACGATCGTCCAGAACACCCGCCAGCGTCCGGCGCCGTCGACGAAGGCCGCCTCCTCCAGCTCTCTCGGTACGCCTTCGAAGAACTTCACCAGGATGAACACCATCGCGGGCACCGCGACCTGGGGCAGGATCACGCCCCAGTAGGTGTCGACGAGGCCGAGCTGCACCATCTCCTGGAACAGCGGCGCGATGAGCACCTGCGGCGGCACCATGATGCCGGCGAGCACCAGCCCGTAGAGCAGTCTGCGTCCGCGGAATTCGGTACGGGTGAATCCGTACGCGGCCATCGCGCAGGTCAGCACGGTCAGCACGGTCGTCATGAGCGAGATGTACGCCGAGTTCATGAGCCAGCGCATCAGTTCGCCGGATTCCCAGACCTTGGAGTACGCGTCGAACGTGATGCGCGAACCGATCCACTCGAGCGGCGTCCCGGTCGTCTCCGCCTCCGGCTTCAGGGAGGTGGCGACGGCCCAGGCGAGCGGGACGAGCCAGGCCACCGCGAGGACCAGGGCCATGACGAGCAGGACGACCCTGGCGGGTGTCCAGCGCGGGCGCCGGCCCCCGGATCCGCCCGGCTGCTCGCTCCGGGGTACGCGACGGGTTCTGACGGTGACGGAACCGCTCACTTTGCGGCCTCCTCAGCTCGGCGCCGGGACAGCAGCGGCTGCACCAGGGAGACGGTCAGGATCAGGGCGAAGAAGATGTAGGAGACGGCCGAGGCGTAGCCGATGCGGTAACCGGTGAAGCCCTGTTGGTAGACGTACTGCAGGATCGGCCGGGTGGAGTCGTCGGGACCGCCGCCGGTCATGAGGTAGATCTGATCGAAGATCTTCAGCGAGGCGAGTACCTGGAGGACCACGAGGAGTCCTGTGGTCCGGCGGAGCATCGGCATGGTGATGTGCCACAGCTGGTGCCTGCCGCCCGCTCCGTCCAGCTCGGCGGCCTCGTACAGATGGGCCGGGATGGCCTGCAGAGCGGCGAGGTACAGCAGGAAGTTGAAGCCCACGGTCCACCACAGGGTGGTGGCCACGACGGAGAGCATCGCGTAACGCTCGTCGCTCAGCCATCCGATGCCCGGCTCCAGGCCGACGGAGGCGAGCATCTGGTCGGCGAGGCCGAAGCCGGAGGGAAAGATCATCTGCCCGAAGAGCAGGCAGACGACTCCGGACGGCAGGAGGAACGGGGCGAACCAGCTCAGCCGCCACAGCCACTGCACCACACGCAGCTGATGGGCGAGCAGCGCAAGGCCCAGCCCCACCAGGACGAGCGGGACGGTGGACAGGACGGTGAACCAGACGGTGTTCCAGAGCGAGGACCACACCTCGGGGTCGCCCAGGGCCTCCGCATAGTTGTCGAGACCGACGAACTCCCCTCCGGAGCCGGTGATGTTATCGCTGGTCAGGCTCATGCCAACGCCTGATATCAGCGGCCAGACCAGGAACATGCCGTACACGAGCAGGAACGGGGCGATGAAGACCAGACCGTGCTCGGTCCATTTCCTGTCCACGGAACGGGCCGTGGGGCGGACGACGTCCGCCGGCTTCGTCACGGGTGGCGGTGCCGCCGCGGTGGTGGAGGTCATGACGCGGCTCCCGGAAGGGGGTTGCGGGTGTCGAGGAGAGTTCTCAGGCGGGCCTTGCACTCGGTCAGCGCACCGCGCGGGGTCCGGGACCCGGTGAGCACACCGGAGAGCACCGCGCCGAGCTCGATCCACATACGGGAGGCGGAGCCGGCGAACCAGGCGGGCTCGTCCAGCGCCACCTCGTCGATCACGTCCCGGTACTCGGACTGGGGCTTCAGCTCCAGGTACGCCGGATCGTCGAGCACCGGGAGATAGGCGGGCACATGGCCGCCCTCGGCCCACGCGACGGAGTTCTTGAGCATCCAGGCGACGAGGGCGTGCGCCGCCTCGTTGGTCGCGCCGCCGCGGTCGTTCTGGTGCGGCAGGACGAAGGAGTGGCAGTCGGCCTGCGCGGCGGCACTGCCGAAGAGCGCGGGCACGCGGGTCATGGAGAAGGGGATCCCGGCCGTCCGGAAGGTGGTGATCTCCCACTCGCCGTTGAGGTGGAAGGCGGTCTTCCCGGCGTTGAAGATGCCCACGGAGGCGCCGTAGTCGCACCGGCGCACCATCAGCCCCTCCTCGGAGAGGGCCGCCATGTACTCCAGTACGCCCAGGGCCTTGGCGTCGTCCAGCGCGAGGCGCTTGCCGTCCTCCGACAGGACCTTGCCACCGGTCTGCGCGTAGAACGTGGAGAAGAGGCGCCAGGGGGTGATGCAGTCGGGGCCGAGCGTCTCCGTCACCAGGCCCGGCTGTCCGGTCACCTTCTTCGCGGCGCGCAGCGCGTCGGCGAACTCCTCGGCGCCGCTGATCGGCTTGAGCCGGCCGCCCGACATGAGCCCGGCCTTCTCGCACACCTCGGTCTGGTAGTAGAGGACGAAGGGGTGGGTGTCGAACGGCACGGCGTACTGCTTGCCGCCCGCCCGGCCGCGGCTCCAGATCTCCGGCGGGAAGTCCTTTTCCTCCACCCCGTGTTCGGCCAGCAGATCGAGGTCGAAGGGGTCGACGAGTCTGCCGGGGGCGAAGCCTGCGAGCCGCGCGAGGTGCAGTACTGCCAGTTCGGGTGCCCTGCCTCCGGCGCCGGCCATGCCGAGCTTCGTGTAGTACGGCGCACCCCACTGCAGGGTCGCGGCCTCCAGGGCTATGTCCGGGTGTTCGGTGCGGAAGTCGTCGAGCATTCCCGCCATGTTGACGCCGTCGCCGCCGCCGAAGAGATGCCAGAACCGCAGCCGGGTCTGCCCCGGCCCGGCCGCGGTGGCGGGCGCGGCGCAACCTGACAGGGAGCCCAGGGCTCCGGCGGCCGCAAGGGCGCCGATTCCGCCTGCGAGGGCTCGGCGCCGACTGGGGTGGTGTGGGTGCATGGCGGCTCGTCTCTGAGGGGTACGGGTCGTTCGCTTCGGGCCACGTGTTCGATATGTCGAATCCCGCCCGTCACTTCGGACGGGACCGTAGGCGCGGGGCAACCCGGCGTCAATGACTCGCGCTGAAATTGCGAACGATGTTCGACACCCCGGACAGCCTGTCCTGCTGGCGGACATGCGACGCCGCACACCGGTCTCCCACGGTGCTCGGCGGCCTCCCGCGGCGACTCCGGCGCAGAGCCGCGACAAGGCGAACCAGCCGCCCCTCCGCTGCGTCCATCGGTACATGACGAGCGTGTCGTCACACCGGCCGCAGGGCGCAACCGGGACGGAAGGGGCAGCAGTTGACGGAGACGGCCGACGCTGACGGCAGTGGGGCGGAGCAGCACGCGGCCGAGGCGGCCGGGCCCGGCGCGCGATTCCGTCAAGCCGTGGCATCCGTGATCACTGCTGCCAGGAAAGCGGCAGTCGTCGCACCGCCTGCCGTGGTCGTGTCGTACGTCGACGCCTCGCTCGTCCGTAGCAGCGCAGGAGAGACAGGCCTGCTGTTCGGTGCGGAGTTCTGGCTCATCGCCGTGATCCTTGCCGGGCTGCGCATCCAGGGGTGGACACAGGACGACAGCCGCTGGGTCACGCTGTCCGTCCAGGGAGCCCTGGTCGTCGGGGCTGTCGCCGGCCCGGTCCTCCTCTTCCACGGTGCGCTCGCCGCTTCGGCCGTGGCGGTCGGTATGACGGCACTGGGGGCGTTGGCGGCCGTCCTGGCCCGGCCGTTCGGCTTCCGGGACACCTGAATCCACGGCCTGTAGTGCTCCGGTAACGGCCCGTTCCCAGCTTCCCGGGACAAGCCCTCCACCGCGCACGCCCCGTCTCGTACGGGGCCGGTGAAGGCCACCCGTACCTGCCCTGGAGGGATCGACTCGACCGTTCTCGACACCGCCAGGAGGGGCCAGGCCTACGCGGCGGGCAACACGGACCACCGGATCCTCACCCTGGAACATCGACCTCTCGGGAGCCAGCCACCGGCTCTCGGACGATGGCCTGCACGGTCCGGTCGTCCCGAAGCTGACAAGCTCCCGACCTGCCCCGTTCACGCCGCCGATACCGTGCCCTGACGAAGGGCACGGTATCGGTGGCTAAAGTGGCTGCTCTCATGGCAGCAGCACAACCGTACGAAACGGCACCGAGCACTCCGGACAGACCACCACTGCTCCGCGTGTACCTCCTCGGTGGGTTCAGGGTGGAGCGCGACGGCGGCGCTCCCCTGGCCGGAAAATGGCCGCGCCCGAGCGCGCGGGCCCTGGTCAAGCTTCTCGCCGTCTCCCCCGGACACAGCCTCCACCGTGAGCAGGCCATGGAGATCTGCTGGCCGGACTCCGATGCCCAGGCCGCGCTCGGCAGCCTGCGGGTCGCCCTGCACGCCGCCCGCCGCGCCATCGAGCCGGAGCTCGCCCCGCGCGCATCCTCGTCCTATCTGACCGGCGAGGGCTCGCTGCTGCGGCTCGATCCGCAGACCGTGGTGATCGACGCCGATGCCGCGGAGACCCTCGCCGAGGGGGCGCTGGCCGGGGGGTCGACCGCCGCCCTGGCCACCGCGCTCGCGTCGTTCACCGGGGAGCTGCTGCCCGAGGACCGGTACGCCACGTGGGCCGAGGTCCGGCGCGAGGAGATGTCCGCGCTCCGCGACCGGGTACGGCTCGCACTCGCAGAGGCCCACCTCGCGGAGGGCGAGACCGAGCTGGCCACCGAGGTGGCGCTGCGCGCCCTGGCCGCCGCGCCCGCCGAGGAGCGCGCCCACCGGGTCCTGATCGATGCCTATCTGCGCCAGGGACTGCGCCGGCAGGCCGTGCGCCAGTACCACCTGTGCCGGGAAGCGCTCGACGCGGAACTCGGCATCCGCCCCGGGCCCGCCACGGAGCAGTTGCACCTGCTCGCGCTGGACGCCGCCACGACAGTGCTGCCCGCCACTTCCGCGCCCGTCCTCCCGGCCGCGATCCGCACCCCGCCCGGGACGCCGCTTCGCGGCCGGTCCGAGGAGCTGGGTGCTCTGCTGGCCGACGGGGGGCCGCCGGTGCGGCTGGTCCGCGGTGAGGCCGGGGTGGGCAAGACACGACTGACGGCGGAGGCGGCCCGGCGGGCGGCGGAGGCCGGGACGACCGTGCTGTGGGGCGCGGGCCACGACGCCGAGGGACACACCCCGTACGGCGTTTTCGTCGAGGCCCTGGATGCCTGGCTCGCCGACCGGACGTCCGCCGAGCGGGCCAGGATCGGCGGCGAATATCCCGAACTCGCCTCGCTGATCCCCTCGTTGGGGCAGATCGGCGCAGGTTCGGAGCGCAGCCCGGAGGAGGAGCGCGACCGGTTGTTCCGGGCCGCGGCGGGACTGCTGGGCGATCTCGCGGCGACCACCCCCGTCCTGCTGGTCCTGGATGATCTGCACGCCGCCGACACCGGGTCGTACCAGCTGCTGAGCCATCTGGCCCGGCGTGCGGTGACCACGCGGACGGACTGGCGATTCGCTGTGACCTACCGCGCGGAGGAGATCGGGAGCACGGATCCCCGACGCGCCTCGCTGGACTCCTTGGTACGCCAAGGGCTCGCCCATTCCCTTGAGTTGGGAAGGCTGGGACGGTCGGAGTGCCTGGCGGTCGCCGAGGACGCGGGCGCCCGGAGCGGGCTCGACCGGGTCTGGGAACTGTCGCTCGGCAATCCCCTGTTCGCCCTGGAACTGGCCCGCACCGCCGACGGGTCGACGGACCCGGCCGAGCTCAGCGCCCCGGAGGGCGTACGGCAGTTGGTGGCCGCACGGCTGTCCCGGCTCGAGCCTGCGGCACGCCGGGTCGTCGAGGCGATTTCGGTGGCGGGCGGGGGCGCCGCCCTGTCCGAGGTGGTGGATGTCGCCGGGCACGGGCTGCATCCACGGCTCTCGCCGGCCGAGGCGACGGATGCCGTGGAGGCGGCTGTCCAGGCTTCGGTCCTGGAGGAACGGAACGTCGTGGTCGGCGGGCAACCGATGCCCGGGCTCGTCTTCCGGCACCCACTGGTGCGGCTGACCTGCTACGACGGATTGTCCGCGGCCCGCCGCAGGCAACTGCACTCGGCGTACGCGGAGGCGGTCCTGCGCCGCCGGCCCGACGCGGTCGACACGCTGGCCTCGCATCTGATGCGCGCCGACGACCCGCGCGCCACGCAGTATCTGCGGCAGGCGGCGGAGCGAGCCGCGGCGCTGTGCGCGAACGACACGGCGGACCGGTACTACATCGAACTGACCGCCCGCCTCGACGCGTTGGCCGCCGACGCCGCGCAGGCCAGGATCGACAGGGGGGCTGTGCTGCGCCGGATGGCCCGGTACCGGGAGGCGGCGGCGGTGCTCCGGGAGGCACTGGAGGACATGGTGCGGCGGGGCGACGTGCACGGCCAGGTGCTGGCCGCGGCGCGGCTCACCGAGGTGCTGGTGAAGTACCGCTCCACGGACGAGGGCGAGGAACTGCTCCGCCGGTTCCCGCCGGGCCCCGGCACCCCGGCACTCACCGCGGCCACGCACCATCTGGCGGCAGCGGTCCTGAGGTTCGTCACCGGGCGGTACGAGGAGGCGCATCTGTGCGCCTGTACCGCACAGCAGGCCGCCGACGCGGTGCCGGGCAACGGACGGCGCGGCCTGCTGGCCCGGGCGCTGGCCATGCAGGCCACCTCCCTCGGACTCGCGGGCAGACTGGCGGAGGCGCGCCCGGCGGCCGACCTGGCGCTGCCGCACGCCGAGGCGTACGGCGATCAGGAGCTCATGGTCACGATTCTCTCCGTGCAGCGGGAGCACGCCCGCCGCTCCGGACGGCTCGCCGAGGCCGTCTCCACGGGGCAGCGCGCGCTGCTGCTCGCCGAGCGCACGGGGGATCCGACCGCAGTCGCTTTCGAGCGGGCCAATCTCGCCGAACTCCACCTACTCCTCAGGGAGTTCACCGATGCTGCCGATCATGCCCGGGGCGCGGTGAGCGAGACGGGCGAGCGGTCCGAGTGGTGTACCCCGTACGCCCTGGCAGCCCTGGCCAGGGTCCTGACCAGGACGGGTGAGCGTGGCGCGGCGGAGCTGCTTGCTCGCGCCGGCGAGGCGGCCGAGGCGCAGGGAGACCAGCAGGCCGTGCACGAGGTGCGGACCGCGGCGGCGGAGATGCTGGTGCACGAAGGCCGCCCCGCCGAGGCGCTCGCGCTGCTGGCCCATGGCGGCGGCCCAGGTGCAGCCCCTCTGCGGGCATGGGCGGAGCTCGCGTCGGGCCGGCCGGAGCGCGCGGCCCGGTACGCGGCCGAGGAAGCGGTGCGCGCGGAGCGGGCCGGCGAACGCCTTTCGGAGACGGACGCCCGTACGGTGCACGCCGCCGCCCTCATGACGCTGGGCCTGGAGCGGGAGGCCGAGGAGGAGTTCGACAGGGCCGCGGGGCTGTCCGCGGAACTCCCTTATCCCGAAGGCGCGTTCAGGGTCGAGCGGGCCCGCGGCGCGAGGTCCGGCTCCGTGGGGGAACAGATCTCCTGACGCAGGGCGCCCCTATCGGCCCGCCTGCGGCATGCGGATCACCGCCGTTCCGCCGTCGAGGTCCACCGTCGTCCGGTTCGGCGGCGCCCCGTCCTCCTCGTCGTCCCGCATCAGCAGCGCGGACTGCCGCTCCTTCAGTTCGCTCTGTTTCCCGGGCGAAAAGCTCGCGTGCAGCTGTTCGAACCCGGTTGCCGATATCTGGCCCTGCCGGGCTGCGTTGCGCCATGGCAGAACCCCTGCCCGCCCGGCGCGCAACAGCAGCTGATCGACGAAGGCCAGTACGGTCAGCACGACGACCAGCCCGGGCAGAGTCATGAAGACAGCGAATTCCATGACCCGATTATCCGCGTCGGCGGCCGCCGGGAGCGCACTCCGCCCGGCCTGCCCGCCCTCTGTACCGCAGGAGTGCACCCCCTCACGCGACTGGACGGTGCTTCCGCTCCGTGGAGAGCTAGTGCCTATTTCCTACTCAGGGGTAGGCCTACGCACCCCTCTTGTTATACCTTCCGTCCAACAGCTTGCTAGACGTGACGTCTAATAAGCGCCTACGGCGCTCGCAGCCACCGGTCCCGTCGCACGGGCACAGGACGGACACGGTCGGGGCGGCGTCGAGTCGATCTCTCGATTCTAGGAGCGGCAGCATGGCAAGCAGCACCGTTCGGCCGGATGACAGGAACCACCAGGACCGGCTCGCCGAGCAGGAAGTCGCCAGGCGGCTGCTCGACTCGGCCGCGAAGCTCTCGTACGACCCGGCCACCGAGGTGGACTGGGAGACACCCCTCAACACGGACGACCACGGCGCGAGCCCCGAGTGGAGCACGCTCTACGGCACCGCGTACTGGCAGGAGTTGTCCGATGCGCAGCGCAAGGCGCTGACCCGCCAGGAAGCGGCGTCCGTCGCCAGCACCGGCATCTGGTTCGAAATGATCCTGCAGCAGATGGTGCTGCGCGACATGTACGCCAAGGACCCGACCGACCCACGGTTCCAGTGGGCGCTCACCGAGGTCGCCGACGAGTGCCGGCACTCCATCATGTTCGCCCGGGGTGCCGCGAAGCTGGGCGCACCGGCCTACCGCCCCCACCGCATGGTGATCGAGCTCGGCCGGGCCTTCAAGACGCTCGCCTTCGGTGAGGCCGCGTACGCGGCGATCCTCGTCGCCGAAGAGGTGCTCGACGTGATGCAGCGCGACTGGATGCGGGACGAGCGGGTGGCTCCGTTCGTCCGGACGATCAACAACATCCATGTGGTGGAGGAGTCACGGCACATGAAGTTCGCCCGTGACGAGACCCGCAAGCGGCTGCGCGGCGCGGGCCCGGTGCGGCGCCGGCTCAACTCGCTCGTGGTCGCCATCGCCTCCTATTACATCGTCACCAGCATGGTGAACCGGAAGGTCTACGCGAACGCGGGCCTGGACACCGAGCGGGCCCTGGCCGAGGCCAGGACCAATGAGCACCACAAGTCCCTGATGCGTTCCAGCTGTTCGGGACTGATGGAGTTCCTGGCCTCGGCCCGCCTCCTCACGAAACCCGCCCTGTTCTTCTACAAGCGCGCCGACCTGATCTGACCCGAGCCGACGACCTGAGCTGACGAGATGACCTACGCCATCACCCAGACCTGCTGCAGCGACGCCACCTGCGTCGCCGTGTGCCCCGTCAACTGCATCCACCCGACCCCCGAGGAACGGGAGTTCGGCAGTACGGAGATGCTCCACGTCGACCCGGCGACCTGCATCGACTGCGGCGCCTGCGCCGACGCCTGCCCGGTCGACGCGATCTTCCCGGTGGACAGCCTCTTCGGGGCGCAGAATGAGTACGCGGCCATCAACGCCGCCTACTTCGCGGACAGGCCGGCCGCCCCGGCCCCGGCGGGGCCGAACTTCCACGCCTGGGGCGAGCCCTCGTTCACGCGCGGCGTGCCGTCCGACTTCGCGCCGATCCGGGTGGCGGTCGTCGGCACCGGGCCGGCCGGCATGTACGCCGCCGAGGACATCCTGCTGCACACCAACGCCGAGGTGACGCTGATCGACCGGCTGCCGGTGGCGGGCGGCCTCGTCCGGTACGGCGTCGCGCCCGACCACCCCGCGACCAAGGGGGTGGGCGAGACCTTCGCGCGCTTCCACTCCCACCCCCGCGTCCGCATGCAGCTGGGCCTCCAGGTCGGCAAGGACATCACCGCCGGTGAACTCGCGGCGCACCATGACGCGGTGATCTACGCGGTCGGCGCCTCGACGGGCCGCCGCCTCGGCATCCCGGGCGAGGACCTGCCGGGCAGCATCCCGGCCACCTCGTTCGTGTCCTGGTACAACGCCCACCCGGACGTCGAACCGGAGGCCGTGAGCCTGTCCACCGAGCGGGTGGTCGTCGCCGGCAACGGAAACGTGGCTCTCGACGTCGCGCGCATCCTCGTGGCGGATCCCGCCGCGCTGGCGCGCACCGACATCGCCGACCACGCGCTGGCCGTCCTGCGGGACTCGAAGGTGCGCGAGGTCGTCGTGCTCGGACGGCGCGGTCCCGAGGATGTGGCCTGTACGGCCTCCGAGTTGCTCGCGCTCAAGCATCTGCCGGGCGTGGACCTGGTCGTCGACGACCACGATCCGAGGATCAGCGCGCGGATCGACGCGGCTGCGCCCGGCGAGAAGGCCGCCCTGCTGCGGGACGTCGCCCGCGAGAGGACCGACTGGTCGCGCCCCCCGGCAGCGGGCCGGCGCATCGTCTTCCGCTTCCACTCCGCCCCCGTGGAAGTGCTCGGCGACGACGGTGTCGCGGCCGTGCGCGTGACGGCTGAGACGGGCGAGCAGGACATACCGGCCGGCCTGCTCCTGCGGGCGGTCGGCTACCGCGGCGTTCCGGTGCCGGGCCTGCCCTTCGACGACGCGACCGGCACCGTGCCGCACGAGGACGGCCGGGTGACGGGAATGCCCGGAACGTATGTGGTCGGCTGGATCAAGCGCGGGCCCTCAGGAGGCATCGGAGCCAACCGCACCTGCGCGGCCGAGACCGTCGGCGCTCTTCTGGCCGACGCCGTCGAGGGCCGGCTCCCTTCGCCCGCGCAGCCGCCCAAGGCCTTCCGCCGCCTCGCCCAGCAGCGCTCCCTCCATGTCGTCGACGCCCGGGGACTGGCCGCCATCGACCGTGCCGAGCTGGCACGCGGTCGCGCCCTCGGCCGCCCGCGCGTCAAGTTCGGCACCGTGCCGGCGCTCATCGCGGCGTCGAAGAGCGGACGTGGGCGATCGTCCGGCTGACCCCGTCAGGAGGACACCGGGACGAGGCGGGCCGGCTCGTCGGCGAGTGGCGGTGGCGGCGGGCTCGTTCACCTCGCCGAAGGCGTCGCCCATCCGGAAGCCCCCGTACACGCACGTCCGGGGGTGCGGCACGCTCTCACGCGAGGACTCCGGCCTTCCGGGTGCGCGTGGCACGAGCGGCCGCGGGTACGGGTTCGGGGACCGCGGCCAGCAGGGCGCGGGTGTACGGGTCCCGGGGGTGTTCGCACACCTCGTCGGCGCTGCCGCTCTCCACGATCCGGCCCCGGTGCATGACGGCGATGCGGTGGCTGACCTGGCGGACCACCGCGAGGTCGTGCGCGATGAAGACCAGGGCGAGGCCGAGGTCGCGCTGGAGGTCGGTGAGGAGGCCGACGATCTGTGCCTGGACGGAGACGTCGAGGGCGGAGACGGGTTCGTCGCAGATGAGCACGGACGGTTCGGGGGCGAGTGCCCGGGCGATGCCGATGCGCTGGCGCTGGCCTCCGGAGAAGGCGCGCGGATGCCGATGGGCGGCGTCCGGGTCCAGGCCGGCCCGGCGAAGCAGGTCCGCCACCCGCTCCTCCCGTTCGTCCCGGTCGCCGAGGCCGAAGGCGATCAGGGGTTCGGCCACGATCTGACCGACCGTCATGCGGGGGTTGAGGGAGGCGTACGGATCCTGGAACACCATCTGCACCTGTCGGCGCACCGCGTGCAGTGCGCGGCGCGAGGGCCTGGTGACGTCCTCGCCGCGCAGCCGCAGGGTGCCGCCGTCCGCGGGATGGGCGTGCGCCAGCACCCGGGCCAGGGTGGACTTCCCGGAGCCGGACTCGCCGACGATGCCGAGGGTCTCCCCGGCGGCGAGGGTCAGGGACACTCCGTCGAGTGCGGTGAATCCGCGCCCCCGGTACGTCTTGCGCAGGTCGTGGGCCTCCAGGACGACTGCCCCCGGTGCGGGACGGTCGATGGGAGCGGGCGTGGCGGGTGCGGTCAGTGGTTCGGTGCGCCCGGCGGCGGGCAGGCAGGCCACCCGTACACCGCCCGCCGACTCGGCGAGCGGTGGTGTTCCCGTACGGCAGCGGTCCTCGACGAGGGTGCAGCGGTCGGCGAAGGCGCAGCCCTCGCCGAGGAGGGCCGGATCGGGCGGGCTGCCGGGGATTCCCGTGAGCCGGGTGCCGGAGGGGGTGGCCAGCCGGGGTACCGCGGCGAGGAGGCCCGCGGTGTACGGGTGGCGGGGGCGGGTGAGCACCTCGGCGGTGGGTCCGTCCTCGACGACCGTGCCGCCGTACATGACCAGGACGCGCTCGCAGGCGCGGGCGACGACACCCATGTTGTGCGTGATGAGGACAAGGGCTGTGCCGGTCTCCCGGTTGAGGTCGGCCAGCAGGGTGAGGATCTGGTCCTGGACGGTGGCGTCGAGCGCGGTCGTCGGTTCGTCGGCGAGCAGGATGTCGGGCTCGCCCGCCAGCGCCATGGCGATGAGGATGCGCTGGCGCTGACCACCGGAGAACTGGTGCGGATGGTCCTCGGTCCGGCGGTGGGGGTCGGAAATGCCGACCCGGTCGAGGAGTTCGACGGCGCGGGCCCTGCGCGCCGCACGGTCGTGGTTCCCGTGGGCACGGAGCACCTCGTCGAGGTGGCGGCCTGCCGTCAGGACGGGGTTGAGCGCTGTCATCGGGTCCTGGAAGATCATGCCGATGCGGGCGCCGCGCACCGCGCGCAGCTCGGCCTCGGTCGCGGCGGCCAGGTCCCGGCCGTCCAGGTGGACCGAGCCGGTGGTGATGCGGCCGGTGCCGGGCAGCATCCGGGTGAGCGCCAGCGCGGTGGTGGACTTGCCGGAGCCGGATTCCCCGACGACGGCCAGCGTCTCGCCCCGGCGCAGACTGAAGGAGACCCCGCGCACGGCGCGCAGCGCCGAGCCGTCCGGGGCGGTGAACTCGACGCCGAGGTCGCGGACCTGCAGCAGCTCCTGGGCGGTCATCGGCGTATCTCCCGGTTGAGCGCCTCGGCGATGAGTGAGAGTCCGAGGACGAGCGCGGTCACGGTGATCAGTGGGCCCGCCGCGAAGTGCGGAGCCTGGGCGAGGTAGGGCATGGACTGGCTCAGTACGGCTCCGAGCGTGGGCTCCGGTGGCCGTACGCCCACGCCGAGGAAGCTCATGGCGCCCTCGATGAAGACGGCGACGGTCAGCGATACGGCGATCTGGACGATGAGGGGGTCGGCGGCGTTGGGCAGGATGTGCCGGACCAGCACCCGGGGGCCGGAACTGCCCCCGACCCGGGCGGCGGTGACGTACTCGCGCTCCCGCTGGACGAGGATCCCGCCGCGCAGCAGCCGCCCGAAGACGGGGATCTCGGCGAGTGCGATGACGAGGACGACGGGGAGCCGGCCGGGGCCGAGGATCGCGGTGACGGCGAGCGCCAGAATCAGGCCGGGGAAGGCGAGCAGCAGGTCGAAGACCCGCTGGACGACGGTATCGACGACGGGGTGTGCGGCGGCGAGGAGGCCGAACAGGCAGCCGAGTGCCGCGCCGACGGGGACCGCGATCGAGATGATGCCGAGGTCGGCGCGGATGCCGTGGAGGAGTCGGCTGAGCAGGTCCCGGCCGAGGTCGTCGGTGCCGAGCGGATGTCCTGGGGAGCCGAGAGCGGCGAGGCTCTGGCCGCTCTGGTCGGTCGGCCCGTGCCCGGCGAGTACCGGCGCGAGCAGCCCGGCGAGAACCACCACGCCGACGAGGACGAGCCCGGTACGGGCACGTGCGGTGGCCAGGGCGCTGCGGTAGGGGTGGCGGTTCCGGCTCCGCGCCTTCGGGGCGGTCGGTGGCGGGCCGGCGGTGAGGAGTTCGGCGGTCGGGGTCATCGGGGTTACTCCCACCTGATCCGGGGGTCGAGCCAGGCGTACACGAGGTCCGTGAGCAGCTGGACGAGGACGAAGACGGCGACCAGGAGCAGCAGGAGATCCTGGACGACCGGGTAGTCGCGCCGGATGAGGCCCTGTTCGGCGAGCTGCCCGAGGCCTGGCCAGGCGAAGATCGCCTCGACGAGGACGGCTCCGCCGAGCAGATGCCCCACCTGCATGCCGAGCAGGGTGACGACGGGCGGGAGGGCGTTCGGCAGGGCGTGGCGCCACAGCAGCCGGCGCGGTGCCACCCCGGCCGCCGTGGCCGTGCGGATGTAGTCCTCTGCCAGTGCGCGCTCGATCCCGTCCTTCAGGTAGCGGCCGAGGACTGCCGCGCTGGGAAGTGCCAGGCAGAGCGCGGGAAGCAGCAGGTACTGCGCGGCGAGGTCGGGCGCGGTCAGGAAGGCGATCCGGCCGCCGGGAGGGAGCACTCCCAGGATGACCGCGAACAGCATCACGAGGAGGACACCGCTGACGAAGGGCGGCACGGCCAGCGCCGCGGTCGTGGTCACCCGGATCGCGGTCCGGATCCCGCGGCTGCGGGAGGTGGCCCCGAGTACGCCGAAGGCCGTACCGATCACGACCACGAACAGCAGTGCGGCCAGGGCGAGTTCAGTGGTGGCGCCGAGCCCGTTGCCGATCAGGTCGGCCGTCCGGCCACCGATCGCGTAACTGGGACCGAGGTCACCCGTCAGCAGGGACCCGATCCATTGGACGTACTGGGAGAGCAGGGGTGCGTCGAGGCCGAGCCGGTCCCTGATCGCGGCTACGGTCGCCGCGTCCGCGTCCGGGCCGGCGAGGGTCGTGGCCGGGTCGCCGGGGACGAGGCGCAGGATCGTGAAGATCAGGAACGAGGCGGCGAGCAGCACGAGAAGGGCCGAGGGCAGCCGTCGGAGCAGGTAGCTGCGCATGTCAGGCCAGGTAGGCGTGGTCGAGGTTGAGATACGAGAACTTGTTCAGCGTGACGCCGTGCAGGCGGTCGGCGGCGACCTGGACCCGTCCGCGGAGGACGAGGTCGATGAGGAATGCCTCGTCGAGCAGGATGCCGGAGATCTTCTCGTGCAGGGCGTTGGCCGCCGCGGGGCTCGACTCCGGCTCGGTCCAGGCCTCCTGCACGACCTCGGTGTACGCGGCGGAGCGGTATTTGGAGGTGTTCTTCGCCTCGTTGAAGGGGTAGGCGCTCACGGCGAGGGTGGAGGGCTGGACCTGCGCGAAGCCGTGCCCCAGGGACCACAGGGCCGGCATGTCCTGCGAGATGAGCTTCTTCTGCGCGGTCGCCGCGTCGGTGGGCTGGAGCGTGACGTGGACGCCCACCTGCTTGAGGTCGTACTGGAGGGATTCGGCGATCGCGGTGTCCGTGGGCAACGCGATGTGCAGCAGCGGCAGTTCGAGCTTGCTGACCCCGGCGGACTTCAGCAGCTCGCGGGCCTTGCCGGGGTTGTGGGAGTAGTGGGTGCGGTGTGCCTCGGAGAAGGCGGGCGAGGATTTGGGCCACGGGGCGGCGGAGGCGAGGCCGTAGCCGCCGAGTGTCTGTGCGAGCAGCCGGTCGCGGTCGACGGCCCAGGCGAGGGCCTGGCGGACGGTCCGGTCGTCCAGCGGGGCGACCGTGGTGTTGACGCCGAGGTAGGAGGCGCCGGAACCGGTGTCGTAGTCGGTGATGTTCAGGCGCGGGTCACTCTTCACGACGCCGAGGCTCTTGCCGGGCACGTCGAAGGAGAGCTGGGACTGGGCCGAGCGCAGGGACGAGATCAGCGCGTCGGCCTGGGGTATGACCCGCAGCTCGACACCGTCGAGGTAAGGGCGGTCGGGCTGCCAGTAGTGGTCGTTCCTGGTCAGGCTCAGACCGGAGCCGGGGCTCCACTTCTTCAGCTTGAACGGACCGGTACCGATGAAGTTCCTTCCGGTGACGGCGTCCTCCACCGTCTCCGGATCAGTGATGATCATGAACTCGAACAGGTCGAAGAGGTTGTTCACCGGATGCGCCAGCGTGAGCACCAGCTCGTGGTCACCACGCTTCTCGAATCCGGTGATCGTGGCGGCCGTGCTGCGCAACTGGGCTGCGCGTACGGGGTTCTGAAGGTTCTTCACGGCGAAGATGACGTCGTCCGCGGTGAACGTGCGGCCGTTGTGGAAGGTGACGTCGTCGCGCAGCCGGAGGGTGATGCTGCGCCCGTCCTTGGCGTAGTTCCAGGAGGCTGCGAGCTCCGGCTGCGGGCTCAGCCGGTCGTCGTAGCGGGTCAGCGTGTTGTAGATGAGCCGGTGCTGAAGGGACTGATAGCTCTGGGCGAACAGCAGGGCGGGCGTGAAGTCGCTGTTGACGGCGACGTTGAGCACGCCGCCGCGCTTGGGGGCGGCACCGGCTCCCTGCGGAGCGGACGAGGCCTCGGAGACCGCCGAGCGGCAGCCCGCCAGGCCCAGTCCGAGAAGCAGGGTGCCGCCGCCGGCGGCGCGCAGCGTGGAGCGCCGGGACGGTCCGGTGGGCGTGGAGGGGTACAGCTCGGTCATCGAAGCCTGCCTGTGACGGTGAGGGACGGTGAAAGTGCGGGAAGGGGGTGCGGAGTCGGGGCGTCCCCGAATTCATTCCGCTGCGGGAGGAATGGAGAGCGCGCGGCGCTCAGCTCTGCGGGCGCACGGAATCAGCACGGTCCGGCTGCGGAATCCGCGCGCGGACAGGGAAGGGGAAGAGGAACGGGAACGGGACAGCGACGGGGAACGGGCCGGGAAATCGGCCCGGGGCCACGGCGGGGAGCGCCGCTCCACCGGTGCGGCGTCAAGGACGCGCAGCGGACAGCGGGGCCGTGCGGGAGACCGTCCGGTCAGTTCTGGACGGCACAGACCGCGCTGGCCTGTCGACAGAGGTCGACGTGCCTGCGGGAGGTGAGGCGCATGTCCGGGTTCACGGGAGCAATATGACAGCGGCTTCGCCGGACGGTCAACCTTGCCTGTCCGGATCCTGGTACGGATCGACCTCTCGCCCCCTGGGTGCGACTACCCGCCGAAGGCCGCCAAAGGGCTCTTGAACAGCGGGTTCAGCAAGATGGTGCCCGCCGCGACAGGAAGGACTGCCATCCCGGCATGCGGACTGACGATCCGTTCGGGATCCCGGCAGACGTGGGACAGGTCGATCGCCGCTCCCCGTATCTCCTCGAGGTAGTCGGGGTTGAGCAGGCTGGAGTGCTCGGTGACCACGACCAGGTCGGGGTTGAGGACGTCGAGCAGCAGGGCCGTCGCGCGACCGACCGCCCGGGCCCGCTCGCGCAGCAGCCGGTCCGCGCGCCGGTCCCCCGCCGCGGCCGCATCCACCACGAGGAACGCGTCGGGGTCGGGCACGATCCCGCGCCGCACGGCGGTCAGTCCGACGGCCGTGTTGGAGGCCGTCGCCTCCAGGCAGCCGGACCGCCCGCAGGGGCAGACGGCTGTGGAATCCGGTACGGGCAGGTGCGCCACGTCCCCCGCGCCGGACCCCGGGCCCTGGTGGACGACCCCGGCGATACCCAGGGCGGCGTCGACCACATTGCCGACGAAGAGATGGACCAGGCTGCGGCGCGCCGCGGGCCGGCCGAAGAGGATCTCGGACTGCGCGATGGCCCGGGCGTGGTTGTCGATCCGTACCTCCAGTCCGCCCAGCCCACGGGCCAGTTCGGCCGCGAGCGGGCGCTGGTGCCAGCCCAGCGCGTCGTGCCGAACGGCCGTCCCCAGGCCGGGATCCACCCAGCCGCCGAGGGCGGCGCCGACCCCCAGCAGACGACGGCCCGGGTTGGCATCGGCGAGAAACGTGCGCAGCGCGCCGAGGATCCGGTGCGACAGATCCCCGGGGGCGATGCCGTCGTGCGGGAGCGCACCGCGGGCCAGCAGCCGGCCGCGCAGATCCAGCAGGCCGAACGTCGATCCGGGAACGCCGATGTGGACACCACCGGCCACCGGCCCTTCGGCCGCCCCGGTGTGCAGGTCGACCGGGATCTGCGGTCTGCCCACGCCGCTGCTCTCGACGAGTTCGGGAAGCTCCCTGACCAGGCCGAGGCGGACCAGGTCGGTGCACTGACGTGACACGGCTGCGGGGCTGAGACCGGAGAGTTCGGCAATGGTCCTGCGGGCAACGGGCCCGTGATCGAGCACGGTGCGCAGGACCGTGGCGGCATTGGCCTCGCGACGGCCGTCGCCGGTCGTCCGGGCGACGTGAGGGGCGGCTGTCATGGGAGCTTCCTCCGGTCCTGCGACACGGGACGGTCGCAACGTTACGGCGGCGTGAAATCGCGCCGGGGAATGTGGCCCGCGCCCCGGCAGGGTGCGCGAGGCATCCAGAACGGCAGGGATAACTGCTGCTCAGAGGCTGTTTGACGCTGCGTCGCCGGACAGGTCACCGGCCTCACACAGGCGCCGATTCAACCACTGCCGCGCACCGTCCGGGGCATGGATGTGCGCTTGACGGACGCCGCGGGCCACTGGAAGTCTCCGAGGCATGTTCGCGACGGCCGTTCCCGCCGCGCGGTCCGCCCACGCCGGCCGCGCCACAGCGCCCCAGGCGTGTCCGGGTCGCTGTACCGCCGTCTGACCTGCCGCTCCGGCCCCGCACCTCCGACGGCCTCACCCCGCTCCCCCGCCTTCCACGGCACCCGTGCCGCATCGCGTCCGCTGCAGGGCGCCTCGTTCGCCCCAATTACTTCCTCTCCAAGATTAATCAATCAATGATCTTGGTCTCCGAAAGGAATCCCGCCATGTCCTCGGCAACCACCGCCCCTGCCTCCACCGTCACCGTCCAGAAGATCGGCGGCCGTCTCGGCGCCGTCATCTCCGGAGTGCGCCTCGGCGGCGACCTCGATCCCGCGACCGTCGCAGCGGTCCGGGCCGCCCTGCTGGCCAACAAGGTCGTCTTCTTCCGCGGCCAGGACCACCTGGACGAGGACAGCCACGAGGCGTTCGGCCAACTGCTCGGCACCCCGGTCGCCCACCCCACCGTTCCCTCCGCCGACGGCCGCTACTCGCTCGGCATCGACTCCGACCACGGTGGCCGGGCGAACCAGTGGCACACCGACGTCACGTTCGTACCCGCCTACCCGGCGTTCTCGATCCTGCGCGCCGTCGTCATCCCCCCGTACGGCGGCAACACCCTGTGGTCCAACACCGCAGCCGCCTATGCCGAGTTGCCCGAGCCCCTGCGCGTGCTCGCCGACAGTCTGCGCGCGGTCCACTCCAACGACTACGACTACGCGGCCCTGCGCCCCAACGCCCTGCCCGAGGCACTCGCGCAGTACCGCGAGGTGTTCACGTCCACCAAGTTCCTCACCGAGCACCCGGTCGTGCGCGTCCACCCCGAGACCGGCGAGCGCGTGCTGCTCCTCGGCAACTTCGTCCAGCGCATCAGCGGTCTGACCGGACGGGACTCCCGCGCCCTGCTCGACCTGTTCCAGTCGCACATCGAGCGCCCGGAGAACACCGTGCGCTGGCAGTGGCAGACCGGTGACGTCGCCATCTGGGACAACCGGGCCACGCAGCACTACGGCGTGGACGACTCCGACGCCCACGAGCGCAAGCTCCGCCGCGTCACCATCGACGGCGACATCCCGGTCGGTGTCGACGGCCGCTCCTCCACCCTGATCAGCCCCGAGGAGGTGCCCGACCCCGCCTTCGGCATCGCCTCCGGCGCCTCGGAGTCCTCGGTGGCGCAGAAGGCCGGCGCGTGAGCGTGTCCGCCCCGCACGGCGACGTACCCACCCCGGCGGGCGGTGCCCCGGCGCCGCCCGCCGGGGCAGGACCGCAGGTGATCGTGGTCCTCACCGACCAGCAGCGCTGGGACACGACCGGTGCCCACGGCAACCGGGCGGGGGTGACTCCCGAATTCGACCGGATCGCCCGCGAGGGCACGCTGTTCGAGCAGGCGATCACGCCCAACCCGGTCTGCGCCCCGGCCCGTTCGTCCCTGCAGACCGGCCGCTACCCGACCTCGACGGGCGTGTTCCGCAACGGACTCCCGCTCCCGCAGGACATCCCCACGCTCGCCGGGGCATTCGCCGGGGCCGGGTACGCGACCGGCTACATCGGCAAGTGGCATCTGGCGGGCGAGGACGGCCCCGACGGTCCGGTGCCGCCCGGTCGCCGGGGCGGTTACGAGACGTGGCTGGCCTCGGACCGCCTCGAATTCACGTCGGACGCGTACCGCACGGTGGTCCACGACGAGGCCGGTGAACCCGTCCGGCTCCCCGGCTACCGCTCCGACGCCCTGATCGACGCGGCGATACGGTTCGTCGCCGACCACCACGACCGCCCGTACCTGCTCTTCCTCTCCCTCCTGGAGCCGCACCACCAGAACCCCACCGACGACTACCCCGCCCCCGCCGGCTACCGCGAGCGCTACGAGGGCGCCTGGCTGCCGCCGGACCTGGCCGCGCTCGCGCCGGGCGCTCCGCAGGGCGGCGCGCACCGGCATCTGGCCGGGTACCTGGGGCAGATCAAGCGGGTCGACGAGGGGGTGGGGCGGCTGCGCGACGCGCTGCGGAGCCTCGGGACCGAGGAGAACACCGTGCTGGCGTGGACGGCGGACCACGGTTCCCACTTCCGTACCCGCAACAGCGAGTACAAGCGCTCCGCCCACGAGGCGTCCGTCCGCGTACCGCTCGCGCTCACGGGTCCCGGCTTCACCGGCGGCGGACTAGTACGGGAGCCGGTCGGCACGGTGGACCTGATGCCCACTCTGCTGGCGGTCGCGGGCATCGACGTACCGGACGGTGTGCAGGGCCGCTCCCTGCTGCCGCTGACCGGCGGTGGCAGCGATCCCGGCCGGACGGGCTCCGCCTTCGTGCAGATCAGCGAGGACCGGGTGGGCCGCGCCGTACGCACCTCCCGGTGGAAGTACGCCGTGGAGGCACCGGGTGCGGACGCCTGGAACGAGCCGGACGCGGACCGCTATACGGAAACCGAGCTGTACGACCTGGCGGCCGACCCCTACGAGCTGGACAATCTGGCCGGTCTCGACTCCCACCGGGCCGTGGCCGACGAGCTGCGTCAGGAGCTGCTGGTGTGGCTCGCGCGGATCGAGGACGCCGAGCCCGAGATCCGTCGGGCCGCCCGGCGCCCGGCGGGCCAGCGCCGCGCGGAGTCGTTCCCGGAGGAAGTGCCGTGGGAGGGAGTGCGGTTCGGCCACAGTCCCGGACGGTGACAACGGTCCTCGGGCGGCGGACCGCCGGGCACCTCGGCTCAGCCGCTGAACCGGCGTGCCAGGTAGTCCGCCGTACGGCTCCCGCCCGCCCGGGCCACGTCGGCCGGCCGTCCTGAGGCGACCACCCGGCCTCCCGCGTCGCCGCCTCCGGGGCCCAGGTCCACGATCCAGTCGGCTCCGGCGACCACTCCCATCTCGTGCTCGACCACGAACACCGAGTGGCCGGCGTCGACGAGTCCGTGCAACTGTCGCGTCAGGAGCTCGACATCGGCCGGATGCAGCCCGGTGGTCGGCTCGTCCAGCACGTACACGGTGTGTCCGGTGCGGCTCCGCTGGAGCTCCGACGCGAGCTTGATGCGCTGGGCCTCGCCGCCCGACAGCTCGGTGGCGGGCTGTCCGAGCCGTAGATAGCCCAGGCCCACCTCCCGCAGGGTGCGCAGGCTCCGTGCCGCCTGCGGGACATCGGCGAAGAACTCCGCGGCCGCGTCCACGGTCATGCCCAGCACCTCCGCGACGTTGCGGCCCCGGTAACGGACCTGCAGGGTCTCCTCGTTGTAGCGGGCGCCACGGCATTGCGGGCACGGCGCGTAGGTACCCGGCAGGAAGAGCAGCTCCACGGCCACCATTCCCTCGCCCTGGCAGGTCTCGCACCGGCCGCCGGCGACGTTGAACGAGAAGCGGCCCGCGTTGTAGCCGCGCTGCCTCGCGTCGTCGGTGGCCGCGAAGAGCTTGCGTACGGAGTCGAACAGGCCGGTGTAGGTGGCCAGGTTGGAGCGCGGCGTACGGCCGATGGGTTTCTGGTCCACCTGCACCAGGCGGTCCACCGCCTCCATCCCCTTGGCCGCGAAGCCCGCACCGGCGCCGGTCTCCCGCTCCCCCGCGTCGCGTGCGTCGCTCGCCTCGCCGGCGTTGTCCGGCGGGACGTCCGTGCCCAGGTGCTCGGCGAGGGCCCCGGCGAGCACCTGCGTGATCAGGGTCGATTTTCCCGACCCCGACACGCCGGTGACGGCCGCGAACACGCCCAGGGGCAGGTCCACATCGAGGTCGCGCAGATTGTGCCGGTCGATGCCCCGCAGATGGAGCCAGACCGACGGTTCCCGCGGGGTACGTCCTGCCGCGGGGTCGGGACCCGAGGCGAACAGGAACCGTCGGGTCGCCGACTCGGCCACGGCTGCCAGGCCGTCCACCGGGCCGCTGTGCAGGACCCGGCCGCCGAGCTCGCCCGCGTGCGGCCCGACGTCGACGATCCAGTCCGCCCTGCGGGCCACGTCCATGTCGTGCTCGACGACGTACACCGTGTTGCCTGCCTCCTTCAGCCGCACCAGCACCGTCAGCAGGGCCTCGGTGTCCGCCGGGTGCAGCCCCGCCGAAGGCTCGTCCAGGACGTACACCACGCCGAACAGGCCTGATCTCAACTGGGTTGCCAGGCGCAGCCGTTGCAGCTCTCCGGGCGAGAGCGACGGCGTCGTGCGGTCCAGGCTCAGATAGCCGAGGCCCAGTTCGTTGATCACCGCGATGCGGTCGACGAGGTCCGTGCAGAGCGTTTCGGCGACCTGCCGCCGGGGGCCTTCGGGGAGTTCACCGCCCTCGCCCCGGGCGACGGGCCGCAGCACTTCGGCCAGGGCGCCGAGCGGCATCGCGTTGAGCCGGGCGATGGTCGACCCGGCGAAGGTGACGGCCAGGGACTCGGGGCGGAGCCTGCTGCCACCGCAGGACGGACAGGCCGAGCTCTCCAGGAACCGTTCGGCACGGGCGCGCAGCGCCTGGCTCCTGGAGTCGGCGAACGTGTGCATCACATAGCGCCGGGCGCTCTGGAAGGTGCCCTGGTACGAACGCTGGATCCGGCCCGCCTCCCGCACCGGGTCCACGGTCACGACCGGCTGCTCGTCCGTGAACAGGATCCACTCCCGGTCCTTGTGCGGCAGCTCCCGCCAGGGCAGGTCGATGTCGTGGCCGAGGGTCCGCGTCACGTCCCGCAGGTTCTTGCCGTGCCAGGCCCCGGGCCACGCGGCGACGGCACCCTCCGCGATGCTCAGCGACGGGTCCGGGACCAGGAGTTCCTCGGTGGTGCGGTGCACCCTGCCCAGGCCGTGGCACTCCGGGCACGCGCCGGCTGCCGTGTTCGGGGAGAAGGCGTCGGAGTCCACCGGCTCGGCGCCCGGAGGGTAGGTGCCCGCGCGGGAGAAGAGCATCCGCAGCGTGTTCGACAACGTGGTCACTGTACCGACGGAGGAGCGGGACGTCGCCGAACCCCGTCGCTGTTCCAGTGCGACGGCCGGCGGCAGCCCGATGATGTCGTCGACCGCGGGCACTCCCACCTGATGGATCAGCCGGCGCGCGTACGGGGCGACCGACTCGAAGTAGCGGCGCTGCGCCTCCGCGTAGATCGTGCCGAACGCCAGCGACGACTTGCCCGACCCGGAGACTCCGGTGAACACGGCCAGGACGTCCCGCGGGATGTCCACGTCGACGTTCCGCAGGTTGTGTTCGCGGGCGCCACGCACCCGCACGTACGGGTCATCGGCCGGGCTGGTCATGTCTCTCCGGACGGCATCGGGGACGGACGGGCACGCCGCCGCCCGACGCGTCTCCTTCCTCAGTGTGCGCCCGCCGTTGCTCATCCGCAGTCCGCGCCCCACGCCTTTGTTAGCGCGTCGTTGCGGTCGTGTGGCACATCACCGGAAAAGATCGACATGGGACTCGGGGGCCCGCATCGTGGGAAGCGCTTACTACCTTCCGCAGCTGCACTTTCGCACCCTGCGCCCCCGCCTTGAGGAGTACCGATCGTCATGCAAGCCATCCGTTCCGGATACCGAAGAATCGCCGCGGTGAGCGCCGCGGCGGTACTCGCCGGACTCCTGTCGGCCCCGGCCGCGGCGGCATCCGGCCACAGCGGCCCCCCGCAGCCCCGCCGCATCCTGGAGAACCTCGACCGGGGACTCGTGGCCGTCCCGTCCGGGAAGGGAACCTTCCTCAGCTGGCGTCTGCTGGGCACCGAGTACGGATCCGACATCTCGTTCAACGTCTACAGGGCCGGCAAGCGCATCAACAGCAGGCCCGTCACCGAGTCGACCACGTACCAGGACGACCGCAGGGGCAGCGGTACGTACACCGTGCGTGCCGTCGTGGGCGGCCGGGAGCGGCAGGCCGGCGCCCCCGCACTCTCCTTCGCCGGGGGCTACGCCGAGATACCGCTCGCCGATGCCGACGGCTATACGGTGCAGCACGCCTGGCCGGGCGACCTCGACGGCGACGGCCGCTACGAGCTGGTCGTCAGCCGCCTCTCCGGCACCCGGGACAGGCCCGACCTGCTGGAGGCGTACTCCCTCGCCGGCCGTCGGCTGTGGCGCGTCGACCAGGGGCCGGGCTCGTACACCCAGGTCGCGGGCAACGGCGCCAACGACCCCGCGCCCGCCGCGATCAGCGGGTCGACGGCCATCGGCGGCTACCGCAACGACGACAACGTCACCGTCTACGACCTCGACAGCGACGGCAGGGCGGAGGTCCTCGTCCACACGGCGGACGGCACCACGTTCGCCGACGGTGCGAAGGTCCAGGCCGACTCACCCGCGCAGCAGTTCGTCTCGGTCATCGACGGGGAGAAGGGAACGGAGCGCACTCGGCAGCCCGTTCCGCAGGACTTCGTCGCGGACGGCCCCTCCGGAGGCCACTTCGGCGTCGCCTACCTGGACGGGGTGCACCCCAGCCTGGTGACCAAGCTTGTCACCCGGGTCGGTGCCAAGCGCGGTACCTTCCGTACCCTCTTCCAGACCTGGGACTTCGACGGCCGCGAACTGAGCAGCCGCTGGAAGTACGTGGCCACCCCGGAGAGCCGCGCGACGAGCTTCCACCAGATCCGGGTCGTCGACGTCGACCAGGACGGCAAGGACGAGATCGCCGACGGCAACTACGTGGTCGACAGCGACGGTTCCCTGCGCTACGTCGTCGACGGCGCGGGCCACGGAGACCGCTTCCACATCGCGGACCTCGACCCGGACCGCCCCGGACTCGAGGGGTTCGCGATCCAGCAGTCCGAGCTGGGCGTGGTGTCCGCGTTCCCCTGGTACTACTACGACGCCGGGACCGGTGAGCGCCTGACCACGGGCGTCCACCCCGAGAACCCGGCCGGTGAGGCGGACCTCGATGTGGGCCGCGGTACCGCCGCCGATATCGACCCCCGCCACCGGGGCCTGGAGTACTGGACGTCCACCGCCGACGTGACCGCGCCCGGCGCGGGCGTCCGCAACGTCCGGGACGGCAAGGTCTCCGCGACCACCCCCAGCGTCAACTTCCGTATCTGGTGGGACGGGGACAAGGGGGCGGAGCTCCTCGACAGCACCCACGTCGAGAAGTGGAACCCGAGGTCCGAGACGTCGGAGCGGATCTTCGACCCGTCCGGTGTCGTGGCCGGGGCCCGCAATGCGACGCCCTTCTACGGAGACGTCCTGGGCGACTGGCGTGAGGAGGTTCTCGCCGAGACCGAGGACCACCGCGCACTTCGCCTCTACACCACGACCGAACCCACCCGCACCCGGCTCTACACCCTCGCCCACAACCCCGAGTACCGGCTCGGCTGGACGGTGCGCGGCTACCTCCAGTCGACCTTCACCGACTACTACCTCGGCTTCGACTCCAGGAACCCGCCCAAGCCCGCCATCCGTACGGACACCGGCGCCGACCGCGCGTGGACCCGCATCGCCGGTGACTCCTTCCGTTCCGGAACGGGGCAGTGGCGCTCCGAGCTCCAGGACGGTGGCTCGGTGACGGCCGCGGACGGAGTCCTGGACATCGACGTACCCAGCGGCGCCACCGTCTGGTTCGGGCAGCGGCTGCAGGGCCGGTACGAGCTCGAGTACACCGCGACGCCGGTCTCCCTGGGCGGTCCGAACGACCGGGTGTCGGACCTCAACAACTTCTGGAACGCCACGGACACCCGCTCCCCCCACGACCTCTTCGCCACCGTGAGGCAGGGCCGGCTCGACGAGTACAACTACCTGAGGACGTACTACGTCGGCTACGGCGCGAACGGGAACACCACCACTCGGCTGCGGCGTTACGTCGGGGACCCGGAGAACCGGCCGCTGCTGTACGACTACACGCAGCCCCTGCTGACGGCCAACGAGCCCAACCGGGTCAGGATCGTCTCCGACGGCTCGAAGGTGCAGTGGTGGAACAACGGCCGGCTGGTCTTCGACCATCGGGACCCGGAGGCCTACACGAGCGGGCACTTCGCCTTCCGCACGGTCACCAGTCACTTCCGGATCAGTGACTTCGCCGTGTGGCGCCCGCCGACCCGGACCTGATCGGCGGAACTCCCCGGTCGCCGCCCCGTCACCGGGACCTCCGAGCGGCCGTGGCGTGCCTCCGCGCCGGGTCGGTGGCCCGGCGCGGAGGCACGGGGGTCAGGCCTTCACCGTGGCCTGCTCCGCGACGGGTGCCCCGTCGGCCTTCTTGCCGGGAACCCCGGCGTTGCGGGCGGCGGGGATGACCGCCGCGATCAGAGCGGCGACCAGGGCGACGCCGCCTCCGATGGCCAGGCCGGCGCGGAAGCCGTTCTCCGAGGTGAGGCTGAAGCCGCCCATGGTGATGTTCATCTGGGACAGGACCACTCCGACCACCGCGGCACCGATCGAGGTTCCGAGGGACCGCATGAGTGTGTTGAAGCCGTTCGCGGCGGCGGTCTCGGAGAGCGGCACCGAGCTCATGATCAGCGCGGGCATCGAACCGTAGGCGAGTCCCACACCGCCGTTGATGACCAGGCAGACGAGCATCAGGCCCCATGCGGAGCCCATCAGGACCAGCGACAGCCCGTAGCCCGCGGCGATGACGAGTGAACCGCAGATCAGGGTGAACTTCGGGCCCCGGGCGTCGGTGAGCTTTCCGCCGAACGGCGAGACGAGCATCATCATGATGCCGCCGGGCGCCATCCACAGGCCTGCGGCGAGCATCGACTGGCCGAGGCCGTAGCCGGTCGCATCGGGGAACTGCAGCAGCTGAGGAATGATCAGCATGCTGGCGTACATACCGAACCCGATGAACACCGACGCGAGGTTGGTGAGCAGGACCCGGGGTCGGGCCGTGGTGCGCAGGTCGACCAGCGGATCCCGGGTGCGGGTCTCCCAGAAGCCCCAGGCCAGCAGGACCACGACGGCGGTGGTGAACAGGCCGAGCGTCTCTGTCGAGCCCCAGCCCCACTCGGCACCCTTGGAGACGGCGAGCAGGAGGCTGACCAGTCCCACACCGAGACCGATCGCGCCGGGTGCGTCGAAACGCTGGCCCTTGGCGCCGGCCGGGATGTCCGGGATCATGAACCAGATCAGAACGGCGATCGTCACGGCGAGCACGGCCGAACCCCAGAAGAGCACCCGCCAGTTCGTGTACTGGGCGACGGCTGCGGAGATCGGCAGGCCGAGACCGCCGCCGATGCCCATGGAGGCGCTGACCAGCGCGATGGAGGAGCTCAGCTTCTCCGCGGGGACCACGTCACGCAGCAGGGCGATGCCGAGCGGCACCATGCCCATCCCCATGCCCTGCAGGCCGCGCCCGACGATCATGGGGACGACGGAGGACGCGAGCGCGCACACCACCGAGCCGACGATGAGGGGCACGGAACACGCGAGGAGCATCCTGCGCTTGCCCAGCAGGTCACCGAGCCGTCCGGTGACGGGCACGCACACGGCCGCCACCAGCAGGGTGACCGTGATCACCCAGGCGCTGTTCGCGGACGAGGTGTGCAGGATCCGGGGCAGCTCCCCGATCAGGGGCGTGACCAGCGTCTGCATGATGGCCGCCGTGGTGCCGGCGAAGGCCAGCGTGGCGACCACGGCGCCTGCGCGGGCCGAGGGCTGGGGGGCTTCCATAGAGGGATTCCTCGCATATCTGTCGGGTTGCAGTGTGCATCGTACACATCGAATGTATCGAGCACGTTATATGTGCGATGCACACGGTCGTGCGACACTTGAGCCCCGGCCGAGGCGAACCGCAACGTGCCGGCCAGGCGGAGGTGCAGGAGGCAGCGCGCGCATGAGCAGGCCGACGTACGAGGTCGAGTACGAGCAGATGCTGCTCAGCCGCCACGGACTCCTGCAGCACAGAGACGGGCGCTCCAAGGACGGCGGACTGGAGCGCAGCGCCTACATCCTGCTCAGCCGCCTGCGCGTCCAGGGGCCGATGTCGATCGGCGAACTGAGCGACGCCTTCGGGCTCGACGCCTCCACCCTCAACCGGCAGACCGCCGCCGTGGTGCACACGGGACTGGCCGAGCGCATCCCCGACCCCGCGGGCGGCATGGCCCGCAAGTTCCGCATCACCGACGAGGGCGCCCGCCTGCTGGACGAGGAACGCGAGCGCACCGTCCGCTCGCTGCGACGGGTCATGGCCGACTGGCCGGAGCAGGACATCGCCGCCTTCGCCGCCTACCTCAAGCGGTTCAACACCGGCATCGAGCGGCTCGGCGGGCGGCCCTGGCCGCGGCCATGACCTGGTTCATCACCGGAACGGGACCGCCGATGCCTGCGCCCCCGGTCGCGGCGCCACGCGCCTTTCCATGACCGCCTCCAGGCCCCCGAGGACACCCCCTGCATGATCAAAAGGACGTCGGGTTAGCATATGAGCGCCTCCTAGCTCGAAAGATAAACCTGTGACTGTCAATGACGACTCGTTCACCGACTGGAAGATCCGCGAGGAGATCGCGGAATCGATGATCCCCATCATCGGGAAGCTGCACCGTGAGGGGGACGTCACCGTTCTCCTTCACAGCCGCTCCTTGGTGAACAAGTCGGTGGTCAGCCTCCTCAAGACCCACCGCTTCGCGCGCCAGATCGCCGGGGAGGAGCTCTCGGTCACCGAGACGCTGCCGTTCCTGCGGGCTCTCACCACGCTGGACCTCGGCCCTTCCCAGGTCGACATCGGCATGCTCGCCGCGACGTACAAGGCCGACGACCGCGGCCTCTCGGTGGAGGAGTTCACCGCCGAGGCCGTCTCCGGCGCCACCGGTGCCAACAAGATCGAGCGCCGCGAGCCGCGCGACGTCGTCCTCTACGGGTTCGGCCGCATCGGCCGCCTCGTCGCCCGCCTGCTCATCGAGAAGGCCGGCTCCGGCAACGGCCTGCGGCTGCGCGCCATCGTCGTCCGCCAGGGCGGCGAGCAGGACATCGTCAAGCGCGCCTCGCTGCTGCGCCGCGATTCCATCCACGGCCAATTCCAGGGCACGATCACCGTCGACGAGGCGAACAGCACCATCGTCGCCAACGGCAACGAGATCAAGGTGATCTACGCCGGCGACCCGTCGGAGGTCGACTACACGGCGTACGGCATCAAGAACGCCATCCTCATCGACAACACCGGCAAGTGGCGCGACCGCGAGGGCCTGTCGAAGCACCTGCGCCCCGGCATCGACAAGGTCGTCCTGACCGCGCCGGGCAAGGGCGACGTCCCCAACATCGTGCACGGCGTCAACCACGACACGATCAAGCCCGACGAGCAGATCCTGTCGTGCGCGTCCTGCACCACCAACGCGATCGTCCCGCCGCTGAAGGCGATGGCGGACGAGTACGGCGTGCTGCGCGGCCACGTGGAGACCGTCCACTCGTTCACCAACGACCAGAACCTGCTGGACAACTACCACCCGTCGGACCGCCGCGGCCGCTCGGCGCCGCTCAACATGGTCATCACCGAGACGGGCGCCGCGTCCGCCGTCGCCAAGGCGCTGCCCGACCTCGACGCGCCGATCACCGGCAGCTCGATCCGTGTCCCGGTGCCGGACGTCTCGATCGCGATCCTCAGCCTGAGGCTCGGGCGCGAGACCACCCGTGAGGAGGTCCTCGACTACCTCCGCAACGTGTCGCTGACCTCCCCGCTCAAGCGCCAGATCGACTTCACCACCGCACCCGACGCGGTCTCGAGCGACTTCATCGGCTCGCGGCACGCCTCGATCGTCGACGCCGGTGCCACGAAGGTCGACGGCGACAACGCGATCCTCTACCTCTGGTACGACAACGAGTTCGGCTACTCCTGCCAGGTCATCCGCGTGGTTCAGCACGTGTCCGGGGTGGAGTACCCGACCTACCCGGCCCCGGCGGTCTGATCGCGGCGGACCGTCAGGTCCGCTCCGGTCCGCCGCCCGGCGGACGGCACTGTGGGAGAGCAACCGATCCGGTCGCTCTCCCACAGCCGTGTCCGGCCCGGCGGAACATCGCGTCAAACAGTCCTCAGGGGCTGTCCCCGCGCCAGTGGAACCGGCGCGGCTCCTCTGCCCGCGGGGCGTAGAGGGCGCGGCCGCCCGGACCGTAGCGGCCGATCTCCGTGGGCAGGGCGACCGTTTCGTGACGGGCGGGGTCGGGCCAGTCGGTGACATCCAGGAGCAGCCCGTCCAGCGGTCCGCCGACCAGCTCCACATACGCTCGGCCCGGAAGCGGCCCGGCATCCTCGTGGTCCGCCCCGTAGACCCTGCCGCGCATGAACTCCAGCTCATCCATACGGGCAGCATCGCAGTCGGCACTGACACCGGCCCGCTACGACCGGTGGCGGCCAGGCACTCACCCGGCGCTCGCCCTGCGCGCGGTGACCAGTGCGAAGCTGAGGAACTCGCCGGCGTCCGTGGTGAGCATGTCGATCACCGGCTGACTGGATGCCCGGTCCTCCGGCCGGAACTCGGCGCACGCCCGGGTCCACAGGAGCCAGTCCCGCCAGGCGTCCGGCTGCAGCCGTGCCGACGTGACTGTCACCAGTTCGGTGATCTCCCATTGGAAGCGCCACCACTCGGCCGTGTGCCAGGCGATCGCCTCCCATCCGACGACTTCCTTGATGTGCGGAGGGATCGCGCCCAGGTCCCGGACCTCACGGTTCATCGCGGGTGTCGCCATGCCCAACTGCCCGCCCGGGCGCAGGAACCGAAGCAGGTACGGCAGGTAGCTGTCCGCCGTGCCGAAGTACTCGAACGCGTCGATGCTCACGATGGCGTCGAAGCTCTCCTGCTCGAACGGCAGGACGTGCGCCTCCGCGTGTACGGCCTCCACCCGGTCGCCGACACCGGCCTCGGCGAAGACGGCCGCCGCCTCCTCCGCACCGATCCACCAGTCCGCCGCCACGACCTGAACGCCGTACTCGCGTGCCAGGAACACCGACGTCGCACCCTTGCCGGAACCGAGGTCGAGAACCCGCATGCCCGGGCGCAGATCGAGGTCCCGGGCGAGGTCCTCCAGCAGCCACAACGGGTTCGGCCCCATGTCCAGCCCGAGGAGCCAGCCCGGGTCGTAGCGGGACGAGCGCGGATAGCGGTCCGGGCGTACCAGGTCATCGACGAAGGTCACGGCCCCGACCCAAGCGGCTCGCCGATGACCGTGCAACCGGATTTTCGCGGAGCCGGTGTGCTCGTCTCCGGCCACGCGGCCGGGTACCAGGTGATGCTGTTCAGGGCGAAACCCTCCGCCGCTCCCCCTCCTCCGGGAAGAATCCCTCCAGGAGGATCCGAGCGCTGCGATGCGGGAGGCAAGGCGGAAATGACCGGAGCCAGGAAGTCCCGGACTCCGGGAGCGGACGGAACGCGAGCGCCCGTCGTGCTGATCACGGGTGTCATGGCGGCCGGGAAGTCCACGGTCGGCCAACTGCTCGCCGAACGGCTGCCGAAGGCCGCTCATGTCCGCGGCGACTTCTTCCGCAGGATGATGGTGTCCGGCCGTGAGGAACTGATGCCGGAGGAGACCCCGGAAGCTCTCGCGCAATTGTGGCTGCGCTACCGGTTGTCGGCCGCCACCGCCGACGCGTACGCGGCACAGGGCTGGACCGCAGTGGTCCAGGACGTCATCCTCGGCAAGGACCTGGCCGACTACGCTGCCCTGATCAGAACCGACCCGCTCCACATCGTCGTCCTGTCCCCCGATCCGGACGTCGTCGCGGCACGGGAGGAAAGCCGGGCCAAGACCGGTTACGGCGCCTGGACCATTGAGGCTCTCGACGCCTCGCTGCGCGAGGACACCCCCCGTCTGGGCCTGTGGATCGACAATTCCCGGCAGACACCGGAAGAGACCGTCCAGACCATTCTCGACCACCTCGACGACCTCGCCGCAGACCGGTGACGCGGATGGTCGGTGACGACCCCGCAGGTGGTTTTCCTGCTCCTGAGCGATTCGTACGGGTCCACCGCGAAGAATGCCCGATCGAGGCCGCGTGCGGTGAAATAGGCAGCGATGCGCGGGAGATGTGCTGTGGGCTCCCGCGCAGGACTTAATCCGGACGGAATAGCTCGTTCAGGTTGCCGGGGCCGACGCTTGAGCGGCGTTACGTTTTCGATTCATCAGTGTTTCAAAGGTGCGCGCCCGGAAGGCAATCATTCACCTGGCACGGGCGTGCACGACCGAATCGATCGGCAGGGGTCACCGCACGGACGGGGAATTCCGTGACATCGCCGTTCCGTGGCCTCACCAGTCGTGGACGGTGCCGTCCTGGAGACGGTTGACCGGCAGGTAGGCCGCCTCGTACGGGTGGGCGGCCGCCGCCTGCTCGTCGAGTTCGACGCCGATGCCGGGCGTCTCGCCCGGGTGCAGGTGTCCGTCGGTGAACGTGTAGGCGTGCGGGAAGACCTCCTCGGTGAGCGGTGTGTGGCCCGAGTACTCCTGGATGCCGAAGTTGTGGACGGCGAGGTCGAGGTGGACGGCTGCCGCCATGCCGACCGGGGAGATGTCCTGCGGGCCGTGCACGGCGGTCCTGATCTGGTAGAGCGCGGCGAAGTCGAAGAGCTTCCGAAGCGGTGTGACGCCGCCGAAGTGGGTGACGGCGGACCGCACGTAGTCGATCAACTGCTCGGTGATCAGGGTCTGGTAGTCGTGGACGGTGTTGAAGACCTCGCCCACGGCCAGCGGCGTGGTGGTGTGCCGGCGCACCAGGCGAAGGGCCTCCTGGTTCTCCGCGGGCGTGCAGTCCTCCAGCCAGAAGGGCCGGTACGGCTCCAGGTCCTTGCCGAGCCGCGCGGCCTGGATCGGCGTGAGCCGGTGGTGCACGTCGTGGAGCAGAGGCAGTTCGTCGCCGAACTCGGCGCGTACCGCGTCGAAGACCGCGGGCACGTGGCGGAGGTAGGCGTCGCTGTCCCAGTCCTCCACCAGCGGCCGGGCCTGCTGGTGGAGGACCGGCGAGCCGTCGTGGTCCGTGCTGTGCACCCCGTACACGGCCTTCAGACCGGGGATGCCCGACTGGATACGGACCGCCTGGTACCCCTCGTCGAGACGAGCCCTGACCGAGTCCAGGAGTTCCGGGATGTCGCCGCCGTTGGCGTGACCGTAGGTGCGGACGCGCTCCCGGCTCGCACCGCCGAGGAGCTGGTACAGCGGAAGCCCGGCGGCCTTGGCCTTGATGTCCCACAGGGCGACGTCGACGGCGGCGAGGGCGGCCATCGTCACCGGTCCGCGCCGCCAGTAGGCACCCCGGTACAGGAACTGCCAGGTGTCCTCGATCCGGTGCGGGTCCACACCGATGAGCAGGGGCACGATGTGGTCGGTGAGGTAGCTGACGACGGCCAGTTCCCTGCCGTTGAGCGTGGCGTCGCCCAGGCCGGTGAGGCCCTCGTCGGTGGTCAGTTTCAGCGTGACGAAGTTCCGGCCGGGGCTGGTCACGACCACCGTCGCGTCGACGATCTTCATGCGGATGCTCTTCTCCGGTGCGGTGGGTGTGGCGAACGGGCTCGGCCTTTGCGGCACCCGGCGCCAACCCTGCACCACACGGTGCTGCGCCGGGGCGCCGGGGCGGAACGGCGCAGGCCGGCTCGGCGCCGTGGGCGCCGAGCCGGCCTGTCCGGTGGTGCGACCCCCGCAGGGGTGCCGAGCGTTCTGCTCGACGGAGCCGGTCAGTCCGTGCCGAACTCCATCGCGGCGCGGTCCAGCATCTCGTCGTCGTCGGAGACCTCGCCGCGGGAGGCGATGGCCTCGGCGCCGCCCTCCGGCAGGGTGCCGATCAGACCGGTCGCGGCCGCCTGGGCGGCACCGATGGCCGGGTTGGCGGTGCCGATCAGGCCGAGTCCGGCGTACTGCTCCAGCTTGGCGCGCGAGTCGGCGATGTCGAGGTTGCGCATCGTGAGCTGGCCGATCCGGTCGACCGGGCCGAACGCCGAGTCCTCGGTGCGCTCCATGGACAGCTTGTCCGGGTGGTAGCTGAACGCGGGGCCCGTGGTGTCGAGGAGCGAGTAGTCCTCGCCGCGCCGCAGCCGCAGGGTCACCTCGCCGGTGACGGCCGTGCCGACCCAGCGCTGGATCGACTCGCGCACCATCAGTGCCTGCGGGTCCAGCCAGCGGCCCTCGTACATCAGCCGGCCGAGGCGCCGCCCCTCGTTGTGGTACTGGGCGAGGGTGTCCTCGTTGTGGATGGCGTTGACCAGGCGCTCGTACGCGGCGTGCAGCAGGGCCATGCCCGGTGCCTCGTAGATGCCGCGGCTCTTGGCCTCGATGATCCGGTTCTCGATCTGGTCCGACATGCCCATGCCGTGCCGGCCGCCGATGGCGTTCGCCTTCATCACCAGGTCGACGGGGGAGGCGAACTTCTCGCCGTTGATCGTCACCGGGCGGCCCTGGTCGAAGCCGATCGTCACGTCCTCGGTGGCGATCTCGACGGAGGGGTCCCAGAACCGCACACCCATGATGGGGTCGACGGTCTCCACGCCGGTGTTCAGGTGCTCCAGGGTCTTGGCCTCGTGGGTGGCGCCCCAGATGTTGGCGTCCGTGGAGTAGGCCTTCTCGGTGCTGTCGCGGTAGGGGAGGTCGTGGGCGACGAGCCACTCCGACATCTCCTTGCGGCCGCCGAGCTCGGTGACGAAGTCCGCGTCGAGCCAGGGCTTGTAGATCCGCAGGTGCGGGTTGGCGAGCAGACCGTAGCGGTAGAACCGCTCGATGTCGTTGCCCTTGAAGGTCGAGCCGTCGCCCCAGATCTGGACGTCGTCCTCGAGCATCGCCCGGACCAGCAGGGTGCCGGTGACGGCACGGCCGAGGGGCGTCGTGTTGAAGTAGGCGCGCCCGCCCGAGCGGATGTGGAACGCACCGCACGTGAGGGCGGCCAGGCCCTCCTCGACCAGTGCCGCACGGCAGTCGACCAGGCGCGCGATCTCGGCACCGTAGGCCTTCGCACGGCCGGGCACGGAGCCGATGTCGGGCTCGTCGTACTGGCCGATGTCGGCGGTGTAGGTGCACGGGGTGGCGCCCTTGTCGCGCATCCACGCGACCGCGACCGAGGTATCGAGACCGCCCGAGAAGGCGATGCCGACACGCTCGCCGGCGGGAAGGGAGGTGAGGACCTTAGACATAGGAAGATTATGCATCATCTCGCATGCCCATGCAAAACGCCGGGTCGCGCGCCCCGCTCGGGCAAGCACGGACGTACGGCCCACGAGGCCTGACGCGGCACCCTGAGCGGTGACGACCATCGAAGGGCGAGCGCCCATCCGATTTCAGACATCGCCGATGAGTCGTTTCAGTAGAGGCGGCAGGGGCGGGTATGACCGCTGAGCAAACAAGGGAAGGGTACGGCCCGACCCGACGACCGGGACCGCGCACGCCGCGCGTCACCAAGACCTGTCACGCCCGCGACGCACCTCAGAGGTTCCTTCCGGGCAGGCGGGACTCACTCGCGACAGTCACGGCCGGACTGCCGACGCCACGACCGCGTCCGGAGCCTCCCCGCGTCGCACCTCCCTGCGGGGACGACGTCTGCGCAGGCAGGAGCGCACATTGGATGATTTCACTCGACAATGCGGGATCGAAATCGGACGCGACGATCGTCTATTTGCATGAGAGAACAGGCATCCTGAACACATCTACGCCGTGGCCTGAACTCGCCGCCAGCGCCCTTGACTTGAACTGGAGCATCGGTCTTGAATGATCGCACCATTGTGCGAACTTAAAACAATTGATCGATAGCTGCCGCTCGGAAGATCCACCCGACCGTCGCCCAGGGAAGCCGGGGAGCCAGGGGAACGTCTGGCAATTCCTCCCGGCCGGCCCGGCATCAGCCGTTCATCGGTACTTTCCTGCCGATATGCGAACAACGCCGCCGATGACATTCCTGTCCGTTCAAGGAGAGAAAAGTGGGCAAGTTCGTCCTGGCCGTGCGCACGCGCCCGGTTCCCGGCTCCGAAGAGGACTATCACGAGTGGTACGACAAATACCATCTGGACGAAGTGCTGACGATTCCCGATTTCGTTGCCGCCGAGCGTTTTGAGTGGTGGGACGGAGACCACCGAGCGGGCGCCGGGCAGGGAGACCACCTCGCGCTGTTCACCGTCGAGTCCGGTGACATCGATGTCACCATCGAGGCATTCCGGAAAGCCCAGAAGTCGATGAAGGTTCCACCCTGTCTGGATCCCGACAGCGTTTCGCTCCAGTGGTGGCGGTCCCTGGGAACGCACACTCCGTGACCGGGTCCGGACGTCCGGAGACCACGCTCCGCATCCTTGGCAACTGAGGAGATGCTCGCCGCAATGACAGCAGAGTCGATACCCAAGCCGGACAGCCTGCACGGCGCCGAGCAACCTCGGAACCGCACATGGCACATGAGGGCCAGCAAGGTCGTCAGCTATGAAGTCGTCTTGTTGGCCGGCCTGTTGGACCCGTCCCAGCCGGCTCTGGCCGTGGCGTGCTCACCGGACGGCGGCGGGCCGGGCCGTCAGCTCATCGTGATCGACTCGACCGTGTACGCGCTGTACGGACGCCGGATCGGCGCCTACTTCGCCGCGCGGGGAGTCGAGCACGAGTTCTGCGTCGTCGAGGCGCACGAATCCGTGAAGAGCATGGACGCGGTCTTCGAGATCGTCGCGTCCATGGACGCGTTCGGCGTGCCGCGGCGGCGGGAGCCGGTCCTGGCCGTGGGGGGCGGCGTACTCACCGACCTCGTCGGTCTCGCGACCAGCCTGTACCGGCGGTCGACCCCCTACATACGGGTGCCCACCACCCTCATCGGCATGGTCGACGCGGCCGTGGGCGCCAAGACCGGGGTCAACTTCCGTGGGCACAAGAACCGCCTGGGCACCTACCACCCTTCGGCCGTGACGCTGATCGACCCGGGGTTCCTGGCCACGCTCGACCCCCAGCACATCCGCAACGGGCTGGCGGAGATCCTGAAGATAGCCCTGGTGAAGGATGCTTCCCTCTTCACGCTCCTCGCCGAACACGGCGGACGGCTGGTCAAGGAACGGATGCAGTCGGGCGACAGCGACGACCGGGGAGCCGCCGGGGCCGAGGTGATACGGCTGGCGATCCAGGGCATGCTCGAGGAGCTGCAGCCCAATCTCTGGGAACACCAGTTGCAGCGGCTCGTCGACTTCGGTCACTCCTTCTCCCCCAGGATCGAGATGGAGGCGCTTCCCGAGCTGCTGCACGGCGAGGCCGTCTGCGTGGACATGGCGTTCAGCGCGGTGCTCGCGTACCGCAGGGGTCTGCTCGACGACAACGACCTGTCGCGGATCCTCCGTGTGATGAACGACTTGGGGCTGCCGACCTGGCACCCCGTCTGCACACCGGACCTCATGGCCGAGGCACTCGAGGAGACCGTCAAGCACCGGGACGGCCGGCAGTTGCTGCCGCTGCCCGAGTCGATCGGCGGCGCTCGTTTCGTCGACGACGTCACGCGGGCCGAGCTGGACGCGGCGCTGGCGGAGATCCGGCGGATCAGCGGCAGTGCCGGCGCACTCGCCGCGATGTCGGGAAGCAGGGGTGCCTGAGTGGACGGGGTGAGCGCGGTACTGCTGGCGGGCGGTGAGGGGCGGCGCATGGGCCCCCTGGGGGCGGGCCGGTCGAAGCCGCTGGTCCCGTTCGGCGGGACCAGCCGCCTGATCGACTTCAGCCTGGACAACGCCCGCCGTTCGGGCTTCCGCGAGGTGCTGCTCCTGTCGCAGTACGAGGAGCGGCGGCTCATGGACGACCTGCACACCGTGTGGAACCGGACCCCTGGTTTCCGGGTGCACTTCGGACCGTACGACGAGGCCTACCGCGGTGCGCCCTCCGGACTGCCCGACACCCTGCCGGACCGGACCGGACCCCGCGAACGCGGCACCGCCGACGCGCTCGTGAGCAAGGAGAAGCACATCTTCGGGGACGGTGTGTCCGAGGTCCTGGTGCTGCACGCCGACCACGTCTACCGGTTCGACTACGGCGAGATGATCCGGCAGCACCGGGCGGACGGAGCTGCCCTGACGGTGTCTTTCCAGCGCATCGAGCGGCGCTACGTCCACCTCTTCGGCATGGTGGAGTTCGACGCGTCGGGCAACCTGACCGGCTTCGTCGAGAAGCCGCCGCAGCCGACCAGCGACCTGGTCTTCGCGGCTTTCTGCGTCTTCGACGCCACAGTCGTACGCCGCTATCTGAAGCAGCTCGAGGGAACTTCCTGGCAGCACGACATCAGCCGGGACGTCATTCCCGCGATGCTGGCCGGCGGGGAGCGGATCCGCGGCTTCGAAGTGCGGGACTACTGGGAGGACATCGGCACCGTCGACCGCTACCACCGCGCGCACCGCGGACTGTTGCGCGGGAAGCCGACCCTGCCTCTGTCCGATCTCCCGCTCACCGTCCGGCCCGAGGTGGCACGGCGGTTGGTGACGGAGGAACCAGGCGTCCGGCACAGCATGGTCCCGGCCGATCTGGTAAACCGGGGGCTGCTGGAGGGCAGCGTCGCCTACCCCGGGGTACGGATCGGAGCGGGCGCCCGGGTGCGCGACTGCGTCCTGCTGCCCGGAGCCGAGGTGGCGGCCGGCGCGGAGCTGGAGTCGGCGATCGTCCTGGAGGACGGAACGGTTCAGTACTGCGGCGACGACGCACCGGCAGGGGGTGCCGGGGCATGACGGCAGAGAGCATCACGGTGGGCGGTCCTCAGGTCCATGTCGTGGCGGACCTCGGCGGGACGACGCTGCGGATCGGCCGCGTCACCGGGGGCAGCTCCCGGGTGGAGGACGTCCGCCGGATCGCCACCGAAGGGCTGGGGCGTTACGGGACGTTGTCGGCGCAGGCCCTGCAGGACCGGGTCATGGAGCAACTGGGAGCCGAGCTGGCGGCGTACCTCGAATCGCCTTCCGGAGCCGGTGCGAGCGCGGTGGGGGTCTCGTTCGCGGGGCCGATGAGCCGCGACGGAGTCGTGCTCGCGGGCCCCACGCTGTGGGGCGGCGACGCGGAGCCGCTGCCGGTCGCGCGCCTGCTGACACAGCGTCTGGGTCTGCCGGTCCTGGCCGCGAACGACATCACCGCGGCCGCGTGGCGGTACGCGGCCGTCGAAGCTGCGCCGTTCTGCCTCATCACGGTCAGTTCGGGCATCGGCAGCAAGGTGTTCCGCCACGGGGAGGTCCTGATCGACGAGGCCGGCCACGGTGGCGAGATAGGCCACTGGCGCGTCGACCCGAGCGACAGCGCCCCGCCGTGCGAGTGCGGCGGTCGGGGCCACCTGGGGGCGATCGCGTCCGGGCGCGGCGTCCTGCTGGGGGCGCGCCGGGCAGCGGCCGAGGATCCCGGCGGGTTCGCCCGCTCGGTGCTCGCCGGGCCTGCGGGGAACCGGCCCGAGGGTGTGACGAACGAGGCGCTCGCCGCGGCGATCCGGGAGGGCGACCCCTTCGCGACCGCGGTCCTGCGTACCGCACTCGTCCCGCTCGCATCCGCGGTCAACTGCATCTTCACCGCGATCGGCATCCGCAGGTACCTGTTCATCGGAGGCTTCGCCATCGCGGTGGGGCAGCGTTTCCTGACCTTGCTGGGGGACGAGCTGACGAGACTCGGATGCTTCGGGCTCAGCGACAGCGAGACACGGGACATGCTCGCCCTCGGCGCCGCGGACGACGACCACTGCCTGATCGGGATCGGGCAGATGCTGGCCCGGACCCTCCCCGCATCGGAGGTGACGGGTGCGCACACTCATCGTCGGTAGCGGATTCGTGGGGCGCGCCCTGGCCCATGACGCCGTGCGCGCGGGCGGGACGGCCCTGCTCGCCTCGCGCAACCCGCCGGAGGCGAGGGACGACGGTCTGCCGCCTCCTGACTGGACCCGTCTGGACATCACCGAACCCGGTGCGTTCCGAGAGGTTCTCGGCCGCTCGGGCGCCGACGCCGTCGTGCTGGTGCACGGGCCGTCGGACGTCACCTGGTGCACACAGCATCCGGATGCCGCGATGGCGGGGCACGCCGGCGCGGCCATGGAGGTGGTCGAGGCTGCCGGGGACCGGCGCGTCGTGCTGATCTCCACCGACAACGTCTTCGACGGCGCGTCCGGGACGCCCGACGAGACGACACCCACCCGGCCCGGAAACACCTACGGCCGGGCGAAGTTGGCGGCGGAGAAGATCGTGTCCGACGCCGCGGACGCCACGGTGCTGAGGGTGAGTCTGATCTACGGCTGGGAGCCGGCCACGGTGCCGAAGTGGCTGAACTTCTTCGCGTCCTGCGTGCACAAACTGCGGGCGGGCCTGCCGGTGGAAGCGCCCTTCGACCAGTGGACCACTCCGGTGCTGCTCGACGACGTGGTGACGGTGACGGCCGCCCTCACCCGGGCGGATTCCGTTCCGCCCCTGCTGCATCTCGGCGGTCCCGAGGAGATCTCGCGGGCGGACTGGGCGGCAGTCATCGCCGCTGGGCTCGGGGTCACCGGGGATCTGGTGGTGCCCGTTCCCCGGGCCGGAGGCCGGTACGCGGACCGTCCGGCCCGCTCCTGCCTGGCGAGCGGTCTGCTGTCCGTCCATCCCAGCACTGCGGGGCTGACGGTGCGGGGCGTGCGCGAGGGCACCCGTTTCCTCCTGGAACGGGCCGCGCGGACGGCGGGCCGGTGACGCGCGGACACACAGGTCCGGCGCGACCGGGAACGAGGCATGACATGGATCCACGACGAGGAGTGCGTGTGGTGGCAGAGACGGGTTCGGGCGACGGTACGCGGGCGGACGGCGCCGCGGTGGGTAAGGAGCCCGCGGTGCCCGGTGCGCGCCGCGTCGACCACATGGCACTGACCGTGCCGGATCTGGACAGCGCGGTCGACTTCGCGGTCCGGGCACTGGGCGGTGAGCTCGTCTACCGGCTTCCCCCGCTGGCCCATGACGACGACTGGATGCGCGAACACCTCGACACCCACCCCAGGGCCAGTACGGAGATCGCGCTGGTACGGCTGGGGCCGACGACCAACCTGGAGCTGTTCGCCTACCGGTCGCCCGACCACCGGGCGACCCCACCGCGCCCCCACGATGTCGGCAGCACCCGTCTCGCCCTGCGGGTCGACGACGTCGACGCGGCGTCAGCGGCACTGCGGGAGCGGGCCGGCTCGCTGCCCCTGGGCCCCGTACGCACCGTCCCCGAGGGGCTCCCCGACGCGGGCGTCCGGTGGGTTCTGCTGAGCACTCCTTGGGGCCAGCCGGTCGAGCTGCGCTCCGTCCCGGACCCGCTGCCGTACGAGAAGGACACCTCGGCACGCCGGTTCGGCCCCTGCCCGGTCTGGAGCAACCGCGACGACGGCGTGACCGCCCCGTCCGCCCTTCCCGGTGCCCGCAACCTCGACCATCTCGCGTACACCGTCGCCGACCTGGACGAGGCCGAGACGTTCTTCGTCGACGTCCTCGGCGCGGAACCGCTGTACCGCCGCACGGTCGCACTCGACGACCCCGAGCTGGCGGCGGCCCTGGGCGTGCCGCCCGGAGGCCGCCTGGACCAGGCGGCGCTGCGCATGGGGCCGACCGACACCATCGAGCTCCACTGCTACCGGGACGCCTCCGGCGGGCGGCGCCGTCCGCCGCGCAACAGCGACGTGGGGGGCAGCCACCTCGCCCTGTATGTCGACGACGTCGACGCCGCCGCCTCCTACCTGGGCAGCCGACCCGGCTGCACGGTGCTGGCAGAACCCGAGACCATCGAGGAGGGCCCCCTGGCCGGGGACCGGTGGGTGTACGTACGCACCGGGCTCGGCCTGTACATCGAGATGGTGCGCATGCCCGACGGTTCGCTGCCCTACGAGCTCGCCACCGAGGCACGGCGCCGGGCGACCGGCAGAGCCCGGTGGTGGGACCGTTGAGGGTCGCCCCGCCGGACGAGGTGCGAAGAGCCCGGATCGCGACCTCCGCCATCTTCCTGGTGGTCGGCAGCGTGTTCGGCGGGTGGGTGTCACGGGTCCCCGACATCAAGGCGCACGTACATGCGGACAGCGGGCCGTTCGGTCTGGCCCTGCTGGGGATCGCCGTGGGCGCGGTGGCCGCCCGTCCGTTCGCCGCGGTGTTCGTGGCCCGCTACGGCAGTCTGACCGTCACCCGGCTGACCGCCGTGTTCTGCTGCGCCTCGCTGATCGCGCCGTCGCTCGCCGTCGACGCGGTGACGCTGGGATGCGCGCTGGCCCTGATGGGGGCGGCCCTCGGCTCCGTGGACATCGCCATGAACGCCCACGCCGTGGCGGTGGAACGGCTGTACGGACGACCGGTGATGTCGTCCTTCCACGGTCTGTACAGCATCGGCGGACTACTCGGGGCGCTGGCGGGGGGCGGTGCGGCAGTTTCGGGACTGTCGCCGTCGGCCCACTTCACCACGGCCGCCGTGCTCACCGGCGGCACGGCCCTGCTCGTCTCCACGTGGCTGCTGCCTTCCCCGCCCGACGATCCCTCGGCCGGGCACCGCCGCCGGAAGGGCCTCACCCTGCCCCGCGCGGACCGCCTTCCCCTGATCCTGCTCGGGATCATCGGCTTCTGCAGCCTGGCGGCGGAGGGGGCCGTGGGCGACTGGGGATCGATCTACCTGCACGAGGACCTCGGTTCGTCCGTCGGGCAGGCTTCCCTCGGCTTCGTGGTCTACTCGCTGGCCATGGTGGCGGGCCGACTGCTCGGGGGCCGTGTGCTGGAGCACTGGGGCGAGTGGCGGGTCATCACCTGGATGACCGCCCTCGCGGGGACCGGTTTCCTGCTGGCTCTGCTGGCCGCGCACACCCTGGCCGCCCTGGCCGGTTTCCTGGTCATGGGCTTGGGCCTGTCGCTGGTCCTGCCCGTGGTCCTCTCCAGGGCCGGCGAACTGGGCCGTGGCAGCGAGGGACTGGGCATCGCGGTGGTCTCCAGCATCAGTGGCATGGGCCCCATCGTGGTGCCGCCGGTGATCGGGTTCCTCGCCGAAGGGGTCGGCCTGCCCGCCTCGCTGGGCACCCTCAGTGCGCTCGCCCTCGTCGCAGTCGTCCTCATGCAGGTCGTCCGGCGCCTCGCTCCGGCGCCCCCTCATCAGCACGACAGTCCCGTATCCGACGCCCGACCCGAAGGACCCGCAGTGTCTTCTCTGATCCCCGTCGACCCCGTCGTCCTGTCAACCGCCGTGGTCACCACACTCGCGGTGGAATTCGATCCGCAGGCCCGTGAGGCCAGCATCTTCTACTGGGAACGCAGCCTGCCGCACCGCCGGGCCGTCGTCGAAGCGGCCGAGCGGATCCAGGACACCGCCGTCAGCGGCCTCGTCCGCGCACTGAGGGACGCACCGGCCGATCCGGCCGTGCACCGCTCCCTGCGCGAACGGCTTGCCGAACTCTCGCGGGCGGGCGGTGAGCCGGGCATCGACGACCTCTTCACGCACGCCTGGCGGGCGGAGTCCAATTCCCGCCTGGGGTATCACCTGGGCCCGGGCTACGACGGATCGCGTCCCGGCGGCGACATCACCGCCGAAGGGCTCAGCGGCCGCCCCGGCGGTGCCGTCGCCGGCGGAGGCGATGCGGAAATCCTCGTCGTCGTGCCCTTCCGCGACCGGGGGACGGGCCGGCGGCTGCGCAATCTGCTGGCCTGTCTGATGTCCCTGCGGGACCAGTCCGCGCCCAGGGCGTCCTACCGGGTGATGGTGGTGGAGACCGACGAGACCCCGCGCAGCCGCGCCGTCATCACCCCGTACATCGATCACTATCTGTTCGCGCACAAGACCGGCCACTTCAACAAGTCCTGGGCGGTCAACGTCGGGGTGGTGAACGCGCCGTTCCGCCCCGAGGCCGTCTGCATCCTGGACGCGGATGTCCTGGCCGACCGCGACTTCATCGCGCGTAACGCGGAGCGCTTCCGGCACAGCGGCACGATGGGCCACCTCAGTTACCGGGACATGTGGTGCCTCGACGAGGCCTCGACCTCCCGCGCCATCACCGAGCGACTGTGGGAAGGGGCCCCGGAGGCGGACGCCGGTCACCTGCGCGCGTTCGTCCTGCGGCGGCCGCCCGGCTGCTGCGTCTGGGTGCGCACGAGCGCCTTCCACCGTATCGGGGGCATGGACGAACGCTTCGAGGGCTGGGGCGGCGAGGACAACGACTTCGCCTACCGGATGGACACGCACTCGGCGTTCGACCACTACGACGATCCGCTCCTGCACATGTACCACCCCTCCTCGGCCGTGCTGCGCGAGGACGGCGAACTCCTCAACGCCCATATCCCCGCGCTCACCTGGAAGGCGTCGTCGGCCATCGGCGACCTGAATCGCTTCGCCGCGCCGAAGGACGCCGGACCGGTCGCCGACGCGGAGGAACAGCCGGCCGGGACCCCCGCCGGCTGAGCGGACCCGCGTGGCCGCGAAGACCGCACCCGTACCGAACCAGAGTCGAATCGAAGGGCAGAGAGCCATGGTGAGCAGCGTCCCCGTTCTGGACCTGGACGAGTGGAGCAAGGCGGGCCGCAAGCGCCGCGCGGAGATCGCCGAGGAGCTGGATGCCGCTCTGCGGCGGACCGGGCTCTTCCTCCTGCGCGGTCACGGGGTCCCGGAGGAGCTGACCCGTCGGATGCGCCTCGAAGGGCGCGCGTTCTTCGGCCTGCCCACGGAGACGAAGGGCCGGTACGCGGTGAGCCGCCCCTACGACAACGGGTACCGGGGTCTGGGTGCGCTGGAGGTGGGCGCCATCGACGGCAATCCCGGGACACCGGACCTGCACGAGGCCTACCACGTCGGCCCGTCCCACAGGACCGGCGAGGAAGCGTTCGACACGCTGTACTACCCGGAGAACAAGTGGCCTGCGGAACTGCCCGAACTGCGCGACGTGGCACTGGAGTACACCGAGCACATGACGCGCATCTCCCTGGAGGTGCTGGAGGTGCTGGCGGCGGTCCTCGGGCTGCCCCGTGATCACTTCACCGGGCAGTCCACGCGCGCGACCTGGACGCAGAACGTCAACTGGTACCCCTCGCTCCGCACGGTCGGCAGCGTGCGGGAGGGACAGATGCGGGTCGGCCCGCACACGGACTTCGGCACCCTGAGCCTGTTGGACCGCCAGCAGGGGGTAGGGGGTCTGGAGGTCTGGAACGAGGAGGACGGCTGGTTCGCGCCGCCGTTCGAGGCGGGCACGCTGGTGGTGAATCTCGGGGACCTGATGAACCTGTGGTCGGACGGCCGTTGGCGTTCGCTGCGGCACCGGGTGCTCGCGCCCAGCGACAAGGCGCCGGACGAGGAACTCGTCTCGCTCGTCTACTTCTTCGAAGCCGACCCCGACGCGGAGATCGTTCCGCTCGCCGCCCCTGTCGGTGGCGGCGAGCGGATGAGCCCGGTGATCGCCGGTGAGTCGATCCTGGAGAAGGTGGGGGTCACCCTCAACCTGCCGGGGTGACGGCTGCCGGGCGCAGGGCACCGCCCGGGAGGTGTCAGGGGGCGGGGGCGTCGGTCCGCACGGGTAGTTCTCCCCAGACCGACCTTCCGTCCCGGTCCGTGACCAGCACCGCCAGCGTCCCGGCGGGGGCGGACGGCACCCGGCCGGAGAACTCGTCGGCGTCCGCCTTCAGCGCTACGGCGTCGGCGCCCGGCTGGGCCGGCACGATCTCGACACGGCTGGTGTTCTTCCCGCGCCACCGCACCTCGACGCCGTCCGCGACGCGGTGGGCGGATCCCTGGGCGGCGTCGAACTGCGCGCCGGTACCGTCCTGTTCCTCCCTCTCGACAACCGCGCGGACGGCCGGGGTGGCATCGGCGGGCCGGGTACCCGCGAGGCATGCGGCGAACACCGCCAGGAAACGTCCGGCCGCCGCCTGCCAGGTGAAGCTCCGGCCCACCTCTGTCGCTCGGGCCCGCAGGGTGGCGATGCGGTCCGGATCGTTTTTCCACAGCCTGAGCATGCGTACGAGCCCCAGGTGAACGGCCTCGGTGAGCAGGTCGTCGTCCACCCGGAAGGAGCGTGGCAGGGCCAGCCCGGTGGCGTACTCGGCGACCGGATCGGTCCGGTGGAGGAAGTGACGCATGCCCCGCTGCGCGGTCGCGACCGGGATGGAGCCGCAGGCCATCGCCTCCCCCATGGCCATCAGGAAGGTGTCCATCTCGAACTTGGACGGGAAGACGCAGAAATCGCTCGCGGCGGCCCAGTCCTTCAGTTCGGGGTTCCCCATGGGGCCGGTGACGGCGCGGACCAGCTCCGGGTAGTCACGCGCGAGTGCGTCCAGGTCCTCGTCGTTCGGGGGGCTGGGGGCGAGGCAGTGGAGCAGCACGTTGCAGCGGTCTCCCCCGTCCAGAAGCCGGCGGATTCCCCGGAACAGCTCCTTCTGCCCTTTGTGCTGCACCGAATAGCGCGCGTTGTGGTAGATCGTCGGCAGCGCCGGATCGAGCCCCAGACCGGTGAGGGTCCGCTCGCGGCGCTCGTCGGTGCGCGGCACGTCCAGCCACTCGTCCCCTATGGCGCAGCCCCCGACGACCAACTGGTCGGTCCGCGACCTGAGTTCCCGCCGGACGGTCAGCTGCTGGAACAGTTGCTCGAAGGGTGTCTCCGCCTGGGTCAGGGCGTGGTCCAGCTGCCCCTCGGACAGGAAGTCCATCGCTTCGACGGAGCGGATCACCAGGCCCAGCATGGTGATGTAGTCGTGGCCGGGCCGCTCCGGATAGTCCTGGTACAGAAGTGTCTGCGGAAGGAATCCCCGCATCGCCCGGTCCAGATACGAGTCCAGGGGCGGATCGGCGAGGCCGTCGGCCACCGAGGTGTCGGATCCCAGGTGGGCGAGGACGCCGCGGACTTCTGGGCCGTAGACCTTGGTATTGACCGCCATGTTGGTCTGCACGGTGGATACGACGTGGAAGCCGTGACCGGCCAAAAGGCCGGGCAGGAGGTAGTGGTAGAAGGGTTCGTGCAGGTGGATGACCGTGTCGGCGGGTATTCGGTCCCTGACGTAGCGGGCCGCCACCACCTGGAACACGAGCGGTTTGAGGGCCGCGGGGTCCTTGCCCCGGAGTTCCTGGGGCGGGTAGAAGGATTCGGGGTACTGGTCGAGCAGCTCGCTGCTCAGCAGAACGATGTCGATGCCGTCCACGGTGATCCGGTGAGCGCGGGCCGAGATGTGCAGCGTCAGCACTTCGGGGAAGCCCGGCCACTGCGACGGATCCAGTGCGATCGGGACATCGTCTTCGATCCGCCAGTCCAGATCGACGACTTCGTGCTTCTCACGGAGGACGGGGAGCAGTCCGTGCGCAGCGGTCACGGCCCCGACCTGGTGCCCCGCGTCCCTGAACTGCCGGGCGAGATTCCAGAGGTAGACGGATGTGCCGGCCTTGACGAGATGGTCGTCGAATCCACTGAACTCGAAGTGACACTCTGTGATGCGCAACTGTCCGCCTTCGTCTCGTGCGAGTCGTCGGATGCGCCGACGCCCGGTCAACCGGTACCGGGCATCGGCTCTTCGCATTCAAGCAAACGTGCGGCGCGCTCAGTTGCCGCTTCCCGAGGCCAGTCCCGAGCGGTCGGCATCGCGGTGCGGCTTCTCCTCGACGGGTGCCGGAGCAGTCGGCCCGGGGGGACGCAGGGCGGCCGCGCCGAGCACCACGAACAGGATCAGGAGCGCGGGAATGCCCAGGGCCACGGGGAGTCCCGTGAAGGTGCTGACGCCGCCGATCACCAGGGGGCCGATGAGGAAGCCGACGTACCCGAGGCTGACGACGAGGGACAGCGCGGCGCCGGCACGTGCGGGATCGCGCTGCCCCGCGGCCGAGTAGACCTGCGGAGCGATGCAGGACATCCCCGCGCCCAGGCACGCGAACCCGATGACGCCGGCGACCGGGTGGCCGATGAGCAGGGCAGCGGTCATGCCCACCGAGGCCAGCACTCCGCAGCCGCGGACGAGTTGCACGGGCCCGAACCGCTCGGCGAGCCGGTCGCCGAGCAGCCGCCCGATCGTCATGGTGACGGAGAACGCCGCGAACGCGGCTGTGGCGAACGCCGGTGTGCTGCCGAGGCTCTCGTGCAGGTAGACGGCGCTCCAGTCCGCAGCGGTGCCCTCCCCCACCAGCGTGCACATGGCCAGCGCGCCGAGGAACAGGAGGTAGAACGAGCGTGAGACGCCCCCGCCACCGGTCCCGGCCGCAGGCCCTGGCGGTGTCGCCGGTACGTCCTGCGGCAGGGCCCACACAGCGGCCCACACGGCGAGCAGCACCACACCGGCACCCACGGCGGCGAAGGTGACCTCCGGGCTCACGTCCTGATGGGCGAAGAGCCCGCCGATCGCGGCACCCAGGAAGCCGCCGATGCTGTAGACGGCGTGGAACGACGACACGATCGGGCGGCCCCAGGCGCGCTGGACCTCGATCCCGTTCGCGTTCATCGCGATGTTCAGCGTGCCGTGGACGAGGCCGAAGAGAAAGAGCGCCGCCATGAGGGTGACCAGCGTCGGCATGAATGCGGGAGGGATGAGCAGCAGCCCTTCGAGGAGGGCCGTCGGCACCATGACCCGCGTGCTCCCCCATCGGTCGACGAGTCTTCCCAGGCCCATCATTCCGGCGATGGCGCCCACGGCGAAGGCCAGCAGGGCGAGGCCGAGCAGTCCGTCACTCAGTCCGAGGTCGCTCTTGATCGCGGGGATACGACTCGTCCAGCAGCCGAGAGCTGTGCCGAACAGCAGGAACAGCAAGGACGTGGCAACACGCCCTCGCACCAGTGAGCCACGTGTTTCCGGCTTCGGGTTCACGCGAGGAATCTCCATCCGTTGAAGCGCCTGTGCGGCTGCTGTCCTGCTCCGTGGCTCCGGTTGTCCGCCGGTGCGTCTTCCTCGCACGGAGAATTCCGCAGATCGGTTCCCACGGCTCCGAGGGGCGCCCGGTCACAGGGCACCCCTCGGTCGGTGACGGGTGTGGCTCGTCAGCCGGCCACCCAGACGCTGAGCGTCACGAAGTCGCCGAGGCTGGCACGACTCGAACTGCCCGACACCTGGTTCGGTCCACCGGTGCAGTCCTCGTCGGCGAACAGCGCGGCGCTCGTGGTGTGGGTGTTGATGGCCGATCGCGCCGGGACGACCCATCCGGACTCGTCCAGATTTATGCAGGTCCCCCCAGGGACCAGGGAGCTGAGGGTGATCCTCTCCCCCGTGAAGTTCTCGCCCGAATACAGACAGAGGGTCTTGCTGAACTCACAGTCCGCCGCACTCGCGGAGGCGGGTGCCGCGGCCAGTCCCACCAGGGTGACCATCGAGGCCGCCACCGTGAGGGTGCTCAGGTACCGCTTCTTGCGGCCGTCGGTCCCGGTGGCCTTCACGGCTGCATTCTGACTACGTCGCTCGAACAAGACATTCCTCACGGTCAGGTGCCCGAAAGGGCACTGATGTCGATTCTTCGGCACGTCACGGCCCCGTCCCGGGGCCTTCGCACCAGGGATATCGCGCTCACCACGACCCACGTCCGGGCAGCGTCGGCGAGCGCGTCCTTGCCGTCCTCACCCGCGCGGAAGCCACCTTGCGGAATGCGGCTCCGGGCAGTCGTGAAGGCCACGACCGCAGCGAGAGCGACGAGCGCGTGTGGGGTATTCGGCCGGCCCCCGAAGTGCGGGACCGGAATCGGCCCGATCCAGAAAGAGAGCGCTCTCCATCCCTGTCCCCCAACCTTAGAAAGTTCTCCTACGAGTGTCAACGACGCTCAGTGGTAAGCGAGTTGGCGTCACCTGAAGGGTCGATGCACCGAAAAGCCGAGACCCCTCGCGCGCCCTGCTCATGTGCGAACCGAGTTGCTCGCTCGGGACTCAGGACGTGGCGCCGGTGTACCTTTTCACTCCCTGGCTGAACATGATCATCGATAGCAGGACAAAGCATGCGGTCACCGCCAGCCCGACGGGCAGCGCCACCAGAGGATCGGGCCGAGTCAGCGCCTCGGCGGGCAAGGTGATCATTCCGGCGAGCGGAATCACGTAGGTGACAATGCTTCGCAGATGGCTTCCGTAGACACCCGCGGGGTATCTTCCGACGTCCCACAGCGAGGCGGTCAGCGGAGCAAGTTCGAAGCGCCCCGCCCAGAAGCCCAGGCTGGCCACCATCACGGAGATCGCCCACGAGATGGCGACCGCACAGCCGGTCAGGATCACGGCCACGACGGTGTTCACCGGTCCGGGGGCCGCGGGAAGGCCCCGGACCCCGGCGACGAGGATGCCGACCCCGAGGAGCGCCTGCCCGAGGGCGAGCGGCGCATGCTCACGGTTCGTAGCGGTGAACCAGCTCGGCGCCGGCCGCAGCAACGCCTCGTCGAGCGTGCCGTCCCGGATCGTGCCCACGAACTTCGTCAGGCTGGGGTCGATCAGGGCCGCCCTGATCCCGGAGACCAGCGCGAACACGCCGATGAGGACGAACATCTCCGACCTCGTCCAGCCCGCAAGGGCGCCTGTCCGGTCGAAGATGACCAGCGTCGTCGCCAGGACCGTGCCGATGCCGACAATGGACTGGGCAAGGTCGAAGACGAAGTTGACACGGTGCGTCAGAGTCCGCCGGAGCGACAGGGAGAACGTGGCACCCAGCAGGAGAAGCAGCTTCATATCAGCCGCCGACCGCCGCGTACCTGTTCAGACCTCGCCGCCACAGCACCAGCGAAATGGCGCCCATCACCAGCAGCCAGCCCACCTGCACGATCGCCCCCATCAGCAGACGTTGGCCCGACTCCCCCGCAGCAGCGTCGGCAGGCAGGCCGATGATCGAATAGAACGGAAGCCCTCGGGCCAGGGCGCTCCAGAAGGACGGAAGTAGATCGACCGGAATCGCGTTCCCCCCGAGCATGTAGAGCAGGGTGGTACCGAACGCCGTGATGGCATGCACCCGCTCGGTCCAGAAGGCGGTCAGTGCGAGGCACCACATGAAGAGGAACCGCAGGAATCCGGCTCCCAGCCACAGTGGTGCGGCCACCAGCAGCGCACCCGCGTCGAAGGACACCGTCAGCACCGAGGCAACCAGCGCGACGACCGGCAGGGTGATCAGAGTGATCCAGGCCCGGATCGCGATGTTCTCCCCCAACGGCAGCAGAACGGCCGGCTGGGGTTTGACCAGTTCGCCCGCCAGAGTGCCCTTGTAAATGCCCTGCGAGAAGGTGTGATTCTCGAAGGACGCGGTGGAGGCGACGATGAAAAGGACCGCCAGATAATACGTGGAAACGCGGCTGGAGTCCGGGAAAACGGTTCGCCACACCGCCAGTCCGATGAGTGGCGGAAGGATCTGTCCGGCAGCCAGGGCGACAGCGAACCACCACGATCCCGACCAGGTCAGGAATTGGCGTGCGATGTTCAGCCATAAGAGCCTGAGCAGCCGGGTCATCGAGGCGTCGCCTCGTCGGCGCGGTAGATCTCGTCCATCAGTACGTCCAGTGGGGCTTCCTTGATGCTCAGGTCCAGAACGGTGGTCTCGGCCAGCAACCTTCCGATGGTGTCGGCCACCTGCTCCCGGGCGACACTCAGCTCGTATCGCCCGTCGTTCCGCGTCGCTCGGATCCCCGGAGGCAATTCGACGCCCTCGGCAAGCCACACCTCGATGAGTTTGTCGTGCTTCACCCTGGCGGTCAGCCCAGGGAGCCCACCGTCATAAACCTTCCGCCCGTGATTGATAAGCACCACCCGCGGGCAGAGTTCGGCCACATCGGTCATGTAGTGGCTCGTCAGGATCATGGTGGCTCCCGTCTGAGCCACGTACTTGCGGAGAAAGGCACGGGTCTGCACGGCGGCCGACACGTCCAGACCGATCGTGGGCTCGTCGAGAAAAAGCACCTGCGGACGGTACACAAGGGCCATCGCCAGGCCCGCGCGCATCCTCTCACCCAGCGACAGGGCGCGCACCTGCCGATTGAGGAGTTCACCGATACCAAGCAGTTGCACCAGTTCGTCGAGGTTCTCCTGCAACTGCCCTTCGGGCACGTCGTAGACCAGAGCCTGATAGCTCAACGAGTCCATGACCGTCAGCTCGGGTGCACCGCCCAGGGGTTGACTGCCCCTCACCAACGCGATTTGACGCAAGTGTTCCGGTTTACGGTCGAAGGGATCCCGGCCGAGGACCCGGGCTTTCCCGTGCGTGGGTTTGAGAATTCCGGCGAGTATTTTCATGAGTGTGGTTTTACCCGCCCCGTTCGGACCTATCAGTCCGATCGATTCACCCATTTCCACCCGAAGGTCGATCGAGCCGATAGCTTCGATATCTTTCGTCTGCCTCCGCCAGAGACTTCGAAAGGCTGCCCCGAGGCCCGCATCGCGAACCGGAACCTGGTACGTCATCGAGAGCTCGCCGGCTTCAATGCACTGTGTGGTCTCAATCACGGTCCGATCATACGAGTCCACCCGATCACGAACAACCCACTGTACAAATAACCCACCGGCCGCACGCATTCATAACCTTTACTTCCTAATCGACTCAACCGCCCCCGGGTCAATTCGGCAGGTTTCGTCATCACCTTACCTCGCATAAATTCCAAAGCGTAAAATAAGGAGCAAAATATTCAATTGGGGACACAGTGCATCCAAACGATGCTTGACAGTTATACGTCGCGTGGGGTCTGATACGCAGAGAGCGCTCTCTGTGTTGAATTGCCTCGTCCTGATACAGCGACAGGGGATCAAACTGTGGAATTACGCCAGCTCGCCTACTTCGTCACGGTTGCAGAGGAACTGCATTTCGGTCGCGCCGCCAAACGACTGCATGTGGTGCAGCCGGCCGTCAGCCAGCAGATTCGCAAACTCGAAAGAACACTGAAGGTCGCGCTGTTCGAGCGCTCGACGCGATGGGTGCACCTCACGGAGGCGGGCGAGGATCTCCTGCCCTGGGCGCAGAGAGCACTTCGGTCCGTGCAGATGATCGAGCTCGTCGCCGCAGGCCATTCCCCTCTGGCCGACACGGCCCTTCGCGTCGCCGTACCGACGGGCAGTCAGGGAAGCCTCCGGGTCGCCCTGGCCAATCTGAGGGACAGCCGTCCGGAGATCCAGGTGGACGTCTTCGAGGTGCCGGAAAGCGTCCGGTCCGACCTGGTCCGCGACGGAACCGTCCACGCCGCCCTGCTGGAAGCCCCTGCGGCGGCCCCGGGCCTGGCCTTGCACCGGCTCCAGTGGGGCCCTGTCACCGTGGGCATACCGAAACCCCATCCGCTGGCAGGCCGCAGACAGCTGCTCCCGGACATGCTCGGCAAACTTCCGATGAGGCAGGCACCGACGCAGTTCCACACGGTGCTCCAGGAGTTGGTGACCGACGCCTGCCACCGTGCGGGACTGCAACCGGCGGCCTCCTTGCTCTCCCGCTCCATCTCCGAGGCGCTCCAGAGCATCTCCACGAAACGCGATTCCTGGACCGCCGTGCCGGATGACTGCGTGAACCGCTCGGACTACCCCGAGGTCGAGTTCCGCTCACTGGATGTGGGAGGCCTTGCGTCCCCGCCGGTCATGCTGACGCGAAAGGTGCTCTCGGAGTCGCTGCAGGCGCTGCTGAAGGTCGCGGCCGCCGAGCCCCTGCCGGCCTGACACCCGGCCGCACACTCCGTCACCGTCCCGAACCTGACAGACCCTCCCGTCCGCAGTCACCGCTCCGCCCACCAGCAGCGACGTCCCCGCCCGGGCAACCTCGACCGACGTAACTCAGAGTCAGAATTCAGAGCCATTCCTTCTGAATGCACGCAAGAGGCCTGCGGGCACTCACTCCGGTATTGACCACCCGTCGAAACGGTGTTTACAATTTCGCCGATGTCAATGGATCCGGCAAGAAATATTTTGGCTTATGTGGCATCGGGCGGTGCGTTCACCACGTAAGAGAATACCGGCGCCGATCATATCGCCGTCCGTCATTCCGGTGACCGGGGTCCAGCAGTTCCAGCGCGCTGACTGCATATTTCATTCCGACTTGCGGGGCGATTACATAGATGGACATCAGCGTTGTCATCCCCACACGCGACAAGGCAAGGCACCTCGAACGGACGCTGGAATCCCTGACACTGCAGGAACTACCCAACGGCACCTACGAGATCATCGTCGTCGACAACGGATCGACCGACGAGACCCCCGACGTCATCGACAGGTACCGCCGGCTCGACCCCCGCGTGCGCTCCGTCACCGTCACCCAGCCCAACCGGGCCCTCGCCCGCAACTCCGGCATCGCCGAAGCGACCGGAGAAATCGTCCTGTTCATCGACGACGACTGCATCTGCCCACGCACCCTGCTCCACCAACACCTCGCCCAGCACCGGAAATCCACCGACAACACCGTCGTACTCGGAGCCAGGCGCGAAGTGTTCTCCCTGCTCCCCGTCGACGACACCCTCACCGAAGCCATCAAGAACGCCAGCACCGGACTCGACCCCAGACTCACCTCGACACCCACTTACCAGAACGTCTCCCTCTGGGACATCTGGGACATCCGCCACAGGATCGACACCATCGAAGCCGCAGCCGGCATGCACGACAAAGCGGCGCGCGCCGAGCACCTGGACCTCATAGCCGAGGGTGGCAGTGTGGCGCCCTGGCTCAGTTTCCTGACGTGCCACGTCTCCGTTCCGATCGAACTGTGCCGGTCGGTGGGTTCCTTCGACGACCAGTTCCTCGGATGGGGCGAGGAGGACACCGAACTCGGATACCGCTTGTGGCAGACAGGCGCCTCGTTCGTCGCCCTTCCCGGAACCCCGGTCTATCACCAGGTGCATTCCCGGCCTGATTCCGATGACAACCAGAGCTGGTTCGTCAATTACGTCCGTGCCACCGAAAAGCATCCCAGCACCGATTGGTACCTGCGATGGCGAGTGTCCCTCCGCTACATCTCGCACATCGACTACGAGGACATCCTGCGCGAGGTCATGGCAGGTGATGTCCGCCGCAAGGCCCATATCAAGCGCCAGTACGACACGTTCGTGCGCTTCTGGCCGTCCATGAAATATGGCGGGACCCGCGGGACTGCCGGTGAATCGGCGACCCCGACGCGACGGTGAGAGCGGTTGAATATTCCATTCCTACTTGCGGGGCGATTACATAAATGGACATCAGCGTTGTCATCCCCACACGCGACAAGGCAAGGCACCTCGAACGGACGCTGGAATCCCTGACACTGCAGGAACTACCCAACGGCACCTACGAGATCATCGTCGTCGACAACGGATCGACCGACGAGACCCCCGACGTCATCGACAGGTACCGCCGGCTCGACCCCCGCGTGCGCTCCGTCACCGTCACCCAGCCCAACCGGGCCCTCGCCCGCAACTCCGGCATCGCCGAAGCGACCGGAGAAATCGTCCTGTTCATCGACGACGACTGCATCTGCCCACGCACCCTGCTCCACCAACACCTCGCCCAGCACCGGAAATCCACCGACAACACCGTCGTACTCGGAGCCAGGCGCGAAGTGTTCTCCCTGCTCCCCGTCGACGACACCCTCACCGAAGCCATCAAGAACGCCAGCACCGGACTCGACCCCAGACTCACCTCGACACCCACTTACCAGAACGTCTCCCTCTGGGACATCTGGGACATCCGCCACAGGATCGACACCATCGAAGCCGCAGCCGGGAACTGGCCCACCACGCCGGCCAACGATGAGCATCTGGATGTCATCGCCCGGGGCGGCAGTGTGGCGCCCTGGATCAGCCTGACGAGCTGTCACTGTTCGGTACCGATCGAACTGTGCCGGTCGGTGGGGTCCTTCGACGAGCAGTTCCTCGGATGGGGCGAGGAGGACGCGGAGCTGGCCTATCGCCTGTGGAAAGCAGGCGCTTCATTCGTTGCTCTGCCTTCGGTGCCCGTCCTGCACCAGGCTCACCCCCGGCCCCGGAAGACGAACACACAGAGCTGGTACCTCAACTATGTCCGGGCCTCGGAGAAGCACCCCGGCACCGACTGGTACCTGAGGTGGCGGGTGTCCGTGGGTTACTTGACACCGCTGCAGTACGAGAGCACGCTCCGCGACGTCATGGGGGGAGACACCCGGCGTGAGGCCGCAATCAAAAGGTCGTACGAGACGTTCGTTCGGGTATGGCCGTCCATCAAATACGGTGCACTGCTGAAATCCGGAGGCGGCGGCAAATCACCGGTGTGATCCTGATCGAAGCAGGCTCTGGATGCGCACTCATGCGGTTTCTGTCAGGAGAAACGGACGTTCACATGCCGAATAGTTTTGTCGCGACGGTGCTGCGGAAGTTCGGGGTGATCGCCGAGGAGTCCGAGGGGTACCTCGAGTCCCGGTCGGGCGCGGGCATCCACCCCGTGCGTACGGCCGACGGGCAGTCCGCCTTCCTCAAGCTCACCCCCGCCGCACAGGGACCGGACGCCTTGGCGGCAGCGCGGCGGGAGTTGCTCTTCTACCAGCGTCTCGCGCCGAGCGCCCCTGTGCGCTCGCCGGAGCTTCTCACCTCCGCGGACACCGAAGACGGCCTGGCCATCCTCCTCGCGGCCGCGGGCAAGCCCTTGCCCGTCACCGCATGGACGCCGGGCATGTGGGCGGCTCTCGGCCTCGAACTGGCCGCCCTGCACGGCATGCCTCTCCCGGCGGATGCCGGCCCGGGCCGGCCCGATGCGCTGCGGCAGGCCATGGCCGAGCCCGATCTGCCGGCGATCGAGGCCTTCTGGGCCCCGACCCTTCCGCTGCTTGCCGAGATCGTCTCCCGGCGTGCCGAGCTGGAGCGGCAGTCGGAGGCACTCCCAAGGGTGTTCATCCACGGTGACTGCCACACTGACAACATCACGCACTCCGGCGAGTCACTGGTCCTTCTCGACTGGCAGGTATCGGGCTCCGGCCGCCCCGTGTCCGACCTGGCCTTCCTCAACGTCCGCGCCGTGCCTGCCGGGGTGACCGCCCCGCCGGAGTTGCTCGACGCGTACCTCAGTGGCTGTCCACACGATCGCCGCACGCTGGAGCTCGCCCTGCTGGCCGAAGAGCTCGCCGTCTTCGTCTTCCAGTGGCCGCCCTTCGCTGCCTACAACAATCCGACGGGAATCGATCGCGTCCGGCAGCGGACGCGTGACCTCTCCGAGCGGTGGTTCGATGCTCGGAACGAGGCGGGAGGAAAACGCTGACATGAAGCTGCTCTTTATGCCCTACGCCTCGACGTCCGGGACCTGGGGATCCACCGTCTACCTCCTCGCGATCGCGCGGGCGGCCCGGCAGCGCGGCCACGAGGTCCTGTTCCACGCATGCGCCCCGAGTTCACGGCTGCTCGTCGAGAACGGATTCGAGGTCCGCGACTTCGAGGGCGCCACCGGCCCCGACCCGGACGCTCGCGGTGCCATCCGCGACATCTACGACGTCTTCACCACTCTCGGCCTCGACCGGCCCGACTACTGGCGCCATCTCCTCGAGATCGAACGCGATGTGATCGAGGACGTACAACCTGACGTCGTCATCGCTGACATGCGTCCCACCGCGGCCATTTCGGCCCGACGCTGTGGTGTCCCTACCGTGGGGCTTGCCTCGATCGGAACCGATCCGCGTCTGCAGAAGCGGCCGGAGGACCAGGCTCTCGACGAACTCGCACGGGAGTCGGCCCGTCCCTACCTGGGCGACACGGTCGAATCCCTGCCTGATCTCCTGTTCTGGTCGGCCGACCGGAAGATAGCCACCAGCTTCGCCCAGTTCGAGCCCGAACTGAGCGATGTCCCGGGCATCCGGTACATCGGGTACCTAGACGGTACGAACCGCCGAGGGCTCGGCGACCTGCCGCCCCGGCCCGAGCGTCTGGTACTCGCATACCTGAGCACCGTGGGATGGAACTCGGACACCATGGTGCGTTCGCTCGCGCGCAGCGCCGAACTCGCCGGCGTTCACGTCTGGTGTGTCACCAACGCCAACGGCCGGATGGTGGACGTCGGCGATCATCTCCGCCTCTTCGACTACCTTCCGCTGGACGAGCTGCTCCCCGAATCCGACGGGCTGCTTTTCCACGGCGGGCAGGGAACGGCGCTGGCCTCCCTCTTTCACGGTATCCCGGCCATTGCCTGCCCCGGCCAGAACTACGAGCGCCAGTACAACGCCGATCGCATCGAAGGCCTGGGGTGCGGTGTGCACGCCTCCGTCATGGACCTGCGACCGCGGACGCTCTCCGGACTTTTCTCCCGGATAGTCGATGACCCGGGAGTCCGGACAGCTGCCCGGTCGGCGCAAGCGCTGCTGCGTGCACTGCCCGGAAGTGCGGGCGCGGTCGATGTCATCGAGAGCAGGCGGCCCTAGGACTTGTCCGGCCGATCATGTTCGGAGCCGGATAACGAGGGCTATGGCGGTGGTGGCGAGTACACGTAGCGGCCTTTGTCGTAGCCGGTGGCCCTGTCTAGCGTCAGTTGACGGTTGTTGGTCTGACGTCGCGTGATGCTTGACCTCTGACCTAGGCGGTCAGCCTTCCAACTGGTCGAAGGTCTCCACTGCGGAGCGGAAGTCCTGTTCCGAGAGGGCGGGGTTGATGAGGACGACGAAGTCGGAGAGAGCACTCTCGGACGGGGTGCCGTCGTCGTTGACGCTGTCGGGTTCGTCCTCCCAGGCAATCAAGTGGATCATTACCGAATTGCAGCCCACGGGCAGATCGCACTGGACTGTTCCCGGCCACGCTTCGGCGCCCACCGCCTCGATGCCGCTGAGCCACACCTGTCCCGACGAATGGAGAAGGTAGGCGTCCGAGGTGACCAGGCGGTGCCTGCTCTCCCGCTCTGTCAGCTGCGCGAGCAGTCCGACGCCGCCTATGCGGACCAGCACCCCGAAGGCACCGTCACTTCGGATGTTGATGGGAACGAGGGCACCGGTACGGATATGCCGTTCAACGTCCTCGTCCTCGCCGAGCTGGGGTTCCCAAGTGTCGTAATCGACGATGCCGGTGAAGTGCTGGGGATCCCACAGAGCGAGCATTCCAGCATCGGTTGCCACCGTGGACACGGTCTCGACAGTGGGCGGTGAAGCAGTCATCGGGGAATCCTGCCACGTGCGACCACAGCTCGCGGCTTGCGGCTTGCGGCTTGCGGCGACGCGGTCACCTTTGGCCGGCCTGGCGGAGTTCGGTGACTGTGCAGCCGAACCCCTTTTTCAGGCGCCTGGCCAGGTGGGCTGTGTCTCGGATTCCCCAATGCTCCGCGATCGCCGAGGCCGACCGGCACCGGAGGGCGGGGTCGCTCAGGTCTCGGTGGATGCGGCGAAGGCGCTCGTGCAGCAGCCAGGCCTGGAAGGTGCGTTCCTCGCCCTGGAAGAGCTGTTGCAGTCGACGTAAGGAGATGTGGTGGGCGCGGGCGACGGCCGTGCCCGTCAACTCCGGGTCACAGATATTGGCCAGGGTGTACTCCATGATCCGTTCAAGGAGGGAGACTCCAGGCAGTTCAACGCTCTCGGCCGAGACGTCGGCCAGGGCGCTGATCAGCAGGCCGGTCAGCGCGTCGGCCATCGAGCGCGCGGCGCGGGGGGCGGCGAGGGCGTCGAGGTGGTCACCTGCATCGGACAGCACCGCGGCGCACAGGGCACGTACCCCCGCGTCCGTGGGAACGCTGGTCCCACTGCGCCGGGTCAGGGCCTGGGCGTGCGGGCCGAGGAGATCCCGGGGCATACCGAGGACGACCACTTCGCACTGGTCGGGAAGGACCAGCGTGTAGGCGCGGCTCGTGTCCAGGGCGAGCAGTTCGCCGGTGGCCACCCGGCGCTGCGGTCCGTCCTGGCTGACCAGGGCGCTACCGCGGCGGTGGAGGGTGACCTTGAATAGGTCGGGGTCGGTCGAGGACATGATGCGTGGCCCCCGGCGGACCGTGTGCGGGGTGGACCGCACGATGCCCACGCGTACGAGGCCGTCCCCGGCGGATTCGACGCGGGCCCGGAAAGGGTGGGCGTCCGGGGCGGTCACCCGCAGCGGCAGGAGCAGGCCGGACGCCGCGTCCTGCAGTTCCTCGGACCGTGTCATCAACGAGGTCGGCTGCTCGGCTGGCTGCGGGAGCTGCTCGCGGTGGTCCTGACCGCTCTCCAAGTCGCCCGCGATGCCCGCAGTCTGTTCCCGGTCCATGCCTCGTCCCCCTGCTCAGCCGCTCCCAACTCCAGTGAAGCACCGTTGAAACGGTAGAGGACTGCGCTCGATGGTGAAGAGTCTGCGCGCGATGGCGTGGGCCCCTCCCCGTCGCGCCTCTAGCGTTGCGGGAGGCAGAGCGGGCGAGGGCCGGACAAGGGCTGACGTGCTGCCAGATGGCTTGCTTACGGCTGGAGCATGCCGTAGGGAAGCAATCCGGGATCTAAGGGGCAAGCGTGGAACTGTCAGGCCTTTCAGCTCAAGCGGTGTCGATCATTGCGGGTTTCATGGGCGGAGTGGCCCAGAACATGGCAGCACAGGCCCTAACCAATGTTGTTGTTGACCGGCTCCAGGGAAGCGCGTCCGGCGCTCAGGTCTACCTGCGTCTTCAACGAGACCCAGAGAGCGGACAACGTCGGCAGGACGCCATCGATGCCATTGCCGCGGAGGCAGAAGTCGATGACGAGTTCGCGAAGGCACTGCGGGAGGCCGTAGCAGCAGCCCTCGTTGATTCCGGGGGTGCTGATCGCTCGGCCGCCGGAATCACCACGGGTGGCCTCACCACCCGCGATGTTCAAGACTCCAACCTGATCTCTGGCAACCGCAATCGAATCAATCAATCGCGCCGCAACACTAAATTCGGAATCGGCGGGATCATCCTGCTTGCGTTCATCGGTGGCGGCGTGGGGCTCTATGAGACGCTCGAAACGAAGTCGGCGGATCAAGAGTCAGCCCAGCTTGGTACGCAGGAAGGCGAGAGCAAGGCTGACGGGGGAAGTCAGCCCAAGGCGTCGACCCTTGATGAAGCGGCTAGCCATGTCCGCAAGGCGCTCGGGAATTGCGACCAGCTCAGCAAGGCTGGTCCCCTCAACAACGCCAACAAGTACGACCGAGCACAAGGAATCATCCTGAAGTCCGGTTGCGGCACCGACTTCGGTCGGGCAAGCATCACCATGATTGATGTCCTACGGCGCGAGGCTCATCACAAGAAGCATGACCTCGACGCATCCGGGGGCCGCTATTACGGCCAGGGATTCTACCTTGAACTTGATGTTTCGAGCCCAGGAACGGAGCAGGTAAAGGAGTTCAAGGATGCGCTGTTGAGCGCGGGGTACCTCTACCTCGACTGCTCCAAGGGATTCTCTACCTACAGCGGGGTAAAGGTGATCAAGGCTCAGACATCGGGATGCCGCTATACGGACGTCTACTGAAATCCGGTCTATCTCGGCGCTGGGTCAGGCTGACCACCCGCGTTGAAGTACGTCACGACGTCTCCTCGATGGCGAGGGTATACACGTGCGGCTCAGGTCGGCCGAGGCTTCCTCGTCCAGCTGGCCGCAGGCCCCTTGCGTGTGAGACGACGGGTCATCACGGTGATCAGTGAGCCTTCTCCAACCTCACGTTGATGCGTGGTTAAGGACAAGGACGGCCTTCACCACGCTGGTGATGCGGTTCGTGCTGCAGCGGAGCTTCCGCAGGAGTTGCGGACGTCAACCAGTACATAGCCGAGTTGTCGGCCGAGACCGACGAGTACGGACGAGAAGACCCGAGGAGACCGCCAGGTTGTACCAGTCCTCGTTGAGACGCTCGACCAGCCGTGGGGTCTCGTACTGGTGGGAGAACCCACCGACGATGTCCTCGGGACGGTATCCGAAGACGAATGGCATCGTGCCGTCCGGCACGGCGTCCGGGATGACCTCGAGGCCGGCCCGCCGCAGGGGCCGGTACACCTTGCGTTCGCGCTCCTGGGTTCCCATCGGTCACTGTTCTACCAGGGCTAGCACGCCTCGGATCAGCCGCGTGATCGGCCGGACAGGCCCTGGCCGTCTCTGCGGGTGCCGGCGGCCGGGAAACTCGTGAAGTCCAGCAAGGGGGCGAACTCCCCGCCGGACATCGCTTCCCTGTAGTGGCGCCGCAGTGTCGCAATGCCCGGACCTGCGGGTACCGCGAGATCGTCCAGGCACGTCGCATCCACCAGATCGGCCAGTGTCCCGGCGAGCGCGATCCCGTCCGCGGACAGGAGCGTGCTGAGTGGGACAGGCTCACGGGTGAACGGCACGTTCACCTCGGCCGCGATGCGCTCGATGACATCGACGGTGATGGAACTCAGAGCGCCTTCCCAGTCGGGCGGTGTGAACACCCGGCCTTGTCGTTCGACGAGCACAGCGGCGCCGGCGGCCTCGGCCAGGCGGCCTTCGTGGTTGAGGAAGATGGCGTCGTCGTAGCCCGCGGCCTGTGCGGTGATCCGCGCCAGCCGTGTGAGCTGGTAGTTGGCGACAGCCTTGACCTGGGACGGCAGTGAGTCCGGTGCCGGCCGCCGCAGCGAGGAAATCTGCATCCGTACCGTCCCGGGCGCCCGGTCCTCCTGCGCGAAAGCGGCGATACTCAGACTGCACGGACCCGAGTCCTCGGTCAGGGCGGCGCCGAGCGCCATGGGCCGGACATAGGCGACGCGCTTGCCGGTGCTGTCGAGCTCCGCGCGGGCGACCGTTGCCGCCCCTTCCAGGATCTCGCCGACCCCGTACCGCAGAGGGATCCGCAGGACCCGCGCGCTGTGCAGCAGGCGTTCCACGTGTGCGCTGCCGCTCAGCAACCGGACCCGACCGTCCTCGGCCATGTCCGCCCGCATGCCTTCGAAGACGGCGACGGAACGCAGTACGGCGTCCGACATGAGGGGGACGGACACCGACTGCCATGCACGCAGGGCTCCGTCGACCCAGACAGTTCCGTTCTGTTTCGCGCTCAAGATGGTCTCCTCATGGTCCGGTGGATCGGTCCGCGTGATAGCGCCAGGAGGCCCTGACCGCCTCAAGGCGCGTCTCCATCTGCGAGATGGTCTGCGGCAGGGAGAAGTGCGTCTCCACCCGGGCACGCGCCCCACGGCCGATGTGCAGGCGCAGGGCGGCCCCGTCGAGCAGGTAGTCCAACTTGTCGACCCACTCGTCGGGGTTCCCCGCCCGGGCGAGCATGCCGTTGCGGGCCGTGCCGACCACGTCCTGTACGGACAGGCTGTCGGCGGCGACGACTGCTCGTCCCGCGGCCATGGCCCGCAGGACCGACGCCGTCTCGTCGATGGTGGCGCTGGGGACCAGTACGACGTCGCTTCCCCCGTAGACCTTCGGAACGTCCCGTGAGGAAGGAAGGTCCGTGACGGTGGTGTCGGGCCTGCTCCTCCAGAGACCCTTCAGGTCCGGCGAACGGTCACCGTTGTCGTCCCTGCCCGGGAGCACAATCGTGTGGAAGTCCTTTCCACGCTCCGTCTTCAGCCTGGTGAGGACCTCCTCCAGGAACTGCTGGTCCTCACGCGGGGTCCGGGAGGCATCGAACATGAGGCGAAGGCGGTCGTCGGACGGTACTCCGGGGCCAGGGTCCCTCCTGCTTCCCGGCGGCACATCGAACTCGTCCAGCTGCACACCGGGCCGCACGACGCAGGTCCTGTGAGGGTCGGCTCCGAGCCGCTCGGCCGCGGCCGCGTGGCGGTCGGACTCCACAAACAGCAGCGCGCAGGGCAGGTACCGGCAGAGGAGCCGGCCGTATCCGTTACCCGCCGGGTCGACGGTGAACAGCTCCGGCGGGAGGCAGACGACGAGCGGGATTCCCAGCGATTCGGCAAGGACGACGCCTATGGCCGGGGAGGACATTCCGAGTGAAATGATGACTTCCGGTCCGACCGTGAACAGGGACACGCCACGTTGCGCCTCGGCCGGGAATGACGACAGGTACCCGTCCGGCGCGGGCCGGTCCCGGACCGGAAGGTGCGGCGCTGACTCGGCACCCGCGACAAGTAACAGGGTCACCTGATGCCCCCGCGCGCGCAGCCCTTCGGTCAGCACGTGAGGATCCTTGGACCAGCCTTCGACGGGTATCGACTCGTCGGCAACGACAGCGATTCTCATGGCTGATGTCCCCAACTCTCCCGGAAGAGGGTCGATCGCCGGACCAGCGGGGTGACTTCCCATTCCTCCGGCCCCCACCGCGCTGCCGGGAGATCCTCGAGAAGGCCGTCGGCTGCTTCCCCGTGCCGGATGTGCGGGGCGACGGCATCGGCCAGCCGCTCGGCCAGCAACGGCGCGAGCGTGAGCTTTCCCGGGACACCCGCCACGACGTTGCCGTACAGGGACGGCAGCAGGGCCATTTCGGAGACGCCGAGCGCGAGGTGCCGGGCCGGTTCGGCCTTCACGGCGGAGTAGACGCCCCACAGCGCGTCCTGCGCCTGCCACAGGTCCGGAAGGAATCGTTGGACGGTCGGCCGGATGCCGGCCAGCCAGTTGTCCCGGCTGTGCGTCAGCTCCGCGGTGGGGGCGTAGCTGATGAAGTTGGACAACAGGACGTAGCGATGCCCGCCGGACACCCGGGGTACGGCGAACAGCCCGAGCGCTTCCTGCTCAGGTATGGCGACGCCGAGGTGCATTGCCGCATCCGTACGCGTCACCAGCATGAACGAGAGTCTGCGGACCACGGCCGAGGAGAGCTGCCCCTCCGGAAGGAGGGCGGTGATGCCGGCGCCGTTCGCGAGCACGAAAGCATCGGCGGTGAGCCGGAACGTTCGCTGTCCCGCTCTTGCCAGCAGCGATTCGACGGTGCTTCCGCTGCGTCCGGGCAGGAGCTTCACCGCTTCGGCACGCCGCAGAGCGACGCCCGAGTCAGCAAGCGCGGCCTGGAGCGCCCGGACCGGAACGATGGCCGACTCCGGCGCCCTGATCATCCAGTCGCAGGCGCCCGTCGTGGTAGCCGTGTGCTGGTAGGGCAATCGGAGTTGTTCCCATGCCGCAGTCACCGCGGCCAACGTACGCTGCGACACGCCACCTATGCGGCAGCCGGTGACGGCGCCGGAATTTCCGGTGCGCTCGATGAGTTCGGTCCATCGCCGTGCGCCCTCGTCGAGTTGCTCGAAGTCCTCGGTACGGGCGTCCGGGAAGACACCTCCGCGGTGGAGCCAGCCGTGCGCCTGTCCGGTCTGGCGGGAGCAGAGATTTCCCTCTTCGACGACGAGTGCGGCAAAGCCTTGGCCGTCGAGCTCCAGTGCCGTCAGCAGCCCGGTTGCCCCGCCCCCGACGACAACGACGCCGGGCCAGCGGATCTCCGTGGAAACCGCACTAGATTCCGTCATAGTCCCCCACCTGGATCCGGGTGATGTAGGTGATCTGATGGCGCTGCCGGGCGAGGCCGGCCTGGAACCGCGGGAGGTGCCCCAGCGGGATGCTGCAGCACCAGTTGGTGGAGTTCACGCACACACCGACCTCCAGCCAGTGGGGTACCTCGTCCAGCGGCTCGGGAAGTATGGCTTCGACGGCCAGGCACCAGCCGGGCTTGGCCAGTGTGCCGATCGCGGCGGACGCGCCCGGCTCGACCGAAAGGTCCAGCGCTGCCGATGAATCCACGCTTGCGACAATGGCGCTGGTCTCCCCCGCGACGAGATAACTCGACGGGTCGAGTCCGGCGAGGAGGGTCCGGGTTCTGTTCAGCCCGCCGAATCTGACGGTGCCGGACAGCGGGTCCGCCCATACGGCCGCCGTGTCGAACCTCAGTGGGGTGCGAATCAGCAAAGCGTGGCACCGCCCACGGCTACCAGCATTCGACACGCAGCCCTGCCACCGGGTCCCCGCTCCCTTGGAAGAGGGCCACGACACGGTCGGTGATCGCCGGAGCGAATTTGAAGCCGACACCGGAACAGGCCACCAGGGTGGCAGCTCTCGCCGAAACCCTGCGCAGCACGAACGAACCGTCCGGCGGCATGGTGTATGAAGCCCGGACCGTAGTGCGTTCCTGGGTCTCCCCCAGGCCCGGCACGAAGCGGCGCAGCGCAGCCATGTCGCGGCGGCGGATCATCTCGGGCTGAGGCACGACGTCCCCCGGCAGCGAGAAGTGGCCGAACTGCAGTCCCTTCCCCGAAGGGAGCGGCATGGCGCAGAACCGGTCGTCTCCATCGCCGAAGACGTAGAACGCCTCCTTGCCGAAGATCTCCGAGTGGCCGACGAAGGTGGCGGTCTGCATGTGGGCGGACTCTGCCCGGAGCCCGGGTATGCGAGCCCACTCGGGCAGCCCCAAGGTCCAGGCTCCTGTGCAGAACAACAGTTGACCGGCCATGACTGTTTCTCCGCCCACTCTTATCGGCATCGGAGCATCCGCCGTCGGGGGCGCCTCCGCCGGCTCGGCCGCGCGCCCGAACGCCAATTCGGCCCCGAGCTCCCGGGCCTGCTTGCGCAGGGCCAATACCGCTGCACGGGCTTCCAGCAGGCCGCACCCGTTGTTCCTGGTGACCGTCCAGCCGGCGGGCACCACCGCGCCGGCGAGCAGGGGGTCGTTCTCGGTGATACGCAGGTGCTGGTCCGTGTGGGTGGGGGAACCGTCCTTCGGCCCGGCGAAGATCCCGGGAACGCCTCGGAACAAGGGTTCCGGACCGGCTTCGGACAGCGCCCGCCATTGCGCGGCGGACTCGATCGCCAACGAGGCGGTCCCACGGCCGTCCGGATCATCGGTGCGGACCATACGGACAGGCCCGTGCGAAGCCCCCGGCACCTCGTCGGCCGGAGCCTGCTCCACTGCCAGCACCCGCCAGCCGTTCGCGGCGAACGCGCGCGCGGCCGCGCTCCCGTACACACCCAACCCGATGACTGCTATATCAACTGATTTCACGGCTAGTTACTCTCTGAGTTTCATAGCGCCAATTGCAATACTTAGATACGATTCGACAGTTGCATACTCGCCGAGGCTCGATTTTCGAGAGGGGATCGAAGTGAACGAGGTTGTGGACGCATCTCACCGGAAGTACATACAGACCCTCACTGCACCAGCTGCCAAAAAGGAGGGATTGCAAGCAACTTCCGCCACTCTCAGCTATTTCGGTGTCAATGTCGCTCGCCGGGTCGGGATGACGCCCGCAGCGATGCGTCAGTACTTCGACAACTCGCCTTTCGTATCCGCCCTCATGGCGACATCGCTCGGCAACGCGACCGTGATCACTCTCCCGTTGACCTACTTGGACATGGTGCGCGACAAGAAGGAAGCCGTCCGGTACGCGCAGATGGGGCTGGAGCTGGCGCGCACGATGGGAGTGGAACACGTCTCCCTGGCGGGACTGCTCGCCTCCGCCTTGGACTACGGACATCTCCTCGACGCGCCTCCCGGGTTCCTGACGACCGGTCATGCCACAACCGCGTCCTCGGTCCTCAAGACCATCGAGGCGGTACTCACCTCCACTCGGCGGGAATGGGGCTCCGAAACGGTCGCCGTTCTCGGACTGGGGTCGATCGGCCGGACGACGGTCACCACGGCGCTCGCGACGTTCGGGAACCCCGGCCGGCTGATCCTGGCCGATCTGGCCTCCAAGGAGCCGGAGGTCCGGACGCTCGGCGAACAACTGGAGTCCGAACACCCGGGTCTCGAGTGGTCGTTCGTGAACCCCGCACAGCCGGACCAGAACCCGCTGTACGACTCCACCGTCGTCGTCGGATGCACCAGCACTCCCAATGTCCTGCAGGTGGACAGGCTCCGGCCGGGCTGCATCGTCGTCGACGATTCGGTGCCCCATTGCTTCGATGTCGGTCGAGCCATCGCCCGGGCCGACGAGACGATGGACCTGATACTCGCCAACGGCGGGTTGCTGCAGCTGCCGGAGCGCTTTCCTGTGCTGTCGTTCGCGCCGCGGCTTCTTCACGACAGTCTTGGCTGGCCGGCCGGGCTCGACGACGGTGACACCATGACCAGTTGCTTCCTGTCTCCGCTTCTCATGAAGGTCGACCCGAGCCTGCCGCCCACGCTCGGCCAGGGGGTTCCCACCCCTGCGGTTCTGGCGAACCTCGACGCACTGGAGCGACTCGGAATCACTGCTCCGCCGATCCGCTGCTCCGGGAAGTCCCCGTCCGACGCGTACCTGGCGCAGTTCGCGGATCGGTTCGGTACGGTCTCGTCCCGGTCCTGAGGAGCCGGGCCCGGCTCTCGACGGCGTACGAGGTTCCGGTCCGGCGCCCCGTACGTCGTCGTGGAGATCTCAGGGCAGCCGGTCATGCGGAGCCGACCCGCTCACGATCATGACGATCCTGTCACTTGCGGCCAGGCCCCCACTGAGCGCTGCCTGCCGCAGACCGGCCCAGCAGATGTACGCGGACTTCTCCGTCGCGTAGTCCAGCGGGATGTCCAGCTCCTCGCAGGCCTCGGAGAGCAGGCCTGCCTCCGCCTCCACCGCCCCGGAACTCACCGCGGCCACCCGGGATCCGGTCTTCGTCACCAGCTGACGGACCAGGGGCAGGGTCCTGTTGGGGTTCGTCGACTGCAGGGTCGGCTCGAAGGCGATCTCCGGCGGCACCATGTCGTCGAGGTCGATCTCCTCGTTGCCGTCCCGGAGGGCCGAGGCCATGAGCCCCGCATCCTCCGCCTGGAACAGCTCGAAGGAGTGGTCGCCGACCGAGGCGAGCCCGGCCGACCGGGCCCGCAGGATCCCGCGCTCGATTCCCAGCGGGCCGTAGCCGCTCGCGATCGTGACAGCGATACGGGTGGCGTCCGCACAACGCTCCGCGAGGGCCAGCCCCAGGGGGACCTTCCCCTCGATCTTCCACTGGCTCGGCGTCAGCCGCAGAGCGCCGTCCTCCTTGCTGTGGGCGATCGCCGCGGCGGCCGCGTCGGCCATGTTGCCCGGCACCGGAACTACGGAGGACTTGCCCATGGCCGTCGTCGGGCACTTGTAGGCGGATGCCTGCGGGACGAAGCCCGTACACACGATGCCCGCTCGTTCCATGTAGTACTGGTAGGCGCGGACGGTGTTGCCGGAGCTGTGCAGGCAGACGGAGGGAAGTTCCCATTCCTTGCACTTCGCGGCGAGCAGGACCCCCTCGTTGTCCTTGAAGGTGCCTGTCTCGTTTCTCGACTGCGGCAGGAATCGGAAGGAGGCGACCCCCAGGAGCTCCGCCATCCGCGGACTCTCCACCGGGCTCAGGGCGGCCTCGCTGCTGCGCAGGTCCTCCGGCTCGGCCACCGGGAGCAGGGAGGTGTACCGACCGACTCCGGGAACGTCGGTGATGGCGTCGGACCAGCTCCTGAAGTCGTCGAGGTGCGGCGTGAGACCGCCCCCGCAGCGCAGGCACAGCCACTCGTTGGGGCCGTCCTCGGTCCTGCCGCCGGTTTCACCGGTACAGCTTGAGCAAGTGAGTCTCACTTCACCTTCTCCTCTGTTCGGGTCGCACCGGACTGCCGAGCCGGCACCTTCTCGCAGAGACGCATGATCTCGGTGACCCGTCGGCTGACCGACTCAGGGTCGCCGTGCCGTTCGGCAAGTGCCGCGCCGCCCATGGTGAAACCCCAGCCACCCGCGCCGGCTATGTCGTCGATCTGTTCGGCGTCCCGGACTCCTCCGGCAACGAGGACCGGAAGGGTGGCAGCGGCCGATGCGCGTTCCACCAGGGCGACGGCGTCGAACGCGGACTGGCGGTACGGCATCAGGACGAAGCCTCCGACTCCGCCGACTCTGCTCAACTCATCTGCCTGTGCGGCGAGTTCATCGGGCGTACTGTCCAGGACCAGGGGGCTGCCGGAGAGCGACCCGAGGAAGGGCCAGTACTCCGGCGCCCCGTCCGTCGCCAGGGCATCGGCGAAGTCCGCCCGCCAGCGCGCAACCACCTGGTCCACTCCCAGGTCCACGCCGAGTTGGAGACCCTGCTCCTGGCCGCGGTCGCTCATGTCCGCGAGTTCGAGGAGGACCGACCGGCCGTCGGCGTGCGCGGCATCGGTGAGGTCCTGCACCATCTGCCGGTCCGCACCGACGTCCTTGAATGCGATGTTCCGGAGGGAGTCCACTGCGAGTTTCTCGTACACCTCGAGCGCGTCCGGAATGGTGACATCCTTCTCCGTGAGCATCAGGACGAAATTCACCGCCACGTCGTCATCACTTCCTCGTAGTGTCGTAGAGCGGTACCGGCCGTGCGCGCGTGCCGTCATGGCATCAGTCCCGTGGGCACCGCGGATGCCATCGGCAGGGTCGAGACGCGCCATGTGGTCCCATCGGCGAAGCGAACGGTTTCCTTGGGGCTGATGCCGGCTGCCAGGTGTACGAAGCAGAGCTGCCGTCCTTCCCTCGGCGAGTAGCCTGCCGACGTCACGTACCCGCAGGGCTGGTCGGATCCCGCGTCGAGGACGACCTCACCTATCTGCCGCTCGGGTGCTTCCGGGCTGCTCGCGGCGAGTCCGCCGACCCACATTCGTCCGCCCCACCGGTCCGGGTTCTCGAGGGCTTCCCGCCCGACGAACGGACCCTTCTTCCCCCGGGAAACCACATGCCCCAGTCCGGCGTCCAGCAGGTAGGTATCGCGATGGATGTCGAGCGGGCACAGATAGAAGGCGAACTCCTGGCACTCGAGGCGGTAGCTGGCGAGCAGATCCCACCCGCAGGGTGTGTAGCTGCCGGGTTCCGCCACCATGTCCCGCCAGACCTCGCGGATCACCTCGGCCGTCGCCCACATCTCGATGCCGATCACCGTGCGGACGACCCAGGCTTCCCCGCCCCGGCGGGTACGGACCGGCATCCCGTGGAAGGCTCGAAGGGCATCCAGGCCGGAGGCGTACTCGTCCTGGAGCAGCCCTGCCATCGCCTTGGTCCGGTTCGGCCCCTTGATGTTGAAGGAGCTCATGTTCGTTTCGTGGGCGTGGGTGTCGGGATAGGTGTCCATGGCGTCGTGCAGCCACTTCGGCGGACGGGCCTCGCCACCGATCGAGACCAGGAACGACTGCTCGCCGTCTCGCAGGACGACGCCTTCGGTGTCGACCGTCCCCTCCGGTGTCGTAAAGATCGCAAATGCCGCCTGCCCTATCGCAAGGTCGTCGATCCGGCGGGGCGTGAGCAGGTCGAGGACGTCCGACGCATGCGGGCCGACGACGGACAGGTAGTACATTCCTCCGCAGGGGAATACACCCGCGCCGCTCTTCACCGCTTGATACTGTTCCGTAAAGGTGACGCCCTCCCAATTGCTGACCGAGGCGACGCTTCCTCCCAGTACGCAATACGATTTCGGCTGGCCGTACTTCTCGGCGATCACCGCGAGGGCGTCTCCGGGATCGCTGCGGCGGAGCACGGTCGGACGTCCGACCAGGGCAGGGTGCCCCGGTGGAAGAGTCCGCCACACCCACTCGTCTTTCGCCAGCGGGCTCCGGAGGCCCACTTCGAAGCGCGGTCCTGGATCCCACGAGCATGTCACCGAGGCACTGGGCATGTGGCGTGTCATGCTTACATCCTTCTTCCCTGAAGAACCGTCTCAAGAGAATCGCCCGAACGCGGCGCTGGTGCGGATTTCTTCCTCTGCGTCATTCCGGCTCCTCTCCGGTCTCATGGCGCACTCGGGCCGGCCAACCGCACCTTTCCGGTGGGCGTTCGCGGAATCTTCTCCACCACCCGTACCTCCCGCGGCACCTCGATGTCCCTCAATTCACCCCGGCAGAAAGCAATAACCTCCCGCGGTGAAACGGTCAGGGTCTTCGCTTCCGCGAGCAGAATGGGAACCGGGCCGAGGTTCTCGTGCCGGTCGATCGCGACATCGAAGTCGCCGAGGCCGGGGCACCGGCTCACGACCCGCCGCACATGGGAAAGATCCACATTCTGTCCGGCCACCTGGATCACTTCGTCGACCCGGCCGGTGACTGTCAGGGAGCCGCCCTCCAGGAACCCGAGGTCGTTCGTGAGGACTCGCCCACCGGGAAAGGGCTCGATCACCCCCTGGCGTCGATAGCCCGCCCCGCAGCTCGTGCCGCCGATGACCAGCCGGCCCGCCCTGTGGTCCGCGCCCGTCCGCTCCACCGAGATCTCGACGCCTTCCAACGGCTCGCCGACCGAGCGCCGCAGGTTGTCAGGGTCGCTGGACGTGTTGAGCGTGACGGTGGCTGCCTCGGCCAGACAGTAGGAACTGCGAGGCGGTACGCCCAGGAAGTTCCACACGCGGTCGAAGGTGCTCTCCGGGAGCGGGGCCGAGCTGCAGATCGCCCACCTCAGCTGGTCAGAGGGCCGCTCCGCCCGCTGCCGCGCCAGGAAGTCGAAGACGTACGGGACCCCGTAGACCAACGTGGGTTTCGCCTCGCGCAACTGTGACTGTGCCCGTGCGAGCCCGGCACCCTCGAGGCGGCCGATGTGGGTCGTCGCCCCAGCCACCAGGCCCGGCAGGAGGACCATTCCGAGCACCCCCGCAAGGGACAGCGGAAGCGGGGAGTAGAGGACATCACGCCCGGTGAGCCCCAACCGGTCCGCGTACGCCCGGACATTGGCGCCCAGCGCGGCGTGTGTGTAGCTCACGCACTTCGGTGTGCCCGTGGTGCCGGAGGACGCCACGTCCAGCGCGTAGTCCTCCGGTGCGCAGACCTCGCTCCCGTCCTTCGCGGGGTCACCGCCCAGGAGGTTGGCGAAGGTGACCGAATCGCGCGCCGGTGGCCCCTCCCTCCGGACGATCAGCCCCGCACCTGTCTGTTCCCTGATCGATTCCGTCCGTGCGGTGTCATCCGTTCCTGGCACGACGATGGCCCGCGCACCGACCCACCAGGCTCCCAGCAGTGCTGCCAGGAGGTCGATGCCGGCGCTGTCGTCCACCAGCAGCACTCCGTCGCCCTGCCGTACGTTCCGGGACCGGAAGCCGCCGGCTGCCCTGCTCGCCCCGGCGATGAGGTCGGCGGATCGCCACGCGCTGCCGTCGATCACGACGGTGCCACCACTGGAACGCACCAGGTCGAGGAGCGTCTCTGTCTTGACGGCCATGAGGCTGCCTATCCCTGCTTCGATTCCTCGGGTTGGGTCTCTGCCTTGAGCGCGCTGATGGAGGCGACGAGTGTGCTGAGGGAAGCCCACCAGTCCGGCTGGGACTCGATGATCCGATCGGAGTCGATGTCGAACTCCTCCTCCAACGAAACGAGCAGCTCCAACACTTGGAGAGAGTCGAGATCGGTGAGTTGCTCAGTTGCGGGATCGAGCTGATATCCGAGGATCCGCTCGAGTACGGCCAGGACCCGCTCGCGAACGGCGAGCTGCTCCACTGGTGTTGTCGGCATGGTCGAGCACTCCAATCTCGTACACACGGTCCACCTGAGGTGGAATTTCTTCCGCTCGCCGGCGCGTCGGCCCCGGCGCTCGCGCGAGTGCTTCGGTCAGTCGAACCGGACGTACTTGGGCCGGACCGGCTGCCCCTTGAAGTCTTTTGTGATCTTGTCGACGAATTCGATGCGCTGCGGGACCTTGGTGGCGCTGATCTGCTCACGGCAATAGGCCAGCAGCTCCGCAGCCTCCGTTTCCCGGGAGGTGACCACCTGCGCGACCGGGATCTGTCCGAGCCGGACGTGCGCCTCTCCCACGACGAGCACGTCGTCGACCGCAGGATGGCTCAGCAGGATGTCCTCGAGTTCCTGCGGATCAAGTTTCGCGGCCCCGAAATGGATTTTGTGGTCGTCGCGGCCGGTCAGATAGAGGAAGCCCTGCGCGTCCAGATAGCCGACGTCTGTGCTGACCACCCAGTCCCCCTGGAATACTGCCGCGGATGAATCCGGATCGTTCCGGTATCCCGTTGCGGTGTAGGGACTCTTGATGCAGATTCGGCCCGACTGCCCCACGGGCAGCACCTTTCCGGCGTCGTCACGTACTTCGACGGTCACTCCAGGAAGTGTCTTGCCCACAGAAGCGGCAAGCAGCTCTTCGTCCGTGGAGCTGTTGTAGGCGATGTGTCCGGACTCGCTGCTGCACATGATGTTCCGGATGCTCACCCCCGTGTCCTCCATGAATCGGCGCGCTGTGTCCGGGCGGAGACGGGCAGACGTGGTCAGCGCCATCCGGACGTTCTTCAGCTGCCCCGGCTCGGGCTTCTTCCGGCCGGCGAACTCGTACGCGTACGGAGTTCCGGAGATCACTGTGATCGACGTGTCGCTGATCGCCTTCCAGAACTGACGGGCGGTCTGCAAAGGAATGGTGACCACGGTCGAACCGGCCAGGAGCGCCGGAAGCACCGACGTGGTGGACAACGCGGTGGTCATGGCCGTGACTTTGTCGTCGGCGCTCAGCCCCATGGCTGAGGCCAGTTGCTCGATGTCGTCGCTGAGGCGGCTGACCCTGCGGTCGACGCACTTGGAATGCCCGGTCGTCCCGCTCGTGAACGTCTCCAGCCAGGCCTCCGAGGCCGATGAGCCCAGGTCGCTCGCCGGGGCATCGAGCAGGGTACGGAACGCGACCGAGCCCGCCGAATCCGGTGTCTGATCCGACACGGTAACCACCGGACTGCACTGCTCCAGGGCGTACTCCAGCTCCCGTGACTTGAGATAGGGCGGAAGAACCGCAACCCGGTGCCCCAGTGACCAACCCGCCAACGTGAGAGCCAGCGACTCCTCGAGGCCCGGGTGGGAAACGACCAGACAGACGTCCTCATCGTTTCGGAATCGCTGCCGCAGCCCTCCCGTGAGGCGCCGCGCGAGGTCGACCAGGTCCCGGTACGAGGTCGTGCGCGTCTCACCGACGATGGCGGGGCGGTCATCCGCTTCGTGTTCGAGTACTGCATCTACGATGTTCGCCATATCAGGCTCCTCGATTTGCTCGTACTTGGTAGCGCACGCACTTTTCAACGCAGGAACCAGTAACGACTGCGCACAGAATCGTGATCTCGAGCACGCCTGATCACGAGCACACCCGATCAGAATTGATGCGAATCAGAAGCAATAAAAGGGGGCTTCGGAATCCCAGAAGGAACACCTGCCTCACCGAGAGGCAACTCGCCACGAGACACTCGTCGGTGATCTTTCGAACATGAAGGGACTACGGTTCCGCTGCGAGGAGGACGGCAGATGACGGAACCCGGATCATTCCGCCGACAGACCGCACATTTGAGTCAGGAACATCGACATTCCGAGCGTGACGATGAACCCGCTCGCATAACCATCTCCCCACCGTTCGAGACCGGCCACGTCCACTCGCTGGCGACCGACGTTACCTGTTCCGGCACCGCCGTGTCAGCGCCCGGAGGTGCATTCAGCAGCAATGGTTCTGAATTCTGACGCTGCGTAATGTTGCCTGGTCAGGCGGGTGGGACAAATTCTCACCGGGCTCAGCTGCAACAGGAGCCGCCTGTGCCGATTGCCTCGGCGGAGGCAAAGGCCTTCGACGATGACGGCTCCCCCGCGCTTTGTTCACCTCGCGCGTGACACACCCTCGCGGCGGAAATCAGCCGCGGAGTGCCTGGAAAGCGACGGGCGCTTTCCAGCCCGCCGGGAGCTGCTGTCACCTGCCGTCCTTCACCCCGGCGACGGTCACTGCTGGATTGACACCCGCCCTGTCGACACCCGCGAACGCCCGCAAGCAGATCAACCGCCACGCCGGCGTCAAGGAGGTTCAGCCGTACGGGAGTTCCAGCGGGCCGGCGCCACGGCCCCGCGGCTACGCCCGGCGGATCGCCCGGCCTCGGCGCACCCCGTACGCGGCCGCGCCGGCGGCGATCACCGCCGTGCCCGTGACGGCCGAGGCAAGCGGCAGGGAGAAGGCCAGGAGGAGGCAGCCGGTCAGACCGACGAGCGGGATGATCCGGGCGGGGCGCCCTTCGGCCGGAGTCAGGGTCCAGGCAGAGGCGTTGGCGATGGCGTAGTAGGCCAGCACGCCGAACGAGGAGAAGCCGATCGCGCCGCGCAGGTCGGCCGTCGCCGCCACCACGGCGACCACGGCACCGACGACCAGCTCGGCCCGGTGCGGGACCTGAAACCTCGGGTGGACGGCAGCCAGGACGTGCGGAAGGTGCCGGTCGCGGGCCATGGCCAACGTGGTGCGGGAGACGCCGAGGATCAGCGCGAGCAACGAGCCGAGCGCGGCCACCGGGGCGCCGATGCGCACCACCGGCACCAGCCACTCGGCCCCCGCGGCCCGCGCGGCGTCCGACAACGGCGCCACGGACGAGCCCAGTTGCTGCGAGCCCAGCACCGACAGGACCGAGACCGCCACGACCGCGTAGACGGCGAGCGCGATTCCCAGCGCTATCGGGATGGCCCTGGGAATGGTGCGGGCAGGGTCACGGACTTCCTCGCCCAGGGTCGCGATGCGGGCGTAGCCGGCGAACGCGAAGAACAGCAGGCCCGCCGCCTGCAGCACCCCGCCGAAGGTGGCGTCCGAGCCGACGTCCAGCCGGCCGGCGTCCGCGGCACCGGAGGCCAGAGAAGTAACCGCCGGCGCGGCGAGCACCGCCAGGACGACGGCCACGACGACGCGGGTCAGCAGCGCGGACTTCTGCACCCCGGTGTAGTTCACCGCGGTCAGCGCCACCACCGCGGCGACCGCCACGGCGTGTGCCTGCCCCGGCCAGACGTACGAGCCGACGGTCAGCGCCATCGCCGCGCACGAGGCGGTCTTGCCCACCACGAACGACCACCCGGCCAGGAAGCCCCAGAACTCGCCCAGCCGCTCGCGACCGTAGACGTACGTGCCACCGGACGCCGGGTAGAGGGCGGCCAGCCGTGCCGAGGAGGTCGCGTTGCAGTACGCCACGACGGCAGCCAGAGCCAGCCCGAACCAACAGCCCCGACCCTGCTGCCCGGGCCGCGGGCGCCGGTGCGGCGAAAATGCCCGCGCCGATCATCGACCCCAGACCGATCACCACGGCATCGGACACCCCGAGGCGCCTCCGCAGCTCGTCCGGAGGACCCGCAGGCGCCGGGGGCATGGACATGAGCTCGCTCCTTCGGTGCGCGACACCCGCTGAGGAGTCCGATACCGGTTCACGCTACCGGCAGGGAACTCACCCCTGATCCGGCAGGTCCATCGACGCAAGCCTGGCCGGATCGGTCACGACCGCGATCGCGGTGATCCGGCCGCCGACGACAGTGAACGCCATGACCGAGAGGGGTGTGCCGTCCTCGCGCCAGGACACGATCCCGGGAAGCCCGCTGACGAGCACCTCACGGCCCCGGCCCGCTGCTCCTGCGGACAGTCGCGCCCCGGCGGCGACCTGGGTGGCGCCGAGAACGACGACCGCACCGTCAGGAGTGTCGGCGGTCAGCCTCACCTCGGGGTCGAGCACGCGCAGCAGCCCCTCGAAGTCGCCGCGGCGAGCCGCCGCCAGGAAGGCCTGGACCACCTCCCGCTGCTCCCGGCCGACGGCCTTCGGCCTCTCCGTCGTCTGTACCTTCCTGCGGGCGCGGCTGGCGAGCATCTTGGCGGCGTCGGTGGACCTGCCGAGGATCTGGCCGATCTCGTCGAAAGGCACCGCGAACAGGTCGTGCAGGACGAACGCGAGCCGCTCGCTCGGCCGGAGCGAGTCGAGGACGACGAGGAGCGCCAGCCCTACCGAGTCGGCGAGCGCCACGTCGTCCTCCGGCGCAGCGCCGTCGTCGACCGCGACGACCAGCTCGGGCAGCCGGTCGTCGTAGGACGCCTCAGGGCGGGTCTGTCGCGAGCGCAGGACGTCGAGGCTGATCCGGCCGACGACCGTGGTCAGCCAGCCGGCGAGGTTGTGGATGCCCGCCGTGTCCTGGCGGGAGAGCCGGAGCCAGGCGTCCTGGACCACGTCCTCGGCATCGGCGTGCGATCCGAGCATCCGGTGGGCGACCGCGCGGAGCCGGTCGCGCTGGGCCTCGAACGCCTCGGCCAGCGGGTCCGTGGGGCTGGTCTCGGACATGTGGTTACCTTCCTCGGGTCTGCTCCGTCATGGGTGATGACGGGCCCGGACGGGCTCAGGTAACCGATGAAGGAGCAGACCCGATGGAAGCACGCATCAAGAGCCCCGCGAATCCCGATGTGATCACAGCGATCCAGCATCTCAGCAAGGCGGTTCACACCGGCGGCGTCGACCCGCTCGTGCTGGAGCTGGTCCATCTGCGGGCCAGTCAGATCAACGGCTGCAGCCCGTGCGTGTACGCCGGGGTCGAGTCGGCGAAGAAGCAGGGTGAGACGGAGAAGCGACTGCACAACGTGGTCACGTGGCGGGAGACGCCCTTCTTCACGGAGGGGGAGCGGGCGGCGCTCGCGCTGGCCGAGGCCGCCACCCGGATCCAGGACGGCGCACCGGGCGTGACCGACGAGATCTGGGATGCCGCTGCCGCCCACTTCGACGAGAAGCAGCTGTCGGCGATCGTCCTGAGCATCGCGATGACCAACTTCTTCAACCGGATCAACCGCACGACTCGGGAACAGGCCGGCAAGACCTGGTGAGCGGGGCGCTCCGTACGTCTTCCGCCATGACCCGGACCTGAGCTGCGCCACGCGGAGACGGGCGATCCGATGGATCCCGCCGGACGCGCGGTCGAGGTGATCGCCCGTCGGCACCTGTGGCCTTGAGGATGCCTGGCCGGGACCGCAATACGGGACCCGGCCGGCGCCCTACGGGGGACATAAATCGGTTCGCGCAGTGTGGACCTGATCAATACCGTGTGACACCCGACGAGTTCGAGTCCATTGCCGTCCCGGCTGTCACGGAGTTGCCATGCCCCCGCAGATGAAGCTGACGGCGATCACACTCGACTGCGCCGATCCCGAGACGATGGCCGCGTTCTACCGGGAGGCCACCGGATTCGAGCTCCACCCCAAATCCGGCCCCGACTTCGCAGGCGTCACCGGCCCGGACGGACTCGTCATCGGCTTCCAGCGGGTCGATGGCTACCGGGCTCCGCGCTGGCCAGGGCAAGCCGTGCCGCAACAGAGCCACCTCGACTTCAAGGTCGAGGACCTCGACGAGGCGGAGGCCCTGCTGCTGGAGTTGGGCGCGGCCAAGCCGGAGCACCAACCGGGCGGGGACAGGTGGCGGGTCTTCACCGACCCGGCCGGGCATCCCTTCTGCCTGACCAGAGCCTGACGCCGGAAGAACGAACTGCCGTCCCTGCCGTGCGCCGCCCCGTGGTTCAGAGGGCGGGACCGGATGTCCGGGGTGCGGCAGCGAGGACGGCGCCGAGTGCGGCGGCAGCGTCGAGGAGGGCACGGGAGCGAAGCGTGATGCTCGCGTCCCGGGCGGCCAGCGCGGCTCGGACGTCTTCCGACCGGTTCCCGTGCCTCAGGCCCGGCATCAGGGACCGGAGCGGCTCGATGCGGTATCCGGCGCTGCGGAGCTGGTGGACGATCCGGGCGTCCCGGGCCTGGGCCGGCGAGTACCGTCGGGTTCCTCGCGGGGGAACCCGGTCCGGGACGACGAGCCCCTTGGCGTCCCAGTGCCGCAATGCCGACGGGCGCACCCCGAGCGCGGCGGCGAGTTCGGAGACACTCATGGAGTCCGAAGGGCGTGCGTCTTCGATGGGCTCGGCAGAGATCGCTTCCGCGGCCTCCCTGGCGAGCCTGAGTCGCGCCCGCTCCCGGTCGAGTCGGGCATGTGCGGCGTCGAGGAGTGCGAGTACCTCCGAGACCGGGCACCGGTGCAGGGCGCGAACGATTCGCTTGGCCTCGACCGGGCCTGTGCCGACGGCGAGGGCCCGGTAGGCCAGCGCGGAATGCAGGTGGACCTCTTCGTAGATCCGGTAACCCGTGGTGGTGCGCGTCGTCGGCGGCAGGACGCCGTCGCGCTCGAGATTGCGCACCTGCTGAACGGAGCATCCGGCACGTCGGGCCACATCGACGGTCCGCATCACCGGTGATTTGAGAGTTTCCACCCGCAGTGCTCCTAACTTTCGCCCGCCTTTCGGCTCGAAGTCTCCACAAGCACTTTAATGAAACGCTTGAGGACATGAACATCGACGAGATCATCGGCTTCCTGGGAGACCTCGACGGGGTCCTGGCCGTCAGTCCGGGCCCCGGCGACGGCTCACCGGAGATCAGCTGGGGGGACACGTTCTTCTACTACTCTCCTGACGGCGTCGTACCGGGAGCGGCCCAGCCGTTCGCGACGATCGTGACGAAGAACTGTCCGGGCGACGAGAGTTCGCGCCTGGACCGCCCGGACACGTTCCGCGTCAACATCGCGGCGGGGAAGGAATCCTTCGTCGCCCGGACCGGCCACGCGCCGCGCGAACCAGCCGTCGACGACGACCCCGGCGTCACCGATACCGTGATCGCACACCCCGTATACGGCTCCGTCGGCTGGCTCGCGGTGGTGAACCCGGGCCCACGGACCGGCACGGCAACCCGTGAGCTGCTCCACACCGCCTATCGACTCGCACGTTCACGCCACGAGCGACGCACCGGGTAGCGAGGACCCGGCCGGACGGCTGACGGCCGGGCGAACCTGCCGTCAGCCGTCCCGGGCCGGGCCCGGATCCTCGTGCGGTGCCCAGGGCGACGGCTCGCCGAGCGGGTCCCGTGGCTCACGTCACGTTCCGGAAAGTGAACAATGCCGGCCGAGAGGCGGCCCGCCCTCTAACCTTGCCCGTGCAGCTGGTTCGCCCTGTCCGCCAGGCAGGCGCGTCGCAAGAGGGAACCCGGTGGGAATCCGGGACTGCCCCGCAGCGGTGAGTGGGAACGACCTCCGTCATACGCACTGGATTCGGTTGGAGTCCGGGAAGCGACGGCCAGTAGGAATCTGCCCCGGCAGATGCGCCCGCGAGTCCGAAGACCTGCCAATTGCCCGTACGTGACCTATCGCGTGCGGATATCCCGGTGACCTCGTGGGCGGGTCGGCGTACACACCAGACGGAACCTCGCGCCGTGGCGTGCACAGGATCCGTCCGGTTCGTCCTCCCTTCGCGTCCGTGTCCCGTCCCGGGATCCTCAGGAGTCATCTCGCGAAGGAGATTTCCGTGACAGCGAAGTCCGCAGCAGCGGCAGCGCACGCCACCGTGTACGGCTACCCCCGCCAGGGCCCGGACCGGGAGCTGAAGAAGGCCGTCGAGGGTTACTGGAAGGGCCGCGTCACCGCTGACGCCCTCCGCAGGACCGCGGCGGACCTGCGCCGCGCCACGTGGCGGCAACTGGCCGGGGCCGGCGTCCACGAGGTGCCGACCGGCGACTTCTCGTACTACGACCACGTCCTGGACACGAGCGTCATGGTCGGCGCTGTCCCCCCGCGGCACCGTGCGGCCGTCGGATCCGACGCTTCCCCAAGCTCTCGGCTTCGCTCGAGCAGGGGATGCCCCATTGACGTCTACTTCGCGATGGCCCGCGGCACTCAGGATGTCGCGCCGCTCGAGATGACCAAGTGGTTCGACACCAACTACCACTACCTCGTGCCGGAGCTCGGACCGGACACCGTCTTCACCGCCGACTCCACCAAACAGGTCACCGAGCTCAAGGAGGCCCTCGCGCTGGGTCTCGCCGCCCGTCCTGTGCTGGTCGGTCCGGTCACCTACCTCCTGCTGGCCAAGCCCGCCCCCGGGGTGGCCCCGGACTTCCGGCCGCTGACTCTCCTGGACCGGCTGCTGCCGGTCTACGCCGAGGTGCTCGCCGACCTCCGCGCCGCCGGTGCCGAGTGGGTGCAGGTCGACGAGCCCGCCCTGGTCCAGGACCGCACGCCGGCCGAACTCAACGCCGCTGCCCGCGCCTACCGTGAACTCGGCGGTCTCACCGACCGACCCAAGCTGATCGTCGGCTCCTACTTCGACCGGCTCGGCGACGCCCTCCCCGTGCTGGCGAAGGCTCCGGTCGAGGGCCTGGCCCTCGACTTCACCGACGCCGCCGCCGCGAACCTCGACGCGCTGGCCTCGGTGGGCGGACTCCCCGGCAAGCGGCTGATCGCCGGAGTGGTCAACGGGCGCAACATCTGGATCAACGATCTCGAGAGGTCGCTGTCCACCCTGGGTACGCTCCTCGGTCTCGCCGACCGGGTCGACGTGGCCGCCTCCTGCTCCCTCCTGCACGTTCCGGTGGACGCGGCGGCCGAGCGGGACATCGACCCGCAGATCCTGCGCTGGCTCGCCTTCGCCCGGCAGAAGACGACGGAGATCGTCACCCTGGCCAAGGGCCTCTCCCAGGGCACCGGCGCCATCGCCGCGGAACTCGCGGCCAACCGGGCCGACCTCGCCTCCCGGGCGAACTCCCCGATCACCCGCGACCCTGCCGTACGGGCCAGGGCCGCGGCCGTCACCGACACGGACGGCCGCCGCTCCCAGCCATACGAGGAGCGGGCAGCTGCCCAGCGCGCCCACCTCGGCCTGCCCCTGCTGCCCACCACCACCATCGGATCCTTCCCGCAGACCACCGAACTGCGCACGGCCCGCGCCGGTCTGCGGTCCGGCCGCATCGACACCGCAGCCTACGAGAAGCTCATCGAGAGCGAGATCCGCGACGTCCTCTCCTTCCAGGAGAAGGCGGGCATCGACGTCCTCGTACACGGCGAGCCCGAACGCAACGACATGGTGCAGTACTTCGCCGAGCAGCTCACCGGCTACCTCGCCACCCAGCAGGGCTGGGTCCAGTCCTACGGAACCCGGTACGTCCGTCCGCCGGTGCTGGCGGGCGACATCTCCCGGCCGCACCCGATGACGGTGCGCTGGACCTCGTACGCCAACTCGCTCACCGACCGCCCTGTCAAAGGCATGCTGACCGGGCCGGTGACCATGCTCGCCTGGTCCTTCGTCCGTGACGACCAGCCGCTCGGCGACACCGCGCGCCAGGTGGCGCTCGCTCTGCGCGACGAGGTGAACGACCTTGAATCGGCGGGCACTTCGGTCATCCAGGTGGACGAACCCGCCCTGCGCGAGACCCTTCCCCTGCGCGCCGCCGACCGTCGCGCCTACCTGGAGTGGGCCACCGAGTCCTTCCGTCTCACCACCGGTGGAGTACGACCGGACACCCAGATCCACACCCACATGTGCTACGCGGAGTTCGGCGACATCGTCCAGGCCATCGATGATCTCGATGCCGACGTCATCAGCCTGGAGGCTGCCCGCTCCCATATGCAGGTCGCCCGCGAGCTGGCGGCTCACGGCTACCCGCGTGAGGCCGGGCCCGGCATCTACGACATCCACTCCCCTCGGGTGCCGAGTGCCGAGGAGGCAGCGACCCTCCTGCGCAAGGGGCTCGAAGCCATCCCGGCGGAGCGTCTGTGGGTCAACCCCGACTGCGGTCTGAAGACCCGCGGCTGGCCCGAGACCCGTGCGTCGCTGGAGAACCTGGTCTCGGCCGCTCGCACGGTGCGGGCCGAACTGCCGTAGTCCTGATGTGAGTCGAGGGCCCGGAGGCCGGCTGCGGAAGCACCTGCCTCCCGGCCCTCGTGGCCGGATGACCCGGACCCACCCAGCGGAAGTTAGGTTAGGCTAATCTAAGGAACCACGGAGTTCGCACGCAGTCGTGCACGCGTCATCAGGGAGGGGGGAATCGCCCATGGGCCTGCCCGCCGTCGACTCCTACCCGATGCCGGCCGACACCGCCCTTCCCCGCTCGCGTGCCGCGTGGCGAATCGATCCCGCACGTGCCGCGCTGCTGGTCCACAACATGCAGAATCACTTCGTCGGTGTTCCCGGCAGGGCGTTCCCCTGTGGTGGAGCTCGTCGACAACATCGCGGCGCTGCGGGAACTCGCGGGGACGCTGGGCATACCGGTCGTCTTCACCGCCGAACCGGCCGGACAACTGCCGGGCCGGCGCGGGCTCGTCGGCGAACTGTCGGGCACCGGCGTCGGGGACGCACCGGACGCCGCCGCAATCGTCGCGCCCCTCACACCTCGCGCCGGCGAGTATCTGCTGGCCAACGTGCACCCCAACGCCTTCCTGCGCAGCCATCTCGGCAGGCTGTTGCGTTCGCAGGCCCGCGACCAGCTCATCGTCTGCGGGCTGCACGCACATCGTGGCGTCCTGCTGACGGCCACGGACGCCTCCATGAACGACATCCAGCCGTTCGTCGCCGCCGACGCGGTGGCCGACTTCTCCGCCGAGCAACATTCCAGGGCCCTCGACCGGGCGGCGGACAGCGGCGTGGTCTGCACGACGGACCGCCTGCTGCGTGATCTTCTCCCGCACCGGGAGCCGAAGAACGCGTGACCACTCGTGAATTCAAGAAAGCAGGAGCAGCGATGAGACCGGTCGTCACGGAGCGCGCGGACGCGGACCAGTCCGGTGGGCTGCTTCTCCGGCCGGAACGGCGGGGCACCGCCGTCGTCATCAAGTTCGGCGGCAACGCCATGGTCGACGCGAGCCTGCAGCGGACATTCGCCCAGGACGTCGTGGAGTTGTGGCGTGCGGGCCTGCGCCCGGTCGTCGTGCACGGCGGCGGGCCGCAGATCAGCTCGATGCTCGACCGCCTGGGCCTGGAGACCCGCTTCGAGGCGGGCCTGCGGGTGACCACGCCGGAGACCATGGAGGTGGTCCGCATGGTGCTGACCGGCCGCGTCCAGCGGGAACTGGTCGGCCACATCAACGACCACGGGCCGTACGCCGTGGGCATGACGGGCGAGGACGCGCACACGATGACGGCCGTGCGCCGGCCCGCCTGGGTGGACGGCCGGCCGGTGGACATCGGTCTCGTCGGCGACGTCGTGGACGTGAACCCGGGCATGGTGCGCGCGCTGCTCGACCAGGGGCACATCCCGGTGGTCTCCCCCGTGGCCCGCGGTGAGGACGGACAGGTCTACAACGTCAACGCCGATCTCGCGGCGTCGGCCCTGGCCGTGGCCCTCGGAGCCGAGCGGCTGGTGGTCCTCACCGACGTGGAGGGGCTGTACGCGAACTGGCCGTACAGCACCGAGGTGATCGAGCGTCTGACAGCCGACGCACTCGACAAGATGCTGCCGGGGCTTGCGAGCGGAATGCTGCCGAAGATGGAGGGCTGCCTGCAGGCCGTGCGCGGCGGCGTGCGCACGGCTCATGTGCTCGACGGCCGCGTGCCGCACGCGGTGCTGCGTGGCGTACTCGGCGAGAACGGCCCCGGCACCACCGTGGTCCCTGACGACAGCCCGGACCACGACGAACACGCTGGATGACCGCGGCGGACGACACACCGCTCCGGCTGACGCGGAAGCGAAAGCCGAAGCGGAGGACGGGCACCTGCGGCAGCTTGTTCCTGAGCCGGGGCGGACCGACGGTCACAGGACCCTGGCGAGGATCCTTGCGTTGCGCCGGGGATCCAGGGACTCCGCCCAGGACCGGGGCGCCAGGCCCGCGGTCGAGGGCGCGAAGCCGTAGCGCAGGAACAGAGCCCCGTCGCCGGTCGTCGCCGTGAACAGGGCACCGAGCGACTGGGCGCGCGCCATGGCCAGCACCGCACGCAGGAGCGCGGCTCCCACGCCGTGCCCCTGACTGTGCGCGGCCACACAGAAGTTGTACAGAACGCCCGCGGATCCGCGGCACTCCCCCGGCTCGGCCGGGTGCACGCGCAGGCCCACGCAGCCGTCGAGGCGGCCTGCGGCATCCGCCACGAGGAAGTCGGCCGCGTGGGTGGCGTAGAGCGAGGCGGGACGCTCCCGCAGCGCCCCCGAGCGCATGAAGGGCCGGGACAGTCCGGCGAGTGCGGCAGCGTCCCCCGCACGGGCCGAACGCACGGAGGGCCTCGGCGCGAGGAGCGCGGGCGACAGGGGGGCGGGACGCGGCGTAGCCGTGATCAAGGCTTTCCCTTCCTCGGTTCCGTTTCGAAGAACGGCTCGTCGCCGTGCAACTCCGACGAAACAAGCGAGATTAGGTTAGCCTTACCTTAGTCATCAGTTCAAATCCCGGGCCGCCCCGACTGTCCGTCCATCGCGGACGGACGGACCGGGCAGCTCCGCGCCTGCAATGGTCAGGCATCCATGGACGCCGCGAGGGACTTGGGCCGCAGGTCCGTCCAGCGGGTCTCGATGAACTCCAGGCACGCCTCACGGGCGTTCTCCTCGAAGGCGATCGTCCACCCTCCGGGCACCTGGGCGAAGGACGGCCAGAGCGAGTGCTGGCCCTCGTCGTTCACCAGGACCAGGAAGCGGCCTTCGGGGTCGTCAAAGGGGTTGGTGCTCATGTGTCATTGCCTCCTCGGGTCCGACGGGCCTGTGGCGGCCGCGTCGAGAGTGTGAACCAGGTCCGCGTGTGGTGCTCCCGCAACGCGATCACCAGCCCGTGCAGGAGGTGGATCGGGAATGGAAGGGGAGGTCACTATTAGGTTAGGCTCACCTAATCGAGTCGAGCTTAGCCTCTCAATATCCCTCTCACAAGGAGACGTTCATGCGCCCGGTGATCGAACGGGTCCCTGCCGAGGACGCCTTCGCCGCGTACGGACTGCCCGGCAGGCCCGGCAGCGACGAGTTCTGGGCCGCTGCGCGGACACCCGTGTCGGTCCCCTCCGACGACGGCGGCTGGGTGACCTTGTTCCTCTGGCGCGGGACCGGGGCGAGCATCGGCTTCGAGAGCTGGTCGGACTCGATACCCCTGAGCCGATGGGGCGACACGGACTGCTGGTACGCCGAGGTCCGCATGCCCGCGCGGCTGCGGGTGACCTACCAGTTCCTGGCCGACGACGCGGCGTACGCCGACCCGTTCAACCCGGTCGGTGCCGGCGGCGACCGTTCCATCGCCGCGACCCCGGACGCCCCGGCCCAGCCTCACTGGCCCCTGGTCGGCGCCGACGACGTCCTGCCCGTCCCCCGCACCCGGCTCCGCTGGGCGAGCGAACGGCTCGGCGGGCGGCGCACCGTGCGGGTCCACCCGGTGGGCGGCGGCGGACCGGTGGTCCTGCTGCTCGACGGGGACGACTGGCTGTATCTGCACCCGGCCATGACCGCGTTCGACGCGGCCGTCGCCAGTGGCGAGATGCCTCCCGTCACACTCGTGTTCCTCCCGGCCAAGGACAGGAGGGAGGAGTTCGCGTGCAGGCCCGAACTGTGGGAGGCGGTCCGCGACGAACTGCTGCCGCTGGTGGCGGAGTCCGGCGTGCCCGCCGACCTGGACCGGCTGGTGGTCGCCGGGCAGAGCCTCGGCGGACTGAGCGCGATGTACGCGGCACTGGAGTTCCCGGACCTGGTGTCCCGCATCGCCTGCCAGTCGGCGTCGTTCTGGTGGACACCCGACGCCCTGGACCGGCCTGACCCGTTCGGTGGCCCGGAGGGCGGTGCCATCGCGGCACGCCTGCGGGAGCGCCCCGACCTGTCCGGTCTGCGGGTCGCGTTCGACGTGGGGGAACACGAGACGCGGATGCTGCCCCACTGTGAGCTCGCCGAGACCCTGGCCGGACAGGCCGGTGCGACCGTAAGGATTTCCCGGTCGCCGTCGGAGCACGACCGGGCGGGCTGGCGGCACGCCCTGCTCCGAGATGTCGCCTGGGCGCTCGCCTAGGCTCACGCGGCCAGGACGACCGGTTCGCCGAGACGTTCGGCGGCCTCCCGCCACGCGTCGGTCACCGCCGCGCGGGCATGTGCGGTGCGGTCCGGCAGGTCGCCCGCCAGCATGACCGGCGCCCCGATATGCACGTGGAGACCCGGCCTGCGCAGCGGCGCGGTGCCCAGGCCCGCGAGCTGCTTGAGCCGGCTTCCTGACACGATTCGGCGGGACCCGGCCTGTCCCAGGGGGATCACGGGGGCTCCCGTTCGTTGGACGAGCCGGGCCAGCCCGCTGCGGAAGGCTTCCGGGGCCGCTTCTCCCGCATCCTTGCGGTTCGGGATGCCGCCCTCGCCGTAGATCAGGACGAGACGTCCCCGGGCAAGGGCTTCGGCGGCGCCGTCGAGGGCGTCGCCGGCGCGTGCGTCGTGCCGGTGGACGGGGATGTGCCCCTCGCGGGCCAGCGCACGGCCGAGCGGGGGTACGCGCCAGAGTCCCGCCGTCGCCAGGACGACCGGCTCGACGCCGAGACGGCGCAGGGCGGCGAGGACCACGGCCGGGTCGGCCAGGGAGCTGTGGTTGGCGGCGATGATGCTGCCCGGGGCGAAGCGGGCGTCGCTGTCGGTGGTGACCGTCAGTCTGCCGACGGCAGGCACCAGGACGCCGGCGAGGCGACTGAGCATGGGCGGTTCCTCCCGGACTCGGACGATGGTGATCCCCATCGTGGTCCGGAAGCATCCCGCGGGCCTGAGTACCGGTGCTCAAACGGCGGCCCGCCGGATACCCAGTCGCTCAGCGGGGGTCCCCCGCAGGACGGCACGCGGAACCCGGGCGGGCCGGGTCTCCCGTGGGTACGGGAGACCCGGCCCGGTCAACGAGCCACGGCCAGGCAGTAGTCCTCGTCCGTGGCGAGCAGGTTGCGATGGGTGTCCTCGGCGGTGACCACCCCGTCGTCCAGGACGAGGACACGGTCGGCGGCGTCCAGGAGCGCCGGGCTGCTGGTGAACACGACCGTGGTGCGGCCCCGGCGCATCTTCGCGATGTTGCGTGCGATGAGCTGTTCGGTGACCGCGTCGACGGCTGTCGTCGGATCGTGCAGAACCAGGATGTCGGAGTCGGCGGCAAGGGCCCGGGCCAGGGACAGCCGTTGGCGCTGCCCACCGGAGAGGTTCGCGCCGCGGTCGCGGACGCCGTGGTCGAGCCCTTCGCGGTGCAGGGCGACCACATCGGTCAGCATGGACGCCTCGACTGCCTCGGGAACCATCGGGCTGGTGCCCGACGGGTCGATGTTCGTACGGAGGGTGCCCGCGAAGATCTCCCCGTCGTACGGGTTCACCAGCATGTGCTCACGGACCGACTCGACCGACAGGTCCGCGATCTCGTGCCCGCTGACCCGTACCGCTCCCTCGTACGCGTGGGGCGGGACGTTCACGGCGAGGATCGACGCGAAGTCGGCCGCCGCGCGCGGCTGGTAGGCGGCGATGGCCACGAACTCGCCCGCGGAGACCTTGAACTTCAGCTTGCGCAGCGCCCCGTACCGAACGCAGTCGATCTCGAGGTCACCGCCGGCGGCCGGGCGCTCCGGGCCCGGGGTCGTCACCGGCGGGGCGGCCAGTACGAGGGCCATCCGCTCGGCGGACGCGCGCGCCATCATGACGTACTTCGGCATCTCCGAGAACATCTTGAGCGGTTCCATGATGAACTGCGCCAGCCCCACGGCCATGACGAGCTCCCCGATGCTGATCTGCCCTTCGAACGCCAGCCATCCGGACGTCAGGGTCACGGCGGCGGCGAGCACCGCGTTGAGGGCCAGCGCGGTGCCGGCGTACGCACCGTTCACCTTGGCGACGGTGATCGCCTGCCGCTTCGCCTCCGTGCTGACCTTCCGGTAGGAGAGGAACGCCGCGTGGTTGCCGCCGAAGCCGTGCAGCGGGCGCAGGCCGGTGATGAGGTCGGCGACCTTCGCCCCCGCCCTCGCCACCCTGGCCTGCTGTTCCTGGGTGCTTGCGCCGATCCGCTTGGACATCACGCTCAGGACCGACAGGATCGCGACCGTTCCCACGATCACGAGCAGGCCGAGCCGGATGTCGGCCAGGCCCAGCGCGACCGCCGCGACCACCACCGCGACCAGCGAGCTGATCAGCAGCGGCACCACCTCGATGATGTCGGCGGTCTGGTCGGCGTCCTCGGTGGCGATGGTCAGCACCTCGCCGGACTTCAGGTCGACGTCCCTGGCCACCGGCTGGAGTCCGCAGGCCGCGACCCGCACCCGCCAGCGGTGCGCCTCGGTCGTGTTCGCCTGCTGCAGGACGCGCATCCCGAACCGCCACGACAGCGACACGGTCGTGATGATCACGGCCAGCGCGGCGATGGACAGGCCGAGCGAGCCGAGGCTCCGCTCCTGCAAGGAGTGTTCGACGATCAGACCGAGCGCGATGGGGAACGCGGTCTCGCCGGCCTGGTACATGCCCATGAGGACGGTGCCCCGGGTCATGGCGCCGACGTTGCGCCGCAGGGCGGTCCGAAGGATGTCGGCCCCCTGCCGGGGCCGCTGGGTGTCAGGAGTTGTCATCAAGGTGGCTGGCAATCGCTTCCGGGGTTCGCAGTTCGAGCAGGTCACGGATCGTGATCACGGGACCGTACTCCCGGCGGAGCAGCCCGATCAGCCGCACCGCCAGCATGGAGTGTCCTCCGAGGGACACGAAGTCGCTCACCGCGCTCACTTCGTCATCGTCCAGGTCCAGTGCCTCGGCGAAGAACTCGCACACCACGGTCTCGGTCTCGGTCTCCGGGCCGCGCTCTCCCGCCGTGGTCAGCACGCCCAGGGGCTTGGCCTCCGGGAGCGCCTTGGTGTCGGCCTTCCCGTTCACCGTCAGCGGGATGCTGTCGACCTGGGCGTAGTGCGTCGGGCGCAGGAAGTCCGGCAGTGCGGCGCCCACTTCGGCCGCGACCGCGGCCAGGTCCGCGTCACCGAGCACGAGGTAGGCGGCCAGCCGGTACGCTCCGTCGACCTCCGGGGCGGGCTGGGCGACGGCGGCGGCGAAACGCACCTCCGGGTGAGCCGCGAACGCGGCCTCCACTTCGCCCAGCTCCACCCGGTGCCCGCGGATCTTGACCTGCTGGTCGGTGCGGCCCAGGTACATCAGGTTCCCGTCGGGCCGCCGGACCACCAGGTCCCCGGTGCGGTACATGCGCTCGCCGGGTGTACCGAACGGGCAGGCGACGAACCGGTGCGCGGTCTGGGCGCTCTGGCCGAGGTAGCCACGCGCGATGCCGATGCCCGACACGTACAGCTCACCGGGAACACCGTCCGGCAGGGGCCGCAGCCACGGGTCGAGCACGTACACCTCGGTGTTGTCGATCGCGACGCCGACCACCGGGTCCTGGCATTCGAAGGTGCCGACGCCGAGGGTGTTGATGGTGTACTCGGTGGGGCCGTACAGGTTGTAGCCGACGGTCCCCTCGGTCTCGGCGAGTGTCTGCCACAGCCTCGGCGTGACGGCCTCGCCGCCCAGCAGCACGAGCGCGGGCCGGCGTTCGGGGTCGGCGAGCAGGCCCTCGGCCACCAGTTGCTGTGCGTAGGTCGGAGTCACGTTGATGACGTCGATGCCGTGCTCGACGCAGTACTCGACCAGACGGGGTGCGTCGCGGCGCAGTTCCTCGTCGCAGATGTGCACCTCGTGGCCGTCGGCGAGCCACAGCAATTCCTCCCACGACATGTCGAAGGCGAACGACACGGTGTGGGCGATCCGGAAGACCCTGTTCTCGTGCTCCGCCAGCACCGGCTCGAAGATCCGGCGCTGATGGTTGATCAGCATGTTGGTGAGCCCGGCGTACTCGGTCACCACGCCCTTGGGCTTCCCGGTCGATCCGGAGGTGAAGATCGTGTACGCGGGGTGCCGCAGGCGGTTCGGGGCGTCGGGCGCGAACGTCACGAACGGTTCGGCCTCGGGCAGGGGGCGGTCGAGCTCGATCAGGTCGCCGGTCAGCCTGGGCGACACGGCGCTCACGGTGAGGATGACCTTCGGGCCGGCCTCCTCGACGATCGCGGCGATCCGCTCGTCCGGGTGGTCGAGCTCCAGGGGTACGTACGCGGCACCGACACGCAGTACGGCGAACAGTGCCACGATCGAGTCGAGGGAGCGCGGGACCGCGAGGCCCACGGCCGTCTCCGGGCCGATGCCGCACCCGGCGAGTACGCCCGCCAGCGCTCGGCTGCGGTCCCGGAGCTGGGCGAAGGTCATGGTCGCGCCGTGGGCGACGAGGGCGACCCGCTGCGGGTCACGGTCCGCCGCCCGGTCGAACCGGTCGACGACGGTGTCCGTACCGACGTCCGTGCGCTCGGCGGGCTCGGGCTCGGGACCCGGACCGGGCAGTGCGCCGACCGGGCCGGTGGAGCGGGCCAGGTCCTCGAGCACGCGCAGGTAGTCGTCGAGGAGACGACGGGCGTTCCCGGTGTCGCCGTCGCGGTGCTCCAGCTTGACGGTGAGCCGGTCGCCGGGCGTGACGACCCAGGTGAACGGGTAGTGCGTCGAGTCGTCGGCCTTCACCGAGGTGATGCCGTGCCTGGCGTTCATCTCGGCGAACGCGTCCATGTCCAGGAAGTTCTGAAGCACGAACAGGTTGTCGAACAGGGTGTCGTGCCCGCTGGCCCGCTGGATCTCGCCGAGTCCCAGGTGCTCGTGCTCCATCGCCGCGACCCTCGCCGTCTGGACGGCCGACAGGTACTCACCGACGGTGTCGTCCGGCCGTGCCCGCGTCCACATGGGCACGGTGTTGAGCAGCACGCCGACGATGTCGGACAGTCCCTCGCCCTCACGGCCGGAGACGGTCACGCCGAACGCGGCGTCGCTCCGGCCCGTGTGCGCGCCCAGCAGGAGGCCGAAGGCGCCGGTCAGCACCGAGTTCAGCGTGACGCCGTGGGCCCTGGCCGCTTCCCGCAGCAGTTCCGACTGTTCGGCGGACAGCTTGTGCACGAGTGCGCGCGGCAGGTCGTCCGTGAGGGTCGGGTTCGGTCCGGCGAGGAGCGTCGGGCCGGTGAGGCCGGCCAGATGCTCCGCCCAGAAGCGTTCGGATACGGCGGGGTCCCTGGCGTCGAGCGCCCGGGCGTAGTCCTCGAATCCGGGTGTGACCGGTGTCGCGTCCAGCCGTTCGCCGGCGAGGACGGCCTGATAGGCGTCGAACAGGTCCCGCAGCAGGATCTCGCGGGACCAGCCGTCCCACAGCAGCAGGTGGTAGCTGAGCAGCAGACCGTCGCGGTCGTCGGGCAGACGGACCACGGTCAGCCGGACCATCGGCGGCTCGTCCGGGTCGAATCCCGTGTCACGGTCCCGGATGCGCAGTGCTTCCACGTCCGCGTCCGTCTCCGGATGGACCGTGCGGACGGCGACCCGCCGGCCCGCCTTGATCACCTGGACCGGGTTTCCGTTGTCGTCGGTGGTGAAACCGGCGCCCACGACCGGGTGCCGTGCGATCACGTACGCCATCGCCTCGGCCAGCGCGTCGGTGTCCAGGCGCCGGTCGAAGGTGAAGTAGCTCTGCGCGACGTAGTGTCCGGCTTCGCCCGCCATCTGGGCCTGGAAGAACAGGCCCCTCTGGAGCGGTGTGACCGGTGCCGTGCGCTCGGCCGTCGCGGAGGCCTCGGCGATGCGCTGCAGTGCGCCCAGCCAGTGCACGGCGATCTCGTCGGGGATGCCGTCGGCGAGGGTGAACGACGCGTGCAGGCTTCCGGTGGTGTCGTCGGTCCACGCGTTGACCTCGACGGCGTACGGGCTGCCCTGGTCCCCGCCGGTGATGTGCAGCGCCTGGGACTCGCTGCCCCGTCCGAGGTAGTTGAACAGCACCTGCGGACGGGCCTTCAGCAGGGGGGCCGTCTGCGGGTTGAGGTACCTGAGCCGGCCGTAGGCGACGTGGCCGCGCTCGTCCGGCTGGCGTTCGGCGAGTTCGCGCGCCGCCGCGACGGGGTCGGTGTGCGCCGTGAGCCGCACCGGGGCGATGGAGGTGAACCAGCCGACCGTACGGGTGTAGTCGTGGTGCTCCAGCGCCGGGACCCGGCCGTGCCGCTCCAGTTCGATCGCGAGATCGGTGGGCGAGCGCTGGATCTGTGTCAGCGCGGTCCGCAGCGCGCCGCACAGCAACTCGGTGAGGCCGACGCCCAGTACGGAGGGGGCGGTACGCGTCACCCGGTCGCTCACGTCGGCGGCGAGCACGACGGTGGTCCCGTGCAGACCCTCGACCGCGGGCAGCAGCGCCGGTGCCTGGAGCGTGGTGATCCAGTGCCCGAGGTCGTCGGTGGCGTGGGAGGACCCGGAGTTCAGCGCTTCGGCGTACTCGGCGTAGGACGTGGTCGGCGGTGCGAGCGGGGCCCCGCCCATGGCGGCGGCCAGGTCGTCCAGCAGGACGAGCCAGGACACCGAGTCGACGGCTATGTGGTGCACGGTGACCACCAGGGTCCGGCTCGCCGCGAGCCAGGAGAACGCGATCACTTCTCCGGACTCGGGATCGAGGCGCCCGGCGGCTTCGTTCGCCGCGGCCGTCGCGTCGTCCGTGTCCGTCCGGACGACGGTGACCTCACGGGCGGGTTCGGTGCGCAGTGCCCACACCCCGTGCTCGACGTGCAGTCGCAGCCGGAGGGCGGGGTGCGCGGCCACGACCGCGTTCGCGGCGCGCTCGGCATCGGCGAACCCGGTGCCCTCGGCCGCCACCAGCGCCCTGGCCTGGGCGAACCGGGCGAGCGAGCCGCCCAGTTCCCGCTGGCGCAGGATGATCGGCGTCGGCGGCAGCGGGCCGTCCTCGCGGCGGGCGGGCTCGGCGACCGCGGTCTGCGGAGTGCGCGTCTGAAGGTGCTCGGCGAGCGCGCGCGGTGTCTTGAGGAGGAACACGTCGCGGGGCGCGATCGGGAGTCCGAGCGCTCTGGCCCGGTTGATCACGGTGATGGCGACGATGCTGTCGCCCCCGGCCATGAAGAAGTCGGTGTCACCGTCCACGTCCGCGGAACCGGGCAGCGTCTCGGCGAAGATGCCGACCAGTGCGGCGAGTGCGGAGTCGCCCGTGGCCGCCGGGGCGTCGCCCTGTGCGGCGGGTACGGAATCGCCCGCGGCCGGGGTGTCGTCCTGTGCGGCACGCTCGGCCAGGGCCTTGCGGTCCAGCTTGCCGTTGACCGTCAGCGGGAGGGCGTCGACCGGCAGGACCCGGCCCGGCACCATGTGCACGGGCAGCTTCGCCGACAGCAGGCCGGTGAGGTCGCCGGGCACCCGTCCCACGACGTGCGCGACGAGGTGCTCGCCGCCCTCCGCCACGGTGACAGCCACATCGACCACGCCGTCGAGTTCCCGGATCGCGGCCTCCACCTCGCCGAGCTCGATACGGAATCCCTTGAGCTGCACCTGGTCGTCGGCGCGGCCGGCGAACTGCAGCTCGCCGTCGAGCGTGCGGAGCGCGAGGTCGCCCGTGTGGTACATGCGGGAGCCGTCGCCCGCGAACGGGTTCGCGACGAAGCGGCCCGCGGTGAGTCCGGGCCTGCCCAGGTAGCCGAGGGACACCTGGTCGCCGGCGACGTAGATGGCGCCGACACGGCCCGGCGGTACCGGCCGGAGCCGGTCGTCGAGCAGGTAGGTGACCAGGCCGGGGATCGGACCGCCGATCGGGCTGACGTCCTCGCCGAAGTCCTCGTCGGTGAGCACCCGGTGGGTGACGTGGACGGTGGTCTCGGTGATGCCGTACATGTTGACCAGCTCGGGCGAACGGGTGCCGTGCCGGTCGACCCAGCCGCGCAGCCGCACGGGGTCGAGTGCTTCGCCGCCGAAGATGATCCGGCGCAGTGCGGTGGCCGGCCCGCCGGCGTGCCGGTCGGCCTCGATGAACCGGTAGAACGCCGACGGGGTCTGGTTGAGCACGGTCACTCCGCGCTCCTGGACCAGCCGGTGGAAGTCGACCGGGGAACGGGTCAGCGCGTACTCCGGCACCAGCAGCTCTCCGCCGTGCACCAGCGCGCCCCACAGCTCCCAGACAGCGAAGTCGAAGGAGTACGAGTGGAACTGGACCCACACGTCCTGCGGGCCGAAGTCCATGTCGGGCCGGGTGTTCGCGAGCAGTGCCACCACGCTGGAGTGCGGGACGACGACGCCCTTGGGCCTGCCGGTCGATCCGGACGTGTAGATCACGTACGCCGGGTCGTACCAGCCTGCCGCGGTGTCGTCGGGCAGCTCGTCGGCCTGCGGCAGCTCGTCCCCCTGGACGAGCACGCGGGCCGACAGGCCTTCCCGGGTCAGCAGTTCGGTGAAGCGGTCCCGCTGTTCACGGTCGACGAGAACGACCTGCGGAGCGGCGTCGGAGAGGATGTACTCCAGTCGTTCGTCCGGGTACGCCAGGTCCAGCGGCACGTACGCGCCGCCCGCGGAGACGATCGCGACGAGGGCGACGACCTGCTCCAGGGAGCGGGGGACGGCGACGGCCACGCGCTCGCCCGGTCCGACACCGGCCGCTCGAAGAGCCGAGGCCAGCTCGTTCTTCGCCGCCTCCAGTTCCCCGTAGGTCAGTGACCTGGTGCTGCCGTCGAGAGCGCACTGGGTGACGGCGGTGGCGGCGGGGTCGCGGTTCGCGGCGGCGTCGAACAGCGCGCCCAGGGTCGTCGGGGTGATCCGCTCGGGGCGTCGGGCGTCGTCGGGTGCCAGGTCGTCGACCGGTGCGTCCGGCCGGGTCAGGAGGCCGGTGAGGGTCCGGGTGAAGGTGCTCAGGACGGCCCGGGCGCTCGCTTCGCGCAGCAGCTCACCGTCGTAGATCAGGTTGAAGCGGGGACGGCCGTCGAGTGCGCGCTCGACCACCAGCGTCAACGGGTAGTGCGGGGCGCCCTCGTTGACGATGTCGGCGATGACCAGCTCGTCGTCGGGTCCCCGCAGAGCGTCCACGTCGGTCGCGACGTCGAACACCACCAGGGTGTCGAAGCGGGAACCGGCGCCGGCCTGCCGGCCGATCCTCGCCAGCGAGACGTGCTGGTGCGGCAGCACCGCGCTCTGGTGTTCCCGTACGGAGGCGAGCAGGTCGCCCGCCGTGGTGGTGTCCTCCCACCGGGCGCGTACGGGGATCGTGTTGATGAACAGGCCCACCATGTCCCCGATACCGGGCACATCCGCGTCACGCCCGGACACCGTGGAGCCGAACACCACGTCCCTGCCCTGCAGGATGCCGCCCAGCGTCACCGCCCACGCGCTGTGCACGGCCACGCTGAGCGGCACGCCGGCCGACCGGGCTGCCGCGTCGATGTCGTCCGTCGGCTCCACGGCGATGTCGGTGAACCGGTCGGAGGGTGTGTGCCCTTCGGCGACCAGTGAGGGGCCGGGCAGATCCGCGAGCTGGTCGTGCCAGACGCGGTCGCTCTCGTCGTCGTCGCGTCCGGCGAGCCAGTGCACGTAGTCGGGGAAACCGCCGATCTGGAACGCGGTCCCCGGCCGGTGGTACTCGGCCAGCAGGGTACGCAGCATCGGGGGCACCGACCAGCCGTCGGCGATGATGTGGTGCACGGTCTGCACCAGTACGTTCCGGCCGGAGCCCGCGCGGACGAGGGTGTACCGCATCAGCGGGCCGGTGGCCAGGTCGAATCCGGCACGGCGGTCCCGCTCGGCGTAGTCGCGGATCTCGGCGTCGGTGATGCCGGGGCGGTCCAGCGTGGTGAACGGCGCCTGGGCGCCGCTCTCCAGCACGGAGACCACACGGCCGTCGGCGAGGGCCACGAACCTGGCGGCCAGGTTCGGATACAGGCTGAGCAGCCGGGTGGCCGCCGCCGTGAGCCGGTCGGCGTCCACCTCGCCCTCCAGGGTCAGCAACTGCTGCTCGACGTAGCTGCCCGCCGAGTCGTCGTCGAAGACCGAGTGGAAGTACAGGCCCTCCTGCAACGGGGTCAGCGGCAGGATGTCCCGCAGCTCCGGTCCGTCCAGGGCGTCGACGTCGGCCTGCGTGAGCGTCACCAGGCCGAAGTCACTGGGAGAGTGGCCGCCCTGGTCGAGTGCGGCCAGTCCGGCCAGGGCCGCCCGCAGGTACTCGCCGACGGTCGCGATGTCCTCGTCGGTGAACATCCCGTCGGGCCAGGAGATGGTGGTGACCAGCTCGTACTCGCCGGTCGACGCGGGTTCGGCGATCGCGTTGAACTCCAGGGGACGCGGGAGGCGCATCCTCGGGTCACGCTTCTCGCCCAACTGCCCGGTGGTGCCCGCGGGCTGCCAGTCTCTGGTCGCGCCGGAGTCGAAGCGTCCCAGGTAGTTGAACAGCACCTGGGGTGCGGGCGCGTCGAACCCGGTGTCGGCCAGGTAGCGCAGGGCACCGTAGGAAACGCCGTTGCTGGGCACCCTGGCGAGGTCTTCCTTGACCGCCTTGAGTGCTGCGGCCAGGTACTCGGGTGCCGTGAGGTCGGTTGCCGCGCCGGGGTCGACGGTCACCGGGAACAGGGTGGTGAACCAGCCCACGGTCCGCGACAGTTCGGGCTCGAAGCCGGCGGCGCCCGCCACGAACCGGCCTTCGCGCCCGTGGCCCTCGAGTTCGATGTGCGCGAACGTCTGGTCCTGCCCGAGGTCGCGGCGCCACCGGGCGAGGGAGACCGCGAGCGCGGTCAGCAGGACGTCGTTGACGCCCGCGTGGAACTTCGCGGGAATCTCGCCCAGCAGCGCGGCCGTGATCTCGGGGCCGACGGAGACGGTCCGGGTGCGCTCCCGGACGACCGTGTCGGCTTCGGACAGCGCGCGCCTGCCCACGGGTTCGTCCACTCCCGGCAGGGGGCGCTCGAAGTAGGCACGGTCCGCGTCGAATTCCGCCTGCTGGAGCAGTTCGGTCCAGCGCCGGAACGACGTGCCCACCGAAGGCAGTTCGACCGCTTCGCCGGAGGAGACCTGGCGCCACGCCGTGGCCAGGTCCTCCATCAGGACCCGCCAGGACACGCCGTCGATCACCAGGTGGTGCACGACGACGACCAGCTGGCGCGACTCCGGTCGCCAGACGGCTCGCAGCATCACGCCGTTGTCCGGGTCCAGCCCGTCGGTGGCGAGTTCCACGCACGCGTCGAGGGGACGGTCGCTCTCCTGCCACACCGCGGCTGCCGGGGCCGCCTCGGGGATGTCGAAGCTCCAGCGTTCACCGCGCACCAAGTGGGCGCGCAGCATGTCGTGGCGTCCGACCACGGCGGTGAGGATCTCGTCCAGGGCGTCGGCGGTCAGGTCCGCCGGGGTGTTCAGGACCATCGACTGTACGAAGCCGTCGATGGCGTCCGTGGTCTCACCGAGCCACTGCACGATGGGCGATCCGACGACGGAACCGGTCGCCACGTCGCCGTGCCGCACCGTGGACACGTCCTCGCGGCTCGCCACCGCCGCCAGCGCGCCCACGACACTGTTGGTGAAGATCTGGCGTGCCGTGACGTACAGGCCCGCCTCGCGCAGCGCGCTCAGCAGGGAGATGGCCAGGATGCTGTCTCCGCCGAGCCGGAAGAAGTCCTGGTCGACGCCGACCTCGTCGAGCCGCAGTACCGCCGCGACCGTCGCGCACACCACGCGCTCGTTCTCGGTGGCGGGCGGGACGACCGAACCGGTACCGATGACCGGCTCGGGCAGCGCCTTCCGGTCGAGCTTGCCGTTCGCGGTGAGCGGGAACTCCTTCATCACGACGGTGTGGGCGGGCACCATGTACTCCACCATGTGCTCCACGGCCCACGCCCTGACCTCGTCGGCGCGCAGGTCCTCGCTGCCGGCGGCCGGGATCACGTACCCCACGAGGTAGGTGCCGCCCGCCGTGTTCTTCTTGGCGACGACGCAGGTGTGCCGTACGCCGGGGTGCTCCGCGAGACCGGCCTCGACGTCCTCGATCTCCAGACGCATGCCGCGGATCTTGATCTGGTTGTCGGCCCGGCCGAGGAAGTCCAGCGACCCGTCCGGGGCGTAGCGCGCGAGGTCACCGGTCCGGTACAGCCGGGACCCGTCCCCCGCGAAGGGGTTCGCCACGAACCGGGACGCCGTCAGGCCGGCCGCGTTGACGTAGCCGCGCCCCAGGAGGAATCCGCCCACGTACAGTTCGCCGCCGACACCGACGGGGACGGGGCGCAGTTCGTCGTCGAGCACGTACAGCTGGGTGTTGGGGTTGGCCTTGCCGATCGATGTCGACAGGCGTTCCGCCTCGCCCCGGTAGATGACGTGGCTGACGCCGATCGTCGTCTCGGCCGGGCCGTAGCCGTGGTACATGGGGATGTCGAGCCGGGTACGGAAGCGCTCGTACAGCTCCGGGGTCAGCACCTCGCCGCCGCACCACACGTGCCGCAGACTGTCCAGCCGCCCGGAGTCGCCCGCGATCTCCAGCAGCACGTCCAGCATGGACGACACCAGGTACGTGAAGGTGACGCGGTGTTCGGCGATCACGCTCAGCAGGTGGTGCGGGTCGCGTTCGCCGCCGGGCCGCAGGACCACGAGCCTGCCGCCGGACACCAGCGGCAGGAAGATCTCGTTGATGGAGATGTCGAAGGACAGCGGGGCCTTGAAGAGTGACGCGTCGTCATGGCCGAAGCGCAGGATCTCGTCGACCTGCCACAGCAGGCGCTCGCTGATCGCTTCGTGCCGGATCATCGCGCCCTTGGGCCGCCCGGTGGAACCGGACGTGAAGATCACGTACGCCAGGGCGTCGCCGGGGACGGTGACCTCGGGCGCCTCGACGGGGCGGGAGGCGAACTTCCAGTCGCCGAGGTCCACGGCCACGGCTTCCGGTTCACCCGGGTTGTGCTCGCCCGAGTCGTTGAGCTGCAGCACGACCCGGGCGTCCTCGACGACGACGGCGCGGCGCGCGGCGGGCCACTGCGGATCGAGCGGCACGAACGCACAGCCTGCCTGGAGCACACCGAGCAGCCCGATCACCATGTCGGCGGAGCGGCCCAGCGATATACCGACGACCTGTTCCGCGGTGAGTCCGCGTCCCACCAGATGGTGGGCCAGCTGCGCCGACAGTTCGGCCACCTGACGGTAGGTCAGCGACCGGTTCTCGTCGACGACGGCAACGGCGTCGGGCCTGGCCCGCGCCTGCTCGCGGAACATCTCCACCATGGTCGGGCGGACCCGGTCGGCGTCGGTGTCGTTCCACTCGGCCAGGGCTTCGATCCGCGCCGCCGCACCGGACGGGCCGATGCTGCCGATGGGCCGGTCCGGGAAGTCGGCCAGGTCCTCCAGGGCGAGCTGTGCGTCGGCCCGCAGGACGCCTTCGGGGACGGCGATGCTCCGGCCGTCCGCACCGACCTCCCAACCGACAGGCCCGGAACCGCCGTTGTCGACCCACCCGAGAACATCCGCGAACAGGGTCCCCGGGGTGAGGTCGATGCCGTCGGGCCCCAGGCCGGTCGCCCAGTACGAGAGACCTATGGCGCACGCTTCGGCGATGGTCCTGTCGGAGCGGTTACCGGTCCGCCGGCGCACGTCGGCCAGGCTCGCGGGAGAAAGCAGTACGAGTCGAGCGTTCGGATCCATCATCGAAGACTCAGTGTCCCTTCCAAGGTATGGAAGTTAGGCTACCCTAAGTCAGGCTTACCTAACTACCTTCACGCCAGGCCCGCCACAGTCGGGCATAGCGGCCGCCGAGAGCCACCAACTCCTCGTGCGTTCCCTGCTCCACCACGCGCCCGGCGTCCAGCACAGCTATCCGGTCCGCCGCCATCGCCTGGGTCAGCCTGTGCGCCACGAACAACGTGGTCCGGCCCGCGCACGCGGCCAGCACGGCCCGCTCCAGCTCTGCGGCGCCCTCGCTGCCCGCCTCCGCGGTCGACTCGTCGAGCACCACCACCGGGGCCCGGCCCAACACCAGCCGGGCCAGGGCCACCTGGGCGACCTTGGTCACGTCCAGGCGCTCTCCGCCCTCGCCGACCATGCTGTGCAGTCCGTCGGGCAGCGCCTGGACCCACCCGTCGGCACCAACGGTGCGCAACGCGCCCATCAGTTCCGCATCGGTCGCTTCCGGCGCGGCCAGCCGCAGATCGTCGGCGAGCGGACCGGAGAACACGTGCGTCTCCTGCGTCAGGATGCTCACCAGGGCACGTGCGCCTGCCTCGTCCATTCCGGCCAGGTCGCTCGACCCGATACGCACCGATCCGGCCTGCGGGGTCCCGATGCCCGCGATCAGCGCGGCCAGCGTCGATTTGCCCGCGCCCGTCGCCCCCACCAGGGCGAGCGAACCGCCCGCCGGGATCGACAGGCTGACATCCCGTAGGACGGGATCCTCGGTGTCGGGATAGGTGAACGTCAGTCCCTCCACCGTCACCGGGTACGGCACGGCCTTGGCCGGCGCGACGGTGGAGTCGCCCACCAGGCGCTCCTCCGCGGCCTCCCCCAGCACCCCGACCAGCCGGGTCAGGCTGGCGCCCGACTTCTGCGCCTCGTCGAAGGTGAACATGATGGCGCCCAGCGGCGTGAACAGCCGGTGGAACATCAGCGGGGCCGCCGACACCTCGCCCAGGCTGGCCATGTCGGCCTCCAGCAGGGCGTACCCCACCACGAGGATGAGGACCAGACCGATGAACTCGGCGCGGTTCTCCCGGCCGACGAACCGGCCGAAGAACCGGAACACCTCGATGCCGAGATCGCGCACCCGCCAGGACTCACTGGTCACCTTCTCGCGGAAGGCGCCCTCGAGGCGGTACGCCCGGACGGTGTCGATCCCGTTCAGGCCGCTGATCAACGCCTGCGCACGGTCCGCCTGGGCGGCCCGTTGCTTGCGGTAGAGCGGGGCGGAGCGGGGGAGGTACCAGCGCAGGGCCAGCGCGTACGCGGGCAGTGCGCCGGCGCCCGCGAGGCCGAGCCGCCAGTCCAGTCCGAACATGCCGGCCGTGGCGATGGCGACCAGCACTCCGGCCGAGAACACCGTGGGGATGGCCGTTCGGATACCCCTGGACAGCACGGCCACATCGTCACCGACCCGGGAGAGCACATCTCCCCGGCCGACCTGCTCGATGCGCGCGCTCGGCATCCCGAGCACCGCCCGGACGGCACCTTCGCGCAGCCGCGCGAGCAGATCCGCACCCAGCCGCCCGATCAGGTACGTCGACGCCGCGGTGGCCGCCGCGCCGAACACCGCGGCGGCCACCATCAACGCCCCGATCGTGACCAGGACCGAGCGGGATTCGCCTTCGACGACCCCGTCGACCACTTGGCCGAGCAGCAGGACCGGGAGCACCTGGAGCGCTGCCCCCGCCACCGTGGTGAACACGGTGGCGGCGGTCAGCCATGGCAACTCGCGGCAGTGCGCCGCCACCCATCGGGTGCCCTCGCGTCCGGTCGCCGTGCGCAGTGTTGCCGGTGCGACGCGTGTATCGGTGACACTCACGCGCGGACCGGTTCGGGCCGGGGGCTGGACAGGTTGACCACCATCTCTACTCGACCGACTTGACGAGCTCGTCGACCCCGTACGGCATGGACAGCAGGGTGCCCTGGGACAGAGCCGCACCGACCGCCGGGCCCTCACTGTCCAGCAGGTACGAGACCTTGCCGGCCTTGACCGCGGACAGGTTGTTGAACAGCTCGAACTTCTTCAGCGCTTCCGTGTCCGCCTTGTCGTTGATGACGACGATGCGGTCGACGTCGATCAGGTCGACGCGCTCCGGGGAGAGGGCGGTGGAGAACTCGCCGCCGGCGATCTTGTCGATCTCCGTCGCACCCTTGTAGCCGATGCCCGTCAGCAGTCGGCCGCGCACGTCGGTGGTGGTGAAGGCCGAGATCGAGTCCTTGTACCAGGACACCGCGACAGCGGTCTCCTTGCCGAACTGCGGGTGCGCCTCACGGGCCGCGTCGAGCTGGCCCTGGACGCTCTTGACCATCGCGGTGCCCTCGGCCTCCTTGCCGAGCGCCTTGGCGATGTGGACCGCGTTGTCCTGCCACGGTGCGCTGAAGAGCTCCTTCTCGCCCTTGGTGCGGCCCACCGTGGGAGCGATCTTGGAGAGCTTGTCGTAGGCGGCCTGGTCGACCTCGGAGTAGACGGCGAGGATCAGGTCCGGCCGCAGGGAGGCGATCTTCTCGAAGTTGGGGCCCGCGTCGCCGTTCTTCATGACGACCTCGGGGCGGGCGTCGCCCCACTTGTCCTTGACCCAGGGCCACTGGGTGTTGATGTCGGGGGACTGACCGGCCGGGTTCGGGTACTGGTCGACCATGCCGACCGGCTTGATACCGAAGGCCAGGACGGTCTGATCGTCCGTGTAGCCGACGGTGACGACCCGCTTGGGGGCCTTGTCGATCTTCGTCGATCCGAACGCGTGCTCCACGGTGACCGGGAACGCGCCGGAGGCGGCGGCCGGAGCCTTGTCAGTCTTCTTGTCCGCCGTGTCGGAACCACATCCGGCGAGAAGGCCGACGCCGAGCGTCGCGGCGGACACGACGGCCGCCAACCGCCGCCAGGACTTCGTGACCGTCGTCGTTCTATGGAGGAGCATCCGGGAATCCCTTGCTTTCGCGCTGTCCGCGTGCCCCCGTCTAAGGGCAGCCAAACCTTATCCTGCGTTGGTGAGGTTAGCCTAGCCTAACCTTGACGATTTCCCTTACTCGGCCCTCAGTTGAACTGGACGTGCGTCCGGCCGATCGGAACGATGAGCGGCCGGTCGCCCACCGGGTCCTCGATCACCATGGCGCGCAGCCCGAACGCCTCCTGCAGCAGCTCGGCCGTGATCACGTCGCGCGGGTGACCCTGCGCGAGGATCGAACCCTCTTTCATCACAATGAGGTTGTCGCTGTAACGCGTGGCCAGATTGAGGTCGTGCAACACCATGACCACCGTGCATCCCGACTCGTGCAGGTCGTCCACCAGGTCGAGCACGTCGATCGCGTGCGCCAGATCCAGGTAGGTGGTCGGCTCGTCCAGCAGCAGCAGGTCGGTGCCCTGGGCCAGCGTCATCGATATCCATACGCGCTGACGCTGTCCGCCGGACAGCGAGTCGACCGGACGGTCCGCCAGTTCGGACACCCCGGTCATGGCCAGCGCGCGCTCCACGACATCGGCGTCGTCCGACGACCACTGCCGCAGCCAGCTCTGGTGCGGATGACGCCCCCTGGCGACCAGATCGGAGACGGTCAGCCCCTCCGGCGCGACCGGTGCCTGCGGCAGCAGACCGAGCTTCTTCGCCACGTCCCTGGACCTGAGCCGGGCGATGTCCTCACCGTCCAGCACGACCGTGCCGCCGGTCGGCTTGAGCAGCCGCGTCAGGGTGCGCAACAGGGTCGACTTCCCGCAGCCGTTGGGGCCGATGATCGTGGTGATCACCCCTGGCGGGATCGCCACGTCGAGGCCGTCGATGACGGTCCGGCTGCCGTACCCGACCGTGACGCCCCTGGCTGCCAGCCGTGCGACGTCATCGACGCCGGACTCGATCTCGGTGATGTACTGAGCGGCCACAAGCCCCCCTCTAGTCAAGATTGCCTGGATTGCCGAAGCCTGTGCGTGCTCTATCTGAGGTTCGCGCGCACCAGCAGGTACACGAGGAAGGGGCCGCCGATCGCGGCGGTGACCACGCCGACGGGGAGGCTGATCGGCAGTGCCGTACGCGCGAACAGGTCGGCGCCGATCAGCAGCAACGCCCCGACCATGCCGGAGGCCACCATCGGCGGGGTCGGGTACCTCGCCAGACGCATCGCCACCTGCGGCGCCACCAGCGCGACGAACGGAACGGGACCGGCCGCGCTCACCGCCATGGCGGCCAGCAGCACCGCGCACAGCAGGAGGACCGCCCGCACCCACGAGTACCGGACGCCGAGACCCGCGGCGATCTCGTCGCCGAGGTGCATCGGCTTGAACTGGAACGCGACGCAGGCCACGGCGGCCATGAGCACGAGCGTGCCCCACAGCGCGACTTCGACCTCGTCCCAGGACCGGTTGTCCAACGAGCCGACCAGCCATGTCTGGGCCCGTGCCACATCCCTGATGTCGGCCGAGACCAGCAGCCAGGTCGTGATCGCCTCCATCGCGGCGCTCACCGAGATGCCGATGAGGATGAGCCGGAAGCCGTCGATCCCGCGCCGCCACGCCAGGAAGTACACCAGGAGCCCCGTTCCGAGGCCGCCGGCGAGCGCCGCGGCGGACAGGCCCACGGAGTTGACGACCGCCGCGGCGGTACCGCCCGACACCGTCACCAGGAACACCGCGACCGCGCTGGCTCCTCCGGTGATACCCAGAATGTCCGGGCTGGCGAGCGGATTGCGCGCGATGGACTGCGTGATCGCCCCGGACACTCCCAGGGCGATGCCCACGACGAGCCCGGCCAGGGCCCGCGGCATACGCAGATCCATGATGATGAACTCGTCGAACTGCTCGCCCCTGCCGAGGAGCGTGGCGATCACCCGGGAGAGGCCGATGGGGAAGTCCCCGATGCTGACGGACAGGCAGAACACCAGGAAGGTCGCCGTCATCAGCAGCAGCGTGACGCACAGGAGCCAGGGCCGCCATACGAACGACACATGGCCCAGGCGCAATCCCGGCGCCACCGACGGCTTCACATCTGTCACATTCATGCGTTCCTGAACTTTCCTCGCCACACCAGGGCCGCGAAGAACGGGGCGCCGAGGAGGGCGACGACGACTCCCGCGTCCAGCTCACCCGGCCGCACCACCAAACGGGCCACGATGTCACAGACCAGCAGGACGACGGCTCCGAGCAGACCCGCGTACGGCACCAGCCAGCGATAGTCCGGGCCGGTCAGGTACCGGGCCACGTGGGCCACCATGAGCCCGAGGAACGCGATGGGTCCGCACGCGGCCGTCGCCGCGCCCGCCATCAGGGTGATCGCGACGATGCCGACGGTCCGGCTCAGCGCGATGTTCACCCCGAGCCCTCGCGCCACGTCGTCACCCAGGTTGAGCAGGTTGAGGGTGGGCAGTTGAGTCAGGGCCAGCACCAGCCCGACCGCGATGAACGCGGTCACCGGCCAGATGACGTCGAACCCGACCCCGGCCACGGAACCGGCGTTCCAGAACCGCAGCGCGTTCAGCGACTCCTTGTCCGCCAGCGCGACCGCCGTGGTCATCGCCGCGAGGAACACCGTGATCCCCTGCCCGGCCAGTGCGAGCGTCAGCGGGTTGCCCGCCCCCCGGCCGATGCTCGCCAGTCCGAACACGACGACGCCGGCGACCGCGGCTCCCAGGAAGGCGAACCAGACGTACTGGAACGGGTTGGAGAGCCCGAACAGGGCGATCACCGTCACCACGGCGAACGAGGCTCCGGAGTTCACCCCCAGCAGGCCCGTGTCGGCGATGGGGTTGCGCGTGTACCCCTGGATCAGCGCCCCGCCGACCCCCAGGGCGACGCCCGCCACGATGGCGAGCACCGTCCGGGGCACCCGCACGGTCTCCACGATGAGCCTGATCTCGGTGAGCCGCTGGTCGGAGTCCGGCGCGGCGAACAGCCCGTGCCACACCTCGCCAGGGCTCAACGCGCGCGCCCCGACGGCCAACGACATCACCCCCACGATCAGGAGGATCACCACAAGCGTGGCCAAACCCACAACCCGGCGCCGGCGGGCTTGCGTTGTTCCCCCGGTCGCGAGGCGCTCAACTGCAGTCGTGCTCATGTCGACGTACGTTATCCCTTTGATCCACTGCGGAGGCGCGGCAGTCGGTCACCCCGCGCCTCGGCCCTGATCCCCCGCGACTGCGGGCTAGCGGACTGTGCTCCCGGCTCCGTCCGCGACCGGCCTGGCCTCGTCGGAGGCGGACTTGACGCCCCGGTCGAGCAGCGAGTCCAGGATCTCGCCGACCCGGATCGCGGTGTTGGACAGCAGGGACGACGTGATGCCGTGCGTGTGCTCCGTGCCGCCCTGCAGATAGATGCCGCAACGCAGGTCGGAGTCGGTCGCTATGCGGTAGTCGCGCTCGACGCGGACACGGCCCTCGTCGTCGCGCAGGCAGCGGTCCGCGACGTCGCCGAGGAGGCCGAGCGGGTCGACGGGGCTGTAGCCGGTGGCGAACACCACGATGTCGGCGTCGAGCTCGCTCTCCTCACCCGTGACGAGGGACTTCACGGTGGACCGGACCTTCTCCGGCGTCTCCTGGACACCGGTGAGCCGGGACACGTTGACGAAGCGCAGCCGTTCGGTCCCGAGGACCTTCTCCTGGTACGCCTGGCGGTACAGGTCGTCGATGAGGTCGATGTCCACCACGGCGTAGTTGGTGTTGCCGTGGTAGTCCATCAGCTTGCGCTTGGTCTCGTCGGGCGCCGTGAAGTACTGGTCGACCGCCTCGGGATCGAAGATCCGGTTGGCGAAGCTGCTGTCGTCGGCGGGGCTGTAGCCGTAGCGCGAGAAGACCGCGCAGATCTCGGCCTCGGGGAAGACGCGGTGCAGGTAGGCGACGTTCTCGGCGGCGCTCTGCCCGGCGCCCACGACGACGAACCGGGAGGGCGACGTGCCTTCCAGCCCGGCGACCTTCGCCAGCAGATCGGAGTTGTGCCAGACGCGGTCGCCGCGCTCGACACCCTCCGGCATGAGGGGACGCAGCCCGGTGCCGATGACGAGGTTGCGGGCCCGGTGGACCTCGAGACCCTCCCCCGACCGGACCGTCACGTCCACGTACTCCACGGTGCCGTCACGGACGACGGGTGTGACCCCGACGACCTCGTTGCCGTAGGAGACCATGTCGTCGACCTGGGCCGCGGCCCACTCGAAGTAGTCGTGGAACTCTACCCGCAGCGGGAAGAGGTTCTTGTGGTTGATGAAGTCGACCAGCCGGCCCTTGCTCTTCAGATAGCAGAGGAAGCTGAACTCACTGGTCGGGTTCCGGAGCGTCACCAGGTCCTTGAGGAAGGACACCTGCATGGTCGCGTCGTCGATCAGCATGCCGCGGTGCCAGCCGAAGCGTGGCTGCTGCTCGAAGAAGTGAGCGCTGACCGCCTCCTGTGAGCCGGCGCGTGCGTTGTGCTCGCTGATCGCGATCGCCATGGCCACATTGGACGGGCCGAAGCCGATGCCAATGAGGTCGTGGACCGGTGTTACGTCGCCAGGAAGAACCTGTGACATGTCACTCCCATCGTGCGGGGAAGCCGCCTGTCAGGCGTGGGGGAAGGTACGGGATGTGAGCACGCCGACGAAGCGGCCCGCTGGAATTTAGGTAAGCCTAAGCTAATCCCGTGGAGCTGTCGATAGGGCAGGCCGGACGGGCGGTCGCAGGAGCTCCCGCCAACTACGGCTTCACGCCATCGCGTTGCATACTAAGGTAAGGCTTGCTTTACTGACCAACGACCAGTCCCTACCCTGAGGAGGAACCCCATGCGGGTTGTCATGTTCGGATACCAGACCTGGGGGCACCGCACCCTGCAAGCCCTCCTGGACTCCGAGCACGACGTGGTGCTGGTCGTGACACACCCCAAGAGTGAGCACGCGTACGAGAAGATCTGGAGCGACTCGGTCGCCGACCTCGCCGAGGAGCACGGCGTCCCGGTCCTGATCCGCAACCGTCCGGACGACGAGGAACTGTTCGAGCGCCTCAAGGCGGCCGACCCGGACATCATCGTCGCCAACAACTGGCGCACCTGGATCCCCCCGCGCATCTTCGGCCTCCCCCGGCACGGCACGCTGAACGTCCACGACTCGCTGCTGCCGAAGTACGCCGGCTTCTCCCCGCTGATCTGGGCCCTCATCAACGGCGAGCCCGAGGTGGGCGTCACCGCGCACATGATGGACGACGAACTGGACGCCGGGGACATCGTCCGGCAGGAGGCGGTTGCCGTCGGCCCGACGGACACCGCCACCGACCTGTTCCACAAGACCGTCGACCTCATCGCCCCGGTCACCACCGGCGCACTCGCGCTCATCGCGTCCGGACAGACGGAGTTCACCAAGCAGGACCGTTCCCTGGCGACCTTCTTCCACAAGCGCTCCGCCGAGGACATCCGGATCGACTGGAACTGGCCGGCCGAGGACCTCGAACGCCTGGTCCGCGCCCAGTCCGAGCCGTACCCCAGCGCTTACGCCTTCCACAAGGGCAAGCGGCTCGAGGTCCTCGCCGCAGTGGTGTCCGAGGGCCGCTACGGCGGTACGCCCGGCCGCATCTTCTACCGCGAGGGCGACGGCGTGGTGATCGTCGCCGGAGCCGACGCCCGCACGGGCCGCAACCACGGCCTGGCCGTGACACGCGTACGGACCGAGGACGGCCGGGAGTTGCCGGCGACGGAGTACTTCACCAACATGGGCGGCTACCTGACCAGCCGCCCCTGACCCGCCGGCCTCCCCGTATCAACGCGTGACGATTCCGGCGACGAGGTTGATCGTGGTCGCCAGGATGCTGGCGCCGAACACGTACGACAGCAGGCAGTGCCGCAGGGCCACCGCACGGATGATGGAACTGGACACGTCGGTGTCGGAGACCTGGTAGGTCATCCCGAGGTTGTAACTGAAGTAGAGGAAGTCGCTGTACTGCGGCGGGTCGTCGGTGTTGAAGTCGATCCCGCCCGCAGTCGGCACGTAGTAGATGTACGCGTACCGGGTGGCGTACATCAGGTGGAGCGCCGCCCAGGCCATGAACACACCGCAGAGCGCCGTGGCGGCGGCGGCGTGGCTCAGGTCGTCGTCGTCGACCAGGAGCAGCACCACGATGCCGAGCAGCCCGCACAGGGCTGACCCGACGACGGCGAGCTCCTCGGCGACGGGCCGGAATTCCTCGCGCCGGACGTTGGAATGGGTCACTGCGGCGTTCATGGGCCACAGGACGATCCACCCCACCACCACGAAGGCCGTCAGCGCCGCGGCGATGCCCGCGAGGACGCCCAGCGGCGTGTTGGCGGTCAGCACCCCGACCACCGCGCCGACGGCCGCCCCGAGGACTGCCGCGCCGACAAGTCGGGGAACAGCGGAGAGTACTGACCAGTGGTTCATCGGGACCTCGCGGAGAGGGCTGCCTCGGCAGCCCGGTGAAGGGTTCACCCTTCCCGTACGACCACGGCTCGGACGCGTACGACTTCCCCCGGGCCATGGCATCGAAGGCCGGCACAAGGGGCGCCCTCAGGCTATCCGCGCGTCGGCCGGGCGGCAGCGCGGCAGGTCCGGCAGCGCCGGGAGTGCCGAGTGGCGTGCCCGGGGCGACGGACATACCTTTCCCGAAAGCGCCGTTTTGTCACCCTGCGCCCAAATGGTGGAAGGTCGGAAGTCGTGAGCGCCAACAGTGACGACCAGGAACGTCCGGAGCCCGCGGTGGGCCCCACTCCCCAGGGGGAACCGGAGTTTCGCCCCTACCACCACCCCGCGGCGGGCTGGGGCGCGGCCAAGAGCGTGACCCGTTTCCTCGTACGCGAGGGCGCTCTTGTGGACGGCCCACGGGCGATCATGCGCATGAACCATGAGAACACCGGGTTCGACTGTCCCGGATGCGCGTGGCCGGATGACACCAAAGGGCTGCACCTGGACATCTGCGAGAACGGGATCAAGCACGTCACCTGGGAGATGACCCGCAAGCGGGTCGGACGCGAGTTCTTCGCCGCCCACTCGGTGACCGAGCTGTCCGGCTGGAGCGACTACGACCTCGAGAACCAGGGGCGACTGACCGAGCCGATGGTCTACGACCCCGTGTCGGACCACTACGTCCCGATCACCTGGAAGGACGCGTTCGAGGTGGTCGGCCGCGCGCTGCGCGGGCTGGACAACCCGAATCAGGCGTCGTTCTACACCTCCGGCCGCCTCGGCAACGAGGCCACGTTCCTGTACCAGCTGATGGCCCGTGAACTGGGCACGAACAACCTGCCGGACTGCTCCAACATGTGCCACGAGGCCAGCGGTCGCGCCCTTCAGGCGGCCCTGGGAACCGGCAAGGGAACGGTCGACCTCAAGGACTGGGAGAGCGCCGACGCGCTGTTCATCCTGGGGGTCAACGCCGCCTCCAACGCGCCCCGGATGCTCACCGCACTGGCGGAGGCCTTCCATCGCGGTGCCCAGATCGTGCACGTGAACCCGCTGGTCGAGGCCGCCGCCACACGCACCATCGTTCCCCACGACTTCGTGGACATGGCCGTCCTCAAGACGACGCGGACCAGCACCCTGAACCTGCAGCCGCGCATCGGCGGCGACATGGCTCTGCTGCGCGGCATGGCCAAGGCGGTCCTGGAGCAGTCCACGACCGACCCCAAGGCCCTGGACCAGGAGTTCATCGACCGCCACACCGCCGGCTTCGAGGAGTACCGCGCGCTGTGCGAGGCCACGCCGTGGGAGGAGATCGAGAACCAGTCCGGGCTGAGTCGCGCCGACATCCTGAAAGCCGCCCGGGTGTACGGCGAGGCCGACCGCAGCATCGTCAGCTGGTGCCTGGGCGTGAGCCAGCACGAGCACGGCGTCGACACCGTCCGGGAGATCGTCAACCTGCTCCTGCTGCGCGGCAATCTGGGCCGGGAGGGGGCCGGCCCCTCCCCCGTGCGGGGGCACAGCAACGTACAGGGCAACCGCACCTGCGGTATCGACCACCGCCCCACCGACGCGTTCCTGGACCGCCTCGCCGAGGTCTGCGAGATCCAGCCGCCCCGTGAACACGGCCTGGACACCGTCAGGACCATCGAGGCGATGCAGCGCGGCGACGTGAAGGTGTTCGTCGGCATGGGCGGCAATTTCGCCCTCGCCGCGCCCGACACCCCGGTCACCTGTGCGGCGCTGCGCAGCTGCGACCTCACGGTGCAGGTGAGCACGAAGCTGAACCGCAGCCACCTCGTCCACGGCCGGCAGGCACTCATCCTTCCCTGCCTCGGCCGTACCGAGAAGGACCATCAGCGCAAGGGCATCCAGAGCACGTCCGTCGAGGACTCGATGAGCATGGTCCACATGTCGATCGGCATGAAGCGCCCCGCCTCACCGCACCTGCTGTCCGAGCCGGCCATCGTCGCGGGCATGGCCCGCGCTGCCCTGCCCGACAGCGCCACGCCCTGGGAGTGGTACATCGAGGACTACGACCGTATCCGGGACACCATGGCCAAGGCCCTCGACGGCTTCGAGGACTTCAACCGCCGGGTGCGCCTGCCCCTCGGCTTCCGTATCAAGCAGCCCGCCCGCGAACTGGTCTTCCTCACCCCGTCCGGTCGCGCCGAGTTCTCCACCGCCGTCCTGCCCGACGTCGTCCCCGCCCCCGGCACCCTGGCGCTGGGCACGATGCGGTCCCACGACCAGTGGAACACCACCATCTACTCCGACAACGACCGCTACCGCGGCATCAAGAACCTGCGCACGCTCGTCTTCATGAACCGGGCCGACATGCGCGAACGCGGAATCGCCGACCTCGGGCCCGTGGACATCACGAGCACCGCCAAGGACGGCAGCCGGCGGTTCCTCAACGGCTACCTCGCCATCCCGTACGACATTCCCCGTGGCTGCGCCGCCGGCTACATGCCCGAGATGAACGTGCTGTGCGCACTCGGTGACTACAGCACCCAGAGCGACCAGCCGCTCATGAAGCACGTCAAGGTGACCATCGGTCCTGCCACCTGAGGGGAAGGGCGCGCAGGCCGGGCGTCGCGTCATCGGGGACGGACCAGCCGCTCCAGAAGAAGGTAGGCACGCTGCTCCGCGGCGGCGAGTTCGGTGGGATCGATCTCCGCCGGCCAGAGCTCGCCCGCCGCGGCGTCGTCGGCCTCGCGCAACTCCACGACGGCCGCCGCCAGGCGCGTCTGGACGACCGGGACCGATGGCTCGGCCTGTCCGTCCAGGGCACGTTCCGCCTGCCCCGACGCCTCGGTGCACGCGGCCAGCGCGCGCTCCGCCCGTACCGCTGCGTGGTCATGGACCACCACGAGCGCACAGCCCAGCGCGATGACGATCCCGAGCACGCTGCTCAGCGCCCGGTCCTCGACGAGGGCTCCGGCCGCCGAGGGGGCGGCCAGATCGGTCAGCAGCAGCGCCAGGGGTGTCAGGAAGACGACGCCGAGACCGTAGTTGCGGGCCACGACGTACTCCAGCAGGAACTCCAGAAGGACGATCACCAGGACGAGCACCACCGGATCGGGGCGCGCGGCGAGCACCACGAGAGCGAGCGTCAGTCCGGCGACCGTGCCCAGCGTGCGCTGGATGGCGCGCTGTGTCGCCGTACGGACGTTGACCGAGTGCAGCACCGCGGCGGCGGAGATCGCGGCCCAGTAGCTGTGGCCGAGGCCCAGCACAAGCGCGGCCCCTCCCGCCAGTCCGGTGCCCAGGACCATCCGCAGGGCGGGGACGAGCAGGACCGACGTGCGACCGGGGCGTCCGTGGAGCTGCCCCGTCACCAGTTCGGAGGCACGCAGTTCGGCGTCGCGCCGGGTCGTGGAACCGGTGGGAGCGCGCTCTTGGTCGTCGACGGCGACCGGGCCGGCCAGGGTGCCCACGGGCGGGAGCGGCAGCTCGGGCAGCAGCCGCGGTTCCCGTCGACGGCGGCTCACCAGGAGGCGGGCCTGGTCCCGCAGGCGCCGTGCCAGGGCGGTCGGGTCCTGCGGCCGTCGGCGGGTGGAACCGTTCAGCAGCGACCAGGAGAGGTCGGTCAGACGAACGCACGTGTCGCCCCGGCCACCGAGTTCGGCGGCTGTCGGCGGCATGAGGCCGAGTGTCCGGTACGCCTCCAGGACGGCCGCGGTCGCCCTGTGGCGGACGAGTCCGCCGCCCTTCCCTTCGCCGATGGCCTCCAGCAGCTCCGCGAGTTCGCGGAGAGCCGCGGCCACGGCCAGACGGCGCGGACGGTCCGGGTGTACGAACCAGCCCGACACGGCCAGCACCCAGGCGACGGCCGCACCCGATGCGGCCAGCGCGGTCTGGGGAAGGATGTCCGCCGGAGCCGGTGAGCCGTTGGCGGCAACGGCGAAGGAGAAGAGCAGCAGCACCGCGCCGAGCCCGCTCAGGCGCGCGGCGTCACAGGCGAGTTTCGCGATCCCTGCCACCACCGCCATGGCCACGACCACCACGGCGGATCCCGTGTCACCCGGATGTGCCCACACGGCAAGAGCCGAACCGCAGCCCACACACGCGGTCATGGCCACCGCGACCAGTGCGAGCACGCGGGCGCGACGCGCATAGGGCAGATTGCGGCCGAACGTGGTGGTGAAGGAGCCCAGCATGGCGTAGACAGCCTGATCGGCATGCCCGGCCAGTGCCATCGGCAGCGCCGGCAACGCCATGGCCAGAGCGGCGCGCAGCGCGAAGGACAGGGCGCCGTCCACGCTATGCAGGGCGAGCGCGCCACGCGGAGAGAGAGCGCGCCCCACCTGCCGTGCCGAACGCCTCATGTCACTCCCGATCACAGCGGGGAGACGCAGGCGAAAACGGGACATACGCGGTGTATATCACCTGGCTCCTCTGCCGGTCGGGTCATGGATCGCCGCAGTCGTAGGGCGCGGGTCGGGGCCGGCGGCGGGAATTGCACCGCCCGAAAGGCGGGTTCGCGATGCAGGAGAGGCTGGGCACAGGCATGTCTTCGGAGTCCCGCACGGCATGCGGGCCGTACCCATGGCCGAGCCCGCCCGGACGTTGCCGGTCGGGCGGGTGATCACCGCCCGGGAGCCGGGATCGGTCATCGCCCGCGCCCTCGCCGAGACCGCCCGCCTCACCGATGTCTCGGCAGCCCTGGACCGACTTCCCGAGGATCCCGGGCGGCAATAGGCGTGCGCCAGGCCGGTCGCGCCGTGACGATGCGCCGGACGCGGCCCGTGGGTCGCATCCGGCGCGTCGCTGCTGCCGTACTAGTCCGAGGTGTGCTCCTCGGGAGGAAGACCGGCCTCTTCGCGGTCCTCCTCGACGCGTTCGGCGAGTCGCTTCTCGTCCGGTCGCCTGGGCATGCCGCGTCCGTGACCCTGGTCCGGGTCGCCCTCGACCTGCTTGTTGGACTTGTGGTGGTGATGCGCCATCGTTCTCTCCTTGCGTTGCCCGGGCGGGCGCCGCGAATGATCCCGACGCCCGCCAGGATGCGTTGCCGGACGAGGCCTGATCGGGGTCCGGGCTACCGCCCTCGGCGGCTGCGCCGCGGATGGTGCGGTGGCGCGAGTCGATCGTGCGGCGCAGTGGACGGGCGCGGAACTCCGGCTGGTAGCCGTGGGCGACCAGCAGCTTCTTCGCTCCCGGTGCGCGTGAGGGGTCGTCTCCACTCAAACTCGATGTCGATCGCTCCGCAAACGGAGTGGGTCTGTCGGCACAGCGGTAAAGCACGCGGGCAGGAACGCGCCGCGCAGCCGGCGCGGGAGCCGGTGCCGAGGGCAGGCCCGTGACGATCACGGCCCTTGACGGTCAGAGCGCCGGGCGGGTGCTCTCCCGTACCACCAGCTCGAACCCCGCGGTGAGTCGCGAGTGTGGCGCCATCGCGCCCGCGTCGATCCTGCGCATCAGCGCGTCCACGGCCAGCTCGGCGATGCCCCGCTTGTCGGGAGCGACGGTGGTCAGGGACGGCACGCTGTAGCGGGACTCCTCCACGTCGTCGAAGCCGACCATGGCCAGGTCCTGGGGCACCCGTACGCCCTGGTCGTGCGCTGCGCGCAGCGCGCCCGAGGCCAGCAGGTCGTTGAAGCAGAAGACGGCGTCCGGCGGGTCGTCCAGGGCGAGCAGCGCATGCATCGCCTCCGCCCCCGCTCGGCGTGTGAACTCCCGGGTGTCCGGGACGAGTCGGGGGTCGTGCGGGACCCCTGCCGCGTGCAGCGCGGTCAGGTAGCCGTGCATGCGCTGGACCGTCGTCGCGTGGGCGAGTCCGGCGGGCTGCCCGATGGCAGCGACACGGCGTCGGCCGAGGGAGAGCAGGTGGTCGGTGGCCTCGCGGGCGGCGGCCGCGTTGTCGATCAGTACATGGTCGGCGGGGATCTCGTAGGACCGCTCGCCCAACAGGACCAGTGGGACACGCCGTTCACGGGCGCCGAGAACCTGTTCGTCGAGCCGGAGCGGGCTGAGCAGCACCCCGTCGATGAGCGGATCGCTGAGCCCGCAGGCGATGCGCAGCTCCTCGGCAGGGTCGCCGCCGGTGTCCTCGATGAGTACGGTGCAGCTCCGCTTCTTCGCGGCTGCGATGACCTCCGCGGCCAGTTCCGCGAAGTAGGGCGACACGAGTTCCGGGACGGCGAGCGCGATGATGCCGCTGCGTCCGGTGCGCAAGTGGCGGGCGGAGGCGTTCGGCTGGTAGTCCAGCTCCGCGATGGCGTGCAGGACCCGCTCCCGGGTCCTGTCGGCCACTTTCGCCTCACCGCGGACGACGTTCGACACGGTCTTGATCGACACCCCGGCGCGCTCCGCGACGTCCTTCAGGCGACTGCCTGCCACGTGATCCCCCCTCCTTCGGCACCTGGAGCGTACGTCATGTTCCAACGTTGCAATGCCGGATGCCGAACTTCCCGGCCCACCTCCCGCAGGAAGTTCCTGCCGGAGGTGTTGACGCCGCATTACGCGCCGGATACAACGTTGTAACCGCAGCGGGCAGCCCAGCAGTACGACTGCCACTGCCCTCTATTCCAACGTTGTACTCCACCTCTGCCGTGGAAGGACGCTTACCCATGCGGGACCGCATACCGCCCCCTCCGTCCCCTGTCCCGTCGCCCGTCCTGCCCCCCGCCCTGCCGCCCGCCCCGTCCCGTCGCCGCGTGCTGCGCGGGACGCTGGCGCTCGGCGCGACGGGCGCCACCGCGCTCGCCGCCGCCGGCTGCGGCAGCACGGTGGCGCAGGGGTTCACCGGCGGCGCACCCGAGCCGGACCGGCTGAACTTCTGGAATCCGTTCACCGGCGGCGACGGCGAGCGGATGCTGGCCATGCAGGACGTCTTCCGCACCGCACACCGGTCGGTCGACCTGAGATCGGCGACCTTCCTGTGGGGCAACCCCTACTACACGAAGCTGACCCTCGCCACGCTCGGCGGCCGCCCGCCGCAGGTCGCGGTCACCCACCTGTCGAAGGTGCCCACGCTCGTCGAGGCGGGCCTGCTCTCCGAGTTGCACAGCGCGGACCTGGCCCGGCACGGAATCACCCCCGACCGGTTCGACGCGCGCCCCTGGCAGAAGTCGCAGGTCGAAGGCGTGCTGCACGCCGTGCCGATAGACACGCATCCGTTCGTGCTGTATTTCCGTACGGACATCGCCGAGAAGGCCGGACTCCTCGACGGACAGGGCCGGTTGGCGGACCTGGACGGACCCGACGCCTTCATCGACGCGATGCGCGCGGCGAAGGAGGTGACCGGCGCCTGGGGCGGTTCGATCGCCTCGGTGAAGGACGCCTCGACCCAGTTCCGCCTGTTCTGGTCGCTGTACCGGCAGCTCGGCGGCGGGGATCTCGTCGCCGACCGGGGCCGGCGGGTCGTCGTCGACACTGCGGCCGCCGCCGAGGCTCTCGCCTATATGCGCCGCCTGACTCACGAGAAGGTCGTACCGCCTGCCGCCGACGGACAGGGCGGCGCCATCACCCTCCTCAACACCGGCAAGGCCGGCTTCCTGATGGACGGCGTCTGGCAGGTCCTCGCGGTGAAGTCCGCGAAGGTGAAGTTCGACATGCGGCCGCTGCCCCGGATCTTCACGGACGCCCCCTACGCGTGCGCTGCGGACTCGCACGCCCTGGTACTGCCGAAGGCTCCTTCCGCGAAGGCCCAGCGCCTCGACATGTCACTGGAGTTCATCGCTTCGATGCTGCACTCCAGCAACCTGTGGGCCGAGGGCGGCCATGTGCCGGCCTGGCTGCCGACGCAGCGTTCGCGCACCTACCGGGAGCTGGTGCCGCAATCGCACTACGCCGCTGCCGCGGACGGAGCTGTCTACGACCCGGCCGCGTGGTACGGCGGCGCTGGCAGCACCCTGCAGCAGGTGGTGGGGGACGCGGCGACCTCGGTGTTCACCGGAGCCACGAGCCCCACGGCGGGCGCCGAACGGATCCGCCGCGAACTGCGTGAACTGGCCGCACGGCCCGCGCCGGTGTGACCGCTCCGGCCCCTCCCCCGTCGGTACGACCGTCCGGATCGTGCCGCCGCACTTCAGCTCCGTTCCACCCGCCCCTGGATTCCGAACGCCTTGACCGAAAGGCCGACCCGTGGCCACGACAACCGCTCTTCCCCCGCCGTCCAGCCGAGGTGACCGCTGGGCGGGCCCGGGGATGCTGCTGCCCTTTGCCCTCTTCTATCTGGTGTTCCTGGTGGGACCGCTGGTCTACGCCGTGGTCGCCGGGTTCTTCGGAACGAGCCTGCTCAGGAGCGGCCTCGGAGATTTCGCCGGCTGGTCCAACTACGCCGCGGTTCTCGGTGATTCGGAGTTCTGGCGGACCCTGGGCAACACCCTGTGGTTCACGGTCCTGACGACCGTGCCGCTGGTGCTGCTCAGTCTGGCACTCGCGCTGCTCGCCGACCGGTTCGTACGCGGCCGCTGGTTCTTCCGGTTCGCCTTCTTCGCGCCGTTCGTGCTGCCCTCCGCGGTGGTGTCGCTGCTGTTCATGTTCATCTACGCCGACCAGGTGGGCCTGGCCCAGTCGGTGGCCACCTCGCTCGGCGTGGACTCCCCGCCGTCCTGGCTGGGCGATCCGGACTGGGCGATGGTGTCCATCACGGTGGCCACCGTGTGGTGGACCATCGGCTTCAACTTCGTGCTGTACCTGGCCGGTCTGCAGGAGGTGCCGCGCGAGGTGCACGAGGCCGCCGCGGTCGACGGGGCCGGACCCTGGCAGCGCATCCGCCTGGTCGTCGTCCCGATGCTGGGCCGTACGACGACGCTGGTCACGGTCCTTCAGGTGATCGCCTCGCTGAAGGTCTTCGACCAGATCTACATGATGACGGGCGGCGGCCCCGACGGCAGCACCCGCCCCTCCCTCCAGCTGATCTACGACACCGGCTTCGTGGAGGGCCGCGTGGGCTATGCCTCGACCGTGTCGCTGCTCCTGTTCGTGGTGATCCTGTTCGTCTCCCTCGTCTGGTTCGCCCTGGTCCGCCGCGCCGAGAAGGAGAACTGACCATGACCTCGACCGCCGTCCGCCCCGTGACGGACCACCGACCGACCGCCACCGACCCGCCGAAGCGGCGCTACGACGCGGAGCGTCTGTTCAACCGGGTGGCGCTCGGCGTGCTGATCGCCTTCGCGCTGCTGTGGCTGGTACCGCTGGTCTGGGCTCTCGCCACCTCGATACGGCCCGCGCAGGAGGTCGTCACCGACCCGACCGGGTGGTTCACCGCGCATCCGACGCTCGCCGCGTACGGGGAGATCTTCGACGCGGGCAAGCTGCCCTACTGGTACGCGAACAGCTTCATCACCTCGGTCCTGACCACCTTGTTCACGGTCGTCCTGGCCTCGCTGGCGGCGTTCGCGCTGTCGCAGACCCGGTTCCGGGCACGCCGGGCAGCGTTCCTGCTGCTGCTCGCCGGGATCATGGTCCCGGGACAGGTCCTGATGATCCCGCAGTTCCTCGCGCTGCAGTCGGCGGGACTGCTCAACACCTACTGGGGCGTGATCCTGCCCCAGGTCCCCAACGTCGTCGCCGTCTTCGTCTTCAAGCAGTTCTTCGACGGGATCCCGCGCGAGCTCATCGACGCGGCGCGCGCGGACGGCGCGAGCTGGCTGCGCACGTACGCGCAGATCGTGATGCCGGTCTCCCGGCCCGCGGTCTCCGCCGTGACGATCTTCGTGTTCGTCGGCGTGTGGAACAACTTCCTGTGGCCGCTGCTCGTCGTCACCGACCCGGAGATGATGACGCTGCCCGTCGGACTGACCTCCGTCCAGGACGTGTTCGGCGTCCCCTACGCACAGCTCATGGCGTCCGCCGTGCTCGGCGCGATCCCGCTGCTCGCGGTGTTCGCACTCTTCCAGCGCCGCATCGTCGAGGGCATCGCAGGCACCGGCCTCAAGTGAGCCGCCACCACGCCCGCCACCTGCCCGATCAGCCGCAGTCGTCCACCCTTCAGGAGAGACCCATGTCGGCGCATCGCCCCGCACGACCGCTCTCGCTCCGCACCGCCACCCTGCTGCCCCTGCTGCTCGCCCTCCTGGCCGGCCTGGTCGTCGTCCAGTCCGGCACACCGGCCGCCGCCGCGACCGGTACCCTCCTGCGCGACGGCACCGGCCTCTACCCCCGTGCCGTCCGACTCGCCCACAGCGGCGCCGCCAACGGCCGCGTGCTGGCCTCGGTCGTCACCTTCTCCGGCAACAACGGCCTCGGCGCCGTCCACGAGAGCACCGACGGCGGCGCCTCGTTCCGGGAGGTCGGCACGGTCAGTGACCCCGAGGCCGCGGCCGGCCAGGGGCTGTGCTGCTCGGCCCTGTACGAACTCCCGCAGCAGGTCGGGTCCCTGCCCGCGGGGACCTTGCTGTGGGCCGCGTCGGTCGGCCAGGACGAGCCGAACCGGCGCATGGCACTGCGCGTCTTCAGGAGCAACGACATCGGACGCAGTTGGTCCTACCTCTCGACCATCGCCACGGCACCGGACACCAAGGGCCTGTGGGAGCCGGAATTCTCCGTCGACGCCACAGGCGCCCTGGTCGCGCACTACTCCGACGAGACCGACCCCGCCCACAGCCAGAAGCTGGTGGCCGCCCGCACCACCGACGGGCTGAACTGGACCGGGCACCACGACACCATCGCGAGCACACTCGCCTCCGACCGCCCCGGCATGGCGGTGGTCCGCAGGATCGGCGACGGCACGTACGTGATGTCGTACGAGATCTGCGCAGCCGCGGGCCAGTACGTGTGCGTCGTGCACTACCGCACCTCCCCCGACGGCTGGAACTGGGGCGACCCCGCCTACCTGGGCATCCGCCCGGAGACCGCCGACGGCAAGTACTTCAAGCACGCGCCGAACCTGGCCTGGGCTCCGGAGGCGGGCAACCCGAAGGGCCGGCTCTTCCTCGTCGGCCAGGTCATGTACAACCGTGACGGCAGCCGGGCCGAGGGCAGCGGTCGCACCGTCTGGGTCAACAGCACCGGTGCCTCCGGGAGCTGGCGAGCCGTGCCCGCGCCGGTCACCGTCGAGTCGACGACCGTCGACTACTGCCCCAATTACAGCTCCAGCCTGCTGCCCTCCCCCGACGGCACAAGCCTTCTGCAGATCGCTACGGACTGGGCAGGTTCCGTCTGCAAGCCCTACTTCGCCACCGGCTCCGTTCCCGCCGCGTGAACCCTGAGCACCCCACCCGTACCACCTGTTGTGAAGGATGAACATGCACCAGATGCCCCACCCGCCCAAGCCGGAGTACCCGCGCCCGCAGTTCGTGCGACCCGACTGGCTGAACCTCAACGGTGAGTGGCAGTTCGAGATCGACCGCGGCGATTCGGGACTGGAGCGCGGCCTGCTCACCCGGGAGCTCGCGGACCGCATCGTCGTGCCCTTCGCACCGGAGTCACGGGCCTCGGGTGTCGAGGACACCGACTTCCTGCATGCCGTGTGGTACCGCCGCGAGGTGGTCGTCCCCGAGGCCTGGGCCGGCCGCGACGTGCTCCTGCACCTGGGAGCCGTGGACCACGACGCGACGGTGTGGGTGAACGGCGTCGAGGTCGCACGCCATCGCGGCGGCTTCAGCTCGTTCACCGCCTCGCTCAGGGGAGTCGCGACGGCGGGCGAGACGGCGACCGTCGTCGTCCGGGCCCGCGACACCCCGTCGGATCCGCAGGCCCGGGGCAAGCAGGCCACCTGGTACGGCAACACGGGCTGCCACTACACCCGCACCACCGGCATCTGGCAGACCGTGTGGCTGGAGCCGGTGCCCCGCGCGCACATCAGCTCGCTGAACATCGTCCCCCAACGCGCCACCGGCAGCTTCCACATCACCGCGGAGCTCTCGCACCACACCGCGGGCCTCACGCTCGAAGCCGTACTGACCGACGAGGCCGGCGATGTGTGCGTGGCCGCCGTTCCCGCGGACGACCTCGCACCGGGCCTCACGCTGCCGGTCCCGGCCGACCGGGTCCGCCTGTGGTCGACGCAGGACCCCCATCTGTACGGGCTGCGTCTGCGCCTCACCCGGGACGGCGAGGTGGTCGACGAGGTCGGCTCGTACGCAGGCCTCCGGTCGGTCGCGATCAGCGGCAACCGCGTCCTCCTCAACGGCCGGCCCGTGTTCCAGCGCCTCGTCCTCGACCAGGGCTACTGGCCGGACACCTTGATGACCTCCCCCAGCGACGACGCCCTGCGCCAGGACATCGAACTCGCCATGGCCGCCGGCTTCAACGGAGCGCGACTCCACCAGAAGGTCTTCGAGGAGCGCTTCTACTACCACGCCGACCGCCTGGGCTACCTGGTCTGGGGCGAGTTCGGGGACTGGGGCGCATCCGGGCAGGGACCGGCGGGAAACAACCAGCAGCCCACCGCCTCCTTCGTCGCCCAGTGGCTCGAAGTGCTGCGCCGCGACCGCAGCCATCCGTCGATCATCGGCTGGTGCCCGCTCAACGAGACCCATCAGCTCCTCCACGACCGGCTCACCCAGCTCGACGACGTGACCCTCGCGATGTACCTGGCCACCAAGGCCGCCGACCCGAGCCGCCCGGTCGTCGACGCGTCCGGCTACGCCCACCGCGTACGCGGTGCGGACGTCTACGACTCCCACTCCTACGAGCAGGACCCGGAGGCCTTCCGCCGCGAGCAGTCCGGCCTTCGGGACGGCCGTCCCTTCCTCAACGAGCTGGACGGCGCGGCCATGTCCTACCCCTACGCGGGACAGCCGTTCTTCGTGTCCGAGTACGGCGGCATCTGGTGGAACCCGCGGCGCCTGGGCGAGGACCAGGAGTCCGCGGACGACCCGGGCCGGGCCGACTCGTGGGGCTACGGCCAGCGGGTCGGGAGCGTCGAAGCGTGGCACGACCGCTTCGAGGGCCTGACCCGCGTCCTTCTCGAGGACCCCGACATGTTCGGCTACTGCTACACGCAGCTGACCGACACCTTCCAGGAGGAGAACGGCCTCTACGACTTCGACCGGAAGCCCAAGTTCGACATCGCCCGGATCCGCACCGTCCAGACCGCCGAGGCAGCCTACGAACGCCCGGAGGGGAACCGGGGGACCGCCTCCCGGTGACGGACCGGAGCCCGTCCCGGGAGCGGCGGGTGCGGACCAGCACCGGGGGGTGCTGGTCCGCGCGGGCAGCAACGAGGTCCGGCAGTGGACACATGGGTCTCCTGTTCGAGTGAAGCCCGGAGCATGGGGCAGTCGGTGAGTGGCAGGACAGACTCGCCCGGCAGTGGCGGCGGGCAGAACCGGGTTCGGGAGGCCACGATGGTGCGGACGGTGGGTGTCGAGGAGGAGCTCCTGCTCGTCGACGAACAGAGCGGCGAGCCCCGTGCGCTGTCGACGGCCGTGCTGGCCCTCGCGGAACGCCGCGCGGCGGGGAACTCGGTCTTCGAGCCGGAACTCCATGACCAGCAGCTGGAGTTCGCCACCGAACCGCGCACCGACATGCGCGAACTCGCGGACGAGATCCTGCGCTCGCGGGCCGAGGCGGCGAAGAGTGCCGCACAGGCCGGGGCCGCCGTGGCGGCCCTCGCGACCGCGCCTCTGCCGGTCAGCCCCTCGATCGGCGAGGGCGAGAGGCACCGGTGGCTCGCCGAGAAGTTCGGACTGACCACACAGGAGCAGCTGACCTGCGGATGCCACGTGCACGTCTCGGTGGACTCGGACGAGGAGGGCGTCGGCGTACTGGACCGCATACGTCCCTGGCTCGCGGTGCTCCTTGCGCTGAGCGCCAACTCACCGTTCTGGCAGGGCCGCGACAGCTCGTACGCCAGCTATCGGAGCAGGGTCTGGGGGCGTTGGCCGTCGGCCGGGCCGTTCGAGATCTTCGGTTCCGCGGACCGCTACCACGAACAGGTCGCGGCACTCGTCGACACGGGAGTCCTGCGCGACAAGGGAATGATCTACTTCGACGCACGGCTCTCGCACCGGTACCCCACGGTCGAGGTCCGCGTGGCGGACGTCTGCCTGGATCCGGCCGACACCGCGCTGCTCGCCACGCTCGTGCGCGGGCTGGTCGACACAGCGGCACGCAGCTGGTCCGAAGGGGAGCCGCCCGACCCGGTCGGGGTGGGTGTCCTGCGTATGGCCGCCTGGCAGGCCGGACGGGACGGGCTGGAGGGGCAGCTGCTCCACCCCCTGACCATGCGTCCCGAGCCCGCCTCCGACGTGGTGGGCGCCCTGCTCGCGCACGTCCGCGATGCCCTGGAGGAAAGCGGCGACCTCGCCCGGACCGAGATCGCGATCAAGAACGTACTGGAGCGCGGGACCGGGGCACGGATCCAGCGGGAGGCACTCGAGGGCACGGGCAGTCTCCGTGACGTGGTGGCCGCGTGCGTGTCCAGGACGCACAGCTGACCCTGGAGCTGCCTTCCCGGCCTGAATCTTCCCAGGTCACAGGCCCATCCGGAGCACGAGCACGACGAAAGTCACGTGGCCCGGTGACGTCGGGGACATCGGAGTCCGGAGGAAGGGCCTACGGTTCGGCCCCTTCGGCTCCGCCATCCTGGAAGGGGAAGCAGGGGGATTCTGCTCATTCGGGCAGCTGACGACTCGGAGCCTTTCATGCACGACAGTGGCGTCGCCATCATTTCCCGGCACCCCCGCGCAGCAACGGAAGCACGGTACGTCCTGAAGCGCATTGCCCCTGGTGACTGCGCGGGAACGGACATGGCCGCCCTGCTCCTGTCCGAGGTCGTGTCGAACGCCGTCCGTCATGCGAAGGGCACTGCCATCGAGGTGGCCGTCGGCTTCGACCGGTCGGCCGGAATGATCACCGGTGCTGTCTTCGACACGGAGCCCCTGATGGGAGACGGTGCGCGGTCCAGCCTCGTCGGCGTCGGCGACGAGGAGACGGACATGGAGACAGGACGCGGGCTGGACCTGCTGGATGCGGTCGCGGGCACATGGGGCGTGGCGACAGTGGGCTCCCACGGCAAGTGGGTGTGGTTCCAGGTCTCCGCGTCCTGAGGTTCAGGGCTGATCGTTGCGTCCGGTGGGCGGCGGGTGCAGGGGAAGGCGAAGCGATACGCGGAATCCGCCCGCTTCCGGACCGGCCTCAAGTTCCCCGCCGAGGAGGGAGGCGCGCTCGCGCAGTCCGATCAGGCCGTTCCCGCCACCGGGCAGGTCGTGTCCGGGCGGGCCGGCCGGCGGGCCGTTGGCCACACTGAGGTCGACACGGTCCGGGCGGCATTCCAGATCGATCCGTACCGGGGCGCCGGGAGCGTACTTGGCGGCGTTGGTCAGTGACTCCTGCACCGTGCGGTAGAGAGCCTGTTGCAACACCGTGGGCAGCGACTCGGGGTGCCCTTGAACGCGCAGGTCGACCTGTAGGCCCGCGTGCTCCGCGCTACGTGCGAGGTCGTCGAGGTTGCGGGCCTCCGCCTGCGGGGCGCGCGGCTCGGTTCGACGGGCACGGTCGGGCGTGAGCACTCCCAGGATTTCGCGCAGTTCCTCCAAGGCTTGGCGGCCTTCGTGCCGGATCTGCTCCGCCTCCTGGGCGACCTTCTCGTCCTTTGCGCCGGGACCGACCTTCAGCGCTGCGGCCATGAGGACCATGTGGCCGACACGGTGCGAGACGACGTCGTGCATTTCCCGGGCGATGCGGGCTCGTTCATGGATCCGTGCCCGTTCCAGGACGAGTCCGTGTTCGCGTTCCCGTGTGGCGAGTTCGGCCTGGGACGCTGCGGCCAGGTCGGAGCGCAGGGCCACGGCGTAGCCCACGACCAGCGGCCCGATCGCCAGTGCGAGCGAGTAGCCGGCCTCGCGGAAGTCCCAGGCGTCACCCAGGTGGAGTGCGGCGACGTCGGCCAGGCTCGCGAGGACGGCAAACAGCGCGAGGATGCGTGGTCGCCGGTGGTGGACGGCTCCGACGGTGTAGAGGGCCACGGCCAGCGCAGTGGGGGTGAACGCCAGCACGTGGCAGACCACGACCAAGCAGGGGATCGCGAGGGGCAGGCGGTGTCTCCACCACAGCAGGAGTCCTGTTGCGCCCGACACAAGGGCGATCACTGTGATCGGGGCCCCTGTGAGAAGACCGTTCGACGGTTTGCCCCAGCTGTTCGCCACACCGATCGCCGCGGCCGCGGCGGCTACCGCGGCGTCCACGCGCTGCGTCGGCCAGTGGCTGAAGCGAGTTCGTCGCAGGAAAGGCACCCGACCAGATCCTTCTCTGCCGGCCCGGCCGTCGGCCCCGACGGGTCGCCGCGGGCGGGAAGTCCCGGAGATCAGCGTTCCATGCCTGCGCGGTAGGCCAGGCGGGCGGCCTGGACCCGGTTCTCCGCGCCGATCTTCGTCAGCAGTCGGCTGACCTGGTTCTTGACGGTGCCTTCACTGATGTGGAGGACTTCGCCGATACCGGCATTGGGCAGGCCTTGTCCGATGAGGCCCAGGATCTCTCGCTCTCTACCGGTCAGGGACTCCAGCGCACGCTGCTCCTGTGCGGTCAGCCGGACCGAGTGCTGAGCAAGCTGGTCCATGACCCGCCCCGTCACGGAGGGGTCGAGGGTCGCTTCGCCGGCCGCGACGAGGCGGACGGAGCGCAGCAGCTCCTCCGGTGGGGTGTCCTTGAGGAGAAACCCGCTGGCTCCCGCTCGGATTGCCTCATCGACGTACTCGTCCTCCGCGAACATGGTCAGAATCAGCACCTGTGGCGGTACCGGCAGGGCCCGGAGTTCACGGGTCGCGGCCAAGCCGTCCATACCCGGCATGCGGATGTCGACCAGCGCCACATCCGGGTTGAGCCGACTCGCCGCGTCCACGGCGCTGCGGCCGTCCCACGCCTGGGCAACGACGTGGATGTCGTCCGCGGAGGCAAGGATGTCGCCCAGCCCTCGGCGGACGATCTCGCTGTCGTCGGCGACCAGAACGTTGATCACTTGGGTGACTGCCTCTCACGCGGCCCGTGCCTGCCGGGTCTGAGCAAGACCAGAATGCGGACAGACTATCCCAGAGCGGACCCTTCTCCAGGGCGGCCCACTTGTGACCATCCGGGTTCCCGCCGCCCGGGAAGTACGACGCGGACGCCCGTCTACACCGTCGACACGTCCTTGCCGCAGGTGCGGAGGCTGCACCATCTGCGCCGACCGCTCTCGTCGGGAAACACCCAGCCGCAGCCCTCCCCCGGACACACGCGGATCATGAATCTGGCCGGATCGGCCAGCAGTTCGGCCGCGCTGCGGGCCACACCGAGAAGGGGCAGACGCAGTCCGGCAGACGGCGACAGTCGCCACCGGCCCAGCCCGTCCTCGCCGAAGACGAACGCGGAGGATCTTGCCGCGGCCTCCGCCACACCGGCTACCGCTTTGAAGGCCCGCACATCATCGGGGGCGGTCAGAACGGCGTAGAGCTGCGTACGGAACTCCCGGGCCTCCTGCAGGACGGCCGCGGCATCGTCCGGTTGCTGCGCTGCCTGCTTGAGCAGCCCCGACACGAGCCATTCCTCCGCGAGATCCATATGGCCTGCCCAGACGGCGAGGGTGGAGTACGAGCGCAGCCACTCGGAGCCGGGCGAAGGCTGACCGCGCCAGCCGGCGTAGGTGTTGCAGAACTCGAGCGCGGGGTTACCGCTCGTGGACCAGGGCAGCCACTCCTCCCCCACACGCACCGCGTACACGGGACCCGGCGGTCGGTCCAGCCGGGGATCACCCCGCAGCATGCGCTCGTGCAGGGTCCGCAGTCCGGCACCCGGCTCGACGCCGAGACGGCTCACGAGCGCCTGCCGGGTGAGCCGGTAGAGATCGAGGGCCTCGCCCTGCCGGCCGCTTCGGCGCAGCCCGGTCATCTGCGCGGCGACCAGCCTCTCCCTCTCTGGGTGCCGGGGGGCGAGCGGTGAGAGGTCGGCGACCACCTTGTCGTGGTCGCCGAGTTCCAGGTGGGCCTCCGCTCTCTGTTCCAGTGCGGACATCCTCAGTTCGTCGAGGTGGCTGCCGAGCCGCTTGCGCAGCGCGTCGTCGGCCACGTCGGCAAGCAGCGGACCGTGCCAGAGGGCAAGTGCCTTGTCGTAGTGGCGCACACGCTGCACGGCGTCCGCGGTCGCCCGTGCGCGGCCGCACAGGGCGATGAAGTCTCCGGCATCGACGGTGTGGCCACCCGGGTCGAGGGCGTATCCGCCGTGCCGGGTGTCGATGTGCAGCCCGTGCGGCCGCAGTCGGGCGCGGACGCGGCCTATGTAGGTGTGGATGGTGCGGCGGGCGGACGCGGAGGCGTCACCGTCCCACAGCAGGTCGGCGAGGCGGTCGGTGGCGACGACCCGCCCTGCCTCGAGGAGCAGGATCGCAAGGAGGCAGCGCTCCTGACGGCGGTCGGCGACAAGGACCGGTGCACCTTCGTGTCGGGCCTCGAACGGACCCAGCAGTTGGAACTCCATGACCTTGGTGAGCGTATCCGGCCCGGCCGCGCGGCAGATAGGCATGGTCAGCAAGTGGTGAGAAGCCGGGGTCACGCTCTGCCGGAGACAACAGCCGAACCTCCTGCACGGGAAGTCATCATGCGACGAACAGCTCTGGCCATCGGAACAATCCTGGCAACCACTCTCCTGGGCGCGACGCCGGCCCAGGCCACCGACGCCGGCCTTCAACACGATCTCGGCTGGGAGCCCGCGCCCTCCGCGCCCTGGGATGTCGCCGCAGGTCTCCGGTGCGACTTCGCCATCCATGGCGAACCTGTCGTGGACGAGGTGGTGCAGCGTGTTCTGGCCCGGTACCCGGACGGGTCCCCGAAGAGTGTGGCGTACAAGGGGGACCTCGTCGTCCGGGTAACCAACAAGGCCTCGGACGCCTTCTACGACGCGGACGCGAGTGGCTCCGCGATCGTCGAGTACCGCACCGACGGATCACAGTTCTGGTCGGTGCTGGGGCCCGTCCTGGTCGGTGTGGGTGAGGGCAACCTTGACCGGGGCCTGTACATCGTCGACGGCGTGTACACCCTGACCATCAGCGCGTCCGGCCACAAGACCGTGACCATGGCTCATGGCTCGACGACGGACATCTGCGAGCAGATCGCCTGAACCGCACTCCTCGACGGGCCCACTTCCTGGAGTTCGCCGCGCCCGTGAAGCTCGGAGGGCCGCAGAGGCCGTCAGAACGGCATGCGCCAGCGGGCGCGACGACCGGCCGAACCACTGCGCCCGACGGCCTTCGAGCTGCTGCGGAAGGGCTTGCTGAAGGCGCGGCCCAGGACTCCGGGCGCCTTGCTGCCCGCACGGGAACCCAGCCCCAGCGTGCGCTGGGTTCCCCGCTCGGGATGGCGGGAGAGCCTGGGGACGAAGAACGCGAGTACGGCCAGGACGACACAGACGGCGACTATTCCGACGATGATCATCAAATCTCCTTCTGTAGCGGTGCAAACCTCGCCTGCCCGCCGAGAGCGCCCCCAATCCGGCTGAGAGCTGTCCCTTCCCAGCTGAAGCGGCCGCCGACGCGCTCACCCGCACTCAGGCGGCCGAACTCGTTCGGTCAGGGCCGAACAAGACCGGCGCGGCGCACGTACTGGAGCTACGAGCAAGCCGGAACGGACCGATGCCGGACGAAGGATGGACGAGATGACCGCAACGACAAGAAGCGGGCGGACTTGGCGGGGGCGCGGGAGCATTGCTCTGGTCGCCTGTGGTGCGCTGGCCGCCGGAGGCCTCACGGCTGCCGGCGTGAGCGTGCTGGAGCCGGGGACCGCGACAGCCTCGAGCCACCGGGAGGCACCCCTGATCTCCGGGCAGCCGCAGTTCGACAACACGGACGTGTACGCGTTCGTCAGCCCCGATCATCCCGACTCGACGACGCTGGTGGCGAACTGGCTGCCGTTCCAGGAGCCGGCCGGTGGCCCCAACTTCTTCACGTTCGCCAGCGACGCCCGCTACGACATCCACGTCGACAGCGACGGTGACGCCCAGGACGACCTGCTGTACCGGTTCACCTTCAAGGACCACCGGAAGAACGAGAACACCTTCCTCTACAACACGGGCGCGGTGGAGAGCCTGACCGATCCGGACCTCAACTTCACTCAGACGTACGACCTGGAGCTGCTGCGGTTGCAGCACGGGAAGCAGACCTCGAGCCACCCGCTGGCCAAGGGCCTGCCGGTCGCGCCGTCGAACGTCGGCAAGGCGTCGATGCCCGACTACCAGGCGCTGCGCGACGAGGCGGTGCAGAAGATCGCCGGTGGGCTCAAGGCCTTCGCCGGTCAGGCCGATGATCCGTTCTTCCTCGACCTGCGGGTCTTCGACCTCCTGTACGGCGGTGACCTGTCGGAGGTCGGCAACGACACGCTCAAGGGCTACAACGTCAACACGATCGCCCTTCAGGTGCCGAACTCGTACATCCGGGAGTCCGCCGAGCAGCCGGTGGTCGGCATCTATGCGACGACGGAGCGGAAGAACGCCTACGGCGACTGGACGCGGGTGTCGCGGCTCGGCATGCCGCTGGTCAACGAGGTCGTCAATCCGGTCAAGGACAAGGACAGGTTCAACGCGTCGTCGCCCGAGAACGACGGCGACTTCCTGAAGAACGTCACCGAACCCGAGCTGCCGAAACTCATCGAGGGGATCTACAAGATCAAGGCTCCGGCGGAGCCGCGCGACGATCTCGTATCGGTGTTCCTGACCGGGGTGAAGGACCTCAACCAGCCTCCGGGCGTCAAGGCGTCGGAGATGCTGCGCCTCAACACCTCAGTCAAACCGGTCGCGGAGCCCAAGCGGCTGGGGGTGCTGGACGGTGACAACGCGGGCTTCCCCAACGGGCGGCGTCTGACGGACGACGTGCTGGACATCGCGTTGCAGGTCGTCGAGGGCGAACTCGTCGGTTCGAAGAACGACCTGGGCGACGCCGTGGACGCGAACGACAAGAAGTTCGGCACCGCCTTTCCGTACGTCGCCCTGCCCGCCGCCGGTTCCGACATCAAGGCGGCGGAGGTGTCCACGAAGGCGGACTCCACAGGGCTGACGGGCGGAATGTCCTCGATCACCGCGTCGTGGGACGACGACACGGTGATGCTCGCCTCCGCGGGATCGGGGGCCGCGACGGTGCTGCTGGTCGGCTTCGGTGCGGCGTGGTTGCGTTCCCGCCGTCGAACCGAATCCCGGTCCTGGCTCGGCTGACCTCCGGCCTTCGGGCTGTCCGGTGCAACGGCCGCCCGGCCTCACCTGACGACGACCCGCCGGCGTGTGCACCCCCGCGACGCTGCCGAACCACCCACCGAGAACAAGGAGGGCAGCACCGATGCCCGTACGCAAGCCGCGGTTCGCGCGATGGTGTCAGCGACGGCAGGGACCGGGGCGCTGGCGGGTCTCCGCAGTCGTGGCGGTGGCTCTCGGGCTCACGGTCACCTCGGTGGCGTCCGGGGCCGGCGGTGATGCGGCGCGGTCCGAGCGGGCGGGGCGAGCGCTCACGGCGGATGTGCCCGTCGAGCAGTTGGCCGTCGGGGAGCTCGCGCAGGGCGTCACCGCCTTGCAACGGCACCTCGCGACGCAGCCCCGGGACGCCACCGGGTGGGCGACGCTGGGCGCGGCATATGTCGAACAGGCTCGGACCAGCGGTGATCCGACACGGTATCCGCAGGCCGAGGCGGCTTTCGAGCGTTCGCTGAAGCTGCGGGCCGCCGACGGGAACGACGCGGCACTCGCCGGGCAGGCGGCGCTGGCCGCCGCGCGCCACGACTTCGGGACGGCGCTGATCCTGGCGGACCGGGCGCTGAGGGTGAACCCGTACAGCGAGCGGGCGCTGTCCAGCCGGGTCGACGCCCTGGTCGAACTCGGCCGCTACGACGAGGCGTCGGAGGCGGTGGAGCTCGCCGACCGGCGGCGTCCCGGCATACCCGTCTTCACGCGGTTCGCATACGTCCTGGAGTTGCACGGCGACGTGAAGGGGGCACGTCGGGTGCTGCTGCGGGCGCAGGCCTCGGCATTCAGCACCGCCGATGTGGCCTATGCCGCCACATCCCTCGGCCACCTCTCCTGGTCCCAGGGTGAGTTCCGTCAGGCTCTGGACCATTTCGCGACCGCTCTGCGCGCCGAACCGGGGCACCTGCCGGCGCTGGAGGGACGAGGTCGTGCCCTTGCCGCGCTGGGCGATCGAAAACGTGCGGTGAGCGATCTCGAAGAGGTCGTACGGCGTTACCCGCTGCCCGGGCAGCTCGCCGCCCTCGCCGAGCTGTACGAGACGGGCGGACAGCGTCGGCAGGCCGAGGAGCAGTACGCGCTCATCCGTATCTGGACCCGTCTGGCCCGCGCCAACGGCGTCGCCACCGATCTGGAGTCCTCTCTCCTGGAGGCCGACCATGGCGACGCCGCCGAGGCGTTGAAGTCGGCGCGCGCCGAATGGGCCCGCCGCGAGAGCGTGCATACGGCCGACGCTCTCGCCTGGGCGCTGCACGCGAACGGCAGGAACCGGGAGGCGCTGACGTATGCGAAGAAGGCGACCGCCGGGTCGCCCGGCTATCGGAACGCTTCTTTCCTCTTTCACCGGGGCATGATCGAGCGCGCTCTCGACGACGACGGGGCTGCCCGCCGCGATCTGCGCGCCGCGCTCGATCTGAATCCGGGCTTCTCACCCACGGGAGCCCGCGACGCCGCATCCGCTCTGTCGGCGCTGACCCGGCCCCGGGGTGACTCATGATCCGCCGCACCGCCGCCTGCGCTCTCGCCACGCTGGCGACGGGCACCGTCCTGGCTCTGCTCCCGGCCCAGTCGGCGCAAGCACACCCCTTGGGCAACTTCACCGTGAACCAGTACGACGGTCTCGTCGTCGTTCCGGGGAAGCTCAGCGTGGACCATGTGGAGGACCTCGCCGAGATCCCGGCCTCGCAGGAACGGAACCGCATCGACACCGACCGGGACAACCGGCTGGCGCCGGACGAACTGTCTGCATGGGCCCGGGCGCGGTGCGGGGCGGCCGCCGAGGGCGCTCGGCTCACGGTCGGGGGCGAAGGAGCGGGCGGAACAGGGGTCTCCGTCTCGGTGCGGAGCACGAAGGCGCAGGTGCGTGCGGGGCAGGCGGGGTTGCAGACCCTGCGCGTGACCTGCGAGATGACGGCCCCGCTGCCGGACGACGCGCGGCTGCGACTCGCGTACCGCCCGGCGGACGTGGCCACCGGCGCCGGGTGGCGGGAGATCACCGCACGGGGCGACCGGATGACGGTGTCGGGGGCGGGCGTCCCCGACACCTCCCGGTCCAGGCGGCTGACCGCGTATCCCGACGATCTGCTCTCCTCACCGCCCGACTCGCGTTCGGCCGCCTTCACCGTTCGCCCCGGCGGGTCGGCGCTGCGGGCGGGGAGCGCGGACGAGGAGACCGGTCCCCCGGCGCTGGGCGTGCTGCCACGCGGGACGGATCGTTGGACACAGGCGCTGACCGGACTGGTCGCCCGGCACGAACTGACCGTGGGCTTCGCCGCGCTGGCGCTCGGAGCTTCCCTGCTGCTGGGTGCCATGCACGCGCTGGCCCCGGGGCACGGCAAGACGATGATGGCCGCCGCCGCGGCGGCGGGCGGCCGCAGTTCCCTGCGCGACATGCTGGCCCTCGGAGCTTCGGTGACTCTCACCCATACGCTGGGCGTCTTCGCCCTGGGTGCCCTGATCACCGCCGGCTCGGCGGCGGCGCCGACCGTGGTGTCCTGGCTGGGCATCGCGAGCGGCACCTTGGTCGCAGTCGCAGGGGGGCTTCTGCTGCGCAGGGGGTGGCGTCTGCGCCATCGCCCTCACGGCCACGGTCATCACCACGGGCATGAGCGCGCCCACACACACGAGCACGGTGAGGACACCGGAACCCGGGACGGCGAAGAGCGGGTTCCCGCTCTCACTGCTGTGCGCCGGGACGAGCACGGCGGCAGAACCGCGGCCCGCTCCCACACGCCGACGGGTCCCGGCCAGGTGCACGGCGACGATCACGGCCATGCGCATGACCATGGCCATTCCCACAGCCACGTACCGCCCGCCCCCGGTCTGCGCGGCGTGATACTCCTCGGCCTGGCCGGCGGGTTGGTCCCGAGCCCCTCCGCCGTCGTCGTGCTCATCGGCGCGGCCGCTCTCGGCCAGGCGTGGTTCGGTTTCCTGCTGGTCCTGTCGTACGGGGGCGGGCTGGCACTCACCCTCGCGGGAGCCGGGTTCGTGGTGGTGCGGCTGCGGGAGACCACGGCGCGGAGGCTGGTGCGGCGGCCGCGAGGCCGGGTACTTGCTCATGCGCACCGGCTGGCACCGATCGCCACGGCCGCCGTCGTCCTGGTGCTCGGGTGCGGGCTGGTGTTCAGGGGACTGGCAACCGCTCTGAGCTGAGAAGGTACGGGCAGGCCCGGCATGAAATCGCACCGAGGACTGCGATCGCGCCGCCGGGCCCCGGAGGACGCCGCCGCCGGTGGAACGGTCAGTTCCAGCTCTGGGAGTACCGGCGGCGGTAGCTGTTTCGCCGCCGGGCCGATCGGATCAAGCCGGTTGCCGCGAGCACGAGAACACTCACAGCGATGACCAGCAGCCCAGGGGTGAGGGCCCGGAGGCTGATGAATCCGCCGAACATCGGAAGCCCCCATGCCCCTGGGGCAACGGCTCCCGGGGCAACGACTCCTGCGGCAGCCGGGGGTGGGACCTGGCCGGTACCGCTCTGGTCAGCGGTCAGTCTCACTCCGAGGGCTGCCATCGCGGTGGTTGCCGGCTGGAAGTACGTGGTACCGCCGATCGTGCAGTCGCCGTTGCCCCCGGACGTCAGGCCGAGGGCCAGCCCGTCCGCGAACAGCGGTCCCCCGCTGTCGCCGGGTTCGGCGCAGAGCGTCGTCTCGATCAGGCCGGTCACCGTACCCTCGGGGTAGTTCACCGTCGCGTTCAGCGCAGTCACCCGGCCGGAGCGCACCCCCGTGGTGCTGCCGCTGCGGAAGGCCCGTTGGCCGACGACAGGGTCGGCGACCGCCGTGATCCTCACCGCCTGGTCACCACCGACACCGACGACGCTCCTCGCGCCGGAGGCCTCGGCGTTCCCGTACTCGACGAGCGAGAAGTCGCTGCCGGGAAAGCTGCCGGCCGTCGTGGTGCCGAGTTGCCGGGTACCTGTCGCGTCCTGGAACCAGGTGGTTCCGCGTGGACCGCAGTGACCGGCTGTCAGGACGAAATCCTGCCGGCCGTCGGTCACATTGAACCCTGCGGAGCAGCGTCCGTTGCGGGCGAAGATCGGGTCGGCGCCGTTGAGTCTGGTGGAGAGGGTTCCTCCGGTCCGCCGCATGTGCACGAAGCTGCCGATCTCCTCGGCAAGGCCTGACATCCGTGACCAGTCCGTGGCGGACACGGTGCTGTCGGCATGCACGACGATCCGGTTGGACGCGTAGTCCACCGCCCATGCCGTGCCGGGCACCCGGGGGGCTCCGCTCAGCGCAGCGGTGGCCGACCGGAGGCGCGCCGTGCTGTGACGGACGAATTCGGCGCGTGCCCCCGCCCGGCGGACCTCCGCCGCGGCCTCCTCATCGGTCACCGCGACGACCGGGCGGCCGTCGGATCCGATCCAACTACCCGCCGTACGCGATGTGCCGAGCTGCGAGACCAGATCCGCGGCGAGCTCGGGAGGCGGAGCGGTGCCGCTTCCGCCGTCCGCCGGGGCAGCGGATTCGCCCGCCACGGCGCTGGTCACCATCAGCCCGCCGCAGAGCAGTCCGCCGACGGCCGCCAGCCGCGCGATCCGTTGCAGGCTGCGTCGTGCGTGCCTCATCCGTTGCCCCTCGACCGTTCGGACACGACGTCACCGACGCCGGGGACCGCGGGATTGAGCGCCCTCACCTCCATACGTGCCGCCTTGCTGTCCTGTTCACCCGGCCATGGCTGCCTCCCGGCCGGGGAGCGGGTTTCAGCCGACTGCCCTTGTTCCGGCAGCCGTGGGGCTTCCTGTGCGGGAACGTGCGCACACCCCGACGCGCACCCGACGGTGCCCCCTGCTCCACCCCGCCCCGCCGAACCTGTGGTGAGAGGCATGGGGGTGCCCCTCGCCAAGCGCGCCGAACCGCCGTCCGTTCCGGCGGCCATCGCCTTCTTCCTGGGCCGATGCACGCTCGGGCACCCCCCTCGGCACTAACAATTTGGTCCAGACCATTGACCCGCCGTTCGGTCTCTCTCTAGCATCTGCGGCATCACGACAGCCCATCCGGGCAGGTGTCCCCCTCCCCCCGCGCGTCACCCTTCGCATGCGGAAAACACGTATGCGGTTCAAGCCAGTTCGGGCCGACCGCCCACGGCCCGGCCCCCAGGAGCGTCATGCGCGTACCCGACCAGCAGCCCCACTCAGCGCCGGCGAGCGAAACGGGGCCGGCGGCGGTGGACACCGCGGCGGTGCTCTCCGTCGGGCAGGAGCGTCTGTGGTTCCTGGACCAGTTCGAACCGGGGGACGCGTCCTACAACATTCCGCTGGTGCTCCGGTTCACGGGACCGCTCTCGCCTTCGGCCCTGGGCGCCGCCCTGGACGCGGTGGCCGGTCGGCACGAAGCACTGCGCAGCCGGTTTCCCGCCGTCGACGGACGTCCGTACGTCGTCGTCGACCCGCCGTCTCCGGTACCGCTCGACACCCGCGATCTGCGGGGCCGTTCCGATACGGACATTGCCTCGCGCATCAGCGAGTTCACCAATCGCCCCTTCGATCTGGCGGAAGGACCGTTGCTGCGGGCCGCGCTGTTCCGTACTGGGGAGAGCGCGTACTCGTTCTGCCTCGTGGTGCACCACATCGTCGCCGACGGCTGGTCTCTCGGCCTCCTGCGTTCCGAACTCGCCGCGCACTACTCCGCCCACCGCGTGGGCGGTACGCCGGAGCCGGCGGAGCCGCCGTCCTATCTGGCTCACGCGGCCGCGGAGCGCGCCTGGCTGGACGGGCCCGAGGCCGCTGCGGCCCTCGACCACTGGCGTGAACTGCTCAGCGGGGCAACGCCGCTGGCGCTCCCCCTGGAGCGCCCCCGCCCCGAGGTCCCGAGCAGCGGCGGTGCCTACCGCACCCGGGTGCTGGGCGGTCTGGGCGCCGTGGTGGAGTCCTTCGCCCGTTCGCGGCGCCTCACCCCGTTCATGGTGATCGCCGCCGCCTATCAGGCTCTTCTCCACCGCTGTACCGGCCAGGACGACTTCTGCGTGGGGGTACCCACCGCGGCACGGACCACGGTCGACAGCGAGCGGACCGTCGGCTACTTCTCCTCGACCCTGGTCCTGCGCGCGGACTTCGCAGGCGATCCGTCCTTCGACGCCGTCCTGCGACGGATCCGCGGCGACTGGCTCCGTGCCCTGACGCACGGCCGCGTACCGTTCGAACGGCTCACCGAGGAGCTGCGGCAGGACCGTGACACCGGCCGTACGCCTGTCTTCCAGACGCTCCTCACCGTGCACACGCAGAGCGGCGGCGCTCTCGGCGAGCACCCCTTCGCGGACCTCGTGTGCGCCGAGGGCGACGGCGGCCACACCGCCGCCAAGTTCGAACTGAGCCTGGACGTCCGCCCGGACGGTAACGACCTGCACGCCGTCTTCGGCTACCGCACCGATCTCCTCGACGCGGCGCAGACCGCACTGATCGCCGACCGCTTCGAGGTACTGCTTCGCGCCGCCCTGGAAGCGCCGGACACGCCCGTGCGGCTGCTGCCCGTGCTCGACGAGCACGAACTGGCGGTACAGCGGGGGGAGAACGCGGGGCCCGCTCTTCCGGCACACCCCCCGACAGTCCTCGCCGCGATCGACCGGGCGACGCTCGTCCCCGGCGCAGGGGCGGTCGTCGGACCCGACGAAAGCCTCACACGCGGTGAACTCGCCGACTCCTCCCGCGCCCTGGCTGCCCGGCTCCTGGCCTGCGGCGTCCGCCGGGGGGACCTCGTCGCGCTCTGTCTGCCCCGTGGTCCGCGGGCGGTCGTGGCGATGCTCGCCGCATGGCGCATCGGCGCCGGATACCTCCCGCTGGACCCGCAGTACCCCTCCGCTCGGCTCGACTTCATGCTCCGGGACAGCAGGGCCGCCCTCCTGCTGACTTCGGACGGCGGGCCCGTCGCGGGTCTCACCGTCGACCTCCCCGTCCTGTCCGTCACCCCGCCGACCGGCTCCGAGGGCATCTCCGGCCCCCTCCCCGGACCCGACAGCGAGGCGGGCCCGGACGACCCCGCGTACCTCATCTACACCTCGGGCTCCACGGGCACGCCCAAGGGCGTTCTCGTGCCGCACCGCGCACTCGCTGCACGTGTCGCCTGGATGCGCGAGGGCTACGGCATCGGCGAGGCGGACCGCGTCCTGCACAGCGCCTCGCTCTCCTTCGACACAGGCGCCGAGGAGATCTTCCCGGCACTGGCGTCGGGCGCGGCCCTCGTCACGGCCCGGCCCGGAGCCGCCCTCTCCGACCAGCTGGCCGAACCGTACGCGGCCGGTGTCACCGTCCTGGACCTTCCGACCCCCTACTGGCACCACCTCGTCGCCGACCTGGACGAAACCCCGTGGCCGGACTCGCTGCGCCTGCTGATCCTGGGCGCCGACCAGGCGCGCGCCGAGGCGGTCGCCGCCTGGCGGGGCCGTTTCGGCGACACCGTACGGCTGGTGAACTCCTACGGCCCGACGGAGACCACCGTCATCGCCACCACGGCCGAGCTGGGCGCGGCCGACGAGTTGCGCAGGCCGCCCATCGGGCGTCCCATCGGCGCGACGACCGTCGCCGTGCTGGACCGCTACGGCACGCCCGTGCCGCCCGGCACGCCCGGTGAGCTGGTGATCGGCGGGGCCGGTGTCGCCGACGGGTATCTGGGGCGCCCCGGCGCCACCGCGCGGTCCTTCGTGCCGGACCCGGACGGGCCTCCCGGGGCCCGCCGCTACCGTACGGGCGACCGGGTACGCCGTCGCGCGGACGGGCAACTGGAGTTCCTCGGCCGCCTGGACGGCCAGGTGAAGGTGCGCGGATTCCGGATCGAGCCCGGCGAGGTCGAGTCCGCGCTCGGCGCCCTGCCCGGTGTGGCCGAGGCCGTGGTGTCCGCCCGCGACGACCGGCTGATCGCCCACGTCGCAGCGGCGCCGGGAGCGCCCCCGCCGGATCCGGCGCGACTGCGCGCGGAGCTGTCCGCGGTGCTGCCGCCGCATCTCGTCCCCAACGCCTGGGTCGTGCTCGACCGACTGCCCCTCACCCCGAACGGCAAGGTGGACCGGGCGGCCCTGCCGGATCCCGAGGCAGCCTCGCCCGTCCGTGCCGTGCACGTACCGCCCCGGACCGAGGCGGAGGAACTCGTGGCCGACGTCTGGCGGGAGGTGCTCGGCACCGGGCCCGTCGGCGCCGACGACGACTTCTTCGACCTGGGAGGCCACTCGCTCCTGGCGACCCGGGTCGTCGCCCGCATCCGAGCCGCCGTCGACCTCGCCGTCCCCCTGCGCACCCTGTTCACCCACCGCACGGTCGCGGCCTTCGCCGAGGCCGTGGAAGCAGCCCTGACCGCGGAGATCGACGCCCTGTCGGACACGGCGGCCGAAGAACTCCTCGCCGCGCAGGACGCACTGGAAGGAAGCCGGCCCGTCTCATGAGCGCCGACACCACCAATCCGGCAGAACCCGCTGCGACCCGCCTCTCGGCCGCCAAGAAGGAGCTGCTGCGCCGCCGGCTGGCCTCGCGGGCCGCCACCCGCGCGACCGTGCCCCGCCGGGATCCCGGCACGCCCGTCCCGCTGTCGTTCGCCCAGGAACGGCTCTGGTTCATGGAGCAGTTCGCTCCGGGAACCGCCGCGTACAACATCCCGGTGGTCCGCCGGCTCCGCGGCCCACTGGACACCGGTGCCCTCCGTGCCGCTCTGGACGCGAGCGTGGCGCGGCACGAGACGCTTCGCTCGCGGTACCCGGCCACCGACGACGGGCGCCCTGTACTGGTCATCGACCCGCCCGGGCCGGCCGATCTCACCCACGCCGAAGCCGCCTCCCCGTCCGAGGCCGAACGCCTCGTCGACGAGGCGTCGGCCGTGCCCTTCGACCTGGAGGAGGGGCCGCTGCTGCGAGCGCTCCTCATCCGGCTCGCAGACGACGATCACGTCCTGCTCCTGGTGGTCCATCACAGCGTCAGCGACGGCTGGTCCAGCGAGGTCCTGCTGGGTGAGGTGCTGCGCGGCTACGCCGCACGCGTCGCGGGGGATCCCGATCCGCTCCCCGAACTGGTGGTGCAGTACGGGGACTTCGCCCTGTGGCAGCGCGAGCAGCTCAGCGGCGAGCGGCTCGCTGCCGAGATCGCCCACTGGACCCGTGAGCTCGCCGGGATCGAGCCGTTGGAGCTCGCCTTCTCCCGCCCCCGCCCGCCCCGCCAGACCTTCGAGGGCGCCGGGCACGCGTTCTCCGTCGACCGTGCCCTCCTCGACCGGCTCACGCTGCTCGGGCGGCGGCACGACGCGACCGTGCACATGGTCCTCCTGGCCGCCTTCCAGGTGCTCCTGGCCCGCTACAGCGGTCAGACGGACTTCGCGGTCGGCTCCCCCGTCGCCGGACGTCCCGAACCGGAACTCGAGCCTCTGGTCGGCATGTTCGTGAACGTCATCGCCCTTCCGGCCCGTCTGGAGGGCGACCCCTCGTTCGCCGAGTTCCTGCGCCGCACCCGCGAGACCTGCCTCGACGCCTACGCCCACCAGGACCTGCCGTTCGCGCAGCTGGTCAGCGAGCTCAAGGTGTCCCGGGACGTGTCGCGGCCGCCCGTCTTCCAGGCCGTCCTGGCCGTACAGAACTACGCCACCCAGCGCGACGCCGCGTCGGACGGCCCCGTGACGGCCGAACCGTTCGGGGTGCGGGCCAGCGGTACCCGCTTCGATCTCGAACTCTTCCTCCAGGAGTGGCCCGACGGGCTGCACGGCTCCTTCAACTTCAACACCGACCTGTTCGACGTTGCCGACATCGCGCGCCTCGCCGACCACCTCGGCAGGCTCCTCCAGGCTGTCGCAGCCGCCCCGGAGACCCCGCTGTCCGGCCTCGCCGGACGCACCACGGACGAACACGACTTCGAGACGCGCCGGTTCAACGACACCGCGCTGGACCGTGCGCCCACCACCCTCACCGCCCTCGTCGCCGAGCAGATCGCCCGCACTCCCGACGCGGTCGCCGTGGCCGTCGAAGGCAGGGCGGCCCTCACCTACCGGCAGCTCGACGCGCAGGCCGACCGGATCGCCGCGCGGCTGGCCGCCGAGGGGATCGGCCCGGGGAGCCTCGTGGCCATCTGCTCCGAACGCTCACCCGAACTCGTCGCCGGTCTGCTCGGCATCCTGCGCACCGGTGCGGGCTACACCCCGCTGGAACCCGGCTACCCCGCCGAACGCCTCGCCTTCCTCCTCGCCGACAGCGACGCGCCCGTCCTGCTCACCCAGCGCGGACTGCCCACACCGCACGGCTGTACCGCGCAGGTCATGCTGCTGGACGATCCCGCGGAGCCGCCCAGATCACGCCGCGGACCGGCGGGACCGGGCCCCGACGACACCGCGTACCTCATCTACACCTCCGGCTCCACCGGCCGCCCCAAGGGCGTCCCGAACACCCACCGGGCGATCGCCAACCGCATCCAGTGGATGCAGGACACCTACCGCCTCGGGCCCGACGACGCCGTCCTGCAGAAGACCCCCGTCGGCTTCGACGTATCGGTCTGGGAGTTCTTCTGGCCCCTGGCCGCCGGTGCGCGCATCGTTCTCGCCAAGCCCGGCGGCCAGAAGGACAGCGGCTATCTGCGCGACCTCATAGCCTCCGCCGGCGTCACCGTCGCCCACTTCGTGCCCGCCATGCTGACGGTCTTCCTCGCCGAGGAGGGCATCGAGCGGTGTACGGCCCTGCGCCGCGTGATCAGCAGCGGAGAGGCGCTGCCGCCCGACGCCGCCCGCGAGCTGACCGGCCGGCTGCCGCACTGCTCCGTCGCCAATCTGTACGGACCCACGGAGGCCGCCGTCGACGTCTCTTCGTGGGAGTGCTCCGGCCCCCTGGAGACGGTGCCGATCGGGCTCCCGATCGACAACACGCGGCTGTACGTTCTGGACGCCGCTCTGCGCCCCGTACCGCCCGGCGCCCCCGGCGAGCTGCACATCGGCGGCACCGCCGTCGCCCTCGGCTACCACCGCCGGCCGGGCCTGACCGCGGCCCGGTTCGTGCCCGACCCGTACGGCCCGCCGGGCTCCCGCCTCTACCGCACCGGAGACCTGGCCCGCCGCCGCCCGGACGGCGCTCTGCAACACCTCGGCCGCATCGACCAGCAGATCAAGCTGCGCGGGCTGCGGATCGAGCCCGGCGAGACGGAGGCCGCGCTGCGCGCCCAGCCCGGTGTCGCCGACGCCGCCGTCGTCCTGCGCGAGGACCGTCCCGGAGACAAGCGCCTCGTCGGGTACGTCGTGCCCGCCACCGGTTCCGACGAGCCCGACCCCGCACGGCTCCGTACCGCGCTCAAGAGGCTGCTTCCCGACCATCAGGTCCCCGCCGTGGTGGCCGTCGTCCCCTCCCTGCCGCTCACCCCCAACGGGAAGCTCGACCGCCGCGCCCTGCCCGCTCCCCAGATGCGGCGCGCGACCGGCGCGACCCGGCCGGCCACCGCGACCGAGCTCCTGCTCGCCGAGATCTGGAACGAGGTGCTCGGCCTGACGGAAGTCGGCACGGACGAGGACTTCTTCGACCTCGGCGGCCACTCGCTCCTCGCCACGCAGGTCGTCGCCAGGGCCCGCGGCCGGCTCACCGAGGCGGGCGCGCAGCCCGTCAGCGTCATGGACCTCTTCACCCACCGCACGATCCGCGACCTGGCCGCCGTCGCCGCGAGGGACGAGCACGACGACACTCCGCGGCCGCTGCTGCACCGGCTCACCCCGCCGGTGTCCGCCGCCCGCCGTACCCGCACCTTCGTCTGCGTTCCGTACGGCGGCGGCAGCCCTGTCGTCTACCAGCCCGTCGCCGACGCGCTGCCCTCCGACGTCGAACTGTGGGCCGTCGCCGTGCCGGGCCACGACGTCGGCGTCACCGAGGAGTCCGTCCCGTTCGACGAACTCGCCGAGCGCATCGCGGGCGAGGTGCGGGAACGGACGGAGGGACCCGTCGTCGTCTACGGCCACTGCGCCGTCGGTACGGCGCTGGCGATCGCCGTGTCCCGGCTGCTGGAGGCGACCGGCCATCCCCTGGAGGCCGTCTACGCCGGGGCCCAGTTCCCGTTCGCCCGGCCGCGCAGCCGTGTCCTCAACGCGCTCAGCCGCGTCGCCTCCCTCGAACCCCTGCTCGGCGACCGGGTGTACGCGAACTGGCTCATCGGGCTCGGCGTGAACACCTCCGACCTCGACAAGGAACAGGCCGCGTTCATCATCGGCAACATGCGCCGTGACACACAGGCCGCCGAGGACTACTTCACCCGCGCCATCGCCGACGTCGCCGCGGGCGCACCGCGGCTGCGCGCCCCGCTCGTCTGCCTGATCGGCGACCAGGACCCGGCCGCCGACTTCTACCAGGAGCGCTACCGCGAGTGGCTGCTGCTGGCCGAACGCTCCGCCGTGGCCGTTCTCGACCAGGGCGGTCACTTCTTCCTCAAGTACCGGGCCGTCGAGGTCGCCGACGCGGTCACCACGGTGCACCTCGCGGTCCGTGACGGGCTGACCGACGAGCTCCCCGCCCACGATCCGCTCCACTCGTGGTGGTTCCACGGGGACACCGGCCCGGTCGCGGAGGCCAATGGCACAGAGGCGGACGAACAGCCCTCGGCCCCGCCCCACGAGGGCACGGAGTCCGCCGCCGGGCCCGAACCCAGCATGCGCCGGTTCCTCCTGGTCGCGGTCGGGCAGCTCTTCTCGATCACCGGCTCGGCACTGACCGAGTTCGCCCTCCCGATCTGGATCCTCCTGAACACCGGCTCCCTCACCCGGTACGCGCTGTACGCGGTCGTCGCCATGGTTCCCGGCATCCTCGTCGGCCCGCTCGCGGGAGCCCTCGTCGACCGGATGAACCGGCGCACGGTGCTCCTCGCCGGCGATATCGCCGCGTGTACCACCCAGGCCGGTCTCCTCGCTCTGCTCGTCACCGGAAACCTGCACTCCTGGGAGGTGTACGTGCTGCTCGGCGTACTCTCCGTCGCCCTGACGTTCCAACGGCTCGCCTACGCTTCCGCGGTCCCGCAGCTCGTGCCCAAGCAGTACCTCGGTCATGCCAACGGGATCGTTCAACTCGCTTTCGGAACAGCCCAGTTCGTCGTCCCGCTGGTGGCTGTGGCGCTCATGGCCGCGATCGGTCTCGGCGGCATCCTCGTCATCGACGTGGTCAGTTACGTGCTGGCCATCGGCGTGCTGCTTGCGGTGAAGTTCCCCCGGACCCTGCCGTGGACGCGGCGCGAGTCCCTCGTGTCCGAGATCCGGCACGGCTTCACGCATTCATGGCGCAACCGGGGTTTCCGGGCCATGCTCCTGTGGTTCGCGGGGCTCAACATCTTCCTCTCGCCCCTCTTCCTGCTCATCACCCCGCTGGTCCTCGCCTTCGACGATCTCCAGGGCGCGGCGCGGGTCGCCGTCGCGGGTGGCGCCGGGGCGATCCTGGGAGGGATCGTCATGGGCTTCTGGGGCGGCCCGCGCCGGCACCGGCTGCGGGGCATGCTCGGCCTCGCGGCGCTCCTGGCCCTGGCCGGAGCCGTCACCGGGCTGCACGCCAGTCTCTGGGTGATCGCCGCCGGGGCGTTCGGCATGTCCTTCGCGCTGTCCCTCGTCAACGGCGTCTACTCCACGATCGTCCAGGTCAAGGTGCCCCAGCGTTTCCACGGCCGGGTCTTCGCCCTGAACACCCTGGTCGCCTGGTCCACCCTGCCGTTGGGCCACGGGGTCATCGCACCGCTGGGCTCCTCGCTGCTGGGGCCGCTGATGGAGTCCGGAGGGGCGCTCGCCCCCGTCTTCGGGCCCCTGATCGGCACCGGCCCGGGGCGCGGCATCGCCCTGATGTACGTCCTGTTCGGGTGCGCCATGCTCGGGATGGTCGCGCTCGGCCTGCGCCTTCCCGTGCTGGCCCGCTTCGACCGGGACGTCCCCGAGGCCGAACCCGACGACCTGGTCGGCCTGCGCGAGCGTGCCCGCATCGCCGCCGCCCGCCGTGCGAAGGAGAGCCGGACGTGACGGACCCGGTCGCCACCCTGCCCGCCCTGCTCGCCCACCGTGCCGCCGCGCACGGCGACCGCACGGCCCTCGTCACCGGTCGCGAGCGGCTCGACTTCGCGTCCTGGCAGGCCCGTTCGGGGGCGTACGCCTCCGCGTTGCGCTCCGCCGGGTTGCGGCCTGGGGACCGTGTCGTGCTGCACCACGGCACGAGCCGGTGGACGGAGTTCGCTGTCGCGTTCCTCGCGGTGCTGCGCGCCGGCGGGGTGGCGGTCCCGCTGTCCGACCGGTCGGCGCCCGCCGCCACGGAGTACGTACTCGCCGATGCGGAGGCCCGCTTCGTGCTGCACGGCGGGCCGGACCTCCCGGCCGGAATCCCGCCCGGGACGACCGTGTTGACCGAATCCGACGCCGAAGGCCATCCCTCGGTGCCGGACCTGCCCGACGGCCTTGGGGGTCCCGGCGACCTCGCCCAGATCCTCTACACCTCCGGTACCACGGGGACCCCCAAGGCCGTCGGCGCGCGCCACGCCAACCTGGCCCACGGATGCACACTGGACGAGCGCCGCCGGCCGCTGCGCCACTCCTCCGCCTTCCTGCACGCCTTCCCCGTCGGCACGAACGCCGGACAGACCATGCTGGTCAACGCGCTCAACGCGCACGCCACGTGTGTCACCGCTCCTCAGTTCACCCCGGCCCGCTTCCTCCGCCTCCTGTCCGAACACGACGCCGGGAGCGTCTTCCTCGTCCCCGCCATGGCGATCGAGCTGCTGGCGTCACCGGCCCTCGCGGACGCCACCGCCTCGGGCGCGCTCGACTCCGTGCGCCTCGTCGGATCCACGGCCGCAGCTCTGCCCCAGCCGGTCGCGCTCGGGCTCGGCCTGGCCTTCCCGAAAGCTCAGATCGTGAACTACTACACCTCCACCGAGGCCGCGCCCGCGCAGATCACCCTGCTGTTCGATCCGGCCCGTCCCACCTCGCCCGGCCGGCCCGCCTCCCTGGCCGATCTGCGCGTGACCACGCCCGAGGGCCTCCCGGTCCCGGCGGGCCGGCCGGGCGAGCTGTGGCTGCGTTCTCCCGCGGCTCCGCGGGCGTACATGGGGGAGACGGACGGCGAGGTCTTCCAGGGGCGCTGGGTACGCATGGGCGACCTCGGCCGCATCGACGAGGACGGCTTCCTCCACCTGCTCGACCGGGAGCGCGACGTCGTCAAGTCGGGTGCCCACAAGGTCTCCACCCTCCAGGTCGAGAACGCCCTGCACTCCCATCCGCAGGTGCGCGACGCCGCCGCCGTGGGAGTTCCGCATCCCGTGCTCGGCAGCGTCGTCGCCGCAGTGGTCGTGTCCGACGCCGGTCTGACGGCGGCCGCCCTGCGGATCTTCCTGCTCGATCACCTGGCCGTCCACGAACTGCCCGCCACCGTGCTGTTCCGCGACGCGCTGCCCCGTAACGAGGCCGGCAAGGTCCTCAAGCGCGATCTGCGCCGGCTCCTCGCCCAAGACCACCCCGAGGCCACCCTGTGAACGCGACCCTCAGCCCCGCCCAGCACGGCGTCTGGCTCACCGAGCGCACCCTGGACACCGCCGCCGCCTATCACCTGACACTGACCGTGGACCTCGACGGCCCCGTCGACGCCGACACCATGGTCCGGGCCTGCTCCGCCGTCGCGGCCCAGCACCCGGCCCTCACCACGGTGTTCGGTGCAGACGGAGCGCCCCGAGCCGGAACGGAACAGCCCCGTCCGCGCGTCGTCGACTGCTCCCCCGGTGAACTGGACACCCTCCTCGCCCGGGAGCGGGCCCTTCCCTTCGACCTCGCCCGGGGGCCGCTGTACCGCTTCGTCCTGTTCCGGCTGTCCCCGGTGCGGCACGCCCTGGTCCTGACCGTCCATCACCTCGCCTTCGACGGCGAGTCCAAGGACCGGCTGATCAGCGACCTGACCGACGCCTACCGGAGAGCTCCGCTCACTCCGGCCGCCCCGTGCCCTGCGGTGGAACCCTCCCGCGATGCCCTCGCGGGCGCGGAGGCGTACTGGGCCGCCCGTTGGCGCGAGCCGGCCGCGCCCACGCTGCCGGGCCTCGTGCCCTCCCGCACCCCCGGCACCGCTCCCGCGCCGGGCGCCGAGATCTCGCTGAGCCTCGGCCCCGGGAGGACCGCCCTCCTGGACACGACGGCGCGCCGGCTCGGTCTGACCCGCTTCGAACTCCTCACCGCGTCGTGGCACGCGCTGCTCGCCCGTTACGGCGACCCCGCCCCGGTCACGGCCGTCGAACTGTCGCTGCGCCCGCGGGGCGAGGCGGTCGGTGTGGGGCTGGCCGTCAACGAGCTGCCCCTCTTCAGCACCGCGGTCCCCGAAGTGCCGTTCGCCACCTGGTCCCAGACGGTCCGCGCCGAGCTGCGCGCCCTGTACCGGCACCGGGCCGTCCCGCTGGGCCGCTCCGTGCGCGGCCTGACCCCGCGCACCGCGCTCACCCCCCTCTCCCTCAGCTATCGGCGCCGTCCGGCCGGGGAGCTGCCCGCCTTCGGCGACGGGGTGCGCGCCGAGTTCCACTGGACCGGCTTCTGCGGCACCGCGCGCAACCTGCTCCACCTCCAGCTCGTCGACTCCGGGTCCGAGATCGACGCGAGCCTGCAGTACCGGTCCGACGCCCTCACCGCCGATGCGGCGCGGAGCATCGCCGGACACTGGACGACGCTCCTCGACGGTGTACTGGCCGATCCCGGCACACCGGTCGGCGACCTGCCCCTGCTGACGTCCCGTGAACGGTCGGACCAGCTCGCCGCACCGGCCCCCCGGCCCGAACTCGCCCTGTGCACCGTGCCCGCGCTGTTCGCCCGGGCGGTGGCGGCCCGCCCCGACGCGGTCGCCGTCGTCTGCGGCGAGGAAGCCCTGACCTACCGCGAGCTCTCCGGTCTCGTCGCGCACGCGGCCACCGCGCTGCGCCGCCACGGCGCGGGCCCGGGCACCCTCATCGGCATCGGCCTGCCCCGCGGGCGCGACCAGCTGGTCGCCGTCCTCGCCACCCTTGCCTGCGGGGCCGCCTATCTGCCCCTCGACCCCGACTACCCGGCCGAGCGGCTGGCCTTCATCCGGTCCGACTCCCGTCTCGCGCTCCGGATCACCGCGCGCCCGGACGGCCCGGGCGATCTCGTACCGGCCGATCTCGCGCCCGAAGGTACGGACACCCCGGCTCTGCCCCCCGGGCCGACGCACTCCCATCCCGCCTATGTGCTCTACACCTCCGGGTCCACCGGGCGTCCCAAGGGCGTGGAGGTGCCCCACTCCGCGCTCGCCAACGTCCTGGGCGCACTGCGCGACCATCTGGGCTCCGGCCCCGAGGACCGCTGGCTCGGTCTCACCTCGTTGTCCTTCGACATCTCCGCCGTCGAACTGCTTCTGCCCCTCGTCACCGGAGGACGCGTCGTCCTCGTACCTGAGGGCGGTCACCGCGACGGCCCCGCGCTCCTCGGCCTCATCCGCGGCGAGGAGATCACCCACGTCCAGGCCACTCCCAGCGGATGGCGCCTGCTCCTCGACGCCGGCCTCACCGGCGCGGCTGCCGGACTCACGGCGCTCACGGGCGGCGAGGCGCTGCCCCCGTCCCTCGCCGCGGACCTGGCCGCGGCGAGCAAGCGGCTCGTGAACGTCTACGGCCCGACCGAGACGACCATCTGGTCCTCCCTCGCGGAACCCGCCGTGGCCGACGACGGACAGGTCCTCATCGGCGAACCGCTCGCCAACACCCGCGCCTACGTCCTCGACGAGCGGCTGCGCCCCGTCCCGTACGGACTGCCGGGTGAACTCTGTCTCGGTGGCGCGGGGCTGGCCCACGGATACCGGCACCGCCCGGGCCTGACGGCCTCCCGATTCCTCCCCGACCCGTACGGCCCGCCGGGGTCACGCCTCTACCGCACCGGCGACCTCGTCCGGCGCCTGCCCGACGGTGGTCTCGTCTACCTCGGCCGCTCCGACACCCAGGTCAAACTGCGCGGCCACCGGATCGAGCTGGGCGAGATCGAGGCGCGGCTGGCCTCGCATCCCTCGGTGGCCCAGGCCGCCGCCGCTGTGCACGGCACGGACGGCGACCGCCGGCTGAGCGCCTATGTCGTCCCCGCCGGCCCGGCGCCCACCGCGCAGGAGCTGCACGCCCACCTGTCCGCCACGCTCCCGGCGGCTGCGGTGCCCGGCACGTACACCGTTCTGGACGCCTTCCCGCTCACGCCCAACGGAAAGCTTGACCGGGCCGCGCTCCCGGAGCCGGTCACCGACCGGAGCAGGCCCGCGGCCGCCGCCACGGACGGCGAACTCGACTCCACCACCGGCGCGGTGCTGGCCATCTGGCGCGAGGTCCTGGCCCTGGACGACCTCGGGCCGGACGAGGACCTCTTCGACCTCGGCGGCCATTCACTGACCATCACCGCCATCGCCGCCCGCATCCACCAGAACCTCGGCGTGGACGTCCCTCTCGACGTCTTCTTCGACACCCCTACCGTGCACGGCGTCACCGCCGCCGTCACCGCACTGTGCAAGGAGTAGCCCCCATGAGCGATCCGACCCGCTACCTCGTGGCCGTCAACGACGAGGAGCAGCACGCCCTCTGGCAGGACGGCACTCCACTGCCCGCAGGCTGGCGGGCCGAGGGTTTCAGCGGCACCGAGGAGGAGTGCGTCGCGCACGTCGACCAGGTGTGGCCGGACATCCGGCCGCTCAGCCTGCGCCGCCGCCTCGCCGACGAGGCCGCCCGGCAGGCGGGCGGCGCCCGGTGAACGCGCCCGCCCCGACCCGCGACCGCCTTGCCCAGCTCGTCGAACGGGCCACGGACGGCCAGGTCGCCGCCGCCGAGATCGTCGACTCCGCAGAGCCGCTCGCCGCGCTCGGCGTCAGTTCGCTGTCCCTGCTGCGGCTGGCCGACAGCCTGGAGACCGAGTACGGCGTGCTCCTGGACCTCGGCGACCGGGCGCTGTACACCGAGGGGCTCGCCGGGCTCACCGCCCGCGTACGGGCTCTGGCCGCGGAGGGCACCCCGTGACGGCGACGGCCCCGGACGCGTTGGTCCCCGTCACGGGGGCCTCGGACGCCGGCACGGCCGCGGTGACGGCACCGGATCCCCGCCGGGACCCGGCGGGCACGACGACGACGGTCACCTTCACGGGCGGCCGTTCCGGTGACGCCCCGCTCACCTGGGGCCAGCGCGCGATATGGCACGCGATCGGCCGCACCGCGCCCAACGATCACTACTTCAACATCGGCCGAGTCCTGCCTCTCGCCGACCGGGGCGCGCCCGTCGACCTGCCTCGGCTGGCCGGCGCGCTCACCGCGCTCCTCGTCCGCCACGAAGCGCTGCGCACCCGGATCGTGGCCGGTGACGACGGAGAACCCCGCCAACACCTGTGTGCCGAGGGGCTGGTGGAGGTCAGCGTCCACGACGAGCCCGACCCGGCCGGCTGCGGGGCCGCCGCCGAGAACCTGCTGTCGTCCCTCTCCTCGCGCCGTTTCGACTACGCGCGGGAGTGGCCCGTACGGTTCGGCGCCGTCCGCCACGAAGGCCGGGTCACCCACGTCGTACTGGCGCTGTGCCATCTGGCCACCGACGGGCACGGCGCCGAGGTCCTCGTCCGCGATCTGCGGCTGCTGGCCCGCCGCGGGTCGGCCGGTCCCGGCTGCGCCGAGACCCCGCTGGACCTGGCACGCCGTCAGGCCTCCCCGGCCGGCCGGCGCTCCGGCGGGGCCGCGCTCGCCCATTGGGAGAACGGCCTGCGGCAGGCCCCGCCGACGATGTTCCCCACTCCGGTCGCGACGCCGTGCACCCCCCGTTTCTGGACGGGCCGTCTGGTCTCCGCCGCACTCCCCCGGGCCGTCGAGGCGCTGGCCGCCGCCCATCGGGTCAGCGGCTCGACCGTGCTCCTCACCGCTTCGGCCGCTCTGGTCGCCGCCGACCAGGGGCACGCCGTGGCGGCGGTCATGCCGATCGCGGGCAATCGCGCGGCGCAGGGCCACCGCACCCTGGTCAGCACGCTGTCGCAGGACGCGCTGTTCGTTCTGCGCATGGATGATGTCCCGGGTCCGGACGCCGATTTCACCGGTCTGCTGGCGGGTGCCTGGCCGGCCGCGCTCGCCGGGTACCGTGCGGCCGCCTACGATCCCGCCGACTGGGACGCCCTGCTGGACCGGGCAGCCCACGAGCGGGGTGCCGAGGTGCACCCGTACTGCTGCTTCAACGACATGCGGCTGGCGGAGCGGCCCGCAGCACCCCGTCCGGCACCGCACGCCGACGAACTTGCCGCGCTCCGCGGCCGGAGCGTGCTCGACTTCCCCGCGACGCAGGACCGTGTCGCCTGCCGCTACTGCCTGCACGTGAGCGGGGACGACAGCGCGCTCACCGTCACCCTCACCGCCGACACGGCCTATCTGCCTCCGGCCGCCATCCACGCCCACCTTCGCGCCATCGAGGAGGTCGTCGTGTCCTCGTCGGCCGGAGACCCGCCCCGGCTGGCGGCGCTGCCCGGACTCCTAGCGGCGGAAGGCTCCGGCCGATGAGCGCGGGCCTCGTCGCGCGGCCGTCGGCCCGTTCGGAGAAGACCTCGTGCGTCCAGGGCGGGAGCATGCGCTTCGGCGTGAGCGCCGGCGACGGCGGCCCGCTGACCGGTCACGTCGTCGTCACCGACATCGTCGCCGAGCGGGCGATGACGCGCGTACCCGTTCACGGGACGGGGTGGACCCTCGACGTCCCGCCCGACTGGCCCAGTTCCCTCTACGTGGCCCGCTTCCACGACGACCGCCCCGAGACACCGGAGCCGGAGCGCGACGCCGAACACGAAGTGTGGTTCGTCGTCCGCGCCGCACGGCCCGCGGCGACCTCCTCCGTGCTCGTCTCCGTTCCCTTCGCCACCTGGCGCGCCTACCACCGTGCGGGGCAGCCGGGCCGCAGCATCTACTACGCGGAGGAGCCGGGCCGCGCCGCACGGGTGTCCCTCACCGAACCCGGGGGCGGGCCGCCGCCCGAGCGCTGGGAGGAGCCTCTGCTGCGCTGGCTCCCGCAAGCCGGGTACCCGGTCGAGTTCTGCTCCGGCTTCGACCTGCACGACGGCGACGAACTCCTGTCCTCCTACCGGCTGCTGGTCATCAACGGGCACGACGAGTACTGGTCGGCCGGGATGCGCGACAGCGTCGAGACCTTCGTCCGCAAGGGCGGCAATCTGGCGGTCTTCGCGGGCAACACCGCGTGGTGGCAGATGCGCCTGGAGGACGAGGGCCGCACGATGGTCTGTCACCGCGATGCCGCCGCCGACCCCGTCACCGCCGTGGACCCGCGCCTCGCCACCGTCGAGTGGTCCAGTTCGCCCGTCGACCGTCCCGAGAACTCCATGACGGGGGTCAGCTTCCGCAACGGCGCCGGCGCGTGGGGCGAGGGCATGGCCGTGATAGGCCGCGACTCGTATACGGTCCGGTTCGCCGGCCACTGGGTCTTCGAGGGAACCGGCCTCACCGACGGCGACGCGTTCGCCCGGGGCGCGCTCGGGTACGAGACGGACGCCGCCGAACTCGACTGGTCGGCCGGCGTGCCCCGGGCCACCGGGCGTGACGGCACCCCGCGCTCCTTCGCCGTCCTCGCCACCGCGGACCTGCGGCACTGGCGTGCGTACGGGCAGGGCGGCTGGGCCACCATGGGCGTCTTCCGCATGGGCGCCGGCACCGTCTTCAACACGGCCACGATCAACTGGGGCCGGGCTCTGTCCGATCCGGTCGTGGACCGGATCACCCGCAACGTCCTCGACCGTCTCGGCGGTACCTCTCCCCGTCCCTCCTGGCACACCGTCGGGCCGGCGCCGCGTCTGCGGGCGCTCGCCGCCTGCGAGGGCCTGCTCTTCGCCGTGGCCGAGGACGGCAGGACCCTGCTCCACCGCGAGCCGTCCGACCAGAACCTGCCGTGGGTCCCCTGTCCGCCCGCACCGGGGCCGACGCCGGAGATCCGGTGTCTGACGGCCCCGCGCGAGGCGTGCCGGCCCGTGCCGCTGGCCCTGCTCGCTGTCGGAACGGACGACCGACTGCTCGTGCGCGCCCCGGTGCCCGGGCCGGCTCCCTGGACCCCGGCGGGAAAGGTCCCTGCCGGGACGACCGCGCTGGCGATGTGCGACAACACGCTCTTCGCGGTGACCCCGCACGACGACACCCTGCACCATCGTCCTGCCCTGCACCCCGAGGCGCCGTGGACGGCGGTGGGACCGGCGGGCAAGGCAGTCCTGCTCACCGTGCTCAACGCCCGTCTGTACGGCGTCGGTCCGGACGGACTGCTCTCGCGTCCGCCGGTCACCACCGACGTTCCCTTCACCCTCGGCAGCCCCTTCCCCGCGGCCAGGGCTCTCGCCTCGTACGCGGGCCGGCTGCTGGCGGCGACCTCCGACGATCTCCTCGTCAGCCATCCGCCGGTGTGAACGGGGCCGCCGGTACTCAGGGGCACCGGCGGCCCGGGCGGGGCTGATGTGACGGTGCCGGCCGGGCACCGTCACCTGGGAAGTGAGTCGGAATGCGCGTTCCGCGCGGTCCGCTCCGAGGGAGCCTGAGCCCCTCGGGCGACGTGTGATTGACTGATCCGCATGGCCCTGTCTCCGCATCCGCCCGTTCGGCCGTGAGCGCCGATCCGGCCGCGGCCACTCGGCCCCGCAACCGCAAGCAGCTCATCGTCGAGGCAGCCGGCCGAGTCTTCAGCGAGCGCGGCTACCACGCGGCGTCCATGGAGCAGATCGCCGCCGGCGTCGGTATCAGCGCGGCCGCCCTGTACCGGCATTTCCCCAACAAGTACGCGCTGTTCGCGGAGTGCGCCGACCTCATGGCGGACCGGCTCGTCGCCTCGCTCGACGAGGTGCCGTCCGGGGCGGGCCTGGCGGATGTGCTCACCGCCGTCACCCGGGTCACCGTCGCCCATCGCGCATCGGGCGGCGTGTACCGATGGGAGGCCCGCTACCTCAACAGCGAGGACCGCTGCCGTCTCAGGGCGAAGTTCGGGCACGTCGTGGGGCGGGTCGACGAGGCGGTGCAGCGCGAGTACCCACTGCCCGACGAGCGCCTGCGGGCCGCGGCGGCCCTCGGTGCGATCGGGTCCATCGCGATGCATCACACCTCGATCGCTCAACGGCGGGCCGATGAACTGCTGCTGGCGTCCGCGCTGCGCGTGGCCGCGACCGATCCCGCAGCATCCCGGGGCGGCGCGCCCGCCGTCGAGCTGCCCGCCCGGCCGGTGCCGCGCACGCGACGCGCGGAGATCCTCGCGGCCGCCGTCCCGCTGTTCGCACGGGACGGGTTCCCCAGCGTCACGAACGGACAGATCGCCGAGGCGGTGGGGCTGGCCCCTTCGGCGCTCTACCGCCACTACCCCGGCAAGGTCGACATCCTGGCGGCGGCGTGCCTCCAGGCGGCGGGGCTTCTGGCCCAGGGCGTGGACCGGAGTCTTCACGAGGTGTCCGGGCCGCACGAAGCCATCGTCGCGCTGGCTGCGACGTACGTGGCCTACAGCTTCGAGTACACGGCGCTCAACAGCGTCGCCGAAGCCGAGGTCGCAGGCCTGCCGGCCGACCTGCGGCGGCCTGTGGTCCTCGCACAGCGGGAACACATCGCCGTCTGGGAGGAGCAGCTGCGGCTGGCCCGTCCGGAGCTGGACCCGCGCCAGGCCCGGGCGTTGGTGCACGCGGGGTTCGGTGTGGCGGTCGAGGCAGGACGCGCACTGCGGTGGCAGGACAGCCACGACCACCGTGAGGCCGTGACCGCTCTGGTCGTGGGCGCGCTGGGCCTGTGAACCTGCATCGCGACCAGGTACGCGACGGGGCGCCGCGCCGTCAGTCGGCTCTGCCGAGGTCGCCCGGGTGCCCGCCCCTCGGCGCGACGGCCGCGGGGCGGGCACCTGTGGGTTCGGGCCGGCGGCTCAGCCGGCCGGCCTGTTCCCGGTCGGGATCGTGATCGGGGTGGTGGTCCCGGAGCTGCCCTTGTTGAGGAACAGCATGGCTACGCCGCGAAGGAACTGGTCGAACATGTAGAAGGCGCCGGGCGCGACGGGCGACAGCCCCTCCCGGAAGAGGATGAAGGCCGGCCACACCGTGCGGATCAGAGCCGCCGCCGCGTAGTCGCGCGGCAGCCCCAGCCAGTCGCCGACCTCGTTGCTGAGGGCGTAGCGCACGAACTCGTTCAGGAACCCGCGCGTGACACCGAGATCGATCTCCGCGGTCAGACCGAGCAGCACCTCGGCCAGGTCGAGGCCCTCGGGCGTCGGGGCCAGGATCGGGGTGAGCACCTGCGCCGACTGGGCCTCCGCGGCCGCCCAGGTCTTCGGAATGAACTCGTCCGGCACGCCGAGCAGGTGAATGGCGACCTGCCACGAGTGCAGGAACGCCTCCTGGTCCGCGGCCGACATCGGGATCCTCCAGTCGAGCATCTTCCGGTGCACGAAGGTTCCCAGGCTGTGGAAGGTGACCAGGATGTCGGCGGCACTGATCGGGATGGCCTGGTCGGCGCCCGCCTTCCAGTGCGGCGACTGCGGCAGCAGGTGACGTACCGCGCCGTGCACCAGTCGCGTCTTGTTGGCGGTGACGACGAACTGCCCCGTCGGCTTGAAGGCGTCAAGCTGGGCCAGGTCGTAGCCGAACGTGAACGTCTTGGCCGCGCGGTCCTTCATGTCGGCGCCGCCGACGGACCAGTAGACGCTTCTGGCCTCCCGCGGGATCACGGTACTCATGATCCCGCTGCCGAGGCCGTAGAGCATGAACAGGTAGGTGTCCTTGCGCCGGTTGAAGTCGGCGGCGCGGGCCAGCTTGACGGGGTCGGCCCAGGACGGCAGCTTGTTGGCCGCCTCGAGATGCGCCCTGAGCTCGGCCGGCAGGCCGCCGGGCAGCGCGTCACCGTTGTCCACCCACCCCGCCATCGCGGTGTTGACCGACGGAACCTGGCCATTCGTGAGCAGCGAAACCATCAGAGGATCCACCGCACTGTCCCAGACGTACTCCGGGTCCGCGCCCGTGCCGGTTCCGGCCACCGAGTCCGCCGACGCCCATGCCTTGGCGGGGGCGGCCACGCCCACGAGACCGAGTGCGACACCGAGGGACAGGAATCGTCGCCTGTCGGGATTGTGCATTAACTTACCCACTTCCCTGCTCGACCAGATGGCGCTACATGTCCTTTCTCCATTGCCAGTTGCGTCACGACCATGTTTCAGATCATGCTGAGCAATGTGATTATCAATTAACATAGCGAGGTGTGCTGCCGTCGGCAATGGCCATGACGGAGGCGGTGCACACGACCATCCGGGCAAGGGCGACGAGGCCCCGGGCCCTTGCCGTACAGCAGGGCGGCGGCCGGGCGTTCCCCCGTTGCGGGGGACCGCCCGGCCGGACCGTGGTTACCGCACGTCGTAGGCGCGGGTGACGGTCTGCGTGACCGCGTTGCCGTGGGAGTCGGTGAGACCGACCCACAGCATGACCTGCTTGCCTGCGGCACCGGTGTGGTCGAGGACCGCCGACCACGTGCCGTTCCGCTGCGCGGTCGGCGCCTTCGTCCAGGTGGCGCCGCCGTCGTAGGAGTAGGACAGGGAGGCCGCCTCGATCGTGCCCGGGGTGTATCCGGCGTGCCCCTCGGCCGACAGTCCGACCTTGATGCCGCTGTCCGCGGGCAGGGTGTTCGTGCCGTCCACCGGCAGGTCGTACGCCGGGAAGAGGATCGGCAGGCCGCGGGAGTAGACGTCCGGCTCCAGGTGGGAGCGGAAGCTCCAGGTGGTGGAGACCGCGGTGGAGCGCAGCCAGTTCCGGTCCGAGGTGGGAATCTTCTCCAGATTCTGGGTGAGCTCGTACGCGGAGTCCTCGGCCGGCACCCTGAACGCGTCGTAGGGATAGGTGCTGGTGGCGATCTGCTCACCGTTGCGCTTCAGCACCAGGTTGCCGAGGTCGCCGAACGATCCGCCGTAGGACCAGTGGTCACCGGAGGCGTCGAGCCAGAGCGCGCTCTGGAAGCCGATGAGCTCGCCCTGCCGCTCGGCAGCGAGTGCCGGCTCTCCCGCGGTGTCGCGCGCCGCGGCCGGCCGCAGGAGCCCCCCGTACCACTCCTCCGAACGCCGGTCTCCGGGCCGGTAGGTGCGGTCCTTGTCGCCCATGAACGCGGCGAACGGGAAGCTGGTCATCGCGCCGTGCAGCCAGGCGTCGTCGCCGGTCGTGTAGTAGGCGGTACGGGTACCCGGCACATGGACCGTGCCGAACGGGCTGACCGGAATGGCGGTGTTGCGGTTCCAGGACGGGAGGAGGAACAGGGAGTCGATGTAGTCGGCCTCCTTGCCGAGGGCGTTCCACTTCTCCGTGACCTGGGCCAGCCTGTGGTCCCGCAGCTGGTAGGTCCGGTCGGACCGCAGCGGACCCTGGGTCGGGAACGAGAGGTTGTAGACGTAGGAGGAACCGCCCTGGGAACCTGTCGCCCGCCAGGTCGGCCGGAACTCGAAGAAGCCCTTCTCGGCGCGCCCGTCAACAGAGGCGTAGAACTTCTGCACGATGCTGCCGGCCATGAGCGACCCGCTCAGCTGCCAGGTGTCGTCCCACGTGCGGCCGTAGCTGAACGTGGTGTTGCTCACCGTCGAGGGGCGGTCGGTGCGCACGCTCAGCCGGTTGGCCTTGCGAGCGTCCAGAACGACGGTGGTGTCCCGGGTGACCCGAAGCTGCGGTCGCCCGAGGTAGCCGATGGACTCCGCCACGTTGTCCGCGCCGTAGGTGGCCGCGAACGCGGAGAGGGAGTAGTCGCCCGGGCGCACGCTGAACCTCTGCTCGGCCTCTCCCGCGTTGACGCGGCGCTCGCCCGTGTCGGTGTCGAGGCTGACCAGGTCCAGCGAGGAGGAGCCGGCCGCGGGCTTGCCGTTGCGGTCGATGACCTTGACCCGGAGGACGACCGTTTCCGGCTGGACATGGAGAGTGACGGGCACGGAGACGTGCGTCGTGCCGCCGGAGGCCATGATCCTGCCCGTCACGGCACCGTACTGGGCCGCCTTGAGGCGGGCCGCGGGGTCGATCCGGACCGGCACCTGGACCGTCGCCCCCGCGGGAACGGTCACCTTGCCCTGCTCCAGCCTGATGACATCGGAGTTGACGTCGCTGCCGTCGTTGCCGTGCACACCGCTGACCTTGAGACGCAGGTCGAGGTCGTCGGCGCCGGTGTTGGTGAAGGGCACCTGCACGGTGGTGCGGTCCGAGGTGTCCTGCGGCCAGTTGTAGTCACCGCCCTGGACAGCGGGCGCGGAGAGCACCTTCTGCTGCACGGCTGCGGACACGTCGAGCACGCCCGCCCCGGTCTGGTCGGCTCCGGCGACCTTTCCGCCGGTGCGGGCGGACGAGACCAGGGAGGACTTGATCTGCTGCGCGGTCCAGTCCGGGTGGGCCTGACGGACGATGGCCGCTGCGCCCGCGACGTGCGGGGTCGCCATGGAGGTGCCCGACATCTCCCGGTAGGCGTAGACGCCGCGGCCACCGGCCGCCGCTGCCGAGATGGCGACGCCGGGAGCGGCGATCTCGGGCTTGAGGGTGTGGGTGACGGCCACCGGACCGCGGCTGGAGAACCACGCGGTGGTGTCGTCGCGGTCGACAGCGCCGACGGTCAGCACGCCGGGCGCGCAGCCGGGCGAGGAGACGGTCTCGACGGCCGATCCGGCGTTGCCGGCGGCGACGACGAACAGGGTGTGGGTGCTCTGCGACAGTTGCTTCGCGGCCTCGGCCAGTGGATCGGAGCAGTCGCCGATCACCGGGTTGCCGAGGCTCATGGACACGACGTCGGCCTTCTGGTCGACGGCCCACTGCATACCCGCGATGATCCAGGAACTCGCTCCGGAACCCCAGTCGTTGAGGACCTTGCCGATGAGCAGGGACGTCCCGGGGGCAACGCCCTTCCTGCTGCCGTCACCGGCCGCTCCGGAGCCGCCGACCGTGGAGGCGGTGTGGGTTCCGTGGCCCTGCCGGTCGTCGGTGCTGCTGGAGTCCGTGAAGTTCTCGGACGCGGCGATCCGGTCCTTCAGGTCCGGGTGCTCGGCGTCCGCACCCGTGTCCAGTACGGCGACCTTGGTGCCCTTGCCGTCGTAGCCGGCCGCCCAGGCCTCCGGGGCGTGCACCTGCTTGGTGGACCGGTCGAGCGTGGCCTCGACCTTGCCGTCCAGCCACAGCTTCTTCAGCGTGGAGGTGGATCGTGAGCGGGCGTCGGTGACGTCCTGCCAGAAGGTGGTGACGGTGTCCTTGCGGGCCTTGAGGGCGACGCCGTTGACCGCGGGGAGGCTCAGCCCCCGCTCGGCCCCGCGGGGGGCGGCGAGCGCACTGGCGGCAACGTCCGCGCCCTTCTCGTAGGTGGCGATCAGCGGGAGCGTGTCGGAATCCGCGTCGTCGTATCCCTGGCGGATGAGCCCGGTGACGTTGAACAGCTGCTCGTCGACCTTGCCTTCGGCGATCGCCCGGGAAGCGTGCTCCGGGTAGACGTAGAGGTCCTTGCCCATCTGACGGGTCTGCACGAGCGGCTGCGTGCCGTCCTCGCGGGGCAGCACCGCAGCCGAACTGCGGCCCGACGGGTCCGTGGCCACGAGCACCTTGTCGCCGGTGACGAGCGTGACGGTGGTCTGCTTGCCGCCGGTCGCCGGTGCCTCGCTGCCGATGACGGGTCTCTTCCCCGAGGCGCCTTCGGACGACATATCCGCCGCCCCCGAAGGCGTGACCGCGGTGACTGCCAGGACGGCGGCGGTCGCCGCGCCCAAGGCCATGCGCGATATGGGATGCATGAGTCTCCCTCGTTGAAGCCGTGAACATGCCAGGTAGCGGCTGAATCCTGGCAGACACGTGGATCACTCAGGGGCACCGGAACGTGGCGGATATCCCACTTGGCGGTGTTCCGTCACTCGGGCACACCCATCGGTTCCAGCAGGTCCCGGGGTGGCTCGGACTCACTCCGTGACGCCGATTCCTACCGGTCCGGACGATGGGGAGGGGCTTCGGCTCCGGAGCCGAAGGAAGGTCAGAGCCAGCCCGACCGCGCGGCGTGCCATCCCAGCTGCAGGCGTGACTCCGCTCCGGCAAGGTCCATCAGGCGCCGGATCCGCCGCTCCACCGTGCGTATGGAGAGGCCGAGCTGGGATGCCACCCGCCGGTCGGAGACCCCCGCCAGCAACAGGGCCAGGACCTCCCGTTCCTCTCCGGTCGGCTGCTGATCGGCTGCCGTCCCCTCGCGCACGCCCGAGGCCGTGGTGTACATCGGCCGGGCCTGGTCCCATTCCCTCTCGAAGAGATGGACCAGGGCCGCCAGCAGGCCACTTCGGTGCACCACGATCGCGCTCGGCTCACCTCCGGAGTCCGATATGTCCAGTGGCACCATCGCGCGCTCCCGGTCCGCCACGACCATCTTCAGCGGCAGCGAGTCGACCACGCGGAGCCCGACACCCGCCATGACGGCGGCCCGCACGTCCTGGACGACATCGTGGCCGTCGAGATAGCCCTTGTCGGCCACGATCCGGAAGTCGACTCCACGCTCGATCGCGGAACTCTCCGACGAGTCGGTGTCCTCGCGGGGCACTGCGATGGGCGCGCCGACGAGGAAGACGAGCAGCTCGCGCTGGGCGCCGGACTGCAGTTGGTGAAACCGGTGAGCGACCTGCTCCACTCCGACGACCACCTCCACCACACCGCCCGCGGTGTGTGCGGCGGTACTGCGGTACTGCTCGGTCAGCATCGAGAACGCGGCCTCGGCCTTGTGCAGTGCGTTGCGCTGCTCGACGAGGAGCGGGGCCAGGGCCACCGAGGGCGGTGTGAGCCGGTAGCGCGCGGGCGGGCGTCCCGTCTCCCCGCCGGCCCGTCCCGGTGCCCCGCCTTCGGGCTCCACGGCCGCCAGGCCGCGCGCCGCCAGATCGGCCAGGATCCGGACACTGTCCGCGTGCTCGAGTCCGGTCCGCCGGGCGAGGTCCTGCGCGGACGCCGGCTGACGGGCCATCAGCGCCGTGTAGACGGCCTCCTCGGCCGGGCCCAGCCCGAGCGCCTCCAGCATCCGGCCCCCCTCGCGCGGCCCCGTGTCCGGCCCGGCACACCTCGTACGCGCCGAGCGGATCTTCCCCGCCGAAGCCTATCCCTCGGCCCTGCTGGCGCTACGGGCTGCCCGTTACGGGCAGGACGCCTCCGGCCGGGCCTCGTTCGGCGACCGCATCGTTTGAGCCACACGGCGCGGAAGTGGCGCAATCGAATGTTGCCCGCGCCGCCTCTCCGCGCGCAGTCTGGGGTCGCGGGAGCGCTCCCACGCGCCGAACGCCCTCGCCGGGAACCCTGTATCCCCCACCGGAAAGAAGACGACCATGAAGACGACCATGGATTGTCATGCGCATGGCATTTTGGGCGCCCCGGTCGACACCTCCGGGGGCAGCGACTTCCCGCAACCGGCCATGACACCGCAGGACCCGATGTGCCGGCAGGCGCGGCACCGGGTGCGAACCACTTGTGTGCGCATGCCACCGCCGTGCAAGCGTCCTCGACTCTGGAGCCGACATGTTAAGACGCCGCTGGACCGGGCAGCTCCTGCTGGCCCTTCTGCTGACCACCCTTGCTCCGTTGCCCGCCGCCGCGACCCAGTCCTTCGCGGCGGCCCGGAACGCGACGGCGGACACAGGGCCGACCGGCGCGGAGGCTGACCCCTCGTCGATCCCCCTGCCGTCGCTCCACGCGACCACGACCCAGGTCGCCTCCGGGCTGAGACGGCCCACCGCCCTTGCCGCCCCCGACGACGGCACGGACCGGTTGTTCATCACCGAGAAGTCCGGCACCGTACGCGTGTACCACCCTGATACCGGCCTGGCCCCGGCCCCGCTCCTCGACATCAAGTCGGCCGTGGACGAATCGGGCAACGAGCGCGGTCTGCTCGGCATCGCCGTCCCGCCCGACTTCGCTGACAGCCACTACCTGTACGTGGCGTACACGGCACTGCCCGACGGCGCGGTCACTCTCGCCCGCTACCAGCTCGACGAGTCCCGCCTGGAGGTCCTGCTCTCCCAGCCGCACGCCGAGTACAGCAACCACAACGGCGGCCAGCTCGCGTTCGGCCCCGACGGCCACCTGTACTGGAGCATCGGTGACGGCGGCGGCTCCGCGGACCCCTTCCGCTCCGGGCAGCGACTGGACACCTTGCTGGGCAAGGTCATGCGCATCGACGTGAGCCGTGGCTGCGGCCTGCTCCCTTACTGCATTCCGGGCGACAACCCCTTCGTGGGCACCCCCGGCGCCCGCGGGGAGATCTGGCTGTACGGTCTGCGCAACCCGTGGCGGTTCTCATTCGACCGCGCCGACGGCTCGATGTGGATCGGCGACGTCGGCCAGGGCCGGTGGGAGGAGGTCGACCACCTCACGCCCGGAGAGGGAGGGCTGAACCTCGGCTGGTCCTGTTACGAGGGCCTGGAGAAGTTCGACGGCGGCGACTGCGTGCCCGGCGAGAAGTACACCGAGCCGGTTTTCACCTACTCCCCCTACACAGGCGGCTGCTCGGTCATCGGCGGTCACGTCTACAGGGGCCAGAAGTACGCCGACCTCGTCGGCGGCACGTACATCGCCACCGACTACTGCTCGTCCACGGTCTGGGCGCTGCGCCCCGACGGCGAAGGCGGCTACGAGCAGGCCGAGATCGGGGAGATGCCCACCCAGGTGACGTCCATCGGGACCACCGTCGACGGCGAGTTCTACGTGGTCAACGACCTGCCCGGCGGCTTGCACCGTGTGTCCTTCGCACGGGAGGAACCCGCCTGCCGAGTGGACCTCACCGTGCAGACCTGGGGCACCGGCACGACGGTCGATCTCACCGTCACCAACACCGGCAGCACCCCGGTGAACGGCTGGAAGCTCGAGTTCCCGCTGGCCCTCGGGCAGACCGTCACCTCCGACTGGAACACGGACCTCACCCAGGGAGGTAACACTGTCACGGCCACCAACGCCTCGCACAACGCCACGATCGCTCCCGGCGCGAACATCACCCTCGGGTACCTCGCCACGCACACCGGTGATGCGTCGTCGCCGCCACGGTTCACCCTCAACGGGGACGCCTGCGCCGTCGGCCGCTGAGACGTCTGCACTGACGCCCTCCAGGCCACCGCGCCGGACCATTGCCGGCCGCTCGCCGTTCGGCGGAGAACCGCCCGTGCGCACTTCGGACGTGCGCACGGGCGGTTCCGTCCGCGGGGCGCTCCACTCACAGGCCCCGAGGGCCGTCACCCGCCACTGTGGACTCGGCAAGCTTCTGGAACTCGCCCAGGTCGTAGTTGGTGAGGGCCGAATCGAGGTTGGTCAGGGCACCCAGGTGCTCCACGAATCCGCTGGGGTCGTACTCGATCTGCAGGGCGACCCGGCTGGAGGTGTCGTCGAGCCGGTGGAAGGTGACCACGCCTGCGTGATGCACGCCCTCGATCGTCTTCCAGGCGATCCGGTCCTGCGGGACGACCTCGGTGAGCTCCGCGACGAAGCTCTTGTCTGCGCCCGGCAGGGACAACTGCCAGGAGAACCGGCGCTCGTCCATCGGATCGACCCGTCGCACATGGCTCAGGAACTTCGGCCACTGCGACACATCGCTCCACAGAGCCCAGGTGACGCTGACGGGCGCCTTGATGTCGACGGTCTCGACGAGGGAGGAGGACATGAGCAACAACCTTTCTTTCGCTCGGTTACGCCTTGCGCTGCCGACTACCCGACAGACGCCGGCGCACGCATGCCTCTCCGCCACCCGGTCGCGGCGGCAGGCGCCCGGCGGTAGTCACGGCCGGGAGCCCTCCCCCGGTCGACCCCCGCTTCCGCTCCGGCTTCGGGAGGTCGGCCGGGCCGCGCGCCGGGGCTGCCCTGGTGGGCCTCGAATGCGGGGGTAGACGAGAGGGGAGAGCCGAGCGAGGAGGGGCCGATGACGAAGGACATGTCCCTGCGTGCGGTGGGATGGGCTCAGTCGTTTCCCGTATCGCACGGGGTACGGGCCGGCCGCCGCTGGACGCGGGACCACCTGGCGTCCCTGGAATGGGCGAAAGACGCTCCCGAAACCGTGGACGCGATACTGCTCAGTGTTTCCGAACTGATCACCAACGCGCACGTGCACGCGCACAGCGACGCCCAGCTGGTCCTCACCTGGGACAGCCGCTGCCTGCATGTGAGCGTCCACGACTCCGATCCTGTGCCCCCCGCCCAGCAGCCCGAAGACCACACGACGACCAGTGGGCGCGGACTCGCCATCGTCGACGCGCTCGCCGACGGATGGGCCACGCACCCCCAGGCCTCGGGTAAGACGATCACCGCCTGCTTCGTTCCTCCCGGCGCGCCGAAGCCCCCGCACGGCGAGACCATCGACTGATCCCGTGCACTACCTCACTGCCGTGCGGGCGGGCTGGGGGGGGCTGCTCGCGGGTGTGCTCACCGGCGTCACGGCATCGGTGGGACGGCGGCACCGGGGGCACGCCCGACACCCCGCAGCCGGTCACGGCAGCCTCGCGCACACCTGGGCGAACCTCCGCGTGAACACCGACCACCCCGAGACCGCCGCGCCCTCGTCGGCCAGGGCCTCGGTGTGCAGCCGGTCCCTGTCGAAGCCCTGCCGGGCCAGCCGCTCCCGGTCCCAACCGCCGATCCGCCGGGCCTCGACCTCCGGGTGGAACTGCACACCCCAGGCCCGCGCCCCGACCCGGAACGCCTGGTGGGGGCATGCCGAGCTGGACGCCAACCAGGAAGCACCGGGCGGGAGTTCGGTGATCGCGTCGACGTGCCGCTCGATCGCGGGAACCGTCGCGCCGAGCCCGTACAGCAGCGGGTCGTCGGCGGCTTCGGGGCGCAGCCGGATCTGTGTGCTGCCGATTTCGGGCTGCCCGTGACGGGCCCGTACGCTGCCGCCCGCCACCTGCGCGAGCATCTGGCCACCGAGGCAGATGCCGAGGAAGGGCGTGCCGTCGTCCAGCGCCTGCGCGACGAGGCGGCGGGTGGCCGGGAGCCAGGGCGCGCGCTCGTCGTCGTCCGGCAGGAAGTCGCCGCCGAGCACGAGGAGCGGCCTGCTGCCGAGCGACCGGGGCAGGGCCTCACCCTCGTAGGGACGCAGTACTTCGAGGCCGAGGCCCGCCTCGCGCAGCCAGGCCCCGACCCGGCCGGGACCGCCGTTCCTGGTGTTCTGTACGACCACGGCGGTCGGTGGGTCCTGTGCGTGCGAGGGCGTCATCGCCTGGGCTCCCCTGCTCGGCATCTGCGTTCGCTGCGGTGGTCTCTTGCTGCTCCTCGTACCGTCCGTCCGTCCACATTCTCACCTGTTCGCTGCCGGAAGCGGCGCGTGTTCACGAAGGCCGAAGTGCGGGGATCAAGGGCCGACCGGGGCCGGCTGCCGCCGGCGCCTCACCTGAACCAGCGATACCGCCGCATCTGTTGTAGCGTCGACGAAACCGGCACTGAGCTGCACAAAGAGCCGCCGGCTCGCCTCGCATCTCCGTTCCTGTCCGAGCGGTTCGGCCGTCGTGCTGCTGGACGGCCGTGATGTCCGAACGGCGCGGGGCGGGCAGAATTGTCCTGACAGCCCCGTCCACCAGCGACTGAGTGCACACGGTCGGTCCGTGCGCGCCTGAAAAGAGGGCCCGGTGTCATCCGACCGGCCGGGGGAAGAACGTGCTCCTGGTCCGCTGTGGTCGGAGCCGGGCACCCTGCTGGAGCATGTGTCCGTGGCCGTGCTGGGCATCGACGACCACGACCGGATCTGCTACTGGGGGCCGGGCGCGCAGCAGCTCTTCGGCTACGCGGCCGCGGACGTCCTGTCCAGGCCTGCCGCCGCCCTCTTCCTCGAACCCCCGCAGGACGGTACGCGCGCGGCCGAGCGACTCACGGAGCGCGGCCGGGCCCTGGGCTACTGGCGGACGAGGATGCCGGCCCTGCACCGGGACGGAACCCTGTTCGACTGTGGCTTCCGGGTCTTTCCCGTGACGGGCGAGCACGGCCGTTCCGTCATCGTGGGCCTGGCCAGCAGGAGCGATGAACTCGACCGGGTGAAGACCAACCTCGCCTTCCTCGACGCACTCTTCGAGACGTGCCCCATCGGCCTCGTCATGCTCGACGAGGACCTGCGTTACGTCCACCTCAACCAGGCCCTCGCCGACATGGACGGCATCCCGATCCAGGACCACATCGGGCGGCCCATGACCGACATCATGATCACCTCGGACGGCGGTGAGTACCGGCGGCTGCTGCGCGCCGTCGCCGACGAGGGCCGGCCTGTCGTGAGCGCGCTGGTCGGTTTCCGCACGCCCGGACACCCCGACCGTGACCAGGTACGTTCCGTGAGCTTCTTCCCCCTGAGCCAGGCCGTAGGCACGCGGCCAGGACTGGGCGGCCTGCTCGTGGACGTCACCGACCGCGAGCGGGCGATCGTGGAGGCGACCGCCGCGCGGCAACGCCTGGCTCTCCTCGACCGGGCCTCCACGCGGATCGGCACCACCCTGGACGTGAACGTAACCGCCCGTGAGCTGGTCGATGCGGCTGTCCCGGACTTCTCCGACGCGTCGGTCATCGAGGTCGTGGAGTGGGCGGACGAGCGTGAGGTGTTCGACCCGGCTGCTCCGCTGAACACCCGCCGGATCGCCTCCGGAACCAGCCTGCCCCCTCCCGCCACCGAGCTCGTGAGCGGACTGGCGAGGGTCACGTACCCGCCGGGCTCCACGATCCACGAGATGATCCGCACCGGCGGCCCCGTGTGCGTCCCGGTCAACGACGAGTTCATGACGCGCAACGTCATCCACCAGGCCCGCATCCGACTGCTTCTCGACAGCGGCCTGACCAGCCTGCTCATCGCTCCCCTCATCGCGCGGGGCACGGTGCAGGGCATCGCCATGTTCGGCCGCTCCGCCGCCCGCCCCGCCTTCACCGAGCAGGACCTCAGCCTGGCCGGCGAGCTCGCCTCCCGCGCCGCGCTCTGTCTGGACAACGCCCGCCTCTACAGCCGCGTCCAGGACATCGCGCTCACACTCCAGCGCGCCCTGCTCCCCTCCGCCCTCACGGCCGGCCCGTATGTACGGACCGCACACAGGTACCTGCCCGGCAGCCACATCAGCGAGGTCGGAGGCGACTGGTACGACGCGATCGAGCTGCCGGGCGGCCAGGTGGCGCTCGTCGTGGGTGACGTGGTGGGACACGGGGTACCGGCGGCCGCGGCGATGGGCAGACTGCGCATCACCGCCAAGACTCTGGCCCGCCAGAACCTGGAACCGGACGCCGTTCTCAGAGAACTCGACGTGTGCGCGCAGGAAGCCGGGATCGAGCTGGCGACCTGCCTCTACATCCGCTACGACCCCACGACCGGCGAAGCCCGCATCGCGAACGCGGGCCACCCCCCACCGCTGGTCCGGCAGCCCGACGGCACGGTCGACATCATCGACGACGTCCTCGGGGTTCCCCTCGGCGTCGGCGGCTTCCCGTTCCGCACGACCGGGATCGAACTCCAGGAGGGCGCCACCCTGGCCCTGTACACCGACGGTCTCGTCGAGGCGGGTGGGGACATCGGCGAGGGCATCGAGGCGCTCCGGTCCCAACTCGCCTGTGCCGCAGGGGGACTGGAAGCGACGGCGGAGAGCATCCTCGCGAGCATGCTGCCGTCCGCGCCCACCGACGACACGGTGATCGTCCTCGCGCAGGTGAGCCGGTCATCGCCTCACCCGGCCGGAGCGAGCCCGGATCACGGTTAGAGTGCGCGATCGGCCGCTGGCCGTTGCAACGGCCAGCGGCCGCGTATTGACCCGGCATCAGGTTCGGGTGTCGACCGGATGCTTCACAGCCGCCGGACGCGCAGCACGCCGGTCAGCATCGGGAGGGTGAACTCGCCGCAGGCGGTCTCCGGCCGACCCGCGAGGAATGCGCGGATCCGTCCCAGCACGGCCTCTCGTTCCTGTTCCGGCATGACCAGGACCCCCGCGCGCGTCGCGATGGTCGCGACGAGGGAGTCGGCGGTGCGGCGCTGCCCGTGCGGGAACTCCGCCTGTTCCGGTGCGCCGAACCGGGCAGCCACTCCGGTCTTCGGGAGGTGCATGTCTGCCGTCTCGACGCGCCAGTTGGCGGGCGTGTCCCGCGGACCTGCGGCCGCGCTCCCGCTGACCTGCGCGAGCCCGGCAACCCACTCGATCCCGTCGTCCATGACGTTCCACAGACCGGCCAGAAAGCCGCCGGGCGCAAGAACCCTGGCGATCTCGGGTCCCGCGACGGCCATGTCGAACCAGTGCATGGCGTTGCCTGCCAGCACCGCGTCGACGGACGCGTCCGGCAGCGGTATCGCCTCGGCACCACCCGCCAGGGCACGGACAGCCGGCAGCGAACGGCGCAACTCGCCCAGCATCGCCCGGTCGGGCTCGACCGCAATGACTTCGGCCCCCAGCGCAACCAGCGTGGCGGTCAACTTGCCTGTCCCGGCGCCGAGGTCGAGCACACGCGGGCCGGGGGCGAGGCCGAGCGCCCAGCGCACCGCGGCCTGCGCGTAGTCGGGACGGTGCTCGGCGTACGTGGCCGCCGCCGCGCCGAACGACGAGGAATGAAGCAGCCGTTCGCCCTGATCCATCCGGCCACCCTATTGACGCTGCGGGCGGTGGGCCACAGCGCCACCACCCGGCGACCCGTGCACCGTACAGACACACACGCGCCGCCGTGTACATGCTCGATAGGTTGTATCCGTGCGCGAGCCGGGAGGATGGACCGGGCGGACCGTAAGGGGTCTGCTCTGCGCTTCGGCATGCCTGTTTCTGGGCGTGGTCAGCCATGCCTCGGCCGGTGGGCGGCTGCCTGGCGCAGGTCCGCTGGTCCTCATCCTCGCCACGCTGACCGTGCTCGGCTCGGTGTTCTTCGGTGACCGCCGGCGCCGCTTCGATGTCACGGTGCTGGCGCTGGCCGGAACACAGTTCGCCCTCCACCTCGGTTTCCACCGTCTCTCGATGCCCGAAGCCGGCCGTGCGGCCCATCAGATGACGGGCCGGCACATGGTGATGGGCCCGGCAGACATGGCCGAGCGCGGCATCGGGCACTCTCTGTCCTCCACCATGACCTCGGCCCATGCGGTCGCCACGGTCGGGACCGCGCTGTGCGTCATCTACGGAGAACGCGTCCTGCGGGGGCTGGCCGCCCTGGTTGTCCCGGCCTTCTCCTTTCGCGAGCCCCCGGTCCTCCCGGTCACCCCACGACTTCGGCCCGTACCCCTGTCGTCGGCGCATCCCCGATTCGGGGTACTGCTCGCCCGTTCCCGGACCCGGCGGGGTCCTCCCTCGGCGGCCCCGGCCTGACGGTCCCCCCTTCTGTGTTCCTGCGCACCGGCTGTTCGCCGGTGCGACGCATGCGTATGGGCGGAGCCGGGCCGGGGCGATCGCGCCGCACCGTCGCCCCAGGCGGAAACACCTCACCGACTTCGCGGCGTCCCCGGCTCGTCCGGCGGACCCGCCAACTTGAGGAATACGCATGTCTTTCGGAACCGAAGAACCACCACAAAACGACCGCCGCCGGACCGAGGCCCCGTCTGCAGCGACCGCAACGGTCGCCGTCGCCGAGCCCGCCGCCACCCCTGCCGACGTGCCCGGGCCCGGCCGCTCCTGGCAGGCCGTACGGGGCCTGCTCGTCCGGCTGCACTTCTTCGCCGGCATATTCGTCGCCCCTTTCCTGATGGTGGCCGCCCTGACCGGGCTGGCCTACACCTTCACGCCTCAGCTCGACCAACTCGTGTACGGCGACCAGTTGCGCGTCGAGACGGTCGGCGAGGCGCCGCGTCCGCTGGCGGAGCAGATAGCCGCCGCCAGGGCCGCCCACCCGGAGGGCAGCCTGGCCTCCGTCGTCACCCCGCCCGGACCGGAGGACACCACACGGGTGGTGCTGTCCCTGCCGGAGCTCGGTGACAAGCAGCGCACCGTGTTCGTCAATCCCTACACCGCCGAGGTGCAGGGCGACCTGACCACGTGGTTCGGCTCGACGCCGCTCACCACCTGGCTCGACGACCTCCACCGCAATCTGCACCTGGGCGAGACCGGCCGCGTCTACTCGGAAGTCGCCGCGAGCTGGCTCTGGGTGATCGTCGCGGGCGGTCTCGTCCTCTGGCTCGGACGCAGCCGTGGACAGCGGGCCAAGTCCGCACGGGGCGTTCTGCTGCCCGACCGTTCGGCCCGGGGCGTGCGCCGCACCCGCAGCTGGCACGCGGCCACGGGGGTGTGGCTGGCACTCGGCCTGTTCTTCCTGAGTGCCACCGGCCTGACGTGGTCGCACTATGCGGGCGATCGGTTCGGTCAGCTGCTGGACGCGGCCAGGGGCCATGCTCCCGAGTTGGACACCACGCTTCCCGGCGCTCAGCCGCCCGCAAAGGACGAGGGCGGGGAGCACGCCGGGCACGGCGCCGCGGAGGAGTCCGCCACGGCGGATCCGGCCGACTTCGACGCGGCCCTGGCCGCGGCCCGGGACGCCGGGCTGGGCGGCACGGTGGAGGTGACGCCTCCCGCCGACAGTTCGGGCGCGTGGGTCGTGGCCCAGGGCGACAACGTCTGGCCGGTGCACTACGACCAGGTCGCTGTCGACACCGAGAAGGGCGAGGTCACCTCCCACAGCCGGTGGGCGGACTATCCGCTCCTCGCCAAGCTCAGCAAGCTCGGGGTGCAGGGGCACATGGGCGTGCTGTTCGGCATCGTCAACCAGATCGTGCTGGCCGCGATCGCGCTCGGCCTCACCGCCGTGACCATCTGGGGCTACCGCATGTGGTGGCAGCGCCGCCCGACCCGCGACGATCGCAAGGCGGTACTCGGCACGGCGCCTGCCCGCGGAGCCTGGCGCCGGCTGCCGCTGCCCGTGCTCGTCCTGGGCATTCCCGCCGTCGCCGCTCTCGGCTGGGCTCTGCCGGTCCTGGGGGTGACCCTGGCCGCGTTCCTCGTCCTGGACGTGGTGACAGGACTGGTCCGGCACGCGCGGGCCGCGTAGGGGGCAGAGGGCCCGGAGGACGGGGCAACAGCCCCTGCCCTCCGGGCCCGGTGTCATCGGCCCGGGGTCAGCGCACCAGTTGATCCGTGAAGCCGTTGCCGAAGACCCGGTGCGGATCGAGCCGATCCAGGATGGAGACGGCTTCGGACCACTGTCCGGCGCCGTACGAAGCGGGCACCGCGGACTCGATGATCTGCTCGTCGGCCCAGGCCGCCGTATCCGTATAGCCCCAGCCTTTGGACCACTCGACGCGCGCGAGCGCGTAATCGCCGTCGAACGTGCTCATCAGGAAGCGTTCCAGTTCCCGGTAGAACGCGTGGGCTCCGGGTGAGGTCGGCTGGGTCAGTACGTCCACCCACACCACGCAGTCGTACTCCGGGTGGTCCGGGTGCGGGCGGACGACGGAGAGCAGCGGCGGGCGTGCGCCCGGCGCGGCGGAGTCATCGGGCTGGTCGAGGCCGCTGACCCTGATCTCCACCTGCCCGTTGATCGGGAATCTGCCCGCCGCGGCCCAGGCCGCCAGCCTTTGCCTGTAGTAACCGGCGAACTCGGAGACGACGCGCTGGACGTCGGCGCGGCGGGTGAGGATCCCGTACCCGTTGGCGGTCTCGCGGAGTGTCGTGGGGCGCAAGTAGAACTGGAGGGTGTGCGAGGGGCCCCACAGGTCCTTCGCGAGGGTGGCGGTCAGTCCGGTGGCCGCCACCGTGTACTGCGCGGCGCCGAGCAGCGGCGCGAGATGCCAGGAGCCTCCGACGAGGAGTCCGGCCAGCCGGGCGACCGGGGTCGGGACGACGTCGCTGAACGGGTAGTTGTACGGACTGTGCACCGGCCTGGAAGTGACCGGGCGCTCAGGGCTGAGGCTCCATACCTTGAGCCAGGGCCGGTCGGTGAAGGCGAACCAGATCGTCTCCACCCGCCCCGACTCGGCCATGAAGTCCGCGAAGGTGTTTCCCCGGGCGGCGAGGGCGCTGCCCGGGGCGGCGAACAGTTCGTCGGCGGTGAGGTCGACGCGGCTCCGGCAGCGCAGCGGTACGTCCTCGCCCGCCTGGATCTCGGCCTCCACGATGAGGCCGCGCCCGAGGTGGGTGGCCAGCGCCTCGCATTCCTCGTCGGTTCCCCGGTGGAAGGTCTTCACAGCGTAGGAACCTCGGTCCGAGTCCCAGACGACGGCGGTGAGGGACAGGACGAGGTTGCTGAGGCTGCCGTAGGTGTGGCCGGGGCGGGCGGACTCGCCGTCCGCGGGGACACTGGTGCCGTGGGCGTCGATGGCCAGCGTGCCGCCAAGGGTCAACTCCCCCGGTGCGGGTGTGTTGGTGACGCCCAGTCCGTGGTCGGCGAGGAAGGCCATCAGCGTTTCGAGGGTCACTCCGGCCTGCGCACGCACCGCGCCGGGGGCGCCGGCGGGCGGGGTCGTGAGTTCCATGTGCGTGAGATGCGCGGTGGTGTCCAGCAGGAGGACCTGCGCGTCGCGCTCGGTGGACGAGGTGATGGTCAGGGGCGACCAGTTGTGCGCCTTGCCCCGGGCACGCAGCCGCCAGCCGTTGGCATGGGCCCAGTTGGCGAGATCGGCGAGGTCCTGCCCGGTGCGTGGAGCGCACGCCCACAGCCCGCCGTGGGTGATCTCGCCGGCCCAGTTGATGTAGGGGGAGAGGTAAGGCACGAGACCGGCGGGCAGTTCCGGTGCGGCCGTCGGAACGATGACCGGCGCCGCCGCGGCCGGGGAGGCCCCGGCTATGGCGGCGCCGAGCGGGATACCCAACGCTCCGGCAGCCGCCGCGGCCCGCAGAACACCACGGCGGGAGAGGCCGGAGGGCTCGGAGGGACGGGAGGAGGCGACAGGACGCGAGGAGGACTCCGAGTGATCAGACATGAACTGAATGTAAGGGCTTCCAGTACGTCACCGACGCTCCATGCCAAAACTGCCGAGAACCCGCTCCGAAAGGTCGAACAACAGGCGGTCGAACCGCCTGCGAACAGTTCGCGGCTGCTCGGCCCTTCCAGTGCAGTTACCGAAAGTCCGCGCCCATCGATCGCTGACACCCTCCACTACTCGGTGATACGGTATAGCAGTACTCGGTAGCACGCAGTACCGAGAGCGCTGAGGAGGATTCGCAATGGACGACCTGACGGAGATGCTGAAGGGCACGCTCGAAGGGTGCGTGCTCGAAATCATCGGCAGCGAGGAAACCTACGGGTACGCCATCACCCGTCAGTTGAACGAGCTCGGCTTCGCCGATGTCATCGAGGGCACGGTGTACACCATCCTGCTGCGGCTGGAGAGGAACGGACTCGTCCAGGTGACGAAACGGCCTTCCGGGGTCGGTCCGCCGCGCAAGTTCTACGCACTCAACGACGCCGGACGCGAGGAACTCGCGAAGTTCTGGGCGAAATGGCAGTACGTCTCATCACGCATCGACAAGCTCAAGGAGGGCGGAAGATGAACTTCTGGGAGACCATCACAGGCAGCGATCTCACCAGGGAATGGAAGGCGTTCGAAGCCCGGGCCGAGGCCCTGCCGGACGACTACCGGGCGGCCTGGGAACAGATCAAGGTCCACCTCTTCCCCCACGGGGACTTCACCGGCCGCAACCTGATGCCGATCCTCGACGCCGCCCTGGCTCTGCTCGAAGAGACAGCGGCCGACGGGCAGAGCGTCCACGAGGTACTCGGCGACGACATCCGAGGCTTCTGCACGGCGCTGGCCGGCGGAGAAGGGTCTCGGACCTATCGCGACCGATGGCGCGAGCAGTTGAACAGGAACGTCGCGAGGAAACTGAGCCGGCTGGGAGGCTGACGTGAGCATCCAGGACATCATCGAGGGCAAGAAGCAGTGGCGGGCGCACATGGCTCGGGTCAAGGCGCTCCCGCCGGACTACCAGATCGTCTACAAGGAGATGCAGAGGTACCTGTTCAAGGTCGGACCGATCGACCTGCCCGACGGTCCCCTGCTCCCCGGGATCGTCGACTTCTTCGAGGAGGGCGCCGCCGCGGGCAAGGGAGTCCTGCAGGTCGTCGGCACCGATGTCGCCGCGTTCTGTGACGACTTGGTCAAGGACTCACGCACCTACGCGGACGTCTACCAGGAGTCCATCGGCGGGGAACCCGGCACGGCCGAGAAGTAGCACACCCCTTCGCCCATGCCGGTGGGCGCAGCACACGCGCACGCGCGGTTCGCCCGCCTCGGCGCAGCGCGAACATGCGCAAGCAGACCCGCCGCCGGAGACCTGTCCGCCGAGGTGGTCGAGCAGGCCGACGAGATCCGGCCCTGCCCTGCCGACGCCCCCGGCAAGCAGGTCTCCGGCGGCGGGCCGCTCGACACCATTCCCCAAAACAACACGACTGACGTCCAGTCACGGTCAGCCCCCCGATCCGGGTTGCGAAACAGCTGCCACTCCCCCAGCGTCTCAGCCTTCATAAGGAAGTCACCATGCCTCTATCTGTCATGCCCACATCCAGGCACCGGGACGGTCACCCGTCGCCGATCGCCGTCTCCGCAGTCGGGCTACGCAAGTCGTACGGCGACAAGCTCGTCCTCGACGGCATCGATCTGCACATCCCGGCCGGCTCCGTGTTCGCGCTGCTCGGCCCGAACGGCGCCGGCAAGACCACCGCCGTGAAGATCCTCTCCACTCTCATCACCGCGGACGCCGGTGAACTGCACGTCGGTGGCCACGACTTGGCCGCCGGCCCGCAGGCGGTACGTGCCGCGATCGGCGTCACCGGGCAGTTCTCCGCCGTCGACGGGCTGATCACCGGTGAGGAGAACATGCTCCTCATGGCGGACCTGCACCACCTGCCCAGGAGCGAGGGGCGGCGGGTCGCCGTCGAACTCCTGGAGCGCTTCGACCTGACGGAGGCCGCCAGGAAGCCCGCCTCGACCTATTCCGGCGGCATGAAGCGCCGCCTCGACCTGGCGATGACGCTGGTCGGAAGCCCGCGGATCATCTTCCTCGACGAGCCGACGACAGGGCTCGACCCGCGCTCCCGCCACAACATGTGGGGCATCATCCGCGGCCTCGTCACGGACGGCGTCACCGTCCTCCTCACCACCCAGTACCTGGAGGAGGCCGACGAACTCGCCGACCGCATCGCCGTGCTCAACGACGGCAGGATCGCGGCCGAGGGCACCGCCGAGGAGCTCAAGCGACTCGTCCCGGGCGGGCACGTCCGGCTCCGCTTCACCGACCCGGTCGCGTACCGGTCCGCCGCTGACGCCCTGCGCGAGGTCACCAGGGACGACGAGGCGCTGTCGCTGTCCATCCCCGGCGACGGCAGCCAACGCGAACTGCGCTCCATCCTCGACCGGCTCGACTCCGCCGGCATCGAGGCGGACGAGCTGACCGTCCATACCCCCGACCTCGACGACGTGTTCTTCGCCCTGACCAGCGGCACCGACGTACCCGACCAGCCCAAGGAGACCGTACGATGAGCGCCCTCTCCCTCGCCGTACGCGACTCGAACACGATGCTGCGCCGCAACCTGCTGCACGCCCGGCGCTACCCGTCAGGGACCCTGAACCTGCTGCTCACGCCGATCATGATGCTGCTGCTCTTCGTCTACATCTTCGGCGACGTGATGAGCGCGGGCATCGGTGGAGGCGGCGCGGACCGCTCCGACTACGTCGCCTACATCGTGCCGGGCCTGCTGCTCATGACTATCGGCAGCACCGTGATCGGAGCCGCGGTGTACGTCTCCATGGATATGACCGAAGGCCTCATCGCCCGCTTCCGCACGATGGCGGTCTACCGCCCCTCGGTACTCATCGGGCACGTCGTCGGCAGCGTGCTGCAATCCGTCATGAGTGTGGTCCTCGTCGGCGCCGTCGGCGTGGCCATCGGCTTCCGCTCCACGGACGCGACCGCCCTGGAGTGGCTGGCGGCATTCGGGCTCGTCGTGCTCTTCGCCCTTGCACTGACCTGGATCGCGGTCGGCATGGGCCTGGCGAGCCCCAACCCCGAGGCGGCCAGCAACATGGCCATGCCGCTGATCCTCCTCCCCCTCGTCTCCAGCGCCTTCATCCCTGCTGACACCATGCCCGGCTGGTTCCGGCCCATCGCCGAGTACCAGCCGTTCACCCCAGCCATCGAAACCCTCCGCGGCCTTCTCCTCGGCACGGAGATCGGCAACAACGGCTGGATCGCGATCGCCTGGTGCGTCGCCCTGATCGCCCTCGGATTCCGCTGGTCGACGACGCAGTTCAACCGCGACCCGAAGTAGCTGACGCACGCGGCAGTCGGCGCCCCCTCAACGGCATCTGCCCTCTCGAACTTGCGAGGGCGAGGGGGTCAGCGGGTGGGTGGGACGAACTCGGGCTGGTCGAGCAGGCGCAGCCAACTTCCGTCGGACTGGAGCCTGACGACCTGCGCCCGCGCGCCGGCACCGTCCTTCGGCGGGGTCGAGGTGAGGGCGATGTCGCCGCTGATCAACGTCGGAAGTGGCTGTTCCAGCTCGAAGCGGGGACCGTTGGCCAGCACCTTCTCCCACAGCGCGCGGATCGCATCCCGCCCCACCGTCAGCTCGCCGGGCGGGTAGGCCATCACCGCATCCTTTTCGTAGAGCGCGGCGACCCCGGCCGCGTCACCGGCGTTGGACCGCTCGACGAACAAGCGGGTGATGTCCTCGGGCCGCATGGCCTTCTCGTACTCCTGCATGGGTTCCTCCTATGTAAGGCTCCGGCGTTTCTCAGCCTGGTCGCCCGCTGACCAGAAGTCCAACAGATGGATCTTCTGCAAACTAGAATCTGTGGTCATGGAGCTGAGGCAGCTGGAATACCTCGTCGCAGTCGCCGAGGAGCGGAACTTCACCCGTGCGGCCGAGCGTGTGCACATCAGTCAGTCGGGCATCAGTGCCCAGATCCGCCAGCTCGAACGGGAACTCGGTGCCGAGCTGTTCGACCGTTCGGCCCGAACCGTCACGCTCACCGTCGCAGGGGAGGCCGCGCTCGGACACGCCCGTGCCGCACTCGCCGCGGCTGGGGCAGTCGGCCAGGCAGTGGGCGAGGTGACCGAGCTGATCCGGGGTCGCCTCACCGTCGGAATGGTCATCGGCTGCACCGTCACCCCGTTGTTCGACGCTCTCGCCGCATTCCACGAGGCGCACCCCGGTGTGGAGATCTCGCTGCTGGAGGACAGCTCCGACCGGCTCGCCGACGGGGTGCGCACCGGCGCCGTCGACCTGGCACTCATCGGGGCCGCAACAGCCACCCCCGACGGGCTGGAGGCGCTGACAATCATCAGCGAACGGCTCGTCGCGGCGGTCCCGGCCGGGCACCCCTTGGCGAAACAGCGGCGGGTCACTCTGCGCGACCTGATTGCCCACCCCATCGTGTGCATGCCACCGGGCACCGGCCTGCGCACAGTTTTCGACCAGGCTTGCGCCGCACAGAGCCTCCAACCGTCGATCGCCCTGCAAGCCAGCGCTGCGGATGCCATCGCCGGCCTCGCCGCCCGCGGTCTCGGCGTCGCCGTCCTCAGCAACTCGATGGCCGCGAGCTACCGCGACCGGCTCACCGCCCGCACCATCGACGACGTCGACACACCGGCATTGCTCGCCCTGATCTGGAAGAGCGCACACAACCCCTCGGTACGCGAACTGCTCGTGCACAGCCGACAAGCATTCACGGACCTTCTCGGGCTGCACCGGTAGGGGTTGGCCAGCGGCTTCCCTACGAACCCACGGGGCCGTCCCCCAGCCGCCCGAAGTGGCGATCACTCTGCCGTTCCGGGGAGGATGCGGTCCAGGACCTCCGCCGACAGGGGCGCCGTCCGGGCCTCGCCGTCGTCCTCGGACTTCCTCGTCGTTGATCACCGCCCCGCATCTGCTTCTCGGCGCGGGTGAGCCGCCGTGATCCGTTCATCGCCCTGGTTCCCGCGTTATGTACGGCACGGACCATGTCCTGCGACGTACCGATGCGAGTTCGGCTTCGAGCGGGTTCGGGGGAACCGCGAGCACGGGGCACGGTGCATGTGCCAGGCAATGCCGGGCCACCGGCGCCCGTAGCCCTGGGAGCCACCTGCCGCGTGGGCCCGTGCCGACGACCAAGAGGTCGTCGGCGGACCGGACGGCATCGACGAGTACCGCCCCGGGCTCGCCGCGCACGGTCAACCCGGTCAGTGTGACTCCCGGCCTTCCGGCGGCGAACGCTGCGTCCAGAACCGTGCGCAGGTCTTCCACGGCCGCTTCCCGGCACTCCCTCAGCACAGCGGCGCCGTACGTGGCACGGCTGCCCAGCCCTCCGCCGGGCAGCTGCCAGGCCAGGACCGCGCACAGTTCCGCGTTGCGCTCCTGGGCCTCGGCGGTGGCCCGGTGCAGGGCCGCGAGGCTCCCCAGGGAACCGCTCACACCGACCACAATCCTCCGTCGCACCGCATGTCCTCCTGTTCGTCCTGTCCCGGAGTTCCATTGAAGGGCGGTACGAGGGCTCCGGGCGTCAGTGATCCGTATGAACCGGACGACAGCCGTCAAAGTTGCGTCAGGTGATGGACCACTGCGGACGGGGGCGGGCATAGCTTCGACGTCACGCGCCGGGCAACAGCCTCGCGCAGATCCTTCGGAGAAAACCATGTGCCTCTTCCAGTACGACGATGACCCCGACCCCGAAGAACAGGCCCCGGCCGGGCTCCTGTTCGTGCCCGTCCGGCCCGGAACAGCGGGGCCCGCGCTGCGGATGTTCCGCACTCCCCTGGGGGAGCGGACCGCGGTCGGCTTCACCCGCCAGGACCTGCTGACCGCGACCCTCGGAGCCGGTCAGTCCTCGATCAGGCTCTCCGAGCCCGCACTTCGCTCGCTCGCTGCTCCTCTCGGCATCGAACGGCTCATCCTCGACCCCGTCCTTTCGGCTCCTGCTGTCACGGCGGAGCCGGTACGCGCAGCCGACGAGCCCGTCCGCGCACTGTGACCCACGTTTCGATACCCGTCTCCCGAGGAGATGCCACCATGTCCGCTCCCGTTCTCACCGAGCTCCCGACCGGACTGGACGACCTGTCCGTGTGGCCGGCCTCCACCGCCCGTCTCCCGGACGGAGATCTGAGTGTCGGCGGGGTCTCGCTCGCCGATATGGCCGACCGGTTCGACACCCCCACGTATGTGTTGGACGAGGACGAGGTGCGGGCACGGTGCCGGACGTACCGGGCCACCTTCCCCGACGCCGATGTGCTGTACGCCGCCAAGGCGTTCTTGTCCCGGGCGATGGTTCGGTGGATCGACGAGGAGGGTCTGGGGCTCGACGTCTGCTCCGCCGGTGAACTCGAACTCGCCGTCCTGGCCGGGTTTCCGGCGGAGCGGATGGTGCTGCACGGAAACGCGAAGAGCCCGCGCGACATCGAGACCGCGCTGCGGCTCGGGGTCGGGCGGATCATCCTCGACAGCCCCTCGGAGATCGCTCGAATCGCCGCGCTGGTCGGCTCCGACGGTCGGCAGAAGGTCATGGTGCGGGTGGTGCCGGGGGTCTCCGCCGGCGGGCACGAGAAGATCCGTACCGGTACGGACGGGCAGAAGTTCGGCCTCTCCCTCACCGACGGGTCCGCCCAGCACGCCGTCGCCCGGGTCCTCGGCCAGCCGCAACTCGAACTCAGCGGCCTGCACTGCCACATAGGCTCCCAGATCACCGACGTCAGGCCCTACCTGGTGGCCGTGCGCCGGATGGTCGGGCTGATGGCCCGGGTCAAGGAAAGCCATGGCGTGACGTTCCCGGAACTCGACATGGGCGGCGGGCACGGCGTGGCCTACCGGCCGGGGGAAACCGCCCTGGACCTGACCTCGCTCGCACGCCGCCTGAGCAGGGAGCTCTCCTCGAGCTGCGCGGCAGCGGGCCTGCCCGTGCCCAGACTCGCCATCGAACCCGGGCGGGCGATCGCGGCCCCGGCCGGAGTGGCGCTGTACCGCGTACTTGCCGTCAAGCACACCGGGTCGGCGGTGTTCGTTGCCGTCGACGGCGGCATGAGCGACAACCCCCGGCCGGCACTGTACGGGGCACGCTACGCGCCACGCCTGATCGGCCGCTCCTCGACTGCCGAGCCGGTCGCGGCCACGGTCGTGGGCCGGCACTGCGAGGCGGGCGACGTCCTCGCGGCCGATGTCCTGCTGCCCGGCGACGTCCGCCCCGGCGATCTGCTCGCGGTGCCGGTGTCCGGCGCGTACCAGCTGTCCATGGCTTCCGCCTACAACCTGGTCGGCCGGCCTCCGGTCGTCGCGGTGCACGACGGTTCGGCGCGCCTGCTGGTACGACGCGAGACCCAGGAAGACTTCCGACGGCGCGATATCGGCGCCTGATCGCGAGGGTTCGCGCGGCCCGCCGAGCCGTAGGGGGCTCGACACGGAGATGACCGCGGTGGTCGGGGGGGAGCAGCTCCCCCTGACCCAGGGCAGGCGCGACGTGGGTCCGCGCCGAGGCGATCGAGCGGAACGCCCCTGGTGGAGCCCTGATGGACGCGGAACGTCGTGCGGCCGGTCATCGGCCCGCACCCGCTCGGCCGTCTGGTGGCGGCCTTGATCAAGTGGGACGGGTTCGGACCGGTGCTGTCGGCATCGATGCGGTCCGAGAGCGCGGCCGGCCACCTGACGTGGCTGCTTTCCGCGGTCGGGGTTCTGGTACGACCCGGAGCACAGCCGGTTTCCCGCCGCGCAACGGAGGACAACGCTCCGTAGCCGGTGGGGTCGACCGCATCAGGTTGGCGTCAAGGGAGCCCCCGTCCTCGTATGGACCCCGTCAAGGCGGCTTATCACCGGTCTTGAGCCGAGGTTTCCTCATCTTGGCCGCACGGCCGATTCCATTCCTCACGTCAATCAGGAGCTCACGATGGCCGACCTGGCCTTCGTCGTCACCACAGTCGCGGTGTTCGCGCTGGTGGCTCTCATCGCCCGGGGGGTGACCAAGCTGTGACCGCCGAGAACATCGTCGGCCTCGTCGTGGCCGTCTCCCTGCTGGGCTACCTCGTGCTCGCCCTTCTTTACCCGGAGAGGTTCTGAGCGCCGCCATGAGTCCCCAGACCGCTGGTGTGCTCCAGCTGCTCGCCCTGATCGCCGCCCTCGCGCTCGCGTACCGTCCGCTGGGCGACTACATGGCCAGGGTCTACTCCTCCGAGAAGCACTACAGGCCGGAGAAGTGGATATACAAGGCCATCGGCGCCAACCCTGCCGCCGAAATGAGGTGGCCCGCCTACCTGCGGGGCGTGCTCGCCTTCTCGGCGGTGAGTGTTCTCTTCCTGTACCTCATGCAACGGGTACAGAGCTCGCTGCCCGGCTCGCTCGGCTTCTCCTCCATCGACCCGGACCAGGCGTTCAACACGGCCGCTTCGTTCGTGGCCAACACCAACTGGCAGTCGTACTACGGCGAGCAGGCCATGGGCCACGTCGTGCAGACCGGCGGCCTCGCGGTGCAGAACTTCCTCTCCGCCGCCGTCGGCATGGCCGTCGCGGTGGCACTCGTCCGGGGCTTCGCACGGGCACGTACGGGTGAGCTCGGCAACTTCTGGGCCGACCTGGTGCGCGGCACCGTCCGCATCCTGGTGCCGATCTCGGTGATCGGTGCGCTCGTCCTGGTCGCCTGCGGTGCCATCCAGAACTTCTCCGGCATCCACGAGGTGGGCCAGTTCATGGGCGGCACGCAGGAGTGGAACGGTGGCGCGGTCGCGTCCCAGGAGGCCATCAAGGAACTGGGCACCAACGGCGGCGGCTACTTCAACGCCAACTCCTCCCACCCCTTCGAGAACCCCGACCCGCTCTCCAACCTGTTCGAGATCTTCCTCATCCTGCTGATCCCGTTCGCGCTGACCCGCACCTTCGGCCGCATGGTCGGCTCGCTCAGGCAGGGGTACGCGATCCTCGGCACGATGGCCACCATCTGGCTCGGCTTCACCGCGCTGATGATGTGGACCGAATTTGCCCACCACGGACCTGCGTTCGACATCGCGGGCGGGGCGATGGAGGGCAAGGAGACCCGCTTCGGGATCGCCGGCTCGTCGATCTTCGCGGTCGCCACCACGCTGACCTCGACCGGTGCCGTGAACTCGTTCCACTCCTCGTACACCGGCTTCGGCGGTGGCATCACGATGCTGGGCATGCAGTTGGGCGAGATCGCACCCGGTGGTGTCGGATCCGGCCTGTACGGCATGCTGATCATGGCGGTCATCGCGGTGTTCATCGCGGGGCTCATGGTCGGGCGGACCCCGGAGTACCTGGGCAAGAAGATCGGCACGCGCCAGATCAAGCTCGCGGCCTGCTACATCCTCATCACCCCGGCACTCGTGCTCGGTTTCACCGCCGTGGCGATGGCTCTGCCCACTCCGGGCAACTCGATGACGAACTCCGGCGCGCACGGCTTCTCCGAGATCCTGTACGCCTACACCTCCGGGGCGAACAACAACGGCTCAGCCTTCGCAGGACTGAACGCGGACACCCAGTGGTTCAACAGCACCATCGGCATCGCGATGCTGCTCGGCCGCTTCCTCCCGATCGTCTTCGTCCTGGCCCTCGCAGGGTCGCTGGCCGAACAGAAGCCGGTGCCCGAGACCGCGGGCACACTGCGCACCGACAAACCCCTCTACGCGGGTCTTCTCGTCGGCACCATCCTGATCATCACCGGTCTGACCTACTTCCCCGCCCTTGCGCTGGGTCCGCTCGCCGAAGGGCTCGCCTCATGAGCACCGTCATCCCCACTCACGCTCCGCACGGAGACCCGCCGCCCTCCGGCAACCATGCGGTCACCGACCGCGTCGGCAGCGGCCTCTTCGACCCGAAGCAACTGCTGAAGTCCTTCCCGGACGCGGTTCGCAAGCTCGACCCGCGCGTGATGATCAAGTCGCCCATCATGTTCGTCGTCCTGGTCGGCTCGGTGGTCACCACCGTGCTCGCGGTGCTGGACCCGACCGACTGGTTCGGCTGGGCCATCGCCGGCTGGCTCTGGCTGACCACCGTCTTCGCGAACCTCGCGGAAGCGGTCGCCGAGGGCCGGGGCAAGGCCCAGGCCGACACCTTGCGCAAGGCCAAGACCGGAACCGTCGCCCGCCGAGTGGTCGGTTCCGACGAGGAGCGGGTCGCAGGGACGGAGCTGCGCATCGGGGACCTGGTGGTCTGCGAGGCCGGCGACACCGTTCCCGGTGACGGCGATGTCGTGGAAGGTGTCGCCTCCGTCGATGAATCCGCGATCACCGGAGAATCGGCCCCGGTCATCCGTGAATCGGGCGGCGACCGCAGCGCGGTGACCGGCGGTACGAAGGTGCTGTCCGACCGCATCGTCATCAGGATCACGACGAAGCCGGGCGAGACATTCATCGACCGGATGATCAGCCTGGTGGAGGGCGCGGCCCGGCAGAAGACCCCCAATGAGATCGCCCTGAACATCCTTCTGGCGTCCCTCACCATCGTCTTCCTGCTGGCCGTGGTCACTTTGAAGCCGTTCGCCATCTACGCGGGCGCCGACGACCAGACCTCGATGATCGTGCTCGCCGCGCTCCTGGTCTGCCTGATCCCGACCACCATCGGCGCGCTGCTCTCCGCGATCGGCATCGCCGGTATGGACCGCCTGGTCCAGCGCAACGTCCTGGCCATGTCGGGGCGCGCTGTGGAAGCGGCGGGCGACGTGTCGACCCTGCTCCTCGACAAGACGGGGACCATCACCCTGGGCAACCGGCAGGCGGCCGAATTCCTGGCGGTCGAAGGCGTGACGGAGGGTGAACTCGCGGATGCCGCGCAGCTGTCCTCGCTCGCCGACGAGACCCCCGAAGGCCGGTCGATCGTCGTCCTGGCCAAGGAGACGTACGGGCTGCGGGAACGGGACCAGGGCGAGCTGGCCGATGCCGAATGGGTCGCGTTCACCGCGCAGACCCGCATGTCGGGCGTCGACCTGGAGGGGCGCAAGGTCCGCAAGGGGGCGACCGGCTCCGTCGTCGCCTGGGTGAAGGAGCGGGGCGGGGTTGTCGCCGAGGACGCACAAGTACTCACGGACGGGATCTCCCAGGCCGGTGGCACGCCGCTGCTGGTGGCTGTGGAAGACGCTCATGGTCCGCTGATCCTCGGAGTCATCCATCTCAAGGACGTGGTGAAGGAGGGCATGCGCGAGCGGTTCGACGAACTGCGCCGCATGGGCATCCGTACGGTCATGATCACCGGCGACAACCCGCTGACCGCGAAGGCGATCGCCGAGGAGGCGGGGGTCGACGACTTCCTGGCCGAGGCGACGCCCGAGGACAAGATGGCCCTCATCAAGCGGGAGCAGGCCGGCGGCAAGCTCGTCGCCATGACGGGTGACGGCACCAACGACGCCCCGGCCCTCGCCCAGGCGGACGTCGGTGTCGCGATGAACACCGGTACCTCGGCCGCCAAGGAGGCCGGGAACATGGTGGACCTGGACTCGAACCCCACCAAGCTCATCGAGATCGTCGGGATCGGCAAACAGCTCCTCATCACCCGCGGCGCCCTCACCACGTTCTCCATCGCCAACGACGTCGCGAAGTACTTCGCGATCATCCCCGCCATGTTCGCCGTGGCGTACCCGTCGCTGGACAAGCTGAACGTCATGGGCCTGGCCTCGCCGGAGTCGGCGATCCTGTCCGCGGTCATCTTCAACGCTCTGATCATCGTCGCCCTGGTACCGCTGGCCCTCAAGGGAGTGCGCTACCGGCCCGCCAGTGCTGACCGGATGCTGCGCCGCAACCTCGGCATCTACGGCCTCGGCGGCCTGGTCGCCCCGTTCATCGGCATCAAGATCATCGACCTGCTCATCTCCCTCATCCCCGGAATCGGCTGATCCGCCATGACCAACACCTCCGTCAGCAACACCGTTCGCCTGTTCGGGGCCGGGCTGAGGGCCCTGCTCGTCCTCACTCTGGTGTGCGGGGTGATCTACCCGCTCGCCGTCACCGCCGTCGCCCAGGCCCTGTTCCACGACCGGGCCAACGGCTCCGAGATCAAGGACAGGAGCGGCAGCGTGGTCGGCTCCTCCCTCATCGGCCAGACGTACAACCTGCCGAAGCGGAACCCCGACGATGCCGAGGAGGCCGCACGACCGGACCTGAAGTGGTTCCAGCCGCGCCCCTCCAACGGCCTGGGCAGCAACAGCGTCAACACGAAGTACTCCCTGATCCTCTCCGGCGCCACCAACCGCTCCGGCGACAACGAGGACCTGATCACGTGGGTGACGGACGCCAAGGCGGCCGTGGTCAAGGACAACTCCACGGCCTCGTACAAGGTGAAGCCCGCTGACGTACCGGCAGACGCCGTCACCTCCTCCGGCTCCGGTCTGGACCCGGACGTCTCTCCCGCGTACGCGAAACTCCAGGTCCACCGGGTCGCGGAGAAGAACGACCTTCCCGTCAAGGAGGTCGAGGGCCTCGTCGCCGATCACACGACGGGCCGGCTCCTGGGCTTCATGGGCGAGCCCCGGGTGAACGTACTCGAACTGAACACCGCGCTCCGGGACCTGATCCAGGGCTGACGGACCTGAGGCGGGGACCGATGACCGGTGGGGTGCGAAGGCTCCGCACCCCACCGGTCAACACTCCCAGCGACACCTGGCACGACAGACCCGCCACCTGACAGGCCCTCGAGCACCTCCAAGGAACACCTTCGGGAGCGCTCCCAAAAGGGACCTTCCGAGGGGTCCGCCGCTTCTGTCAGCCGTCCCCGACCTGCCTCTTCAGAATCCGTGCGAAGCATTTTGTTCCGATGGGTTGCCAGGGACACGCGACGCTCCTACATTCCTACACACCAGCGGGTGGGAGCGCTCCCATTCTTGGTGCTCGTGCGCTCCCGGTTCCCTGATCGCCCATCCGGTCATTCCTCCCAGAGAGGCCCCGCATGCGAGCGTTGCCGCATGGCCCCGAGTACCGCGCGCAGTTCGCCGCTCCCGCCACCGTAGGGGCCGCGACCCCTGACGCGTGGAGGGCACCCTCAGGCCATCTCCGGCGCCGTGACGGCGACCGGCCCCGGACCCGACGGCACCGGATGCGCCGGAACTGATCCGCACACGCTCCGACGCACGGCCGAGTCCGTCCGGTCCGCCTCCGGCGAGGCCGACGCCTACAGCCGTACAACAACTGCGGCCCACAACCACGTGCCGTGGACGCCCCCACCCAACTCCCCGCCGAGCTCGCCCGGGCACCCCGTCCGTCTGATCCCCGCACTCCCCCAGACCCCTCGCCCGTCAGGAAAGCGCCTCACCCGGACGGCGAGGGTTCCACCACCGGACGGTGACCGCACGGGACAAGCCCAACCGGAAGAAATTCCCCACACAGGCACAGGAGACACCATGACTCGACGCAGGAAACAACTTGCCTCCCTGGCAACGGTGCTCGCGACGCTGCTCAGCGGGTTAGCCCTGACGCTCCTCGGCCAGGGCGACGCGCAGGCGCACGGCGTGACGATGACGCCGGGGTCGCGTACCTACCTCTGCATGCTGGACGCCAAGACCAGCACCGGCGCCCTGGACCCGACCAACCCGGCGTGCAGGGCCGCGCTCAACGAGAGCGGTGCGACCGCGCTGTACAACTGGTTCGCCGTGCTCGACTCCAACGCCGGTGGGCGAGGAGCGGGTTACGTCCCGGACGGAAAGCTGTGCAGCGCCGGCGACCGGTCGCCGTACAACTTCACCGGATACAACGCCCCCCGCGGCGACTGGCCTCGGACGCACCTGACGTCCGGGAACACGATCCAGGTCAAGCACAGCAACTGGGCAGCGCACCCGGGCTCGTTCCGGGTGTACCTGTCCAAGCCCGGCTACTCACCCACCACCGAACTGGGCTGGGACGACCTGGAGCTGATCGATGCCGTCACCAACCCGCCGCAGACCGGCTCGCCGGGCGCGGACGGCGGCCACTACTACTGGGACCTGAACCTGCCCTCGGGCCGCTCGGGCGACGCGGTGATGTTCATCCAGTGGGTTCGCTCGGACAGCCAGGAGAACTTCTTCTCCTGCTCCGACATCGTCTTCGACGGTGGCAACGGCGAAGTCACCGGCATCCGCGGCTCAGGCACCACGCCGACGCCTACTCCGACTCCGACTCCGACTCCGACGCCGACGCCGACACCGACTCCGGACCCCACGCCCACACCTACGCCTACTCCTACACCCACCGACCCGCACTCCGGCTGCATGGCCGTCTACAGCGTGACCAACTCGTGGAGCGGCGGATTCCAGGGTTCCGTCGAGGTCATGAACCACGGCACGACGCCGCGTGAGGGCTGGGCGGTGAAGTGGACACCGGGCGCGGGCGCCAAGGTCAGCAGCGTGTGGAACGGTGCGCTGACCACGGGGTCCGATGGTTCGCTCACGGTCAAGAATCTCGACTACAACCGGACCATCCCGCCGGACGGCAGCGTCACCTTCGGGTTCACGGCGACATCGACCGGCAACGACTTCCCGATCGGCTCGATCGTCTGCGTCAACCCGTAGCCGCTGAGTGAAGCAGTGCCGGTTCCCGCACCGTGCGGGAACCGGCACCACCGTCCCTCCGTGCTCAGGACGGCACAGGACCTCGACGCACCGCGCCGACCCGCGAGTCCACGAACGTCGCACCCCCGTTCCCCTGATCACGGAGAGAAGCGTCCTGCCGCCGCGGCGGCGCCCGCCCGCCCGTCCGGTCGTACGGCCTGCCCGGCACCCGCCGGCCAGGCCGTGTCGACGGCACCCCAGGAAGGACCCCCCATGGCCTTACCGCAGAGACCCGTCGGGCCGGCCCGCGCCGGTCGCCCCCGTCACCTCGCACGCACCGCCGCCGCTCTGGCGGCCACGCTCGCCCTGCTGTCCCCGTTCGGCGCCGCCGGTGCCGCGTCCGCCACCGAGCAGGATGCGCCGACCGCGGACGTCGATGTCCGGGTCAACACGCAGGCGTCGCTCGGCCGGCTGTCCGACACCGCCCGTGGCGTCAACGCCGCTGTCTGGGACTCGCACATGAACGACCCGGAAGTGGCCGCCCTCATGAAGACGGCCGACGTCGGGGCGATGCGCTACCCGGGAGGTTCGTACTCCGACATCTACCACTGGGAGACGCACACCGCGCCCGGCGGGTACGTCGCCCCCGGCACCGGCTTCGACGCCTTCATGGGCACGGTCCGGGCCACCGGGGCGCAGCCGATCCTGACCGCCAACTACGGCTCCGGCACGCCCGAGGAGGCGGCCGGCTGGGTCCGGTACGCGAACGTCACCAAGGACTACGACGCGAAGTACTGGGAGATCGGCAACGAGATCTACGGCAACGGCCACTACGGCAGCGGCTGGGAGCACGACGATCACGCGGACAAGAGCCCCCGGGAGTACGCCCGTCAGGTCCGCGCCTACGCCACCGCCATGAAGGCCGTCGACCCGACCATCAAGATCGGCGCCGTCCTCACCACCCCGGGCAACTGGCCTGACGGCGTCGTCGGCGACGGCGATCCGGGCGACTGGAACCGCACCGTGCTCTCCGAAGTCACCGACGTCATCGACTTCGTGAGCGTCCACTGGTACGCGGGTGGTTCCGACACCACCGCCGACGCCGCCCTGACGCGGCTGACCCGGCTGCCCGGCGAACTGCGGGAGGTGCGCAACCAGATCGACCGGTACGCGGGCGCCGACTCCCCGAGCATCGGCATCGCCCTCACCGAGGTCAACACCAACACCGGCGGAGCCAGGCTCACCGCCCGTCCCAACGGTCTGTTCGCCGCCGATGCCTTCATGACGGCTCTGGAGAACGGCGTGTTCAACGTCGACTGGTGGAACACCCACAACGGCCCGGGCGAGATCACCACCGTCGACGGCGAAACCGACTACGGCGACATGGGCATGCTGTCCGGCGGTTCCTGCACGGGTGACGTCTGCCAACCGGCGGCGAACACGCCGTTCCACCCCTACTACGGCATGAAGATGACCAGCGAACTGGGCACCGCCGGCGACGCCATGGTCGCCGCCTCGTCCTCCGCGCAGGAAGTCTCCGCGCACGCCGTGCGCCGTCGCGACGGGCGCCTGAGCGTCCTGCTCATCAACAAGAACCCCGACGCAGCACGGACGGTGGACCTCGAATACGCGGGCTTCATCCCGTCCGCCGCCACACCCGAGGTCAGCCGCTACGCCCGTGGCGACAGCGACATCACCGATGTCACCGGCAGTGGGGCGTCCGCCTCCCAGGTCACCGTGCCGCCGTACGCGATGCTCACCGTCACCGTCACCCCGCAGCCGGGCACCGGGCCCGGGGCCTCGGCCGCCGGTGCTCCGGGCACCCCGAAGCTGGAGGCGGTGACCGACTCCACCGCGCGCCTGTCGTGGGAGGGGGCGGCCGGTGCGACCCGCTACCTGGTCCAGGAGCGGGACGGCGCGCACACCCGGCTGGTCGGGGAGACCACCGGCACGTCCGTGACCCTGCGGAATCTGCCGCCGGGCAGCACCCACACGGTCAACGTGCTGGCGGCCGACGCCGCGGGACGGATATCCGCCCCGTCCGATCCGCTGACCTTCACCACCGGCACCCCACCGGACGCCGCCTGCGCGCTGACCTTCCACCGCGACACGAGCTGGGGCAACGGCTTCGTGACCACGGTCAGCGTTCAGAACCTCTCGGACACCCCGATCACCGGCTGGACCGTGGACTGGGACTGGCCGACCGACGGCCAGTCGGTGTCCTCCGGCTGGAGCGCCACGTTCCAGCAGACCGGTCGGCACGTACGTGTGACCGCGCCCGAGGGCGCCGGGCCGCTGGCCCCGGACGGCGCGTCGACTGCCTCCTTCGGCTTCGTCGGCGCCAACGACGGCCCCAACCCCGATCCGACGAGCTTCCGGCTCAACGGCACTGTCTGCTCAGGCGGTTGAGATCCGGTCCGCCCGGGAGCAGCGGCAGGACGACCTGCCCCGGGCGGACCGGTCACCGATCCGGCTCAAGAACGTGCTGATCGCAACTGGTCGAGCATACGAGCCAGGCCGTCCCACGGCTGTGACGCCACAGCCCTCCTTGTACGCAAGGCGCCACTCCACAGCGCAAGCGGACCGCGACGTCCCCCGCCCAGCACCGGCGCAGCCCCGCCGCCGACCGGCCGTAGCTCGCGCTCAGGGGCGGAGCCGGACCGGCGGGTGCCTGCGCTCAGGAGGCCAGGAAGGCGCGCACGCCCTGCGAGACACCGTCGTCGCCGAGCAGTTCGTTGTGGTCCAGACAGCCGGCCGCGTTGTTGGTCGCGCCGCTGAGGAGCACGCTGCTGTCCGGGTTGATGACCTCGTCGCAGTTCGACCACCAAGTCGCGTAGTCGACCGAGCCGGGCGTCTCGTCACCGTCGGCGAGTTCGTCCTGTACGTACGATCCCGGGCTCATGTCACGGCATGCCTGGTCCCAGATCACACAGGCCCAGGAGATGTACGTGCCGTGGTTCGGACCGCCGAGCGAGACCCAGTCGTCGACCGTCGAGGTGCCGCCGCGGAACTTCACGTACCAGCGGGTGACCAGGCTGCCGAAGGAGTGGGCGACCACGTCGACCTTCGTGGCACCCGACTGCGCGAGGACCTCGTCGACGTACGAGTCGAACTCGCCGGCGAGGACCTCGTTCACCGAGTTGCTGCTGTCGTAACCCCAGGAGAACAGCTCGGCATCGGTGTATCCGTCGGCCTTGAATTCGTCGCGCAGGCCGCCCCACACGCCAGGGTCGGCGTTGTAGCCGTGGACGAAGATCACCGGGTTCCGGGCGGCTGCGGCATGCTCCGGTGGCGCTGCCGAGGCGGTGGGCGGGATGAGGAGCGCGGCCGCCAGGGCGAGCAGTACGGCGGAAATGAGCGGAGCGATTCTGGTGCGGACCGTCGGCACGGATTCCCCTCACTCTTGTTACCCACGAGTGTTCAACACGAGCAGTGAGAAGAATGGTGAGCCCTTGAGGTACAGATGAACAGCCTTGCGCAGCAGAGTTGTTACCCGCGGTCACGCCGGCCCGGGAGCTGACGACGGCCGCTGATCGCTGCGGCCCGCCACGGCGGTTCGTGTACCGGGCCGCGGCCCCAATCGGGATCAGGGCGACCGCCTCCGAGGCTTGGCCGCGGGCCAGGTGCACCGAGACCATCGTCGCCTGGAAGTCGGCCATCGGAAGCTGACCGGTCACTCCGAATCCACCGCGTGCGTTCACTCTCTGGACAGCGCCGATCACCAGCGCCAAGGTAACGGTCTTGGTCCGAGGCCCAGTTGGGTCGCGGACCGGGCCCATCGCCACGACCCCCATGGAGGCGCTCGTGCCCATATCTCTGCCCGGACACCGCCGTCGTACCCTCATGGTGTCCGCCATCGCGGTCGCACTGCTCGCAGCATCCACCCAGCTTTCCGCCCCCGCCATGGCAGCGGCGAGCCCCGACAAAGTCCTTGTCATCGGGCTCGACGGAGTCAATCTCGACCGGGTGAAGGCGGCCGACGCGCCCCACCTGAAGCGGCTGATGGCCGAGGGCCTGACGGCGGAGAGCAAGCTCTACGCCCCTCCGATGGCCGCCACCTCTTCGGGACCCGGCTGGTCGACGATCGCCACGGGTGTCTGGCCCGACAAGCACGGAGTGAAGGACAACTCCTTCACGGGCAAGCAGTTCGGCACGTACCCCGACTTCCTGACGCGCATGGAGAACGCCGACCCGGCGCTCAACACCTATGCGGCCGCTGACTGGGAGCCCATCACCTCCACCGACCAGAACGGCCCGATCTTCTCCGCCAAGGTCGACAAGCGGCTGAGCCTCAAGGGCGACGCCAACGGGTACCGCAACGAGGACCCGAAGATCGCCTCCGCAGCAGCCGCGGAGCTGAAGAACGGCAACCCGGACGCGGCGTTCGTCTACCTGGGCGAGATCGACGCGACCGGCCACGGCTCCGGCGCCGCGAGCCAGGCGTACTTGGACACCATCGCCAGGGTCGACGCGCTCGTCGGTCAGGTGCTCACCGGAGTCACATCCCGGCCGACGTACTCCCAGGAGAACTGGAAGATCCTGGTCACCACTGACCACGGCCACACCGACGGCGGCGGCCACGGCGGCTCCAGCATCAAGGAGCGCGGCACCTTCGTCATCGCCAAGGGCGCGGGCATCGCGCCCGGTTCTGTTCGCCATGACGTACGACTGGTGGATGTTGCCGCCACCGCCCTGAAGCAGCTCGGGGTCTCCACGAGCGCGGTGGACGGCACCCCTCTGGACGCCCCGGACAACGACGCCTTCGACGCGCTGCGGCCGCAGCTCCAGGCGCGTGTCGACGAGACCGGCAGCCCGGCCGGCGTGAAGGGCTTCACGCACACCGCGCCGAGCGGCTGGTCGGTCGACAACTCGAAGATGGGCACCGGCGGGGTCACCGAGTGGCGCGGCTGGGCATTCGCCACCGACGAGTTCTGGAGCCAGGCCGAGCGCGACCAGTGGCGTGAGCTGGGCGTCCGCTCGCGTGACGTCTTCGCGGTGGCCGACTCCGACGAGTGGGCCGACAAGTCCTTCACCGGCTCGTACGACTCGACGCTCGTCAGCCCCAAGTGGACAGTCGGGGGCGGCACTTCACGGTCCCTGCGATTCCAGACGCACTACCGCCAGGAGACGGGCCAGAAGGCCGAGGTGCTTGTCTCCTACAACGGCGGAACGCCCACCGTGGTGAAGAGCTTCAGCGCCGACAGCGTCGCCCAGTGGCAGAACATCCCGCTGCAGGTCCCGGCGGGTGCCACCGACGTCCAGATCCGCTTTCGCTATTCGGGCAGCAACAACTGGTACTGGACCGTCGACAACGTCTGGGTCGCCTGACAGTCCGCTCCGTCCGCCCACTCGGACCGGGGCGTGCCGCGCAGGCCCGCCCCGGTCGGTGTCACGCGCCAGGAGTGGCGGATCGAGACTCAGTGGTCGAGTCGCCGTGCGGCCAGGGCGGCCACCTAGAGCCGGCCACCGCGGGCAACCAACCACAAGCCATCTGCCCTCGGCTTAATCAGCGGTCAGCGGATCCTCAAGGGGACCTTAAGGAACCCGGATGGGCGTCTGACCAGCCTCTTTTCCCTGGTCCTGCGCCTTTAGTCTCGCCGGGTGACGATCGAGGCTACTGACAATCCCCGGCTTGCTGAATCCCCGGCACTGGCGGCGTATCTGGCGACGCAGCAACCGAAGGGACGGGTTCAAGCGCGCACCCGTGTACCGGAACCCGCGCCGCCCCCGCGTGTGTCGCCACACGGTCTGAAGGCGGCGCTCGGCGGCGGTGCCGCAGGCGTCGTCGCTCTCTGGGCCGCCCAAGTAGAGCCCTCGGCGCGGCTCGACGCGCTCTTGGCGACCGCCGCCCATCTGACCGGTCTGCTCGCCGGTTACGGCGTGCTCGTCATGCTGCTGCTCATGGCGCGCGTGCCCGCGATCGAACACGGCGTCGGAGCCGACCGGCTCGCGCGGTACCACGGGCGCGGCGGACGGCATGTCCTCACACTGTGCCTGGCGCACATGGTCCTCGCGCTGTGCGGATACGCCGCCCACACCGGCACCGACCTCTTCTCCGCCGTGAGGGACCTGCTCGGATACGACGGGATCGCTGCCGCCGCTCTCGGCACCGCGCTCCTGGCCGTCATCGGCGTCACCTCCGCGCGTGCCGTACGCGGGCGCATCTCGCACGAGACCTGGCGGGCCGTGCATCTGCTCACCTATCTGGTGGCCGCTCTTGCCTTCGCCCATCAGCTCGTGGGGCCCGACATCGCGGGCAGTGTCCTTGCTGTCTGGGTGTGGTCGATGCTGCACGCCACCGTCGCGGTGCTGCTGCTCTGGTACCGGGGCGTCGTGCCCGCGCTCCAGGCGCTGCGCCACAGCCTGCGCGTCCTCGAGGTTCGCCGTGAGGGCCCGGATGTCGTCTCCGTCGTCATGCAGGGCATCGGCCTGGACGAACTCCAGGCCGAATCCGGCCAGTTCTTCCGCTGGCGCTTCCTCCAGCGCAGGCTCTGGCGCACCGCGCTGCCCTTCTCACTCTCCGCGCCCGTCCGCGACGACACCCTGCGGATCACAGTCAAGGCGATCGGCGACCACACCCGGCGGATACGGCGGCTGAAGCCGGGCACCCGGGTGCTGGCCACCGGTCCGTTCGGGGCGATGACCGCCCACCGCCGTACGCGGCACAAGGTGCTGCTCATCGCGGGCGGTGTAGGCATCACGCCGATGCGGGCACTGTTCGAGACGCTGCCGGGCGGCCCCGGCGACATCACGCTCCTCTACCGTGCGAACAACGCAGCCCAACTGGTCCTGCGCGAGGAGCTGGAGGCCATCGCCCGCACCCGGCAGGCCGGGCTCCACTATCTGCTCGGGCCCTCCGACGCCTCCTTCGACCCGCTCGCGCCGCAGGCGCTGCGCACTCTGTTCCCCGACCTCGCCGAATACGACGTGTATGTGTGCGGGCCGCCGGGCATGGCGGACGCCGCGACCGCCGCGCTCACCAGGGCGGGCGTTCCCGCCGAGCGCATCCACTCCGAGAACTTCATCTACTAGGGGCAGGGAACCTCATGGCACGTCACCGCAGACCCCGCAAGGCCGGCCCCGGCGCCACCCGCCGATCCCGCCGGCAGCTCGCCGCCGGGCTGGTCGGAGCGAGCGCGCTCGCCGCAACGCTGCTGACCCTCACCGTCAACCCGTCCGCCCCACCCGCCCCGGACCGCTCACCCGCCGCAGGAACCTCAGACGTCGCTCAGTAATCCCGCAATTGATGGCGGACCTCTACGCCTGACGAAGCTATACGGAATGGCCCCGCCAGTAGTGGTCGGAACGCCTTGGCAAGCCGCACTGAGGCTCGTACTGGATGCCGGCGTCGGGACGCAGGCCGCATTCGACCCAGCGTCACATTCCCACGTGCGGACGGGTAGCGGAGGCATGATGGAGCGTGATTCTCCTCCATTCCTGTGAGAACTCGATGTCCGTGAGAGCAAGCAGTCGTTTGTTCTGGTCCGACAGCCGGCGGCGGACGGCCACGGTCAGCGCTTGGCGCTCGGGTTCGTGCGGTTCAGGCCGTGTGAAGGTGATCGACTCGTTGACCGCCACGGCGAGACCCGCCTCCTCCATCCAGTGACGGAGCAGCCTGAGGTCGGGGTTGGCGACAGGTATGCGCGAAACATAGCGGGCCAGTTGAGGGACCTCCGCAACTGTCGCTGGAGTGAAGTAGGTGGTGGTGTCCCATCCACGATCTCCGCAGCCGCTCGTGGACAGGGACCGGTAGACGAGCACCGGGCTTCTGGGCTCCAGCCCGAGGACTGGAACCACGGACTGCGGAATCGGGACGACGTGGAGCAACCCCCGGGCCAGTTCGACTCCAGGGAACGCAGCCTCAACCAATTCGGGCTCCATCGACTCTCCGCCGGTGGCAGATCCGTGCTGCTCCCGAGCTGCCACACGGGTGCCGCGGGAGTCGGTCACGACCAGGCGCTGCTGACGCAGATGATGCAGCGCGGCGCGTACTGTTCCGCGGTTGACTCCATACTGCCCGGCCAGGGCACGCTCTGGACCGATCTTCTCTCCTTGCGGCAATCGACCGGCCCCTATCTCTTGGGCGAGGTGGGACGCGATGCGTAAGTAGGCGGGCAACGCCTGCACGGCGGGAGCATGGGACTGGGACACAACTGACCTCACATCACGGAATGTGTATACGTCACGCGGGACACGCGATGAAAAGTATCAGTGGTCTAGACCTCGCGAAAGCGCTTGCTCAACACTTCCCCGGATAGGCATATGACGCCCGCCCTGTCCGGCTGCCGCACTTCGGAGCGCGCCCGAATCGCGCTTCATGACGGGGAGAGGCTCCACGGCCACCCGTAGGCGCCGAACAGTGCAACCCGGACAGCCCTCTCCCGCCGACCCCGCAACGCGGAGAAGTGGTCCGCAGCACCTCCCCGTAGCGGCAGCCCGCACACCGCCCACCCGAACTATGGTGTCCCGCCACATACGCCCCTGACCTGCCCCTTCCTACGGTATGGCGACACGGAAACGTCCCCGCCAACCGTCCGGAAGTGGTATCCATGGCCGCCCCAGCAACCGCTCCCCCACCCCCCTCGAACCTCCGCCGCGTCGTCGCGGCGAGCCTCGTCGGGACCACTGTGGAGTGGTACGACAACTCATCCGGACGGGGCTAGGACCTGCGGTTTTGCCTCATCAGCAGTCCGGAAGTCAGCACGGAACCAGCACCGGAACTGAACGGTGCGGTTGACCAGGCAGACAAGACCTCGACACGAAACAAGAAGGACGATGCAATGGCAAGCAGAAGTCACAGACCGTAGTCAATCTCCGGACTTCGCAGGCAACCTCGCGCGCCTACATCTACCTCGGCACCGTCACACTCGCAGCCCTTGTCATCTGGCTCAGAACGTGATCCGAGAAACAGTGCCTAGGTTAGTCATCTCTCAACCGTCTCGGCCTATCTGGTCCTGCCGACGGCGGAGCGGGAGCAAGCGTTCCGCCAGATCATGCGGGTCCTGCCGGACAGGTTCGAGATGGCCGCCGACATCACCGTCCACCTGGCGCGACGAGGATTGACCAGGACACCTGGCCATGTCGGCCCGTCGGGCGCCGCGGTCGGTTCGAGGGCCGGGGCCGGTTCGAAGCCGCGGCGACGCCTGACCGCCGGCGCAGGTGAGGGCGACGTACACACCGCCCTCCTCCGCTCGGACCGCCCGCTCTCTCAGTCGCCCGGCCGGTACCTGCGTTCGGCGTGTCCCCTCAGCTCGTCGGGATAGAAGTAGACCCGCCGCAGGTCACCGCTCGCGTAGCGCCCGACCTGGTCGGCGAAGTGCGGCGAGTCGGGGTGGCCGCTGACGCCACCCGCCGTCACCGCCCAGGCGCGCACACGCGGCCCGAACTCCACCACAGCGACGAAGCTGTTACCGCTGGTGCCGTAGTACCGCTTCGTACCCGGGTAGCTCTTGGCCCCGAACGAAGCCAGCGAGCCCCAGCGCGACGAGGCGAAGGGGACCGGGACGCTCGGTTTGTCGTCGCTGAACTCCTGGACGATGGCGCCGTCGTTGCGCTGGTAGCGGTTGATGTCGCCCCAGGGCACCTCCTGGCTGCCGAAGTCCCGCTCAAGTCGGGCCACTGCCGTGCCCAGGGCATCGAGGCGCTGGGTGTCCGAGGCGCGGTCGGCCATGTAGTCCCAGCCGGAGAGCCCGGCGTCCGCCGCCGCCTGGGCCGTCATGGCCCACAGGTCCTCGCCCCAGAACACGGCCACCGACATGGCGGTCGACTTGGCGGACCAACGGGTGTCCCAGCCACGCAGCAGGGCGATCGGGGCGGACAGCCGCTTCCTGCGCCCGCTACTCCGGGGCAGGGCGCCCCAGGCGGCGACGAGGCCGGGGATCAGCCGGGCGAACGCGGTGAGGTACGGGTCGAAGGCGGCGTCGATCAGCGTCCGGGGGGTGAAGTCCTTGCGCGCGCTCAGCACACGGATCGCCTGCGGCCCGCGAGGGTTCTCGCCGAACCGGTCGAAGTAGCGCGGGTAGTCGGCCGCGTCGGGGCTGTCGTCCCCCGCAGCGGTCCAGGGCCAGTTGTTGGTGTTGAACGCCCAGCCCGTCTTCGGGTTCACGGCCTGGGGCATGCTCGCCAGGCTGTGCAGGCCGTTCCAATCGGTCGCCGGGTCACTGCCGTCAACGGCCTTCAGGTAGTCGAAGCGCCCGTCACGCTTCGGCATGAACTGCGGCATCAGGAAGGCGATGTCGCCCTTGGAATCGGCGAAGAGAGTGTTGTTGGAGCTGTTCGCCTTCAGCTCCGCGACACCCATGTACTCGTCGTAGTCCCTCGTCTTGGTGCGCAGATAGCTCTGCTTCAGCGCGTCGACCGGTTTGTTCATGAGCGCGCACGCGATCCACTTGCCGTCCTCCTCGCGGACGATTGGGCCGTGGTGCGTGGCGTAGGTAGTGAACCGGCGCTCCTCCTGGCCGCCGTCCTCGGTGCGTACCGAGAGGATGACCTGCTTCGTCGTCACGGGGCGCAGCTCGTCGCCGTACCGGTAGGAGTACTTGCCGTCGTCGCCGGTCACGATCGTCTCGGCGAAGTTGTCGATGTTGTCGACGCCGCTGGAGGTATGCATCCAGCCGGTGTCGGCGTTGAAGCCCTGGTAGATGAAGAACTGGCCCCAGGTGGCGGCGCCGTAGGCGTTGAGGCCTTGCTTGCTCGTCACATGCTGCTCGGCGCGGAAGAAGAAGCTGGTGTGCGGGTTTATGAGGAGCAGCGCGTGACCGTCACGGGTGTGGCTCGGTGCGATCGCCATGCCGTTCGAGCCGGTGGGTTCCCGGAACGTCAGACCGAGTTCCTCTTCGGTCATCGGCAGGGTCCGCCTGCTGTAGAAGGCTTCGAACTGGCTGAGAGGGATGGACTCGATGTCGCCGCCGATACTGCCCTCGGAGAAGCTCAGCGGCATCCAGGGTTCGAAATGGCGGATGACCCGCGGGCGCACCTCGGGATGAGTGGCGAGGTAGTAGTTCAGTCCGTCCGCCCACGCCTGCGTCAGCGCCCGCAACCAGGCCGGGCAGCGCGCGTGTGCCTTCTGCAGCTCCTCGTGGTCGAGATAGAGCCGCTGGCGCAGGTCCTTCCATATCGCGCTTTCCCCCTCGGCTTCGGCGAGGCGGCCAAGAGCGACCAGGTAGTTGGTCTCGACTCGGTTGAAGTCGTCCTCGGCCTGGGTGTACATCATTCCGAAGACGGCGTCGGCGTCGCTCTCGCCCATCACGTGCGCGACGCCCCAGTCGTCCCGGGTGATCGTCACGCGTCCCACGTGTCTGCGCCAACGGGCGGCGGTAGGAGCGGAGTCCGCCGCGACCGCCGTCGTGGTAGGCAGGACCGCCGCGCCGACGGCCAGCCCGGCCGCCGTGCCGAGGACGCGACGTCGGCCCACCCCGGTGAACTGCGCGTCATGCATGAGTTGCCCCATTTCCCTACAAGCCTCAACGGTCCGTGACCCGAGGGAAGACGTCGACCTGAGGCACCGCGTATCCGGCGGCCGTGACGCCATGGCATCGGCCGACCTCACGGCACCGCCCTCTCCGCGCACACGGCATCGCCGAGCAGGCGACATGTACAGGTGTCACCGCCCGATGATCAGTTACAAGAACAGTCCTATCTGGTTGACCGCCCACAGACAAGACCTCGCTCTTCACCCGACGCGCCCCGCTCCCGACACGTCACCACTCTCAGAGCAGACGCAGGACGGGCGACGGGGCTGGCTGCCGAAGAGCGGCGGTGATTGAGGCCGCAGAGCAGTTCGCATCACCAGCAGTACCAGCAGTTCCCAGTCCCCCACTGGTAGACAGTTGGTCACCGTGCAAAGACCGGAGGAACCGAGCGCCATCAGGATCGCCCAGACGGACGCCTGAGTCCGGGTTCCGCAGGACATCGATAGTGAGGTGGTCTCCGGTCAAGCAACCGCGATCCCCGCACCCCCGACCCAGCTCAGGTCGGGACGGCGGACACAGAAGGTCGGCGCAGTACCAGGGCCGGCAGATGGTGTAGCAGTTCCTTCGGGCCCTGGTGCCATAGGCACCAGGGCCCCTCACGTGTACCAGAAAGAGGTGCGATGACCGCAGACGACCCGTTCGGCCGTCTCGACGACGACTACCCCGCCCACACCATGGGCCGGGCCGCCGACATGCTCGGCACCACCCAGAGCTTCCTCCGCGCCATCGGCGAAGCCCGCCTCATCACCCCGCTCCGCTCCGCCGGCGGACACCGCCGCTACTCCCGCTACCAGCTGCGCATCGCCACCCGCGCCCGCGAACTCGTCGACCACGGCACTCCCATCGAGGCCGCCTGCCGCATCGTCATCCTCGAAGAAGCACAGCGCATCAACGCCGAACACCACCGCATGGCCGAATCGGGGAACCCACCGACCGCAGTCTGAGACGGCCAGGGCCTCTCGCCAGAGCTCTGCCGCCACCGCCCAGCGTGTGGCCTCAGGACCAAGAGCGGTCGCCCACTGCTCGAATCGGGGCCCTGACTTCGGCCAGTCCGCGTAGGCGGCGGGGCCTGCCGCCACAGGCGCGCTCAGTCCGTGAGGAAGGTGCCCTCGGAGCAGGGGCGGCAGACGAAGACGTAGCCCAACTGGCCGCCGAGCTTCATCGCGGTCTGCTGGTCGATCCCTTCCTCCAAGTGTGCAGCGAATTCCGTCGTGCCGGAGCAGGAGGGGCACCCGGGCAACCGGTCGTCGTCCAGGTAGGAGGGGCTGCCGCCGAGCGATCCGAGCACCTCGCGTTGCTTCCCGAACCTCTCGCCGGGTTCCCGCTTCCACCCTGAACGGGCGAGGTCGTATGTGCCGCGCGGGAGATCGTCGCCGTCATCCTCCTCGGGTTCGAGCGTCACAACTCGGGTCGTGATCGCCGACACTGCGGGCAGCAGTGTCACACCCTTCTCGGGTACGGCCACCGGTACCAGTCCCGTGGGCGGGAAAAGAAGGACCCGATTCGCCCCGGAGGTCGCGTCCCACATCTCGCAGGCGCCCGGATCGTTCTGGCACACGAACACGGACAGGACGCCGTACTCGACCGGCAGATGCGCGAAGAACTGCATCGGGCCTCCGCAGTGGTCGCCGCACACCGGCCAGGTGAACCCCTCGGGGGCCAGCGGCACACCCCCGGTACGTGGCACGTCTGCATCGGGCGCGGCCGTGCCGTCGTAGATCATCAAAGTTGCCTGCATGGAGGAAGGCTACGGGCAGTCGGCGGCTCTGGATCCATCATGCACTGGGCGCCGTCGCGGATCATCCCGATGTATCCCGAGGAGGAAGCACTCCACGAGCCTTCGGTCGGAATCGACATGACGATGACCGCGGGCATCGTGGACGCCCCGCCGCTGCTCATCCTCCGTACGGTCATGACGCCGCCCACCAACGCCGACCCCCACGAAGCCGAGCCGCGCAACCTCTTCATACAGACCGTGCTGCAGAACGGCTTCCGCCTGGTCACGGCCGAACTCGACGACGCCGGACCGCTGCAGGAATGGACAGCTGTCGCGGTGTTCCAGCCCCTTGAAGGCCGTCTGCTGCAGCCTCGTCTGCTGCTCGAGGTGCTGACCCGGCCGTGGAGTTGTTCTACCGCGGCACACTCCCGCGGCCGCCCGCCGGCTGAGTCAAGGCCGTACTCAAGCACCGCCAGGTCCTGCTGCTCGCCGGGGACATCCCAGGCCGCCAGAAAGACAAGGCAGACCAACTGCGTGAGACGCTGGCCCTGGCCGCCACCACCGGCCAGCTGACCGGTGCCCAAATCGCATACGGCCACCCCGACGACTTCGGTTACGGCACCGCCAACGCGTCATAACTGTTCAACACCGAGATAACGACCTGATGGTTGGTCGAATACCAGTAGTTCTTCGGCTTGAAGTCATCGCCGGGTTTGTTCGCCCTCTACGGGCAGAAATAGGAAACGGAGCAGACGTCGTGAGTGATACAACCGGGTCGGTGCGCATGTACTGCCTCTTTCACGGCAAGCGGCTCGCGATGGAACTCAAGGGCGAACCGGGGGTGCTCGTAAGCACCTCAACCCCGCCGCCGCTGCCAGGGGAAGCACCGGTCACGCATCCGTTCGCCACCGCAACGTTCCACGTGGCCAAATGCGAGGGCGAGCTCGGAGCGCTCCTGCGCGAGGCATCCGATCTCCATGCATTCCTCGACGCTGCCGAGCGTTCCGGCTACGCGGTCGAGACGGTCGAGGACCGCACGGCACCACTGCCAACTCCCGCAGGCGGAAGCGACGCGGCATCCGAGGGCGTCGACCGGCTCATAGTGGTGGGCAGAGCGCACTTCGCTCAGCTCAGGACCGACCCGGTACTGAACGTCATCGAGCTGCCGGACGGGCTCGGCGTCTGCCTCGTGCACGCCGTACGCGGCGGAGGCAAGATCTACGTTGCACCCGACGAATCGACGCTGTTCGCGGGGTCCGCGGTCGACTTCGAGACGGGCCTCGACGCGTTCCGCGACGGCGCCCGCACGCCGCTCGAAACGTTCGACATCGACCACGGCGGAGCGAACGCCTGACGGCCGCCCCGGCTCGAAGAGCTGCTCCTGCGCCAAACCATCACGCGGCCGGGCAGACGTTGTCGGGCGGCCAGGGTGCGTCGCCGGACCAGTCCCAGCGACGCCTGCGGTGGTCCCTGATGCCCGGCACGTGACACGCCTGACACCAGGCACGACACCTGACGGCGTTCCGCCAACGAACCCGCCGGACATCACGCAACCACCTGGAGTACTACTTGTCCCGCTCGGGCACCGCGAAGCCAGCGGCGGTAAACGGGCCAAGGACCGCGCGATACTGATCCTCGGTCAGTTCTCCGCGCCTGTGCCGGCCCGTGAGGCGATGGCGCAGGCGGCCTTGCTCTGCGTGAGAAGACCTGAATGAAGCAGGCGGTCGTGGGATCCACGGAACGTACCTCCTGTGTCGTGCGGACAGCGGTCAGGCTACGGTCCGGGTCGGACAGCGCTCGGCGGCTGGGGCAGCCCGCGCGACACGGACGTCACGGTGCCGTTGGACTGCACTCCCCCGAACCGGGCCCGTCCTCCTCGATCAGGAATCCGGGTGGTGGCGGCGGAGGCAACCGCGGTCCCCGCTCCAGAACTCGGCGGATGTGCGGTGGCACCGGAGCTTTGACAGACGGGCTTGCCGGACCACGCTCCGGAAAACAGGCCGTCATACCGCTGCTGACGTGCACCAACCCTATCTCCGGTGAGCCCCCGATGCCGGGCTGGCGTTCATACTCCGTCTCTTGTCCACAGTTGACGCAACGCATTTCTCACTCCTGCTCCTGGGCCGGCCACCGCAAAAATCGTGGCACCTTGGTCCACCAGCGGCTCTTGATGTTCCTGGGGCTCGCGCAGCCCCACTACTTGGTCGTCGACGTTCCCCGCGCGGTTCCACGGGCGGCGTCGCCGCCACCAGTGAACTGCACGCTGACGCCCCCGGTGGCGGCGTCCTCCCAGCGTTCAGCCCTCGTCGACGTACTCCCAGAAGACCGGCCAGTTCGGTGCCCAGCCGCCCTGCTTGCGCAGCTTCCGGTGCGCTTGGCGCGCTTGTGCCACGCCGTGACGAGTGTCCGCGGCGGGCGGAGTGGCCGTCGAGCCGCACGCCTCCGGCTTCGAGAGGACCGCCTCCTCCACGAGGCCGAGGCCACCGATGGCGGCCCCCGCCGCATCTGCGACCTGTTCGGACTGGCCGTAGGGGCGGCTCTGCGCTACGCCGGCACCACCGACCAACCCGCCTCGTCGAACACAGCCTCCGCAGCGCGGGAGACGCACTGAGCCTCCGTCAGCCTGAAGTCGCAGGTCAAAGGGCTGGTGTGACCGATGCTCTGTGAGCTCGTGCCGGTCCTGGGCGAGAGTCCGCTGAGAAGATCGTCTGTCAACGGTTGACTTCGAGGTTTGTCAGAACGAGCAGGGCGCGCAGAAGCTCGGTGGCGCGGGCGGGGTCGGTGCGGAGTTTGGTGAGGGTCCGCCAGTTCTTGAGGTGCGCGAAGCCGTGCTCGACCGGTGCGCGTCCGTTGGCGAGGACGCGGTTGGCGGTCTTCTGGCCCGGAGTGAGCTTGTGGGTGCGGCTGGCGGTGTAGCCGGTGACGACCACGGGGTCGAGGATGTCGTTGTCCAGGCCGCGGAAGCCGAGGTCGGCCACTGCCCCGAGGCCGGCGGCGCGCAGGTGGGCCAAGATGCGGTCGCGGCGGGCGGCGGTGTTGTCGTGGGTGCAGCCGGGCCGGGCGGCGGATATCCAGATCAGGCGGCCGCTTTCGTCGGTGAGGGCGAGGAAGTGCAGGCCGTGGCAGTGGTGCTTGCCGGAGTAGTTCCGCCAGTCGGCCTTCCCGGTGCGGCGCTGGGTGCGGATGAGGGTGCCGTCGATCAGGACCGCCTCCCCGCCCTGCTTAACGACCCTTCTCAGGGCGCGGCCCAGGCGCGGCGCTTGGGCGGCGAGCAGTCCGATCAGCTCGTCTCGCCAGCGGCGGACGGTGGACTCGGACACGTTGTTGCCGCCGGCCAAGTCGGCCAGGCGCTGGTCGTGGCGCAGTACTGCCAGGACGATCACTGCGATCTTCCCCGGCGGCAGGATCCGCCATCGGGACCAAATCACCTTCAGATGGCGCCGCAGCAGACCGGCGAGGTGGTTGACGGTGCGCGTGGACAGCGACAGACGGCACTGATAGGTAAGCGGGCAGGTGTCCTCGGCGCGCTCTTTAGTATTCGTCACACAATTCCAACGGCTGGCGAGGGCAACCTGGTTACGACTGCGCAGCACCGCCTTGTGTCGGCCTTCCTGATCACAGGCGGGTGGTGAACCGGCCGTCGGGCAGTTTCCGCAGCCAGCCGCGATCGACGAGTCGGACCAGCTTCCCGCGCAGCGGTTCCAGCTTGGCACGCACGCTGACGTCGAGCATGGGCCCGACGCACTCCTGGTCGAGGGCGCCCAGAGCCTACGGGCGGCAACGGCCACCGTGCGGGGTCCGCCGGAGGAAACCTTCACCGTACGGAGTCAACCGACCAGTTCCCCCTCGGCGGCCCGCTGCGCGTACTCCCGGGCGATCGCCCCGTTCGGGGCGATCACCTCCGCCGCCCGGTACGCCTCCGCGGCCTCGCGGGTGCGACCGAGGCGGTGCAGCGCGTCCGCGCGGACAGCGGGCACGGCGTGGTTCCCGGCCAGCGCCTTGGGTGAGCCGAGGGCGTCGACAGCGTTCAACTGCGCCTGAGGTCCGTCGCGCATCCCGAGGGCGACGGCGCGGTTGAGCGCCACGACCGGGTTCGCGCGCAGGGCGAGGAGACGATCGTACAACGCCACGATCGCCGCCCAGTCGGTCGCTGCCGCGACCGGGGCGAGGGCGTGCTGCGCGGCGATCGCCGCCTGGAGCGCGTACGGGCCGTCCGCCGCGACGGCCTCGCGGCCCAGGGCCACGCCCTCGGCGATGAGCGTCCGGTCCCACCGGGTCCGGTCCTGGCTTTCCAGCGTGACCGGCCCGCCGTCGGCATCGAGCCGGGCGGCGCGTCTTGAGTGCTGGAGCAGCAGCAGCGCGAGGAGCCCCCGCGTCTCCGGCTCGTCGGGTGCCTCGGCCGCGACGAGCCGGGCGAGCCGGACGGCCTCCTCGGCGAGGTTGTCGCGGACGGTGCTGCCGTCGCTCGGTGCGTAGCCCTCGGTGAACACGAGGTAGATGACGGCGAGTACCCCGTCCAGCCGTTCAGCGCGCGCCCCGGGTGGTGGCACTCTGTACGGGATTCCGGCCGCCGCGATCTTGCGTTTCGCCCGCAGGATCCGCTGCGACACGGTGTCCTCGCCGACCAGGAAGGCGCGGGCGATCTCGCGCGTGGTCAGGCCGCTGACCGCCCGCAGCGTCAGCGCGACCCGGGATTCGAGGGGGAGCGCCGGGTGGCAGCAGGTGAACACCAGCCGCAGCCGCTCGTCCCCGGGCGGCCGCGGTTCGCGGACCGCCTCGTGCGCAGCGACCTCGGAGAGCTTGCCGCGCTCGGTCGCCCGGCGACGCAGCACGTCAAGAGCGCGGTGCCGCGCGGCGGTCACCAGCCATGCCCCCGGCCTGCGCGGCACCCCCTCCTGTTCCCAGGCCGGCAGGGCGCGGGCGAACGCCTCCTGCGCGCAGTCCTCGGCGAGCTCCCAGTCGCCGGTCATGCGCACGATCGTGCCGAACACGACGCCCCACTCGCCGCGGTATGCCTCGGCGAGCGCCGCCCGCACCTGTGCCGGCCCGGCCCTCACGAGAGGTCCGTGCAGAACTCGCGCAGCTCGAGGATCCCGGACCGCGCCATGGGGCAGCGGGAAAGGTAGTCGATCGCCTCCTGCCAGTCGCCGTCGACGAACACGATCCCGGACACCCATTCCGGCACGTCTGTGTACGCGCCGTGGGTGACCAGCAGTTCCCCTCCCCGTCGGCGCACGAGCGTGGCGTCCTCCACGGGACGCAGGTGCTCGCCGCCGAGACAGCGGCCGGAGGCGAGACCGTCGCGGACCCAGTCGGCCACCGCGGCGGGCTCGGGAGTGAAGGGCGGTGCGCCCGGGTCCGTCCGGAAGATCCCGAGGAAGCGGGAGGCGGGCGCGTCACCCTCGTGCGAGACGTTCCCGGTGCCCGGTCCGAGGTCGATCGGTTCGACCGGCCGGATCTCGATGCGTCCGCCGCTCGCCATCGGGTGCGACGCGGCCACCTCGATCGCCTCGTCGAGGTCGGCGGCCTCGATGAGGTCGTATCCGGCGATCCACTCGGTCGTCTCGGCGAACGGGCCGTCGGTGACCAGCACCCGGTCGCCGCGGACGCGCACCGTCCTGGTCTCGGCGGCCGGCCTGAGCGGCATTCCCTCGACCCGGACGCCGCGGTCGTTCCACTTATCGACCCATGCTTGTGGGTTCTCGTCGGTCGGTTCCCCGGCGGGGTCGGTGGCAACGAACAACACGTACTTCATGACCGTTCTCCTTTCGAGTGTTTCATGAAGACGACGAAGAGCCTTCGCGGAATCCGACAACTCGGCGAAGATTCCGACGACCGTATCCGCGTCGGACGACGAGAGCGCGGCCGAGGCGGTCCGGGTCACGCGTGGCCGCGGGCGACGGCCCCTTCCTGCCCCGGCGACCGGGGCGAAGTGCACCCCTTCGCCGCCCGGTTGCTGGCACACCGCGGGGACGGTGCCCTGGAGAGCTCGGGACGAGCCCGCGCCTGGAGGCCGGATCACGCGGGTAGACCTCGCCGTGACCCGGGGCGCTAGGGCCGGTGCGCGGCGAACGGCACGTGGAACGCGTTCTACGGTGCGTATCCCTCCAGCCGGGCGGCCAGTTCCTGAGGACGGCTGAGGAGAACGTAGTGACCGCCGTCGATCTCGTCGGCGGTGATCCCCAGACGCTCTTGTACCACCCGGCGCATGAACGGGGCCGGGAAGAACCGGTCCTCCCGGCACAGCAGGAACGTCGTGGGTACGTCGGGCCACGACGTCAGAGGCCACGGCTCCTCGAAGGGCGTGCCCGACTGGCGGCGCTGTCGACCGAGCGCCGCCGCCGCGAGAACGGCTGGTACGTCCCCGTAGAACAGACCGGTCTCGTCTGGTGCGCGGCCCTCGTCGTGCGCGTCCCGCTCGCGCCGGGCCTGCTCGTAACCGGTGTTGGTCCACCAGTCCGCAGGTGTCTCACCGGTTGCCGGGACCATCGCCGTTACCAGCACCAGCCGGTCGACCCGCACCCGCTCGCACACCAGCGGTGCCGTGAATCCCGCGAAGGAGTGCGCCACCAGCACTACACCGCCGCCATCACGGCCCCGAGCGCCGACGGCGTCGACGACCGCGTCGGCGTACTCCAACAGTCCAGCTGAGTCGTCGTCGTTCGGCAGATCAACCACAATCACGTGGTGGCCCCGGTCCCGCAGCGCGGCCTCCACCAGGTGCCAGTGCCACGGGGTGCCGGCGGCGCCGGGGATCAGGACGTAGGTCGCCATCGTCAGCAGTCCTCCTCGTGTCCTCTGCGTCCGGCGTGGGGTGCGGGATGAGCATCACCGCTCGTCCGCCCACCTGTCCGGGCGTCGGCGCCGCCGCGGCGCGTTCATCAGCGAGCTGTTCGCTCATCCGCTCAAGGACCCGTTCGGTGACGGCGAGTTCATCCCGCTCGGCTCGTACCTCCGTCAGCTGCTTGGCCAGCTGTTCCTCGAGTTCGTCCAGCTCCGCCGGCCACGCGATGATCCGTTCCAGCAGCTCGGGATCCATGTACCGGATCGTAGAAGGCCGCCCGGCCCCAGCGAGCAGGAATCAACGAACCGTCCGGCTCCGTCAGACGATCTACTCCTCAGACAGCAGCCCCAAGCCGCGCTGTTCTCTAACGTCAAAGTCGGGGTCACTGCGGGCAAATGATCTCTACCGAAGGCAGCCCACGACCAGCACAAGCACCTGGAACAGTGTCACTGGGCCGGGATCGGCTGGGTCAGATTCACCGGGTTACCGTCGGGGTCCTGAATGTGGGCAACGCGCTGTCCCCACGGCATGTCCTTGGGGCCGCTGCGGACCGAGCCGCCCAGAGCAACCACGCGGCCGAGCGTCTCATCGACGTCGTCGACACCGATACTGAGCAGCATCCGCGGTGCCGCCGCCCCGGCCCCGAGGTCCGGCTTGGCCACCAGCCCGAGATCGGTGTCGCCGATGCGCAAGCCGCGGTAGAAGGCCGGACCTTCCTCCGGTACCCGGAAGATCTCCTCGGCGCCGAACAGCTTCGTATAGAAGCCGAGTAGGACGTCCTGCTCGGCTGTAAGGATCACTGGCTGAATGGTGGACATGGCACTCCTATCGAGAACGGTCGTGTCACTGGGTAGACCGTTCACGGACGCTGAACTCATCGGCAAAGCCGCCCTGCCAGACGATCTACGCCCCAGACTGCCGCCCACGACCAGCGTGAGCACCCCGAGAACCGGTCACACCAGCCCCTTGACCTGGGGTTTCAAGTTGGCGGAGGCTCACTGCTCCCCGCGCACGCGGGGATGGTCGATCGTGCAGTCGTCGCGGATGTCCTGGTGCAGGCCGCCCTCGGCTTCCTCGCCCGACAGCAGGCCGCCAGCCTGAGCTGCCAAAGGTCTCAGCGCGAAGTCCTTGGCGACCCCAATCGCACCGGCCGCGCCCAGGACGACATGCTCGGCGTTGACCAGGCCCACCCCGCCTCCGCGGCACCCACTCCACAACAACGCTGACTCGGCAAGCAATCAAAGCTCCATCGACCGCTTCTGCTCCAGCCGCTCCGAGCAGCGCCGGCGTCCGATTCGCTCGCGCGTTGTGCCGCCCCTCTTGCCAGCCCTTCTTCAGCCGCCGCAAACCGGCCTTCGCAGTCTCCATTCCGAGGACGCCACCCGCCCGCCACCGGGATGGGTCCATACCTGCGGCAGCGTCGGCCCCGCCGTCCTCACAGCCCCCTTCGAGACTGAGACACGCGCCTCACGGGTCTGCAGAACGGACGCGCCCAAACAGAACCTCCAGCCGTCCGCTCCGCACCGAATTGCCCGACTCCAACGCAGCGTAGTCAGCACCAAGTCAGCACGGGAGAGGTGAAGACGGGTGATGACGTGGGCTTTTAGTCAGCACCGAACCAGCACGGGAGTCAGCACCGCCCTCGCAAAACATGCCGAACAGTGCAACTTGAACAGCCGCCTCCCGCCCACCCCCACAAGGCAAAACCAGGTCCGCAGCACCTCCCCGTAGCGGCAGCCCGCACACTGCCCACCCGAACTATGGTGTCCCGCCACATACGCCCCTGACCTGCCCCTTCCTACGGTATGGCGACACGGAAACGTCCCCGCCAACCGTCCGGAAGTGGTATCCATGGCCGCCCCAGCAACCGCTCCCCCACCCCCCTCGAACCTCCGCCGCGTCGTCGCGGCGAGCCTCGTCGGGACCACTGTGGAGTGGTACGACTTCTTCCTCTACGGATCGGCTGCCGCGCTGGTCTTCAACAAGCTGTTCTTCCCCGGGTCCGAACCGCTCGTCGGAACCCTCCTCGCCTTCCTCACCTACGCGGTCGGCTTCGCCGCCCGGCCCCTCGGGGCCCTGGTGTTCGGGCACTACGGTGACCGGCTCGGCCGCAAGAAGCTGCTGGTGCTGAGCCTCCTGCTGATGGGCGGCGCGACCTTCGCCATCGGGCTCCTGCCGACACACGCCACCATCGGGCTGGCCGCCCCTGTCCTGCTCACCGTTCTGCGGCTGGTGCAGGGCTTCGCCCTGGGCGGCGAATGGGGCGGGGCCGTACTGCTCGTCTCGGAGCACGGTGATGCCAAGAGGCGTGGGTTCTGGGCGTCATGGCCCCAGACCGGAGCACCCGCGGGGCAGTTGCTGGCGACCGGGGTGCTCTCCGCGCTCACCGCGCTGATGTCCGACTCCGCCTTCGAGGCGTGGGGCTGGCGCATCCCCTTCCTGCTCTCCGGGGTCCTCGTGATTCTCGGCTTGTGGATTCGTCTCTCTGTCGATGAATCACCCGTGTTCAAGGCCGCCCTGGCCCAGGCCGAGCAGCGCAGGACCGCGGCTGCGACGGCCGAGAAGATGCCTCTCGTCGCCGTGCTCCGTGATCACTGGCGGGATGTGCTGATCGCCATGGGCGCCCGGATGGCCGAGAACATCAGCTACTACGTGATCACCGCGTTCATCCTCGTGTACGCGACCACGTCCGCGGACCTGAGCAAGCAGACGGCGCTCAACGCCGTGCTCATCGCGTCCGCCGTGCACTTCGCCGTGATCCCGGCCTGGGGCGCGCTGTCCGACCGCATCGGGCGCAGGCCGGTCTATCTGGTCGGCGCGATCGGCGTGGGGCTGTGGATGTTCCCGTTCTTCGCGCTGATCGACAGCAGGAGCTTCGGGAGCCTGCTGCTCGCCGTCACCGTGGGGCTGGTCTTCCACGGCGCGATGTACGCACCCCAGGCGGCGTTCTTCTCGGAGATGTTCTCGACGCGCATGCGCTACTCGGGTGCGTCGATCGGAGCCCAGTTCTCGTCGGTCGCCGCGGGCGCCCCGGCACCGCTCATCGCCACGGCCCTGCTCGCGGACTTCGGCACGTCGACGCCCATCTCCCTGTACGTCATCGCGGCCGCGCTGATCACGGTGCTGGCGATCGTCTGCGCCAAGGAGACGCGGAACAGGGACCTCAGCGACATCGACGCGGATGCCGGAAAGGGTGCCGGAGACGTCCCGGGTGCCCGGACCGCACTGCCCGCCGACTCCCGCACCTCCTGAGCCGTTCACGCCGAGGGGCCGGCCACCACCTGTCGGGTGGTGGCCGGCCCCTCGGCGTCGTGCCGCGTCAGAGGCCGGGCTCGGGCGTGGGTTCGAACCAGGTGGGGCCGTCGGTGAGGGCCTGCTTGATACGGAACAGGGAGAACTCGTTCAACGGCGGCAGGGAGTCGACGGGGAACCACGCCACTTCCAGCGACTCGTCGTCGTTCACCCGTGCCTCGCCGCCGGTGGCCCGGCAGCGGAAGGTGATGTCGAGGTACTGGCACCGGTCGCCGTTGTCGTACTGCACGGGCTGCAGCGCCTGGGTGAGCACCACCCGCTCCGCGACGCAGTGCACGGCGGTCTCCTCGTACACCTCCCGCTCCGCGGTCGCCGCGGGCTCCTCACCGGGCTCGGAGATGCCGCCGATGACGGCCCACTTACCGGTGTCGGACCGCCGGCCGAGCAGCACTCGGCCCTCGTCGTCGAAGACGATCGCCGTGATGCCGGGCAGCAGCAGCAACTGGTGCCCGGCGGTGGCGCGGATCTCGCGGATGAAGTCGGGAGTAGCCATGCGGCGAGCCTACGTGGCCGCGGGGGCGTTCCCGGGGCGTGCCCTCCGGTCGTTCCTGGCACGCGCGGACCGGATCGCCACCCAGCCGAGGCCGGCCACCGCGAGCAGCGCCAGGATGCCTTCGGGAAGGGGACCCATCCGCGTGGCGGGCGTGAGCGAGGACCGCAGCGGCACCTCGTCGACCAGGGCGTCCGCGGTGAACATCCCGGTCTTCTGCACGATGGTGCCGTCCGGCCGGATCACCGCGCTGACGCCGCTGGTGACGGGCACGACGACCGCCCGGCCGTGTTCGACCGCACGCACCTGGGACATCGCCAGCTGCTGGTAGGTCATCTCGCTGCGCCCGAAGGTCGCGTTGTTGCTCGGCACGGCGATCAGCTGGCCGCCGTTCTTGACGGTGTCACGCACGGCGTCGTCGAAGGCCGCCTCGTAGCAGGTGACGAGCCCCACCTTGGTGCCCGCCAGATCGAATACGCCGACCTTGCTGCCGGATCCGAAGTCGCGCTGGACCCGGTCGACGTCCTTGCTGAAGATCCGCACGAAGGACCGCATGGGCATGTACTCGCCGAACGGCTGGATGTGCCGCTTGTCGTAGGTGTCCACGGGGCCGCTGTCCGGGTCCCACTCGATCAGGGTGTTGCGGAGGTTTCCCGTGTCGGGCGCAAGCACGGCACCGATGACGGTGGGGACACCGATGGCCTTGACCGCCTTGTCGATCACGTCGCGGGCGTCGGCGTTGCGGTACGGGTCGAGGTCGGAGGAGTTCTCCGGCCACAGGACGAAGTCCGGCTGGGGCACCTTCCCCGCCTTCACGTCCTGGGCCAGCTGTTCCGTGCGCTTCGCGTGGTTGTCCAGGACCTGCCGGCGCTGGGAGTTGAAGTCGAGGCCCAGGCGCGGCACGTTGCCCTGGACGGCGGCGACCGTCGCGGTGCCGTCCTCGGCGGAGTCGTCGACGAGCGGCAGGGCCGCGAGGGCGGCGACGACGGGGACCGCGACGGCTGCGGCCGCCGCCGCGACGGCGATACGGGGTACCGCGCCGGTGGCGCGGTACCTGCGGAACTGTCGCAGGGCCTCGAAGAGTCCGAAGCCGCACAGCACCACGGCGAAGGAGAGAAGCGGGGTTCCGCCCAGCGCGGCGAGCGGCAGGAACACACTGTCCGCCTGGCCGAAGGCGATCCTCCCCCAGGGGAAGCCGCCGAACGGCACGCGGGCGCGGACCGCTTCGTCGAGTGCCCAGACCGCGGCAGCCCAGAAGGGCCAGTACGCGAGCCGGGAGACCGCGGCGATCCCGACGCAGCCCACCGCGATGAACACCGCTTCGGCGAGCGCCAGGGCGAGCCACGGGACGGGGCCGACCTCTTCGCCCGTCCAGTGCAGCAGCGGGAGCATGAAGCCGAGACCGGCCAGGAGGCCGAGGCCCAGCGCGGCGCGCAGCCTGCGCGCGAACAGGACCCATCCCAGCAGCGCGAACCCTGGCAGGACCAGCCACCACAGGGGCCGGGGCGGGAAGCTCGCATAGAGCAGTGCACCGGACAGGACGGCTGCGGCAGGCCGGACGAGCCGCGGCCACAGCTTCCTGCTGCGGGACACGGGTGCGGACGGCGGTTCGACTGTGGTGATGGTGGCGCTCACCTGGCGGAGTCTACGGTGGGCGGCTGTGGGAGCGGCATCCCGCTCCGGCCGTCACGACTCCGCGGACTTCCCGGTGGTGCTCAGGTGCAGCCGGTCGCGGATGAACCGTACCGCCGCTTCGGCGTTGTCCACCGTGACGGTGAAGGTCCTGCCGTCGCCGAGTCTCAGCACCAGCCCCTCGCCCCGGCGCACCACCACGGCGGTTCCCTGCTCGGGGCGCCAGCGGTAGCCCCAGCCACCCCACTGGCGCGGGGTGACCTGGGGGGCGAAGTCCGCGCCGACCACATGGGTGAGCAGGATCCGGCGCCTGGGCAGTCCGACGTGGCCGCAGCGCACCTCGAGGGCGTCACCGTCGACCTTGACGGCCACGTGGACGAAGGCGAGGGTCCCGAACAGGATCAGCAGTCCGGCGGCGAGGCAGCCGATGACGGACATGAGCAGGGGAGCGATTCCGGCACTCCAGGCCGAATCGACAGCGAGTTCGATGCCGAGCGCCAGGCATCCGGCTCCGGCGGCCGCGAGCAGCCACTGGAAGCGGTTGCGGGCCCTTCCCGTCCAGATGGTGGCCGGGGCCTGGCTCGAACCGTGCCTCGCACTGCCGGGGTGGTCCGTCATGCCAAGCAGCGTACCCACGTTCCGCGTCCCGAGGAGGGGGTCCGCGGGCCAGGCATGCCGCGCTGGACGGTCAGATCGCGGGGCTGACGGCCTTGAGGAGCAGGCCCTCCGCGTAGGCCAGAGCGGGTTCCGGCAGGTCGGCGGAGTGTCCGCCGAGGAGGACCGTGAGGGTGCCGACCGGTTCGGCCGACGGAGCGGGTTCGGAGCCGATACGGCGCAGCGCCTGTGTGGCGACGGCCTCGGCGGAGCCGTGCAGGACGACCCGCGGCAGGCCGGGCTGCTGCACGGCGGCGCGGATGCGCTCGGCCACCAGCTCGTAATGGGTACAGCCGAGGACCACGTCCGTCACGCCGGGCGGGGTGAGGGCGGCGGCAGCGGCCACCGCACGGTCGATCCCCGCCTCGTCCGCGTGCTGGACGGCGTCGGCGAGTCCGGGGCAGGGGACTTCGGTCACGTCCACCGATCGGGCGAAGTCGCGGATCAGCCCGCGCTGGTAGGGGCTCCCGGTGGTGGCCGGGGTGGCCCAGATGGCGACGTGGCCGCCGCCCGCCGCGGCGGGCTTGATCGCGGGGACCGTGCCGATGACCGGCAGTCCGGGTTCCAGTTCGGCCCGCAGGGCAGGCAGCGCATGGACGGAGGCGGTGTTGCAGGCGACGATCAGAGCGTCCGGCCGGTGCGCCGCGGCTGCGCGTGCCACAGCGAGCGCGCAGGCGGTCACGTCCTCGGGAGTACGGGGGCCCCAGGGCATCGAGCCGGGGTCCGAGGACAGCACCAGATCGGCGTCGGGCCGTATCCGGCGCACCACGGCAGCGGCGGCGAGCAGGCCGATTCCCGAGTCCATCAGTGCGATCTTCACCCGGTCACCATAGTCGACAGCCCTTGCGGCACCGCCGATGTGGGGCAGACTTCGGCGGATGAGCGCCGTTGCCTGGATCGCCGTGGGTTCGCTGGTCGTGTGGGTGTGGCTGCTGCTGGGGCAGGGGTTCTTCTGGCGGACCGACCAGCGGCTCCCCAGGCGTGCCGACCCGGTGCGCTGGCCGTCGGTCGCCGTGGTCGTGCCCGCCAGGGACGAGGCCGAGATGCTGCCGGTCAGCCTCCCCTCGCTGCTCGCCCAGGACTATCCGGGGGACGCGGAGATCTTCCTGGTCGACGACTGCAGCGAGGACGGCACCGGCGAGCTCGCACGGGTGCTGTCGGTGAGGCACGGGGGACTGCCGCTGACGGTGGTGTCGCCGGGTGAGCCGGAGTCCGGCTGGACGGGCAAGCTCTGGGCCCTGCGGCACGGAATCGCGCTGGCCAGACAGCGGAAGCCGGAGTTCCTGCTGCTGACCGACGCGGACATCGCGCATGAGCCGGACAGCTTGAGGGAACTGGTCGCCGCCGCCGGGGACGAGGGGGCGGGCGGCTTCGATCTGGTCTCGCAGATGGCCCAGCTGCGGGTGACGAGCACCTGGGAACGGCTTGTCGTGCCGGCCTTCGTCTACTTCTTCGGGCAGCTCTACCCCTTCCGCCGGGTCAACAGGGCGGGCAGCCGGACGGCGGCCGCTGCGGGCGGCTGCGTGCTGCTGCGCACCGGGGCCGCCGAACGGGCACGCATCCCGGAGTCCATCCGGCAGGCGGTGATCGACGACGTGTCACTGGCGCGCGCGGTGCAGCGCAGCGGGGGCCGGATCTGGCTGGGGCTCGCGGAGCGGGTGGACAGTGCGCGGCCCTATCCGCGGCTCGCGGATCTGTGGCAGATGGTCTCGCGCAGTGCGTACGCGCAGTTGCGGCACAGCCCGCTGCTGCTGGCCGGGACCGTTCTCGGCCTGGGTCTCGTCTACGTCGCCCCGCCGGCGACGCTCGCCGCCGGACTGCTGACGGGCGATGCGGTGGCCGCGTGGGCGGGCGCGGCAGCGTGGGCCGTGATGGCGGGGACGTACATGCCGATGCTCGGCTACTACCGTCAGTCGCTGTGGCTGGCACCGCTCCTGCCGTTCACCGCCGTCCTCTACCTCCTGATGACGGTGGACTCGGCGGTGCAGCACTACCGCGGCCGCGGTGCGGCCTGGAAGGGGCGTACGTACGCCCGTCCCGAGGCCGCACCGGAACCCTGAGCCCGGCCGGGGTCACTTGCGGCCGGGGGTCCAGTTCATTCCCCAGCCGTAGGCGGCGTCTATGGTCCTCTGGGGACTCACCCCGCGCTGCGGGACGAGATAGCGTGCCTCCCGCTGCACCGTGAGGTCTCCCCCGTTGTTGGTGATCAGCGCGAGAGCGCAAACGGTGGAGGGCACGGTGCATTCATCGAGAGAGAAGTCGATCGCCGCTCCGTTCTGTGGCTGCAGAGTGACGGTGGCATGCAGATCGGCGAAACTCCGGGCGCCTTCGTAGATGGTTACGAAGATCAGAACGCGGCGCAGCCGGTCCTTGTGGTCGAGGTTGACCGTGAGGTTCTCGCCGGTGGAGAGCGCGCCGGTGCGGTCGTCTCCGTCGAGGTGGATATAGGGGGGCCGCCGGAGATCGCCGAAGGCGTTTCCGAGGGCCTGCACAACTCCCTTGCTTCCATCGGTGAGTTCGTACAGCGCGCAGAGATCGAGATCGAGGTCGGCGTGCATGGCGACGGCCCTGCCGAGTTTCGCGCCCCAGCCCTTGAACTGCTTGCGCACTTCCCAGTTGAGATTGACGCGCAGGGCCCCGGAGGTACCGCCCTGTTTCGACAGGGAGACGGACGGCGCCTCCTTCGTCAGGGTGACCTTGGTCAGCCTCACCGGCTGCGTGACAGGGGGTGCGGCGGGAGGCGCGACCGGGGGCGCGACCTGCGGGACGGGGGCGGCCTGGGGTGCGCGGTAGGGCGCCGGGGGCGCCTGCGCCGGCTGCGGGCGGGGGACCTGCTGAGGTGGTGCAGGCTGCTGAGGTTCGTCGACGGAGATACCGAAGTCCGTCGCCAGTCCCCCGAGTCCGGTGTCGTACCCCTGCCCGACGGCCCGGAACTTCCACGCGCCCTGCCGCAGGTACAGCTCACCGAGAATGAACGCGGTCTCGACCGTCGCGTCCGCGCTCTCGAAGCGAGCGATCTCGGAACCGCTCGCGGAGTCCACGATCCGTACGTAGAGGCCTGTCACCCGGCCGAAGGTGCCGCCGTCGGCCGAGGCCACCACGACCACGCGGTCGATCGCGGGCTCCACTGCCGCGAAGTCGACCACGAGGCTGTCGGTGACCGCGTCACCGGCCGTCCGCTTGCCCTCGTGGCGCACCGCGCCGGATGCGTGTGCCGGCTGGTTGTAAAAGACGAAGTCCGCGTCGCTGCGTACCTTTCCCGACACGAGAAGTAGCGCCGAGGCATCCACGTCCGGCGCCCCGGGGGAGGTCCGCCAGCCCAATTCGACCTGTACGACCTGAGCAGGCACAGGAACATTGGTTCCCTTTTGCATGGTCATGCTCGCCCCCATCACGAGTCCGGCTGCCCGGAGAGTTTCACGCCAACCTAATCCCCGGCCCGCCGAGGAGCCCACAGTACGGCGGAGACTGCTCCCGGCGATCCGCCGGTAACCCCCCGTGAACTCGCTCTTTACACGATCACAACGCGGCTCGGTGCCCCTTTTTGCCAAGTTCGCTCGCATTGGGGAACGCGGTTCACTCACAACGCGTAAAACAACCCTCTTATCGGACTCCCCAACCAGCACATCGTGGGCTTAACTTATGTGTCATGACCTCCCCCCGCTCCACCTACGGCGGCGGCTACTACGCCGCGCCGTCGTTCCCCGACACCCCGATCTACGACTCCCTGGTCGCCGAGCGGGGCACTCCTCAGATCGCGCCGATCCGAGTCCCCGCCGCGTACGACACGGGCAACAGCTATCTGCCGGCCCTGCCGTCGTCGCTTCCCGCCCTGCCCGCGGCCCCGTCCAACGGGTCCTACGGCTACCCGCAGCAGGCGCCGCAGCCGCAGTACCAGAACGCGGGCATGCAGCACGCGCAGATGCAGCCCGCACACCTGCAGCACGCGCCCGCCCCGTACATCCCGCAGCAGCCCTCGGCGCCCCGCGGCTACCAGCAGCAGCCGCAGCGCCCCGGCACGGGTTACGAGTCGATGCGCCCGGCTTCGCCCCGGCCCGCCCCGACTCCGTCCCCGTACGAGGACCCGTACAACCGTCCGTACCAGGGCCGGGGGTACTGAGCAGGCGTTATTGCCCGCTGTCGCGGATTCGGCTGGCAAAATGGATGCATGGTCTCTCCCGTACTCAGGGCTGTCCACATCCACCCGGTCAAATCGCTGGCGGCGTGCGCGGCCGAGCAGGCCGTCGTCGAGCCATGGGGACTCGGCGGCGACCGTCGCTGGATGCTGATCGACGTCCGGGGCAAGGTGGTCACCCAGCGTCAGCAGCCGGGCATGGCCCAGCTGTCCGCGATGCCCCTGCCCGGTGGCGGGGTGACCGTCTCGGCGCCGGGGAGTGCCCCGCTGACCGTGGACGTGCCGGAGCCGGTCTGCACCGTCGGCGCGGAGCTCTTCAGGGACAAGGTCGAGGTGGTGGAGGCGGCCGAGGCCGCGCACGCCTGGTTCAGCGCGCGCCTCGGTGCGGAGGTCCGGCTCGTCCATCTCGACGCGCCGTCGCACCGCAGGCCTGTCGACCCGGCGTTCGGGCGCCCGGGCGAGACCGTCTCCTTCGCCGACGGTTACCCCCTTCTTCTCACTTCGTCAGCCTCGCTGGATGCGCTCAACGCACTCGTGGCACGCGGTGACCACCCGGAGGAGGGCCCGCTGCCCATGAACCGCTTCCGGCCGAATGCGGTCGTGGACGGGACGGCCCCGTGGGCCGAGGACGACTGGGACCGGATCGCGATCGGGGAGGTCGCCTTCCGCGTGGCGAAGCCGTGCGGCCGCTGCATCGTGACCACGACCGACCAGCGGACGTCGAAGCGCGGCAAGGAGCCCCTGCGTACGCTCGCCCGCCATCGTCTGGTCGGAAGGGATCTCCTGTTCGGCCAGAATCTGATCCCGGAAGGCACCGGGGTGATCCGGGTCGGGGACCCGGTGCGGATCCTCGGCTGAACGCCGGGCCACCCGGCTCCGGACGGGAACCGGCCGGAGTGTCCCGGACGTTGGACGGCGTGAGGTTGCTCTCTCTTCGCCGCCCCAGCAGGTGATCAACGCCGTACCGGGCTATGACGGATACGGAAGGGGGTGCATGACTGTGCGAGCAGTCCTGGGAATCCGGCGGTGGCGGCACAATCCCCTGTGCAGGCCCACCGACCGCCATGAGGCATGGGGGGCACTGGCAGCGCTGCTGCTGATGCTGATCGCCGCCCCGGTGCTCGGCTGGCTGTGCGGTTCAGTCACCGACGAGGCCCTCCAGCAGGCAGTGCGCGCGCAGCACGCGCAGCGGCACCTCATCACGGCTGTCGTCGTGCGCGGACCCTCCGGCGTCTCGCGCTTCGCCCAGGACCCCGAGGCCGCCGTCGCGGAGAGCACCGCGCGGTCCTCCGCTGTGGCCCGGTGGCAGGCCCCGGACGGGACGGCCCGCACCGGCAGAGTGTCCACGGCGTCCGAAGTCACCGCCCCCGGGGCGCGGATACGGATCTGGACGGATGACCAGGGCCGCCCGGTGATACGCCCGATGGACACATCGACGGCGCGCACCCATGCGGTACTGGCCGGAATCGGTGCGACCCTGCTCGTTGCGGGTCTGGTGGAATCCGCACGCCGACTTGCCGTATGGCGCATGATGCAACAGCGGTACGGTCGGCTCGACCGGGCCTGGGCCGAAACCGGTCCCGACTGGGGCCGGACCGGGACGGGCAGCTGAACCCACCGGTGCACGACGTCGAGTGCCGGGCCGCTCCATCGGTGTCACCGACCTCATGAGCAGCCGACTCGTCAACTCGCCACCGCCGCGCGCGCTACGGTGGACCGGCCCGCCCGACTCCTCGGCAGGCGGGCCCGGAGCTGCGTAGAACCGGTGGCACGGGTATGCGGACAGGCACGAGGCAGCGCACACGGCACGAGGTGGGGGCACAGCAGCACCATGGCACAGGGCACGGTCCAGGTGACGCACACCGGCACATCGCGATGGCGCCGCCGCACGGGCGAATACGCTTCCCTCACCGCAGCCCTGGAGGCCGCAGCGGACGGTGACGTCCTCACCATCGCACCCGGCACCTACCGGGAGAATCTCGTCGTCCACCGCGCGGTGACCCTGCGCGGCCCCGAAGGATCCGTCGGTTCCGTGCGCATCGCGCCGGTCGACGGCGTACCTCTGACCGTGCGCGCCTCGGCGGTGATCCAGGATCTTCATGTGGAGGGCCAGGATTCCGCCGCCCCTGCGCTGCTCGTCGAGGAGGGCGCTCCCGAGCTTTCGGATCTGCGCGTCGTGACCCGGTCGGCCGCCGGGATAGAGGTGCGGGGCGCGGCCCGGCCCACCGTGCGCCGCTGTACCGTCGACAACCCGGCCGGCGTCGGCATTGCCGTACTCGACGGCGCCGGGGGCGTGTTCGAGGAGTGCGAGATCGTGTCGGCCGGGCAGTCCGGCGTCTCGGTCCGCGACGGGGCGCACCCGAGGCTCGAGCGGTGCCGTGTCCACCACGCCTCCGGGGCGGGGCTGAGCGTGACCGGCGAGGGCAGCGGTCTGGAAGCGGTCGGCTGCGAGGTGTACGAGATCAAGGGCAGCGGGGTGCAGGTCACGGCCCGCGGTGCCGCGCATCTCACCGACTGCACCGTGCACCGCACCTCCGCGGACGGGGTCACGCTGGACACCGACGCGGTCCTCACGCTCGCCGACTGCGACATTCACGACATCCCGGAGAACGCGGTCGACCTGCGGTCCCGCTCCGTTCTCACACTCACCCGCTCGACCGTGCGCAGGTTCGGCCGCAACGGCCTGTCGGTCTGGGACCCGGGCACCCGTGTCGATGCCAACCAGTGCGAGATCCACGACAGTACGGGCGACTACCCCGCGGTGTGGGTCAGCGACGGCGCCACCGTGATACTCGATTCGTGCCGCGTCCACGACGTGCCCGATGCCCTCTTCGTCCTGGACCGCGGTTCGCGCGCCGACGTGGTGGACAGCGACCTGTCCCAGATCCGCAACACGGCGGTGTCGGTGAGCGACGGCGCCACCGCGCAGCTCGACGACTGCCGGATCCGCGAAGCGTCGACCGGAGCGTGGTTCCGCGACCACGGCAGCGGCGGAACCCTGAACAACTGCACCATCGACGCCGCCCAGACCGGTGTCATCGTGACCAAGGGCGCCGACCCGACGATCGAGCGCTGCACGGTCACCTCGCCCGCGGAGGCGGGCTTCTACGTCTCCGCCGAGGGCCGCGGCACCTTCGACACCTGTCGTGTCACCGGGAGCGAGGGCTACGGCTTCCATGTCATGGACGGCTGCCGCTCCACGCTCACCCGCTGCCGCACCGAGCGGTGCGCCCGCGGCGGGTACGAGTTCGCGGAGGGATCGGGCTTCCCGGGCGACGGACTCAGCGGCGGTCCGGTGGTGAAGGACTGCACCAGCGACGAGAGCGGACTGCGCGGTGCCACTCCCCCGGCCCCGCCGGTCCTGACGGCGACCCAGTCGACGCCCGGACTGCTCGGTGCGATGCCGGGTCAACGCGCCGCCGAGCCCGCCGTCCCGCCCGCTCCGGCGGAGCCGGTGCGCGATTCGGGCGCCGTCCTCGGGGAGTTGGACGCGCTGGTGGGTCTGGACAGCGTCAAGCGCGAGGTGCGTGCGCTGACCGACATGATCGAGGTCGGCCGGCGCCGCAGGCTCGCGGGCCTCAAGGCAGCGTCGGTGCGCAGACACCTCGTGTTCACCGGCTCCCCCGGTACGGGCAAGACGACGGTGGCCCGCCTGTACGGCGAGATCCTGGCCTCGCTCGGTGTGCTGGAGCACGGTCATCTCGTGGAGGTGTCCCGGGTCGACCTGGTCGGCGAGCACATCGGTTCGACCGCGATCCGCACCCAGGAGGCGTTCGAACGGGCCCGTGGCGGAGTCCTGTTCGTCGATGAGGCGTACGCGCTGTCGCCCGAGGACTCCGGCCGGGACTTCGGGCGGGAGGCCATCGACACGCTGGTGAAGCTGATGGAGGACCACCGGGACGCCGTCGTCGTGATCGTGGCGGGGTACACGCACGAGATGGAGCGCTTCCTCACCGTCAACCCCGGGGTGGCGTCGCGTTTCTCACGGACCATCACCTTCAGTGACTATGTTCCCGAGGAGCTGCTGCGGATCGTCGAGCAGCAGACCGAGGAGCATGAGTACAGCCTCGCGGACGGGGCCGGGGAAGCGCTGCTCAAGTACTTCACAGCGCTTCCCAAGGGCCCCGCCTTCGGTAACGGCCGCACGGCCCGCCAGACCTTCGAGTCGATGGTCGAGCGGCATGCGGGCCGGGTCGCCCAGCTCGCCGAGCCGAGTACGGACGACCTCACCCTGCTCTATCCGGAGGACCTTCCCGAACTCCCCTGAGTCTCCCCGCCGGTCTGGTGGGGCACGACCGGTCCGAGCCGTTCCAGGAGTGCGGCCCGCTCCACGGCGAAGACCGGGTCGGCCTGGTAGTCGGAGTGCCCCAGGATCGGTTCGGGCAGCGGGTGTTCAGGGGTGCGGCCGTAGACCAGCGGGTCCTTCAGCGGGCCCCGGTCCACCTCGGGTCCCTGGCTCTCGTCGATGCGGACGGGACCTCCGATCGGGTCGGTCGCCCGCCAGAGGTTGCGCCAGCAGTGCACGGACCGGTGCAGCCCGTCCAGGGGTACCGGTCCGAAGTAGGCGGGGAACCAGCGCCCGTAGAGCCGCTCGATCGGTGAGCCGTAGGTGAGCAGGGCGACCCGGCGCCGTGTCGCGTCGGGCAGTTGCCAGACCGCGGACGCGGCAAGGACGCTGCCCTGGGAGTGGCCCGAGATGACGAGCCGGCCCCGGGTGCGGGCCGTCCAGGCGGACATCCGGGACGACAGGTCGGGCACGGCGCGCTCCGCGTAGCAGGGCGGCGCGAAGGGATGGGCGGCGCGCGGCCAGAACGTACCGACGTCCCAGAGGATGCCGATCGTGCGCCGGGCGGACACGTCACGGTAGGCGCGGCGGCCCCAGGTGACGAACAGGACGAATCCGAAGCCGATCATCCAGGAGCCGGTCGACTGGGCCGTCTCGGCGAGCGACTCGACGAGGGGAACCGCACCGTCCATCGCCCGGCCGGGCACCTCGCCGGTGAGCCAGGACCCGGCGACCGCTCCGGCGCCGAGGAGCAGGGTGGCACCCGAGACCAGGGCGACGAGCCAGGGTGCGGAGTCGGTGAGGGCCGCCGTGGCCCTGGTGCCCGCGATGGCCCGGGTGCGGGCGCGGTCGGGCCGCGCCTGTTCGTACTCCGCCTCGACCACGGGTCCCAGCCGGCGGGCGCGCAGCCCGGTGCGGACGGCCAGCCAGGCGAGGGGGGCGAGCAGGAACAGCAGCAGGACCGGGATGACGGAAGCCTGCCAGCTGAGGAGTACGGGCGGCCCCTCTATGGTCGAGCCGGCGCCCATGCCGGGTGTACCGGAACCGTCGAGCCAGTCGGCGACGCGCTGGGCGACCCCGCCGGTCATCACACCGCCGAGCGCACAGGCGAGCATCGCCACGGCGGGCCCGCCGAGGCCGTGGAGTGTCGTGCGCGGCTCGGGGACGCGGAGGTACAGGCTCAGCGCCACCACCGCGAGCAGGACGACGAGTGCGCCCTGTCCGACGGCGAGGACGCGGAAGGCGGTCTCTCCGGGGAGGGTGCCCGAGGACGCCCAGGCGGGACGGGACCAGGCGGCGTACACCGTGCCGACGAGCAGCAGGGCGAGCGCCGTCCCCGGCAGGAGGGTGATGACGGCACGGTCGAGGGTGTTGTCGAGGCGTCGCTCGCTGCGGCCCCGGCGGCAGACGACCGCGACCACCACCAGAGCGCACACGGCGAGCGCCGTCTCGAACAGGCCGCCGATCACAGCGGGCACGGGACCGTCGGTGACCCTGTCGTGCCGGGCGGCGGCTCCCCCCACCGCGGCCGCGACGGTGAGGAATCCGGCGGCGGTGTGGGCGGCCCGCAGCCGGGCGACCAGTCGGCGTCCGTACCAGAACCCGGGCCGGCCGAGGGCGGGACGGACGGGCGGCGCGGCGGACGTGGAGGTCTCCGGGGTGTGTGCCGTGTCCTCCTCGTGTTCGTCCCCGCTCAGCGGGCGCTGCGACTCGTACGCGCTCCAGGTGCGGTTGGACAGGTACCAGAGCAGTCCGACCAGGGCCGTGGGCACGAGTGCGGCGACCGCGAGCCGGCGTCCGGGCTGGGACCACCAGCCGCCCTGCTCCGTCGACAGGAAGCCGAGCCAGGACCGCCGGCCGGAGCACTCGGGTGCGCCCGCGCACTGCCAGGCCACCAGGTCGAGGGCGACCTCGCAGACCGCGGCGGTCAGCAGCACGGTCAGGCTGAGCGCGATGAGCCGCACCACCATGCCGTACAGCCGCACCGACGCGGTGCGGCCCCGCGCCGTGGGCCGCATCCAGTGGGCGAGGTTGACCACCATGAAGGGGAGCAGCAGCAGCCACAGGGCGCGGGAGCCGTTTCCCGAGGTGAGGTTGGACCAGCAGTAGGCCTCGGCGACGGGTCCGTCCCGGTGGCGTTCGGGGTGCTGCTCGGCCTCGATGTCTTCGGTACGCCGGTAGATGGCGGCCGTCGCGTCACCGGTGATCCTGGTCGTACGGGGGTCGCCGAGCATCTCCTGGGGAGTGGCTCCGCCGACGCCGTGGACGAGCAGTTCCAGCGCTGCCCCGGTGCTCTGCGGGGCCTGGGTGGCAGGGGGCAATGTCGTCTGCTCGCTCTCTGGTCCTGCCGGCTGTCGGCCGACGGGGAAGGGACGGGGGCACGGCGCGGAGCTACGGACTGACGCGCAGTCACCACCTTCTCCGACGGAGGGTGCCTGCCGCATCGCTCTCACCGAATCTCCCCAGTGACGCCGCCGGGAGGGCTGCGTGGCAGGATGAGGGCGTCCCGCAGGCCGGTGTCGGACCTGTGGCCAGAGGGAAGGACCGGACCCGGCGTTGAGCGAGAACCAGAACCTGCTCGCGGAACAGCGGCGCGCGCTCATCCTCGACGAGGTGCGCAAGCGTGGCGGGGTCCGGGTCAACGAGCTGACCCGCAGGCTGAATGTCTCCGACATGACCATTCGCCGGGACCTGGACGCGCTGGCCCGCCAGGGCGTCATCGAGAAGGTGCACGGCGGGGCCGTTCCGCTGGTCGAGGCGAGTACGCACGAGCCCGGGTTCGAGGCCAAGTCGACGCTGGAGCTCAGCGCCAAGGAGGACATCGCGCGGGCGGCGGCGGCAATGGCCGTGCCGGGCAGCGCGATCGCCCTGTCCGGCGGCACGACCACGTTCGCGCTGGCCCGGCATCTCCTGGACGTTCCGGCCCTGACCGTGGTGACGAATTCGGTGCGGGTCGCCGACGTGTTCCACGAGGCCCAGCGGCCGACGGCCGGTGGTGGCCCCCGTGCCGGAGCGGCCACCGTGGTGCTGACCGGCGGGGTGCGCACGCCTTCGGACTCGCTCGTCGGGCCCGTCGCGGACCGTGCGATCGGCTCGCTCCACTTCGATGTGCTGTTTCTCGGGGTGCACGGGATCTCTGTCGAGGCCGGTCTCTCGACACCGAACCTCGCGGAGGCCGAGACGAACCGCCGCTTCGTGCGCGCCGCGCGACGCGTCGTGGTGGTGGCCGACCACACCAAGTGGGGCACGGTCGGCCTGAGCTCGTTCGCGACGCTGGACGAGGTGGACTCCTTCGTCACGGACTCGGGGCTGCCGGACGCCGCCCGGCAGGAGATCGAGGAGCAGCTGCCGGGGCTGGTCGTGGCGGGCGATTCCGCACCCCGGTAGCGGCACTCCGGGGGGCGCGCGTTCCGCTCCGCCTCCGACGGGCCGCGGACGTCCTAGGATCGGGCCGTGGCCGTCTTCCGGATCGAGCGTTTCACTCCCCTCCCCGCCGCCGAGGCCTGGCGTCGGGTGACCGACTGGGAGGCCCACGCCGGACCTGTGCCGATGACGTCCGTCACCGTCCCGACAGGTCTGCCGACGCGGGTGGGGACGGTCTTCGTGGCTCGTACGGGTCTCGGGCCGTTCGGGTTCGACGATCCGATGGAAGTGGTGCGGTGGACGCCGCCGGTGGCCGGCCGTGCCGGGATCTGCCGGCTGGAGAAGCGCGGCCGGGTGGTGCTGGGCAGGGCGTCGATCGATGTCCGGCCGACCGGCGAGGGGTCGCACGTGGTGTGGGTCGAGGAGCTGCGCGTACGGCTGCTGCCCGGGTGGGGCGATCCGCTGCTCTCGGGTGCGGGCCGCCGGGTCTTCGGGCGGGTGCTCGACGCCCTGCTCGAAGGATCCTGACCTCAGGCGGGCCAGCTGCCGGTGGCCAGGAAGTTGTCGATGGTCCGCGTGTACGGGTCGATGTCCAGGCCCTGCTCGCTCAGCCAGCTGTCGGAGTAGTACTTGTCGAGGTAGCGCTCGCCCGGGTCGCAGAACAGCGTGACGATGCTCCCGGTGCTGCCCTGGCCGACCATCTCCGCGACGAGCTTGAACGCGCTCCACAGTCCGGTGCCGGTGGAACCGCCGGCCTTGCGGCCGATGGCCCGCTCCAGTGCGCGCACGGCCGCGATGCTCGCCGCGTCCGGCACCTTCATCATCCGGTCGATGGCGCCGGGCACGAAGCTCGGCTCCATGCGGGGCCTGCCGATGCCCTCGATGCGTGAGCCGCAGTCGCTGGTCGCCGACGGGTCCTGCCGGGTCCACCCGTCGAAGAAACAGGAGTTCTCCGGGTCGGGTACGCAGATCTTCGTGTCGTGCTGCATGTAGCGGACGTAGCGTCCGATGGTCGCCGAGGTACCGCCGGTTCCGGCCATGGCGACGATCCAGGCGGGCTCCGGGTACCGCTCCAGCCTGAGCTGCTGGTAGATGGACTCCGCGATGTTGTTGTTGCCGCGCCAGTCCGTGGCCCGCTCGGCGTAGGTGAACTGGTCCATGTAGTGGCCGCCGGTGCGGGCGGCGAGTGCCGCGGACTCCTCGTACAGCTTCCGCGAGTCGTCGACGAAGTGGCACTGTCCGCCGTGGAATTCGATCAGCCGGCACTTCTCGGGACTGGTGGTGCGGGGCATCACCGCGATGAACGGGACACCGATCAGCTTCGCGAAGTACGCCTCGGAGACGGCTGTCGAGCCGCTGGACGCCTCGATGACCGGCTTGCCGCGGCGGATCCAGCCGTTGCAGAGCCCGTAGAGGAAGAGCGAACGTGCAAGCCGGTGCTTGAGGCTGCCCGTGGGATGTGTCGACTCGTCCTTGAGGTAGAGGTCGATGCCCCACTGCTCGGGCAGGGGGAAGCGCAGGAGGTGGGTGTCCGCGGAACGGTTGGCGTCCGCCTGGACCTTGCGCACGGCTTCCTTGAGCCAGGCGCGGTAGTCGGGATCGCTGCGGTCGATGTCCGTGGTGGTCGCGATCTCACCGTCACGTCTGTGCTCACTGGTGTCCATCAGCGATCTCCTCCTCGTGCCACCGGTACCCGACACCACCACGATATTCCCCCCACCTGCACAAACGATTGCTTTGATACCCCATAGCCCTTCCTTGGCCCCCGCGTGGCCGCAGGGGCCCGTGGTGTTGGAGATCCGCTCCCGAAACGCACTTTTCCGGCCTGATGCGACCTGGTGCAAAGGCCCCGATGCGGGCAGACTTCCCAGCAGAAGCCAGCACAAGGGGGGCGAATTCACCATGTCCGAGGCAGAGTTCAGTGCGAGTGGGGTCAGGATCGAGCGGTGGACCCGTTCCCTGACCCGGGCCGGTCAAGTCGTCGTCAAGGACGGCCGGCTGGCGCTGCTGACCAGTAACGGCCGGGAGATCGACAGCGCCCCGGTGACCACGGTGAGCGCGGGCAAACGATGGTTCCTGGCGGCGGACTCCGCGGTCGCGCGGGTCAACGGAGTGCGCTACCGGCTGACCATGGGGCAGCGCAACCGCAGGCCCGGCGGGGCCGCTCCGGTGCGTAGGTTCCTGGAGGCGCTGCGCCGCGCGGGCGGGCGGCGGACCTGACGCAACGGTTCCGTACGGACACCGCGAGTTGCGGACCCCAACCCCCTGGGTCACGCTGGTAACACGTCACTGATGGTGTACCGGCGGTGACCGCGCAAGCCGCTCCGCCGGGTGCCGCAGGGCGGACCACGCACGACCAGACCAGAAACAGCAGCGCGCCACACTGCTGGATCCGTTCCTTCGTCTTCTTCCGGACCTATTTCGGGGAGTCGCAGCCGTGATCAGCGAGCCAAGCAGGCACTGCGCGGTGGAGCTCCAGGCCCTGCCGTCGCGGATCGGTCAGGTCCGCAGAATCATTTCGGCGCAACTGCGCTACTGGCATCTCGATCCTCTGATCGACCCGGCAGCGCTCGGCGTCACCGAACTGCTGACCAATGTCCACCGGCATGCACAGCCGGACAAATCGTGCACCGTCGAGATCGAGCTGCTGCTCGACCGTCTCACGGTTTCCGTCCACGACCACGACCCACGGCTGCCGACCGTGTGCGACGCCGATTCGTCCGCCACTTCGGGGCGCGGACTGGCGATGATCGCCGCGGTCAGCGAGAGCTGGGGAGTACGACCGACCGACGACACGGGCAAGGTCGTCTGGTTCACCCTTCCGGCCCCGTCCTTCGCCATCGCACTGTCTCCTCTCCCGGTGTACGGGTCGACGACCGACGGTCCCTTCGGCTCCGGACGGGACACCCTCGTGGAGCACGCGGCACAGACCCGGGCCCGGTCGGCCGTCGTCGGCTGACCGGGCAGGGGGCGAGCGCGCCACTTCCTCGGCGCGATCGTGCGCGCTACTCCGTGGCGATCGCGCGGAGCACGTCGAGTCGTGCGGCGCGCCGCGCCGGCCGCCATCCGGCCAGCGCCCCCGCGGCCAGCCCGACCAGGGCCACGACCAGCAGCCTCAGTGGCGGCAGTGCGAAGACGAACGCCGTGTCGCCGGTACCCTCCGACGCCTTGACGAGTACCCAGCCCAGGAGAGCACCGAGCAGCAGGCCGCCTGCCGTACCGAACGCGGAGACCAGGACCGATTCCCAGCGCACCATGCTCCGGAGCTGGCTCCTGGTCTGTCCGACCGCCCTCAACAGGCCCAGTTCCCTGGTGCGTTCATGGACGGCCAGGGTGAGGGTGTTGGCGATGCCCAGCAGAGCGATCAGCACGGCGAGTGCCAGCAGCGCGTAGACGAGCGTGAGCATCATGTCGATGCCGCCCGCCGAGGACTCCGCGTACTCCTGACGCGTCTGCACGTCCGGGTCCCCGTAGGCGGCGGCGGTCTTCTCGACCGCGCGCTTCCCTTCCTCGGCCGGGACGCCGTCCCTGAACGAGACGGCGACCAGGGTGTCGGAGTCCTGGCCCCTGTGCGGCGCCCAGGCCTCGCGGCTGATGACGTAGTCGCCCGCCAGCTCGGACTGTTCGAAGACGGCACGGACGGTGAAGTCCGCTTGCGTGCCGTCGGTGAAGGTGAGCCGGGCGGTGGATCCGGTGTCCAGGTGGCGCTTGCCGGCCTCGGAGCCCGAGAGTGCGATGCCGTTCGTGCCGAGTGAGTCCAGCGAACCCTCGACCGCTCCGAGAGCGAACACGTCGGCGAGGCGGGCCGGGTCGGTGACGGTCAGCGCCCGGCCGGAGCCGTTGACCTCGGCAACGCCCTTGCCGAGCCCGACCGCGGATTCGACCTCGGGCTGCCGCTGTACGGCAGGGGCGAGACCGGGGCTCAGTCCGCTGCCACCGGCGCCGAACGCGGGTGCGCTGATGGCCACATCGCCCGCGAAGGACCTGTCGACCGTCCGGTCCGTCGTCGCCTTCAGTGAGGCGCCGAAGACCGTGAAGAGGGAGACGACGGCGACACCGATCATCAGCGCGGTGGCGGTGGCTGCGGTCCGCCCGGGGCTGCGCAGCGCGTTGCGCCTGGCGAGTCCGCCGGTGACGCCCCGCAGCCGGTCGAGCGGTGCGCCGAGGATGCGTACGGCGTACGTGGAGGCGACCGGGCCGAGCACCACGAACGCGGCCAGGGCGAGAACCGAGCCGGCTGCCGGGAGCCAGAGGGAGGGGGCGGCCAGGACTCCGGTCAGGATGACGCCGACGGCCGCCGCCAGGAGCACGCCTCCGGTGAGGGTCCGGCTCCGTGAGACCGCGGAGTCGTCGACGGTGCTCTCGCGCAGGGCCGCAAGGGGGGCGGTACGTCCTGCCCGTACCGCCGGCACGAGTGCGGAGCCCAGGCAGACGAGAATGCCGACGCCCAGGGGCAGGAGCATCGAGAGACCGCTGATCACCAGCGCGCCCTCGGGGAACGGGAATCCGATGGCCGGGAACAGTGCCTGCAGGCCGGCGGCGATACCGATGCCACCTGCCAGGCCGGCGACGGAGGCGGCCGTCCCGACGGCGAAGGCCTCGACGAGGGTGGCTCCGACGACCTGGCGCCGGGCGGCGCCGAGCGCCCTCAGCAGGGCGTTCTCCCGCGTCCGCTGGGCGACGACGATCGCGAAGGTGTTGTGGATGGAGAAGGTGGCGACCAGCAGCACGATGCCGGAGAACACCAGCAGCAGCGTGGTGAACAGGCTCAGGAACGCGCCGGAGATCATGTCCTGGTTCTCGGCGGCCGAGGCGTCGCCGGTGATGGCTTCGGTGCCTTCCGGGAGCTCGGGCGTGAGCGCGTCCACCAGTTCCTGCTGACCGGTGCCGGGCCCCGCCCGCACCTGGATGCTCGCCGCCTCACCGGGCTTCGGGGTGAGGTACTTCTCGGCGTCGGCCCGGGTCAGGCCCGTGTAGGTGACCTGGGCCATGCCGTCCTCCCCGCCGAAGGTGGCCAGGCCTACGACGGTGACGCGGACCGGGTCGGGGGTGCGCAGGACGGTGGTGTCGCCGATCTTCAGGCCGCCCCGCTCGGCGGTGCCGCGGTTGACGACGACCTCGCCGGGTGCGGACGGTGCCCGTCCGTCGGCGAGACGGTACGGGTTGAGCTCGGGATCGGCGATCCAGTTCCCGGCGAGGGTGGGCGGGCCCTGGCCGCCGATGGGTTCGCCGTCGGCGCCCAGGAGCTGCCCCGCCCCCTCGATCTTCGGAGCGGCCGCGGCGACACCCGGTACCTGTTCGATCCTGCGGACCAGATCGGCGGCGACGGGCTGCCGGGTGCCCTGGGCCTCGCCGGGGACGGTGACCACGTCGGTGCTGCGGACGACCACGTCCGTGCCCTGTGCGGCGTTGCCGAACATGGTGTCGAAGCCTGCCCGCAGGGTGTCGCCCATGACGAGGGTTCCGGCGAGGAAGGCGACACCGAGCAGTACGGCGGTGAAGGTGCCCATGAAGCGCCGCTTGTGGGCGCGCAGGGAGGAGAGGCTGAGGCGCAGCGAGGCGCGGGTGCTGGTCATGGCGCCACCGCCGGTGTGCGGGCCGCGGTGTCGAAGGCCTTGAGGCGGTCGAGGACGCGTTCCGCCGTCGGGCTCTGCATCCGGTCGACGAGCCTGCCGTCCGCGAGGAAGACGACCTCGTCGGCGTGCGCGGCCGCGACCGGATCGTGGGTGACCATCACGACGGTACGGCCGGTCCGGCGTACGGTGCCGCCGAGGAGCCGCAGCACCTCTTCGCCCGCCCGGGAGTCGAGGTTGCCGGTCGGTTCGTCGGCGAACACGACATCGGGGCTGCCCGCGAAGGCGCGGGCCACGGCGACGCGTTGCTGCTGACCGCCGGAGAGCTCGCTCGGCCGGTGGCGCAGCCGGTCCCGCAGCCCGACGGTGTCGACGAGTGCGTCGATCCACTCACGGTCGCCGCGCTCCCCCGCCAGGTCGAGGGGGAGCGTGATGTTCTCGGCGACGGTGAGCGTCGGGATGAGGTTGAAGGCCTGGAAGACGAATCCGATGCGCCTGCGGCGCAGCAGGGTGAGCCTGCGGTCGTCGAGTGCCCCCAGCTCGGTGTCGCCGATGAAGGCGGATCCGGAGGTCAGGGTGTCGAGACCGGCGGCGCAGTGCATCAGGGTCGATTTGCCGGAGCCGGAGGGCCCCATGATCGCGGTGAAGCGGCCGGCCGGGAAGCCGACGCTCACTCCGTCCAGGGCCCTGACCTCGGTGTCGCCTGTGCCGTAGACCTTCACGGCGTCGGCGACCCGGGCGGCTGCGGTGCTGCCGGTGGTGGTGTCGGCGGTGGTCATGCCGGTCCGTCCTTGTCGAAGCGTCCGAAGGGCTCGTCCAGGACGGAGAGCCGGCGCCAGTACTCGTCCTCGTCGATCTCACCTGCGGCGAACCGCCTGCCGAGGAGGTCGATCGGCGAGTGCTCGCCGGTGCTGCCCCGGCGGACGCCGCGGGACTGCCACGGGCCGCGGCGGCCACGCCAGACGGTGCGGCGCAGCAGGGTGACGACGCCGACGACGACGGCCGCCCAGATGATCGGGAAGAGGAGGATCCAGGGTCCGGGTCCGCCGGAGTGGGCCAGGGTGTTCATCTCGGTCAGCTCCCTCGGGTCAAGGGTTCGTTCGCGTTCTTCTGTCGCTTACGAGCCTGTCTCCGGGAGGGGGTCCGGGGCGTCGTACGGCCAGCGGCAGTGCGCGTACCCCCGTGGGAGTACGTGGCGCCCGCGCGTCTGCTCCCGGCATCGGTCCGGGCCGCGCGGGATTCTGTACCTACTGGTATGTACAGTGGAGGGATGAGCACTCCGGACCGTCTGATCGAGGCCACCCAGGAGCTCCTCTGGGAGCGCGGCTACGTGGGCACGAGCCCCAAGGCCATCCAGCAGAGGGCGGGTGCGGGCCAGGGCAGCATGTACCACCACTTCGCCGGCAAGCCGGATCTGGCGCTCGCGGCCATCGACCGCACCTCGGCGCAGATGCGGGAGGCCGCTGGGCGCGTGCTGGACGGGCCCGGACCGGCGTACGAGCGGATCTCCGGCTATCTGCTGCGCGAGCGCGAGGTGCTGCGGGGCTGCCCGGTGGGGCGGCTGACGATGGATCCGGATGTCGTGGCGAGCGACGAGCTGCGCGCGCCGGTGGACAAGACGCTGGCATGGCTGCGGGGCCGGCTCACCGAGGTCGTACAGGAGGGCCTGGACAAGGGCGAGTTCGCACCGGGTCTCGTTGCGGGCGAGATCGCGGCGGCCATCGTGGCGACCGTCCAGGGCGGCTACGTCCTGGCTCGCGCCTCCGGGTCGGGCGCCGCCTTCGACTCGGCGGTCACGGGGCTGCTCTCCCTGCTCGCCGCACGCACCCCGTCGGCCTGAACCGCGAAGTCGGTTCCCTGCTCGAGGAGTTACCCATGCACGCCATGCAGTACGAGATCACCCTGCCCGCGGACTACAACATGGAGATCATCCGCAGTCGCGTCGCGACGAGGGGGCACCTCCTCGACGCGTTCCCCGGCCTCGGCCTCAAGGCGTATCTGATCCGGGAACGCGGCGGGGCGTCACCGGTCAACCAGTACGCCCCGCTGTACCTGTGGTCGGCCCCCGAGGGGATGAACGCCTTTCTCTGGGGCCCCGGATTCCAGGGCATCGTCGATGACTTCGGCCGCCCCGAGGTGCAGCACTGGACGGGGCTCGCGTACCTGGACGGGCCTGCCGCGGGCGCCCCCGCCCGGGCGGCGGTCCGCCGCCGAGTGCCGGTAGCGGACACGGAGCGGCCCGCCGGGGCGGTCGACGCCGCGCTGGAGGAAGCCCGCCTGCGGGCCGCGTCTCCCGGGGTCGTCGCCACGGCACTGGCAGTGGATCCGCGCCGCTGGCAGCTGCTCCACTTCACCCTCTGGGAGCAGGAGCCCGCCGCGGCCCCCGGTGACCATTTCGAGGTGCTGCACGTGTCGGCGCCGGAACGCGACCGGTTGGGGCGGGACAGGCAGTGGTGACCCGGGTCCGCACCGTCCTCGGCGACATCCCCGCCGAGGACCTGGGTGTCTGCGACGCACACGACCATCTCTTCCTCCGCACCCCGCTGCTGCCCGGCCAGGAGCTGGACGATCCCGGACGGGCCCAGGAGCTGCTGCGCGGCTTCCACGGGCTCGGGGGCCGGTCGGTGGTGCAGTGGACTCCGTACGGGATGGGCAGGAGGCCCGGGGACCTCGTTGCCCTGTCCTGCTCGACCGGGGTCGAGGTGGTCGCGGCCACCGGGCTCCATCAAGCCGCCCATTACCCCGAGGAGTTGCTCGGCCGGATTCTGCCGGAGCTGGAGGCCCTGTTCGTCCGGGAACTCACCGAGGGCATCGGCGGTACGGGCGTGCGGGCGGGGCTGATCAAGGTGGCCGGATCGTTCCACGGCATCGACGCCCACGCCCGGCTCACCATGGCAGCTGCGGCAGGGGCCCATCACCGGACCGGCGCGCCGATCGCCGTGCATCTGGAGCTGGGGACGGGTGCGCTGGATGTACTGGACCTGCTGTGCGGGGAGTTGGGGGTGGATCCGGGGTGTGTGGTCCTCGGCCACCTGGGCCGGTTCCCCGACGGTGTGGTGCAGCGCGAGGCCGCGCGGGCGGGTGCGTTCCTGGCGTTCGACGGCCCTTCACGAGCCAACCACGCCACGGACTGGCGGCTGCCGGAGCAGCTCGCGGAGCTCGCCGATGCCGGCTTCGGCGGCCGGTTGCTGCTCGGTGGCGACACCACCGTGCCCGGGACGCCGGGGATGCCCCACCTCCTGCGAAGGCTGCGTCCCCGGCTGGAACAGGCCCTCGGGAAGGACCTGTTGCACTCCGTCCTCGTCACCGCACCGGCGCGCGCCTTCGCCTTCGCCGCCCCGCGGGAGGGCCCCCGCCCCTGATCAGGCGAGGGCGGCGAGCGGGTCGTCGAGCACGGGCTGCCAGGCCAGCTCGGCGGCGCCCACCAGGCTGTTGTGGGCCAGAGTGCAGGACAGGATCGGCACGCTGCCGCTGCGCCCCCACAGGCTGCGGTCGGCGACGACCGCCCGGAGCCGTTCGGGGTCGGCCTCGAGGAGGTCGCGGTGCAGGCCGCCGAGGATGATGCGGTCGGGGTTGAGGATGTTGACGAGCCCCGCCAGGCCCAGGCCGAGACGGTCGATCAGTTCCTCGGCGGCTGTCCGTACGCAGGGGTCGGCGTACTCCGTGCGCAGCAGGTCGCCGGCCTGCTTGAGGAGCGACTCCTCGGGGCCGGGTTCCCGGCGCGCCGCGGTGAGGAAGGCGAGGGGGTCCGTCTCGACGTCCAGACAGCCGCGTCCGCCGCAGTGGCAGGGCCGCCCCTCGGGGTTCACCGTGAGATGCCCCACCTCCAGGGCGAGTCCCGAACTCCCGCTGTGCAGGCGCCCGTCCAGGACGAGCGCACCGCCCACGCCACGGTGTCCGGTGGCCACGCAGAGCAGGTGCTGGGCGCCGCGTCCGGCTCCGTGCCGGTGCTCGGCGAGGGCGGTGAGGTTGACGTCGTTGCCGGTGAACGCCGGTCCGGTGATGCCGGCCGCGCGCACGCATGCGGTGAAGATCTCCCGGACGGGGGCACCCGCGGGCCAGGCGATGTGCAGCGGATTGAGGGCGGTGCCCTCGGGTTCGGCGACGGCGGAGGGGACGGCGAGCCCGGCTCCGACGCAGCGCAGTCCGCTGTCCCGCAGCAGCCGGGCACCGGCTTCGACGACCTCGCCGAGGACCTGGGCCGGATCGGCCATGACCGCGACGCAGCCGGGTGCGGTGGCGACGATCCTGCCGCCGAGCCCGACGAGCGCGGCCCGGAAGCCGTCGGAGTGGACCTGCGCGGCGAGTGCGACCGGCCCGCTGTCCCTGACGGCCAGCCGGTGCGAGGGGCGGCCCTGCGAACCGGCCGCGGAGCCGGGGCTGGAGTCGACCCGGATGAGCCCGAGCGCCTCCAGCTCCGCGGCCACCGCTCCCGCGGTGGCACGGGTGACGCCGAGTTCGGACGTCAGCACGGCACGCGTGGGCGCGCGGCCTGTGTGGACCAGCTCCAGCGCGGGTCCCAGGGCGCTGCGGCCTCTCTCCAACTTCTGCCGGGTGGTGGTCGACTTCCCGTTCATGGGGGCGAGTCTCCCATGATCCGGAGCCGTCGCCGACGCCCGTACGCCCCACATCGTTCACCGGACCGTCATGGGGTCCGCCATGTTGCGTGCGGCGTCCGCGCGGCCCTATGCTGAGTTTGTGCCGCAACTAAACAAACTGCGGACGGCCCTACCGGGGGGACTTGGCGGAGACACCGCCCCACCCCCGTCGGCCCGCCTCCGTACCGCGCTGACCGTGTTCTTCGCCCTCGACGGGTTCCTCTTCGCCGGCTGGGTGGTCCGTATCCCGGCCATCAAGCACCAGACCGGAGCCTCCCCCTCCACCCTCGGACTCGCCCTGCTGGGCGTCTCGGCGGGTGCGGTGATCACCATGATGCTCACCGGCCGGCTCTGCCGGCGCTACGGGAGCCATGCCGTCACCGTGGCCTGCGGTGTACTGCTGTCGCTGAGCATCGCCCTTCCCGCGCAGACGCATTCGGTCCTCGCCCTCGGGCTGGTCCTGTTGCTGTTCGGAGCCGCCTACGGCGGCATGAACGTGGCGGCGAACAGCGCGGCCGTCGATCTCGTCACCGCCATACGCCGCCCGGTGATGCCGAGCTTCCACGCCGCGTTCAGCCTCGGCGGCATGGCCGGCGCCGGGCTCGGCGGACTTGTCGCGGGCAGCCTGTCGCCCTCGACGCATCTGTTCGCCCTCACCGGAATCGGGCTGCTGGTCACTGCCGTCACCGGCCCGGTACTGCTGCGCCACCGGCCGGCCACCGCCGTCACCACCCCGATGCAGCGGGCCTCCGGCACGCGGGAGCGCCCGCAGCGCATGGACGGCCGCGCCCGCCGGATCGTCATCCTTTTCGGCGTGATCGCGCTCTGCACGGCGTACGGCGAGGGCGCGCTGGCCGAGTGGGGCGCGCTGCACCTCACGCAGGACCTGCACGCCGACCCGGGGCCCGCGGCAGCCGGATACTCCCTGTTCGCCCTGACGATGGCCATCGGCCGGCTCACCGGCACCACGCTCCTCGAACGGTTCGGGCAGACCCGCACCCTGGTGGTCGGCGGAACGACGGCGGCGGCGGGGATGCTGCTCGGGGCCCTTGCCCCCACGCTCTGGCTCGCCCTGCTCGGATTCGCCGTGACCGGCCTCGGCCTGGCCAACATCTTCCCCGTCGCGGTCGGCCGGGCGGGCGCGCTGGCCGGTCCGAGCGGAGTGGCCGCAGCGTCGACGCTCGGCTACGGCGGGATGCTGCTGGGACCGCCGGTGATCGGCTTCCTGGCCGACTGGTTCTCCCTGCCCGTGGCGCTCACGACGGTGACGCTGCTCGCCGCGACCGCGGCGCTGCTGGGATACGGCGCACGCCGCGCAACGCACACATGAGCGATATTGAGTAGGCGTACTCAGGCACGGACGTCTTCCCCGGCGCACGATGGAGACATCAACCGAGAACGGGGAGCGGACATGAGCCACCAGCTGATGAGCAAGCGGCAGCTGCGCGCACTGGCACGACTGACCTTCGGCAACACGACGTCACGGATCTACCTCGGCCTCGTCCTCGCGGCCACGGTCTTCGTCACGGTGGACACACTGTTCGTGGCCCATGAGGACGCTTCGTTCGCCGGGGTCTGGGTGTTCTTCCTCGCAGCGCCGACGATCTTCGTCTTCCTCGTCGGCAGCTCCGTGGCAGGCCCCGACACGGGTGGTCCGGCCTGGTTCGTCTACCTTGCCCTGATCGTGTCCGTCCTCGTGCAGGCCTGCGCCCTCGGCTGGTTCGCACGGCTGGTGCGCCGCGGTGGCCGGAGCCGCTCCGCCCACCCCCAGGGCGCCTGACCGACCTGCCACAATCTCAGCCGTGGAGACAACCGAGCACATAGCATCCCTCGCCGGGGAAGGCCGCCTGCTGGCCGTGGCAGCCGGCGAGGCAGGCCCGGACGCACCGGTTCCGACCTGCCCGGGCTGGCAGGTGCGCGATCTGCTGAGGCACACCGGCATGGTGCACCGCTGGGCGACCGCGTTCGTGACCGAGGGCCACCGGACGTACGTCCCGGACGGTGGCGAGCCCGATCTGGACGGCGACGAGCTGCTCGACTGGTTCACGGACGGGCACGCGCTGCTGGTGGAAGCACTGCGGACCGCTCCGGCCGACCTCGACTGCTGGACCTTCCTGCCCGCACCGTCCCCGCTGGCGTTCTGGGCGCGCAGGCAGGCGCACGAGACCAGGATCCACCGGGTGGACGCCGAATCGGCGCGCGGCGGAGCACTGACACCGGTGGCGGCGCCCTGCGCCGTCGACGGCATCGACGAACTGCTGACCGGCTTCCACGCCCGCCCCAGGAGCCGGGTGCGCAGCGGCACACCCCGCACCCTGCGGCTGCGCGCGCTGGACGCGGACGAGGTGTGGACCGTACGGCTGTCCGCCGAACCGCCGCAGACAGTGCGTGGCGCGGCCGCGGAAGCGGAGCGGGCCGACTGCGAGGTGAGCGGAACCGCCTCGGAGCTCTGCCTGGCCCTGTGGAACCGGCTGCCGCTCTCATCCCTCGTGGTGGGCGGGGACCAGGAGGTCGCCGCGCTGTGGACGGGGAACTCCGGAGTCACCTGGTCGTGAACGGCCGGGCCGCCCCGGACCGGACGGTCCCGCTCAGCCCCGGTGCTCGCCCAGCATCCGGGCGAGCACCGCGCGTTGCAGCGGCCTGACCTCCGTGTGGCGGGTCCGACCCTTCTCCGTCAGCTCGACCCGTACGCCGCGACGGTCCTCGCTGCACATCCCGCGGCAGACCAGCCCGTCCCGCTCCAGCCGGGCGACCAGCCGGGACAGCGCACTCTGGCTGAGATGGACCCGGGAGGCGAGCTCCTGTACGCGGTAGGCGCCACCGCCGTCGTCGGCCGCGCCCTCCGCGAGGACGTCCAGCACCTCGAAGTCGCTGGCCCCCAGGCCGTGCTGATGGAGCGCACGATCGAGCTCGGAGAGGGTCCTGGCGTGCAGCGCGAGAAGGGCCCGCCACTCGTCGACGAGCACCCGGTCGGACGTGTTCGCTGCCATGTCCGCACGCTAGCAGAGCACCGGGGGGTCGTTGCGTCGGAATTATATGCACGCGCATGGAAGGGGTGGAGCGGTGGCCGCAGGGGGCTCCTTGCCGCCGGCCACCGCTCCTGTGACACTTCGGACATGGGGCGACGCACTCAGGCTGACCGGGACGCCATGACGGTCGAGATCGGCTACGCACTGGTGAGCGGAGCCCTGGTGGCCGCGGCCACGTTCGCCGGGATCTTCCTCCCTGCCCTGTTCCTCGATCTGACGGCTACGGGTGAGCGCGTCCTCTTCCGCATCGGCGCCGTGCTCGGTTCCCTGACGTTCGTCGTCCGCGTGGTGCACGTGCTGTGGCGTTTTCCGCGGGCGCCGCACGAGCAGCGCGTCCCGTCCGCTCAGCCGAGCCAGCCGGGCCGCACGAGCCCCGACTCGTAGGCGAGCACGACGAGCTGGGCCCTGTCCCGGGCTCCCAGCTTCACCATCGCGCGGCTCACATGCGTCTTGGCGGTCAGCGGACTGACGACGAGCCTGCGGGCGATCTCCTCGTTGGAGAGCCCGATCCCGACGAGGGCCATCACCTCCCGTTCCCGCTCCGTCAGTTCGTCCAGGGCCGTCGCCGCGGCGGGCTCCTTGGACCGGGCGGCGAACTCGGCGATCAGGCGGCGCGTCACTCCGGGCGAGAGCAGGGCGTCGCCGCCGACCACCGCCCGCACCGCGCGCAGCAGCTCATCGGGTTCGGTGTCCTTGACCAGAAAGCCGGAGGCGCCGGAGCGGATCGCCTCGAACACGTACTCGTCCAGCTCGAAGGTGGTGAGCATGACCACCTTCACCTCGTTCAGCTCGGGGTCGCCGGTGATGGCGCGGGTCGCCGCGAGGCCGTCCAGGTGCGGCATGCGGATGTCCATGAGCACCGTGTCGGGCCGTAGTTCGCGTACGAGGCGCACCGCTTCCGCGCCGTCGGCGGCCTCCCCCGCCACCTCGATGTCGGGCTGGGCGTCCAACAGGGCACGGAAGCCTGCCCGTACGAGCAGCTGGTCGTCGGCGAGCAGTACGCGGATCACGATGTCTCCTCCGTGGGCCGGGCCGGATCCCGTGAGCCGGACGGCAGCGGGAGCTGGGCCCGCACGCGGAAGCCGCCGCCGGGCCGTGGCCCCGCGTCGATCGTGCCACCCAGGGCGGCGGCCCGCTCCCGCATACCGACAAGACCGTTGCCGCTGCCCCCGGCGTCGCCGCCGGTCGCGGGCCCCTCGTCGTCGATGCGGAGCCTGATGCCCTCGCTCCCGTACGCGATCCGGACCTCGGCGCTGCGCGACCCGGAGTGCCGAACGACGTTCGTGAGCGCCTCCTGCACGATGCGGAAGGCCGCGAGATCGGTGCCGGGCGGGACCGCGCCCGGCGCCCCGTCCGTCTCGACCGTGACGGTGAGGCCCGCAGCGGCTGCCTGGTCGACGAGTTCGGGGAGCCGGTCCAGTCCCGGGGCGGGGGCGCGGGGGGCGTCGCCCGGGGCGCGGAGGTTGTCGAGGACCTGGCGGACCTCGCCCAGTGCCTCCTTGCTCGCGGACTTGATGGTGGTGAGAGCGGTGCGGGCCTGTTCCGGATCCGTGTCGAGCAGCGCCAGTCCGACGCCGGCCTGGACGTTGATGACGGAAATGCTGTGGGCGAGGACGTCGTGGAGTTCTCGGGCCATGCGCAGCCTCTCCTCGTCGGCCCGCCGCTTCTCGGCCGCCTCGCGCTCCGCCCTGGCCGCGGCCCACTGCTCACGGCGTACCCGCAGCAGCTCCGCGGCGGCGACGATCGCCACCACCCAGGCGGTGACGAACGCCTCCTGCCCCCAGGGCGCGGACTCGTCCCCGTCCGGCGGCAGCCACCGGTACAGCCAGTGCGACATCAGCACATGACCTGCCCACAGCGCACCGAGCGACCACCAGGCGGCCTTGCGGTGTCCCGAGACGATCGCGCTGAAACAGCCCACGGCAACGGCGAGGAACACCGGGCCGTAGGGATACCCCAGCCCGAGGTAGACGAGGGTCGCCGCCGACGTTCCGGCGACGGCCACCACCGGATGCCGGTGCCGCACGAGGAGAACGGCGACGGCGGCGAACAGCAGCAGCCGCGCGAGGAGGTCGACCGGCTGACGGTCCTGGCCCTGCGCCGCGAAGTTGGTGCCCACCATCACGAACACGCCGAGCGCCACGGTCGACGGCCACGGCAGCCGTGCGGCGTACCGTTCCCTCACTCCGGACAGCCACCGGGGCGGCCCCTCGCCCCAGGGGCCGCCCGGTCCCCTGTGGGGTGCCGCGCTTCTGTGCGCTTGCTGCTCGTCCATACCGGCAACGCTAGACGGGCGACCCCCTGCCGGGCGTCAGCCGGGCGTGGTGATCGCACGTACTCCCTGGGGAGTACCTCGTCCGGGCGGGCCGGCGCCTGCGGAGCCCGCCCCAGTGCAGGACCTGTGCCGGCGGGGGCCGCGTCAGGACCGCGCGCCGCCCGCCCGGTCGGCGGCGGAGGCCCGACCGTCCAGGAGGCCCACCGAGCGGGCGAGGTCGTGGGCGCCGCGGCGGAACAGCGGCTCCCGCGCCTCGACGACCCGGTTGAACTGGCCGAAGACCTCGAAGGAGATCAGGCCGAAGAGCTGCGCCCACGCCGGGACGAGCGCGGCGACGACGCCGGGCGGGAGGTCGGGGGCGAGGTCGGCAGCCATGCGTTCGGCCTCGGGGCGCAGCTCACCGGCCAGCGGCGGGACGGCCAGACCGTCGCTGAGGAACGCTTCGCGGACGAGCCCGATGAGGACGAGCCCCACGCGCGACGCGGGACCGATGGTGTCCTGCGGGGCGGTGTAGCCGGGAACGGGCGAGCCGTAGATCAGTGCGTACTCATGGGGATGTTCAAGGGCCCACTCCCGTACGGCACAGGCGACGGTGGTCCAGCGGGCGGTGTGCGGTCCGGTGGAGCCGCCGGGCGTCGCGCGAGCCGCCTCGGCTGCCTCGCCGACGGCGCCGTACGCGTCGACGATGAGGGCGGTGAGGAGGTCGTCGCGGCTCGGGAAGTAGCGGTAGAGCGCGGAGGAGACCATGCCCAGTTCGCGTGCGACGGCGCGCAGGGAGAGCTTCGCCGCGCCGTCCGCGGCAAGCTGTCTCCTCGCCTCGTCCTTGATGGCGGCGGTGACCTCGACGCGAGCTCGTTCCCTGGCTCCTCGGATGGTGCTCATGGGTTCATTCTGACACGGAACGGATCACTGACCAATAATGAGAGCAGTGCTCTTGCTTTTGAGCACCCATTACGTGCACACTGATCTCAAGAGAGAGCAGTGCTCACACTTGAAGGGGATCTCATGTCCGCACATGTTCAGAAGCCCGGCTGGTTCACGGTGAACATCCTCAACCGGACGGTCGCCTGGATCACCCGGCGCGGCATCAGTGTCTGGGGATCCCGCGTTCTGGCGGTCCGTGGCCGCAAGAGCGGCGAGTGGCGCCGCACTCCGGTCAACCTCCTGACCGTGGACGGGCAGCAGTACCTCGTGGCGCCCCGCGGCCACGTCCAGTGGACGCACAACATGCGGGCAGCGGGCGGCGGCGAGCTCCACCTCGGGAAGAAGAGCACGGCCTTCACCGCCACCGAGGTCCCCGACGACGAGAAGCCCGATCTGCTGCGCGCCTATCTCAAGCGCTGGAAGGCGGAGGTCGGGGTGTTCTTCAACGGCGTCGGCCCGGACTCGTCCGCCGAGGAGCTGCGCCGCATCGCCCCCGACCACCCGGTCTTCCGGATCACGGTCGAGGGCTGAGCGTCTGAGGCGGCTGAGCGGCTGAGCGGCTGAGCGGCTGAGGCACCCTCAGCGAGCCGAGGCACCCCTGCGAACGGAAGCCCTCAGCGAACCTCTGAATCCTCGGACACCGACGCTGCCCGCTCCCGGAGCGCCGCCTGTTCCCGGAGCTCGCGGCGGTCCATCACCGACAGCGCCCGCTGGGCCATCGGGTGCGAGCGCACCAGCTCGGCGAGCGACGTCGTCCCCCGGGTGACCCCGGCGAACGCGGTCCAGGCCGGGCGGAATCCCGTCAGCACCGCGTGGAGGATTCCCGGGCGCCGCTCGAACAGCTTGAGCATGCGCCGGCCGACGCCCATCTCGACGCCCAGCCCCGCCTTGATCGCGAACGCGTAATTGAGGGCCTGCCGCCGGGCATCGACCGCATCGTGCGCCTCGGCGATCCGCACCGCCCACTCACCGGCGAGCCGTCCGGACCGCAGGGCGAACGAAATGCCCTCCCTGGTCCACGGTTCGAGCAGCCCGGCCGCGTCACCGCAGACCACCACCCTGCCGCGGGAGAGCGGCGAGTCGTCACTGCGACAGCGGGTCAGGTGACCGGAGGAGATCTTCGGCTCGAACCCGGCAAGCCCGAGCCGCCCGATGAAGTCCTCCAGATACCGCTTGGTCCCGGCGCCGTCGCCGCGCGCCGAAATCACCCCGACCGTCAGCGTGTCGCCCTTCGGGAAGACCCAGCCGTAACTTCCGGGCATCGGGCCCCAGTCGATGAGCACCCGTCCCGCCCAGTCCTCCGCGACCGTCTCCGGAACCGGGATCTCCGCCTCGAGGCCGAGGTCCACCTGGTCGAGCTTCACCCCGACGTGCGCTCCTATGCGGCCCGCGCTGCCGTCGGCACCGACGACCGCCCGGGCAAGAACCGTCTCCCCGTCGGACAGCACCACGGCGACCGTGCGCCGGTCGGGCACCGCGGGGCCATGCTGCTCCACCCGCGTCACCGCCGTACCGGTGCGCAGCTCGGCGCCCGCCTTCTGCGCCTCCTCCACCAGACCGGCATCGAACTCCGGACGGTTGATCAGCCCGAAGAGCATGCGCTTTGACCTGCGGGTACGCGACAGCTTCCCGTTGAGCGAGAAGGTGACCGCGTGCACACGGTCCCTCAGGGGCAGTTCGAACCCCGGAGGCAGGGAATCCCGCGAGAATCCGATGATTCCGCCGCCGCACGTCTTGTAGCGGGGAATCTCCGCCTTCTCCAGCAACAGCACCCGACGGCCTGCGACGGCTGCCGCATACGCCGCGGAAGCTCCCGCCGGACCTGCACCGACCACGACGACGTCCCATACGGACGACGACTCTTCCGGCTCACGTCCGGCGTCTGCGTTCTCGCTGCTCACGATGTGCTTCTGCTCCTGATCCCGACCAGTGGCCCCAGCTGCTCACGGCATCCTACGGCGCGTTGCGGCCGAGCCCCGCTGTGGGAGGATCAGCCATGATTTCGTCGTACACGCAACGTCGCACCCACGGCGTCGCCCACCGTGGCGCACACACCGCGCCATAGACCTAACGTCGTACCCACCAGGAGCGTGCCCATGACCGCCCGTCCGATTTCCGAGACCGTTGCCTCGCTGATGCCCCGCGCGAAGGCGGAGCTGACCGAGCTGGTGGCTTTCCGGTCGGTGGCGGATCCCGCGCAGTTCCCGAAGAGTGAGTGCGACGCGGCGGCCGACTGGGTCGCCGACGCGCTGCGGGCCGAGGACTTCCAGGACGTCGCCCTGCTCGACACCCCGGACGGAACCCGCTCCGTGTACGGCTTCCTGCCCGGGCCGGCCGGCGCGCCGACCGTGCTGCTCTACGCGCACTACGACGTCCAGCCGCCGCTGGACGAGTCCGCCTGGATCTCCCCGCCGTTCGAGCTGACCGAACGCGACGGCCGCTGGTTCGGCCGGGGCGCCGCGGACTGCAAGGGCGGCTTCATCATGCACCTGCTCGCGCTGCGCGCCCTCAAGGCGAACGGGGGCGTGCCCGTCTCCGTCAAGGTGATCGCGGAGGGCTCGGAGGAGCAGGGGACGGGCGGCCTCGAACAGTACGCCGAGGCACACCCGGAACTGCTCGCCGCCGACACGATCGTCATCGGTGACACCGGGAACTTCCGCGTCGGTCTGCCCACCGTCACCTCGACGCTGCGGGGTATGACCATGCTGCGGGTGCAGTTGGACACCCTCGAAGGGAACCTGCACTCCGGCCAGTTCGGCGGTGCGGCCCCCGACGCGCTGGCCGCGATGATCCAGCTGCTGGCCTCGCTGCGCGCCGAGGACGGTACGACGACGGTCGACGGGCTGACGTCGGACGCCGAGTGGGACGGACTGCAGTACTCGGAGGGCGAGTTCCGAAAGGACGCCAAGGTGCTCGACGGCGTGGAACTGATCGGCACCGGCTCGGTCGCCGACCGGATCTGGGCGCGGCCCGCGGTGACCGTCATCGGCATCGACTGCCCGCCGGTGGTGGGTGCCACCCCGTCGCTGCAGGCGAGCGCCCGGGCCCAGGTCAGCCTGCGGGTGCCCCCGGGCCAGGACGCCGCGGAGGCGACGAAGCTGCTGACCGCCCACCTCGAGTCGCACGCCCCGTGGGGCGCGCGGGTCTCGGTCGAACTGGTCGGCCAGGGCCAGGCGTTCCGCGCCGACATCACCAGCCCGGCGTACACCTCCATGGCGGAGGCCATGCGGGTCGCCTACCCCGGCGAGGAGATGCAGTCGTCCGGCATGGGCGGCTCGATCCCGCTCTGCAACACCCTGGCGGGGCTGTACCCCGAGGCGGAGATCCTGCTGATCGGGCTGAGCGAACCCGAGGCCCAGATCCACGCGGTGAACGAGAGCGTGTCCCCTCAGGAGCTCGAGCGCCTCTCCGTCGCCGAGGCGCTGTTCCTGCACAACTACGCCGAGTCGAAGAAGGCCTGAGGGAGCGCCTCCGGGAATCCGCCGCCCGCGGCGGATCCCCGGGCGACGGGCTCCCGACCGGTGACGCGCCCGGTGAGCCGGGAGGCTGCCGGCCTCTCAGCCCACCGGCACACCGGCCTCCAGGTTGAGCACGGTGGACCGTTCGCGGGCCCTCAGCGCCCAGCGCAGCCGCTCGAAGCGGGTGGGCGGGAGCATGACGGCCGCTTCCTCCTCGGTGACGAAGCGCCAGCCGCGCAGCTCCGAACCGGGCAGCAGGAGCTGTGCGGCGTCCTCACCGCTCAGGCGCCCGCCGTCGAACAGGAAGCGCAGTCCTCCGTATCCAGGCGGTCTGGGCGCCTCCCAGTCCACCAACAGGAGCTTCGGTACGGTGCCGAGGCGGAGCCCGAGCTCCTCGGCGACTTCCCGTATCCCGGCTTCCGCCGGAGCCTCGCCCGCCTCCACCACCCCGCCGGGGAACTCCCAGCCCGGCTTGTAGGTCGGGTCGACGAGCAGGAAGCGGTCCTGCTCGTCGAAGAGCAGGACCCCGGAGGCGACGGTTTCCGCACGCGGCTCGGGTGTCTGCACGATCTCGCACTCACGGGCATCCCCGGTGCGTACGGCCTCGGCTATCCGCTCGGCCGTCTCGTAGGGGGTGAGGGCGCTGGTGTCGATCGTGTGGGCGTCCGCGGTGATCCACTCGAGCGCCGCCCGGTAGGGCTCGATGTGCTCGTAGGCCCACTGCCGGATCCGCTCGCTGTGCTCGGGATCGTCCGCGAATTCCTCCCGGTCGGCGATCCGTCTCCGCAGGATCGTTTCCTCAGGTGAGAGCAGTACATGACGCACCGGAATGCGCCGCGCGGCGAGTCCGCCGAAGATCTCGTCGCGGTACTCCTGCCTCAGCAGCGTCATGGGCACCACGAGCACCCCGGACAGCTCGCCGAGCAGAGCGGCGGCCGTGTCGACCACCAGCCGGCGCCAGATCGCCAGGTCCTGGAAATCGGTCACTTCGGCGAGCTTCTTCTGGGGCAGCAGGTGGCGCAGTCCCCCGCCGATCAGTTCGGGGTCGTAGAAGGTGCTGTTCGGGATCAGATCGATCAGTTCGCACGCGGCGCTCGTTTTGCCCGCACTGAACGCACCGTTGATCCAGACGATCACGGTTCCCCCTCTTCCGTAGCCCTCTGTGGCTTGCCCGCAACACCCCGCTGCGGAAACCCGCCCGGGCGACGCTGTTGCACGGAGTCGGCAACCGGCGCGTCTCGGAGGGCGTCCCACTGTACGAGCCCGGCCGCCGGCGCGACCGTAACGGTGGGCGGCCGGACGTCGTTGGAGCGATCAGCACAGCAACGACGAGGGGGTGCGCGGTGCGCCGTACGGTACTTGAGCAGTTCCCCGCGGGGGGACCGCGGGGCAGCTTGCCCGCGGAGGAGTTCGCGGCCGCCCGACGCTGCGAGGGCACGGCCGCCGAGGTCGTGATGGACCTGGAGCAGGACGCGTTCCTGGTGGTCGTGCCGCAGCAGGCGACGGACGGGGGCCGTTGAGCCGGGCGCGAGGCGCCCGGTCCGGCAGGCCGCTACTGGGCGGCGACGGCCCGTACCCCGTTCACCCCGCCGGGGCGGACCGCCGATGCGGCGGCTGCCGCGCCCACCAGTCCCGCGTCGGTGCCCATCACCGCGGGGGCGACCGTCAGCTGCTGGACGAAGGACAGGGTGGCGTAGTCGCGCAGGTACCGGCGCAGCGGGGCGAAGAGCACCTCACCCGCGCCGGCCACTCCCCCGCCGATCACCGCGATGTCGATCTCGGCCAGCGTGGCGGTGGCGGCGATTCCGGCGGCCAGCGCCTGGGCGGCCCGCTCGTACGAGGCGACGGCGACAGGGTCGCCGGCCCGCGCGGCGGCTGCCACCGCGGCTGCCGTGGCGTCGCCGTCCGGGCCGGGGAGCCAGCCGTTCTCCAGGGCGCGGCGCGCGATGTTCGGACCGCTGGCGAGGCGTTCGACACAGCCGCGCGCACCGCACGGGCAGAGATCGCCGTCCAGGTCGACGCTGATGTGACCGATGTGTCCGGCGTTGCCCGAGGGACCCGGGTGCAGTTTGCCGCCGAGCACGAGGCCACCGCCGACGCCCGTGGAGACGACCATGCAGAGCGCGTTGTCGTAGCCGCGGGCCGCGCCCAGCCAGTGCTCGGCCGCCGTCATCGCGACGCCGTCGCCGACCAGCGCGACGGCGAGTCCACCCGTCGCCTCACTGACCCGCTCCACCAGCGGGAAGCCCCGCCAGCCCGGGACGTTGACGGGGCTGACCGTGCCGTTCGACGCGTCGACCGGCCCTGCGCTGCCGATGCCGACCGCGCTCACCCTGTTCCACAGCGTGGAGGCCGTGAGCTCGGCGAGGACCTCGCTCACCGCCCCCATGACCGTCTCGGCGTCCTCACGTGCGGGTGTCGGCCGCTGCGCCCGCAGGAGAAGGGTTCCGCCGCCGTCCACCAACGCGCCGGCGATCTTGGTGCCGCCGATGTCGAGCGCTGCGACGAGGTCGGTATGCATCGGTGTGGTCTCTCCGGATGGGTGAGGAGGGGGCGAAGGTGCGGACCTGCGACTTCCGTACGTGGTCTGCATAGTCTCCATTCTGTTGACAACGTTGTCCAGGGCCTATGCTCGACGCCACAGGCTCCGAGCCCTCCCCAGCACCGCCTGCGGGGCGCCGCCGGAACCTCCCGCACCCGACGACAGGACAGCGCACCGTGGCCGAGACCACCCGTCATTCCGAGTCCCGCTACGGCAACCGGCCCACGATGAAGGATGTGGCGGCCCGTGCCGGAGTGGGCCTCAAGACGGTATCCCGGGTGGTGAACAGCGAACCCGGCGTCACCCCGGACACGGAGCGCCGCGTCCAGGAGGCGATCGAAGCCCTCGGCTTCCGGCGCAACGACAGTGCGCGTGTACTGCGCAAGGGCCGCACGGCCTCCATCGGGCTCGTCCTGGAGGATCTCGCCGACCCGTTCTACGGCCCGCTGAGCCGCGCGGTGGAGGAAGTGGCGCGCGCCCACGGTGCGCTGCTGATCAACGGCTCCAGCGCCGAGGACCCGGAGCGCGAGCAGGAGCTCGTGCTCGCCCTCTGCGCCCGCCGCGTCGACGGCCTCATCGTGATTCCGGCAGGGGACGACCACCGCTACCTGGAGCCCGAGATACAGGCGGGTATCGCCACCGTGTTCGTGGACCGCCCGGCTGGCCGGGTCGACGCCGACATGGTCCTCTCGGACAGCTTCGGCGGCGCACGCGAAGGCGTCGACCATCTGCTCGCGCACGGCCACCGCAGGATCGGCTTCATCGGCGACCAGCCGCGCATCCACACCGCGACGGAACGTCTGCGCGGTTACCACGCGGCCATGACCGACGCCGGGATCACGGTCGAGGACTCCTGGGTCTCCCTCGGATCCACCGATCCGGAGCGGGTCGGGGCAGCCGCCCGGGCCATGCTCTCGGGTCCCGAGCCGGTCACCGCCCTCTTCGCGGGCAACAACCGTGTGACGGTCACCGCCGTGCGCGTCCTCGCGGAGTACGAACGCCGGATCGCCCTGGTCGGCTTCGACGACATCGAGCTGGCCGACCTGCTCGGCATCACGGTGATCTCCCAGGACGCCGCGGCGGTCGGCCGCACCGCCGCGGAGCACCTCTTCCGCCGCCTCGACGGAGCCGACCACCCTCCGGTGAGGGTGGAGCTCCCGACGAGGCTCATCCCCCGCGGCTCGGGCGAGCTGCCGCCCGCCTGAAGCCTCCGTGCGGGGCCCCGTGTCCCGTGTCATCGAAGTTGGAGCAGGCACTCGGCGAGCAGGTCGACGACGTCGCGCCAGGCTCGCTGCGCGTGCTGTGGGTGGTGGCCGACGCCGGGGACCGTGGGGTGGTCGACCGGCGGGTGGTGGAAGGCGTGCAAGGCGCCACCGTAGACCGTGAGGCGCCAGTCGACGCCCGCGGCCTGCATCTCAGCGGTGAACGCGTTCCGTTGGGCGGGCGGCATGATCGGGTCTTCCGACCCGACCCCGGCCCACACCGGGCAGCGAATGCGCGCCGCCTCGCCCGGTCGGCCAGTGGTGAGTGCGTTGACTGTCCCGATCGCGCGCAGGTTGACGCCGCCGCGCCCGAGTTCCAGCGCGACGGCGCCCCCGGTGCCGTAGCCGACGGCGGCGATTCGGTCGGGGTCGGTCCGCGGTTCGGTACGCAACACGTCGAGCGCCGCATGACCGATGCCCCGCATCCGGTCGGGATCAGAGAGCAGCGGCATGCAACGGGCCAGCATCTCCTCGGGGTCGCCCAGATAGCGCCCGCCGTGAAGGTCGAAGGCCAGCGCCACATATCCCAGCTCGGCGAGAGCATCGGCCCGACGGCGCTCGACGTCGCTGAGCCCCATGCCCTCCGGTCCGAGCAGCACCGCAGGCCGGCGGTCGACACCGGCCGGGAGCGCGAGGTGCCCGATCATCGTCAAACCGTCCGCCTGGTACTCGACCGTACGCGTCGTAATCGTCGTCATGAGACCGGACGGTAGTGATCGTCGACCCCGGTCCGGCCGCTGTTCTGCCGCTGGCAGAACAGCGCCTCCGAAAAGGTGACAACGCTCAAGGTTCGATGACTCGGGACACCCCGGCTACGGCGTCGTCACCGTCAGCCCCCCGCGCCGGGGCGAGGCGAAGGCGTCCAGGTCCGCGCGGGTGAGGCCGGTGAGCCGGGCCACCTCCGCGGTGTCCAGGGCGCCGCAGTCGATGCCGCGCAGCAGATAGCCGCTGAGTGCCTTCGCGGTGGCCGGCTCGTCCATGACGTCGCCGCCCGCCTTGGCGACATACGCGGCGAGGCGGGAGGCGGCCTGCTCGAGGCCCTCCCGGTAGAAGGCGTAGACGGCCGCGTAACGGGTCGGCAGGTGCCCCGGGTGCATGTCCCAGCCCTGGTAGTAGGCGCGGGCCAGAGCGCGGCGGGTGAGGCCGTAGTGGAGGCGCCAGGCCTCGTGGACCTGGTGGGCGGGGCCGACGGGGAGCACATTGGTGGACCCGTCGCACACGCGCACGCCGGTGCCCGCGGCGGCCACCTGCATGACAGCCTTGGCGTGATCGGCGGCCGGGTGGTCGCTGGCCTGGTAGGCGGGGCTGACCCCGACGCAGGCGCTGTAGTCGAAGGTGCCGTAGTGCAGGCCGGTCGCACGGCCCCGAGCGGCGTCGATCATGCGGGCCACGGCCGCGGTGCCGTCCGCGGCGAGGATGGACTGGCTCGTCTCGATCTGGATCTCGAACCCGAGGCGGCCCGCGGGCAGCCCGTGAGCCTGCTCGAAGGCCTCGAGAAGTCGGACGAAGGCGGTGACCTGTTCGGGGTACGTCACCTTGGGCAGCGTCAGTACGAGCCCGTCGGGGAGGCCTCCGGCTCGCATCAGGCCGGTGAGGAAGATGTCCGTCGTGCGGATGCCGCGGTCGCGCACCCCGGCTTCCATGCACTTCATGCGGATGCCCATGTACGGGGCGGCGGTCCCGTCCCTGTACGCCTCGGACACCAGCCGGGCCACGCGGGCGGCGGCCTCGTCCTCCTCCGGGTCCGGGCGGGGCCCGTAGCCGTCCTCGAAGTCGATGCGCAGGTCCTCCACGGGCTCGCGCTCCAGCTTGGCGCGTACGCGGTCGTGGACGGGCCCGGCGAGCTCCTGCGGGATGCCCAGGACTCCGGCGAGCGCGGCGGCGTCGGGAGCGTGTTCGTCGAGGGCCTTCAGCGCCTGGTCGCCCCAGGAACGGATGGTGCCGGCGGTGAACGTGTCGGCGGGGACGTACACGGTGTGGACCGGCTGGCGCGTGCCCGGGTCCCCCGGGTAGCGGCGGGCGAGTTCGGCGTCCACCGCCGCGAGGGAGGCGCTGATCTCCTCGCCCACCGCACCGGCGAGGCTCGTTGCCACCTTCTCCTGCTGGCCCATGACCGTACCCTCCACACTCATCGCAGTTTCCGCTTCCCGGAAACACTCATCCGCATAGTGAAGTTATAAGTCCGTCTGCCCTTGCGTCAATGGTGATCGGAAACGGTCCGGGGCCGCGCGGTGAAGAACACCGCGCGGCCCCGGACCGTCGAACAGGCACTGCTCCTGGCGGGTCAGCCCTTGCGGGTCTTGACCTCGTCGGTGAGCTGGGGGACGACGTTGAAGAGGTCGCCGACGACGCCGTAGTCGACGAGGTCGAAGATCGGGGCTTCGGCGTCCTTGTTGATCGCGATGATGGTCTTCGAGGTCTGCATGCCGGCCCGGTGCTGGATCGCGCCGGAGATGCCCGAGGCGATGTAGAGCTGCGGGGAGACGGACTTGCCGGTCTGGCCGACCTGGTTGGTGTGCGGGTACCAGCCGGCGTCGACCGCGGCGCGGGAGGCACCGACGGCCGCACCGAGGGAGTCGGCGAGCGCCTCGATGATCGCGAAGTTCTCGGCGCCGTTGACGCCACGGCCGCCGGAGACGACGATCGCGGCCTCGGTCAGCTCCGGGCGGCCGGTCGACTCGCGCGGGGTGCGGGAGAGGACCTTGGTGCCGGTGGCCGTCGCGGAGAAGGAGACGGTGAGCGCCTCGACGGTGCCCGCACCGGCGGCCGGCTCGACGGGGGCCGAGTTCGGCTTGACCGTGATGACCGGGGTGCCCTTGGAGACACGGGACTTGGTGGTGTACGAGGCGGCGAACGCGGACTGGGTGGCGACCGGACCGGAGTCGCCGGACTCCAGATCGACGGCGTCGGTGATGATGCCGGAACCGATACGGACCGCGAGGCGGGCCGCGATCTCCTTGGTCTCCGCGGAGGAGGGCAGCAGCACGGCGGCCGGGGAGACCGCGTCGTAGGCGGCCTGCAGCGCGTCCACCTTCGGAACGACGAGGTAGTCGGCGAACTCCGGCGCGTCGGCGGTCAGGACCTTGACCGCACCGTGCTCGGCGAGCACACCGGCGGTGTCCGCGGCACCGTTGCCCAGCGCGACGGCGACGGGCTCACCGATACGGCGGGCGAGCGTCAGCAGCTCCAGGGTGGGCTTGCGGACGGCACCGTCCACGTGGTCGACATAGACGAGAACTTCAGCCATGGGACTTCAATCTCCTGCGTGCGAAAAAGGGCGGGGGCGGTGACGGGAAAACAGCCGGGGCTCAGATGAACTTCTGGCCCGCAAGGAACTCGGCCAGCTGCTTGCCGCCCTCGCCCTCGTCCTTGACGATCGTGCCCGCGGTGCGCGCCGGACGCTCGGCCGCGGAGTCCACCGCGCTCCAGGAACCACCCAGACCGACCTCGTCCGCCTCGATGTCCAGGTCCCCCAGGTCCAGGGACTGAACCGGCTTCTTCTTCGCCGCCATGATGCCCTTGAACGACGGGTAGCGGGCCTCACCCGACTGGTCGGTCACCGAGACCACGGCCGGCAGCGAAGCCTCCAGCTGCTCGGACGCGGTGTCACCGTCGCGGCGGCCCTTGACCGTGCCGTCCTGGACGGAGACCTCGGACAGCAGCGTGACCTGCGGGACGGAGAGCCGCTCCGCGAGCAGCGCCGGAAGCACACCCATGGTGCCGTCCGTGGACGCCATGCCGCAGATGACCAGGTCGTAACCGGTCTTCTCGATCGCCTTGGCGAGCACCAGCGAGGTACCGATGACGTCGGTGCCGTGCAGGTCGTCGTCCTCGACGTGGACGGCCTTGTCCGCACCCATCGACAGCGCCTTGCGCAGCGCGTCCTTGGCATCCTCGGGACCCACCGTCAGCACGGTGATCTCCGCGTCGTCCGCCTCGTCGGCGATCTGCAGCGCCTGCTCGACCGCGTACTCGTCCAGCTCCGACAGCAGACCGTCGACGTCGTCACGGTCCAGGGTCAGGTCATCGGCGAAGTGCCGGTCACCGGTGGCGTCGGGCACGTACTTCACACAGACAACGATCCTCAAGCTCACGCCGGCTCTCCTACTGCATCGTCTTTTCTGGGCTGCCTTGTTGCACGCAGCATAGGCGCCTTATGGGGCGGTTTCCGGTCGGGGCGACCGATGCTCCGGTGGAAATATTACTCGCCAGTACACCCATAGGTTTACCCATAAGCAAGCGCTTGGAACTGTGACGTTGCCAACGCGGTCCGCCCATGTGCCGCATGCGTGTTGTCAGTCTCGCAGAGAGGTGAATCGGCCCTGGTGGTAGACCAGCGGACGGCCGCCCCCGGACGGATCTCCGAGCACCACCTGAGCGATCACAATGCGATGATCCCCGGCCGGGATCCGGGCCACCACTCGGCACACGAGCCAGGCGACCACACCGTCGAGCAGGGGTACGCCTTCCGGCCCGCTGCGCCAGCCGGTGGACGGGCCGAACCGGTCGGCGCCGCTGCGCGCGAACGTGGCGGCCAGCTCCTGCTGTTGCTCGCCGAGTATGTGCACACCGATGTGTTCGGCCTCGGCCACCACGGGCCAGCTGGAGGACCCGGTGCCCACACCGAAGGAGATGAGCGGGGGCTCGGCGGCAACGGAGTTGAGCGAGGTGGCCGTGAAACCGACCGGGCGCTCTCCGGCCGCGGTGATCACGGCGACACCGGCGGCGTGCTGCCGGAAGACCGAACGGAGGAGTTCGGGCGAGGCCGTCCGGGGGGTGGCGAGATCGGGCGAGGCCGTCATGGGATGTCCTTCTGCGAGGGGATGTACGGGGGCCGTGGGTTCTCAGGCACCCGGACAGCGCGCACTGGCATGGCGTACGAGGTCCACATGGACCCGGCCGTAGAGAAGGAGTGCTGGCGGCATGACGTCAGACTGACGATACGTGGTGTGTGCAGTCAAGCGCGTCCCGCTATGTGGGAGATGCATCACGGTCCGTCACATCGCCTGCCCCAGCGCCGCGACGACGTCGGCCGTCCTCGGCTGCCCCGCAGCCCGTCGGACGATCGTGCCCGCCGCGTCGAGCACCAGGACGGTGGGCGTGCGCGCGATGTCGAGCCTGCGTACGAGCGTGAGATGCGCCTCGGCGTCGATCTCGATGTGTGCCACGCCGTCGACCATCCCCGCCACCTCGGCCAGCGTGCGCCGAGTGGCCCGGCAGGGCTGACAGAACGCGCTGGAGAACTGCACGAGCGTCGCCCGATCCCCCAGTTCCGCGCCGAGTTGGGCGGCGTCCAGGGTCTCGGCAGCCGTCTGCCCGTCCATCCACGTCCTCCTTCTCAGAGCTCTGCGCAAAGGGTCAGCACCGTATGGCCCCATTACATTCCCGGAGGTTTCACGTGACGAGAATCTCGCGCGCCGGGGCCTTTGGGGCTGGCCACGGCGTCGCACATGGGGCACGATCGCCACAATGCCGATTACCTACGGCTGCGTAACTTCCGCCGGGAGAACCCACCCCAGGCACTGAAGAAGGGTCTTCATCCAGATGGCAGAACTCGTCTATCGGCCGGTCGTCGGCGCCGCTCGTACGCTGTTCAAGGCGCTCGACCTGAAGATCGACACACAGGGTTCGGAGCACATCCCGAAGACCGGTGGCGCCGTACTGGTCAGCAACCACATCAGCTATCTGGACTTCATCTTCACCGGACTCGGCGCCCTCCCGCAGAAGCGGCTCGTCCGCTTCATGGCGAAGGAATCGGTCTTCCGGCACAAGGTCTCCGGCCCTCTGATGCGCGGCATGAAGCACATCCCCGTCGACCGCAACCAGGGCGAGGACGCCTACGCGCACGCGCTCGCCTCGCTGCGGTCCGGCGAGATCGTCGGCGTGTTCCCCGAGGCGACGATCTCCCAGTCCTTCACCCTGAAGAGCTTCAAGTCGGGTGCCGCGCGGCTGGCCCAGGAGGCCGGCGTGCCGCTGATCCCGATGGCGCTGTGGGGTACGCAGCGGCTGTGGACCAAGGGCCGCCCGCGCAACTTCCGGCGCAGCCACATCCCGGTCACCATCCGGGTGGGCGAGCCCCTGGAGGCGCCCACCGACCAGTACGCGGGCGCGATCACCCGCCGGCTGCGGGAGCGCGTGCAGGAGCTCCTGGAGGCGGCGCAGCGCGCCTATCCGGTGCGCCCCAAGGACGCGAGCGACACCTGGTGGGTTCCGGCGCACCTCGGCGGTACGGCTCCGACGCCCGCCGAGGTCCGCGAGCTCGGCTGAACCGGCCGCACGGCAGCAAGAAGTCACGCCGGTTCGTGGAGGGTGATCCGTACCCCGGGGCTCAGTTTCTCGAGGGACTCGGCGAGTTCGGTGGCTGCGGCCCCGAGCTCGCCGGGCGTAACGGGGGCAAGACCCTCCAGCAGGAAGAGGGCGTTCACCGATTCCTCGGTGAGACGCGTGCGCACGCCCTGCCGCCAGTTCCAGCGGCGGCAGGTGACGGCCTCGTCGTCGCACCAGACCACCTCGCCGGGCTCGGGGTGCTCCACGGCGTCCTCGCCGCCGACGACGGTGGGGAAGGGCTCCTGCCCCGTGGCGCGCACGAGCCGCATGGCACCGCTGATGCGGTCCAGGTCCTCGCCGCCGACAGGGATCAGGTGGGCGACGCTGATCGCGTTGTAGAGGTCGACCAGCAGATTGATCCGGGGCAGTCCGGCCTCGGTGAGCGCGCGCCTGGCCAGCGCCTCGGCGGAGTTCCGGGTGCGTGAGGGCTTGGCGCCGAAGGACGCGTAGGTCTCGCGCCAGGCAGCGAGGTGCGGGTCCTCGTGCGGCGCCCGGCCGCCGAGCCGCTCGACGAGCCTGCGGGTCGCATCGTCCAGCAGCGCCGAACTGGCCTCGTCGCTGGGCCCGTTGACCAGACCGTGCGCCTCGACGGCGACGTGGGTGAAGCCCGGGGCCAGGCTGCGCACTTCGTCGGTAACTGTGATCGTCAGAGCCATCGTCCGCCTCACTCCGGCGCGTTGCGGGCACAGGTCCGGACGTTCCGGAACAGCCGCACGCGGTACGACACAGCGTACTGGACAGTCCACTCCAGTGAACTTACGTGTGCCCCGGGCACAGCGATGCGGCCGACCGGAGCTCCGGTCGGCCGCATCCCCTGCGACTACTTGGACATCTCGTCCTTGAGCGCGAGCACGAACGCGTCGACGTCCTCTTCCCGGGTGTCGAAGGCACACATCCAGCGGACGTCGCCGGCCTTCTCGTCCCAGAAGTAGAACCGGAAACGCTTCTGCAGCCGTTCGCTCACATCGTGCGGCAGCCGGGCGAAGACGGCGTTGGCCTGGACGGGATAGAGGATCTCCACGCCGTCCACCGAGCGGACCCCCTCGGCGAGGCGCTGCGCCATGGCGTTGGCGTGCCGGGCGTTGCGCAGCCAGAGGTCTCGGGCGAGCAGCGCCTCGAGCTGGACTGAGACGAAGCGCATCTTGGAGGCCAGCTGCATCGACAGCTTGCGCAGGTGCTTCATCGCACGGACGGAGTCCGGGTCCAGGACGATGACCGCCTCGCCGAAGAGCGCGCCGTTCTTCGTGCCCCCGAAGGAGAGGACGTCGACGCCGACCGTGTTGGTGAACGTACGCATCGGCACGTCCAGCGACGCGGCGGCGTTGGCTATCCGGGCCCCGTCGAGGTGGACCTTCATGCCCCGCTCGTGGGCGTGATCGCAGATGGCCCGGATCTCGGCCGGTGTGTAGACCGTACCGAGCTCGGTGTTCTGGGTGATCGACACGACCTGCGGCATCGCCCGGTGCTCGTCGTCCCAGCCGTAGGCCTGGCGGTCGATGAGCTCCGGTGTCAGTTTGCCGTCCGGGGTCGGGACGGTGAGCAGTTTCAGTCCGCCCATCCGCTCCGGTGCGCCGCCCTCGTCCACGTTGATGTGGGCGGACTCGGCGCAGATCACCGCACCCCAGCGGTCGGTCATGGCCTGGAGGGCGACCACGTTGGCGCCGGTGCCGTTGAACACCGGGAAGGCCTCGGCGGTCGGCCCGAAGTGGCTGTGGATGACCCGCTGGAGGTGCCCGGTGTAGTCGTCCTCGCCGTAGGCGACCTGATGGCCGCCGTTGGCGAGAGCGAGGGCGGCGAGGATCTCCGGGTGCGCGCCCGCGTAGTTGTCACTGGCGAAACCGCGTATCTGCGGATCGTGGTGACGGCGCGCATCGGTCCTTACGGTTGCGGGGTCAGCCACAGACGCTTTCCGTTCACTTCTCCGGCGGGCATGTCCCAGACGCCGGCGATGGCCTCGGCCAGCTCCTTGACGTCGGTGAAGCCCGCAAACTTCGCATTCGGGCGCTCGGCGCGCATCGCGTCGTGCACCAGTGCCTTGACGACCAGGATCGCAGCAGCCGAGGTCGGACCGTCGTCGCCCCCCGCCTTGCGGAAGGCGTCGCCCAGAGCGAGCGTCCAGGCCTCCGCCGCGGCCTTGGCGGCTGCGTAGGCAGCGTTGCCCTCCGTGGGCTTGCTGGCCCCTGCCGCGCTGACCAGGACATAACGGCCGCGGTCACTGCGCTGCAGGACGTCCTGGAACGCGAGAGAAGTCGACTGGACCGTACGGATCAGCAGCTTCTCGAGGAAGTCCCAGTCGGCGAGCGACGTCTCGGCGAAGGACGCGCTGCCGCGCCAGCCCCCGACGAGATGGACGAGGCCGTCGATCCGGCCGAACTCCTTCTCCGTCTTGTCCACCCACTCACGCGCGGCACCCACGTCGAGCAGATCGACGATGTCTCCCGTGACGGTGGCTCCACCGTGCGCGTACCGGGCGGCATCGACCGCCTCGGCGAGCCGCTCCGGATGGGCGTCGGACGCCACCACGGTCGCGCCCGCCTCGGCGAGCCTCAGCAGGGTGGCCCGGCCGGCGGGCCCCGCCGCTCCGGCCACCGCGATCACCGCGCCCTCGAGCACACCGCTGCCCTCGTTCTTGTCTGTTCCGTTCATGGCCACCGACTCCTCAGAACGCGCGTTCACGCAGCTGCCCGCTCGGCATCCGTCGCCGTGATCCCCTTGGTGGAGGCGATCACGTGCTTCAGCTTCTTGGAAAGCGCCTCATAGAACATGCTCAGGGGAAACTCGTCCGGAAGCACGTCGTCGACGAGCTTCCGCGGCGGCTGGGTCAGGTCCAGGGCGTCCGGACCCTTGGCCCAGCGGGAGCCGGGGTGCGGGGCGAGATAGGTGGCGACCAGGTCGTATGCGGCGAACCAGTGCACCAGCTTGGGGCGGTCGATGCCGTCGCGGTAGAGCTTCTCGATCTCACCGCAGAGCTGGTTGGTGACCTGCGGGGCACGGGCCCAGTCGATCTTCAGTGTGTTGTCGGTCCAGCGGACCACGTCGTGCTTGTGGAGGTACGCGAAGAGGAGCTGGCCGCCGAGGCCGTCGTAGTTGCGGACGCGCTCACCCGTGACGGGGAAGCGGAACATCCGGTCGAACAGCACCGCGAACTGCACGTCACGGCCCTGGCCGAAGCCGTCGGCCTCCAGCTTCACCGCCTCCCTGAAGGCGGTGAGGTCGCAGCGCAGCTCCTCGAGCCCGTACATCCAGAACGGCTGGCGCTGCTTGATCATGAAGGGGTCGAACGGCAGGTCACCGTGGCTGTGGGTGCGGTCGTGGACCATGTCCCAGAGGACGAATGCCTGCTCGCAGCGCTTCTGGTCGCCGATCATCTCGCGGATGTCGTCGGGCAGCTCGACACTCAGGAGCTCGACGGAGGCCTCGGTGACGCGGCGGAAGCGTGCCGCCTCGCGGTCGCAGAAGATGCCGCCCCAGCTGAACCGCTCGGGTGCCTCGCGCACGGCGATCGTCTCGGGGAAGAGCACGGCGGAGTTGGTGTCGTAACCCGAGGTGAAGTCCTCGAAGGTGATGCCGCAGAACAGCGGGTTGTCGTAGCGGGTGGCCTCGAGGGCGGCGAGCCACTCGGGCCAGACCATGCGCAGCACGACCGCTTCGAGGTTGCGGTCCGGGTTGCCGTTCTGCGTGTACATCGCGAAGACGACGAGGTGCTGGAGGCCGTCGGCGCGGTTCCTGGCGGGCTGGAAGGCGAGGAGCGAGTCGAGGAAGTCCGGAACACCGAACCCGTCGGCGGACCAGCGGCGCAGGTCCTTGACGAGGGCGCGGTGGTAAGCGGCGTCGTACGGGAGCAGCGGGGAGAGCTCCTCAATGGCGGTGATCACGCGCTCGAGGGCGGCGGTGGCCGTCTCCGTGGAGGGCGCTCCCGCGGCCGCGAAGTCGATGGAGCCGTCCTTCGACTGCCAGGGACGGATCTCTTCGACGGCACTCTTGAGCACGGGCCAGGCCGGGTGCTCGACGACCCGCGGGGCAGCAGCTATCGCGCCGGTGGCGGTGGCGTGCTCAAGAATTTCCGTCATAACACTTCCTTCACAGAAGAACCTCGCGTGGAGCAACGGTAACCACGCACGGCCACTTCGAACAAGTCGGATCCAGAAAATTATCCTGCGATCCTTCATCATCACCGTTATTTTTCCTGCCACACATCAGCTGGACAACTTCTTCCGCCGGACAGGCAGGACATTCGCCTTCCTGCGCGCGAGACCTGGTTCCCTGGGGTATGAGCAGCACGCGGGGGGCCGACGACGGACGGAAGCGGGATTGCCTTGACTTTTCTCACCATCGGTCACCGCGGAGTCATGGGTGTCGAGCCGGAGAACACGCTGCGCTCCTTCGTGCACGCGGAGCAGGCCGGCATGGACGCCATCGAACTGGATCTCCATCTGAGCAAGGACGGCGCGCTCGCCGTCATGCACGACGCCGCAGTGGACCGCACGACGGACGGCAGGGGGCTGATCGCCGAGAAGACGCTGGCGGAGCTCCGCGAGCTCGACGCCGGACAGGGTGAGCGGGTACCCGTCTTCGAGGAGGTGCTCGACGCGGTCTGCTCACCCGTGCAGGCGGAGATCAAGGACGTGGCCGCGGCACGGGCGCTCGCCGAGGTGATGCTGCGGCGCGATCTCGCCGGCCGGGTCGAGGTGTCGTCGTTCCACGACGAGGCGGTCGCCGAGATCGCGCAGCTGGTCCCAGGGGTGCGGACGGTGCTCATCGCGAGCCACTGGGGCGGGGACGTGATCGAACGCGCCCGGGCGGTGGGCGCTTCCACGCTTGCCCTGAACATCCGCCGCACCACGCTGGAGGTCGTCGAACAGGCGCACGCGGATGGTCTGAAGGTGATCGGCTGGGTGGTGAACACCCAGGACCATCTGCGTCTGGTGCGCGGGCTGGGTCTGGACGGGGCGACGACCGACTATCCGGAGATCCGTAGGGCGGGCCGCTTCACGGCCTGAGCCCCGGGCGGGCCTACAGCTCCTTGACCAGCAGCTCGAACGCGAGATCATCGCGCTGCGGGATGCCGAAACGCTCGTCGCCGTACGGGAAGGGGGTCAGCTCTCCCGTACGGCGGTAGCCCCGGCGCTCGTACCAGGCGATCAGCTCCTCGCGGACCGAGATCACCGTCATGTGCATCTCGGTCGCCCCCCAGCTCTCGCGGACGATACGCTCCGCCTCGGCGATGATGACCTTGCCGAGGCCGGCGCCCTGGAGCCCGGGCTTCACCGCGAACATGCCGAAGTAGGCGGCCTTGCCCCGGTGCTCGAGCTGGCAGCAGGCAACCGGCTCTCCGTCCCGCTCGGCCACCAGGAGCCGCCCCGAGGGAGCCGTGACCACCTCGCGCACCCCGTCCGCGTCCGTCCGCTGCCCTTGGAGGATGTCCGCCTCCGTGGTCCATCCGGCCCGGCTCGAGTCGCCGCGGTAGGCGGACTGGATGAGCTGCACGAGGACCGGCACATCGGCCTCGGTCGCGTCGCGGAAGGTCAGCTGTGCCCGGTCAGGGGACGGTGCGATGTCCATGGTGGCGTTCTCCGTTTGTCTGCTGCCGACGGTGCGGTCCGAGACTAACCCGGCCGCCGGCCGCCCCCTTCGGGCCCTGGCGCGCTCCCCCAGTACCCCAATGCGCCCCGGTAGGACGATCCGGCGCTGGGCAACGAGTAGGTGACATCGGCGTTCACCGTAGGGGGAGGTGCACCGTGCACGGACCGGCGCTGGCCGGCTGGCTGCTGATGGTGCTGTGCGGAGCCACGGGGGCGTACTGCCTGCTGCGTACGCGCAGCGGGACGGAGGAGGAGCGCAGGACGGCGCGCGCGGAAGGACTGATGGGTCTCGGCATGGCCGCGATGGCTGTGCCCGCTGCCGTGTTCACGCTGCCCGGCTGGACCTGGGCGGTGTACGCGGTGCTGTTCGGCGGGGCGGCTCTGCGGGTGCTCATGACCGCCCCGTACCGCGCCCACCATCTGCACCATCTGGTCGGTTCGCTCGCCATGGTCTACATGGCGGTGGCGATGGCACCCGGCGCGGGCCAGGGCGTCCGCGGCGGGCACATGGACCACGGATCCGCGGCCTCGGCCGGAGGCATACCCCTGCTGACCGGGGTGCTGCTGACGTACTACGCGCTGTACGTGCTGCGCTCGGCGGGGCGGCTGATCCCGGTGACCGCAGCGGCCGGCCCGGGCAGCGCAGGTGGCGCGGCGGGCCCCGGCCGGGAGGCGCGCCCCGAGCTGGCACTCGCCTGCAGGCTGACCATGGGGATAGGCATGTTCGCGATGCTGCTCACTCTGTGAGACAGCGGGCCCGTTGCGCCGTGTCGTGCGTCACTTGCCGTGCACGGCCATACCCGCGAGTGCCACGGCCCTCATAGGGTGACGCCCATGCTGGTCTCCCTCGTGCTGCTGGTCCTCGGTGCACTGACCGCCGTGGTGACTCCGCGCCTGATGGCCCGGGCCCAGTGGCCGGAGCGCGAGCCGGTCGTGGCGCTGTGGGTCTGGCAGTGCGTGGTGGCCGGGGTCCTGCTGTCCTTCGGGCTCTCCATGACGTTCAGCGCATCCGCCGCCTGGCAGGCGGTACGCGGGCAGGTCTTCGCGCCTGCCCCCCGCGCGGTGGTGGAGGCCTACGCACTGGCCGCGTACGGGCCCTGGTCGGCCGTCATCGCGGTGCTGCTGGCGCTCGGCGGCCTCTGGACCGTGGCCATGCTCGTACGGGAGATCCACCGGGCGCAGCAGCGGCGCAGACGGCGCCGGAGCGAACTGCTGGTCCGTTCCCCGCTGCTGCCCGGCGAGGAGCCCGGCAGCGGCCCTCTGGTGGTGCTGGAGGGCGAGCGCCCGGATGCCTGGTGGCTGCCCGGTGCGGCGCCTCAACTGGTCATCACCACGGCGGCTCTCGGACGGCTGAAAGGCCGTCAGCTCGATGCCGTGCTGGCCCATGAGCAGGGCCACGCGCAGGCCCGCCACGACTGGCTCCTGCACTGCTCGGCGGCGCTGGCGACCGGATTCCCGCAGGTGCCGGTGTTCGCCGCGTTCCGCGACGAGATGCACCGGCTGGTCGAACTGGCGGCGGACGATGTGGCGTCCCGGCACTTCGGGCGCCTCACGATCGCCCTCGCCCTGGTCGAACTCAACGAGGACCGCGGAGTGTTCGGCCCGTGCCCGACCCCGGACGCACAAGTGCCGCTCCGGGTGAACCGGTTGCTCGCCCCGGTGGAGCGGCTCACCGCGGCCCGTCGGCTGCGGCTGACCGCGGCGGCCGCCCTGGTGCCGGTCGTTCCGCTGGTGGTGGCCTTCCTTCCGGGACTCAGCGCTCTGGGATGAGTGGGTTTCGCCCCGTGTCCGCGAGGATCGTCCCCATGCACTCTCCTTCCCGGACCCCGCACACCGCAGCCGGCTTTCCGACGACCGGAGTCATCTGCGCGGCCCTGGCCGCTGCGCTGCTGACCCTGGTCGCGGTGCGCTGGGCACCCCTGATGTCACTGGACCGAACGGTCGCCGAGGCCCTGCACCGCAGCGCGGTGACCGAGCCCGGGCTTGTCCGGGTCAACCGGGTGCTGACGGACTGGGTATGGGACCCCTGGACGATGCGCGCGCTGATCGCTGTCGCCGTGATCGCCCTGTGGTGGCGCGGGGCGCGGTTGCTCGCCGTGTGGGTGGCCGCGACCAGTGCGCTCGCCACCGCGGTTCAGCAGGGGATGAAGGCCGCCCTGGGCCGCGAGCGCCCGCAGTGGCCCGACCCGGTGGATTCGGCGAACTACGCGGCCTTTCCGTCGGGTCACGCGATGACGGCGGTGGTGAGCTGCGGACTGCTGCTGTGGCTGCTGCGCCTGCACGGCGCGGGACCGGGGCTGTGGCGTACGGCACTGACGGTGGCGGTGGTCTCCGTCGTGGGGGTGGCTGTCACACGCCTCTACCTGGGGGTGCACTGGATGACCGATGTCCTGGGAGGTCTGCTGCTGGGCGCGGCCGTGGTCGCGTTCTCGACAGCCGGTTACACGGCGCTCCGGCTGCGCGTCGGCCCGGACGCGGCCTTGTCGCGCCGCCCGTGAGGCGGCGAGGATCAGGACCATGGCCGTCAAAGGTGTGCTCTTCGATTTCTCCGGGACCCTCTTCCGAATCGAGTCGGTCGACTCATGGCTGCGCGCCGCCCTCGACGCACGGGGCACGGTCATGGGACGGGCCGACTTCGAACGGTACGTACAGCGACTGACGGCGGCCGGCGCCCTGCCGGGCGGCCCTCATCCGCAGCGGGTCCCGCCGCACCTCACAGCGGCCTGGGCCGATCGCGACAGGAGCGCGGAGATGCACAGGCAGGCGTACACCGGCCTGGCCCGCAGGGCGGAGCTCCCGGATCCCGGGCTGTGCGACGCGCTGTACGACCGCCATATGACGCCCGAGGCATGGCGCCCGTACCCCGATGCGGTGGAGGTGCTCCGAGGGCTGCGGCACAACGGGGTCGCGGTCGGTGTGGTCAGCAACATCGGCTGGGATCTGCGGCCCGTTTTCCGGGCGCACGGCCTGGACGGCCTGGTCGACGCCTACATCCTGTCCTTCGAGCACGGCATCCGGAAACCGGATCCTCGTCTGTTCCGGACCGCCTGCACGCTGCTGGGGCGCGATCCGTCGGACGTGGTCATGGTCGGCGACGACCGGCACGCGGACGCAGGCGCGGCCGCACTGGGCTGTGAGGTGCGTTTCGTGGACCACCTGCCCGTGCCGGAGCGGCCGGACGGGCTCCGTGCGCTCGGCCTTGTGGCGCCTACGGACGGGCGGCCCGATCCGTACGCTTCGTGAAGGCTTCCTGGAGAAGGTGTGAGGGATGTCCTGTCCGCCGATGGGGCTGATTGTCGGACAGGGGCCTTAGCCTGGACGCATGTCCCCGTATCCGAACACGTCCGGTTCCGTGCGTTCCGCCTCCGTGGTCAACGAAGAGATTCGTGACCTGTGGCAGCGCTCGGGCGGACTGCTGTCCCCGGACGACGAGGCGGAGTACCAGAGCCTGCTGGTGGAGTGGGCCGCAGCGGCGGGTACGAGCGTGAGGTCGGCGGCCTGACGGCGTCCGGTGTGACACGGACCCCCGGCTGGTACCGCCTTTGCCGTCCGGTTCCTTCCGGCTCCCGCCGATGTCACTGGGTCCTCTGATTCCGGCGATCCCCCGCGTCGCCGGATCCAGGGGTACAGCATGTCCCCGCGTGGCTCGTCGGTCAATGAATTAAGCGTGCCCCGCCGGGTGTGAGCCACCCGGCGGGGCACGGTGTTCGGTGCGTGAGCTACGGCCGGGTCAGTGGTCGAAGTAGTCCGGCTGCGTCTGCACGTTGAGCTCGTGCAGCCGCACCCGCTTCGCCGGGTCCGTCCGCCAGTCGTCGAGCTTCAGCACGTCGAAGCCCTTGGCGATGTCGTTGGAGTAGATGTAGCCGTTGTAGTAGTAGGCCGACCAGGGACCGGCCGTGGTGACCGCGGCGGTCGAGATGGGACCGCGCTCGAAGAACGCGATCTCCTTCGGCTTCGAGGAGTTGGTGAAGTCCCATACGGAGACGCCGCCCTGGTACCACGCCTGGACCATCAGGTCGCGGCCCTTGACCGGGATGATCGACCCGTTGTGGGCGACACAGACCTCGGTCTCGGCCTGCGGGCGGTCGATCTTGAAGTAGCTGCGGAAGACCAGCTTGCGGTGGTCGCCCCTGCCGATGATGTCGTAGATGCCGTCGGCGCCACGGTTCGGACCGACCTCGGCGTTGCAGGTGGCCGCGCCGCCTCCGCCGAGCTCATCCGTGAAGACGACCTTGTTGGCCCCCTGGTTGAAGGTCGCGGAGTGCCAGAACGCGAAGTTCACGTTGTCCTGGACCCGGTCGATGATCTTCGGGTTCTCGGGGTCCTCGATGGAGAACAGCAGGCCGTCACCCATGCACGCGCCGGCCGCCAGGTCCTTCGACGGGAGCACGGTGATGTCGTGGCAGCCGGTGGTCTTGGAGACACCCGGGTTGTCCGGAGCGCCCGGGTTCCCGCCATCCGGGAAGAGGATCGGGAAGTTGACGATCCGGGACTTCTCGGGGGCGTTGCGCGGCACCTTGATGACGGAGATCCCGTCGTGGGGCGGCTGGCAGTCCGGGAACGTCGCGTTGGGCGAGTACGAGGAGACGTACACGTAGACGTTCTTGCGCTCGGGAACGATCGTGTGGGTGTGCGAACCACACGCGGTCTCGACTGCGGCGACGTACTGCGGGTTGCGCTTGTCGCTGATGTCGAAGACCTTCATGCCCTCCCAGGAGGACTTCTCCGTGGCGGGCTGGGTGGTGCTGGCGCACGAGTTGTCGCTGCGCGAGGAGTCGGTGGACAGGAAGAGCAGGTCCCCGGAGACCGAGATGTCGTTCTGCGAACCGGGGCACAGGACCTGTGCGACGGTCCTCGGGCTCTTCGGGTTGCTGATGTCGAAGATCCGGAAGCCGTCGTAGTTGCCGGAGAAGGCGTACTTCCCCTGGAAGACCAGGTCCGAGTTGGTGCCCTTCAGGGCGTCCTTCGGGACGTTGGCGACGTGAGTGATGTTGTCGCTGTGGACGATCTCGTCCACGCCGGGTATCTCGCCGCTCTCGATGGCAGCTCTGGCTTCGGCCTGCTGGCTCACGGAGACGCCGCTGCTGGTGGCAGCCTTGTCACCGGGGTCGGGTGTCGCGGCCGCGGGTCCGGCCGTGAACAGCGTGGCGATCAGTCCGGCCGCGGCTGCCGCCACACCCAGACGTCTGCGCCGCACTCTGGTGGTGTGCAACGAGGTCACTGCGTCCTCCCTTGTGTCCGTTCATAGTTGAACGGTTCGTGGACCCCGGCAGTATCGTCCCTCGCATGTACACACCAACAGATGGCAACAGAGACGTAATAAAAGTTTTTGATCTTTGCCCTGTGGAAGGTGTTAGGACGGTCTGCAACACACCCATGTGGCACAGGAGGTCGCCGTGTTGATCCGCTGTCAGACCCCGCGCGTACGCGCAACCGCTCTCGCGGCGACGCTCGCGGTGGCCGTATTCGCCCTGGGGGCCTGCGATTCCGGCAGCGGCGACAAGGACACGAAATCCGCGTCGGGCAAGGGGCCTTCGGTGGTGGCGCCCGGGAAACCGGGCGAGCCGGCAAGGACGCTGTCCGCCGAGGAAGCGGTGAAGGCCGCCGGGGACGACACCCCGAATTCTGCGGACTTCCGCTACGCCGAGCTGATGATCGAGCACCACAAGCAGGCTCTGGTCCTCACCGCACTGGTCTCCGGACGGGGCGCCTCCACATCTGTCCAACGGCTCTCCGAGCGCATATCAGCAGGTCAGAAGCCGGAGATCGGCGCGATGGAAGGCTGGCTCAAAAACAACGGCGGAGACAAGCGCACGGAGTCCCACGACCACTCCGCCATGCCCGGCATGGCGACCGACGAACAGCTGAAGAAGCTGCGTGCGGCACGGGGCAAGGCCTTCGACGCGCTGTTCCTCGACCTGATGATCACCCACCACCAGGGCGCGATCACCATGGCGACGGAGGCCCTCGCCGACGGCAACAACGTCACCGTCGAGGAGATGGCCACCGATGTCGTCGCCCAGCAGACCGTGGAGATCGACCGGATGCGCAAGCTGATGACCTGACGGCCCCGGGCAAACCGGACCCCGCGTGCCTCTCCCCCGTTCCGCGCCGCGGTGCGATGCTGGAGGCATCCTGCGGGAAGAGGTGCGCCGTGCTCCGTGTCGCCGTCGTCGGTTCGGGCCCCAGCGGGGTCTACACCGCCCAGGCCCTGCTGCAGCAGTCGCGGGTGCCGGATGTGCGGGTCCATGTCCTGGACCGGCTGCCCACCCCGTACGGCCTGGTCCGCTACGGGGTCGCCCCCGACCACGAGAAGATCAAGTCGCTCCAGAACAGTCTCCGGGCGGTCCTGGAGGACGACCGGATCACCTTCGTCGGGCATGTCGAGGTGGGCGGCCGGGGCGGGCTGTCACCCGCCCGGCTCAGGGAGCTGTACCACGCGGTGGTCTACTGCGTCGGAGCGGCGGCCGACCGCCCGCTCGCCGTTCCCGGCGAGGATCTGCCGGGGAGCTTCTCCGCGACCGAGTTCGTCTCCTGGTACAGCGCGCACCCGGACACCGCCGCCGACGGCTTCACGCTCGGGGCACGCTCGGCCGTGGTGATCGGCGTCGGCAACGTCGCGGTCGACGTGGCCCGGATCCTGGCCCGCGGCGCGGCGGAGCTGCGTTCCACCGATGTGCCCCCGGCAGCCCTGGACGCACTCGCGGCGAGCCGGGTCCGCGAGGTCCACATCGCGGGCAGGCGGGGCCCCTCACAGGCGAGGTTCACCACGAAGGAACTGCGCGAGCTCGGTGCGCTGCCGCGCGCACGGATGGTCGTGGACGGTGCGGAACTGGCCCTCGACCCTGCTTACGCGGCCCCGGCGGGCGCACCCGGGACGCCGCCGCTGCCCGCCGTGGTGCGGCGGAATCTGGAGGTGCTGCGCGGATGGTCGGCGGACCCGCCGCCCGCTGCGGGCGACCGTGAGCGCCGTATCCGGCTCCGCTTCTTCCTGCGCCCGGTCGAGCTGCTGGAGAGGGGCGGACGCGTGGCGGGTGTGCGGTTCGCCCGGACGGCTCCGGACGGTGCCGGCGGAGTGCGGGACACCGGCGGCTACGAGGACATCGAGGCCCAGCTCGTGCTGCGGGCCGTGGGCTACCGGGGAACTCCGCTGCCCGGGCTGCCGTTCGACCCGGCGCGGAGCACGGTGCCGCATCTGGCGGGCCGGGTGCTGCGGGACGGGGTCGCGTCCCCCGGGGAGTACGTCGCCGGATGGATCAAGCGAGGCCCGACGGGAGTGATCGGTTCGAACAGGTCGTGCGCCAAGGAGACGGTCGCCTCGCTGATCGACGACGCGCCGCTCCTCGCGGAAAGGCCGGTGGCGGCCGACCCGCTGGGCGCCCTGCGGAACTGGGGGCTGCGGCCGGTGGAGTGGAACGGCTGGCTGTCGATCGAGCGGGCGGAGGCCGCACTGGGCCGTTCGCTCGGACGTGGACAGGTGAAGATCCCCGACTGGCCCGGGCTGCTCGACGCGGCACGGGGCGACGGCCTCGGGTAGGGACGGCCCCTGGCCGGCCTGCTGCGGGGTCAGTCCTCGCCGAGACGCTTCGCCTGCCGGTCCGCCGCACCGAGAACGCTGTCGAGCAGGCCCGGGAAAAGGGCGTCCAGGTCCTCTGTCCGCAGGCCGCTCAGCTTGGCGGTCCCACGGTAGATCTGCCGGATCACACCGCTCTCGCGCAGCACCCGGAAGTGATGCGTGGTGGTGGACTTGGTGACGGGAAGCTCGAAGCGGGAGCAGGCCAGCTCGTCTGCGGCACCTGCCAGTTGGCGCACGATCCGCAGGCGTATCGGGTCGGAGAGCGCATGGAGCACGCCCTCCAGGCGGATCTCGTCGCGCGAGGGGTGGGCGAGCGCACGGGCGGCATTCGACGTCACTGTGGCTCCACTTCGTCCGGGGCGTCCATTGTACGAGATCTGTCGTAGTTTTACCGGCGGGTGGCGACCACCAGACGGGCGCGAGGACTGCCGTCCGGCCCCTGGCCGAGGTCCGTGAGAGGAAGCAACCGCACGGAGAATCCGGTGCGCACGAGATCCTCCGTCACATCGGGAAGCCGGAACGTGCGGTAGTACATGACGAACGGCGGACGCCACAGCGCGTTGCGCACCCGCATGGCCGCGTCGAAGCCGAGCAGCGACCAGTAGGCACGCGAACCCACCGGGGGCGGCGCACCGACCGGGAAGACGAACAGGCCACCCGGCCGCAGCGAGGCGTGCACCTGCCGGAACAGTTCGGGGCGCTCCTTCGGCAGGAAGTGACCGAACGCCCCGAGGCTGAGAGCCAGGTCGAAGACCGGCGCGAAGGGCAGCGCCAGCGCATCGGCCCGCACCCAGTCCACCGCCGGACCACTGCGGGCCCCTGCCTGTGCCGCCCGTGTCGCTTGTGCCGCCTGCGCCACGGCGAGCATCCCGGCGCTGAAGTCGACTCCGGTGACCCGCTCCCGGCACAGCCCGCTCAGTACACCCACCCCCGCTCCGGTGCCGCAGCAGACGTCGAGCCCTCTGTCGAAGACCCCGAGGGGGCGCACCGCCCGGGTGACGGCGTCGAGCACCCGGTCCGGGGTCCGGTAGGGCGTCCGGTCGAACTTCGGGGCGAGCAGGTCGTATCCGCGCATCGTCGATGACAGCGCCTGAACGGCCAGTTCGCGGAGGGTCGGGCCCTGTGGAGTGAACATCGCGGATCAGCGTACCGAGAAAGGCCCGGGTACCCGCGACCCGGGCACAGCCTCGTGTCAGACCGCCCGCAGGTACTGCTCGGGTGCCGGCACATCGACGCCGAGTGAGCGCGAGGCGTTGCGGACGAAGTAGGGGTCGCGCAGCAGTTCCCGACCGAGCAGGACGGCGTCCGCGCGCTCCTCCGAGAGGATCTTCTCGGCCTGCACGGGGTCGGTGATCAGGCCGACGGCGGCCACGGGCAGGCCCGCCTCGGTGCGGACCCGTTCGGCGAACGGCACCTGGTAACCCGGCCCCACGGGGATCCGCGCGCGCGGCGCGAGCCCGCCGGAGGAGACGTCCAGCAGGTCGACGCCGTGCGCCCGCAGTTCGCGTGCGAAGCGGACCGTGTCGTCCGCCGTCCAGCCCTCCCGCTCGTCGTCCGCGTTCTCGGTCAGCCAGTCGGTGGCGGAGATCCGGAAGAAGACCGGAAGGTCCTCGGGCCACACGGCCCGGACCGCGTCCACGACCTCCAGGGCGAAGCGGATGCGGTTCTCGAAGGAGCCGCCGTAGGCGTCGGTCCGGTGGTTGGTGTGCGGGGAGAGGAACTCGCCGATCAGATATCCGTGTGCGCCGTGGACCTCGGCGACGCGGAAGCCGGCCGCGAGCGCCCGGCGGGCGGCATCCGCGAACTGGGCGACGACCTGCTGGATGCCCTCGGTGGTCAGTTCGGCGGGCACCGGGTGGCCCTCGTCGTACGCGACCGGGCTCGGGGCGACCGGCTGCCAGCCCTCGCTGTCCGGGGTACCCGCCTCGACCGGGCCGCCACCGCGCCAGGGGCGGTCCGTCGATGCCTTGCGGCCGGCATGGGCGAGCTGAATGCCGGGAACGGTTCCGTGCCGCGTGAGGAAGTCGGTGATGCGGCGGAGGGCGTCCACCTGCCGGTCGTTCCAGATGCCGAGGTCGGCGGGGCTGATCCTGCCCTCAGGGCTGACGGCCGTCGCCTCCACCAGGATCAGGCCCGTACCGCCCGTGGCACGGGCGGCGTAGTGGGCGAAGTGCCAGTCGTTCGCCGCGCCCGTGTCCGGCCCGGACGTCTCCGCGCTGTACTGGCACATCGGGGACATCCAGATGCGGTTGGGAATGGACAGCGACCGCAGGGCGTAGGGCTCGAAGAGTGCGCTCACGGGGGGACTCCGCTTCCTCTGGATGCGACGATGCGCCGGGCAGGGCGACACGGGCCGGCGGACATGCCGGCCACGCCTTGTACGAGAATCACCGTACTACGGGAATCGTCGAATTACGAAGCCTCTCGTACAACCGGCCCGGCCCGCCCTTCACCTACCGGGCCGCAGCCGCCGCCTGAGCCTGATGTCGGTCTCGGCCGCGTACATCTGGCTCCAGCTGCGTCCGCCACCCGACGTCCACGTCACCTGGACGTTCGCCCCGTCCACCCTGACGCCCTCCACCGTCATGGCCCGGTCGCCGTCGCGTACGTCGCCGCGGAGCAGTTCGCGGGCCTTGACGGTGACCGGATCCGACAGACGCGCGTTCTCCACGGCCTCGGCCGCCGCGACGAGCGCCGCTGCCAGTTCCCTGGCCGCGGCCGGGGAGCAGGACCAGGAGGCGCCGGCCGACGGGCCCTCGATCAGGATCCCGACCCTGGGGGCGCCCTCGGCCGGGCCGGGGGTCACCTCCAGCGCCGCACCGCGTCCCTCGGTGTCCTCGATCTCGATGCTCATGCCTGTCGCGCCTCCTCTTCCCGCTCCGGTCAGCTCAGCCGGAGACTCTCCGGCGGGCCCAGATAGCTGGGCTTGAGGCCGCCGGTATCCACCACGAGGTTCTGCAGCACCACCGTCGGGTCGACCATCCAGAATTTCAGCACATGTACACCGGCCCGGCCGATGTGGTGTGCGGTGCTGGTGCGGTTGACGTTGTCCGAGGTGTTACGGGCCCACTGCGGGTTCATGGTGCCGTCGTCGGCCCCGGTGACCGCGGTGACATTGACGGACTGCGGGGCGTCGTCGTCGAAGGAGACGGCGTAGGTGAGCCCGTCGGCCGCTCGTGCGTTGTTCCGGGGCGAGAGGTACGCCCAGACCGTGACCGGCCCGGTGGTGAACAGGCTGACCCGGTACTCCAGCCTCGGCCCCTTCCCGCCCGGTGTCTGACGTGCGGCCGTGACGGGGAAGGGCTCCATGCCCGAACCCGTGCGGCCGATGCCGGGGATGCGCTGCCAGGAGATGCCGTCGCGGCCCAGCGCCCGGTGGAAGTGGTCCGCCTCGATGGAGACGTAACCGTTGGCCTCGACGAAGCCGGCGAGCTGTGCGCGCTCCGCCCGGGGGCGGTCGATCACGGCCTGGACGACGACCTCGCTGCCACCGGGGCCGGAAACAGTGACCGGAACCCGGGTGACGCCCTCGGGTGCCCGTGACCAGTCGACCCGGAAGGTGACCCGGGTCTGGGCGTCCACCCGCCCCCGCGTCCGGTCGGCGACCAGCCAGGGCGCGCCCGTGCGGATGCGGTAGTCGAAGGGTTCGGAGCCGCGGTTGAACACCTCGACGTACTGCGCCGGCTGGCTCTGGTACGGGCTGAAGACCGGCAGCACGGGCTCGGCGCCGTCCTGCCCCGCAGCCGGCCACCAGGCGGCCGAGCCGTCGATGGCCACACCCATCTCGGCCGTGCGCGGGAGTTCGATGCGCCGCACGGCGGGGAAGATCTCGTCGGCGATCGCCACGTTGTTGAGCTCGGGCTGCTGCCAGGGGGCGTTGGGCCCGTAGCGGTCCACATCGCCGTAGCCGATGTGCGGCTGGGTCTGGAAGCCCTCCCACTTCCCGTCGGCCACCTCGGTGTTGAAGCGGCGCGCCAGCGCGAAGTCGTCGGCGAGCCTGGCCTCGGCGGTCGCCGCGAGCTGGTTGGTGAGGGCTCGGCCCTGGGGTGCGTAGTGGAGGTTGGTGAACTCGGCCTCCCGCAGGGCGTACAGGTTGGCGGTCGCCCGGACCTCGTAGCCGACCAGCTGGTACCAGGCGTCCTGGGCCGAGGCCGGGAGCTTGCGCCCGATGCGTGCCGCCGCGGTGTCCAGACGCTGCCAGTCCTCCGTGACCCGCTCCAGCTCGCGGTAGTCGGTCAGGCTGAAGGGCGTGGCCCGGTCGTCGTAGACGATGGCGGACGAGTCCTTCGCCGGGTCCTTGGCGGGGTCGAGGGTGATCCTCCGGTTGAGCAGTTCGGGCTTGCGGCGGGACTGCAGCTGGGCGTAGGTGCGCAGGACGGCGGCCACGTCCTCGGCCTGCTTCTCGCCGAAGTTCTGCCTGGCGTACTGCTCTTCCCACTCCGGGATCCGGTCCAGGGACCAGCGGTCGGGGTTCCAGGCGTACTCCAGGAAGAACTGGGTGGGCAGTTCGTTGCCCTTGAGGTCCCCGACGTTGGTGATCCAGAGGCCGTGGTTGCCGTAGGCCGCGCTCTGGTGCAGCTGGTCCCACATGTTGGGGAGTGAGGCGGTGTCGACCCACTTGTAGTTGCGGCCCACCCCGACGTAGTCGAAGTGGTAGTAGAGGCCGTAACCACCGCTGCGGTCGTCGTTCTCGAGGTCGGGCAGTTTGCGGACGTTGGCCCAGTTGTCGTCGGTGAGGACGACGGTGACGTCGTCGGGGACCCGCAGTCCGCGGTCCCAGTAGCGCTGGACCTCCTTGTAGAGCGTCCACACCTGCGGGACGTCGACGTCGGGGCCGAGTTCCTCGGCGAGGATCAGGCGCTGGGTGGCGATGATCTCGCTCATCAGCTCGATGCCGTCGCCGTCGGGCAGGCTGACGTCGCCGTTGCCACGCATGCCGAGGGTGACCACACCCTCGAAGTCCTCGTCCGCCATGCGGCGGATGCCCTGCCTCCAGTAGGCCTTGATGGCTTCGGCGTTGCGGCGGAAGGACCATTCGCCGGTGCCGCCGTAGGGGTCGTGGCCGGGCTTGGTGATGTTTCCGGCGCTGTCGCGGACGGCCGCGACAGCGTGCCTGTTCCACTCCTCGATCCCCCGCATCATGGGCGCCTCGTGCGAGGTGCCCATGACGACTCCGTACGCCTTCGCGGTGGCGTGGTTCTGCGGGTCGTCCTCGGCGAAGGCGCGGCCCCAGACGGCGGGCCACAGGTAGTTGGCCTTGAGCCGCAGCATCACTTCGAAGATCTTGGCGTAGAAGCCGGCGTTGAATCCGCCCTCGAAGCCGGGGGCCTTGCCGGGGCCGAAGAAGGCGGGGGCCCAGGTCCCGAGCGCCGGGTTCTCGTCGTTGATGAAGAATCCGCGGTACTTCACGGCGGGGGTGCCCTGGCTGTGCAGACCCGGCAGGGCGTACAGCGCGTCACGGTGTACGGGTGCGACGTCGTCCCACCAGTACCAGGGCGAGACACCGATGCCCCGGGAGACGTCGTACGCGCCGAAGATCGTGCCGCGCTGGTCGCTGCCCGCAATCACGAAGGCACGGTCCACACCCGGCAGCGGCTTCTCCACCACGGCCTGCAGGCTGGTCTCCCACTTCCCCTCGATGGCGGAGACCTTGAGCTTGCGCGCGGCGACCAGGCCGTCGATCAGCGGGCTGCGGCCGAGGGTTCCCACGAGTACGATCTCGCGGCTGCCCTGGGGAGCGGTGTCGTGCGCGAGCACGGGGCGGACCCCGGTGACGCGCTCGATGTCCGCCAGGAGGTCACCGGCCACCCGCACGACGCCCGCGTGGTCGCTGTCGCTGACCACGATCGGGGCCGCCCTGCCGGCCCTCACCAGCGGGAAGGCGCCGGAGCGCGGGGTGAAGGAGATGTAGGCGCCGGGATCCGTGGGCCGGAGAGGGGCGGGTCCGCCGGACATCGGTGCCGTCGCTGCGGCCTCGCCGGTGAGCCCGATCAGGGACCCGAGCGGCGTGGCCGCGAGCGCGGTCAGCCCCAGGCCGGCCCCCAGGATCGATCGGCGACTGCTGTGGTGCGGGACGTGCTGGTCCATACTGCTCTCCCAGTTTTGTTCACACTCTTGACAAATTGGACGGGTGTGAGTCCTTGACGTGTGTTCGGGTGGAGGGGTGGAACGCGTCAGTCGATGGCGCCGGACGCCGCTGCAGGCTGGGCAGCGGTGGCTGTCACCGCTTCGCCGTCGCCGTCGGAAGCGGGTGAGAGCGCTGCCACGATCGCGTCGGCGGTGTCGTCGGGCTCCGGGCTGATCAGTCCGACGGCGACGTACACCACCAGCGAGGTGACCAGCGGGGTGACGATCACCAGGGTCTGGTCCGTGCTTTCGAGCACGAACTTCACGAGGACGTAGCCCAGCAGTCCCAACGCCCAGGAGGACAGGGCCGCGCGGGGTCCGAACTTCCGGAAGGCCGGCAGCAGCCCCAGCAGCATCGGGATGGAGATGGGGCCCATCACGGCCGCGACGAGTCCGACGATGATGCCCAGCACACCGCCGAAGTGGTCCGCCTCGATGGCGACGATCATGCTGATGGTGATGAACACGACGGTGCAGACCCGGGCGACGAGGAGTCCGGTCGCCGGGGACAGGTCCCTGGCGCGGCGGACCACCGCGGGGATGATGTCGCGGGTGACGACCGCGGAGACCGCGTTGGCGTCCGACGAGGCCATCGCCATCGTGTGCGAGAACATTCCCGCCAGGGTCAGACCGACGAGCCCGGCGGGCAGGTACGACTCCGCCATCAGCGCGTAGACCTTCTCCGGATCGGCGATCCCGGGCAGCAGCACGGCAGCGGCGACGGGCGGGAACAGCAGCACGGCCGGCCACACCACGTACAGAAGCGCCGAGAGCCCGGCGGAACGGCGTGCGGCCTTCGGGGAGTCCGTGGCCATGTACCGCTGGGCCAGGTTCCACATGCCGCCGTTGTACTCGAAGAGCTTCACGACGACGTAGGCGCCGAGGAAGGTCGCCGTGTACGGACCGACGAGCGGCTGCCCGTGCCCGTCCGGCAGCCTGTTCCAGATGGTTCCCAGGCCCGCCGCACCGTCGCCCAGCCGGTCCAGCACGACCCAGACCATGGCGAGCGCGGCAACGCCCTGGATGATGAACTGCCCGAAGTCGGTGAGCGCGTCGGCCCAGAGTCCGCCCACGGTGCAGTAGAGCAGTGTGACGATGCCGGTGATCAGGATGCCCACCGTCATCGACATGCCGGTGAACACGTTGAGCAGCACCGCCACCGATGCCCACTTGGCGGCCACGTCGAACACCTTGAGCAGGGCGCCGCTCCAGGCGAGCGCCTGCTGGGTGGGCACGTTGTACCGCTTGGCCAGGTACTCCAGCGGCGAGGCGACCGCGTAACGCTGCCTCAGCCGCTGCCAGCGCGGGGCGAACAGCCAGGCGCCCACGGCTGTTCCGAGCGCGAGCGGCAGGAAGGCCCAGACGTAGACGGTGATCCCGTAGCTGTACGCGATGGCGGCGTAGGCGACGAACACGGCCGCGCTGTACCCGGACATGTGATGGGAGATACCGGAGAGCCACCAGGGCATCCGGCCGCCACCGGTGAAGTAGTCACTCACATTGCCTACGCGGCGGTGCGACCACAGGCCTATGAGCAGCATCACCAGGAAATAGCCGCCCAGGGCGGCCCAGTCGAGCGGGGCCATGAGAACTCCTTGATCTGCGTCGGACCGCACCGCGGCCGGCCGGGATCCGACGGCCGCGGCGGATCACCAACGGGGCGTCTTCTTCTCGTAGTACGGGTCGATCCGCTGCATGTAGCCGGTGTCGTCCCGGTTGCGCAGTCCGCACGCGATGTACTGCTCGTGCAGACGGGCGAGCGCGTCACGGTCGAGTTCGATGCCGAGTCCCGGCCCCCGGGGGACCTTCACGGCCCCGTCGGCGAAGGCCAGCGTGCCGGGGACCACGATGTCCTCGGTCTTCCACGGCCAGTGGGTGTCACAGGCGTAGGTGAGGTTCGGTGTGGCGGCTGCCAGGTGCGTCATCGCCGCCAGGCTGATCCCGAGATGCGAGTTGGAGTGCATCGACAGACCCAGTCCGAAGGTGTCGCAGATCCCGGACAGCAGGCGGGATCTGTTGAGACCGCCCCAGTAGTGGTGGTCGGAGAGCACCACCTGGACCGATCCCTGCTCGACGGCGGGCGCCAGGTGCTCGAAGGCGACGACGCACATGTTGGTGGCGAGGGGGATCGATGTCTCCCGCGCCACCCGCGCCATACCGTCGAGGTCGGGTGTCGGATCCTCCAGGTACTCCAGGACGCCCTCGAGACGGCGCGCCACTTCGATCGAAGTGGTGACGCTCCAGGCCGCGTTGGGGTCGAGCCGCAGCGGCAGCGCGGGAAATGCCTCGCGCAGGGCCAGGATCGCCTGGACCTCCTCCTCGGGCGGCCGCACCCCGCCCTTCAGCTTGACCGCCGAGAAGCCGTACTCGGCGATCATGCGTCGGGCCTGGGCGACGATCGCGTCCGGGTCCAGGGCCTCGCCCCAGCTGTCAGGCTCGGCCCCGGGATGCGCCGCCCACTTGTAGAAGAGATAGGCGCTGAACGGAACGGAGTCCCGTACGGCACCGCCGAGAAGGTCGCTCACCGGGCGGCCCGCCGCCTTGCCCTGGATATCCAGGCAGGCCACCTCGAACGGGGAGAACACCCGGTCCACGGCGCTGCTCGTGGTGATCATTCCGGTGAGTCCGGATCCGCCGGTTCCGCTGTCGCCGGCCAGCACGTCGGCCACCCTGCGGTGCATGGCACCGAGCGCGTACACGTCCATGCCGGTGACGGCCTCCGCGGCTGCCCGCAGCCGGTGCAGATGCCCCTCGTCCGCGTAGGTCTCGCCGAGACCGACCAGGCCGTCGCCCGTGTCGACCTCGACGATCGCACGCAGCGCGAAGGGTTCGTGCACACCGACCGCGTTCAGCAGAGCCGGGTCCCGAAAGGCAACAGGGGTGATTCTCACTCCGGTGATCCGGAGGTCTTCGGTCATTGAGTCGCCTCTTCCGTACCCATGGAGCTGGTGCGCGTTCAGTGCCGGCCCGCGGCGAGCGTCAGGGTCTGACGCTGCGTGCCGTAGGCGGGCTCGGCCGTGTTGTTCTCGTCGAGGACGTCCGCCGCGATGTGGCGGTGCAGGATCTCCCGCAGCTCCTCGGCGGTGAAGCCACCGTTGTCGGTCCAGGCAGGAAGCCGACTGTGCCGGACGAGGGTGTGGCCCCGGACGAGCTGTCCGTTCTTCCTGGCGAAGTCGACGGGGTGGGCCCGGTGGGGGGCGTCGTCGGCCAGGGCGTCCGTGTCGACGGCCGTGCCGATGCGCGGTCCGGTCTTCCGGCCGAGAACCGCGGCAGCGGCGGCGCCGACCGCCACCGAGCAGGTTGCCTTGAGCATGACAGATGCCTTTCCGCAGGGGCGCCCCGTCCGGAGCCCTCGACTCACGCCGAGGGCTCCGGGGCGCCTTCGAAAGTTTCGACATCACCTCCGCACACCCTGGGCGTGCGGAGCGGGCGGGCAGGGAATCGCTGCCCCCTGCGTCAGTTCTCCGGGACCACCGGCTCGTGCGACGTGGTGCAGACGAGCCGGCGCCGGTGATCGACGGTGCGTTCGGGCCCCGTGAGGCGCAGCCGTACCGTGTGCCGGATGTCGGCGTGGTCGCTGGAGGCGGCGAAGCGCAGCTCGATGTCGCCGGGCTCGACGATCCGGCGCCCGCCCGTCCCGGTGAAGGACACCAGGTCCGCATGGAAGCGGAAGCGGACCCGCCGGGTCTCCCCCGCGGCGAGCGGCACCCTGGCGTAGCCGATCAGCCGCGACTCGGGGCGGGTGGTCTGGGCGACCGGGTCGTGGACGTAGAGCTGGACGACTTCGGCGCCGTCGCGTTCGCCGCTGTTGCGGACGGTGAGCTCGAGGTCGGTGGCGCCGTCGGTGGGCAGCTCGGCCGGGACGGGAGCGCCGGCCTCCCAGTCGAAGGAGGTGTACGAGAGTCCGTGGCCGAACGGGTGGAGCGGGGTCGGGTCCAGGTTGCTCACCCCGTTGACCCGGCCGAGCGGCGGCTGCAGGTAGGTCCACGGCTGGCCGCCGGGACCGTTGGGGACCCCGATGGGCAGCCGCCCGGAAGGGTTGACCCGCCCCGACAGCACGCCCGCCAGCGCCGATCCGCCCTCCTCACCCGGGAAGAAGGCCTGTACACATCCGGCCAGCCGGTCGGCCCGGCCGCCGAGCGCGTACGTGCGGCCCGTCAGCAGCACGAGGACCACCGGGGTTCCCGTGTCCAGCAGGGCGTCCAGCAGCTCGGCCTGGATGCCTGGCAGGGACAGGTCGGCCGCGTCGCAGCCCTCGCCCGAGGTGCCACGGCCGAACAGGCCGGCCCGGTCGCCGAGCACGGCCACGCAGACATCTGCGCCGGCGGCCAGTTCCACGGCCTGCGCGATTCCGGAGGCGTCCGCCCCGTCGACGTCGCAGCCCTCCGCGAAGTCGATCCCGGCACCCGGGAACTCCTCGCGCAACGACTCGAGCACCGTCGGAACGGATATGCCCATCGGCATCTCGGGGTGCAGGACGCCCACATGGCTGGGGAAGGAGTAGCAGCCGAGCATGGCCAGCGGGTCGTCGGCGCGCGGCCCCACGACCGCGATCCGTCCGGTGCCGCCGAGCGGCAGCACGTCGCCGGGGTTGGCGAGCAGGACGCAGGACCGCTCGGCCAGGAGCCTGGCCAGGGCCCGGTTCCGCGGCGGGTCGAGGTCCACGGTGCCGCGCGCCCGGTCCGGGTCCACCCCGTCGAGCGCGGCGGGCAGGACCGGCCGTTGCGGGTCGAGCAGCCCGAGTTCGCACTTCTGCAGCAGGACGCGGCGCAGAGCCCGGTCCACCAGTTCCTCGGCCACCGCGCCCTCGCGCACCGCGGCGATGAGCTCGTCGCCGTAACTGCGTACGGTGGGCAGCTCCACATCGACGCCGGCGGTGAGCGCGAGCCGGGCGGCATCGGCGCGACCGGCGGCGACCTTGTGCAGGGTCTCCAGGAACCCGATGCCGAAGTAGTCGGCGACGACGGTCCCGGCGAACCCCCAGGTGTCCCTGAGCAGTCCGGTGAGCAGTGCCGGGTCCGCGGCGGCGGGCACACCGTCGATCTCGGCGTACGAGTGCATCACCGAGCGGGCACCGCCCTCGCGGAGCGCCATCTCGAAGGGCGGAAGGATCACATCGGCCATCTCCCGGCCGCCCGCGCGGACCGGCGCGAGGTTCCGCGCCCCGGCGGACGCGGAGTAGCCCGCGAAGTGCTTCAGCGTGGCGACGATCCCGGCGGACTCGAGGCCCCGGACGTAGGCCGAACCGATCGTCGCGACCAGATACGGGTCCTCGCCGATGGTCTCCTCCACGCGGCCCCAGCGAAGGTCCCGCACGACGTCCAGGACGGGAGCGAGCCCCTGGTGGACACCGACCGACCGCATGTCGGCGCCGATCAGCCGGGCCATCTCCTCGACGAGCTCCGGGTCCCAGGCCGCGCCCCAGGCCAGCGGCACGGGATAGGCGGTGGCGCCCCATGCGGTGAAGCCGGCGAGGCACTCCTCGTGGGCGAGCGCCGGGATGCCGAACCTGCCGGCCTCGGTGATCCGGGACTGCGCGCGGGCCAGGGCGACGGCGCCGACACCCGGGTCCACCGGGGCGGTGCCGAACGGCCGGGTGAGCTGGCCGAGTCCGCGGGTGGTGAGCCCCTCGAAGTCGACCGGGTCGACCATGTCGTTCTGGTGGGGTGCGACCCCGTCTCCCTCGGCGTCGGCGCCCACCCAGATTCCGTAGAGCTGTGCGGCCTTCTCCTCGAGGGTCATCCGGGTGATGAGATCGGCCACCCGCACCTCTGGGGTGAGCGAGGGGTCGCGCCAGGGGCCGTCGGCCTCGGGTACCGGGTCGGCCTTTTCGGCTTGGGGGTGGGCGTGGATTGCCATGGCGGCAGGGGTTCCTCTCAAGAGTGCGGTGGTGCGGGGCGGCAGAGGTGTCGCTACTTGCCGCCCACCCCCATCAGTCCGTTGACCAGCGCACGCCGGGCCACGAGGTACACGGCGAAGATGGGCACGACGGAGAGCACGATCGCCGCCAGCACGGCCGGGATGTTCACGCCGAACTGGGTCATGAAGTTGAACAGCCCCAGCGTCAGCACCCGGTTCTCCTCCGACTGCGTCAGGATCAGGGGGAACAGGAAGCCGTTCCACGCCTGCAGTGCGGAGAAGATCGCCACCGTGCTGATGCCGGCCTTGGAGAGCGGGATCGCCAGCTGCCACAGCATCCGCACGGGCGACGCGCCGTCGAGGGACATCGCCTCGTACATCTCCTCCGAGACATCCCGCATGGTGCCGCTGAGCACCAGGACGGCAACCGGCATGGAGAACGCGGCAGTCGGCAGGATGATCGCGTAGAGGGTGTCGTAGAGACCCATCTTCCCGATCAGCAGGTAGAGGGGCACGATCACCGCCTGGGCCGGAATCGCCACACCGAGCAGGAACGTCCGGAAGGCCAGCGAGGAGAGGCGGCTGCGGGTGCGCACCGCCACGTACGCCACCGGGATGGACAGCACCAGCACGATGGCGACCGTGGACACCGCGACGATCGCGGTGTTGCCGAGCAGCGTGAGGAAACCGCTGTGCAGCACGGTGTTGTAGTTGTCGAACGTCGGATCGGTCGGGAACGCCAGCGGGTCGCCGTTCAGCGCCTCGTCCTGGCGCATGAGCGACGCGGAGACCAGCGTGTAGAGCGGCACCAGGACGATGACGAGCCAGACCAGCGAGCCCAGGCCGGCCAGCGGGTTGCCCAGCAGCTTCCGGCGGCGGGCGGACGCCTGATGGCGCTTCAGGGACGGCGAGATCCGCTGCGGGGCAACGGGGCGGGTGTCGATCGACATCGCGTCACATACCTTCCCGGGTGGACCGCATGGATCCGAAGCCGCTGAAGCGGACCAGGATCAGCGAGAGACTGGTGGCCACGACGACCAGTGCGGTGGCGATGGCTGCGGCGTAGCCCAGGTCGTAGGTCTGGAAGCCGGTCCGGTACATCAGGTACGGCAGGATCGTCGTGTCCGTGCCGGGACCGCCCTTGGTCATGATGAGCACGGTGTCGAAGTAGGTCAGCGAGCCGACGATCATCAGGACCGACGAGGTCGTCATCGTGTGGCGCAGCTGCGGCAGGGTGATGTGGAAGAACTGCCGCACCATGCCGGCGCCGTCGATGGCGGCCGCCTGGTAGAGGACCTCCGGGATCTGCCGGGCACCGCCCTGGTAGATCAGGGTGTGGAAGGGCATGAACTGCCAGCCGCCGACGAACGCCACCATGAGCAGTGCGCCCGTGGACGATCCCATGATGTTGGGATCGATGCCGATCCAGGGACCGATCTCCTTGATCACACCGAAGTTGGGGTCCAGCAGGGCGTGGAAGAGCATGGCGATCGCGGTGGTGGAGAGCAGCAGCGGGATGAAGAAGACCGCGGACAGCACGGCCCGGCTGCGCTGGCGTCCCGCGGCCCAGACGCCCAGCAGCAGGGCCACAGGGGTCTGGAAGGCCCAGCTGATCGTGGTGAGCAGGAGGCTCAGCCAGGCTGCCTGGCCGAACTCGGAGTCCTTGAACAACCGGGTCCAGTTGTCCAGTCCCGTCAGGGTCGGGGAGTTGAGCCCGTCCCATTCGCAGAAGGAGAGGTAGACGGCGATCGCCAGGGGGATGATCGCGAAGACGGCGAAGAAGAGGATGCCGGGCAGGGCCCAGGCGACCGGGGGGCGGCCGACGTTGCCGACGGCCGCCTTCCTGTCTCCGCGCCTCTTCGCGTGCGGAGTGTGGTGGGACATCGTTACTTTGCGGCCTTCATTGCTTCGACGAACTGCTCCGGCGTGGTCTTGCCGGCGAACAGCTTGCTGATCTCGGTGAGCAGCGGGGTGGCGTACTGGGCCTCCAGGGCCTGGTCCCACGAGAGGGTGAAGCTCGGGGCCTTCTGGACCAGCTGGTACTGGTCGTTGGCGAACTGGGGGTTGGGCGAGGTGCTGAGCATCGAGGCCGCGTTGGAGGTGGTGGGGATGTCACCGTTGTCGACGAGGGCCTGGGCGTAGGTCTTCGACGCCATCGTCTTCAGGAACGCGATGGCGGCGTCCTTGTGCTTGGTACGGGCGTTGACGGACCAGTAGTTGGTCGGGTTGCCCACCACGTTCGCCGGGTCACCCACACCGCCCGCCACGGTCGGGAACGCGGCCCAGCCGAGGTCCTTCTTGGCGAATTCGGGTGCCTTGCCCAGCTGGGTCGAGTACTCCCACGAGCCCATGAGGTGCATGGCGGCCTTGCCCTTGTTGAGCAGGGTCGGGGCTCCGCCGTTGCCGTAGTCGACCGAGTTGAAGTTCTTGCCGAACGCGCCGTCGTCGATCAGCTCCTTGACGGTCTGCGCCGTCTTGAGCACCGCGGGGTCGCCCCAGCCGTCGGTGTCGCCGTTCTGGATCTTCTGGAAGACCTCGGGTCCGCCGATCCGGTCCAGCAGGTACTCCATCCACATCAGCTCGGGCCACTTGTCGGAGCCGCCCAGGGCGAAGGGGGTGATGCCCGCGGCCTTGAAGGTGGCGATGGCCTTCTGGAGGTCCTCCCACGTCTTGGGGACCTCGAGCTTGTGCTCGGCGAAGAGGCTCTTGTTGTAGAAGACCATCACGGGCTGCATGCCGCGCATCGGCACCCCGTATATCTTCCCGTCGAGGCTGCCCGCGGTCATGATCGACGGAAGGAAGCCGTCCTTGAGCGTGGCGTCGTTCTTGATGGTCGAGGTGAGGTCGACGAGGTTCTTGGAGTCGACGTACGGCTTGATGGAACCGCCGCCCCAGTTGAAGAAGACGTCCGGGGCGCTGGGCGAGCCCATGGCGCTGCGGAGCTTGTTCACGTAGTCGGTCCCGGGGACCGACACCAGCTTGACCTTGACCTTGGAGGTCTTGTTGAACGTGTCGACCGCGGCCTGCTGTACCTTGACCGCGTCATCGCCGTAGACGTAGGCGGTGATGGTGCCGCCGCCGTCACTGCCGCTGTCTCCCGAACCGCAGCCGGCCAGGAGCCCGGCCATCGCCATCGCCGCGCCGACTGCGACCCATCTCGTCGTACGTGTGCCCTGAGTGAAAATACCCGACCGCATGACCGCACCCTCTGTCGAATGTTTCGGCTTGCCTTTCGAATGTTGCCGGAACCGTACGGTCGTGTTTCGGGCCCGTCAAGAGGGCGGGGTCAAGGATTTACCAACACCGCCCGGCCACCTGTTCGGGGCTTCGGGGAGCTACGATTCGTGCATGAGCCCTGCAAAGGTCCAGCCCCAACCGGAGAAGGTGTCCGTCGACGAGTCGTCGGAGAGCACCGCCACGCTGGCAGAAATCGCCCGAGCGGCCGGAGTTTCGGCTCCGACAGTTTCGAAAGTGCTGAACGGGCGAGCCGATGTTGCCCCCAGCACCCGCAGCAGGGTGGAGGAGCTGCTGCTGCGCCACGGCTACCGCCGCAGGCGCGGCGCCTCGCAACAGTCCCAGCTCATCGACCTGGTCTTCCACGAACTGGACAGCGCCTGGGCGATGGAAGTCGTCCGGGGAGTCGAGAACGTCGCCCGCGAGGAGGGCCTGAGCCTGGTGCTCTCGGAGAGCGCCGGCCGGCTGACCCCGGGCCAGACCTGGGTGGACGGTGTCCTGGCACGCCGCCCGGCCGGCGTCATCCTGGTGCTCTCGGACCTGGACGCCGCTCAGCGGGCCCAGCTCAACAGCCGCAGCATCCCGTTCGTCGTGGTCGACCCGGCGGGCGATCCCGGCGACGACATCCCTTCGGTCGGTGCGGCCAACTGGCAGGGCGGCCTCGCCGCCACACGCCATCTGACGGGTCTGGGACACCGCCGGATCGGCGTCATCGGCGGGCCGACCCGCATGATGTGCAGCCGCGCCCGCATCGACGGCTACCGTGCCGCGCTGGAGACCTCGGGCATTCCGATGGACCCCGAGCTCGTCCGTGAGGGCGAGTTCCACCACGAGGACGGCTACACGGCGGCCCTGGAGCTGCTGCGCCTGCCGAACCCTCCCACCGCCATCTTCGCCGGCAACGACCTGCAGGCACTGGGCGTGTACGAGGCCGCGCGTGAGCTGGGGCTGCGGATTCCGGAGGATCTCAGCGTGGTCGGATTCGACGACCTGCCGCTCACCCGGTGGATCGGGCCGCCTCTCACCACCGTGCGCCAGCCCCTGATAGAGATGGCCGAGACCGCAGCCCGGCTGGTGCTCGACCTCGGCCGGGGCAGGCAGCCCGCCACCACCCGGGTCGACCTGGCGACGAGCCTGGTGGTCCGCAGCAGCACGGCCCCGCCGGCCCGCTGACGAACGGGCGAAACCCTGTTGGCGGGGCGGGGACCGCGTGCGTACCGTCGCGCCTCGTGACTCCCACCCTGCGCACCGGGCGCCTGCTGCTGGTTCCGTACACGCCTGCCGACGAGGACGGGTTCGTGGCGCTGTTCCAGGACGTGCGGGTGTCCCGGTGGATGGGCGACGGGCCTGCCGCCGAGGCCGAGGACCGGGCCCTGTTCGGGAGGATCTTCTCCGACGTGTACGCGCGCGGGCTGTTCGACGTGTGGGCGGTCCACGAGGACGGCAGGAGGGTGGGTCACGCCGAGATCAAGCCCACCCCGGAGTCGGGCGGCCACGAGATCGTCTACGCACTGGCTCCCGAAGCCTGGGGCCGCGGCCTCGGCACGGAGCTGGCCACGGCTCTCGTCGGATACGGCCTCGGCCCCCTCGGCCTGCCACACGTGCACGCCACGGTCGCCGCGGAGAACACCGCGTCCCTGGCGCTGCTGAGCCGTATCGGCTTCCAGCATGTCCGGGACATCGCGGAGGACGACGGCAGCACCACCCGGCTGCTGACCCGCTCGCGCGGGCTCACCGCCGCCGGAGCCGGTCAGCCCGGGTAGACGTCGAGGCGGCCGCACATACCGAACCTCCCGAGCGCTGAGGGCTGTTCGGCGTGCACCCGGGCATCGCGCAGGTGCGCGTCCTCGCCGCGTGCCAGTGCGTCGAGGTGCCGGCCGGTCGCCCTGGACGCGGCCGCCGCGCCCTGCTGCCAGCGGGCGCGCCAGTCCTCGGCCCGGGGGCGTACGAGCTCCGCGGCGGCCCGGTGGAACGCTGCCAGCGGCCCGGGGTCGCCGGCCTCGGTGGCGTCGCGCAGTGCGAGGAATCCCTGGACGGCGAGGTCGCGGCGGGTGCGCGCGGCGAAGGCCTGCGCGTCCTCGGTGCCGCCGGGAAGGGTGGCGGCCGCACGGTAGAGCCCGGCATCGGCGAGGATCCGGGGCGGAAACGTGAGCACGGCATCACCCGCTTCCGGCAGCCCGCTGTTCTGCATGAGGACGACGATGCGCAGCCCGTCCTCGTTGACCAGCCGGTGGATGGTGCCCGGGGTGAACCACACGAGGGCCCCGGGGGCGAGCGGGGTCTCCTGGAAGCCCGACGCCGTGAGGGTCTGTACGGAGCCGCTGCCGCCGACGACCACGTACCCCTCGGAACACGTCAGGTGCAGATGCGGGGTGCCACCGCGCAGGCCGTCCTCCGTGGGCCAGTCGTAGACCCTGAGGTGGGACACGGCGACAGCGCCCGGCAGTCCTTCGAAGGTCGTCACAGGTGCTCCTCGGTCGGGTGTCGTCGCCTGCCGGGGCCGCCGATCCGGCCGTCCCCCGGTCCGTTCCGTCCGTCCCCGAGTGCGTCGCACGCCCGGGCAGCAAGCGCTTTCCGCACCAGCCAACCCGGCGTACGGACGAGGGTCAAGGGCGCCTGCCGCAACAGCGCCGGGCGGGCGGCGGCCGTATGTGCGGGCCACTGTCAGTGGCCCGGTGCAGACTGTCCCGTATCCGGCACAACGGCGTTTCGGGAGGTCTTGTCATGACCGATGTACTGCTCACCGTAGGCACCCGCAAAGGACTCTTCATCGGCCGCAGGCGCGGCGGCGAGTGGGAGTTCGGTGATCCGCACTTCAACGCGCAGGCCGTCTACTCGATCGCGATCGACACCCGCGGGCCGGCACCGCGCCTGCTGGTCGGCGGCGACAGCGCGCACTGGGGCCCCTCCGTCTTCCACTCCGACGACCTGGGCGCCACATGGGTCGAGCCGAAGCAGCCGGCAGTGAAGTTCCCCCAGTTCACCGAGGCGTCGCTGGAGCGGGTCTGGCAGCTGCATCCCGCCGGGCCCGAGGCACCCGGCGTGGTGTACGCGGGGACGGAGCCCGCGGCGCTGTTCCGGTCCGACGACGGCGGCGAATCCTTCGAGCTGGTCCGCCCGTTGTGGGAGCACCCGACGAGGTCGAAGTGGGTGCCCGGCGGAGGCGGCGAGGGACTCCACACCATCCTGACCGACCCGAGGGACGCCCGTGCGGTGACCGTCGCCGTCTCCACCGCGGGCGTGTTCCGGACGAAGGACGGCGGCGAGCGGTGGGCTCCGTCCAACAAGGGGGTCTCCGCGGTCTTCCTGCCGGACCCCGACCCCGAGTTCGGCCAGTGCGTGCACAAGGTCACCCGTGACGCGGCCGATCCCGACCGGCTCTACCTGCAGAACCACTGGGGGGTCTTCCGCAGCGACGACTCCGGGGACAACTGGACGGACATCGGTGCGGGCCTGCCTTCGGACTTCGGCTTCGCCGCCGCCGCGCATCCGCACCGCGCGGACACGGTCTACGTCTTCCCGATCAACGCCGATGCCGACCGTGTCCCCGCCGATCACCGCTGCCGGGTGTTCCGTACGCGTGACGCCGGAGCGACCTGGGAGCCGCTGACGCAGGGCCTCCCCGACGGCGCCCACTACGGCACGGTGCTGCGCGATGCGCTCTGCACGGACGACGCCGATCCGGCGGGCGTCTACTTCGGCAACCGCAACGGCGAGGTGTACGCGAGCGAGGACGACGGGGACAGCTGGCAGCAGCTCGCCTCGCATCTGCCCGACGTGCTGTGCGTGCGGGCGGTGGTGCTCGGCTGACCCGCAGCCGACCGGTGTGGTCGTAGCACCGGTGGACCACCAGTAGAGTGCGGCCCGTGGCAGCACGACCGTTGAAAGAAATCGTTGAGCCGGGGTGGGCGCAGGCCCTCGAGCCCGTGGCCGAACGCATCGCCGCTATGGGCGACTTCCTCCGCGCGGAGATCGCCGCGGGGCGCACCTACCTGCCCGCGGGACCGAATGTGCTGAGGGCGTTTCAGCAGCCCTTCGACGAGGTGCGCGTCCTGATCGTCGGCCAGGATCCGTACCCGACACCGGGGCATGCGATCGGCCTGAGTTTCGCGGTGGCACCCGAGGTGAGTCCGGTGCCCGGGAGTCTGGAGAACATCTTCCGGGAGCTGCACTCGGATCTGGGCCTTCCACGGCCCTCCAACGGCGATCTGACGCCCTGGGCGCAGCAGGGGGTGCTCCTGCTCAACAGGGCGCTGACGACGGCCCCCAGGCGGCCTGCGGCGCACCGGGGCAAGGGGTGGGAGGAGGTCACCGAGCAGGCCATCCGGGCGCTGGTCGCCCGCGGCACACCGCTCGTGTCGGTGCTGTGGGGCCGTGACGCCCGCAATCTGCGGCCGCTGCTGGGCGACTTCCCGGCGATCGAGTCCTCGCACCCCTCCCCCATGTCGGCCGACCGCGGCTTCTTCGGTTCGCGCCCGTTCAGCCGGACCAATGAACTGCTGCAGCGCCAGGGGGCGCAGCCGGTCGACTGGCAGCTGCCGTGACGGCGGCGCCGGACCCGTTCGTCGTCGGTGTGGACTCCGGCGGGTCCGGGCTGCGTGTGGCGCTCGGGACCGTCGGCACGGAGCATCCCGTGTCCACCACGGTCTGCGCCGAACCGGTGCGGACGGGAACGGCCGGCATCGATGCCGGGCACATGCTGGAGCAGCTTCTGCCGGCGGTCCGGGGACTGCTGGAGGAGGCCGGGCGGGGCGCGGCGATCGCCGCCGTGACCATCGGGGCCGCCGGGATGGCGACGCTCGGCGGGCAGTTGCGCGCCGAGCTGCCGGCAGCGCTGGCGCAGGCGCTCGGCGTGCGGCGGGTGGCGCTGGCCGCCGACGCGGTGACCGCGTACGCGGGTGCGCTCGGGCAGCGACCGGGTGCGGTCGTCGCGGGCGGCACGGGCATGATCGCGCTCGGTACCGACCTCACGGCATGGCGCAGGGCCGACGGCTGGGGCCATCTGCTGGGTGACAGCGGCGGCGGCGCCTGGATCGGCCGCGCCGGACTCGACGCGGCGATGCGCGCCCATGACGGGCGGGCGGGCGGTTCCCCCGGACTGCTCGCTCGGCTCCAGGAAATTTTCGGTCCTGCTCCCGATCTCCCGGGGCTCCTCTATCCGCGAGGCGACCGTCCGGCAATGCTCGCTTCCTTCGCCCCCGAAGTCGCGGCCTGCGCCGCCGACGACGAGGTCGCGGCCGGCATCCTGCGGGAGGCTGCCGTCCACATCGCCGAAGCGGCAGCGGCGGTCTGCCCCGCGGCCGCGGGCGCCGGGGACGGCGGTTGCGAAGTCGCCCTGACCGGCGGCCTGTTCCGGATGGGCGATCCGCTCACCGGGCCGTTGCACGAGGAGCTCGCGCGACAGGTTCCGCAGGCCCGCGTGGTGCCGGCGGCGGGTGATCCGCTGCACGGTTCGCTGGCCGTCGCGCGGGCTCTCGCCCTGTCGGAGCTGCGGCTGCCCGCCCACCCGGCACTGCTGTTCGTACCGGAGGTAACGTGAGCATTCCGAGCATCTGACCGCCCGGACAGAGCAGGGCAGTTGACCGGTATGCCACTCAACAGACATAACCGGACAGATAACGCCCGACCGCCCCCTCCCCGAACAGAGGGGCACCCAAAACCAGTAGCATGCGGCGCCATGAGCACCCCCACTGGGCCCGCTTCCGGCCTGCCTGTACGAATGCCGCGACCTCGCCAGTCCGGACGGCACCGCCGCCCGGAGCCCGTGGTCGCACCTGAGGGCGCTGCCGCGCTCGTTCTCGCCGTTCCCGGTACCCCTTCCTCGGCCACGCGCAGCCTCGCCGAAGAAGTGATCAGCATCGCCCGTTCCGAGCTTCCCGGTCTGAACGCACAGATCGGTTATCTCGACGGTGACGACGCCGAGTACCCCACGCTCGTCTCCGTACTCGCGCACACCGCCGCCGAGCGCACCGCGCGCTACGAGCAGGCCATCGCCGCGGGTCGTGAGGTCTCCGAGCCGCAGGGTCCGTCCGCCGTCGTGGTGCCGCTGCTCGCGGGGCCGGACAGCGCCCTGATCCGGCGGATACGGCAGGCGGTCATGGAGAGCGGCACCCAGACCGAGCTGACCGATGTGCTGGGCCCGCACCCGCTCCTCGCCGAGGCACTCCACGTGCGCCTCTCGGAGGCCGGCCTGGCGCGCGCCGACCGTGCCAGGCTGTTCACCGTGGCGACCGCGGCGGACGGCATCGTGCTGGCCACGGTGGGCGGCGACGAGGCCGTGCAGGCCGCCGGGATCACCGGCATGCTGCTGGCCGCGCGCCTCGCGGTTCCGGTGATGGCCGCCGCGCTGGATGTGGAGGGTTCGGTCGCCTCGATCGCCGCGCAGCTCCAGAACTCCGGTTCCGCCCAGCTCGCGCTCGCGCCGTACCTGGTGGGTCCGGAGGTCGACGCCGGCCTGCTGGAGGCCGCCGCGAAGGAGGCCGGCTGCGCGACCGCCGAGCCGCTCGGCGCGTACCCGGCCATCGGCAAGCTCGTGCTCTCGCTGTACGCGACGACGCTCGGCATCACTCCTGCGACGCCGCAGGGCGCCCAGGCGCACTGATCGGCGGCACGGACCGGATGGCCCCGGTCCGTGCCGCCTGCCGTTATCCGGGCGTGCCCCCGGGACTCACGGGGGACGCTCCCGGGCCGCCGCGACCGCCTCAGGCGAAGACGACGCAGGAGGCGGCGGGAGCCTCGATGGAGCCCGCGTGGGCCGGGACGCCCGTTTCCGCGTCGACGGCGAACCAGCTGACGTTCCCGGAGTGCTCGTTCGCCACGTACAGCCACTGCCCGGTGGGATCGAGGGTGAGGTCGCGGGGCCATTGCCCGCCGCAGCCCACGGCCGCGGCCAGGACCGGCTTCTCGGCCGTCTCGTCGAGCGTGAGGACGGAAATGCTGTCGTGGCCGCGGTTCGCGGTCCACAGGAACCGCCCGTCGTGCGAGACGACGATCTCGGACGGGTACGTACGCCCGTCCCCGGCCGTGACACCTTCGGCGTCGTGGGGCAGCACAGGCGTCTCACCGACCGGCTCGAGCCGGCCCGTGGCCGCGTCCCAGCGGCATACGGTGACGGTCGGCTCCAGCTCGTTCAGCACGTAGGCGTGTCCCCCTGACGGGTGAAAGGCCAGGTGCCGCGGTCCGGTGCCGGGGCGCAGCACGGTCTCGCCGTGCAGCCGCAGCGACCCGGTGCGCGGGTCGAGGGCGCAGACGCGCACGGAGTCCGTACCCAGGTCCACGCTCACCACCCAGTTCCCCGAGGGGTCGGCGAGCACCTGGTGTGCGTGCGGGCCCGCCTGGCGGCCGGTGTCGGGCCCGCTGCCCTCGTGCCGCAGCACGGAGGCCGCCGGGCCGAGGGAGCCGTCGGCCCGTACCGGCAGCGCGGAGACGCTTCCGGAGCCGTAGTTGGCGGTGACCAGATGACCGGCGGCGAGCGCCAGGTGTGTGGGGCTGCTCCCGTCGACGGACCGCACCGGACCGACGGGCCGCAGGCCGTCGTCGCCGATCTCCCATGCGGCGGCAGCCCCGTCGGAGGTCTCGCTGACCGCGTACAGAAGTCGGAGACCCGCTTCGGAGGCGGGGCCGACCGTGAGGAAGGAGGGGTCGGGAACCGCGTCCGTGGCCGCGAGCACGGTCAGCGCCCCGGTGTCCCGGTCGACGGCGACCGCGGTGATTCCGCGTCCGCCGGCCGAGGTGAACGACCCTATGAATGCCCGCCCGGCGCTACTGCTGCCCATCGCGCTACCCCGCCTTTGCCGTCTGCCGCGATCTTCCCGTGCGACGGTAGCAGGCAGCGCTTCGTGGTCCAGACCAATCCGGAAAGCCCTCGCGGACCCGTAGCGCTCGCGTACGTACCGGGCGCCGGCCGAACGGCCCACTCAGCGGGACGGCAGCCTCTCAGGCACGGATCAGCGGGGCCCGGGGGGAGCTGTGGAGCGGCGCGGCCAGGTCGGCGAGCGCCCGCTCCAGACTGTGCAGATGGGCGAGCGCGGGTTCGGCGACACCGGCGGCCGGCAGGACGCCGGCTACGGGGACCGCCTCGTGGTGCCTGCGCCCGGGCGCCGTCAGCGCTTCCACGGATGCTTCGACACGCCAGCAGGCGGCGGCGAGACGGGCGTCGTGCGACGCCTCGGGGTCCGCCGCGACGGACGCGAGACCGCGCACCTCGCGTGCGCACACGTCGAGCAGTGCGAGCACCTGCCCGGCCCGCGCCTTACGGGCGCGCAGCGGGCTCAGGGGATGGACGAGCGGGCCGAGCGAGAGCCGTACGCGCCCGAGGAGCACTTCCAGTTCGGCAACCCGGGGAGCCGGGTCCGCCGTCGCCGAGCCCGCGAGCCGCGCGGCGGCCTCCGCGGTGCAGGCGTGCACACAGCGCAGGGCCCGCTGGATCCAGGCATCGGTCGTGGCGTGCGTGGTGACCGGCAGCAGGAGGAGTACGGCCGCCATCGCACCGAGCGCCCCCACACCCGTCTCCACGAGCCGCAGCGCGAGCAGCGAGGGGTCCAGCACGCCGAGGGCCCCGTAGAGCGCACCTGCCATGACGGTCACCGAGAACATCATCCAGGTGTACGAGACCGCCGCCGAGTAGAAGATGCCGAAGACACCTGCCGCCACGACGACGGCGGTGGGCACTGCGGCACCGTGCAGCGGAACGACGACGATCAGACCGACGGGGATGCCGATCAGTGTGCCCAGGACCCGGCGGAATCCCCGCACCAGCGTCTCGCCACGGGACGCGGTGTTCACGAAGACCCACCAGGTGGCGCCCACGGCCCAGTACCAGCGCTGCTCGGAGAGGAGCTGGCCCACCAGGAGCGCGAAGGCGCCGCCCGCGGTCGCCTGGATCGCCTGGCGTGTGGTCGCGCGGGCCAGCCCCCGGCCGGCCACGGGGGGCAGTACCGAGGGTGCGGGCAGTCGCCGCTCGTAGCACCAGAAGCCGAAGCGGACGGCGGAAGAGGCCAGCAGGGAGAGGCCGACCGCGGAGTACAGCTCGGGCAACTGCCCGGGGAGTGTGTGCAGGAACTGGGTGACGAAGAAGGACATGAAGGCGAACACACCGAGCGCGTGCCCACGGGGCCCCCACCGCCGGGCGTACACGCCGGCGCCCATCACCGCGAGGAAGGCCGCGTCGCGCGCCACCGGCTGGTCGTGCAGCAGGGCCGCCAGGGCCAGCACGGGGAGCCCTGCGGCGGGCAGCAGAGCCGTCGTGAGGGCCTGCCCGCGCACGGTGGGGTCGGTCACCGTGAACAGGGCCAGCAGTGCGGCAAGACCACCGGTGATCGCCCCGACGAGCGAGTGACCGGCCAGCCCGCACACCACGACCGCGAGCCCGATGCCGAGGACGGCCCGGACCCCGCTGCGCAGGCGCAGCCGTCCCGGATCCGCGGCAACGAACATCCTCTTCAGCAACGAAGGCTCTCCCCTGTGAACCCGGCCCCGTGCACCGGCATGAAAAAGGCGCCACGGGGATCCGCAGCGCCATCGACAGATACATGAGAGCATCCCGGCGCCTCATGGCTCAAATCGCGACGAATACACTGGGCCATTGGTACATCCAACGGCCCACATCGCGTGCCACGAGTAGGCCAACGGACCCAGTCGGCCCCAGGGCGCACCGATCGCGGGCCGCGCCACGGTTACAGTCGGGCGAAGGATCACCGAGCCAGGAGGAGAACGGCCGATCATGGCGGTGGACGCCCTCGACACCCGAATCCTCCGGCTGCTCATCGAGCAGCCGCGCACCAGCGTCCGCGAGTACGCGCGCATCCTGGGAGTGGCGCGCGGCACCCTCCAGGCCCGGCTGGACCGCCTGGAGCGGGACGGCGTGATCACCGGCACGGGACCGTCGATCTCCCCCGCGGCCCTCGGCCACCCGGTGCTCGCCTTCGTCCACCTGGAGGTCACCCAGGGGCACCTGGACGAGGTGGGGGACGCGCTGGCAGCGGTCCCGGAGATCATCGAGGTGTTCTCGACGACCGGCGGCGGGGACCTCCTGACCCGCGTCGTGGCCCGTGACAACGGTCATCTCGAGGATGTGATCCAGCAGCTGATCCAGCTCCCCGGCGTGGTCAGGACGCGGACCGAAGTGGCCTTGCGCGAGAGGGTGGCGCACCGGGTCCTGCCTCTGGTCGAGGCGGTGGGTCGGGCGGCGGGCAGTCCGGGCTGATCACCGGCTGGCATGCTGGAAGCCATGAGTTCCAGCCGCACCCGGGCCCCTTGGGTCATCTTCGATCTCGACGGCACGCTCGTGGACAGCGAGCCGAACTACTACGAGGCGGGGCGCCGCCTCCTGTCCCGGTACGGCGTACAGGACTACGACTGGGAGAAGCACACCCGCTTCATCGGGATCGGCACCCGGGAGACCCTGGCCGTCCTGCGCGCGGAGTACGGGATCGAGGCGCCGGTCGAGGAGCTGCTGGCGGGGAAGAACGCTCTGTATCTGGAGCTCGCCGGTGCTTCGACCAATGTCTTCCCGCAGATGCGGCTCCTGGTGGAGCGGCTGCACGAGGACGGGGTCGTGATGGCGGTGGCCTCGGGTTCGTCCCGGGCGGCGATCGGAGCCACCCTCGCCGTCACCGGGCTGGACGCGTACATCCGGCTGTACGTGTCGGCCGAGGAGGTGGCGCGCGGAAAGCCTGAGCCGGATGTGTTCCTGGAGGCCGCCCGCAGGCTCGGCGCCGAACCGGCGGACTGCGTGGTGCTGGAGGATGCCGTGCCGGGCGTCGAGGCGGCGCACGCGGCGGGAATGCGCTGCATCGCGGTTCCCTTTGCCGAAGAGATCGCCGGTGAGGCCGCGTTCGCGACTGCGGAACTGCTCTTCCCCGGCGGGCAGGACGAGTTCACCGCAGGGGCCGTGCTCGACCGTCTCCGCCAGGTCCCGTAGTCCGGATCAGGCCGGATCAGGCCGGATTCGGCGGGGAGGTGGCGGCCCCGGCAACCGGAGGCCCGGCGGACGGATATCCTGATCAGGCCGCACACCCCACGTACCGTACCGAGCCGTTGAGCCCGATGAGGTCGCCGCTGCGGCAGTCGGAGCGGGCCACAGTTCGAGATAGGTGTGCACAGGTGCTGGTAGCTGGTCGGTACCGGTTGATATCCCCCATCGGTCGTGGCGGTATGGGTGAGGTGTGGCGCGCCACGGACGAAGTGCTGGGCCGGGCCGTGGCGGTGAAGCTGCTGCTCGGGGACCATGCCGACGCCTCGTCGACCGCCCGGTTCCGCCTGGAGGCGCAGACCGCGGCGCGTCTGAGCCATCCTCATCTGGTGGCCGTCTTCGACTTCGGCTCGTGGGAGGACCGCTTCTATCTGGTGATGGAGCTGGTCGAGGGCAGGAGTCTCGGGGATCTGCTGGAGGCTCAGGAGTCGGTCCACCCCGAGCAGGTGGCCGACATCGCGGGCCAGGCGGCCGCGGGTCTGGCGGCCGCGCACCGGCAGGGCATCGTGCACCGCGACATCAAACCCGGCAACCTGATGCTGGACGCCGACGGTACGGTGAAGATCGGCGACTTCGGCATCGCCCAGTTCGTCGACGACCCCTCGACGGCGCTGACCACCGCCGGCCACATCGTGGGCACGAGCCTGTATCTGGCTCCGGAACGGGCGCTGGGCCGCACGGCCGACTCGGCGTCGGACATGTACTCCCTCGGGTGTGTCATCTACCAACTCCTGGTCGGTCAGCCGCCGTTCCGTTCGGACACCGCGACCGCGACGCTCTACCAGCACGTGGACACGCCTCCGGTGCCGGTGAGACAGCGGGGGGTCGGCGTCTCCCCCGCCTTCGATTCGTATCTGCTGGGGCTGCTGGCGAAGAAGCCCGAGGACCGGCCGAGCGCGCAGCAGGCCTCCGAATGGTTCCGCAGCGGCGCCTGGCGCGGGCGCCCCGAGCCGCTGCCGCAGCAGCACGCTGCCGCCCCGCGGCCCGTCGCCCCGCGGCCTGCCACCCCTGCCGCTCCGGGGCCGGGTGCCGCCACTCCGGACACCGGGGGCATGTCGACGTACCGGTTGCCGCAGCCCACCGGGCGCAGACGGGCGACTCCTGCGCCCCGGGCTGCCAGATCAGCCGCCACGCGCCGCCTCAGTGCGGGTGAGGCCATCCGCCGGCGGCCCCGTGTGGCGAGTGCCGTCGCCGGAGCCGTCGCCTTCGTGGCGGCGGTGTATCTGGGAACGGTCCTGTTCTCGCCGGACTCCGGTGCGGCGGACGTCCCGGATCCCGGTCCGACGCCGACGCTGCAGTCGCCCGCACCTGTCGAACCGGCCGGCCCTGCCGGGGACGGGCCCCGGCAGGACGGTCAGCAGGGCGGCGAGGACGGCGAGGATTCGGACGACTGAGCCCCGCCGCGATGCCCGGCCGTAGCTCGTGTCCGCGTCACCAGCGCGCGTGGATCTCCGCACGGATCCGGCGGTCGTACAGCTCCCGCACCGCCTCCAGCGTGCTCAGCGGCAGCGGGGCAAGAGAGGCCGCGGCGGCGTTGGCCCGGGACTGAGCCACCGAACGCGCACCGGGGATGACGCTCGTGACACCGGGCTGCTGGATGATCCAGCGCAGCGCGGTCTGGGCCGAGGTGGCACCTTCGGGAGCGAGTTCGGCGAACTCGGCGGCAGCGGCCACACCGGTCGCGTAGTCGACGCCGGAGAACGTCTCGCCCTGGTCGAAGGCCTCGCCGTGGCGGTTGAACGTGCGGTGGTCCTCGGGGGCGAAGACCGTGTCCTTGGTGTACTTGCCGGACAGGAGTCCGGAGGCGAGCGGGACCCGCGCGATGATGCCGACCCCCGCCGCGGCAGCCGCCGGGAGGACCTCGTCCAGCGGCTTGAGGCGGAACGGGTTGAGGATGATCTGCACGCTCGCGACACCCGGCCTGGCGATCGCCGTGAGTGCCTCCGCGCACGTTTCGACGCTGACCGCGTAGGCGCTGATCCGCTTCTCGGCGACGAGCGTGTCCAGGGCGTCGTAGACCGCGTCCGAGGAGTAGACACTCGTCGGCGGGCAGTGCAGTTGTACGAGGTCGAGCGTGTCGACGCCGAGGTTGGCGCGCGAACGGTCGTTCCAGCTGCGGAAGTTGTCCAGTACGTAGTTCTCGGGGACCTGGTCGGCGCGCCGGCCCATCTTGGTGGCGACGAAGACGTCCGCGTCCGGACGGCCCTTCAGGTAACGCCCGATGAGCTGTTCGCTGCGACCGTCCCCGTAGACGTCGGCGGTGTCGAAGAAGGTGACTCCCGACTCGACGGCCGCGTCCAGGACATCGAAGGCGTCGGCCTCCCGCACCTCACCCCAGTCCCCGCCCAGCTGCCATGTGCCCAGTCCTACGACCGATACGTCACGTCCGGTCCTGTCCAGTGTCCGCTGCTCCATGGGGAGCATGCTACGTCCGCCCGTGGGGCCGGCGGCGTGACCGACCGCCGGCCCCTGGGGGCACTCAGCCCCTGTACTGGGCGAAGACCCCGGTGAATTCCCAGGGTTGCTGACCGATGCCGGAGCAGGTGTCTGCGCCGCCTCCGGTGCAGGGCCGGTCGCGGTTGAGCGACCAGAAGGTGAGCCGTGCCAGGTGGTGCTGCTGGGCGTAGCCGAGGATGGTGCGGAAGTCGGCGACGGTGACGGTCTCGCTGTTGTCGGTGATGCCGTTCATCGAGGAGATGCCGGTGGCCCGGTAGGCCTGGTCGTCGGTGTAGCCGTAGGCGTTCTTGACGGCGGTCTTGAGGCCTTCGGCGGCCCGGACCGTGAGGGTGCCCATGTTCTGGCCCGCCCCGCCGAAGTTGAACGGCATGATCGTCCAGCTGTCGACGGTGAGGCCGGAGGAGGCCGCCCGGTTGATGAGTCCGGTGTCGGGGCCGTTCTGGCCGGTTCCGAAGGTGATGTAGATCTTGATGCCGGGGTTGTTGGCCCGGATCGTCCTGAGGGCGTCGACGGTGCGCTGCTGCACGGTCGGGCTGTCGTACGCAGCCGCTTCGATGTCGATGTCGATGGCCTTGAGGCCGTAGGCGTTGATGACCTTCTGGTAGGCGGCGGCCAGCTCGCCCGCACTGGAGCAGGAGCTCTCCAGCTTGTTGCCGCTCCAGCCTCCGAACGACGGGATGATGTCTCCGCCCGCGGCCCGGACGGTGTTGACGGTCTGCTGGTCGACGCCTCCGGTGAGCGGGCGTCCGCCGTCCCACTGGGGGTTGCAGTAGCCGTTGCTGAGGACGAAGGCGAGCGTGAACCAGGTGACGCCGGTGGCGTTCATGACGGTCGTCGGGTTCGGCGGGCTGCCCCAGCCGTTGTAGAGGTAGGGAGCCACCGCCATGGGTGCCTTGCCCGGTGCCGGGTCGCCACCGCCGGCCGGTGCGGTCCACTTCTGGTTCGCCGCGCCGGTGCAGGTCCAGATCTGCAGACGGGTTCCGTTGGCCGAGCTGTTGCCGGCGGCGTCCAGGCACTTGTCCGCCGGGACGGAGACGATGTCGCGTGCGGCCGATACGGACCAGCGCTGGTTGGCGCCGCCCGTGCAGTCCCACAGCTGGGTGACGGACCCGTTGGCGGTGCCGCCGTCCTTGACGTCCAGGCATTTGCCCAGCGCACGGATCGTCCCGTCGGAGCCGACGTTCCACTGCTGGGCGGCGGTCCCGTTGCAGTCGTAGAGCTGGACCGCCGTCCCGTTGACGGCCGAGGCTCCCGCCACGTCGACGCACTTCCCTGCCGGCCCTGTGATCTGTCCGACGGCCGCGGCCGCCGCGCCGGCGGGTGCGGCGGGGGTGAGGAACGAGGCCATCGCCACCAGGGAGAGGGCGGGCAGGATCAGCCGCCCGAGTCTCCTGCGAAGTGTGCGCACACCGGTCATACGGTCACCGTCCGTTTCGGGGAAGGTTGAGGAAGGTGCGGGGAAGGTGCGGGGAAGCCTTCGGAGAAGGGGAAAGGCCGGCGCCCGCCCGCAGGTTGTGCGACGGACGGGCACCGGGAGTGCTGCGGGCCGGGTTCGGTCAGTTGTTGGTGGTCACGCGTACGTAGTCGACGACGAGCTGCTGCGGGAACGTGGTGCTGCCGTCCGGATCGCCGGGCCAGTAGCCGCCGACGGCGAGGTTGAGTATGAGGAAGAACGGCTTGTTGAACACCCAGGGGTTGCCGTTGAGGTCGGCGGGCGTGCGCCTCTGGTAGACGGTGCCGTCGACGGACCAGGTGACGGAGTCCGGGGCCCAGTCGACGGCGAAGGTGTGGAAGGCGTCCGCGAAGGCGGCCCCGCCCGGGAGGCTGTATCCGGCACCGATTCCGCCGGATCCGGAGTAGCCGGGGCCGTGCAGGGTTCCGTGGACGGTGCCGGGCTCGAAGCCGACGTTCTCCATGACGTCGATCTCACCGCTGTTCGGCCAGCCGACGCTGCCGATGTCGGCGCCGAGCATCCAGAAGGCCGGCCACATCCCCTGTCCGCGCGGGACCTTCATCCTGGCCTCGACGTGACCGTACGTCTGGGTGAACTTGCCTGAGGTGTTGAGACGGGACGAGGTGTACTCGCAGGTTCCGTACCAGCACTGGTAGTTGCCGGGGTTCTCCTTGCGCGCGGTGATGACCAGGTTGCCCTGGCCGTCGAGGGCGGCGTTGTTGTTGCCCGCCGTGTAGTACTGCCGTTCGTGGTTGTTGACGTTGTCGCCGGTCTCGATCTGCCACTTGCCGCCGTCGACGGCCGAACCCGCGGCTCCGTCGAACTCGTCGGCGAACGCCACGGCGGCCGCAGCCGCCGCATTCGATTCCGTGGAGGACGCAGCCGTGTGGGGGGCGGGTGCGGCCGAGGCGCCTGCGGGAAGGGCGGTCAGGGCCGCCGAACAGCAGAGCAGCGAGAGGGCGTACATCATCGTGCGACGCCGTTTCGCCGGACGCCTCATGGTGTGTTCCGAGGGGTGCACAGTCATCACGTCACTTCGAGGTGGTGGATGGTGGGGGGCATGTGCATGACAGACGAACGCCGAGAGATGAACGGTTGGGGCGCTCATCCCGGGCATATATTTCAACTCTTGATTTAAGACAGGTCGCGAAGAGCCGTCAAGGTCTTGGTCCAGACCGGGCGGGTAGAAGTCGTCGCGATGGGGAACGGACAACTCATGCGTATTCAACCCGTACTGGCCGTTCCCGCCACTCTCGCCCTTGCCCTGCTGGCCCCGGCCGGGGCCCTGGCCACATCCTCCGCCGTCGCGGCTCCGGCGCCGCCCACCTGCCGTGACAGCCGTCTGGCCGTCGCCGCCACCGCTTCGGACCAGCCCGACGCGGTGCGGATCAGCATCACCAACCGCGGCGGCACGGCCTGTGTCGTCGACCGCATCCCCACCGTGGTCTTCGGCGACCTGGACGGCGCGGCCCAGCCGGTGCCCGCGAGCGAGAGCGCACCGTACCGCCTGGCGGCAGGCCGCTCGGCGTACGCGGCGGTGCGCACGCTGGACCCCACGTCGACGGAGCTGCGGGTGGTGGACCGGCTGACGGTCGCCGGGGACCCCTCCCACCGGGGACGGACGTTCGACGCCGCCTCCCTGGGAGCCCCTGACGGGATCCGGGTCTGGGAACCGGTCACCACGTCGTGGCACCCGTCGCAGTCCGCCGCCGACGCGGTGCTGGAGCGGCACACGGACTGACCGGGCAGATACCGCGGCCCGCCGTGCGGGCGCCGTCGTGCGCCGCGCGGCCGGCAGCGGCACAGTGGAGGTACGGACTGTGCGGGTGCCTGCGCTGCCTCGGCCGCGCGGAGCCGCACGCTTCGTCCGACGGCATCCCGGGCGGAAGGATCCAGGCGTGAACAGCGACGGCGCACGACGTTTCGTGGTGCAGATCCATGACGCCCGGCGGATGCACTTCGACTTCCGCCTCGAACTGGACGGCGTACTGAAGTCGTGGGCCGTTCCCCGCGGCCCGTCGGACAATCCGCGCGACAAGCGGCTGGCCGTGCCGACGGAGGACCACCCGCTGGAGTACCGCGAGTTCGAAGGAGTCATTCCACCCGACGAACAGGGCAGCGGCACCGTCATCGTCTGGGACCAGGGCACCTACCGCCCGCTCAGCCACGACGCCGAGGGCGCGCCCGTGCCGTTCGGCGAGTCCCTGGACCGCGGGCACGCCACGTTCTGGCTCGACGGGAGCAAACTGCACGGCGAATTCACGCTCACCCGTTTCCGCATCGGCAACGAGGGCGACACCGAGGGTCCCGAGGCCTGGCTGCTCATCAAGGCCAACGACCGGCAGGCCGTACGCGACAGGCCCGGCACACCCGACCCGTACCACGCCCGCTCGGCCCGCACCGGCCGGACGCTGCACCAGGTCGCCGCCGCGGAACGGGAGAGCGCCGGCTGACCGTCGTCCTCGTCAGGTCACGGTCGCGCGCCCCGTGACCCGCGCCGCGAGCTGCTCCCGCAGCCGGCTCAGCCGGGCGATCTCCGCGTCGAGTACGGCAAGTCGTCTCGCCGCCACTCCCTCGCTCTCCACTCCCCCTTCCCCGAACCCGGCGCAGGACCGGGGCGGTCCGTCGACCAGCAGGTCCAGGCGGTCCGAGCAGTGCCGCACATCCTCGACCGTCAGCCCCAGCGACAGCAGCTCACGGATGACGCGGACCCTGGCGACATCACGCGTCCCGTACTCGCGCTGGCCCGTGGTGCTGCGTCTGGGCGGTGGCAGCAGTCCCCGCTCCTCGTAGAACCGCAACGCTCTGCGTGTGGTCCCCGCTGCCGCCGCAGCATCACCGATCCGCATCCGCCACCCCCAGGTCTCCCGCAGCGTTCTCACAACGTGACGACGACGGTGCCGAGATGGTGACCGCCGATCATCTCGTGCAACGCCCGCGCGGCGTTGTCCATGCCCGCGATCCGCACATGCGGGAAGGTGATCTCTCCGGAACGCAGCCACTGCCCGAACCTCCGGTTCCACTCCCCGTGCGCCTCCGGGTGGTCCAGCCCGCTGATGCCGGTCATCGAGATGCGCTTGACGACGAGCTGGAACGAGTCGATCTCGACCGGGGCCGTGGTGCCGCTCCCCTGCTCGGACAGCTGGCCCGACAGCGCCCCGACCAGTACGAACCGGGCGCCCGGGCGCGCCGCCCCGACGGCCGCCCGCAACTGCTCCCCACCGACCATGTCGACGAACACATCGATGCCCTGGGGCGCCGCTTCGGCCAGCCGCGCGGACAGGGAGCCCTCCGGTCCCCTCAGCACGACCGCGTCGTACCCCAGGCTCTCCCGCATCACGGCGGCCTTCTCCGGTGAACCCGTGCTGCCGATCACGCGGCCGGCCCCGAGCAGCCGGGCGGTCTGTCCCGCCATGGATCCGACCGCTCCGGCTCCGCCGGACACGAACACCGTCTCACCGGCCCGCAGTTCCGCGACCCGGGTGAGTGCCGCGTACGCCAGGGAACCCTGGGAGAGGTGCGCCACCGGGTCGGGCAGGACGTCACCGAGCGGCGTGCATCCTGCGGCGGGGACCACGGCGTACTCCCGCCAGCCGAGATAGTGCGAGACCCGTTCGCCCACGGCCGGTCCGCCGGGGCCCGGGTTCGCCACGACCTCTCCGACGGCCGCGCCGAACAGCGTGTCCCCGGGGCCCACACCCGGGAAGGGTGCGCCTTCCACTCCCCCGCCGATGACGGTACGCAGGGCGGGAAAGACCTGGAAGCAGTCGTTGCGCACCAGCACCTCGCCCTCCCCGGGCTGCGGCAGCGGTGTCTCCACGACGTGGAAGTGCTCCGGGCGCGGCAGTCCTTCGGGCACGGCGGCAAGCCGCACTTCCCGGGAGGTACGGGGCAGGGACGTTCGAACGGTCATGCGAGGCTCCTCGTCTGCGTGCCTCCGGCCGGTCGGCCGGAGGCACGCAGACGCTAAACCCTCACCTGTACGTCAGAGGCAAGCCCCGGGCTGTCGTCACGCGGGCCTGACGCCTGCCAGGTGGGCGAACACCACCACGTTGTCCTTGTAGTCCTTCGCCTTCTTGTCGTACTCGCCGCCACAGGTGATCAAGCGGAGCTGGGCGGTGCCGTTGTCGGCGTACACCCGCTCGTCGGGGAAGTTCGCCTTGCTGAACGTCTCGACCGAATCCACCTTGAACACGGTGACGATGCCGTCCTCGCGGGTGATGCTCACCTTGTTGCCGGGCTTGAGCGTCCCGAGCAGCAGGAACACGGCGGGGCCCGTCATGGTGTCGACATGACCGGCGACGACCGAGGTGCCGCGCTCACCGGGGGTGGCTCCGTCCTTGAACCAGCCGGCCAGATTCCTGTCGTTCACGGGCGGCGCGTCCAGCCGCCCCGACGGACCGATGGCCAGCGGTGTGAAGGGGGCGTCGACGGCGATCTTCTTGATCCTGATCCGCTCGGGCTCGGACCGGGACAGCCCGTAGGACTCGACGGACGGGGAGGGCGACGGAACGGGCGCGGGCGAGGCCGCAGCGGGAGAGGACGCGGGCGCCCGCGTCGGAGCCACGGCGGCGACGGGCGGCGGCACTCCTGCCGAGGCGTCGAAGGAGTTGTAGACGAGGAGGAAGCCCAGACCCACCGCCACGGCGGGCCACAGCAGGGAACGGCCGAGGGCAGGAGAAGCGGACTCTGTGTCGGACGGCTGCTGGGCGGCCATGCGCATGCTGCCTTTCGTGTACGAGGAGGGCGGGGCGGAACGGACCGGGAAACGCAGGGGAAAATCGGCGCGGCCACCGCCCGGGAAGGGCGGCGGCCACGACAGGAATACCTTCGGCCGAGCGGGCGCCTGTCAGGCTGCCGCGACACCCGAGGCGTTGCGGCGGCGCAGCCGGTATGCGGCCGCTCCGATACCGCCGAGCATCAGCACGGAGCCCGCTGCCAGGCCGCCGCCGGACAGAGCCATCGCTCCACCGCCGGTGTGGACGCCGCCCTCCGGCTTCTCGTGCTTCCAGGTCTCGGACTTCTCGCTGCCCGTGGTGCTGCCGGACTCGGAGCCCTCTTCCTTGTCCTTCTGCCAGTCGTCGGCCGTGATACCGGCCAGCGCACCGCCACCGGTGTGCACGCCGCCCTCCGGCTTCTCGTGCTTCCACGACTCCGGCTTCTCACGGTCCGCGTTGCTGCCCGTGGACTCCTCCTCCTTGTCCTTCTGCCAGTCGTCCGCCGTGATACCGGCCAGCGCACCGCCACCGGTGTGCACGCCGCCCTCCGGCTTCTCGTGCTTCCACGACTCCGGCTTCTCACGGTCCGCGTTGCTGCCCGTGGACTCCTCCTCCTTGTCCTTCTGCCAGTCGTCCGCCGTGATACCGGCCAGCGCACCGCCACCGGTGTGCACGCCGCCCTCCGGCTTCTCGTGCTTCCAGGAGTCGGGCTTCTCGCGGTCGTCGTTGCTGCTGCTGCTCGATGAGGAGCCGCTGTCCTTGTCCCAGTCGTCCGCCGAGGTCACGGCGTAAGCGGCTGGGGCAGAGACCGCGAGGACCGCCGTGACGGCGGCCGATGCGAACAGGGTGCGGGCAGAGCGCATGAATACACAGTCCTTTCACCACCCCCGCGACGGCCGGCTGGTTGTCGGCTCATCGGATCGCAGGTGCGACGTGATCCACCGTCAGCTGAATTGCCGTGTCCCACCACTGGGGAGGGCCGCATTCGAGGGACTCCATGGGCTCTTCGTGTGACAGTCGGCCAGATGTCACCCGTTGGACGGCACGCCACGCCGAGGCGATGTTTGGGCGGCGGCGGTGCGCCGGTGTTCCGGTCCCGGACGGTTCACTCCCTGCTTTGCCAGTGAGAGTTGAGACGGCCCGCGGACGTCGCGGCGGTGGTCGTACCGATCGCCCGGTGCCACCGGCCGGCGGGCCGTTCCTGAGGACCGAGGATCGGCTTCCGCCGCGTGCGGGACGTCCGAACCGACCCGCGTTGCAGCATCATGAACATTTTTCCGGGAAGTTGACGAAAAAATCGCGGCCTCACCATGCTGATGGCCATGCACTCTCAAGGTGGCCCGCTGTCACGGCTCAGACGCGGGCACGAGGAACTCGTACTCGGCCTGCTGCGCAGGCACGGACCGCAGAGCCGAGCCGAGCTCGGACGCCGCGCGGGACTGTCCCGCACCACGCTGTACGACATCGTCGGGACGCTGGTCGCGAGCGGAGCCGTCGTGCCGTCCGCGGCGAACCCCGGCCCTCGCCGGCGCGGCCGTCCCGTCGAGCACCTCACGCTCAACCCCGCGGCCGGGCAGGCCATCGGAATCGACTTCGCGCGCCGCGCCGTCCATGTGGCGGCGGCCAATGTGGCCCATGAGGTGATCGGTTCGGCGAGTGCGGCCCATGGGCCCGGGCTCTCCTGGGAGCGAAGGGTCGAACTGGCCGAGCAGCTCGTGGAGTCGATCTCCGGATCGACGCCGCGGCTGACGGCTCTCGGCTCGACGGGGGCGGTCGGCGTCGGTGTCGTGGGGCCGGTCCGGCTGACCCGGGAGGGGCAGGTGCCGGACGGTCCCCTGGCGGCTCTCACAGAGCTGCTGGGCAAGCGGTTCGGCGCGCCCGTGCTGCTGGACAACAACACCCGTCTCGCCGCGCTCGCCGAGTGCGCTTGGGGAGCGGCGGCGGGCTACCGGGACGTGCTCTACCTGCGGCTGTCGCACGGGGTGGGCGGCGGCCTCGTCGTGAACGGTTCGCTGCACCGGGGCGTGGACGGCCTCGCGGGCGAGCTCGGGCACATAACCGCCGATCCCGCGGGCGTGCCGTGCGAGTGCGGCGGCACCGGCTGCCTGGAGACGGTCGCTTCGGTGGGCGCCGTCCTCGACGCCTACCGAAGCCTGGGCGGAACCGCCGAGGACGTCACCGCCCTGCTGGCCGCGAGCGACAGCGGAGAGCCTGCCGCGCACGAGGTGCTCGCCGCGGCCGGGGCCCGGACAGGTGCGGTACTCGCCGCGGTCGTCAACGCCGTCGGGCCCGGAGTCATCGTGCTGGGCGGCGAACTCGCCCGCGCGGGAGATGCCCTGCTGGGACCGGTCGGGCAAGCCCTCGACAGCCATGTACTGCCGTTCGCCCGGGACGGTGTGACGCTGCGGCGAGCCGCGCTCGACGAGGCGGGCGGTGCACTCGGCGGCGTGGCTCTCGCCCTTCATGAATCGCCGCTGCTCGCCCGCTATCCGGGCACCGAAGACCCCGAGGACGTCCTATGAGTTCCACGGAGATACCGATCGAGGAAGCCGTGCCCGGGCAGGCAGCCCGTGCCCGGCGGGCCCGTACCCTCCGCGACAAGCGCTCCTTCCTGCCTGCGCTCGGGCTCAATCTGATCGCACTGGCCGTCGGTGTGGGCGCCTGGGCCCTGCTGGCCCGTGCGGGTGTGCAGGCGCTCCCGGGCCCGGTCGCGGTCGCGGACCGGGCCGGCGAGCTGATCGCCGACGGCACGTTGCCGGTGGACGCCCTCGCGAGTCTGCGCCGGGTGCTGACGGGCTTCGCGCTGGGCACCCTGCTGGCCGTGCCCGTCGGCTTTCTGATGGGGTGGTACCCGGTGGCGCGCGGCCTGCTGGAGCCGTACGTCCAGTTCTTCCGTACGGTGCCGCCCCTGGCGCTGATTCCACTGGCGATCGTGCTGCTGGGCATCGGCGAGGTGCCCAAGGTGTTCGTGATCTTCCTGGCGGCTTTCCTGTCGAGCGTGGTGGCCGCCTTCCAGGGGGTCGTCGGCGTGGACCGCACGCTCATCGACGCGGCGCGGGTGCTCGGCGCGCGGGACGGGACCGTCTTCGTCAAGGTGGTCGTGCCGGCGTCAGCCCCGTTCATCCTCGTCGGGATGCGCATCGGGCTGGGATCGGCCTGGGGGACGCTCGTCGCCGCGGAGCTGATCGCCGCGCAGGAGGGTCTGGGCTTCCGGATGCAGCAGGCCCAGCTCTACTACGACCTCCCCACCATCTTCGTCGGGCTGATCACCATCGGAGTCCTCGGGCTGCTGATGGACCGTCTGCTGCTGCTCGCCGAACGTCGTCTCACCCGCTGGCAGGAGACCCGATGAACGACGCCAAAATCTCCTTCCGGCAGGTGTCCCGGACCTTCCCGATGAAGAACTCGCTGTTCACGGCCCTGGACCAGGTGTCGCTGGACATCGGCGACGAGGAGTTCGTCACCGTCGTCGGCCCATCCGGGTGCGGCAAGAGCACCCTGCTCAATCTGGCCGCCGGACTCACCACGCCGACCGGGGGCGAGGTCCTCGTCGACGGCCGGCCGGTCACCGGTCCCGGACCGGACAGGGGCGTCATCTTCCAGCAGTACGCGCTCTTCCCCTGGCTGACGGTGCGCGGCAACGTCGAGTTCGGGCTGAAGCTGGCATCCGTACCCCGGGCGGAACGAAGGCGCAGGGCCGAGCGTGCCATCGAACTGGTGGGGCTGTCCGACTTCGCGGAGGCACTGCCCAAGACGCTGTCCGGCGGGATGAAGCAGCGCTGCGCCATCGCCCGTGCCTACGCGGTGGATCCGCAGGTGCTGCTGATGGACGAGCCGTTCGGAGCGCTGGACGCCCTGACACGGGTTCAGCTTCAGGACCGGCTCCTGGACACCTGGAGCCGGGAGCGGCGCACAGTCCTGTTCGTCACGCACGACGTGGACGAGGCCGTCTACCTCGCCCGGCGCGTCGTGGTGATGGCGGCACGGCCGGGCCGTATCCACTCGGTGATCGACGTCGACCTGCCCTATCCGCGTACCGAGGCCATCCGGCTCTCCCCCGAATTCGCCCGCATCCGCAACACGGTCTGGCAGGCGGTCTACCACCAGGCTCCGGTAGCGCCGGTCGCCTGATCGCTCCGATCCCCCGCCCACCTCTTACCTCCCTAAGGATCACTTCGTCATGCGTATACCTCAGCGCGCCCTGACGGCGGCCACCGCCGTGTCCGTCCTGGCACTCTCCGTGACCGGATGCTCCGGTGACTCCTCGGCCGACAGCGGGCAGAAGGTCCGCTTCGGCTACATCAGCGACTACAACGGCGCGAGTCTGCTGGCCATCGCCGACAAGCAGGGGCTGTGGAAGGAGCAGGGCCTGTCGCCCGAGTACAAGATCTTCACGAACGGCCCCCTGCAGATCCAGGCGCTCGGCGCGGGCGACCTGGACTTCGGTTACATCGGCCCCGGCGCGATGTGGCTCCCCGCGTCCGGCAAGGCGAAGGTCGTCGCGATCAACACGCTCGCCCATGCCGACCGCGTCATCGCCCAGCCCGGCATCACGTCCATCGCGGACCTCAAGGGCAAGAAGGTCGGCGTGCCCGAGGGGACGTCCGGGGAGATGGCGCTCAACCTCGCCCTGCAGAAGGCCGGAATGACGGCGAAGGACATCGAGAAGGTCCCGATGGATCCGTCCACCGTCGTCTCCGCGTTCGTGTCCGGACAGATCGACGGGGCCGGGCTCTGGTATCCCCTGATCGACACCATCAAGAAGCGGAAGCCCGGCCTCCAGGAGGTCGCGAGCACCGAGGACTTCACGGACAAGGCGTTCCCGACGGCGTTCGTCGGCGCCAACGGGACCGGGAAGGGGCTCACCACCAAGGTCGTCAAGGTCCTCCAGAAGGCCAACGACTGGCGTGCCGCGCACCCGGACGAGTCCATCGACGTCGCGGCCTCCCTGCTGAAGATCGACCGCAAGGCGGTGGCGGCCGATGCCCGGAACGTGAAGACCATGTCCACGGCCGAGCTGGTCGCCGCGACCGAGAACGGCACGGTGGGCTCCTGGCTGGACGGGCTCGGAACCTTCTTCGTCGGTACCGGGCAGCTCGAGAAGGCGCCGTCGCCGGAGACGTACTACGACGGCGACCTCTACACGAAGGCGTACGGCAAGTGAACCTGCTGTTCCTCATGACGGACCAGCACCGGGTGGACACCCTCGGCTGCTACGGGAACCCGCATGTCGCCACACCGAACCTGGACCGGCTGGCGGCCACCGGGACGCGCTTCGACCGCTTCTACACGCCCACGGCGATCTGCACCCCCGCCCGGGCGAGCCTGCTCACCGGGCAGGCGCCGTTCCGCCACCGGCTGCTCGCCAACTACGAGCGAAACGTCGGCTATCTCGAGGACCTGCGCGAGGACGCCTTCACCTTCCCCGACGCGCTGCGCGCACGCGACTACCGGCTCGGGCTGATCGGGAAGTGGCACGGCGGCACCCACCGCAACGCCTCCTCGTACGGCTTCGAGGGCCCCGACCTGCCCGGCTGGCACAACCCCGTCGACCATCCGGACTACCTGGCGTACCTGGAGGAGCGCGGGCTGCCGCCGTACCGGATCTCCGAACCGGTACGGGGAACGGCTCCGGGAGGCAATCCGGGAAATCTGCTCGCCGCCCGGCTGCACCAGCCGGTGGAAGCGACGTTCGAGTACTACCTCGCCACCCGCGCCATCGAGCACCTGGAGCGGTACGCGGCCGGCGGCCGCCCCTTCTTCCTCGCGACCCACTTCTTCGGACCGCACCTGCCCTACCTGCTGCCCGACGCCTACTACGACCTCTACGATCCGGCTCTCGTCGAACTGCCGCCCTCGATGGCCGAGACCTTCGAGGGAAAGCCTCCGGTGCAGCGCAACTACAGCGCCCACTGGGCCTTCGACACCATCCCGATCGAGACCACCCGCAAGCTCATCGCGGTCTACTGGGGCTACGTCACCATGATCGACGAGCAGATCGGGCGCATACTGACCCGCCTGGACGAACTGGGGCTGGAGGACGACACCTCGGTGTTCTTCACCGCGGACCACGGGGAGTTCACCGGCGCGCACCGGCTGCACGACAAGGGGCCGGCCATGTACGAGGACATCTACCGCATCCCCGGCATCGTGCGGATCCCCGGTGCGCCCCCGCAGGTGAGGGACGAGCTGGTCGGTCTCACCGACTGCACGGCGACCCTGCTGGAACTGGCGGGCTGCGACACCTCGCCCGCGGTGGACAGCCGCAGCCTGGTTCCCCTGGTCCGCGGCGAGCACCCCGACTGGCCGGGGGAGCTCGTCGCCGAGTTCCACGGCCACCACTTCCCGTATCCGCAGCGGATGATCCGCGACGACCGCTACAAGCTCGTCGTCAATCCGGAGTCGGTCAACGAGCTGTACGACCTCGAAGCGGATCCGCACGAGCTCAGCAACCGGTACATGCATCCCGAATGCGCGGCGGTGCGACGCCGGTTGATGCGACGGCTGTACGAGCTGCTGCGTGAGCGCGGCGACAACTTCTACCACTGGATGACGTCGATGTACGACATCGGTGCCTCGGACCACGACCCCAGCCTCAGCGCCTTCGAGACCGGCGGCACGACCTGGACCGCGCCCGCGGATCCGGGCGGGAGCCTCACGGAGACCACACTCACGGAGACCACATGAGACGCGTGCGAAGAACCGTCCGCTCCCGTTCCGTTCCCCCGTGGGCGGCCGCGGTCGCCGCCCTGCTCTGGCTGTTCACCCTCGCGACGGCGCCGTCCCACGGTGCGCAGAACCGTCCGTCCGCGGCGACGACGTATACGAACCCGGTCTCCGCCGGGGCCGTGGACACCTTTCCCGATCCCGCGATGATCCGGGGCAAGGACGGCCTCTGGTACGCGTACGGCACACAGAATCCGGTGCTGCAGAGCGAGGGCGAGGACGGGGAGCGCATGCTGCCGATCCTGCGCTCGGCCGACATGGTGACCTGGGAGTACGCCGGAGAGGTCTTCACTCCCGCGAACAAGCCTGCCTGGCACAACGGTTCGCGGCTCTGGGCGCCCGATGTCCACTACGCGTTCGGGCTGTACTACCTCTACTACTCCGTGCCCGGGCGCAACACCGTGGGTCTCGCCACGTCGGCCGGCCCCACGGGCCCCTGGACGGACCGGGGCGCTGTGCTGCCCGCGCCGAGCGGCTGCCCGGCCGGCAACATCGACCAGGCGCAGTTCACCGACACGGACGGCACGCCCTATCTGTACTGGGGCAGTTACGACACGATCTGCGTCGCGAGGATGAACGGCGACCGGACCCGGACCGAGGGTGAGGTCACGCAGATCGCCCGTGGTCGCCGTGTGGAGGGCGCCTTCGTCGTGCGGCGCGACGACTTCTACTACCTGTTCTACTCCGACGCGGGCTGCTGCGACGGCGCCTACAGCGGCTATCAGGTGAAGGCGGGCCGCTCGACGAGTCCCACCGGTCCGTTCGTGGACGACGAGGGCACCGATCTGATGGCCCTCACCAGCAAGGCCGGTGTGGTCGCCGGTGCGAACGGCAACCGTTGGATCGGTCCGGGCCACAACGCGATCCAGACCGATCTGTCCGGACAGGACTGGCTGGTCTACCACGGCATCCCCTCCGAGGCCCCCGACCTCGCACCGGCGTCGAACGGCACGCTGAAGCTGACACGGCGTCCGATGCTCATCGACCGGCTCGACTGGATCGACGGATGGCCCGTCGTCCGGGCGGGTGCGGGGCCGTCGGACGGTCCGACGGCCGCTCCGGTCACCGCATGGGCCGCGGGCGGAACCTTCAACGAGGGGGGTCTCTCCGGCTGGCGCGCCGAGGGCAGCGGGACCGCCGGCTGGTCCGCCGCGACGGATCCGGACGCCCGCGGCCATGCCGTGCACGCCCCGGCCGGCTCCGGGACGGAGGCCGCATACCTCGTCTCCGGCGGTCGCGCACCCGCGGCACTGCGGGCCGAGGCCGACCTCAGAGTGACGGCGGCGGGTGGTGCGGCGGGCGTGACCGTGGCCCATCGGGACCCCGGCAACCGCATCGTGGCCTGGCTCGACAGCGCACGTGGGTCCCTGGTCACCGATGTACGGGTGGACGGCAGGAGTCGCGGCGAGCAGGCCACCGCGCTGCCGTCCGGCTTCTCCTGGGGCACCTGGCACAACGTGTCCGTGGAGCTGCGCGGTACCCGGATGACGGTGGAGGTGACCGGCGACCGGCTCCGGGACCCGGTGGCCGTGCAGAGGCGTGAGGTGCCCGCCGCGGCTGTCCGCCCGGGCGCTGTCGGAGCCGCGGCCCGCGGTTCGGGGGCCGCGGCGGACAACGTGGGCGCGGCGGCCCTGTACCGGCCGGTGACCTCCCGGGTGGATCCGCCCCGGACCGGGAAGCTGCTCACCGCGTACAGCGACGAGTTCGACACCCCCGCGGTCCCGGGAACGTCCCCCGGTTCCCCCTGGCAATGGGTGCGGGGCCCGGCCGCCGGGGTCACCGTGGGGGGCGGTTCGCTCTCCTGGCCGACGCAGGACGCCGAGCTCTACCTGGGCGACAACCGGGCCTCCGTCCTCCTGCGGGACGCACCGCAGGGCGACTACACCGTCGAGACGAGGATGCGGTTCGCACCGGACCGCACGGCGCAGCAGGCGGGGCTCGTGCTGTACGAGAACGACGACCGCTGGTTCAAGCTCGTCCACTCCGTGCTGCCGCTCACCAACGGCAACGGAGCCCTGCTCCATGTCAGCGAGTTCGGCAAGGAGGGCGAACGCCCCACCACCACCCCGCCGACCGCCGTCGCCAATGCCCCGATGTTCGGGGGGCCCACGGCCGACACCCTGTGGCTCCGGATGACGTACCACCACGACGCCGTGAACCAGGAACACGAGGTCCGCGCCTTCACCAGCCGCGACGGCGTCCATTGGTCGGCCGGCAGCGTCTGGACCCTCCCCGTACGGGGCGAGCTGAAGATCGGCCTCATCTCACTCAACCGCTCGGGCGCGCTCGCCGACTTCGACTACGTGCGGACCTACCGGGATCGATGAGCCGATCCGCCACTTCCTGAACAGACGAGGCTTCAGATCTCACGCTCCGTCACCGAGCAGGGCGAATCAAAGGGGCAATCACTGCGGGGGCGTCATCAGTTCTTGTCGCCAACAGGCCCTGAGACATCTGTTGTTGCACATCTCTTGACGCGTTCGTAACAAGGGTGAAGGATCTGCCGCAGCCGGAGAGAGCGCTCTCCGGCTGTACGCGTCGTGTACCCGCCCCACGACTCAGGAGACACCCGTATGTACGCACCCCCTCTGTTCCACAGACCCGTTGCCTCGCTGGGCAGAAGACGCGGCGGTGTACTGGCCGTCGTCGCCGGACTCGTCCTCTCGCTCCTGGCGCTCGTTCCCTCGACCCCGGCCAGCGCGGCACCCGCGCTCCTGTCGCAGGGCAAGACCGTCACCGCCTCCAGCCAGGAGAACGGCGGCACTCCCGCCGGCTCCGCGGTGGACGGCGACAACGGCACCCGCTGGGCGAGCGCCTTCGCCGATCCTCAGTGGATCAAGGTCGACCTGGGCGCCTCCGCCTCGGTGAGCCAGATCGTGCTGCGCTGGGAGGCCGCCTACGGCACCGCCTACCGCATCGAGTTCTCCACGGACGACAACAACTGGAGCACCGCCTACTCGACCACTACGGGCCCCGGCGGAACGGAGACGCTCAACGTCTCCGGTACCGCCCGCTACGTCCGGCTGACCGGTACCACCCGGGCCACCGGGTACGGCTACTCCCTCTGGGAGTTCCAGGTGTTCGGCACGACAGGCGGGGGCGACCCGCAGATCCCCGGCGGCGGTGACCTCGGCCCCAACGTCCTGGTCTTCGACCCCTCGACCCCGAACATCCAGGGCAAGGTCGACGAGATCTTCCGGCAGCAGGAGTCGGCCCAGTTCGGGACCGGCAGGTACGCGCTGATGTTCAAGCCGGGCACGTACAGCAACATCAACGCCCAGATCGGCTTCTACACCTCGATCGCCGGCCTCGGCCTCAAGCCCGACGACACCACCTTCAACGGTGATGTGACCGTCGACGCCGGCTGGTTCAACGGCAACGCCACCCAGAACTTCTGGCGTTCGGCCGAGAACCTGGCCCTCAACCCGGTCAGCGGCACCAACCGCTGGGCCGTCTCCCAGGCCGCCCCCTTCCGCCGCATGCACGTCAAGGGCGGTCTCAACCTCGCGCCGAACGGCTACGGCTGGGCCAGCGGCGGCTACATCGCCGACAGCAAGATCGACGGCCAGGTCGGCCCCTACTCGCAGCAGCAGTGGTACACCCGCGACAGCTCCATCGGCAGCTGGGGCAACGGCGTCTGGAACATGACGTTCTCCGGAGTCGAGGGCGCACCCGCGCAGAGCTTCCCCGAGCCGCCGTACACGACCCTGAACAACACCCCGGTCTCCCGCGAGAAGCCCTTCCTGTACCTCGACGGCAACAACTACAAGGTCTTCGTCCCCGCCAAGCGGACCAACGCACGCGGCGTCTCCTGGAACGGCACCCCGCAGGGCGAGTCCATCCCGCTGAGCCAGTTCTACGTGGTGAAGCCGGGCGCGACCGCGCAGACGATCAACGCTGCCGTCCGCCAGGGGCTGCACCTGCTGTTCACCCCGGGCATCTACCACGTCAACGAGCCCATCGAGATCAACCGCGCGAACACCGTCGCGCTGGGCCTCGGCCTCGCCACGATCATCCCGGACAACGGGGTGACCGCGATCAGGGTCGGTGACGTCGACGGCGTCAAGCTGGCCGGCCTTCTGGTCGACGCCGGTACGCAGAACTCCTCGGTGCTCGTCCAGGTGGGCCCCGAGGGCGCCTCCGCCGACCACTCGGCGAACCCGACGTCGCTCCAGGACGTGTTCGTCCGCGTCGGCGGAGCGGGCGCCGGCAAGGCGACCACCGGCATGGTCGTCAACAGCGACGACACGATCATCGACCACACCTGGCTCTGGCGCGCCGACCACGGCGACGGGGTCGGCTGGGAGACCAACCGGTCCGACTACGGTCTGCGGGTGAACGGCGACGACGTGCTGGCCACCGGGCTGTTCGTCGAGCACTTCAACAAGTACGACGTGCAGTGGTACGGCGAGAACGGCAAGACGATCTTCTTCCAGAACGAGAAGGCGTACGACGCCCCCAACCAGGCCGCCATCCAGAACGGCAGCATCAAGGGGTACGCCGCCTACAAGGTGGCCGACTCGGTGACCACCCATGAGGGCTGGGGCATGGGCAGCTACTGCTACTACAACGTCGATCCGACCATCCGTCAGGAGCACGGTTTCCAGGCACCGGTGAAGCCCGGTGTGAAGTTCCACGACCTGCTCGTGGTGTCCCTGGGCGGCCAGGGCCAGTACGAACACGTCATCAACAGCACCGGATCCCCCACATCCGGCACCTCGACCATCCCGTCGCAGGTGGTGTCCTTTCCCTGAGACGGGGTGAGGTGAGCGGAGCTCCACTCACCTGACGGCGCGGGGCCCGGCAGCAGTCACTGCCGGGCCCCGCGTCATGTCCCGACGAGCATCTCCAGGTAGGTACGCAGCTCCGGACCCGTCGCGGGGGTGATCCGAAGCCCCAGGTAGCCGTCCGGCCGTACGAGGATCGCCTCGCCGCCACGAGCGCCGTACATCGACCGGAACTCGTCGAGGCCGTCGTGCACGGCGGGCAGTCGCAGCCCGGGGGCCCGTACCTTCGGGGCGAGTACCGCGCAGGCGTTCAGCAGGCCGGGCGCCGCCTGCTCGGCGGCAGCCGCCACCTCGTCGAACCGTGCCGGCTGCTCCTCGTCGTCCGCGTAGAGCAGCAGGGTGTGGTCGCGCCCGCGCAGCAGGGTGAACAGCCGTACGGGGAAGGACGCCAGACCGTACTCGAGGCCGCCGCAGTCGGGAGCGCGGTCGCCCGGGGCGGGGCCGTCGTGCGCGGTGCCGTCCGGACCCACCACGGGGCTTCCCCGGTAGCCGACCAGGAGCTGTGCCTCACGGCGCATCATCGTCGCCGGGTCGTCCGGATCGGACTTCATTCCGCTCCGCGCATGACGGAGCGTCCGCCGCACCACTTCCTCGCCGACCGGGCGGCGCTCCGTGTCATAGCTCGCCAGCAGGCCCTCGCCCGCCCGGCCGCGCACGGCGGCGGCCAGCTTCCACGCCAGGTTGTAGGCGTCCTGGATGCCGGTGTTCATGCCCTGGGCTCCCGTGGGCGGGTGGATATGGGCGGCGTCCCCGGCGACGAACACCCGCCCCTGCCCGTAGCGGTCCACCAGCCGGTGGCTGATGCGGAAGACGGAGGACCAGCGCAGCGACGAAGCGGTCGTGGGCACGGGCGAGAGCCGGTCGAGGACCGCCTGGATGTGCTCCTGTCCGGGCTGCGGGCCACGGTCGCCGCTCAGACCGTGTACCACCTCGTCCTTCCCGGTCTGCTGGGCCTGGGAGAGCTCGGGCGGAGTCAGCATCGACATCCGGTAGCGGCGGCGGCCGGGCAGCGGAATACACACCAGCAGATCGTCGGTGCGCCCGTCGACGACGTGCGAGGACCGGACCGTGTACCCGACGGGCAGGTCCCAGTCGACCTCGACATCGCCCAGCATGTACTCCTCGGGGAGGGCCGCACCCTCGAAGGTGAGCCCGAGGCCCTTGCGTACGACGCTGTGGGCGCCGTCGCAGCCCAGCAGGTAGCGGGCCCGGAGCTCCTCCGTACCGCCGGAGGCCGACGTGAGACGTGCCCTGACCTCGTTGTCGTCCTGTTCGAAGGAGATGAGCTCCGTACCGCGCTCGACCTGTCCTCCCAGGCGGACCAGGAGTTCTTCGAGGAGCCGTTCCGTCTCGTACTGCGGGAGGGCGGCGAAGGTGTAGGGAACGTCCGCCGGCAGGGTCAGGTCGATCCGGGCCTGTTCCTCGCCGTTGACGTAAAGCAGTTGCCCCTTCAACGGAATCGCGGTCTCCAGTGCCTCGCGGACCATGCCCATCCTGTCCCAGATCTCCAGGGTCCTGGGCTGGACGCCCACCGCCTTGGCGAACGGCTGACGGGCGCGGAGCCGGTCGACGACCCTGCACCCGATGCCCCGCCGCTGCAGCTCCGACGCAGCCGTGAGACCGACCGGACCCGCCCCTACGACCAGCACGTCGACGTCGATCACAGTGCCTCCCGGGAGGAAGTGCGTTTCACTCAAATGCAGCACACCGGGGGTGTTATGTCCATTTCGCGCATCGGGTGGGCCGGCGCGGGAGGGCTGGTCCCCTCCCGCGCCGGCCCGTGAACTCAGGCCGTGGGCGTCAGACGACGGTGCAGGCCTCACCACCCAGGGTGAAGGCTGCCGGCTCGGCGTTGCTGCCCGACCAGCTGCCCGAGAAGCCGAAGCCCACGGAGGAGCCGGCCGCCACTTTGCCGTTCCAGCCGACGTCGGCCACGGTCACCTTCGCGCCGTCCTGCTTGGGGGTGCCGTTCCACATCTGGGTGACCTTCTGGCCGCCGGGGAAGGACCAGGCCAGCTGCCAGCCGTCGATCGCCGCGCTTCCGGTGTTGGTGACCGTCACATCGGCCTGGAAGCCACCGGACCACTGATTGGTGATCGTGTAGGCCACCGAGCAGTCGGCGTCCGCCGGAGGCTCCTCCGGATCGGGGTCCGGATCCGGGTCGGGGTCCGTGCTGCCGGCGTCCGAGGACTCGCCCACCTGGATGCCCCGGCCGTTCGTGGACACGTAGACCCGTCCGTAGACCCGCGGGTCACCGGTGATCGCGGCCCCGGTCCAACCCCACTGGCGTGCGTCGTCGTTGATGCGGGTCCAGTTCGCACCCGCGTCCGTGGACCGGAAGATCCCGCGCACCCCACCGATCTTCGCGCTCACGAAGACGGTCTGGTACGAAGCGCCCGGGGCCGCTTTGCCGAAGCCCACGCTGTCCGCCTGTTCCACACCGGAGAACTTGGTGAAGCTCGCACCGGAGTCGGTCGAACGCCACAGCCCGTACGCGCCCGTGGACGTGCCGCCCGCGAGCCAGATGTCGCCCTCGGTACCGGGCAACGCCTTGAAGCGGACGTTGCCTTCGGCGGGCAGGCCGTTCGCCTTGGCGGTGAAGGTGGCGCCGCCGTCCGTCGACACGTAGAAGGTTCCGGCCTTGAAGCCGTAGAACTTCTTCGGGTTCTTCCGGTCGGACTCGACCGTCGCCCCGGCCGGAATGCCGGTGGACGCGGTCCAGGAGTTGCCGTAGCCCGTGGTGTGGTGGACGGCCGCGCCGTCCGGGCTCCAGACGAATCCACTGGCGTCCGCCGCTGCGGCAACCGTGCCGCCGCCGGTGACTCCGGAGGGCTCGGAGCCCTGGAACCAGTTGGCCCCGTTGTCGGTGGAGAAGCCGATGTGGGGCGCGGCGTCGGCGTTGCCGACCCGCACGACCGTGCCCGGTGAGGCCTCCGCGAAGTCCAGGCTCGTGGTCGAGTCGAGGTTCGGCGAGGTGAACATCAGGCTGGGCACCGCGTCGAGATTCGTGTGGCGGAAGCCTCCGATGTCACCGAGCGCACTCAGCAGCGGCGCTCCGGAGGGCGGGCTCGCCAGGTCGTTGACGGCCGTCTCCTCCAGTCCCTTGACCATCGGCGTGATCTTGAACTGGCTTCCTGAGTCCCAGGAGGTGAGGTTCTCGGTGCCGTAGACCGTCGCGCCCGTGCCGTACATCATCCGGTTCGAGTCGAACGGGTCGATCTCCAGCGCCTCCGTCATCCAGCCCAGCTTGGGCGTGGTCTCGGGCGGGGACGGGTTGGCGCCCCAGCTGAGCCAGGGGACGGTGGAGACGTCCAGGGTGTAGCGGTTGGAACGGTTCGGGTAACTGGTGTAGTCCCAGGCCTTCGTCCAGGTCGCGCCGCTGTCCGTGGAGCGGAAGAGCTGGGTGTCGGGCCACCAGGAGCTGTAGGCGGTGGCCATCAGGGTGCCGGGCTTCTGCCGGTCCACGGACAGCCCGCTGAACCCGTAGTAGGTGTCGGCCTCCGCGACCGGGCTGACGTCGGTCCACTCGCCGGTCCCGGTGGCGTAGCGCCAGATGCGCCCCTTACCGCCGTCGTACGGGCCGCCGGTGTCGCTCAGGGTCAGATACAGGTGGCCCGTCGAGGAGTCGAGCACGCCCTTGTGCGCGAGATACCCGGTCGGCTGTCCGGCGATCCGCGACCAGGTGCTGCCGCCGTCCGTCGAGCGGTAGACGGTGTTCGCCTTGTCGGCGACGCCCACGTAGATGTCCTTGGTGGTGCTGCCCGCGCTGCCGGAGCGCTCGTCGAACGTCACCCAGACGATGCCCTGGTTGTCGCTGGCGTATCCGCTGGTGTCGGACGGGTCCTGGGCGTAGTTGCCGGGATTCGGAAAGGCCGTCACCTCCGACCAGGTGACCCCTGAATCGGTGGACCTCCACAGCCCGTTGCCGCTGGGGGCACCCAGGTAGAGGACGGAGTTCTTGTTCGGGTCGACCGCGAGGCGCTCACCCATCCCGCGCCCCGGCATGTTGCCGCCGAGCTTGAAGGGAAGCGTGGTCGCCTTCCAGGACGCGCCGCGGTCCGAGGACCTCAACACGGCGCCGTTCGTCGGGTCCCAGCTGTTGGTGTACGTGCCGACAGCGGCGTACACGTTGTCGGGATCGGCCGTGTCGGAGGCGAGACTCACGACGCCGGACCAGCCCCATCGGTCCCAGTCCACCCAGTCGAGGAGCGGGGTCCACTGTTTGCCCGACTGGTCCCAGCGGTAGGCGCCGCCGATGTCGGTACGTGCGTAGGCGAGGTTCTTCTCGGACCGGTTGAAGACGATGCCCGGCACGAAACCGCCGCCGTCGATCCGCGCGTTCTTCCACGTGTAGGTGTCCGCGGCGATCGACACATCGGATGCTTCGGCCGTGCGGGGCACATCGTCGGAGCGTGCCGCCGCCGGGGATCCGGTGACGGCCAACCCTGCGGTCAAGGTGAGTGCCGCCAGTAGTGCGGCGAATGGTCTGGCGCTCAAGCGCACGGAAACGTCCTCTCCGAGCTGGGCCGCCGAAGACGGCGGCTGGGGGTGGGCACAGAGATGGGAGCGCTCCCATAAAGCAACACGATGGTAGCGTCGCGCGCCGCCGGGGAGAAGGGTGGTGCGCACGGTTCATCGGATGAATCGGCCAGGAGCCCAGCGCGAGCCGCCCCACACGCCTCCCACGGCGCCACCGGCCGGCCCTTGCCACCCGAGCCTCGCGTCCGATTCCCCGCAGACTCCGCAGAATAAAGGAAAGAGACACAGCTCCGTCACATTCTCGAAGACCGTGTGACGGATGAACACGCGGCGGGAGAAACAGCTCCATCTATTCCTCGACTTCACCCAATCCCGGACTTCGCGTCCCATCCCGTGCGGGCGGGGACTCGTGCGGGCGGGGATACGCACGCGTTTTTTCACGCAGACATGAATTTCGCCGGCTCCGCAAAAACCTGCACACCGCATGCGCAGACCGAGCACGCCGACTGCCACGGAACACCCGGTCAGGGCCAGGTACGTACCAGGTCCGGGGCCGTTTGGTACGGGAGTGCCCTACTTGAAGCGAAGAGAGTCACGACCACGAGGAATTCGTCCCGTGAAGCTCGTGAAGGATTTGCCGTCAGAAAATGAACGGGTCTGCACGCGAGGCGATTCGAGGGCGCCGATATCGACCGGACTGCCGTTGTTCGATTGGCTGCGCAAGCCGTCGGCGTGCTTTGATCCTGGCCCTAAGGGAGCCGCACCACGGGTTCCCGGTTTAAGGAATTTCCAGACGAAGGGCAGCGCTCATCATGAACCTCACCCCCCAGGTTGAGACCCTCGAGATCTCCGACAACGACCTGGACAACGTGTCCGGCGGCCTCATCGGTGGCGTTCTCGGCAACGTCACCGCCACCGCCGACTCGATCGCCCCGGTCACCGGCATCGTCGGCTCGGTCACCGGCCTGGTCGAGTCGACCACCGGCGTGAACACCGGCGCGGTCACCGGTCTGGCCACCGGCCTCACCGCCGGTCTCTGAGAGACGGCAGCACCCACCGAGCCCCGGAACCCGTCGGTTCCGGGGCTCGGTGCCGACCGCCGACAGGTGAGGGAAGAGTTCCGTGCAGTTCCGCAAACAGGCCCTTTCCAAGCTGCAGTCGCCCGAACAGCTCGACCTGCCGGTGCGGTTCGCACGCCCGCAGGGACTGCTCGTCCTGAGCATCACCGTGGCGGTGATGGCCGCTGCCTGCTTCTGGGCGGTCACCGGCACCGTCGCCACCACACTCAGCGCCCCCGGGATCCTCACGCACGCCAAGGGCAGCTACATCCTGCAGAGCCCCGTCGCCGGACAGATCACCGAAGTGCTCGCGGAAGAGGGCGAAAGCCTGCCTGCCGACGCACCGTTGCTCAAGGTCCGCACGGAGCAGGGCAATCAGGTCGTCCGGACCATCGACGCCGGCCGGCTGACCACGGTGACGGCCACGATCGGCGCCGTGGTCACCACCGGCGCGGACGTGGCGAGCGTCGAACGCGTCGACGGCACGGACGATCCGCTCGTCGTGATGCTCTACGTACCGGGCAACAAGGGGGCGGCCGTCCCGGTGGGCGCCTCCGTCGACCTCACCGTCCAGTCCGTGCCCTCCCAGCAGTACGGGGTGCTCCGCGGCCGGGTGACCGCGGTGGGCAGGCCGCGGACCCAGCAGCAGATCACCCGGTTCCTCGGTGACGGACAGCTGGGAGAGCAGTTCTCACGCCAAGGCAGGCCGGTGGCAGTCCTGGTGAAGCTCGACCGCTCCGCCGCCACCGAGTCCGGCTACCGGTGGTCCTCGGCCCAAGGGCCCCCGTACGCGATCGACTCCATGACCCTGGCCACCGGCTCCGTCCATCTGGCCGACCGGCGTCCGATCGATTGGCTCCTCCCGTGACCGCACCGCACCCCTCCCCCGCAGCGCAGCAGTTGCCACCCCCCGGTCGCGGCAGGCACCGCCCCGAGAGCACCTCCGGAGGCAGGCGGCGGTCGCAGCCGCGCCCTGCGCCGAAGACGGCACGGACCAGGACCGTGCGCACCCCCACCGTGCTCCAGATGGAGGCGCTGGAGTGCGGAGCGGCCTCGCTGGCCATGGTCCTCGGCCACTACGGCCGGCATGTTCCGCTGGAGGAGCTGCGCATCGCCTGCGGAGTGTCGCGCGACGGTTCGCGGGCCAGCAACGTGCTTAAGGCGGCCCGCAGTTACGGCCTGACGGCCAAGGGCATGCAGATGGAGCCCGCAGCACTGGCGGAGGTCCAGGCGCCGGCCATTCTGTTCTGGGAGTTCAACCACTACGTCGTGTACGACGGCATGGGACGCAGGCTCGGACGGCGGGGCGTGCACATCAACGACCCCGACAAGGGCCGCCGTTTCGTCCCGTCCGAGGATTTCGACACAAGCTTCACCGGAGTGGTGCTCGTCCTGGAGCCGGGCGACGACTTCCGGCGCGGCGGCCGGAAGCCCGGCGTCATGGCCGCCCTGCCCGCGCGGCTGCGCGGCACCACGGGCACGATGCTGGTGGCACTGCTGGCCAGCCTGCTGCTGGTGGCGGTCGGCGCCACGCTGCCCGCCCTGAGCCGTACGTACATCGACATGTTCCTGATCGGCAATCAGACCTCGCTGCTGGGCGTGCTGTTCGGCGCGATGGGCACGATGGTCGCGCTCACCCTCGTGCTGACCTGGCTGCAGCAGGCGAATCTGCTGCGCGGGCGCATCATCTCCTCCACGCTCGGCAGCGCCCGCTTCTTCCGCCATCTGCTGCGGCTGCCGGTGACCTTCTTCGCCCAGCGCAGCCCCGCCGACCTCGTCCAGCGCCTGCAGTCGAACGACGCCGTGGCCGAGACACTCGCCCGGGACCTCACCGCGGCCGGTGTGGACGGAATCGTCGTCCTGCTCTACGCGTTCCTGCTGTGGACGTACGATCCGCAGCTGACCGTCATCGGGGTGGGGATCGCCCTGCTCAACGTGGTCGCGATGCGCATCGTCGTACGGCTGCGGGCCACCGGTACCCAGAAGCTGCGGGCCGACAGCGCCCGGCTGACGAACACCTCCTACACCGGGCTCCAGTTGATCGAGACCATGAAGGCGACCGGCGGGGAGAACGGCTACTTCCGGCGCTGGGCGGGCCAGCACGCGACGACACTCGACGAGCAGCAGCGTCTCGGAGTGCCGAGTGCGTGGCTCGGCGTCGTCGCTCCCGCCCTCGCGACGCTCAACAGCGCGCTGATCCTCTGGATCGGCGGGCTGAGGGCGGTCGAGGGGCACATCTCGATCGGTCTGCTCGTCGCCTTCCAGGCCCTGGTCACCCGCTTCACCGCACCCGTCACCCGGCTCAACGGGGTGGCGGGCCGGGTCCAGGACTTCGCGGCCGACGTGGCCCGTCTGAAGGACGTCGAGAACTTCCCGGTCGACCCCCTCTACTCCCGCCGCGAGCCCGCCGCGAGTACCCGCCGGCTCAAGGGCCATGTGACGCTGGACGACATCACCTTCGGCTACAGCCCGCTCGACAAACCGCTCCTCACCGGCTTCTCGCTGTCCGTGGGACCCGGTCAGCAGGTGGCACTCGTCGGCGGCTCCGGCAGCGGCAAGTCGACGGTCTCCCGGCTTATTTCGGGGCTCTACAGCCCGTGGGAGGGCACGATCCGGATCGACGGGCAGCGTCTCGAGGACATCCCGAGGGGTGCGCTGGCCGCGTCGGTCTCCTTCGTCGACCAGGACGTCTTCCTGTTCGAGGGCACGGTGCGGGACAACGTGGCGCTGTGGGACCCCTCGGTCCCGGACGAAGCCGTCGTCGCCGCGCTCCAGGACGCCGCGCTGTACGAGGTCGTCTCCCGTCGTCCGAGGGGTATCCACAGCAGGGTGGAGCAGGACGGCCGCAACTTCTCCGGCGGCCAGCGCCAGCGCCTGGAGATCGCGCGCGCTCTCGTGCGACGGCCCAGCATCCTGGTGCTGGACGAGGTCACCAGCGCTCTGGACGCGGAGACCGAGCAGGTCATCATCGACAATCTGCGGCGGCGCGGTTGTGCCTGCGTCGTGATCGCACACCGGCTGAGCACGGTCCGCGACAGCGACGAGATCGTGGTCCTGGACCACGGATCCGTCGTGGAACGCGGCCGGCACGAGGACCTGGTGGCTGCCGGGGGCCCGTACGCCGAACTGGTCAGGGAGCACTGACGTGACGTCCGTACACCACCCTGCGGGCGCTGAGGCCCTCGGGCAGGACCCGGTCATCGGAGCGCTGGGAGGGCTCGGCGCTCCCATCGACTGCACCGGGCTGCGCAGCCTCTCGCTCGAAGGGCCCCAGGTGCTGTGGCTCGTCGTGGGTGGTGCCCTCGACCTGTTCGCGGTCGATGCGCTGGAGCAGGGCCACTGGCATTTCCTCGGCCGGCTCGAGCCGGGAACACTGGTGCTGGGGCCCGTCGAGGGACCTCAGCACACGCTGGTCGGCCGGCCTCTGCAGGAGTGCGTGCTGCGCCGGATACCGCTGCGGGAGCTCTACCGGCCCGAGTACGCGGCCCAGGGGGCGTTCGAGGGGCAGTACCGCAGCCACTACGACACCGGCGACGCCGCTCTGAGTCTGCTGGAGCACGCCTTCTCGCTCGGCGTGGGCCGCAGTCAGCGTGTCCTGTTCGAGGCCCCGCTGGACAGCAGGACCGCTCTCGACGAGACCGTGGGCGACGACAACATCCTCTGGCTGCCGGTGTCGCCAGGCAGCGTGCAGTACGGCGCCGCGTTCAGCGCCGAGGCGGCCGGTGACCTGCTCGTCGACGGCGCGTTGTGGCAGGGGATGGTCAACCAGCAGTACCGGTTGCTGGCCGCGCTCGACCGCTGGATCGAGCAGCTGGAGCGCGCCCACGAGGACCGTACGGCGGCCGGTATGAAGGCGGGCGAAGCCGTCCGCAAGGAGGCCGACGAGGCGCTGCTGACCTCGATGGGCCGTTCCGGCAGGAGCTCTTCGCGCAGCGCGGGCGCCACCGACGACGCGGTGTACGCGGCCTGTCGGCTGGTGGCGCGGGAGTCGGGGATCGTTCTGTCGGAGGCTCCGGCGGGTGGCGCGGTGAGCGACCGGATCGATCCGGTCGAGCGTGTCGCGGTCGCCTCCCGGATCAGGACGCGCCCCGTGCGGCTCGACGGTCGCTGGTGGCGGGAGAACTCCGGGCCTCTGGTGGGTCACCGGGCCGCGTCGGGGGCACCGGTCGCGCTGCTGTGGCGTCGCGGCAGGTACGAGGCGGTGAACCCGCTGACCGGCCGGCGCTCCCGGGTCGACAGCACCGCCGCACAGGACTTCGAGCAGCGGGCCGTCATGTTCTACCGGCCGTTGCCCGAGCGGCCGCTGGGCAAGTGGCAGCTGCTGCGCTTCAGCCTGCTCGGCACGCGGGCCGATCTGCGCAGACTGCTGCTGACCGGGCTCGTGACGGTGGCGCTCGGTTCGCTGGTGCCGCTCGCGACGGGCCAGGTGCTCGGCGTGTACGTGCCCAATGCCGAGAACAGCCTCATCGTCCAGGTCTCACTGGCCGTGATCATCACCGGTGTCGTCTCGGCCGCCTTCATGCTGCTGCAGAACCTCACCATCCTGCGTATGGAGGGGCGCATCGAGAGCACGCTCCAGCCCGCTGTGTGGGACCGCTTGCTGCGTCTGCCGACGAAGTTCTTCACCGAGCGCTCGACCGGCGAGCTGGCGAGCGCGGCGATGGGGGTCAGTGCGATCCGTCGCGTGCTGTCCGGCATCGGGCCCGTGGCCGTGCAGGCAGGCACCCTCGGTGTGATGAATCTCGGTCTGCTGTTCTGGTTCAGCGTCCCGCTGGCAATGACCGCCATCGCGATGCTGGTCGTCATCGCGGGTGTGTTCCTCACCATGGGCATGTGGGAACTGCGCTGGCAGCGGCGGCTGGTGGAGCTCGGCAACAAGCTGAACAACCAGGCGTTCCAGACGCTGCGCGGGCTGCCCAAGCTGCGTGTCGCCTCGGCGGAGAGCTTCGCGTACGGGGCGTGGGCGGCGGAGTTCGCGCGCAGCCGTGAGCTGCAGAAGCGGGCGGGCCGGATCAAGAACCTGACGACGGTGCTCAACGCGGTCTATCTGCCGCTGTGTTCGCTGGTCATGTTCATCCTGCTGGCGGGCCCTGCCCGGGGCTCGTTGTCCGCCAGTGAGTTCCTGACCTTCAACACCTCGGTGACCATGCTGCTGACCGCGGTCACCCAGCTCACCGGGGCGTTCGTGTCCGCTGCCGCAGTGCTGCCGATGTTCGAGCAGATCAAGCCGGTGCTCGACGAGGCGCCCGAGGTACGGGGTGCCAGCACGCAGCCCGGCGAACTGTCCGGGGAGATCGAGGCCCGGGGCCTGTCCTTCCGCTACACCGATGACGGTCCCGCCGTCCTCGACGACCTGTCCCTGACCGTGCGGCCGGGCGAGTTCGTGGCGATCGTGGGTCCCAGCGGCTGCGGCAAGTCGACGCTGCTGAGGCTGCTCATCGGCTTCGACAAGCCGGCTTCCGGCAGCGTCCTGTACGACGGCCAGGATCTGGCGGCACTCGACCAGGCAGCCGTGCGCCGCCAGTGCGGGGTCGTCCTGCAGAACGCCCAGCCGCTGTCCGGATCGATCCTGGACTGCATCTGCGGCGCCGAGGTCTTCACCCAGGAGGAGGCGTGGGAGGCGGCCGCGATGGCGGGTCTGGCCGAGGACATCAAACGCATGCCGATGGGTCTGCACACCATGATCTCCGGTGGCGGCGCCATCTCCGGGGGCCAGCGTCAGCGGCTGATGATCGCCCAGGCGCTCGTCCGGCGGCCCCGCATCCTGTTCTTCGACGAGGCCACCAGCGCGCTCGACAACGAGACCCAGCGCACGGTGATCGAGAGCACCCGGTCCCTGAAGGCCACCCGCGTCGTGATCGCGCACCGGCTCTCCACGGTCCTGGACGCCGATCGTGTGATCGTCATGTCGGACGGCCGGATCGTTCAGCAGGGGCCGCCCGCCGAGCTGCTCGCGGACACGGGCGGACGGCTTCATGAACTGGTGCGGCGCCAGATGCAGTAGGCGGGACCTGCGGGGCAGCCCATCCGACGCGGCCGCCTCTCAGCGGGACGTGCCGCGCCGGCCGCCGGGCACGGGAGCGGCCGCGGCGTCGCGGATGCTGTCGTGTGCCGCCGCCGCGACCGCTTCGGCGGTGATCCCGAACTCCTGGTACAGCCGCGCGTAGTCGGCGGACGCGCCGTAGTGCTCGAGGCTCACGATCCGCCCGGCGTCGCCGACCACCTCGCGCCAGCCCTGGCCGACGGCGGCCTCGACACTGACACGGGCACGCACGGTGGGCGGCAGGACCTCGTCCTGGTACTCCGGGGACTGCTCGGCGAACCATTCGCGGCAGGGCATCGAGACCACGCGTACGGCCAGGCCCTCGCCGGTGAGGAGGTCGCGCGCCTCGAGGGCGATATGGATCTCGGATCCCGTCGCCACCAGGATGACGTCCGGAGTCACTCCGGAGGCGTCCGCGAGGACGTAGGCGCCGCGGGCCGCTCCGGCGGACGGGGCGTTCGCCACGTCCCCGCGGTCGAGCACCGGAAGATTCTGCCGGGTCAGGACCAGGCCGGCGGGCCGGTCGGTGTGCTCCAGGACCGTCCGCCAGCAGGCAACCGTCTCGTTCGCGTCGCCCGGGCGTACGACGTCGAGCCCGGGGATCGCCCGCAGTGCGGCGAGGTGTTCGACCGGCTGGTGCGTCGGACCGTCCTCACCCAGCCCGATCGAGTCGTGGGTCCACACGTAGGTGACGGGCAGCTTCATCAACGCGGCGAGGCGGACAGCGGGGCGCATGTAGTCGCTGAACGTCAGGAACGTACCGCCGTAGGGGCGGGTCAGGCTCTGCAGGGCGATGCCGTTGAGCACGGCTCCCATGGCGTGTTCACGGATGCCGAAGTGCAGGGTCCGCCCGTAGGGGCCGCCCTTGAACTCCTCGGTCTGCCGGTCCGCCGGGACGAAGGAGGGCTCGTCCTCCATCGTGGTGTTGTTGCTTCCGGCCAGGTCCGCGGAGCCGCCCCACAGTTCGGGCAGCACCGGGGCGAGGGCACCGAGCACCTTGCCGGACGCCTTGCGGGTGGCCATGCCCTTCGCGTCGGCCGGGAAGACGGGCAGGGCGTCGGCCCAGCCGTCCGGGAGCCGCTGCTCCCGGAGGCGGTCCAGCAGCGCGGCCCGCTCCGGGTTCGCGGCACGCCAGTCCTCGTACCCCGGCTGCCACTGCGCCCGCGCCGCCCGGCCCCGCTCCCCGACCGCGCGGGTGTGGACGAGGACCTCGTCCTCGATGGCGAAGGAGACCTCGGGGTCGAAGCCCAGGAGCTCCTTCGTGCCGGCGACCTCCTCGTCGCCCAGGGCGGACCCGTGCGCCTTGCCGCTGTTCCTCTTCGTCGGGGCGGGCCATCCGATGATGGTGCGCAGCATGATCAACGACGGGCGGGTCGTGTCCTCCTTGGCCGCTTCGATCGCGGCGAGCAGCGCGTCGACGTCCTCGACGTAGTCGCCCGTGCGGGTCCAGTCCACCGTCTGCACGTGCCAGCCGTAGGCGGCGAAGCGGGCGGGAACGTCCTCGCTGAAGGAGATGTCGGTGTCGTCCTCGATGGAGATGTGGTTCGAGTCGTAGAACGCCACGAGGCTGCCGAGCCGCTGGTGACCGGCGAGCGACGCGGCCTCCGAGGCCACGCCCTCCATCATGTCGCCGTCGGAAGCCACCACGTACACATGGTGGTCGAAGGGGCTGGTGCCCGGTGCTGCGTCCGGGTCGAGGAGCCCGCGCTCCCGGCGGGCCGCCATCGCCATGCCGACCGCCGCGCCCATGCCCTGGCCCAGCGGGCCGGTGGTGATCTCGACGCCGCGGGTGTGCCTGTACTCCGGATGCCCGGGGGTCGCCGAACCCCAGGTCCGCAGCGCCTCCAGATCCTCCATCTCCAGGCCGTAGCCCGCGAGATAGAGCTGGATGTACAGGGTGAGGCTGGTGTGACCGCAGGAGAGTACGAAACGGTCCCTTCCCAGCCACTGGTCATCGGCCGGATCGTGCCGCATGACCTGCTGGAACAGCAGGTAGGCGAGCGGCGCCAGGCTCATCGCCGTGCCGGGGTGCCCGTTGCCGGTCTTCTGTACGGCGTCGGCGGCCAGCACCCGTACGGTGTCCACCGCACGCACGTCCACCGGACCCCAGCCCGCCCGGTCCGCCACCGGCAGCGCAAGGCCGGGGTCGCGCGGTGCGGTGCTGCCGGAAGAGGATCGCTCGGGCGCCATGGTGGTGTCTCCCTCGGGATGTCGCTTACCGGCCCGTACGGGCCCGGCCCTACGGCTCGGTCCCTCTTGGCATCCTCGGTTCCCTGGGCTCCCTTCGCATCCCGGGGCGGGAGCGGTGGAGCGGATCGGGCGGTGCTTCGGGGAAGCCGGCCGGGACGACGCGTACCCGTTCCCGCCCGAGGCACGCTCGGCCACCGTCACTTCCGGCCTCGTTCCCTGCCCCTGCGCGGCCGTACCGATTCCCGGACGCCCGTTCCAGGGGTGCACGGATGTGGCACAGTCGTGCCGGTGGATGATCTGCGGCCCCAGGATCCCTCGCGCATGGGCGCGTACCGGCTACTCGCCCGTCTCGGCTCCGGTGGAATGGGGCAGGTGTATCTCGGCCGGTCGCCGGGCGGGCGGCTGGTGGCCGTGAAGGTGATCCGGGACGAGATCAGTGACCATCCCGAGGCACTGACCCGGTTCCGGCGCGAGGCCGCCACCGTGGAGACGGTACGCAGCGCGTACACCGCCCAGTTGATCGAGGCGTCCCTCGACGCCTCCCCCTACTGGCTGGCCACCGAGTACGTACCGGGGCCGACGCTGCGCGGGGCGGTGACAGCCGCAGGGCCCTTCCCGCCGGACAGCGCCCTGCGGCTGTTCGCGGCACTCGCCGAAGGGCTGGCCGCGGTCCATGTCCACGGGGTCACCCACCGGGACCTCAAACCGCAGAACGTGATCCTCTCGCCGCAAGGACCCCAGCTGATCGACTTCGGGATCGCCCGCGGGCTCGATCAGACCTTCATCACCAGGGACGGAACGGCACCGGGGACACCCGGGTTCGCGGCACCCGAGGTGGTACTGCGCAACGAGGCCGGCCCGGCGGCGGACGTCTTCGCCCTGGGCGCGACGCTCGCGTACACGGTGACCGGCAGGCCTCCGTACGGCTCCGGCGATCCGGCGGTCGTGAGCTACCGGGCCGTGCACGAGGACATCGACCTGGAGGGCGTGCGGCCGGCGCTCGCCGCGCTGATCCGGGAGTGTGTCGCCAAGGACCCGGCGGACCGGCCGGATCCGGCGGCGGTGATCGCACGGTGCGCGGTGGACACGGCACTGGCGACGGACCCCCACTACCGCTCGCTGGTCCGGGACGACGACCCGGTCCCGGTGCATGAGGCCGCGCGCACCGCGGTCCTGCCGGACGGCCCGGCGGAGGCGGAGGACGCGGCGGCACCTGAGCGGGCTCCTGTCGGCCCCACACCGTACGACGGAGCCGATACGGCACGTTCCGCTCGCCGCAGGGCGTTGGGGCTCTCGGTCTGCGCGGTCGTGCTCGCCGCGTCCGCGGTGGTCTGGCAGCTCTCCGGGCCGGACGGCGGGTCGACCGGAGGTTCCGGGGCATCGGGCGCCTCGGACACCTCTTCCCGGCCCGGGACCACCGCTCCGTCGGCTCCTGCCGGGCCACCGGACCACATCCTGAACGACCGTGAATCGAAGGACCGCTGGACCCTGTCGGAGGACCCGGGTGAGGCCGGTTACGGCATGGGCTCCTGCGATCCGGCGAGTCTCCCGATGGACCGGCTGTCGATGAACCTGCGGTCCAGCGTCTCGCACACCACCGGGTCGGACACCGCCACCGTGAGGCTGCGCCCCGAGGAGTCCGGGAAGGGCGAACGGCCGGCGCCCTACTACCTCTCGGTGGGAGTGCGGCCCCCGCACGGGACGGACCGCGCCACCGGCCGGCCCACCACGTCCGTCGGCAAGGGCATCGGCTTCACGAGCAAGCCCTTCGACGTCTACTCCCGGTGGTCGTCCGAAGGCACCATCACGCTCCGGTACCCCGACGACTTCCGGGCCCATTTCGGTGACCGGGTCGTCGACGCGATCCCGGTGGGCGACGACAGGGGCGACTGGACGGTGGTGTTCTACCACGTCGAGGGCGGGCCGACGAAGTACACGTCCGTGGTGTGCAACGGCTTCCACGCCTGACCCGCGGCCCGCCGCACGCCGTACCCGGCTCAGTCCGCGGCGCGGAAGCCGCGCAGGCGCAGGCTGTTGCCGACGACGAAGACGGAGGAGAAGGCCATGGCCGCTCCGGCGATCATCGGGTTGAGCAGTCCGGCGGCCGCGAGCGGCAGGGCGGCCACGTTGTAGGCGAAGGCCCAGAACAGGTTCGAGCGGATGGTGCCGAGCGTCTTGCGGGAGAGCCGGATGGCGTCGGCCGCGGCCCGCAGGTCTCCCCGTACGAGGGTCAGATCGCCGGCCTCGATGGCGGCGTCGGTGCCGGTGCCCATCGCGAGCCCGAGGTCGGCCTGGGCGAGTGCGGCGGCGTCGTTGACGCCGTCGCCGACCATCGCCACGCTGCGGCCCTCCGCCTGGAGCCTCTTGACGACGGCCACCTTGTCCTCGGGCATGACCTCGGCGATGACTTCGCCGATGCCGACCTCGGCGGCCACGGATTCGGCGACTGCCTTGTTGTCACCGGTCAGCAGCACCGGGGTCAGGCCCAGTCCGCGCAGCCGCCGGATCGCCTCGGGGCTGGTCTCCCTGACCGCGTCGGCCACCTCCAGGACCGCGCGCGCCTCGCCGTCCCAGGCGACGACGACGGCGGTCCTCCCGGCCTTCTCCGCGTCGTCCTTGGCCCTCCTGAGCTGCTCGGGCAGGTCCATGGCCCACTCGGTGAGCAGCTTCTCCCGGCCGACGAGGACGGAGTGGCCCTCGACGATGCCCTGCACGCCGAGGCCGGGGACGCCCGCGAAGTCCTCGGGGGTGGGCAGGGCACCGGCCTTCGCGACCGCTCCGGTGGCGACCGCTCGGGCGATCGGGTGCTCGGAGGCGTGCTCCAGGGCGCCCGCGAGTCGCAGGACCTCCTTCTCGTCCGTGTCCCCGACGGTGTGCACGCCGACCAGGGTCATCAGTCCGGTGGTGACGGTGCCGGTCTTGTCCAGGACGATGGTGTCCACCCGGCGGGTGGTCTCCAGTACCTCCGGCCCCTTGATGAGGATGCCGAGCTGGGCGCCACGGCCTGTGCCGACCATGAGGGCGGTCGGGGTGGCCAGGCCGAGTGCGCAGGGGCAGGCGATGATCAGCACGGCGACGGCTGCGGTGAACGCGGCCGTGAGGCCGCTGCCGTTGCCGAGCCAGAAACCGAGCGTGGCGAGCGCGAGCCCGATGACGACCGGCACGAACACCCCGGAGATCCTGTCGGCGAGGCGCTGGGCGGCGGCCTTGCCGTTCTGCGCGTCCTCGACGAGCGCGGCCATGCGGGCGAGCTGGGTGTCGGCACCGATCCGGGTGGCCTCGACGACCAGCCGGCCGCCGGCGTTCAGCGTCGCCCCGGTGACGGTGTCGCCGGCGGACACCTCGACGGGTACGGACTCCCCCGTGAGCATCGACGCGTCCACGGCGGAGGACCCCTCGACGACGGTGCCGTCGGTGGCGATCTTCTCTCCGGGACGGACCAGGAAACGGTCGCCCACCCGCAGGTCCGCGGTGGGCACGGTGACTTCGAGTCCGCCCCGCAGGAGGGTCACCTCCTTGGCGCCGAGCTCCAGGAGTGCCTTGAGGGCGGCACCCGCCTTGCGCTTGGAGCGGGCCTCGAAGTACCGGCCGGCCAGGATGAAGGCCGTGACACCCGCCGCGGCCTCCAGATAGATGTTCCCCGAGCCGTCGCTGCGGGTGATCGTGAACTCGAAGGGGTGTGTCATGCCCGGTGTACCGGCCGTTCCGAGGAAGAGCGCCCACAGTGACCACAGGAAGGCGGCGCCGGTACCGACGGAGATCAGGGTGTCCATGGTGGCCGCGCCGTGCCGGGCGTTGGTGAGGGCGGCACGGTGGAAGGGCCAGGCCGCGTACGTGACGACGGGCGCGGCAAGGGTGAGGGAGAGCCACTGCCAGTACTCGATCTGCAGGGCGGGGATCATCGCCATCGCGACGACGGGTACGGCGAGGACGACCGCGGTGACCAGTCGCTGGCGCAGCGGCCTCAGCTCGTTGTCGGCACGCTCGTCGTCGCTCGGGCCGCTCGCGGCGTCCTCGCCGTTGCCGGTCCGGGGCGGGGCCGGTTCCTGGGCGGAGTAGCCGGTCGCCTCGACGGTGGCGATCAGGTCCTCGACCGAGATGTCGTCTCCGTAGGTGACCTTCGCCTTCTCGGTGGCGTAGTTGACGGTGGCCTCGACCCCGTCCATGCGGTTGAGCTTCTTCTCTATACGGGCCGCGCACGAGGCGCAGGTCATGCCGCTGATGGCGAGCTCTACCCGGGCGGCGCCCGGAGTCCTGGTGGTCATGTGCCTGCTCCTCGTTCGACGGGGGTGGGACCCGGGCCGGAAGTACGGGTCCGATGGAGGCCGGGGGCGGTCGGCGCCGGTCAGACGCGGCCGGTCAGCTCGTAGCCGGCGTCGTCGACCGCCGCGGCGATCGCCGTGTCGTCCGGCTGTCCGCCGGCGGTGACGGTGACCAGGCCTCCGGCCACGTCGACATCCACGGAGACGACCTCGTCCAGCGCTCCGACCGACTTCGTGATGGCGGTCCGGCAGTGCCCGCAGGTCATGCCGGACACGCGGTAGACGGTGGCTGTGCGGCCCGCGGCGGCGGTCGTGGTGGTGCCGTGGACGGCCGGGCGGCTGCCGCCGGAAGTGAACCAGGACATGGGTTCCCCCTTCAGATCCCGATACCCCCATGGGGTATCTTCTTCACTTCCAGATATACCCCCCTCCCGTATCTTGCGCAAGCTGGCGCAGAGCTCTTGCAGATACCCCATGGGGGTATAACCTGATGGAGGTGGGCCCGCCCCGGAGCCCGCCCGGACAGAAGGAGCAGCCATGAACACCGCCGGGAAGATCACGTCCTTCACCGCGGCACTCGCCGTGTCCTTCGGCGCCGCCTACGGTCTCGGCAACACCGTCGGCCCCCTGGACGGCACCGAACCGGCCCCGCAGGCCGACCACATGAACAGCGCGGCATCGGAGGGAGGGGGCGACGGCAACGAGCATGCCCAGTCACCGCCCGGAGGGCTCCAGATCTCCGAAGGCGGCTACACCCTCGACCTCTTCACCCCGCGTCTGAAGGCGGAGCAGGAGGGCGAACTGCGCTTCGCCGTACGCGACCGGTCCGGCAAGGCGGTCACCACGTACCAGCGCGAGCACGACAAGGAACTCCACCTCATCCTCGCCTCACGGGACCTGGCCACCTATCAGCACCTGCACCCCACCCGGGCCGCCGACGGCACCTGGAGCACCCCGGTCACCCTCGCAGCCGCCGGTGACTACCGGGTCTTCGCGGACTTCACCCCCGGCGCGAAGAACGCCCCCGACCTCACTCTCGGCGCCGATCTCGCCGTAGCCGGCGCCTACAAGCCCGCCGAGCTCCCCAAGCCGTCCCGCACCGCCACGGTCGACGGCTACACCGTGACCCTGAACGGGACGCTTCGCCCCGGCACCGCTGGAGACCTCAGGCTCGACGTCAGCAGGGGCGGCCGCCCGATCACCGACCTCCAGCCCTACCTCGCCGCCTACGGACACCTCGTCGCCCTGCGTGCCGGTGACCTCGCCTACCTGCACGTCCACCCCAACGGGGAGCCCGGCGACGGCAGCACCGAGCCCGGTCCGGAGGTCTCCTTCACCGCGACGGCCCCCAGTTCCGGGACCTACCGCCTCTTCCTGGACTTCAAGCACAACGGCACCGTCCGCACCGCGGCCTTCACCGTCCACGCCGGGGCGGCAGCGGCCTCCCCGCAGCCCGCCGAGCCCACGACGGAGCACGAGGACGGCGGCCACGGGCACTGAACCAGGGTTTCACCGGCGGCTGCGCAGGTGCGCTCGCAGCAGGTTGGGATCCGTGGCCGTGGTGTACGCGGCGCTGAGCACGTACACGTCCTTGCCGCGCAGTGCGACGGAGGTGGGGTTCTGCAGTCCGTCGCCGGCATCCAGCACCGTGCTGCTTGTGCCGTCGGGGCTGATGCGCACCACCGTGTTGGGTGCGTTGAGTGCGGCGAGGACCTCGTCACCACGCCCGGTGAAGGTGAAGTCGTCGATGCCGACCAGGCCCGACGCCTTGACCTGCGGCGTTCCCGCACGGTTGCCGGAGCGGATCGGAATGCGCAGGAGGGTGCCCCGGTCGAGGTTGGTCACCCACAGCGCGCCGCCGCGCACCTTCGCGCCGTTCGCTCCGAGGAAGCCGGCGGAGGCGAGTTCGGGAGCGGTGGACCATGCGGTGGGCGTGCCACCGGTGGTGGGGACGGTCCAGACGGTGCCGAGCACCGAGTCCGTGATGTAGAGCTGCTTGCTGTGCCTGTCCAGTGCCAGCCCGTTGGGCAGGCCGTCGGCGGGCAGCGCGGCGATGCGCCGCGGGGCCTGCCCCTGGCGCAGCCGCCACAGCCCCGTCAGGTCGGCCGTGCCGGTCGCGTACAGCACGTACACGGTGCCGTCCGGGGTGTGGACGATGCCGGTGGCCAGGGGGAAGCCGAGAACCGGTGTCGCGACTCCGCCGTCGGCGGGTGCGGGCAGCGTCGCCAGGATGCGCGTTGCTCCCCGGGGGGTGACCAGAGCCACCTGGCGGGCGGCGGCGAAAGTGACGGCTGCCGTGCCGTCGGGCAGCACGGTGACGTTCTCCGGCATCTGCCCCGCGGACAGGTCGAAGTGGGTGGCGACCTGTACATCCGTCAGGGGCCCCCTGCCGAGCGTGGCGTCGGCCGGTGCGGCAGCCGTGAGGGTGGCCGTGGCCATCAGAACGGCCGACATGGTGATCTTGATGCTTCGCCTGGACATGGTTCCTTCACTGACTTCGGGCATGCGGCAGCCGCGGTGCGGCGCCGGTGGTCGGGTGGGTACTCAACAGGCGCCGGCGGTGGTGCCGCCGGCTGCAGGGGCTCGGGTCAGCTGGTGCGCGGGTCGGTGCGCACGCGGTGCGGCGTGCTGATGCCCGCGCGCTCGCGGGGCTCCTCCCACCGCGGCCCCTGCACCCGGCGCCGCTCACCGCAGGACTTCGCCCGGACGCTCCAGGGCCGCAGTCGGCCCTGGAACACCCTTAGGAGGTCGGCGAGTTGCCGGTGCTTGTTCATGAACCGAGTATGTGTACCGCACGACGATCCGCGCCTCACCCCAGTGGGGTGAGGATCCGCACAGCCCCGCGAGGAGCCCCGGCATGCACGCCGAACGGGGGTGGGTCAGTCCCAGCGGTCCTGGTTGATGAAGTGGCCGAAGCCCCGCCAGGAGTTGGGTCCCATGACACCGTCGATGGGTCCGGTGTAGCCGTTGGCGGCGGCCAGTCGTTGGACCGCGGCCCAGGAGTTGGGTCCCATCACTCCGTCGATGGGTCCGGTGTAGCCCCAGTTACGCATGTTCCTCTGGAGCGCGGCGTATGTATTGGTCCCGGGGACACCGTCGATCGGCCCGGTGTAACCGGACTCGATCCGCAGCCAGTTCTGCGTCCTTTTCCACATGACCGGACCCGGAACACCGTCCTGCTCCGTCGTCGACTTGGGCAGCGCGTCCCCTCCGGGCGGCGGGTCGGTCGGCTCCGTGAGGTCGAAGGCCCAGGCGCGGGCGAGGTTGAGGTCGACGGGAGAGACTCCGCCCGCGGATCCGACGGAGGTGTACTGGTGGGCGGCCCAGTCGGGGTAGCGGCCGCCGAGGTCGGGCGCGCCGGGATAGGTGCCGTTGTTGGACCCCCAGGAGGCCGCCCACAGGTGAGCGCCTGCGGCGACGGTGCGGCTCCAGGTGCCGGCCCGCAGTGCGCCCGCGCTGATGTAGAACCAGGGCACGTAGGCGCCGACCCGTTCCCGTACGCGGTTGAACCAGGTGGACACATCCGTGTCGTTCCACAGCCGGGTGGAGTCGTCGAGCACCTCGACGTCCAGCGCGAGCACGTCACCGACGCGGTAGTCGTGGAGGTGGTCCACGAAGTAGTCGGCGGCGGCGGTGGGGGTGAGGAAGTCCCCCGACAGCCAGTAGTGCCCGACGCGCAGACCCGCGGCGCGGGCTCCGTCCACATGCCCGGCGTACGACGACGTGACGTAGGGGCCCTCGGCGAGCTGGCACCCTCCGGCCTTGGCGATGACGAAACTCCGGCCTTCCCCGGCGGCGCGGGCGTAGTCGATGCCGACCTGGTAGTTCGAGACGTCCACGCCCTGCAGATCGGCGGCGGGAGCCCGGCCGGCACCGGCCGCGGCACGGGCGGCCGTGACGATGCCGACCGGGGCCAGGGCCGTCGCGACGGCGCCACGGATCAAGGTTCTCCTGTGCATGCTTCCTCCGGTGAAGACGGGGCCGACAGCAGCAACCATGACATGTTCTTATCAACATCTATGCGCGTAGGCTACCGTGGCACCGCGTTCCTCCGCCAGCTCAAGTCACCTAATCAGCAAGGGAGTTGCTGTGTGTGAGAACCATCGGCCCGACGACGGCCGACAGGATCGACCACGGCTCGAAATGAGCCGCCGCACCCTGCTGCGCGGCTCGGTCACCACGCTCGGCCTGGCTGCCGGCGGCGTTCTGTTCTCGGGAACCGCCGCCCATGCCCTGGACATCTACAACCCGTTCAGCGGCTACCAGATGACGGGCACCTGGCAGGATCACCTCAACAGCGGTTCCCTGGGCGGGCTCGACTACGGGATGGGCGTCGGTACCGCGCTGCCCGCCGCCGGTGCCGGCGTCGTCACCAACATCCCGGACAACGGCACGGGTGGACACACCGTCACCATCACCCACAGCGACGGGTACCGGACGCAGTACATGCACCTGTCGCAGTTCCTGCTGGCCAACGGCACCTCGGTCGGCAAGGGCGCCATCGTCGGACGGTCCGGGGGTGCCGTCGGCGCCCCCGGCTCCGGAAGCTCCACCGGACCGCACGTCCACTGGCATCTCATCACCCCGGGCGGCACCCGGGTCAACCCGCTCAACTACCTGGGCGGGGGCGGCGGCGGACTGCCGAAGACCACGACGGAGCAGGACGGTGTCCCGGGTCCGATCATGTGGAAAAGGACGCAGAACTGGCTGCGGATCGAGTCCGGTTACACCGGGCCGATCGACGGTGTCCCCGGGACCAATACATACGCCGCGCTCCAGAGGAACATGCGTAACTGGGGCTACACCGGACCCATCGACGGAGTGATGGGACCCAACTCCTGGGCCGCGGTCCAACGACTGGCCGCCGCCAACGGCTACACCGGACCCATCGACGGTGTCATGGGACCCAACTCCTGGCGGGGCTTCGGCCACTTCATCAACCAGGACCGCTGGGACTGACCCACCCCTATCGGTGCACATGAAAATCCCCGGTCCGCAATTGCGGACCGGGGATTTTCTCACGTATATTGAGTTCTTCTGTGTGCCCACAGAAAAGGCCCCACAAAGGGGGCCTACAAGAAACACAGTATCCGGCAGGGAGCTATTTTGTCAAATCGGGAAAGCGTCGAATTGGAGAAGGAGCAGGAATACGTCGACCGGCTCCATCACCGTGTCGACGTGCTGCGCGGGGCCGCCTCGGACGCCGTCGAGGAGGCGCTGACGCCGGTCGGGACCGGCCTGCAGGCGCGCCTCGAACGCGATGTGCGCGTCGCGGAACGCTCGGGTCTGGTGGCTGCCCTCGACGCGGTGGACGGTTCGCTGTGTTTCGGTCGCATCGACCTCGCCAATGGCGACACGCACCATATCGGCCGGATCGGGATCCGCGAGGACGACACCGAGCACACTCCCCTGCTGATCGACTGGCGTGCGCCGGTCGCCCGCCCCTTCTATCTCGCCACCGGGCACACACCGATGGGGCTGCGCCGACGCCGGCACCTCACCACCGAGGGCCGCGTCGTCACCGAGCTGCACGACGAGATCCTCGACCTCGGGGACCGGGAGCGCACCGGCTTCGAGGACCCGAGCGGCGATGCCGTACTGCTCGCGGCCGTGGGCTCCGCCCGCACCGGCCGCATGGGCGACATCGTGCGGACCATCCAGGCGGAACAGGACCGGATCATCCGCGCCCCGCACCGCGGTGTACTCGTCGTCGAGGGTGGCCCGGGCACGGGCAAGACGGCGGTCGCGCTGCACCGGGCGGCCTTCCTCCTGTACGAGCACCGCGAGCTGCTCGCCAAGCGTGCCGTCCTCATCGTGGGCCCCAACCCCGCCTTCCTGCGCTACATCGGCGAGGTGCTGCCCGCACTCGGCGAGACCGGTGTCCTGCTCGCCACACAGGCCGAGCTCTTCCCCGGCGTCCACGCACGCGGCACCGACGCGCCCCGCGCCGCCGCCGTCAAGGGCGGCGAGCCGATGGCCGAGGCGCTCGCCCTGGCCGTACGCGACCGGCAGCAGCTGCCCGAGCCCGGCGCCCCGCTGATCATCCCGAACGACGACGGAGACCTCGTCCTCGACTGGGAGATCGCCTACGAGGCCCGGCAGGCGGCCCGCGACACCCTTCTCCCGCACAACCTCGCCCGCCCGCACTTCGCCTTCCGGATCATCGACGCCCTCACGGCGCAGCTCGGCGAGCGCCTCGGTGCGGACCCGTACGGCGGCCCCAACTTCCTCGGCCCGGACGACCTCGCCCAGTTGGGCAAGGGCGTCGCCGTCAGCGAGGAGGTGCACGCCGCCATCGACGCGCTGTGGCCCGAGCTCACCCCGGAGGGGTTCCTGACGGACTATCTGGCCGAGCCCGTGTACGTACCGGACGAGGACGCCGACGCCATCCGGCGCGCTCCGGGCGACGGGAAGTGGACACCCGCCGACGTCCCGCTGCTCGACGAGGCCGCCGAACTGCTCGGGGCCGACGACAGCGCCGAGCGGGCCGCCGCCGAGGCCGGTCGCCAGGAGCGGATCGCTTACGCGCAGGCCGTACTGGAGATGTCGCGGGGCTCGGAGACGTACGAGTTCGAGGACGAGGAGGAGTCCGAGATCCTCGCCGCCCACGACATCATCGACGCCGAACGCATGGCGGAGCGGCACGAGGAGGCCGACCACCGCAGCGCCGCCGAACGCGCCGCCGCCGACCGGACCTGGGCGTTCGGGCACATCATCGTCGACGAGGCGCAGGAGCTGTCGCCGATGGCGTGGCGGCTGCTGATGCGACGCTCGCCGACCCGCTCACTGACCCTTGTCGGCGACCCGGCTCAGACCTCCGAGGAAGCCGGGGTCGGCTCGTGGGACAGGATTCTTCAGCCGTACGTCGGTGACCGCTACGAGCACGTCAGGCTGGGCGTCAACTACCGTACGCCTGCCGAGATCATGGAGCTCGCCGCCGAGGTCGTACGGGCCACGGACCCGTCCTTCGAGCCGCCCGGCTCCGTGCGGTCCACCGGTGAGGCGCCGTGGACGCGGAACTCCGGCGAGGACCTGGCGGGCGCTGTGGCGCTGGCCGTCGCTGAGCTGATGCCCGAGGAGGGACGCCTCGCGGTGATCGCGCCGGCGGCGCTCCACGAGGAGATCGCCGCTCCGCTGGACGGTGTCACGGCCGGTGAGGAGCCCGATCTCACCCGCACGGTGGTCCTTCTCGACCCGCGCCAGGCCAAGGGGCTCGAATTCGACCATGTGCTCGTGGTGGAGCCAGCCCGGTACGGGACCAGCGACCTGTACGTGGCACTGACCCGCGCCACGCAGCGCCTGGGCATCGTTCACCGGGAGGAACTGCCGGCAGCGCTGACGGCGCAGGTCGGCGGCGCCCCGGCGGCGGCACCGGGTCCGAACGGGTAATGGGCGGGTAATGAGGGCTTCCTACCGTGGCGCGGCATCATGGTCCGGCGCACGGAGGGAATGCGATGAGCCCGTCAGCGGTGGAGATCGTCACCATCCGGGTGCTCGGCGGCTTCCGGGTGGAGTGCGGTGGTGAGACGGTCCCGGCCGGGCAGTGGTCCCGGCCGAGTGCCCGGCGTCTGCTCAAGGCCCTGGCACTGGCGGACGGCGGGCGGATGCACCGCTCCCGGCTGGCCGCCCTGCTGTGGCCCCGGGCCGATCAGGTGTCGGCGGCACGGAGCCTGCGGGTGACGCTGCACGCGGTGCGGCGCGCCCTGGAGCCGGACCTGCCGTCCAGGGCGCCGTCCTCGTACGTCGTGTCCGGCGAGGACGGTTCGGTCGTACTGGCGCGCGGGCGGGTGCGGGTGGACCTCATCGCGGTCCGCGACGAGGCGGCCGGCGCCCGACCGCACGAACTGCACCGGCTGGTCCGTACGCTGCTGCCCGAACTGCTGCCGGACGACGACCACGAACCCTTCGTACGGGCCGCACGTGAGGCCCACCGTGAGTTGCGGCGGACCCTGGCGGTCGCCTGTGCGCGCCAGGGGCGGGTCGCGGCTCCCGGGGCGCCGGGGGAGCCGCCGGACGAGTCGCTCGACGACGTGTTGAGGGAGGTGCTCCTTGCCGACCCGCTGGCGGCGGACGTCTGCCGCGTGCTCCTGGAACGCCTGATCGCGTCGGGCCGGCACGGCGAGGCGGTGCAGCGCTATCACGCGCACCGCGGCGCGCTGGTCGACTCCTGCGGCACGGAGCCGGACCGGCCGCTCCGCGATCTCTTCGCGCTGGCCGTATCGGCCCCGTTCCCGACCGCGCCCACCGACGGTGATCTGCCACGTTTCGTGGGCCGTGAGGCCGAGTTGGCGATGCTCACCGCGCTCCCCCGTCGAGCCGGTCCCTCGGTCGTGGAGCTCACGGGCGAACCAGGCATCGGTCTGTCCCGGACCCTGTCCGAAGCCGCGGCCAGGCTCCGCCGGAGCGGAGCCCATGTCCTGCACACCGGCGGGAGTTTCACCGGTACGGACAGCGGATACCGGGCAGTGCTCGCCCCCTTCGACGCATTCGTGGAGCGCCTGCACCCGGATGCCCGCGCGGCGGTCGCGCTGGCGCACCCGGACCTCGCGGCCGTACTGCCCTCCCTGTACGGGGACATGGCGCGGGCCGACGGTACGAGCGTCACGGACATGTGCGCCTTCGTGACCGGTCTGGCCCGGTCCCGTCCGGTCGTCCTGCTCCTGGACGACCTGGAACTGGCCGGTCCCGTTGCCGTGCGGGTGCTGCGCCGGCTTGTGACGCGGTGTGCTCGGCTCCCGGTGAAGTTCGTGGTGGCCTGCCGCAGCCCGGAGCGCGGGTGGCCGGGCCATTTCGGTGCGGCGCACCGGCTCGTGCTCGGGCGGCTGAGCGAGGCGCAGTGTGCGCGACTGGCAGGTGGGGGCGATACGGGGCGCGAGGTCTTCGCTCTCTCCGGGGGCAACCCCCTGTGCGCGGTGGATGTGGTGCGTGGCGGTGCGGATACGGCCGCCGGGCGGCTGCGGAGGGAGGCACCGCAGGTGCGGGAGGTGGTGGCGCTGATCTCGGCGCACCCGTCGGGCCTGTCGCGCGCCGCTCTCACCCGTCAGGCCGACAGTGCGGCGCGGGGGCGGATCCTGGCCGGCCTCGGCCAGGCGTTGTGCCTGGGCTGGGTGCGCACCGTGCCCGGCACGGACGGCCCCGTGTACACGGTCGCGCTGCGTGTCGGGAGTGCGGTGGCCGGCGCCGTCTCCGCGCGGACGGCCGATGCCCGGCCGCTTCAGGGCTTGCGCCCCGGGTGACGGTCCGGACGATGTGTGTGCAGTCGGGGCGTATACGTGGCGGCGGCCCCCCTATGCGCCGTTCCGAGGGCCGTCCTCACCGCCGTTGTCCCGGGTCCGTGCCTGACCGGTCCACTCGCGCTGCGCCGCGCACCAGCCGAGCTGCATGCGGGTCTCCGCACCCGCACGGTCCATCAGCGCTCTGACCCGGCGCAGCACCGTACGTCTGCCGAGTCCCAGTTGCCGGGCGATCCCCTCATCGGTCATTCCGCTGAGCAGCAGGATGAGCAACTGCCTGTCCTGCTCGGACAGTTCCGACGCCGCGGGGGCCGGCGAACCGGCGACGGGGGTGAGCGGCAGCCCCGTCGCCCAGAACTGCTCGAACAAGGCGATCAGGCCGTCGAGAAGTGGGCTCGGGCGGACCAGGGCGGAGCCGCTCCGGGTGCCCGGACCGTCTCCGGGTGCGGGCAGGATCGCCAGTTCGCGGTCGACGATCACCATCTTCATCGGCAGCCTGGGTGCTGACCGTGCTTCCTCCCCCGCGTCGACGTACCGGCTGATCCGGCCCAGACCTCCAGGGTTCTCGAGTGCCCGGCGGTCGTAGATCGTCCGGTAGCGCACTCCTGCCGAGAGCTGTTCCATCTCACGGTCGTTGGCGAGCAGGTCGAGGCCGCCGGCGAGGGACGCGTACGGCGGTATGTCGAACATGAGTACCTCCTTGCGCGCATTGCTCTGGAGCTGGTCGAACCGCTGGGCCACCGCTGCGCCGGGGGTGAACTCCACCGGCACGGAGTCGGTCCTCTGCTGCTCCGCGGCCGTTCGGTACGCGGCGGCGAGCCGGCCCATGGCCGCGCGGGCCACGTGCAGCTCCTGCATTCTGCGCAGCAGCAGGACTTCGCCCGCGATGTCCGGCGGGGAGACGATCACCCGGGGCCCGTCACCTTCCGTCCTGGTCAGCAGGCCATGTTCCGCCAGACCGGTCAGGGACACCTCGATCCGCTCGGGCGGCAGTCCTGTCAGCTCGGGCAACCGGTCGATCCGGCAGGGCCCCTGCCGTACGAGCTCCGCATAGATCCGTGTCTCCTCCTCGGTCAGTCCCAGAGCTTCGAACAAGACGATCCCTCCCTGGCCCGGCACGGTCGGCTTCAGGCTCCCGGCCTGCGCGGGGTGGGCGAAACCGGCTCGGCAGGGACGCCCCGCCCGCTGTAACGCCTCAGTAACGCGCGCCGTGTACACAGCAGCCGTATCAGGTGCCCGTTGATCATTGGGGTGTGCGCATGCCAGGACCGCTCGAACTCTCACGCGCCCCGATGCTGTCCCTGCACCTCCTCGGAGGGTTCGCGGCGGTCCGTGACGACGGCGTGGAGATCCCCCGCCGATGGCGGCGCAGCACCGCGCAGACCCTGGTGAAGCTGCTTGCGGTGGCTCCCGGTCTGCGGCGTCATCGCGAGGAGGTGATGGACCTGCTGTGGCCGGACGCCCCGATGGACTCGGCCGTACGGAATCTCCGTGTCACCCTGCACGCCGCACGCCATGCGCTGGAGCCCGAACTGGCACCGCGGGTCCCTTCCTCCTATCTGGTCGCTGAGGGCGATCTGCTGTTCCTGGCGCCGGACCGGGTGCGGGTCGACGCCGACGAGGCCGAGGAGGCCGGGCGCGCCGCGCTCGCTTCGGGGAACGCCGACGCGACCGGCGAGGCGCTGCAGGTCCTGGACCGGGAGCTGTTGCCGGAGGACCGGTACGCGGACTGGGCCGGGGAGCGCCGTCGCCGCATCGAGGTGCTGCGGGAACTGCTCGTCCCGGCCCTGGCCGAGCGGCTGTTGGCCGACGGCCGCACCGAGGAGGCGATCGGTGTGCTGCGCGAGGCGGTGGACCGCTCCCCCGCCGACGAGCCCCTGAACCTGCTGCTGGCCCGCACCTGGTACGACATGGGCAGGCCGCGCCAGGCCATCCGCCAGTACCACGCCTGCCGTGAGGCGCTCGCCGATGAGCTCGGGGTGCGTCCCGGCGCCGCGCTGGAGGCGCTGCACCGTACCGCCCTGTCCGCACTGGACGCTCTCGGTGCGGCACCCGTCGCCAGGACCGTGCCGGAGGCCACGCCGTTGCCGCCCGCGATCCGCCGTCCGGAACGGCTCCCGCTGTTCGGCCGCGAGCGCCCGCTGGCGCTGCTCGCCGAGCACGCCTCGGCATCGGCCGGGGACACCCCGCTCGTCGTGGTGCGCGGTGAGGCGGGGATCGGGAAGACCCGGCTGGTCGCGGAGGCGGCGCGACACGCGGCGGCGGAGGGGGTGTGCGTCCTGTGGGGTACGAGCCACGAGGCGGAGGGGCAGACGCCGTACGGGGTGTTCGCCGACGCGCTCGACGGTCACCTCGCCGGGTGCAGCGCCGAGGAGCGTTCCCGGGTCAGCGCCGAGCACAGCGGCCTCGCCGCGCTGCTTCCCTCCCTGGGCGGTGGGCCGCCGGCAGCCGCGAGCCCGGAGGAGGAGCGCGCCCGGCTGTTCCGGGCGGTCGCCGGTGTCCTCACCGACCTCGCGGCCACCCGGCCGGTCCTCGTCGTCCTCGATGATGTGCACGCCGCCGATCCGGGCTCGCTGAGCCTGCTGCATCACCTGGTGCGGACCGCGCAGGCGAGGCGATGGCGGTTCATCGCCACCTGCCGCGATGACACCCTCGATCCGGACGACGTGCGGCGGCAGGTGCTCGACGGCATCCTTCGGCAGCGGATGGCGGTGGAGGTCGATCTGCTGCGTCTGAGCCGTGCCGACTGCGCGGGGCTCGCCGCCGCGGCAGCCGGCCGCGGCGGGCCGGCGGAGGACCGTCGTACCGCCTCGCGCATCTTCCGGCTCTCGCTCGGGAACCCGCTGTTCGCCCTGGAACTGACGACCAGTCCGGAATCGGACCTGGAACGCATGGGACCCCGCCACCGCACCACGGCCGAGCCGGCCGCGGATGCCGTTCCGGACAGCATCCGGCGCCTGGTCGGCGGGCGGCTGGCCCGGCTGCCCGGGGACGCGCGGCGCACCCTCGCGGCGCTGTCCGTGGCGGGCGGCACCGCGGTCTCGCTCGCCGAGCTCGAGGCCGTCACCTCCGCCGGGCTGCATCCGCCGCTGGACGGGGCCGAGGTCGTGGCGGCACTCGACGCGGCAGCCGGATCCGGCATTGTCGAGGAACGCGACGTGGTCCTCGGCGGCCGTCAGGTACTCGGCTACGCGTTCCGCCACCCGCTGGTGCGCCTGGCGTGTGCGGAGCAGCTCAGCAGAGCCGCGCGACGGCGCCTCCATCAGGCGTATGCCGACACCGTGCTCAGGCTGCGTCCCGATGCCGTCGACACCCTCGCCTTCCACATGTCGGTGGCGGACGACTCACGAGCACCTGTCTTCCTCCGGGCCGCCGCCGACCGGGCCGCCGCCCTGTACGCCAACGACAGTGCCGGCGACTACTACCGCGAACTGGTGGCCCAACTGGACACCACGGACAGGGTCGCGGCCGCCGAGGCGCGACTCGCCTGGGGGAATGTGCTCCGCAGGGCGGCGCGGTATCCGGAGGCCGAGGAGGTACTGCGGTGTGCGCTCCGGGATCTGGTGTCGGCCGCCGAACACGTCGGAGCGCTGCGCGCGGCGGTGTCCCTGGCAGAGGTGCTCGGCCGCGCCGGGCGACCGCTCGACGGTCTCGCGGTGCTCAGTGAGGCGCCCTCACCGAAGCGGTCGACGGTGGCCGACCGGGTCGGTCACCATCTGGCGGTGGGCGCGCTCAGCTTCTACGCAGGGCGCATCGACGGGACGATGGCCGCGCTGCGCCGGGCGGAGCTGGAGGCCGCCCGGCTGCCCGCGGAGGACCGTGATCCGGTGCTGTCCCGTCTGTTCACGATCCGCGCCGCCTCGCTGCTCACCTCCGGGCAGGTACGCGAGAGCCGCGGGGCGGCCGAGGCTGCTTTGCTGACCGGTGAGCGGTCCGGCGATGCGGCGCTGATCTCCAGCGCACTCTCCGTCGTCGGTGAACTGGCCCGCGAGGAGGGCCGGACGCAGGCCGCACGGGACTGCGCGCGGCGCGCGGTGTCGGTCGCACGGCGTACCGGGGACCCTACGGTGCTCGCCTTCGACCAGAGCAATCTGGCCGGCGCCGAACTTCTGGTGGGCGATCACCGGCGGGCGACGGCACTGGCCGACGCGGCGGTGCGGCTGGCCCGTTCGCTGGGTACCTCGTGGGTGCTGCCGTACGCACTCGTGGGGCGCGCCGAGGTCGAGCTGCGCTGCGGGCGGCTGGCCGAGGCGGACGAGGCGCTGCGCGAGTGTGCCGACACGGGCTCGCTGGCGCGTGACCCTCAGATAATGGAGGGGATGCGGCGGCTGGAGCAGGAGCTCGTCGCCGCCAGGGCCGCGCAGGCGGACGGATCGTCGCCGGCACGGGCGAGGGGGCTCACGGGGAACCCGGCCACCGGAGGGTGAGTCGCCGCTCCCCCGGCCGGCGCGCTTGGACAGCGCGCCGGCCGGGGGACGGGTCGTGCCCGGTCCGAGGACCGGATCTACCTCCGGGTGGACGCCTGGCCGGCGCTGCCGTTGATGACGAACTGTGATCCGGGTTCGACCACGACGTCGCCGTCGGCCGAACCGGTGATGGTCACACCGGTCAGGGTCGCACTGCCCCGCGCACCTCCATGGGCGAGGATTCCGGACCCGTTGACGGAATTGACGATGCGGACGTTCGAGATCTGCGCTCCGGGCACGGACCCTCCGCCCGACTTGAACTGGATGCCGTCGTAGGTCGAGTCATGGATGTCGGTGTCCCGGATCGTGACGCCGGGGATGTCCTGACCGGCCGCGAACAGGGTGATGGCACCGAACTCCTGGGCCTCGCCCCAGAATGCCCCGCCCGTGCGGTGGAGCGCGTTGTTGGCGATCAGTGTCTGCCCGGAGAAGGGCAGCGGATCGTGGTCCGTCGCCAGCATGATGCCGGGGTAGTTCATCGTGTCGGAGATGATGTTGTTCTCGATCGTGTTTCCGTAACCGCCGTAGACAGCGATGCCGTTGGCCCTCCAGGGCAGCTGGATGGTGTTGTTGCGGAAGTGGTTGTCATGGCCGATGTCCACCGACGGATTCTTCACGTACTTGCTCGACCACACGGCCAGCGCGTCGTCGCCGGTGTTCCTGAACGAGGAGTTGAACACCGTCGAATTGCGCGTGCCGTTCGCGAAGTTGATTCCGTCCGCGTAGGTGTTGCGAATCCGCATGCCTGTGAACTCGACGCCTTCGCCGGGTCCCCAGAGGTCGGGGATGTTGTCGTAGTCACGGCCGACCCACACGCCCACGTTCGCGTGCTCCAGCCACACGTTGGTGATCTTGGTGTCGTCGCCGAAGCGTCCGTTCAGACCCACTCCGCCCTCGGCGTTGCCGTCTCCGCCCCGGATGGTGCCGGAACCGAAGATCGCCAGGTCCGAGATCTTGGTGTTGTCGTCGATGTCGAAGCCGAAGTTCCCCTCGTGCGGGTGGTTGATGCCGCCCGCGTTCTGGGGCTGGGTGAGGGTGTACAGCTGGGAGTGCCACATGCCCGCCCCGCGGATCGTGACGTCCCTGATGCCCACCTGGTTGAACTGGCCCCGGTTCAGCGGGTCGTCGGTCAGGATCTTCTGCTCCTGCCGCCACTGGCCCTGCGGGATCCACACGCAGCCGATGTCACCGTTCTGGTCGGCCGTCACCGCCCTCTGGATGGCGTCCGTGTCATCGATTCCGTCGTTCGGGACGGCACCGTAGGTGGTGATCGACGTGCATCCCGCCGGCTGGGCGGCAGGCGGCGCCACCTGCTCCAGGTCGACGAGGTCGATGATGTAGAAGGAGGCCGAGTCGCCCGCGTCGCGCTGGAGACGGAACTTCGTACCGGCGGGGTAGGTCTGGCCGAGCAGGGCGTTGGACTCGTCGAACAGCCTGCGGGCATCGGCCTGCGGCTGGTTGGTCAGGCCCTCGGGGCTGTCCGTGTCACCGTAGAGCCAGCTGTGCTTGGAGGAGAGGGTCAGCTTCCGGGCGAAGGTGCCGTTGACGTACAGGCTGATCGTGGCCTCCGTCCCGCCGCCACCGGGGGCGTCGGGGATGGAGTTGCGGACCACGATGGAGTTGGACGGTACGGTCGAGGTGACCTCGACGTACTGGCCGGTGGAGTTCAGCCGCACGGATTCGCGTCCCGAGGACTCGGTGGCGAAGTTGGTGTGCCCGAAGGTCCGCTCCTGGTCGGCCTTCAGCAACGTGCCTTCGTAGGCGGCCTGTTCCGCCTCGTACTCGGTGTACGGGACCGCAGCCCCACGGCCGACCACGATGGCGCGCGAGAAGACGTTGTTGTTCTCGTTGGTCTCGGTGAGGACTCCGGTCGCGTCCGCGGTGGCGGTGAGGTTGGCCCCACCGCTCTTCGCGGTCCAGCTTCCGCTGATGGGCACGGTGACTGTGCCTCCGGCGGGAACGGCCCCGGTCGTGCCGTTCAGGGTGGTGGTCTCCGCCAGGAGGCGGGTGACCGTAGAGGAACTCACGGCTGTGGTACCGCGGTTGCGTACGGATACGGTGAAGGTGACGGCGGCGCCCACGGCGGGATTCGACGGGCTGGACGTGATGCCGAGCACCTCGAGGTCGGGACCAGGGCTCTGGGAGACCACGAGCTTCGACGCGGCGGTGCGGCTGTTGTTGCTGTTGTCCTGCTCGACGATCGTGTCGGTCGGGTCGACCACCGCCGAGACGCTGTAGGTACCCATCGGGCGCTTGCCCACGTCGACGGGCACGGTGACCGAGGCTCCGGCGGCGAGAGCGCCCACGGACGCACTGCCGGCGACCAGGCCTTCGAGGCTGACGTCGACCGTCGTCGCGGCGGCTGCCGCCGTACCCGTGTTGCGCACGGTGGCGTTCACCGAGACGTCGTCCTTCTCGGACGGCGTGGCGGGCGACCACGTCAGCTCGGACACGGTCAGGTCGGGGTTGGGGGCGGCGGTCCCGACGACCTGGACCTCCGCGACCTGGGCGCCGGGCGCACCGGTGTTGGAGAAGAACTTGAGCTGTACGTCCGCGTACCGGCCGCTGACCGCAATGGTCACCGTGTTCTGGTTGCCGGAGGGGTTGAAGGAGTAGTCGGCCCGGTCCTTCAACGAGGTGAATCCCGTGGCGTCCTGGGTACGGCCGAGCACCTGGACGCTCTGCGTACGGGTCGCCCATGCCTGGTCCGGGGAGAGCTTGACGACGACGGCCTCGATGTCGGCGTCGGCGCCGAGCTTCACCGTCAGCGTCGAGGGGTATCCGTTCGACTCCCAGTACGTGGAGAGTTTGTCGTCATTGGCGTTCGCCGCCACATAGGTCTGCGTGACCGACGAAGCCTCGATCGGTTTGTTCAGCGCAAGGTTGGAGCCGTCCGAGGCTGGCGGACCGGGATCCTCCCCGCCGTCCTCGCCGGAGACCTCCACCTGGGAGAGCTGCGCGGCGTTCCAGCCGGTGTTGGCGGTCACCTGCACCCGGATGTACCGCGCCTGCTTCGCGGCGAAGCCGATGGTGACGGTGTTGCCCGCCGAAGGACTGAACACCCGGGCGGCCGACGCGGACAGGGTGCTGAAGCTGCTCCCGTCCGTGCTGCCCTGGACGGCGAGCGTCTGGGTCCGCGCCTCCCACGTGGTCGGCAGCTTCAGCACCACCTGGTCGACGTCGAACCGGTTGCCGAGGTCGATCTGGACCCACTGCGGGAAGGTGCCCGGGCTCTCCCAGTACGTCTGCTGGCTGCCGTCGGTGACGTTCGACGCCGGGTAGGCGCCGTGCGACCCGCTGGTCGTCGCCTGCTTACCGAGAGCCAGGTCGGGGCTCCGGACGGCCGCCGATGCGGCGACGGGCAGGAGCCCGACGGTCATCAGTGCGGCTGCCACCGCTCCGACGGCGAACCGCCGTCCGAGTTGCTTCCATCTCATGCTGTCCTCAGTTCCGTGGGCTGCGGGACCGGGAGGGCACAGCGACGCGTCACCGACCGCACGGCGCGTACTGCGTCACGCGGTCGGCGACGGCCGGGGCGGGCTGCCGGTACACCGATGGGGGGACGATCGGGGACGCCGGCAGGGGGAAGGCAGGCCACCCGCCGGAAACTCGCGTTCATTGCCTAGGATTTTGAGTGATCCGGTCAATATTTTGCGGTGCCGAGGTGACAGGTTTCTAGCAGGTCACGCTTTTGTCAACGGTTCTCACACCGGCACCACCCTCACGCCCGCCAACTGCGCAGCTCAGCGCCACCAGGCGGATCGCAAAGGAACAGAGCTCCGGGCGAAGCCGTCCACGGCCCACCGCAGCCCTCGCCGTTCCGTCGCGGCGCGACCGGGCCCGGGAACGGAAATCCGCGACAACTCCCGCCGCGCAGCGGCCTGTCGGGGGTGGCAATCACCAAGTCACGGATGGTCGGCCCGTGACGCGAAGCTCAAAGGGCGGGGCTCACGCCTGGTTTCCGGTCGGCACGGTCCGGTCGGCGGCATCGTGGAGCAGGTCCCGCAGCTTCGATGCCGCCGGCACCGGGGCGGCGGGCAGCGCAATGTGTACGGTCCGGTGCGGGGGGAGGTCGCCGAGCCGGCACAGGACGAGCCCGGCCGGGACCGCGTGGGTCGCCAGCGAGGGGACCAGGGCGACCCCCAGCCCGGCGGCGGCGTAGCCGAACTTCCCTGCCCACTCCGCGATCCTGATGATCTTCCTGGGCCTGAATCCCGCCCGGGCCCACGCATCGGCGAGCATGGTGGGGCTGTCCGCGGGCGCGTCCTGGAGCCAGACCTCGTCGCGCAGGTCGCGCAGGTCGACGGTCCCGGCTCCCGCCAGGGGATGCCCGTGGTGGAGCGCGACGAGCAGCTCGTCCCCCAGGAGAGCCGTCGTCGTGACCCCCTCGGCCGGCGGAAGACCGGACGGGTAGTCGCTGACCACGGCGAGGTCGAGTGCTCCCTCCGCGAGGCGCCGCATCAGGGTGCTGCTCCGCCCCTCGACCGCGGTGACCTCCACATCGGGCCTGGCCCGCTTGAACTCCCGCAGGGCCGCGGGCATCAGGGAGATGTTGGCGGTGGCGAAGGCACCGACGCGCAGGATTCCGCCGCGGCCCGCGTGCAGCGCGGCGAGTTCGTGTTCCGCTCTGGACAGTGACCCCAGTACGTCCACGGCATGCCGATGCAGCACGCGACCGGCGGAATTCAACCGCACACCCCTGGGAAGCCGCTCGAACAGCGGCCCGCCCGCCTGCTGTTCCAACGAGGCGATGCGCCGCGACACGGCGGACTGCGTGTAACTGAGCCGCAGCGCGGCCTTGGTGAACGACCCCGTCTCGGCCACGGTCACCAGCAGACGCAGCGCATCGGTCTCGAACACATTCCCTCCAGGCATGGCTCCGATGCAATCTAGTCGCTGGTGGAATGCATGGCCACGTCCTAGCGTCGTGCGCGTCATCACGTTTTCCGGTTCGGGAGATAGCGGGGAAAGCATGCCTGTGTCATGGAACAGCGGTGCGGGGCAAGGCCGGTGACGGCGGGGAGCACACTCCGATTACCGGCGATGCTGACCGACCTGGAGCAACTCGTGGTCTGCGAGTCCTTCTCGGCCGACCACGCCGCGCTGGCCCGCAGCGCCCAGGTGGTCGGTGCCCTGGGCACGGAGCTGCTCGGCACCGCGCCGGAGACGATCGTGATCGACGGCGTGAGCCATCTGCGCTGGGCCTTCGGACCGCCGCGTGTACTCCTGCTGGGACACCACGACACGGTGTGGCCGACCGGCTCGCTGAAGGCCCGCCCCTGGTCGGTGTCCGACGGGATCGCCCGGGGTCCGGGAGTGCTGGACATGAAGGCGGGGCTGGTCCAGATGTTCCACGCACTGGCCTCGCTGTCGTCCCTGGACGGCGTGTGCGTACTGGTCAACGGGGACGAGGAAGTCGGCTCCCCCACCTCACGGGCGCTCATCGAGGAAACCGCACGGGGCTGCGTGGCCGCCCTCGTTCTCGAACCGTCCGCGAACGAGCGGGGCGCCCTCAAGACAGCACGCAAGGGCACCTCACGGTACGAGGTCGTGGTGCACGGCAGGGCAGCCCATGCCGGCCTGGAGCCGGAGAAGGGCGTCAACGCCTCGATCGAGGCCGCCCATCAGGTACTGGCCATCGCCGGTCTCGCCGCCTCGCCGAGCCTGACCGACTCCGTCCTCGGAGCACCGACCGTCACACCCACCCTGCTGTCGGCGGGCACGACCCTCAACACCGTGCCCGCGCTGGCAAGAGTCGTGGTGGACGTGCGCGTTCCGAGCCTGGCGGCGCAGGACAGGATCGACGGCCTCCTCCGCGCACTGACCCCCCGGACGAGCGGAGCGCGGCTGAGCGTACGAGGAGGCATGAGGCGGCGGCCCCTAGAACCGGAGTCCTCCGCCGAACTGTTCGCCCTGGCTGCGGAGATCGCTTCGGAGCTGGGTCAGGAACCACTCCACGGCATGGCGGTCGGCGGCGCCTCCGACGGCAACTGCACCGCGGGCGCCGGCTGTCCGACGCTGGACGGCCTGGGCGCTGTCGGCGGCGGAGCACACGCGGACACCGAGCACGTCGATGTCTCCCAGCTGATTCCGCGCACCCGCCTGCTCGCTCAACTGATCGCGCGGACACGGCGATGACCCGACCTCCAGCCACCCGAAACGAAGCAGAGGCTCATGGCAACGCAGAGACCCGCATCAACATCGTCACCCCTGTCGCCCGAGGTCGCCGAACTGGCCGCCCGTCACGAGCTGGGCGAACTCAGGGCCGCCTTCGCCCCCCAACGCCTCGGCATCATGATGTTCGCCCTCTACCTCTTCACGCTCACGTATCTCCTGATCCTCGTCATACCCGCCCTGCTGCTCTTCCTGTGGCTGCGCCGCTACCCGAACTTCAGCAGGAAGCAGGCCTCCAAGCGCCTCTACTTGTTCGATAACGGCATGATCATGAACCCGCAGTCGGCGGACGGCCTGATCGTCCTGCGCTGGGATTCCGTGCAGCTCTACACGAACGTCAGCCAGAAGATCATCAACGGGATTCCCGGCCCCATCACGTACGTCTACACGCTGCTCCCCCCGACAGGAGGAGCGAGCGCCACGCTCACGGAGTTCTACGAGCGCCCCGGCGCGTGGGGGCCATGGATTCAGGAGGCCGTCGTGCGGGCCCAGGGTCCGACAGCTCTGGGCACGGTCCTGGAGGGCAGGACGATCAGGTTCGGAAACTTCGAGGTCTCCCGGACCGGCATCACCGCCGGCGGAAGGGGCCACTTGCTCTGGGCCGACTTCCAGCGGATCGACGTGGAGAACGGCAGGGTCCACATCATGAAGACCGGCGACGCGATCCCCTGGAGCAGGAGCGATGTGAAGAGCATCGCCAATCTCGCCGTCCTGCTCACGCTCGCAAAGAACCTCGACGGCCGTCGTACGACCGGTCCGTAACCCCTGGCCGGCACCCCTCGACCACGTCCTGCACTGGTCACGTGGCGGGCAGCGGTCGGTTCCCATGCGGGTGCAGGCGGTCGGTGAGGAAGGCAAGTATCTCGTCGCGGGCCCGGACGGTGGGGTGGCCGGCCTCGTCGACGAGATGGGCGGTGACGACGCTGTGCGGGGTGCCGACATGATCGGCGAAGAAGGGCGGCGGAGCCGGGTTGGCGGCGCTGTCCGGGAGGACACGCCCGTCGAAGGCGTCGCCCAGTAGCGATCGGTAGGCGGCGAAGCGCTGCCCCGTGCACCAACGATCGCCCTCGAAGCGGTAGGCGAGGACGGTGAGTCCGTCGCGGTCGAGCCGGTCGCGCACCGCGCGCGCGTCCGCCGCGTCGAGTTCGAGTCCGCCGGGGTCGTCGAGCGGCAGCGACGGGTGGTTGACCACCGGGGCGATCACCGCCGGCTCCAGGGCCATGGTGAGGGCGAAATTGCCGGTGAAGCACAGGCCGATCGCACCCACCCCTGGCCCACCGCACGCGGTGTGGGCGTGGCGCGCCAGGCCGCGTAGCCAGACCGTCACCGGGCTGGTGCCGCCCCCGGCGAAGGCGCGGAACTCGGCGCTGACACAAGCGCGGCGGACGACCTCCCGGCCGCCCTCGGCCGTGGGGAAGGCGCCGTCCGTCCCGAACAGGGAGGGCACATGGACGGTGAAGCCCGCGTCCCGCACCCAGCGCGCGAGCCGCAAGACGTCGGGGCTGATGCCCGGCATCTCCGGCAGCACCACGACCGCGGGCCCGACCCCGGCTACGTACACCGTCTTCTCCACCCCCTCCACGGCCACGCTGCTGCGGGTGAAGTCGGTGATCGGATCGTCGAAGCTCATGGGGCCAGCCTGGCCCCGGAGCCGGCCGCCGGGTGAGGAGCGGGATCGCCAACCACAGGGGTAATCTCGCCACACGCGAGGAAGGCGAGCGGTACGCGGTCGGCGACACGGGGCCAGGGAAACCAGGGGGTACGGGAGGAGCGATGGCCGAGGCGACGCGGCAGGCAAGGGAGCGTGCGGGTCCGGGCGTCGGGCCGGATGCGCTGCGGGTCGGGGTCCTGGCGTACCCGGACTGCTTCGCGTCCGAAGTGTTCGGCGTCCCCGACCTGATGACGATGGCCGGGCACCTCGCCGGACCGGACGCGCCCGGCTACCGGGTGTCGGTCATCTCACCCCGCCGCCGGGTCACCGCCTCGGGCGGCGCGAGGCTGGACGTGCGTCCCGTGCGCGAGGTCGACGTCCTCGTCGTCCCCGGCTTCGAACTGCGCCCGGACACGGACCTCGACGCGCGGCTCGCCCGGCTCGCCCCCGAGATCGCGGCTATCCGCGAGCAGGCCGCCGCCGGCACCGCCGTCGTCTCCCTCTGCGTCGGCGCGTTCCTGCTCGCCGAGGCCGGGCTCCTCGACCGGCGCCGGGCCACCACCTCCTGGCTGCACGCCGGCGAACTGGCCAGGCGCTGCCCGGACGCCGACGTGCGGCCCGAGCACCTGGTCGTCACAGACGCGGGGGTGACGACCACGGCCGCGTTCAGCGCCATGTACGACTTCGCGCTGGACCTGATCCGCCGGCACAACGGCGCCCGGGTGGCCCGCAGCACCGCACGGTTGGCGCTGGTCGACGACGCGCGGACTTCCCAGACCCCGTACGTCGACCCGCGACTCCTCCCGCAGCCCGGCGGGGAGTTCTCCCAGCGCGTCATGCGGCGGCTCGACCAGAACCTCGCCGAGCGGTACGACCTCGCCACGCTCGCGGACGCCTTCGGGGTCAGCACCCGCACGCTGCTGCGCCGCTTCTCCGAAGAGGCCGGACGTAGCCCGCTGGCCCATCTGCAGGCTTCCCGGGTCCGCCGCGCCCGCCATCTGCTGGAGACCACCGACCGCACCGTCGCCGCCGTCGCCGCGGCCGTCGGCTACCAGGACCCTGGTACCTTCGCCGCCCTCTTCGCCCGCCACACCGGCCACCGTCCGAGCGCGTACCGCGCCGCCTTCCGCCGCACGGCCCAGGCGTCCGCCCGGGACGGCGGCGCCTAGGTTCTGCCTCTTGGCCGGCGTTGTGCCCGGATGAGGATGCCGCGAGGTGGAGTGCGGCCTGGTAGGCGATCGCGAGCTTGTCGCCTGCATCGTAGCCGCGGGTGCTCCCCTGTCGTGGAGCGTCCCGCCTGTCGCGGACGACCGACGGCCCACTCCAGGCTCCACCGTGCAGGCAGGCGACCGGCCTTCCGGGCTGGCGCGTGCCGACGCCGCTCTCGCCATGCTGCCCGAGGTGAGACAGGTCTCCGTCGTCCGCAATCTGGCCCGAGAGGTCTCCCTCGTCGAGCGCCCTGACTGAACGCCTCACCCGGTGCTCCGACTTCGACAAGTACCGCCGTCGGCCCGTGGAACGGCCCCGAATTGACGGTCGCCCGACGCGACGTCACTCGCAGATCCCGGCACGGCAATGTCCGCTGCGCTGTCGAGCACGCGAGCACGGCCAGGGCGTCGACCCCGACCCGGAACCTGGTACCGGCACGCTGCCCCGGACCCGTCGGCCGATCCGGTCCGAGGCATCCAGCGTCCTGACCGGAAATCGCTTTCAGGGGACCCGAGTTGAGGCCGTTCACCGGAGGCTTGCCCTCGATGCGGGCGGTGGCACGACGCCCTGTCCTACACCTCCGGCTCCCAGGCGCGGACAGGTCGAACAGGCCTGCGTCTCCGTCGATCTGCAGTGAGTCCGCCGGGATGCGGTCGCACACGAAGAGGACCAGCTCACTGGCCGTGCCGCGGACGGAGACGCCAGCCGCGTTCGGGCCCTCGTCGGCAGCGGCGACAGGCGTCGTGTCAGGCGCGGGGATACGGGTGGAGCGTGCGCCGTCGACCGTCAGGCGCCAGGAGTGGCCCTCGGTGGCTGGAAGTCGAAGGCAGTGGGCTTGTGCGGCCAGGCACTCGTCGTTGCGACGCAGGTGAATCCGGACAGCGATCTCCGTTGCCGCCGGATTCCGCGCAGCCGCCGAAAGGTCAGAGGAGGACCTCCGCTGCGTGGGCGCGAGCAGCTGGTCCTGGGGGAGCACCGTGCACTCGCGCCGCAGGGCTTTCAGTCAGAGCGTCCTCCCACAACACCCCTGCCGTCGAACGCCGTTGCACTCTCGGACCCGAGGTCCAGCCACAGCTCCGTGAACCGGTCGAGCAGCCCGGCCGCCTTCGTCACATCGTCCGTCAACGGCCGGTCGGCCAGCTCGGCGTCGAGCACCGAGTCCGCCAGCTCGAAGGCACGGCCCACCGGCAGCTCCGGGTCGAGTCGCATGTCACGCTGCCGCAACGCCCTGATAGCCGCGACGAGTTCACAGCCCACGACGAGCCGGTACGCCTCGCACGCCCGCAGCGTCTGGCGCGCCGCCAGCGAGGCGAAGCTGGCCTGCTCCTCGACGCCCCGCGAAAGGACCGCGTGGCCGAGCGACGCGGGTGCGGAGAAGGCCCGCAGGTCGCCGAGCGCCGCCCCGGCCGCGTATTCGAGGATCATCACGCCCGACGACGCCGGTTCGCCGTCCGCGAGGAACGGCCGCAAGCGGGTGAAGCCCGGTTCGTTCAGCGTCGAGAGGCGCGAGGTCGACAGGCGCGCCACCTGCGTCACCGCCAGCCTGAAATGGTCGAGCGACAGGGCGAGTTGAGCGAGGTAGAAGCCGCCATGGTGGTACGCCGCCATGTCGGCCGCCGAGATCAGCGGATTCTCGGCCGCCGCGTTGATCTCGACCGCGAGGACGTCTTCGAGCGCGTCCGCCGCGTCGTGCGCGGGACCGTGGATCTGCGGCACGCAGCGGAGTCCGTACGGGTCCTGGATCCGGCCGAGCGGCGGCGTGGGGCGGTCGGGTGCGCCGAGCAACTGCCGCATCCGTTCCGCGACCGCGTACGAACCGGCGTGCCGCCGCGCCTCGTGCACGGGCAGCGCGTACGCCTCGTACGAACCGTCGATCGCCATCAGGGACAGCGCCGCCACCACCTGGGTGGCCGCGATCAGACCACGCAGCTCGTGCACGGCGAGCGCGGACTGGCCGAGGGTGAGGGCGTTACTGCTGATCAGGGCGAGGGCGTCGTTGTTGTCGAGGGGCTGCGGGTCGGGTGCCGCCCCCGCTCCCTGCCAGGGGTGCTCACCCGCCAGCGCGAGGCCCATCTGTGCGAGCGCGGCAATGTCACCGGTGCCGACCGAGCCGAATTCGTTGACCCTCGGGTAGGCGCCCGTCTCCAGGGCCTCGCAGAGCGCCGTGACGACGGTCGGGCGCAGGCCGGCGCCCCCCGCGAGCAGCTGGTTGGCGCGGACCGCGAGCATGGCGCGGACCTGCCGTGCGGGGAGCTCCTCGCCGATCGCTCCGGCATGGCTGCGCAGGAGCCGCAGGCCGTGGTCGGCGGCCGCCTCCGTGGGCACGGATTCATTCCGGTTAGCACCCACGCCGGTGGAGCGACCGTAGACGCGACCCCACGAGGCGATCTCCCGCGCGGCGTCCCACGAGGCCTCCACGCGCTTCATCCCGTCGGTTGCCGGAACAGGTTTTGCGGCGGATTCGGCCAGGCGTACGACATCTGCGACCATCAGTCGGCGGCCGTCCAGGACGACGATCGCGCCGCTGTCGCCGGCGACCCCGTCCACGATTTGAGACGACATCAGTGGTGATTCCTCCTCAATCAGGCGCTCCGTCTTGCCCTACGACCACTTGTAACCAGGGATTTACGCCTGAGCGGCGACGACCTATTGACAATCTATTCAGTCACCGAGAACTCTGCATGATGATATGCAGCCGGGCAAGGGACTCCTCATGATCCAATTCGACAAGGTCCACAAGCGCTTCCCGAACGGCACAACCGCGGTGCACGACCTCACCCTTGAGATGCCGGAGGGGGGCGTGACCGTCCTCGTCGGATCTTCCGGTTGCGGCAAGACGACGACGCTCCGCATGATCAACCGGATGGTCGATCCGACCTCCGGGACGATCCGGGTCAACGGCAAGGACGTCCTGGAGCAGGACGCCGCCGAGCTGCGCCGCTCCATCGGCTACGTCATCCAGCAGTCCGGGCTCTTCCCGCACCGCACAGTCCTGGACAACATCGCGACCGTGCCGCTCCTGCTCGGCTGGGGCCGCAGGAAGGCGCGGGCGCGGGCGGCGGAGCTCCTGGAGACGGTCGGCCTCTCCGCCGACGCCGGGAAGCGCTACCCGCACCAGCTCTCCGGCGGCCAGCAGCAGCGCGTCGGCGTGGCCCGCGCGCTCGCCGCGGACCCGCCGGTGCTCCTGATGGACGAGCCGTTCGGCGCCGTCGACCCCGTGGTCCGCACCCAGCTCCAGGACGAACTCCTCCGTCTTCAGAAGGAGTTGAACAAGACCATCGTCTTCGTCACACACGACATCGACGAGGCCGTACGGCTCGGCGACCGCATAGCCGTCTTCCGCACCGGCGGCCACCTCGTCCAGTGCGCCGCCCCCGCCGAACTCCTGGCCCGCCCCTCGGACGCGTTCGTCGCGGATTTCCTGGGCGCCGAGCGCGGTCTGAAGCTGCTGTCCCTCACGACGCTCGCTGCGGTCCCGCAGGGGCCCGCCCCCGAAGGCACCCGCTGGCAGTTGGCCCTCGACGCCGCCCGCAAGCCGCTGGCCTGGCGCGACACCGAGACGGACGCGGAGACACCGGTCCGCTCGCTGCGGGACACGGACTCGCTGCTCTCGGCGCTCAACGAGTCGATCGCCGCGCCGAGCGGCCTGGTCGCACGGGTCGACGCGGACGGCGTGCTCACCGGCGTGACGTCCCGCGAGGACATCCACGAACACGCGGGGCATGTGCACAGCGAGGCAAGCACGGTGGCCGCATGACCGTCGACTGGTCGTGGATATCCGACCACACCGGCGATCTCACCACCCTGACTCTCTCCCACCTGCAGGCCGCCCTCACCGCCGTACTCCTCGGCCTGATCGTCTCGCTCCCCCTGGCCGTCGTCGCACACCGTGTACGCCAACTGCGCGGACTCCTCCTCGGTCTGTCGAACGTCCTGTTCACCATCCCGTCCATCGCCGTCTTCGTACTTCTCCTGCCGGTCAGCGGACTCACCCGCACCACCACCGTCATCGGACTGACGATCTACACGCTCGTCGTGCTCCTGCGGAACACCGTCGAGGGCCTGGACTCCGTCCCCGCCAGGACCAAGGAAGCCGCGAAGGCCATGGGAACCCGGCCGCTGCGCACCCTGCTCACCGTCGAACTGCCCCTCGCCCTCCCCGTGATCATGGCGGGCGTGCGGATCGCGACGGTGATGTCCATCTCCCTCGTCTCCGTGGCCACGTACATCGGCGACGGCGGACTCGGACAGCTGTTCACGGACGGGTTCCAGCGCAACTTCCCCACCCCCGTCATCGTCGGCGTCGTCCTGACGCTGCTCCTCGCTCTCGTCGCGGACGCGCTGCTCGTCACCCTCCAGTACGTCCTGACTCCCTGGACCCGCCGGCAGAAGCAGAGGGCCTGACCTCATGTACGAACTCTTCAAGGGCCTCGGCGCCTGGCTGGTCAGCGGCGAACAGTGGGCCGGCCCCGACGGCATCGGGCACCGTCTCGCCGAGCACCTCCAGTACTCGCTGCTCGCCACTCTCGTCGCCGCCGCCATCGCGCTCCCGATCGGCCTGCTCATCGGGCACACCGGGCGCGGTGCCTTCCTCGCCATCAACCTCTCCAGTTTCGGGCGCGCCCTGCCGACGGTCGGGCTCGTCGTGCTGGTCTTCCTCGCCAGCGGCCTGTCGATGTGGCCCGTCTACATCGCCCTCGTGGCGCTCGCCGTTCCCTCCATCGTCACCAACACGTACGCGGGGATGACCGCTGTCGACCCCGATGTGCGGGACGCGGCGCGCGGCCAGGGGATGCGCTGGTACCAGGTCCTCCTCCAGGTCGAACTGCCCCTCGCGCTCCCCCTGATCACGACCGGGCTCAGGCTCGCGCTCATCCAGGTCGTCGCGACGGCCACCATCGCCGCGTACGTCTCCTTCGGCGGGCTCGGCCGGTACGTCTTCGACGGGCTCGCCCAGCGCGACCTCGTGCAGGTGCTCGGCGGCGCCGTGCTCGTGGCGGTCGTCGCCGTCGTACTCGATCTCGCGCTCTCCGCACTGCAGCGCGCCCTTTTCCGCCACCGCCCCGCCAAGTCGGCCTAGGAGCAAGCACAATGAACCGCAGGACTCTCCTCGGCGGGCTCTTCGCCGCCGCTTCCGTCCCCGCCCTCGCCTCCTGCAGCAGTGGCATCACCTCCCTCGACGGTCAGGGATCCGGCGGCGGTGGCGGTGGCTCCAGCAAGGGCGGCGTCACCATCGGCACCGCCAACTTCACCGAGAACCAGGTTCTGGGACATCTCTACGCCGCCGCCCTCGCGGCGGCCGGCGTGAAGACCACGGTCCGCCCCAACCTCGGCACCCGCGAGATCCTCATCCCCGCTCTCAAGGGCGGCGACATCGACCTCCTGCCCGAGTACCAGGGCGCCCTGCTGCACTACCTCGACGCCGAGGCCGCGGCCACGGAGGAGGGCGAGATGCAGAACGCCCTCGCCATGGCCCTGCCGGCCGGCCTCCAGATCCTTCCCTACGGCGAGGCCGAGGACTCCGACGCCTTCGTCGTCACCCGGGAGACCGCCGAAAGGTACGGCCTCACGTCACTCGCCGACCTCGCCCGGCACAACGGCAGGCTCGTCATCGGCGCGGCGCCCGAGGTCAAGAAGCGCACGGTGGGCTCGGTGGGTCTCAAGGACGTGTACGGCGTGGAGTTCAAGGAGTTCAAGTCCCTCGACTCCTCGGGGCCGCTCGTCAAGGGTGCCCTGAAGAAGGGCGACGTCGACGTCGCGAACCTCTTCACCACCGACACGGACATCGTCGCCGAGAACTGGGTCGTCCTCACCGACCCCAAGAACCTGATCCCCGGCCAGCACATCGTCCCCCTCATCGCCGACCGCAAGGCCGACTCGACGGTCCGCAAGGCACTCGCCCGCCTCGGCAACGCGCTGACCACCAAGGACCTCACCGAGCTCAACCGCCTGGTGGACAAGGACAAGAAGGACCCCGAGGACGTCGCCAACGACTGGGCGGCACAGCACGGGATCAAGAAGTAGCAACCGCCGGAACGGGCGGCACAAGCACACCATCGAGAGGCCAGGTGACCGAGTCATGGCAGTTGAGGACCTGGTGGAGCGGCGCTCCATCGACGTCGTCCCGGACGACGAGCGGCACGGGACCGCGTTCAGTCAGTTCACCCTCTGGCTCGGCGCCAACCTCCAGATCACCGCGGTCGTCACGGGCGCCCTCGCCGTCGTCCTGGGCGGCGACGTGGTGTGGTCGGCAGCCGGCCTCCTGCTGGGCAACCTCCTCGGCGGCGCCGTCATGGCCCTGCACTCCGCGCAGGGCCCGAAGCTCGGCCTGCCCCAGATGATCCAGTCCCGCGCCCAGTTCGGGGTGCGCGGCGCGGTCGTACCCCTGTTCCTGGTCATCCTCATGTACGTGGGCTTCTTCGCGAGCGGCAGTGTCCTCGCCGGGCAGGCGACCGCCGAGCTCACGCACACGAACGACACCACCGGCATCATCGTCTTCGCGGTCGTCACGGCCGTGACGGCAGCGGTCGGCTACCGCGTGATCCACGCCCTGGGGCGGGTGGCCGGCGTGGTCTGCGCGCTCGCCTTCGTCTACCTGGGCATCCGCCTCCTGGACCGGGTGGACCTGTCGGCGATGCTCGGTGACGCGCACTTCGACCTGCCGATGTTCCTGCTCGCGGTGTCGCTCTCGGCATCCTGGCAACTCGCCTTCGGGCCGTACGTCGCGGACTACTCGCGCTATCTGCCGCGTGCGACGTCGGGGCGGGCAACGTTCTGGTGGACCCTTTCGGGATCGGCGGTCGGCTCACAGTGGTCGATGACGTTCGGGGTGCTCGTGGCAGCGAGCGCGGGGGACGCGTTCCTCGCCAACCAGGTCGGATACGTGGTCGGCCTGGGCGGCACGGGCCTGATCGCGTCGTTCCTGTACTTCGTGATCGCGCTCGGCAAGCTGACCGTCAACGTGCTCAACACCTACGGCGGCTTCATGTCGATGGTGACCAGCATCAGCGGGTTCCGCGGCCGGAGGACCCTGTCGCCGCGCGGCAGGATCGCGTACATCGCGCTGATCATGGTCGCGGGGACGGCGGTGGCGCTCCTGGGCAAGGACACCTTCCTGACGTCCTTCAAGGACTTCCTGCTGTTCCTGCTGACGTTCTTCACCCCGTGGTCGGCGATCAACCTGGTCGACTACTACCTGATCTCACGGGAGCGGTACGACATCCCCGCGCTCTTCGACCCGGAGGGCCGCTACGGCGCCTGGCGCTGGGACGCCCTCACGGTCTACGGGGTGGGTATCCTCGCCCAGCTCCCGTTCCTCGTGACGCACTTCTACACGGGCCCGCTGGTGCAGCCGCTGGGCGGCGCGGACATCTCCTGGATCGTGGGCCTGGTGGTCCCTGCGGCCCTGTACTGGCTGCTGGCCCGCCGCGGGACGCCGCACGTCCCGGACGGGACCCGCTACGACCTGGCTTCCGCGCGTAAGGCGTGACCGTGCGCAACCTGGGCACGGCTACGCCCTCGCGAGGGCGTAGCCGTGCCGGTGCCGCCGGATGTCAGTAGGCGGAGTCGACGTTGTCGATGGAGCCGTACTTGTCCGCGGCGTAGTTGGCGGCCGCAGTGATGTTGGCGACCGGGTCGGTCAGGTCCTGCGGGGTGCCGTCGACGTGATAGGCGTCGAAGGTCGGCTGGATCACCTGCAGCAGGCCCTTGGAGGGCGTGCCGTTCTGCGCGTTGACGTCCCAGCCGTTGGACGCGTCGGGGTCACCGCCGGACTCTCGCATGATGTTGCGGTGCAGGCCCTCGTAGCTGCCGGGGATGCCCTCGGCCTCCATGATCTCGAGGGACTCCCGGATCCAGCCGTCCAGGTTGTCCAGGTCTGCCTTGCCGGCCTGCTCGGCGACGGCGACCGCCTGCGCTGAGACTCCTGCTGCGGAGGCCGCGGCCGACGCGGACACGCTGTACGTGGCCGGCGCGGAGGCGTGCGCGGGGGACGGTACGAGGGTCAGGGCCGCTGCTGCGGCTCCGGCGGCGCACAGACCGGAGACCGAGAACCTGCGGATCCGGGCGGCACGGGTGGCGGGGGCCTGGGACTGGGTGGACGTACGGATGTAAACACTCTCCTTGCGCTGCTTGATGCCAGGGAAGCCACGGGGCCGGTGGCCGCGGAGCGGAATTGCGCGGCGAGGTCCGTACATGCGGAATGCGGCGCTTGACCGGTCCGGAACAGCAGCTCCCGGGGACTCGACCCATGGTTAGCGGCACGCCGGAGTGACGGCAAGGCCCGCTATTACTACGTGCCTACGTAGAGGGGAACCGAGAGGCCGGCCGACGCCATCGGACGCCCCGAACCCTTGCGCCGGGCCTTACTACCGCGCCTCATATGTGATCCGGGCCCTATGGGTTGACTCACAACTACGGTCCGGTGCCGAGCAGCCGGCCGCTGTGCACACTCCGCCTAGGAGGGTTCCTGCTGCTCCGGCGTGCCGCCGGGCACCGTGATGCGCGTCAGGACCTCGGCCGTGGTGGGAAGCGTGGGTATCAGGTCGCCGACGCCCGTGACGTCGAGCAGCCTCGTGAGGTGCGGTGGTGCGGCGGCCAACGACAGGGACCCGTGCCGGTCCTTCGCGTACCGCAGGATGGCGATCATCGTATTGAGGCCGGAGGAATCGCAGAACTCCACGGGCGCCAGGTCCAGGACCAGGTGCGGCCTGCCCTGCCGGATCAGCTCCATGGCCCGGGTCCGCAAGGCCGGCGCACTGTCCACATCGATCTCTCCGGCGACCGTGAGCACGGCGATCGAATCCGCCGGATACCTGACAGTGAGGATGAGGGTCTGGCTGTGCGTCATGGGTGTCAGTACTCCAGGCCGGGAGCGGGTCGCCGTCACGGCGGGAGCGGCATGGCCCGCTGGAAGATCACGCATCAGATATTGACTGCCGAACCTTACCTTACGACAACTGTTGCCGTACGGAAACTTACCGGGCCTCGGTCGCGCCCCGGGGAACCTGTGGCGGACGGGGGTAGGATATTCGGGGCCGTGCATGTGTGTCCCGGAACCTCAGTCCTGGCTTTCCGTGCGAGCGCATCGGATGCCCGGCTCGATTGCTCGGTCCGGTGGCCAGACGGACGAGTGAGGCGATGCCGGATCGGAGTGTCATCAATATGGGCCTGAGCCCCAAACCCGACCATTGGTCGCGGGATGTGGCCCGTGAGGGTTCCGAGTTCGTCGAACTCCTCGAAGTCCTCTGGGAGCACGGACGCGAAGCCGTACCGACAGGTCCGGTCTCCCCTTCCCAGCTCCGCGTGCTGTACACGCTGGACCGGGAGGAGGGCATCAATCTGCGGATGCTCGCCGATGCCCTGGGATCGGCCTCCCCCTCGGTCAGCAGGTTGTGCGACCGGTTGCAGGCAACGGGATTCGTGGAGCGTGCTCCCAGCCCGGTGAGTCGCCGGGAGCTGGAGCTCCGGCTGACCAGCCTCGGCAAGGCGTATCTCGTCGACCTGCGCATGCGCAGGGAGGAAGTACTGATGGCCACGATCGACTCCATGCCGGCCAAGACGCGGCGCTCGCTCCTCGAGGGGCTCAGGGCCTTCCGCAACGCGGCTGCGTCCTCGGGGCAGGACAGCGACGGGGCGAGACCCTTGCGGTCGACCGGATAGTCGCCGGCCGACCGCCAGGCCGCCTGATCGGCCACGGTCACACGAGCGTGTCACCGGTGGAGGATTGCCGTCCGAACCAGTCCAGGCAGACGACCAGGGCATCGTCGTCCAGCGGTGTGGCACCGCGGTAGTCCCGCAGATCGCGGAGAACCGCGAGAGGCACCTGCTCGGACGGCAGGAAGCGGTGCGCGGACAGGGACCGTGCAAGGGCACGCTGCCCGTAGTGCTCCCCCGCCGCCGACGCGCTGTCGTAGACACCGTCACTACCGATCAGCAGCCGGTCGCCCGGCTCCACGTGAAAGCGCTCCGCGACGTACTCCGTCTCTTCGAACATGCCCAGCGGGAGCTGCGCGTCGAAGTCGAAGGATTCGACGCCGCGTCCCCTCAGCCGCCACATGCGGGGGGAGCCCGCGTCCACGGCCTCCACCTCGCCCGTGGCCAGATCGAAGCGGAGCAGGAGGACCGACGCGTACAGGGCGCCACGGTGCTGGGCGTAGACGGCCTGGTCGGCGAGGCTGGCCTGGCCGGAAAGGTCGAGGCCGGCCCGCCGGGCGTTGCGCAGCGCGTTCACGACGAGATTGGTCAGCAGGGCCGCCTCCATCCCCTTGCCCATACCGTTGGTGACGGTGAGCGTGAGGTGATGGGCCGACACCGACCAGTCGAAGTTGTCGCCGAAGATCGCGTACGCGGGCTCCAGGTGGGCACCCAGCGAGAATTCGGGGCGGGACACGGAGCGGCCGGGCAGCAGCTGCCACTGCATCTCCGCCGCCAGGGTCAGCCGTGTGGCGCGGCGGGCGAGGAGATAGAGGTCGGTGTCCCGTTCGGCGACCAGGATCTCGTGACCGAGCGCTTCGCAGATCTGCTGCATCTCCGCGAGGCCCTCGCGGGACCAGCCGCCCTCCCGCGCCGTGACGCTGAGGACACCGAGCCGGTCACCCCGGACGGTCACCGGCAGGTGCGCGGTCGCCGGACCCGGCGTGGTCCGGGGCTCCACGTACGCTTCCTGGGCGCCGAAAGCCCGCCCTTGCGGGCTGTCATGAATGGGCACCGGCTCGGCGAGAGGCGTCTCGGACACCACTTGGAGCGTCGTCACGCCGTAGTCGGCGAGCCGCAACTCCACGCTCTGTACGTCGTACTGCTCCCGCAGGGCCGTCGTGACGACGTCGAGGAGCTGATGAGGTGCGGCCTTGCGCAACTCTCGCTCGACGGCAGCGAATCTGTCCACGTGATCCTGTTTCTCGTCGTGCTGCGCCGAAACCCCGGACCGTCCGTGGGCCCCGGCCGTCGGCCTCCAGCGTACGGGGCCTGTGCCCGATCCAGCGCGGCGCGCCCAAGGGGTCGCGCCGGTGGTCGGCGCTGCTCATCTTACGATGCCCAGAGACAACTGTTTCCGCACAGCAAGAAAATTTGCGTCATGGCGCATGGGCCTCCCGAGGCGGGGCAAGGGCTCGTCAGGAAGCGAGCTCGTTCCAGGGAGGGTGACAAGAAGTGATTACTGAACAGACTGCCGGGCTCATGGCGACTGACGTGACATCGCCGTCGGAGGCATCGCCGGAGCGTGTCGGTGAGCTGCCCTGGATCGAGGACGCGGGCAAGGTGGCCCCGAAGGACGCGCGCGCTCTGTCGACGCTGTTCTTCGAGCAGCTGCAGGTCCTGGAGGAGGGCACGCGCGAGTACCAGTACGCGCGCAACACCCTCATCGAGATGAACATCTCCCTGGTCAGGTTCGCCGCGCGCCGCTTCCGCAACCGGGGCAGCGGTGAGATGGAGGACATCACCCAGGTCGGAACCATCGGACTCATCAAGGCCATCGACCGGTTCGAGCTCTCCCGCGAGGTCGAGTTCACCACCTTCGCCGTCCCCTACATCATCGGCGAGATCAAGCGCTTCTTCCGTGACACCACCTGGGCCGTCCACGTCCCCCGACGGCTGCAGGAACTCCGCGTGGATCTGGCCAAGGCGAAGGACGAACTCGCCACCCACCTGGACCGTGACCCGACGGCGAAGGAACTGGCCGAACACATGGACCTCACCGAGGACGAGGTCATCGAGGGCATCATCGCCTCGAACGGCTACACCGCGGGTTCCCTGGACCTGCCGACCGACTCCGGGGAAACGCCGGGCTCGGCGTCCCGCACGTTCGCCGACATCCTGGGCGAGCCGGACTCCGCCATGGAGACCGTGGAGAACCTGCACGCCTTGGCCCCGCTCCTGGAGGAGCTCGACGACCGCGAGCGACGCATCATCGAGATGCGCTTCGGCCAGGAGATGACGCAGTCGCAGATAGGCGCCGAACTCGACGTCTCCCAGATGCACGTCTCCCGCCTCCTCACACGCACCCTCAACAAGCTCCGCGCCGGCATGCTGGCCTGAACCCGTCCGCGCCCGGCGCCGACGCCCTCTCCCGGAGGCCGCGAGGGCCGCAGAAGCGCACTGCGAACCCGGTCACGGCCGCGACCCGCTCGAGGTCGGCCGATGCCGTTCCGCGGTCCCGGGTGAGCGCGCTCCGCAAAGCGGACGGACGCGGCTGATTTCCGGCTGATGTCGAACCCGCCCGGCCGAGGCGCAGCGCGACGTCCGCCGCCGTGCCTGGCGCACGGCCCGCGCCTTCGCTTCGCAGGGAAGCCGACGACCGCCGCGTGTTCGCGCAAGTAACCGCTAGCGGTACAGGTACGCACAGAGGGACCCGGTCCGCTTCCCGCGGGCCGGGTCCCTCTGTGCGTCGGAAGCCGCGATGCGCGAGCACGCGGCGGAGTGCCGTCCCGGCGAACATGACCGACGCCGGTTGGCCCTTCCGTCTCACGACCGCGAGGACGCCTCGTCGGTGCGCCCCCAGCCCTTCCCGGGCCGAAACAGCGTCCTGTCGTGTTTCTGACCCCGTGGCGCGAAGCCGGTCGCACCAAATGCCGACGGTGGCGCCTGCGGGGTTGCCGCCCAGCCCGGGGCCCGACAGGCCGCAATCCCCTTGGCGTACGGCACTTCTGCCGCCCCTCGACCCGTCGGTCCCCCACCGCTGGAGCCGAACCGGCCGATATCTGGAACGCGCCGTCAGCTGCGGCTGAATACAGTCGGTACCCGGACAAACATCGTGCGGACGCGATCATCGTATCGAGCGAATGTCAGCAACTTCCCTTGGTTCAGGGGGTGAAGCGGCAGTTAGGGTTCCTCTGGATCTGGACGGGTTCCCGTTCAAATACCGCTTTTCCCTCCTGTTGCCCGGTGGTGTCCGCATACGCGCGCCATCGCCCTGACCAAGGAGACCTAGCCCGATGACTATCGACTCCAGCCCGGAAGCGCGAGTGGAGCTGCCCAGGCAGTCCAGCCTGAGCACGGCGGCTGCCCGCAACCTCGCCACAACGACCAAGTCCGCCCCGCAGATGCAGGAGATCACCTCTCGCTGGCTGCTTCGCATGCTCCCCTGGGTGGAGACCCAGGGCGGGGCCTACCGAGTGAACCGTCGGCTGACGTACACCGTCGGCGACGGGAGCGTGGAGTTCATCCAGGACGGCGCAGACGTCCGGGTGATTCCCCGTGAGCTCGGTGAACTGGCCCTGCTGCGCGGCTTCGACGACGTGGAGGTACTGACTGCCGTCGCGGACAGGTGCGTTCAACGCGACTTCCGGACCGGCGAGACACTGGTGGAGCGCGGGACGCCCGCGGACCAGCTCCACTTGATCGCCCACGGCCGCATCAGCCGGACCTCCGTCGGCAAGTACGGCGACGAGGCCGCTCTGGACGTACTCGCCGATGGCGACCGGTTCGGAGAGCACGCCCTGCTGGAAGAGGACGCCCGGTGGGAGCACACCGCCACCGCCGAGACCTCGGGCACGCTGCTCACCCTGTCACGCGCCGACTTCACAGCCGTGCTGGCCACAGCGCCGGGCCTCCGAGCCCACCTCGACGAGTTCTCATCGCATTCCCGCCAACGGCAGAACCATCGCGGCGAGGCGGAGATCGCGATGTCGGCCGGCCACAGCGGCGAGGCCGAGCTGCCCGGCGCCTTCGTCGACTACGAACTGAAGCCGCGCGAGTACGAACTCTCGGTCGCCCAGACCATTCTGCGGATCCACACGAGGGTCGCCGACCTCTACAACGGGCCGATGAACCAGACCAAGGAGCAACTCAGGCTCACCATCGAGGCGTTGCGCGAGCGCCAGGAGCACGAGCTGATCAACAACCGGGAGTTCGGCCTGCTCCACAACGCCGACTTCAAGCAGCGCATCCAGACGCACTCCGGCCCCCCGACCCCGGACGACATGGACGAACTGCTCTGCCGGCGCCGGGGCACCAAGTTCTTCCTCGCGCACCCCCGGACAATCGCGGCGATCGGGCGCGGGTTCAACGCGCGTGGGGTCTATCCGGACCACGTGGACCTCGGCGGCCAGCAGGTCCCGGCCTGGCGTGGGGTCCCGATCCTCCCCTGCAACAAGATCCCCGTCACCAAGGAGAAGACCAGCTCCATCCTCGCCATGCGTACCGGCGAGGAGAACCAGGGCGTCATCGGTCTGCACCAGACCGGGCTGCCGGACGAGTACGAACCGGGTCTGTCGGTCCGCTTCATGGGCCTCGACGAGAAGGCGATCACGTCCTACCTCGTCAGTACCTACTACTCCGCCGCCATCCTCGTGCCGGACGCGGTCGGCGTGCTGGAGAACGTGCAGATCGCCCGCTGGCCCAAGTAGCGGGCCCGGCCCGAACGGCCTGGTGCGACACCCCCAACCCCTCTCGGGGCGGTCGCGCATGCCCCGGAGGGCTTCGGGACAGCCGCCCACCCCACCAAGGAGCCATGGATGTCAGAGCCTGAGCTACCACCCCCACAGTCCCACCTTCAAGAGGCCGCTTCCCGCTTCGGGGCGCACGTTCTCGCTTCCGCCGCGGCCCGCGCCTGCGATATCAACGCCGCCACCGCCGGCCCGCCCCGCGCGCCTTCCTCGCCCGCCCCGCCTGCGTTCTCCGCGCCCGCCCCGACTCCCCTCGTCACCCCGGCGGCCGAGGTGCCCGCACCGGGCGCCGGCCTGGAACGGATCCTGCGTGGTCCCAGCGGTCTGGGCACCGCGGGCCTGCGCCTGATCCTGCGGGAACAGCCGCCGACGCCATCGGACCCGCCGGCGGACGCGGCGGAAGGCACCCCGGTCCCGGGCCTCTACCACCATCCGGTGCCCGAACCCGACCCGGTGCGGGTGGAGGAAGTCGGGCGAAGGATCAAGTCCTGGGCGTTGGACGAGGTCAGCCTGTATCCCGAGGACTGGGAGGAGGAGTTCGACGGCTTCTCCGTGGGCCGCTACATGGTCGCCTGCCATCCGGACGCGCCCTCCGTCGACCACCTGATGCTGGCCACGCGCTTGATGGTCGCCGAGAACGCCGTGGACGACTGCTACTGCGAGGACCACGGGGGCTCGCCCGTCGGCCTGGGCGAACGTCTTCTGCTGGCGCACACCGCCCTCGACCCCCTGTACACGACGGAGGAGTACCAGCCGCAGTGGGCGAAGTCGCTCCACGCGGACGCTCCCCGGCGCGCCTACCGCTCCGCCATGGAGTACTTCGTCCGAGCGGCGAGCGCCTCCCAGGCGGACCGGTTACGGCACGACATGGCCCGGCTGCACATGGGGTACCTCGCCGAAGCGGCCTGGGCACAGCTGGACCACGTACCGGAGGTGTGGGAGTACCTGGCGATGCGCCAGTTCAACAACTTCCGGCCCTGCCCGACCATCACCGACACCGTCGGCGGCTACGAACTGCCTGCGGACCTGCACGCCCTGGCCGGCATGCAGAAGGTCATCGCCCTCGCGGGCAACGCGACGACCATCGTGAACGACCTGTACTCGTACACCAAGGAACTCGACGCTCCGGGCCAGCACCTGAACCTGCCCGTCGTGATCGCCGAACGTGAGGGCCTCTCCGAACGGGACGCCTATCTGAAGTCGGTCGAGGTCCACAACGACCTCATGCACGACTTCGAACGAGAAGCCTCCGCCCTGGCCGAGGCCTGCCCCGCCCCCGACGTGCAGCGCTTCCTCCGGGGCGTGGCCGCATGGGTCGACGGCAACCACTACTGGCACCGCACCAACACCTACCGCTACAGCCTGCCCGATTTCTGGTAAGAGAATGGACTCATCCGTGACCCACACCGAACTCACCGCCACCGCCACCACCTCCCTCCACATCCCCCGCCCGTCGACGCCCTACCAGGGGGACATCGCCCGCTACTGGGACGGGGAGGCCAGGCCCGTGAACCTGCGTCTCGGCGATGTCGACGGCCTCTACCACCACCACTACGGCATCGGTGACGTGGACCGTGCCGCACTCGGTGACTCCGCGGACAGCGAGAGCGAGAAGAAACTCATCGCCGAACTCCACCGGCTGGAGTCGGCCCAGGCGGAGTTCCTTCTCGGGCATCTCGGTGACATCGGGAGTGACGACACACTGGTGGACGCCGGCTGTGGCCGCGGCGGCTCGATGGTGATGGCGCACCAGCGCTTCGGATGCAAGGTCGAAGGTGTCACGCTGTCCGCCAAACAGGCCGACTTCGCCAACCGTCGGGCCCGCGAACTGCGCGTCCAGGACCACGTCCGCGCCCGCGTCTGCAACATGCTCGCCACGCCGTTCGAGACCGGGTCGGCCGCGGCCTCGTGGAACAACGAGTCGAGCATGTACGTCGACCTCGACGACCTCTTCGCCGAACACTCCCGCATCCTCGAGGTCGGCGGCCGCTACGTGACCATCACCGGCTGCTGGAACCCGCGGTACGGCCAGCCCTCGAAGTGGGTCTCGCAGATCAACGCGCACTTCGAGTGCAACATCCACTCGCGCCGGGAGTACCTGCGCGCCATGGCCGACAATCGCCTCGTGCCACAGGCCGTCATCGACCTCACTCCCGACACGCTGCCCTACTGGGAGCTGCGGGCCACGTCTTCGCTGGTCACGGGAATCGAGGACGCGTTCATCAACTCCTACAGGGACGGGTCCTTCCAGTACCTCCTCATCGCGGCCGACCGCATCTGACCCCCTGCTGACCGGAAGGGCCCGCCCCGGTGGAACGGGCCCTCTCCGTGACCCCGGCCTGATGCGGCTCGGCAGGCAGCCGGCCCAGCCGTTGCTGCGCGGAGCTCTGTCGCCGCATCAGCCGGATCAGCCGGATCAGCCCACCAGATCCGGCGCGCGCAGCATCTCGGGCGGGATGCCCCAGGCGTCGACGAAGTCGACGGCGAGGGGCCGGACCTTGCGGCAGAGGTCGTTCACCTCACGGCTGATCGCCTTGGAACGCTGGACGGTCAGCCGGCCGTGCTCCATGAACCAGGCCCGGTCCGCCTCGATCGTCGAGAGGGCGAACAGGTCGCACAACAACCCCAGCGCGACCTTGTTCCCGCTCTCGGGCAACGCACGTACCTTGTCGACGAACGCCTCCAGCACCAGTCGCTCGACGTGTGCGTGAGCGACCGCGATGACGTGGTCCTGGACCTGCGAGAAGACGGCTCCGGGGTTGCGCTTCTGGTCGATCCCGCGCTTGAGCCGCCGGGCCACACCGGCGAGCATGTGCTCCTCGCGGTAGCGGAGCATGGCGAGCTGGTACTCCGAGTCGAGCAGGCCGGCTTCCCGGTCCCACTCGTCGCCGCCGGGCAGCAGATCGCGTACTCGTTCGAGCAGCTTGTGGGCCGAAGTCTTCTCGATGACCGTCTCGACGGCGAGGCCGGTGACGTAGCGGACCATGCCGAGCTGGTCCAGGTCCTCGAACTCGCTCGCGTAATGGGTGAGCAGCCCCTTGGCCACGAGCTGCAGCAGGACGTGGTTGTCGCCCTCGAAGGTGGTGAAGATGTCGCTGTCGCCCTTGAGGGCGGCGAACCGGTTCACGGTGAGGTAGCCGGCGCCACCGCACGCCTCGCGGCACTCCTGGATGACCCGGGTGGCGTGCCAGGTACCGAGCGCCTTCGTGCCTGCGGCCCGTGACTCCAGCCGGCGCCGCGCGTGCGCGTCGTCCTCGATGCCGGAGAAGACGTCGTGGAGCTGCGTGCGCACGACGTCCTGCGCGAAGTGCAGCGCATACGTACGCGCGACGAGCGGCAGCAGACGACGCTGATGCAGGCCGTAGTCCAGGAGCAGTTGCTCCTCCGCGTCCGGGGTCGCTTCGAACTGCCGGCGCCGCACGGCGTACTTCGTGGCGATCGCGAGGGCGACCTTGGCCGCGTTGACCCCGGCGCCACCGACGCTGACCCGGCCCTGCACCAGCGTGCCGAGCATGGTGAAGAAGCGTCGGTCGGGGTTCTCGATCGGGCTTTCGTAGACGCCTTCGGCGGTGACGTCGGCGAACCGGTTGAGCAGCGCCTCGCGCGACACGCGCACGCCGTCGAACCAGATGCGGCCGTTGTCCACGCCGTTGAGGCCCATCTTGCGGCCGTCGTCCTCGATCCGGACTCCGGGCGCCACCTCGCCGCCGACCCGGATCGGCACGACGAACGCGTGCACACCCTCGGACTTACCGCCCACTTCCAGTTGGGCGAAGACGACCGCCAGCTCCGCGTGGCGGGCCGCGTTGCCGATGTAGTCCTTGCGCGCCTGGTCGCCGTGCGTGGTGATGACGAACTCCTGGCGGGCGTCGTCGTACCTCGCGAGGGTGCCGAGCGCCTGGACGTTGGAGCCGTGCCCGGTCTCGGTCATCGCGAAGCATCCCATCAGCCGCCCGGTGATCAGGTCCGGCAGGTGGGCGTCGTGGTGGCGTTCGGTCCCCAGATGCAGGATCGCGCCGCCGAAGAGTCCGAACTGCACGCCGACCTTCACCAGCACCGACAGGTCACCGAAGGCAAGGGTCTCGAAAGCGGCGATCGAGGCTCCGATGTCACCGCCCCCGCCGTACTTGCTCGGGAAGCCCATTCCGGTCTGGCCCGTCGCAGCCATCTCCACCACGAGCTCACGTACCCGCTCGCGAAACGCGTCGACGCCGAGCTCCTCTGCCTCCTCGAGGACGGAGGCGTGCGTCACCAGGTTGGTTCGGACGAGGTCGCGGATCTCGGCGTACTCGCCGTCGAGCACCTCGGTCAGGGCCCGGACGTCGACCTCGGGCTGCACGTATCCGCTCGCAGCAGTGGATGTGTTGTCAGTGGCCATGCCATCTCGCTACCCCGCCCAGGGACGATCAAGCGGTCGGCGGGCGCTCTCAGGGCCATACGAGGGAGGCGCGGGAGGTCACCGAGCAGGTGCGTTCCACGTCCCGGCCCCGCTGGGCGCCGTGGGCCGGTGCGGGTTGCTCGACACGCTGGGGCTCACGCCCGGCAGCCGGCTGCGGGGCGGGGCACAGTGGTGGCATGACCGCGGACAGCAGGAACATTCTGGCCCGGGGACGCGTGGCGACCCGGCTGCCGGCCCAGGACCTGGACCGGGCACGGCGTTTCTACGCCGAGCGGCTCGGTCTGGAACCCGTCGACGAACGGCCCGGTGGGCTGCTGTACCGGTGCGGAGAAACGGAGTTCGCCCTGTTCGAGTCGGCGGGAGCCGCGCCCGGCACCTTCACCCAGATGGGATGGCAGGTCGACGACGTGGAGACGATCGTGGCGGAACTCAAGCAACGCGGCGTGATGTTCGAAGAGGTCGACCTGCCCGGCCTCCGGACGAAGGACGGGATCGCCGATATCGACGGGAACTACCCGAGCAAGGGCGCACGGGGAGAACGCGCCGCCTGGTTCCGTGACAGCGAGGGAAACCTGCTCGGCATCGGCGAGCCGGTCGCCTGAACAGCGCACACCACGTCCGGCCGGCGCACCTGCGGCCGGTCGCCGCAGGTGCGCAACTTCCGGGCGGTGCGACGGATCAGCCGAGTGAGCCACTGAGGTATCGGCACGGGAACGAGGGTCCCGGAGCCGCCGGGGTCAGCTCGGCTTCGGCGGCTTCTGCGCGTCGAAAGCGAAGAGAGTGTTCCTGGCCGCGGCCACGATCACCGCACCCCCCGCAACGGACACGCGCGGGCTCGCGCCCTGCTCGCCCGTCAGACCATCGGCCTGCGGATCTGTCGTCCACAGCGCCGTGCCGTCGTTCGGGGACAACGCGACCACCCGGCCGGTGGCCGAGCTGAAATACAGGGCGCCGGCTCCCGCCGCGGGGCCCGACGCGCCCTCCACGCCCGTCTGCCGCGACCACTTCTTCCGGCCGGTCGCGGGGTCGAGTGCCGTGATGAGTCCCGTCTGCCCGCTCACGTAGACGATGCCGTCCACCATGCCGGGCGTCCCCGCGTACGTCCTGGCCAGTCGGGAGTACGTGACCTTCCGCGAGGCCGGGTCGACCCGCGCCACCCCGTCGTAGCCGGTCAGCGCCGGTCCCTCCATGTGCTCCTGAAGGAGTACGAGCCTGTCGTCGGCGACACCCACCGGCACGGCGGGACCGTCGACCGCGATGGGCCTGCCCAGGGTCCCCGAGGCGCGGTCCACCGTGGAAAGGGTCGGGTGGCGCACCTCCAAGGCATCCACCTCCGCATCCGTCGCGCACATCGCGAAGAGCTGTTGGCCCCCCGGGACGGGAGCGCACTGCGTTCCCGCGGGGAACGACGTCGTCCAGGTGACCTCACCGCTGTGAGCGTCCCGGGCCTCGAAGCGGGAGTTGGAAGCGTCGACCGTCACGACGGCCGAGCCGATCACAACGGCGTCCTGGGTCCGACCCGTGACGGCCGTCGACTGGGCGCCGGACGGCACGGACCACAGCTCCCGGCCGTTGTTCGCGTCGATGGCCACCACCTCGCTGGGAGGGTCCTGCGGCGCGTCCTGGGCGGCGAAGCGGTAACCGAGCACCGTGTCGTCGGTGGCGCCCACCAGGTGCATGCCCTGGACGGGGACGCCCGGGCTCTTCGCCGTCCACACCCGCGATCCGTCCATGGCCCTGATTCGGGTCGCGACAACACCGCCGCCCCCGCAGAACACCGCGTCGCCGCGCGCGACGCAACGCAGCTCGTCGGGAATGTCCTCGCTACCGCCCTGCACAGTCCTGTGCCACGGCTCGAAGCCGTCCGGCAGTGCGGCGCTCGGCGCCGCAACGGTGTTGCCCTTGTCGCCGTCGCTGTTCCCCCCGGAGCTGCCCGCCTTCAGCGCGGCGACTCCCCCGCCGATCGCTGCCACGGCGACCGCGGCCGCGAGCACAGGACGCCACCGGCGACGCAGACGGCGGCCGATGGGGGTGCCGGTGCTCGCTGAGTCGGGGCCGGCCGGGGCGGTGGTCGGGGCGGTCGGCGCCGGGGTGTCCGGCGTCGCGAAGTGATGCTGGGTGATCATGTCGCGGGTGCGGCCAGCGCCGACGCCGTTCGCGTCGGTCCCGCCGAGGTCGGTCGGCAGATCCCGCAGCAGCACGAGGAGTTCGTCCGCCGAGGGGCGCCCCTCGGGCTCCTTGCCCAGGCAGGACTCGACGACCGCGCGCAAGGCCGCCGGCACCGCACCCAGCGACGGCTCCTCGTGCACCACCTGATAGGCCGTCATGTAAGGGCTGTCCGCGTCGAAGGGCCCGTGGCCCGTCGCTGCGTACACCAGCAGTGTTCCCAGCGAGAAGACGTCCGACCGCGGCCCCACACCACGCGGCGCCTGCAACTGCTCGGGCGACATGAAGGGCGGCGTACCGATGACACGCCCTGTCATCGTCAGCGTCTGCTGGTCCACGGCGCGCGAAATGCCGAAGTCGATGACGCGCGGGCCCTCGGGCGAGAGCACGACGTTCGAGGGCTTCAGGTCGCGGTGGACGACCCCCACCCGGTGGATGTCACGCAGTGCTTCCGCCAGCCCGATGGCGAGGTTCCTGAGCTCGGCTCCGTCCAGCGGGCCATCCGCGGCGATGCGCTGGGCGAGCGTGTGCCCCTCGATATAGGTCGTCGCCATCCACGGCTGCTCGGCCTCGGGCGCGGCGTCGACCACTGCGGCGGTGAACGCGCCGCTCACCCGCCTCGCGGCCGCGACTTCCTGCCGGAAGCGCGTGCGGAACTCGTCGTCCCCCGCGAACTGCTGGTGGATCAGTTTGATCGCGACAGGTCGCCCCGAACTCGTACGGGCCAGGAAGACCGTGCCCATGCCACCCGAGCCGAGCCGTGCCTCAAGTGGATAACCGCCGATCTCGGCTGGATCACCTCCGCGCAGCGACACTCTTCCCCACCTCCCGTCCCCTGTGCACTCTGCCCCACGGGCCCGCGTACCTGTCCTGCACACAAACTAGCCGCAGGGCGGTAGGGCAGAGCAAAGCGGGTACGAACAGGGAGCCCGTGGCTGGCAGAAGCGCACTCCACAGCCCCCGGCAATCGGACATGTCCAGCGGGATTTTGAGCTGGCTGGAGAATCTGCCTCGGAGGCCCTACGCCAGCTGATCCACTCGATTCGGAAGCGCCAGCAGGACAAGCTGAATGACGATGCGACATCCTCTTGAACGCGAGTGGCGGTGAAGCCTCGTCGAGGGCACCATGCCCCGCCAGTGGGGCATGGTCCGCACGCCCGGGGTCAGAGCTGGTTGATCGCGCGCATCGCCAGGCCCTCGGTGCCGGCCCAACCGTTCACCCGCGCCGCGTCGTCGTAGGAGACGGAGGAGAGGCCGTCGGGCAGGTCGAAGATGAGCGTGCCGTTGAGTTCGGTGCCTTCACCGGCGACCAGCGTGGCGGTGAACCGGTCGGACTGGTCATACTCCGCCTCGCCGCCCTCGTCGTTGCCGAAGACGTACAGGCCCGCGTAGGCCGTGCCGTCTCCTTCGACGACGACGGGCTCGGTGTCCGGCTCCCCGAGCGTCTCGACGGTGGGGGCGTCGTTACCGGCCCCGAGCCGCACCAGCGGTGCCTCGTTGAGGACACAGGGCTTCTTGTTGCCGTTGGTGACGGTCAGCAGGAAGTGACGGGGAGTCTCCCCGGACGGATCCTGCAGCTCGACAGCGGTGTTGAGGTCGGTCGCCTTGCAGTCCTGGTAATCGGTGCCGTTGCCTCCGCCGGTCTCGCCGCTGTCCCCGGTCGCGTCGCCGGCCGAGCCACCACTGCCGGTTTCGGTGCCGGTGCCGGAGTCACCCGAGAGCTCGCGACTCTTCGACTTGCTCTCCCCGGCCGACGCGGAGGCCGACGGGGCGGCGTTGTCCTCGCCCCCGGAGGCCTGGCAGGCGGTAGCCCCCAGCAGCGCCGCGACGGCCACCGCTCCCAAGAGGGTGCCGCGCAGGCCCTGACGTAGCGATCCGACTCTCACTGTCTTCGCGTGCATGCTGTGTTCCACTCCCCCGAGACCGGCCCCCAGGACCGGTCGATGTCTCAAGCTCTGCACAGCCATTCTGGTTGCCGCCCAGCAGCCGGTCACCCCGGATCCCGGTCTGTTACAGCCCTCGTACGAACCGATGCCTTGGCGTGACCACGACGCTGACGGCACGACCGCCACGGTCCGAAGAGGGGGTCATAGCCTGCCTCCCGGACCGGCAACGAGAGGGACTACGGCTGCGGTGTCAGTCTGCTGACGTATCCTTCCGGCCACCACACACCGACTCGGAGGACCGAGAGAATTGACCGGCCTGTCTGCTTTCCCGCTGCCCTTCCATGCTTCCCGTTCCATATCGTTCGCGACACCCCGAACGCTGCGGGAAATTCAGATGATGCAGTGCAGCTCACACATTCGGGCGAAGTCCGGATGGTTCGACAAGATGAACGATGCCGACATCGTCGCCAGGTGGACGCAAGAAGCGGTCGCCCAGGGGCTCACCGAGGCACAGGTTCGTTACGTGCTCGCCGAACTCGTGCATTACGCCGCGCTGCGGGACGGACGAACCGGCATCGAGGTCTCCGCCGTCGACGGGGTGTGGCAGTCGGACACGCTGGTCGACGACAAGCTCAGGTCCCGGCTGCGCGAAGCGGTCCGGATTCTGGAAGAGGTCCCCGAAGCAGAACAGGACTGGCATCCCGGATCGGACGGCCAGGTAATGGATCTGGTTCATCCCTCACTGTTCTGTCTGGTGAGAGAGGTGAGCGGTGCGCCCGAGCGGGCTTGGCAGAACCCGACGGACCGCTACTCGACATACGAATTCTCGGAACAGTTCCAGTGGCTGCCCACGGACGTCGACGTCAGTTCCGACGGCGAAGTCGCCTTCCGTTCGTACGTCAACAACGTCCACCCCGAGACTCATCACGAACTGGCTTCTGTCCTGCCGGACTTGCTCGCGCGCTTTCGCCCTCTGCTCGAGAACGTGCTCACCGATCTGCGCCACCCCCGGCCCCTGCGGATCGAGGCCGATCCTTACGGCTGGTACGACTCGGAGCCGGAGCATCCGGACAAAGCCTCCTACAGCGATGACGGGGCCTACGCGGAAGCCCTCAGCGCGTGGGAGGAGGCCCAGGACGACTGGTGGGAAAACCGCGTCCCGGTCATCCCGGACGCCCCGGTCTTCACCCCGCCCGAGTTGCCCGACGAATCCGCCCGAGTCGACCTGCGCGGCCGCCGCCTCCAGGTCATCGTGAAGCTCGCCACCATTCATCTCACCCCGGAGAAGCCCGAGTACGCCGGCGGTTCCTGGCACGTCGAGGGGATGTTGAACGAGCGGATCGTATCGACCGGCATCTACTACTGGGACAGCGAGAACATCACCGAAAGCCACCTGAGCTTCCGGGCGGCACTCGACGACCCGAACTACGAGCAGAACGACGACAACGGCCTGCGTGAGGTCTACGGCCTGGAGGACGAAGACGCACTGAACCAGACGCTGGGATCGGCATCGACCCCAGCGGGCCGCTGCCTGGCGTTTCCGAACATCCTGCAGCACCGGGTCGGCTCATTCCGCCTCACGGACCCCACCCGCCCGGGATATCGCAAAATTCTCGCGTTCTTCCTTGTCGACCCGTCGGAAAAGATCGTCTCCACATCCGACGTGCCACCGCAACAACCATGGTCCGAGACCTCGACCATGACGCTTGAACAGGCAAAGAACTATCGCGAACAACTCATGCAGGAACGCAAGTTCTTCGTCAACGAGCACAACGAGCAGCTCTACGAACGAGAATTCTCCCTCTGCGAGCACTGAGCGTTTTCGGCGTTGCCTCTCCAGGGTGAGGGTGGCTTCGGCGATGACGGTCATCCGGTTGGGGCTGATGCGGGATCTGCGATAGATCTCCCAGGATTTCAGCTGTGCCATGGCGCGTTCGACTGGGGCTCCGGCTTGGGGGAGGGCGCGGTTGAGGGTGCGCTGGGTGGGCGTGCGTTCTCCCGCCGGGTGGTCGTTTGAGGCCGGTGGTGACGTGGGGTCCGGCGCCGGTGCGGGCGCGGTCGGCGAGGACTGGGACACCCTGGCGTTCGCAGATACGGATGATCTTGTGGGTGCGGGCGGCGGTCAGGTCGGGGGTGCGGCCCGGAAGGGCGGGTAAGATCCACAGCACCTTGCCAGCCGGGTCGGTGACGAAGGCGGCTGCCAGGTGGGCGAGGGTGTCATGACGGCGTAGGCCGATCACCTCCTTCAACGGCACACCGGCCCTGTCCGCCGCGACCCCTGCTCTCACGCTGCCTGTGGCGCCCCATCGGTGGCTACGCTTTGAATGCTCGACGAAAAGCGCCCACCGAAACAATCGGGGAGCGCTTTTGCTTCACGACCAGACGAGTCGCCCTTCGGTGACCTCGCAGACCGGATGGTTTCCATCGGCGATCTTCGTCAGCATCTCCGCCACGGAGTCGAAATAATGAGCCAGTGATTCGTACTCGCCCGTGGTCGTGATCTCACCCACGAACCACCTGCCGATCCGCCCGTCCCGCGCGTCGATGAACTTTCCCATCCAGCCGTCCTGGTCCGACAGGAACGGGATCCACTCATTACGCCAGAACGGACTGTCCGGCTGGTCCGGAGGGTCGAATCCACCGGGCATACAGCGGTTCGCATAGAGCGTCTCCATCGCCAGGATGCCCAGAAAGAAACTGCCCTCATCCGGGAAACCGGCGAAGCCGCAACATGCCACTCCGTCGTCCACATCTTCCTCAGGAAGATCCAGATTGTTCTGCAGCAGCCACGCCCGCAGATCCCGAGGGAGGGGGATACCCATCCGTTCCTCGGCGGCCGCGAGCATCTCTTCCGTAGCGGGCCCAGGCAGATCCGCGTGTTCGGCCGGAGCGTGCTGCTCAAGAAGATTCATCACGCGGGACCAGCTCTCCACCACACTCATTCCCCACTGCCCTCTCTGCATGGATGCCCCATACGACTGCACAACTGCAGGGGTACCGTTCGAAGCGTCGATGCCGGGCGCCGTAGTCCCGAAGCGTGTGTGCAGAAAAGCCACGTTGGGGAGCGCCGACCGGAAAACCTCGCAGGGATGGTACTCCGAGCAAGCCTCCTGCCCCACGACCACCTGACGCCTTCCGGCCCGAAGTGCAGGACCGGCCGCTCGGCGAGGTGACCGCCCGCCAACTCCTCCCGGACACGACCGCTGTTCCTCGGCGGACCCAGCCGAGGAGCCTCCACGGCACCAGCGAGGACGACATGCGCCGTGGCGTCCCTGCACGACGACTGCACCGGCCGCCCGCCCGCCCGGTAAGGCCGTCGGGTACACAGACCGAACTGCCCAACAACTGGGCTCGGCGGCCTGCACGGAGGCACCGCCCCCGGTGGCGAACGGCGCCCGCCGTGTGTCGGCCGGCCTTTCTGTAGTGCTCAGAGTTGTGGGATGGGCGGGAACGTCGGCGGCTGCGCCGCGCCCGGGACATAGTCGAAGTTGGGCGTGAGCGTGCCGAACAGGCTACCGGTGCACGGGCCTGTGGCTCCGGTGGCCGTCGGCTCCTCTGGCAATTCGCCGGCGATGAGCGGCAGGTCCGTCTCCTCTGATGCGACTACGCTGGTGGAGTTATCACACTTGAAGGAAGGACACCTGTGGCTCGCCCGTACAACCCCGGACCGAAACAGTTCATCTTCGCTGTCGGTGACGGCAACGATCAGCAGGTCTCCGTAGACGACCCTCAGGAAGCGTACGTAGCATTCTCCGCGTTCTTCCGGAACCGAGATTCTGATACCTACACCATCAAAGATGAGCCGGCGGGCCAAAGCTTGGTACTCATGCCCGGTCAAGGTGTGATCGCCCGGATCGAGGTGGCGGATCAGCCTCGGTCGGAATACCTCAAGGTCGACAGGGCCAATCGCTACCTGCCGAGCGCGATGCTGTTTTTCGAGAACGGATTTGCGGGCCTCGACTACTTCGGCCAGTGGTTCACGGTCCTCGCGGACCTCGACGCGTCACCGGAGACTCGCGGTGCTACCCGCGCCGCCACGATCACTACCGAAGCCGCGGCAATCGAAGAAGTCGCCCGGATCTGGGCAAATTCAGGCATCGTAGACCCGAGCAACCAGTACTACGTCTTCTTCGACTCGCATGATGCCGACGATGACCGAGCTGAACGAGCCGAACTGCTCAAGTTGATCGAATTCCTCGGTGTCGAGCGAGTCAACGCCCCCGCCGAGGCCGCCGATGGCGAAGTCTGGGTGCGCACCGACAAGCGCCTCGACGTCGAATTCGAACGGTGGTCATGAACGCCTACGCGTCGACCAGTAATTGCTGTATTTCTCTGGTGGTGCGTACTGAACTTGATTGGGTGATGTCGGGCTGTTCACCTGACGGAGCCGAGTCGGGTCGGTAGCTGTGGGGCGTGAGGTACGCGCAGGGCGGTGGTTTGACCGATGCCAAGAGGGCTGCAAGACAGCGGGTCCGGCTGGATTCGGTCGGTCGCTTCGAGAGCGGCGCGAAGAGCCGCAAGATCGCGGCCGTGCTGCGGGTGAGCGAGCGGTCGGTGAAGCGCTGGCGCCGCCAGTGGCGCGAGTAGGGTGAACAGGGTGCCCTGTCGAAGGGATCGCCAGGACGACTGAGGCTTTCGGCAGACCAAATCGCCAAGCTGGAGCGGGAGTTGGAGTGATCCTGGGGCCGGACTCCGGCATTCCGCGTCCCGGGACGGGGTTCAGGGCGGGTTTCGATGGCGGGAATGGTCTGCTTCCGGAGACCGCTCCCGGCTGATCTACAGTTTCCGCATTCACCGGGGCCGCAAGGGCGAACTCAAGGGATTCACCTGGCAGGACTACCGCGAACGAGGACTGGCTGACCGTCTTCCATTTCCCGTCCTACGCACCTGACCTCAACCCGCAGGAAGGCAAGTACCGGCCGCACCTCATCGACGGCTGTCTTGCGGGCGCCATCCTGGCGCTGGGCACCTGATCTGGCCTGACTGTCGACCATGCCTGGACCTGCGTGGCCGAAAAGTATCTCAGCCAAGGATCTGTCAGGCTGAGGTTGGAAGTATTGGGGGCTCTTCGCCCTCCCCCACAGGGGCTTCGGAGTGCTCAGCGATCCAGGCCAGCGTCTCTGGCGAAATCACGCCGTGTTCCTCCTCGCTGTTTCGCTTGGCCAGTCGCCGCAACAACTCATCGTGATCAGCCTGGAAGTGGACGAGCCGCCACCTGGCGCCATGGTCCGTGACCAACTGCTTGTAGCCGTCCCTGACCGCGCGGGTGCCCAGACCGTGATCCAGCACTACCGAACGGCTTTCCTGTAGGAGCGCGACGAGCTGTCGCTGAACGTCCTCAATCACGGGAGCCTGAAGCGAGAGGTGTTCGTGCTCGGCGTGGTCCTTGCCGATCCGTCCATGCCTAGCTGTCATTTGGTCATCCACTGACAGGCGGACGACACCGCCTCGTGCCAACGTCTTCGCGAAGGTGGTCTTACCCGAGCCGGGCATGCCCGTAAGGAGCCATACGACAGGCCGAAGATCACTCATCCGGCTGACCCTAACGGTCCCGGCGCCCTGCAATGAACTGGATTCCGACCGCCCGTGCACACGGTCACGCCGTCGAGCAAGGCTTGCGGAGTGCGACGAGCTGTACGCCCGACATCACCCAATCAAGATCAGTAGTCAGCGGTTCGTTCCCATCTGGACGCAATCCGTCGAGTTCGGTGCCGGATCGAAGTTGCTCTGTACCGGAACTCGGTGGTGTTCCGATACAACCTCTGACTCGACCATGACGGGCCTGCTCGCTCCGGGCGGCATGGGTTCACACGAAAGCGGCCGGTCAGACCGGTGCAGGCAGGGCTCGCCAGTCTCTTCTGATGGGGAAGACTGAGCCCATGAGAGACATAGTTTTCACGCGCAGGAGCGGCTGGATCCCGAACGTGATCCGCGAGGCCGGTGAGCTGAAGCTGATGCTCGGTGCCGGGGCTGACGCCAACCATGAGCCTCGCACGTTCACGTTCTCGATCGGGGAAGCCCACCTTGCGGTAATCCGGGAGGACCTGGCCAGACACCTGCTGCTGTGGAGTGCGGTCCTTCCGCTGTGCGACGCCGCCGGAACCCGGGGCCGGCTCGACGAGAACGCTGCCGTCGCGCTCCTGGACCCGATTCTCCTCTCCGCGCCCGCGGACGTCGACGCACTCTTCCAGCGCATCCAGTGGGACAGGGGTCGGCTCATCGCCCATGGGGCTGACATCGATCTGCTCGAACGCGGTCAGGTCTGCGCGGCGATGGGCGCGGCGACAGAGACGTCCAACGGGAAACGGGCTCAGGAGTACCACGCGAACCGCCGTCGCGCCGAGTGCGGAGCAGTACTCGGTCCACTCGACGCCGCGATGCTGAAGTACACGGGCCAGTACCTGCACGGCGCGACGGTTCCGAAGCGGCTGCCCGATGCCGTCGAACCCGCGCTGCTGCCGAAGGTCATGCGTGTGATCGCCACCGCGGAGCAGGCATGCGCCGGAATGCGGATCGGCCGCGATCCGCGACGGGGAAAGCGCGCCACGGACAAGCGCGACTGGGATCGGATGGCGACGGCGGTCGACGCGGCCGTGCGCCGTGCACACCCTGAGCTCGTCGATGACGCGGTGCGTACCGTGAGCTTCCTGATGTGCTCGGAGGCCGCGGACCGCTCCAGGAGCACCCCCATGGAGGACGACGAGGAGGCTGCCGGCGACCGCGCCGACTCCGGCGGGAGTGCGAGGAAGACGAGCCTGTCGTTCACCGATGACAAGGGCGTCGAGAAGAAGTGGATCCAGGACGATCCCCGCACTGCCACCGCGGAGTTCTGGGAGTTCGTCGGCGATCGCTCTGCCGCGGACAACGAAGTGTTCACCATCGAGGACGAGGAGATGGGCGAAGGGGTCCAGCTCCACTTCTACGCGGACTCCATCGCCCGGGTCACGACGGTGCGGGAGGGTGAAGGCGGGTCGGATCCGGAGTACCGGGTCGAGTACAGCCTGGTCGACGGGATGAGCGGGTACCGGAACCTGGTGAGCGCCTTCGTCCGCGGCGGCTGCGCCTCACTCGACCAGCACGGCTCCTGGATGTCGGACAACGCCGAGTTCGAGCGCGCGCGCCGGCGGCGCGACGCCAAGTAGTCGGAGCGGCCGGACTCCCCTCTGCAGTCCCACCGCAGCGACGTCCTATCCGAAGAAGCTCAACCGGACGTTGCGGTCAGCATTGTCGACGTTCGTGTCGACCAGGCAGACCGACTGCCATGTCCCGAGCTCCAGCCGTCCCCCGATCACCGGCAGAGTCGCGTGCGGCGGTACGAGGGCGGGGAGCACGTGGTCGCGGCCGTGGCCGGGGCTTCCGTGGCGGTGGCGCCAACGGTCGTCTGCGGGTAGCAGGGTCTGCAGGGCCGCGAGGAGGTCCTCGTCGCTTCCCGCTCCGGTCTCCAGGACCGCGATTCCGGCGGTCGCGTGAGGGACGAAGACGTTGAGCAGGCCGTCCCTGCCCTGGGCCACACGGGCGAGGAACTGTTCGCAGTCCGCGGTCAGGTCCGTGACCGTCTCGGTCCGTCCGGTGGCGATGCTCAGCAGGTGGGTGGCGAAGGAGTCGGGCATGGCTCCATTCTGGCGCCGGCGACAGGTGGTCGCGCCCCCTGAGGATCCGGGAAGATCCGGGAGCCCTCCCCGGTTGGTAGAAGGGTGAACAACTTCGGGATGCGCGAGCTGGACGTGGTCGTGATCGGCGCCGGGCAGGCGGGGCTATCCGCTGCGTACCATCTGCGGCGCGCCGGCCTCGAGCCCGACCGGGACTTCGTCGTACTCGACCACGCCCCGCGGCCCGGGGGTGCCTGGCAGTTCCGCTGGCCGTCGCTCACCTACGGCAAGGTCCACGGCATGCATTCCCTGCCCGGCATGGAGCTGACGGGTGCCGACGACGGGCGTCCTTCGTCCGAGGTGATCGGTGCGTACTTCGACGCGTACGAACACCGCTTCGGCCTGCGGGTGCACCGCCCCGTCGAGGTGAACGCCGTGCGCGAAGGAAGCACGGGAGAGGACGGCCGACTGGTTGTCGAGACGTCCGAGGGCACCTATGCCACGCGTGCCCTGATCAATGCGACGGGGACCTGGGACCGGCCGTTCTGGCCGCGCTATCCGGGCCAGGAGACCTTCCGGGGGCGGCAGTTGCACACTGCCGACTATCCGGGGCCGGCGGAGTTCGCCGGACAGCGGGTGATCGTGGTCGGTGGCGGGGCCTCCGGGACCCAGCATCTGATGGAGATCGCCGAGGTGGCGGCCGCGACGTACTGGGTGACGCGTCGGCCTCCGGTGTTCCGGGAGGGGCCGTTCGGCGAGGAGCAGGGGCGGGCCGCCGTGGCCATGGTGGAGGAGCGCGTACGGCTCGGGCTTCCGCCGCAGAGCGTGGTGAGCGTGACCGGACTGCCGCTGACCGACGCTGTCAGACGCGCGCGCGAGGAGGGGGTTCTCGACCGGCTTCCCATGTTCGAGCGGATCACCCCGAACGGGGTGACCTGGGCCGACGGTCGGACGGTCGAGGCCGATGCGATTCTGTGGGCCACCGGGTTCCGGGCCGCAGTCGATCATTTGGCCCCGCTGAAGCTGCGCGAGCCGGGCGGCGGCATACGCGTCGAGGACACCCGGGCGGTACGGGACGAGCGCGTCCATCTCGTCGGGTACGGGCCGTCGGCCAGCACGATCGGGGCCAACCGGGCGGGACGGGCTGCGGCCCGTTCGATCACCCGTCTGCTGGAGAGGACCGGCAGCGTTGCGCCCGCCGCGCAGGGTGTCTCCGCCTGACCTCACACCGAGCGCAACAGAACACACGAACAGGGGATCGGGTGTTCGTCAGAACGTGTGATCGTGTCAATTTTTGTCGATCAACTCCGGTGCGCAGCCTGATGATTACAGGGCGCAAGCAACGGGCTGCAGACCGCGACTGCGCAGTCCCACCGATGCACCACGCACAAGGAGAAGCACCGAATGAACTTCCTCACCAACCTGCTTGCCGGCGTCGTCCACTTCGTGGGTTGGCTCGTCTGACCGTTGCTCGACCGGCGCCGCCGCTCCCCGTCCCACGGGAGCGGCGGCGCCGCCGTGTTACGCGGCTCGTCAGCCGCGGGGGGCAGGTTCGACAGGGCCCGCGAACGGCGCCAGCGCGGCAAATCCGGGGTCCACGGTGACCGCCTCGACCAGCGCGTCGAGTGTCCGCCGGACCCTGGTCAGCGGGTGGTCCGGGAATTCCGCGTCCCACCTGGCGTGGTCCGCCGCGTGGAAGGGGAGGCCGCCCTGGACCTCGGGGGCATAGGGGTGCGGCCGGAAGTACTGGTCGGGGCCGAGCTTGGCGAGGACGACGGCTTCCCGCATGCCTGTCATACCGCGCTCGGGGGCCTGGATCTTCACCACCGTGCTGCATCCGGCCCGCGGCACCGTGAAGCTGCCGATGAACACCTGTCCGTGGGCCTGTTGGGGCAGCGGCACCTTGAGTATCTGACGCAGCGCAGGCAGCCCGCCCAGCTTCTTCACCGAGGCCTCTATGAGCCCGCCGCCCGCTTGCGCGGTCCAGTGCGTGAGCGTGTTGCGCAGGGTCGGGCCGTCTTCCAGTGCGGCAGGAAGGTCCGGCGGCAGACCGAAATAGTGCAGCGACAGCACATCGCCGTTGTCATTCGCCCAGGCGTCGTTGTCCACGGGCCGGTATCCGGGGAGTTCCACCCCGAGCAGAGCTCTCATGGACGGCGATCATGCCGTACGGAGCACCCGGCGCGCAGGCGCGGTCGCGCCTCATGTGGCCGCCGGGGCGAGGTCGCCGTCGCGGCGGATGAGGGCCGCGTACCGGCCGTCCCTCTCCAGCAGCTCCGCGTGCGTACCGCGCTCGGCTGCCTGCCCGCCGTCCAGGACGACGATCTGGTCCGCGTCCCTGACGGTGGAGAGACGGTGCGCGATGGTGAGGGTGGTGCGGCCCTTCGACAGCGCGTCGATGGCTTGCTGCACCGCATGTTCCGTACGGGTGTCGAGGGCGCTGGTCGCCTCGTCGAGGATCAGCACGGGCGGGTCACGGAGAATCGTGCGGGCGATGGCCAGACGCTGTTTCTCACCGCCCGAGAAGCGGTACCCCCGCTCGCCGACGAGCGTGTCGTAGCCGTCGGGCAGCGATGCGATGTGGTCGTGGATCTGCGCGGCGCGGGCCGCTGCTTCGATCTCCTCCTCGGTGGCGTCCGGCTTGGCGAAGCGAAGGTTCTCGGCAACGGAGGCGTGGAAGAGATAGGTCTCCTGGGAGACCACGCCGACGGCCCTGGCGAGCGTGTCGAAGTCCAGGTCCCTGACATCGACCCCGTCGATGGTGACCCGGCCGCCGGTGACGTCGTACAGCCGCGGCACCAGATAGCTGAGCGTCGACTTGCCCGATCCGGTGGGACCGACGACGGCCAGACTGCGGCCGGCGGGCACGGTCACGTCGATGCTGGTCAGCGTCGGGCCGCTCTTCTCGTCGTAGCTGAAGGTGACGTTCTCGAAAGCGACCTCGCCCCGGATCTTCTCCAGCCGGACGGGCTTCTCGGGCTCGGTGATGTCCACGTCGAGATCGAGGTACTCGAAGATCCGCTGGAAAAGGGCGAGGGATGTCTGCATCTGTACGCCGGTGGAGAGCAGGCTCACTGCCGGCCGGAACAGACCCTGCTGCAGCGAGACGAAGGCGACCAGCGTGCCGATGGAGACAGCCGTGGCACCCGACTGGAGGGTGAGGCCGGCCGCCCAGTAGATGACGGCGGGCATGGCGGCCATGACGATGCCGATCGTCGACATCCGCCACCGCCCGGCCATGTTGGAGCGCACTTCGAGGTCGACCAGTCGCTCCGACTCCTCGGCGAAGCCCTTGGTGAGGGAGTCCGAGCGGCCCATGGTGCGGCCGAGCAGGATGCCGCTGACCGAGAGCGACTCGGTGACCGTGGCCGCCATCGCCGCCATCTGCTTCTGGCGCTGGGTGGTGATCTTCTTGCGCTCACGGCCGACGCGGCGGCTGATCCAGACGAATACGGGCAGCAGGAGCAGCGAGACGACGGTGAGCCGCCAGTCCAGCGCCAGCATGGCGACCACGGTGGCGATGACGGCGGTGAGGTTGGAGACGAGTGAGGTCGCGGTGGAGGTGACCGTCGCCTGCATCCCGCCGATGTCGTTGGCGATGCGGGACTGGACCTCGCCCGTGCGGGTCCTGGTGAAGAAGGCGAGCGGCATCCGCTGCAGCTGGGTGTAGACGGCGGTGCGCAGGTCGTGCATGACGCGCTGGCCGACCGTCGTGGAGATCAGGGTCTGCAGGACGCCGAAGACGCTGGTCATCACGGCGGTGAGGATCATGCCGAGCGCGAGCAGCGTGAGCAGTCCCGTACGCCCCTGAGGGATCGCGGTGTCCAGGATCTCGCGGAGCAGGAACGGGGTGGCGACCGACACCAGTGACGAGGCGCCGACCAGCAGCCCCACGATCGCGAGCCTGCCGCGGTAGGGGCGGAAGAGGCGGAAGATGCGGCGCAGCTCGGCGGGCGGCTGCTGGGCATCACCGGCAGGGGGTGTCCACGTGGGTTCGTCGGGTTTCATGTGCTCCTTCGAGAGCGTGTGGCCGGCAGGCCCCGGGTGGAGGCGTGCGGCGGAGGATGTGCGGAATTTCGACTTTACGGAGCCTAGCTCATTGTTACCTCTATTCACAATGAACAAGGTCCTGATATTGTTCCCTCATGGACTCCCCCGATCCCGACGGTCTTCTGGCCGAACAGCTGCTGCGTCTCACCCGCAGACTCCAGCGCATCCAGAGCCGCCAGCTGGAGCCGATCGACATCACTCCGGCGCAGTTCCGGCTGCTGCGCACGGTCGCGCACTACGAGGATCCGCCCCGGATGGCCGATCTCGCCCAGCGCCTCGACGTCGTCCCGCGTGCGGTCACCACACTGGTGGACGGACTGGAGGCCAATGCCCGGGTGCGCCGTGCGCCGGACCCGACCAACCGCCGGGTGGTCCGCATCGAGATCACCGAGGAGGGCAGGGCCACGCTCCGCTCGCTGCGCAACGCGCGGAAGGCCGCCGCAGAGGAGATCCTGGCTCCATTGACCGCCGAGCAGCGCGAGGTGCTCGGCGGGCTGCTGACCGCTCTGGTGGACGGGATGCCGGAGCGCCGCCGCTGCTGAGGCGCGGTGCGGGGCACCGCACCGTGTCGTCGAGGAGACGCTGAGATGCCGCTGCTGGAGCCGAAGCCGGAAGCCCTCCGCCCTGGTACGGCACGGGCGCCGTCCCCCGACCGGGTGCCGGGCTGGAAGGCCGCGGGCACACCCGCACCGCTGCGTGCCGACCTGACCGCCCTGCTCGGCGCGGAGAAGGTGCTGTGGAAGATCTCCGACCTCGTACGGTACGCCTCCGATGCCAGCCCCTACCGCTTCCTGCCGCAGGTCGTCCTGGTCCCCAAGGACATCGACGACATCTCGGCGATCCTCTCCTACGCCCACGGCAAGGGCCGCAACGTGGTCTTCCGGGCCGCGGGCACCAGCCTCAACGGCCAGGCGCAGGGCGAGGACATCCTGGTCGACGTACGCCACCACTGGACAGGCATCGAAGTCCTCGACGACGGGGCTCGGGCCCGGATCCGGCCGGGGACCACCGTCATGCGGGCCAACGCCACGCTCGCCCGGCACGGCAGGCTGCTGGGCCCCGACCCCGCCAGCGCCATCGCCTGCACCATCGGCGGTGTCGTCGCGAACAACGCCTCGGGAATGACCGCCGGCACGACCCGCAATTCGTACCGCACGGTCTCCTCCCTCACCTTCGTCCTGCCGAGCGGCACCGTGGTCGACACGGCCGAACCGGCCGCCGACGAGCTGCTGCGTCACGCCGAGCCGCGCCTGTGCGAAGAACTGCTGGCCGTCAAGGCGGAGATCGAGGCGGACGAGCAGCTCACCGCCCGGATCCGCGCCAAGTACGAGATCAAGAACACCAACGGATACCGGCTCGACGCGTTCCTGGACGGATCCACCCCCGTGGAGATCCTCCGCGGGCTGATGGTCGGCTCCGAGGGCACCTTCGGCTTCATCTCGGAGGTCGTCTTCGACACGCTGCCGCTGGACCGCCTGGTCTCCTCCGCGCTGCTGTTCTTCCCTTCCCTCACCGCGGCGGCGGCGGCCGTGCCTCGGTTCAACGAGGCGGGTGCGATCGCCGTGGAGCTGATGGACGGCAACACACTGCGTGCATCGGTGCGCGTCCAGGGCGTTCCCTCGGACTGGGCGTCCCTGCCGAGGGACACGACGGCGCTCCTGGTGGAGTTCCGCGCCCCGGACGAGGCGGTTCTGGAGACCTACGAGCAGGCTGCGGCCTCGGTCGTCACGGGTCTCGACCTCGTCGCTCCGGCCGTGTCCGTGACCAACGCGTTCACCCGGGACGCCGCCACGGTCGCGGGCTACTGGAAGGCCCGCAAGGCGTTCGTCACCGCCGTCGGCGGCTCCCGTCCCTCGGGCACCACGCTGATCACGGAGGACTTCGCGGTGCCGCCGTCCCGGCTCGCCGAGGCCTGCGAGGCCCTGCTGGAACTCCAGGCGGTCCACGGCTTCGACGCCGCCGTCGCAGGCCATGCAGCGCACGGGAACCTGCACTTCCTGCTCGCTTTCGACGCCGCGGAATCCGCGGACGTCGACCGGTACGCGGCTTTCATGGACAGCTTCTGCTCGCTCGTCGTCGACCGTTTCGACGGATCGCTGAAGGCGGAGCACGCCACGGGCCGCAACATCGCGCCGTTCCTGGAGCTGGAGTGGGGCCCGAAGGCCACGGAACTGATGTGGCGTACGAAGCAGATCATCGACCCCGACGGGGTGCTGGCGCCCCGGATCGTCCTGGACCGTGACCCGAAGGCGCATCTGCGCGGGCTCAAGACGATCCCCAAGGTCGAGCCGGTGGCTGATCCGTGCATCGAGTGCGGCTTCTGTGAACCGACCTGCCCCAGCGAGGACCTGACCACCACGCCCCGTCAACGCATCGTCCTGCGCAGGGAGATGATGCGCCAGCCGGACCGCTCCCCGGTGGAGGCCGGTCTCCTCGACGCGTACGGGTACGACGCCGTGGACACCTGCGCGGGCGACTCCACGTGCAAGCTGGCCTGCCCGGTCGGCATCGACACCGGCGCGATGATGAAGGATTTCCGTCATCACCGGCACTCGCCGCGCGAGGAGCGCGTCGCTGCTCTCACGGCGAAGCACTTCAAGGCGGTGGAGGTCTCGGCACGGCTCGCGGTCGCCGCGGCCGACGCCGTCTCGAACCGGGTCGGCGACCGTCTGCTCGAGTCCGTGACCCGGCTGGCCCGCAAGGCCGTTCGACCCGATCTGGTACCGGAGTGGCTGCCCCAGATTCCCGGGGCTGCCGGCCGGAGGATGCCTCCCACCTCACGGGCGGGTGCGCACGCCGTCTACTACCCGGCCTGTGTGAACCGCATCTTCGCCGGACCCGAGGACGAGGGATCGCCGTCGCTCGCCGAAGCCGTCGTCTCCCTGTCCGCCCGGGCCGCGAAGCCCGTGTGGATCCCCGAGGACGTCGCGGGCACCTGCTGCGCGACGATCTGGCACTCCAAGGGGTACGACGTGGCCAACGCCGTGATGGCCAACCGCATCGTGGAGGCGGCCTGGGGCTGGACCGCGGGCGGCAGGCTGCCGCTGGTCGTCGACGCCTCCTCGTGCACGCTCGGCATGTCCCACGAGGTGGTGCCCTATCTCACCGAGGCCAACCGGGACCTGCACGGTGAGCTGACTGTCGTCGACTCGCTCGTCTGGGCCGCCGAGGAACTGCTTCCCTCGCTGACCGTGTTCCGCAGGGTGGGCTCGGCCGTCCTGCATCCCACCTGCTCGATGGAGCATCTCGGAGACGTGGCACAGCTGCGCGCGGTCGCCGAGGCATGCGCGGAGGACGTCGTCATCCCCGACGACGCGGGCTGCTGTGCGTTCGCGGGCGACCGCGGCATGCTGCACAAGGAGCTCACCGACTCGGCGACCGCCAAGGAGGCGGCCGAGGTGAACACCCGGGAGTACGACGCGTATCTGTCGGCGAACCGGATGTGCGAGATCGGGATGGACCGGGCGACCGGCCGCACGTACTACTCGGCGCTGATGGAGCTGGAGCGGGCGACCCGGCCGGTCCTCTGACCGAACGCACACACCCGGGCGACCCGGCCGGTCCTCTGACCGAACGCACACACCCGGGCGACCCGGCCGGTCCTCTGACCGAACGCACACACCCGGGCGACCCGGCCGGTCCTCTGACCGAACGCACCACACACCCGGGCCACCCGGCCGGTCCTCCGGACCGAGCGGGCACACACCTCCGGGCGACCCCGCCCGCCCTCTGAAGCGAGTACGCGCCCGCTCCTGCCGGCGCCCCGCCGGAAAGTCCATGGTTTCGGCGCGAGAGTCCACGCGCGAGTCCAATCGCATCCCTTGCGCAACAGCAGTCCCACCCTCCAGGGTCCTTACCGAGGTTCGGGAATCCGCCATGCCCCCATGGGTTCCCGCATCTCCACGCGCACCGTCAGATCCCCCTTTCTGGAGGCTCGATGAACGACGACGCACTACAGGACCAGGACCCGCAGAATACGGACGACGGCTCGATGAGCCGTCGTTCTGTGCTTCGTACAACAGCCGGGGTGGCCGGAATAGCCGGTGCAGGCCTCGGACTCGGAACACTCGGGAGCGGCACCGCAGCGGCCGCGACAGCGGCGGGAAGTCCCGAGGCCGCCCCCGCACGCCAGGGCCGCACCATGGCCGGGGTGCCCTTCGACCGGCGCTCCACCGTGCGGGTCGGCATCGTGGGCCTCGGCAACCGTGGCGGCAGCATGATCGATCTCTTCCTCGCCGTCACCGGAGTACAGGTCGTCGCCGTCTGCGACCCGGTGAAGGCCAAGGCGGAACAGGCGGCCGCGAAGGTGACGGCGGCGGGTCAGCCCGCGCCCGCCGTGTACACCAACGGCGAGGACGACTACGAGAACCTCTGCAAGCGCGGGGACATCGACTTCGTCTACGTAGCGACTCCCTGGGACTTCCACTTCGAGATGGCGAAGACCGCCATGCTCAACGGCAAGCATGTCGGGGTCGAGTGTCCGATCGCTCTCCAGCTCGACCAGCTCTGGCAGTTGGTCGACCTCTCCGAGCGGACCCGGCGGCACTGCATGCAGCTGGAGAACTGCTGCTACGGCCGCAACGAGATGCGGGTGCTGCGGATGGCGCACGCCGGTCTCTTCGGCGACCTGCTGCACGGCGCGGGCGCGTACAACCACGATCTGCGGGGGCTGATGTTCGACCCCGACTACTACGAGGGTCCGTGGCGCCGCCTGTGGCACACCCGGCTGCGCGGCGATCTGTATCCCAACCACGGATTCGGGCCGGTCGCCAACTACATGGACATCAACCGCGGCGACCGCGCGGTGAGCATCACCAGCGTCGGCTCCCCCTCACGCGGTCTCGCCGAGTACCGCGAGCAGCACATGCCCGCCGGTGACCCGAGCTGGAAGGAGACCTACATCGAGAGCGACCGGACGATCAGTCTCGTCCAGACGGCGAAGGGCCGGGTGATCCGACTGGAGCACGACGTGTCGACACCCCACCCGTACTCACGCATCAACAGCCTCGGTGGCACCAAGGGCGTCTTCGAGGACTACCCGACGCGCATCTATCTCGAGCCCGACCACACCGACGACCAGTGGAAGGACTTCTCCGCGTACGCCGACTGGGACCACTGGCTGTGGAAGGAGCACGCCAATCCGCCCGGTGGTCACGGTGGAATGGACTACATGCTGGTGTTCCGTCTGATGCAGTGCATGCGGCTCGGACTCGCGCCCGACTTCGACGTGTACGACGCGGCCACCTGGACCGCGCCGGTTCCGCTGAGCCACCTCTCCATCAAGGCCAAGGGAGTTCCGCAGCAGATCCCGGACTTCACCCGCGGTGAATGGAAGAAGGCCCGTCCGGGCATGGACTCCGACAAGCCCGCGGAGTAGACGGGACGGGGCTCCGCGCCGAAGGGCACGGAGCCCCGCCGCGTGTCCGGGTACCTGACGGACCGGGCGGACCGGGCCGGCCTCGCGCCCTGCCGTCCCGCTCCGCCGCCGTCGGCTGCCGGAGGCGTATCCACCAATAATCGCTTGCTTCGGACCGGGGCATGACGCGAACCTTGCACGGTTTGGTCACCTACTGTTCCACGAGATCCGTCACGGATCTCTGCCCCTTCCGATCCTTGGAACGTCATGCAGATTCGCGATCTTCCGTACTCGGATCCCGGCGACCCCGATGTCCGTTCAGGCCCACGCTTTCTGTTCTGGCTCGGGCGCAGCCAACTCACCGGCCAGCTCAAATCCCTCTCCTGGGGGCTGCTGCACCAGTGCGCGATCGCCGGGCTGCCGCTCGCCGTGGGAGTCGCGGTCCAGGCCGTCGTCGAACGCTCCGGCCGCGGCCTCGCGCTGGCCGGAGCACTCATCGTGGCCCTCGGCATCCTCATCGCCGTGGGCGACACCATGCTCCACCGCACAGCTGTCACCAACTGGATCACCGCGGCGGCCAGGGTCCAGCAGCTGCTGGCCCGTAAGACCGCCGAGCTCGGGTCGGCGCTGACCCGGCGGGTCGCGGCGGGAGAAGTCGTCGCCGTCTCCACCGGGGACGTCGAGAAGATCGGCTGGTTCGTCGAGGCGCTGTCGCGCTTCGCCGCCGCCGCCACCGCCCTCGTGCTCATCAGCTTCGGACTCATCGTCTACCTGCCCTCGCTGGGCGTGCTGGTCGCGATCGCCATGCCTGTCCTGGCACTCACTGTGCTGCCACTGCTCCCCCGCGCCACCCGGCGGGCGGATCTCCAGCGTGAGAAGGCGGGCAAGGCGACCGAACTGGCCTCCGACACCGTCGCCGGCCTGCGGGTGCTGCGTGGCATCGGCGGCGAGGAACTCTTCCTGACCCGTTACCGGCGTGCCTCGCAGGAAGTCCGCAAGGCCGCCGTGCGCAGTGCGCGGATGTGGGCGCTGATCTCGGCGATCCAGGTGCTGCTGCCCGGAATCCTGCTCATCTCGCTGGTCTGGTACGGGGCGGCGCTGGCCCGGGACGGCCGGATCGACGTCGGCCAGCTGGTCACCGTGTACAGCGCGGCGACGCTGATGCTCTTCCCCCTGCGGCACTTCGAGGAGATCGCCATGGCGTACTCGTTCTCGCGGCCGTCGGCACAGCGCGCGGTCCGGGTCCTGTCGCTGCGGCGCAGTGCGCAGCCCTCGACGCTCGACGCGATGTCACCCGAGGGCGATCTGTACGACCCGGTGAGCGGGCTGATGGCGCCGCGCGGCCTGTTCACGGCCGTTGTCTGCGGCGATCCCGACGAGGCGGGCCGGCTGGCCGAGCGGCTCGGCGGGCACGCGGAGACGGACGACGCCTCGGACCCGGAGCCCTCGGTGCTCCTGGGCGGTGTGGCTCTGGACGAGCTGCCGCTCGACTCGGCGAGGGCCGCGGTGCTGGTGCAGGACAAGGATCCGGTGCTGCTCTCGGGGACGCTGCGTGAGCTGCTTGACGTGCCGTCGTCGGGCAGGGTCACCGCAGAGGACGCGCTCGCGGCAGCTCACTGCGGTGACGTGCTGGACGCTCTGGCCCAGGCGTCCGTCGACACGGACGGCGACCCGATGCGCACCCGGATCACCGAACGCGGCCGGTCACTGTCGGGTGGTCAGCGCCAGCGGCTCGCGCTGGCCCGCTCCCTGGTCACCGACCCGGAGGCACTCGTGCTCGACGAGCCGACGTCCGCCGTCGACTCGCACACGGAGGCCCGGGTCGCCGCCGGTATCAAGCAACTGCGCACGGGTCGTACGACAGTGGCGTTCGCCTCGTCGCCGCTGCTTCTGGACCTCGCCGACCGCGTGGTGCTGGTCCACTCGGGCACGGTCGTGGCGGTCGGCGCGCACCGCGAACTGCTGCGGGACGAACCGCGGTACCGGGCGGTCGTCACCCGTGAGACCGACGCGGAGATCGCGACACCTGTTGTGCAGGACGGGCTCGCCGGGATCGGCGCGTCGAAGTCGGCCGAAACGATCGAGGAATTCGAGGAGAGGGCATGATCGGCGTCGCACCCCCCGCATACGACCCGGCCGCACCGCAGTCGGCGACGACCCTGCCGGTCGGCACACCGCTGACCGTACGGTCGTACGTGCGTTCTCTGCTTCGGCGTCACCGGAAGCCGTTCGTGGCGCTCATCGCGGTCAACGCGATCGCGGTGATCGCGTCGATCACCGGACCGTATCTCCTGGGCGGACTGGTCGAGGACCTTTCCAACGGGGTCACCGACCTCCATCTGGAGCGCACCGCCGCGGTGTTCGCCCTCGCACTGGTCGTGCAGACGGTCTTCACGCGGACGATGCGGCTGCGCGGAGCGGTGCTCGGTGAGGAGATGCTGGCCGATCTGCGCGAGGACTTCCTCGTGCGGTCGGTCGGGCTCCCGCCGGGTGTTCTGGAGCGGGCAGGCACCGGCGATCTGCTCTCCAGGATCACGACGGACATCGACCGGCTGGCGAACGCGATGCGGGAGGCCGTGCCGCAGCTGGCGATCGGTGTCGTGTGGGCAGGGCTGCTGCTCGGCGCGCTGACGGTCACCGCCCCGCCGCTCGCTCTCGCCGTGCTGATCGCGCTGCCGGTGCTGATCACCGGCTGCCGCTGGTACTTCCGGCGGGCGCCTTCCGCGTACCGCTCGGAGGCCGCCGGGTACGCGGCGGTCGCGGCGATGCTGGCCGAGACCGTGGACGCCGGCCGGACCGTGGAGTCCCACCGGCTGGGAGCGGGCAGGGTCGCGCTCTCCGACCGGCGGGTCAAGGAGTGGGTCGCGTGGGAGCGGTACACGCTGTTCCTGCGTTCGGTGCTGTTCCCCGTCATCAACGCCACGTACGTGACGATTCTCGGCGCGGTGCTGCTGCTCGGCGGCTGGTTCGTGCTGGAGGGCTGGCTCACCGTCGGGCAGCTGACGACGGGGGCGCTGCTGGCACAGATGATGGTCGACCCGATCGGCCTGATCCTGCGCTGGTACGACGAGTTGCAGGTCGCCCAGGTGTCCTTGGCGAGGCTCGTCGGCGTACGGGAGATCGAGCCGGACGCGGGCGACGACGCAGTCGGGCCGGACGGCCGCGAGGTACGGGCCGCGGGGGTGCACTTCGGTTACCGCGCCGGTGTCGACGTCCTGCACAAGGTGTCGCTGGACGTGGCCCCGGGTACGCGTCTTGCCCTGGTCGGGCCGTCCGGTGCGGGCAAGTCCACCCTGGGTCGTCTGCTGGCCGGGATCTACGCACCCCGGACCGGTGAGGTCACGCTGGGCGGGGCGGAGCTGTCCCGGATGCCGGCGGAGCGGGTACGGACCCATGTGGCTCTGGTGAACCAGGAGCACCATGTGTTCGTGGGCTCGCTCCGGGACAACCTGCTGCTGGCCCGTGCGGGCGCCGAGGACGCGGAGCTGTGGGCCTCGCTCGCGGCGGTCGACGCGGACGGCTGGGCCAAGGCCCTGGCGGACGGTCTGGACGCGGAGGTCGGCTCGGGCGGTCTGGCCCTCACCCCGGCGCAGGCGCAGCAGATCGCGCTGGCCCGGCTGGTGCTGGCGGATCCGCACACCCTGGTGCTGGACGAGGCGACGTCGCTGCTCGATCCTCGGGCGGCCCGGCACCTGGAGCGTTCACTGGCCCGGGTGCTGGACGGCCGGACGGTGATCGCGATCGCGCACCGGCTGCACACGGCGCACGACGCGGATGTGATCGCGGTCGTCGAGGAGGGCCGGATCAGCGAGCTGGGCAGCCACGACGAGCTGGTGGCGGCGGACGGCGCGTACGCGGCGCTGTGGCGGTCCTGGCACGGATGACCCCGGTGCGGCGGCCGGGGTGACCCTCCGGCCGCCGCCCCACAAGAGGCGGACTGCGGCCCCTACGGTCAGGATGAGGAGTGACTGGCCCCGGATACGGGGCAGGTGAGCGATGACCGCGTAAGCCCGAGAAGGGACGCACACCGTGGCACGACCCAGGATCCTCGTTGTCGGTGCAGGCTTCGCCGGAGTCGAGTGCGTGCGCCGGCTGGAACGCAGCCTCACCCCCGGTGAGGCGGACATCGCCCTCGTCACGCCGTTCTCGTACCAGCTCTATCTTCCGCTGCTCCCGCAGGTGGCGTCCGGGGTGCTCACCCCCCAGTCGGTCGCCGTCTCCCTGCGCAGCAGCCGGCGCCACCGCACCAGGATCGTGCCGGGCGGCGCCATCGGCGTGGACACCAAGGCGAAGGTCTGCGTCATCCGCAAGATCACCGATGAGATCGTGAACGAGCCGTACGACCACCTCGTGCTGGCCGCCGGGAGCGTCACCCGGACGTTCGACATCCCCGGGCTGATCGACAACGCGCGCGGGATGAAGACGCTGGCCGAGGCCGCCTACATCCGGGACCACGTCATCTCCCAGCTCGACCTGGCCGATGCCAGCCAGGACGAGGCCGAGCGGGAGTCCCGGCTGCAGTTCGTGGTGGTGGGCGGCGGATACGCGGGCACGGAGACCGCTGCCTGCCTGCAGCGGCTCACCGCCAACGCAGTCCGGCACTACCCCCGGCTGGACCCGAAGCTGATCAAGTGGCATCTGATCGACATCGCCCCGAAGCTCATGCCGGAGCTCGGCGACAAGCTGGGGCGCACCGCGCTGGAGATCCTGCGCAAGCGCGGCATCGAGGTGTCGCTCGGTGTCTCGGTGGCCGAGGCGGCTCCGGACAAGGTGACGTTCACCGACGGACGGGTGCTGCCCTGCCGCACGCTCATCTGGACCGCCGGGGTCGCGGCCAGCCCGCTCGTCGCCACCCTCGACGCGGAGACGGTACGCGGCAGGCTCGCGGTGACGCCGGAGATGCAGGTGCCCGGCGTGGACGGGGTGTTCGCCCTCGGCGACTCGGCGGCGGTACCCGACCTGGCCACGGGCGACGGGGCGATCTGCCCTCCCACCGCGCAGCACGCCATACGGCAGGGGCGGGTGCTGGCCGACAACCTCATCGCTTCGCTGCGCGGCCGTCCGCTGCAGCCGTACGTCCACAGGGACCTCGGTCTCGTCGTGGACCTCGGCGGCCGGGACGCGGTGTCCAAGCCGCTGGGCATCGAGCTGAAGGGCATGCCCGCCCAGCTGGTGGCACGCGGCTACCACTGGTCGGGGCTGCGGACCAATGTCGCCAAGACCCGGGTCCTGACCAACTGGATGCTGAACGCGATCGCGGGTGACGACTTCGTGCGGACCGGGTTCCAGGCACGCAAGCCGGCCACCCTGCGCGACTTCGAGTACACCGACGCCTATCTCACGCCGGAACAGCTCCGCGCGCACACCGCGTCGACGGCCACCCGCGGCTGATCGACGGTCGCCGGCCCCCGCCGCGCCGGTGGGGGCCGCGCTCAGGTCCGGGGCCGGTCAGGTCCGGCGGCCGAGCACCGTGTCGACCGTGTCCGCCTCCTGCGGCGACTTGTCCTCGCGGTAGCGCAGCACCCGGGCGAAGCGCAGGGTGACTCCCGCCGGGTAGCGGGTGGAGCTCTGGAGTCCGTCGTAGGCGATCTCGACGACGAGCTCCGGCCGCACGGTGACGACGTGCCCGTCGTCGCCGGTGGACAGTTCCCTGAGGCGTTCGGTCTGCCAGGCCAACATCTTGTCCGTGAGCCCTTTGAAGGTCTTGCCGAGCATCGCGAAGGAACCGTCCTGCCGCCTCGCTCCCAGGTGGAGGTTGGACAGTTTTCCGGTACGCCGGCCGTGCCCCCACTCGGCAGCCAGGACCACGAGGTCGAGGGTGTGTACGGGCTTCACCTTGAGCCAGGACGCGCCCCGTCGGCCCGCGCTGTAGGGCGCGGTCAGGCCCTTGACCACCACGCCTTCGTGTCCGTGCGCCAGGGTGGCCTCGAAGAACGCCGCCGCTCCCCCGCGGGCCTCTTCGTCCCCGGGGTCCGTCACGAGGAAGCGCCGCACCCGCATCGGCTCCGGGACCAGGGCGGCCAGCTCCGCGTGCCGTTCGGTGAGGGGGAGATCCAGCAGTTCGCGTCCGTCGACGGACAGCACGTCGAAGAAGACGGCGACCACGGGGACCTCGGCCGCCGCTGTGGCGACATCCCGCCGGGATCCGACCCGGCCGGCTGTCTCCTGGAAGGGCCGCGGTCTGCCGTCGGGCCCGAGAGCGATCGCCTCGCCGTCGAGGATGAACCGTTCGCCGCCGAAGCCGGCCACCGCCGTGACCAGTTCGGGAAGCCGGTCGGTGATGTCGTCGAGGGTGCGGGTGTGGACCCGCACCCGCTCCCCGTCGCGGTGCACCTGTACGCGAATGCCGTCGAGCTTTTCCTCCACGGCGCACGGCCCCAGTTTGTCGATGGCTTCGGTGACCGAGCGCGCGGTGTGCGCGAGCATCGGCAGGACCGGCCGGCCGACGGTGAGCCTGAAGGCCGGGAGAGCCCCGGGGCCGTCGGCGAGCAGCGCGCGGGCGACCGCCTGCAGTGATCCGGCGAGCATGACGGCGCGGCGAACCTCGGCGGGCTCCGCGCCGGTGGCACCGGCCAGGGCGTCGATGGCTACGGCGTCGAGCGCCCCCTGGCGCACCTCGCCGGTGAGCAGCCCGCGCAGAAAGTGCTGTTCGTCGGCGGTGGCGGCGCCGAGCAGCCGCTGGAGGCGCTCCTTGCGCGCGGCCTGCGAGCCGGGACCGGTCAGAGCCCCGATCGCTGTCAGTTCCGCGTCGACGTCCGTCACCGTCAGTGTGGCGGTGTCCGCGGGCGCCACCGGATCGCCCAGGGTGCTCCACCCGATGCCGAGCCGCCCCTGCGGGAGGCGGCCGGCGAGGTACGGGATGACCACGGGGACGTCGTCGGGACCGGACTCCCGGAACAGTCCGGCGAGCAGGGCGACCTTCCGGGTCCGTGCCGACGTCGCGGCGACCTCGATGGACACGTGGGCGAGCCGGGCGAGCAGCATGGGGTCATGGTGCTACGGGTCGGGTCGCGCCGCCCCCGGAACGGGCGCGCGGCGGTCAGATGAAGTTGAGCGCCGCGGCCGCGCCCACTCCCCCGAGCACCATGAACGCGGGCATCAGCACCTTGATCTCCACCCAGCTGCCGGCCCGGAAGCGCATGAACTTCGGGGGTCCGAGCGGGTACCACCGCTTGCGGCCGAGCGGGATCGGCCACAGGATCGGGCAGCCCGAGACGGTGAGCGCGTCGCCGATGCAGTGGACGAGGGACCCGAGCACGATCGGCAGGCCAAGCCACAGGTACTCCTGACCGGGCTCGGCGAACAGCCAGTCCGAACCGTTGCCCGGCTTGTCGAGCACCCCGGCCAGGATCCACGCGCTGGTCGCGCCGAGCAGCCAGACGAGGACGTCGCTGGACATGCGCGCCGCCCGCCACAGCAGGCCCTCGACGGCGAGCACGAGGTGGACGAAGAGAATCGCCAGGACCGCCCACCGGCCGCCGGTGATCGCCGCGAGGGAGGCTCCCCCGCCGATCAGCACCGCCCACAGCCAGGTATGGGTGAGGGTTCGGTGTCCGCCCGTCCTGCGCGGGTCGCCTGCTCCCTTGGTCGCCTTGTAGACGGCGTACGAGAGTTTGTCGACGATCTCGCACACGCCCTTGGAGATCGGGCCGAAGGCACGCGAGATCGTGGCGGACTTGTGGTCGAGGTCGGGGGCGAGCGCGGCGCCCGCGCAGATCAGTGCCCCCACGACGAGGACGGGCCAGGGCATCGTGTGACCCGCGGCGGCGGCCGCGGCGCCCACCCCCAGCCAGGCCGCTGCCCCTGACAGAGAGTGTGCCGGTCCCATCATGGCTGTTTCCGCCCCCATCGTGATTCGGCCGTGCGGCACGGCCGGGCCGTCATTGCCTGTGCGATGCGGCCGAGTTGAGTGGGCAGCGTATCGTCCGTGATCTTCGGGCGGTCCTCCGGTTCCCGCATCCGGGCACAAGGCAGGCAAGATGGGGGCGTGACCCTTATCGATCAGCTGCCCCCGACCGCCGACCCGGACGCCCTCTTCGAGGCCTTCTCGTCATGGACCGAATCGCAGGGCATCACCCTCTATCCGGCTCAGGAGGAGGCGCTGATCGAGGTGGTCTCCGGGGCGAATGTGATCCTTTCGACCCCCACCGGCTCCGGAAAGAGCCTGGTCGCGGCCGGTGCGCACTTCACCGCTCTGGCCCAGGACAAGGTCACCTTCTACACCGCGCCGATCAAGGCGCTGGTCTCGGAGAAGTTCTTCGACCTGTGCAAGATGTTCGGCACGGAGAACGTGGGCATGCTGACCGGCGACGCCTCGGTCAACGCCGACGCCCCGGTGATCTGCTGCACGGCCGAGGTGCTGGCTTCCATCGCTCTGCGTGACGGGAAGTACGCGGACGTCGGCCAGGTCGTGATGGACGAGTTCCACTTCTACGCGGAGCAGGACCGCGGCTGGGCCTGGCAGATCCCGATCCTGGAACTGCCGCAGGCCCAGTTCATCCTGATGTCGGCCACGCTCGGTGACGTCAAGATGTTCGAGGAGGATCTGACCCGCCGCACCGGCCGCCCCACCTCCGTGGTGCGCTCGGCGACGCGTCCGGTCCCGCTCAGTTACGAGTACCGGCTGACGCCGATCACCGAGACGCTCACCGAGCTCCTGGACACCCGGCAGTCGCCGGTCTACATCGTGCACTTCACCCAGGCGGCGGCCGTCGAGCGCGCCCAGTCGCTGATGAGCATCAACATGTGCACGAAGGAGGAGAAGGAGAAGATCGCCGATCTGATCGGCAACTTCCGATTCACCACCAAGTTCGGCCAGAACCTCTCCCGTTATGTGCGGCACGGCATCGGGGTGCACCACGCGGGCATGCTCCCCAAGTACCGCCGTCTGGTCGAGAAGCTCGCGCAGGCGGGCCTGCTGAAGGTGATCTGCGGTACGGACACACTCGGCGTCGGCGTCAACGTCCCGATCCGTACGGTGCTGTTCACCGCCCTCACCAAGTACGACGGCACCCGGGTGCGCACGCTGCGCGCCCGTGAGTTCCACCAGATCGCCGGCCGCGCGGGCCGGGCCGGTTTCGACACGGCCGGCTTCGTGGTCGCGCAGGCGCCCGAGCACGTCATCGAGAACGAGAAGGCCGTCAAGAAGGCGGGCGACGACCCCAAGAAGAAGCGCAAGGTGGTCCGCAAGAAGGCCCCCGAGGGCTTTGTCGCCTGGTCCGAGACCACCTTCGACAAGCTCATCACCTCCGATCCCGAGCCGCTGACCTCGCGCTTCCGGGTCACGCACACGATGCTGCTCTCGGTGATCGCCCGCCCGGGCAACGCCTTCGAGGCGATGCGGCATCTGCTGGAGGACAACCACGAGCCGCGCCGGGCCCAGCTGCGGCACATCCGGCGGGCCATCGCCATCTACCGCTCGCTGCTCGACGGCGGTGTGGTGGAACAGCTCGACACCCCGGACGCCGAGGGCCGGATCGTGCGCCTCACCGTCGATCTCCAGCAGGACTTCGCGCTGAACCAGCCGCTGTCGACCTTCGCGCTGGCCGCGTTCGACCTGCTGGACGCCGAATCCCCTTCGTACGCCCTGGACATGGTCTCCGTCGTCGAGTCGACCCTCGACGACCCGCGGCAGATCCTCGCCGCCCAGCAGAACAAGGCGCGGGGCGAGGCCGTCGGGCAGATGAAGGCGGACGGCGTCGAGTACGAGGACCGGATGGAGCGGCTCCAGGAGGTCACGTACCCGAAGCCGCTGAGCGAGCTGCTCTGGCACGCGTACGACGTCTACCGCACGAGCCACCCGTGGGTCGGCGACCATCCCGTGTCGCCAAAGTCGGTGATCCGGGACATGTACGAACGAGCCATGACGTTCACGGAGTTCACGTCGAACTACGAGCTGGCCCGTACCGAGGGCATCGTGCTGCGCTATCTGGCCAGTGCGTACAAGGCGCTCGAGCACACCATCCCGGACGACCTGAAGTCCGAGGACCTGGAGGACCTGATCGCCTGGCTCGGCGAGATGGTGCGTCAGGTGGACTCCAGCCTCCTGGACGAGTGGGAGCAGCTGGCGAACCCGGAGGTGGAGACCGCCGAGCAGGCGCAGGAACGGGCCGACGAGGTCAAGCCGGTCACCGCCAACGCCCGCGCCTTCCGGGTCCTGGTGCGCAACGCGATGTTCCGCCGGGTGGAGCTGGCCGCCCTGGACCGGGTCCGCGACCTGGGCGAGCTCGACGCCGACTCGGGCTGGGACGAGGACGCCTGGGGCGAGGCGATGGACGGCTACTGGGAGGCTCACGAGGACCTGGGTACGGGTCCGGACGCGCGCGGCCCGAAGCTGCTGAAGATCGACGAGGATCTCGAGCACGGTCTGTGGCGGGTGTGGCAGGCCTTTGCCGACCCGGCGGGTGACCATGACTGGGGTATCCGTGCGGAGGTCGATCTGGCGGCCTCCGACGAGGAGGGCCGGGCGGTTGTCCGGGTCACGGCCGTCGGCCAGCTGTGACGGCGCACCGGCTTCGAGAGTGGAGAAGAACCGCATGACGACGAACCCCGCCGAGCGCTTGGTCGATCTTCTCGACCTGGAGCGGATCGAGGTCAATATCTTCCGTGGCCGCAGCCCCGACGAGTCCCTGCAACGGGTCTTCGGCGGCCAGGTCGCGGGACAGGCCCTGGTCGCGGCAGGCCGCACCACGGACGGGGACCGTCCCGTCCACTCGCTGCACGCCTACTTCCTGCGGCCGGGCCGCCCCGGTGTGCCGATCGTGTACGACGTCGAGCGGGTGAGGGACGGCAGGTCCTTCACCACCCGCCGGGTCACGGCCGTCCAGCAGGGCCGGACGATCTTCAATCTGACGGCGTCCTTCCACCGCCCCGAGGAGGCGGGCTTCGAGCATCAGCTGCCGCCCGCCCGTACGGTGCCGGACCCCGACGACCTGCCGACGGTCGCCGACGAGGTGCGCGAGCACCTGGGCGGGCTGCCGGAGGCCCTGGAGCGGATGGCGCGGCGTCAGCCCTTCGACATCCGCTACGTCGACCGGCTGCGCTGGACGCACGAGGAGATCAAGGACGCGGACCCGCGCAGCGCCGTGTGGATGCGCGCGGTGGGCCCGCTGGGCGACGACCCGCTCGTGCACACCTGTGCGCTGACGTACGCGAGCGACATGACGCTGCTGGACGCGGTCCGGATCCCGGTGGAGCCGCTGTGGGGTCCGCGCGGCTTCGACATGGCGTCGCTGGACCACGCCATGTGGTTCCACCGGCCGTTCCGGGCGGACGAGTGGTTCCTGTACGACCAGGAGTCGCCGATCGCCACGGGCGGCCGCGGACTGGCCAGGGGCCGGATCTACGACCGCCAGGGGCAGTTGCTCGTGTCGGTGGTCCAGGAGGGCCTGTTCCGCCGTCTCGACGGCGCGTAGCACCCACTGCGGGTTCAGATGCCGGGCAGGGTGTCCTGCTCGACGTCGTGACGGCGGGTCCGGATGTCCGGGCCCGCCGGATGCAGTTTGGCGTCGCAGGCGGGGCCGAGTCCGGTGCGGCGTGAGTCCGCGCCGGTGAGGGGGCGTCCGCACAGGGCGCAGCGCACCGTTCGGCGGCCCTCGGTCCTTTCGGCTTCGGGCTGCGGTCCGGGGAAGAGTTCGGGGAAGGGCTCGGGGGACGGGAAGGGCTCGGGGGACTCCACGTACGGATCCTCTCAAGCCCGGGCGGCAGGCACGACCGGTGACCGTGCGACCTGTCAGTCGCGCAGCCGGTCGAGTGCCTCGTCGAGGGTGCGGGCGGCCGAGATGAGGGAGAGGTGGGTGAACGCCTGGGGGAAGTTGCCCAGCTGCTCGCCGCTGGGGCCGATCTCCTCGGCGAAGAGGCCGACGTGGTTGGCGTAGGTGAGCATCTTCTCGAACGTGTAGCGGGCCATCCGCAGTCGCCCGGCGCGGGCCAGCGCGTCGACGTACAGGAACGTGCAGAGGCTGAACGTGCCCTCGGAGCCGCGCAGGCCGTCCGGGGAGGCGGCCGGGTCGTAGCGGTAGACCAGGCTGTCGGAGACGAGGGTGTCGTTCATGGCGTCCAGCGTGGACAGCCAGCTGGGGTCCTTGGGTGCGAGGAAACCCACCCTGGGCATCAGGAGCAGCGAGGCGTCGAGCACGTCCCCCTCGTAATGCTGGACGTACGCCTGTTCCTGCTCGCTCCAGCCCCGGGCCATGACCTGTTCGAGGATGGAGTCCCTGGCCCGGGTCCACCGGACGGTGTCGGCCGGTCTGCTGAACGCGGTCGCGAGCTTCAGTCCGCGGTCGAACGCGGCCCAGCACATCACCCTGCTGTAGGTGAAGTCCTTGCGTCCGCCGCGCGTTTCCCAGATGCCCTCGTCGGGGCGGTCCCAGGAGTCGGCGAGCCAGTCCAGGGTGCGGGAGACCTTCTTCCAGCCGCGGTAGCCCGCCTGGATGCCGACCTCGTGCCCCTCGGAGAGTGCGTAGAGGGCCTCTCCGTAGATGTCGAGCTGCAACTGGTCGGAGGCGGCGTTGCCCACGCGTACCGGATGCGAACCGCGGTAGCCCTCGAGGTGCCCGAGGATCTCCTCCGCCGGCAGGGGTTCCCCGTCGACGCGGTACATGATCTGCAGTGCCTCGCCGTCGATGTCGCCGTCCCCGAGGCGGGCGCCCAGCCATCGGGTGAAAGCGGTCGCTTCCTCGACGAAGCCCAGGTCCAGCAGGGCCCGCACCGACAGCGACCCGTCCCTGACCCAGGTGTACCGGTAGTCCCAGTTGCGTTCGCCGCCGATCTGCTCGGGCAGGCCCATCGTGGCGGCGGCGACCGGTGCGCCCGTGGGGGCGTACGTGAGGAGCTTCAGGGTGATGGCGGAACGGTGGACCATGTCCGACCAGCGGCCACGGTAGCGGGAGGTACGCAGCCAGTTCTGCCAGAACTCGACGACCTCCCAGAGCTGCTCGTCGGTCCCCTCGACGGTGGGCGGCGGCGGTGCGGGTTCGTCGGCCCCGCAGACGGTGAAGACGGCGACGGCCGTCTCGCCCACGCCCAGCGTCACCGTTCCGCGCACATCGTGGCCGTCGCGCTCCAGGGGAAAGCCTGCCTGCAGATGCCCGCTGATCCCCGCAGACCTGAACACGGCTCCGTCCGGGACGAGTTCGAGCTCATGGGACGCACGCCCGTAGTCGAACCGGGGCCTGCACTCCATCGAGAACCGTACGGTTCCCCGCACCGCGCGCACCTTCCGTACCAGTGTGTGCCGGCCGGTGGCGCCCCCGGAGGTGATCGGTGCCATCCAGTCGAGCACCTCGCCGACGCCGTCGGGCGACATGAACCGGGTGACCAGCACAGCGGTGTCCGGGTAGTAGAGCTGCTTGCAGGAGCTCTCCGGGCCGTCGGGCGACAGCCGGAAGTAGCCGCCCCGGTCGTGGTCGAGCAGCGCGGCGAAGACGCTGGGGGAATCGAACCGGGGGGCGGCCAGCCAGTCGACGACGCCCTGCGAAGAGATCAGCGCACAGGTCTGCAGGTCGCCCACCAGACCGTGGGTGGCTATGGGAGGGTATCGGTCCATGACCGTCCAATCTCCGGTATGTGACTATCCATGCCACTATCCGTCACCCGGCATCCGGCCGCCCGCCCTGCCTCGTGGAGGCGCGGAGTGGACATGATCCATGTCCGCGCGGTGAGCCCTCCGGACCGCACGGACCAGGTCGTGGAGCTCCTCGCCGGTGCCCCCTACGTCATGAACCTGATCGTGCAGCGTGGCGCCGCGTACCACCCCGACGGCGACGCCTTCGCCTGCGATGTGCTGGCGGGGGCGGCGAACGATGTACTGCGGGGCCTGCGGCGGCTCGAGATCGACGTGCACGGCTCCATCGTCATCGAGCCGGTGGACATGGCGTTCCCGGGGCGGGCATCGGAGACGGCGGTCCGCCGCCTCGGGGCACTGGTCAACACCCCGGTCTGGGCCCAGGTGGAGGCGCGCATCCGGTCCGGGGGGAGGTACCCGCCGAGCTTCTACCTCTACCTGGTCATCGCGGGTCTCATCGGCTCGGTCGGCATCGTCACCAACTCCCAGATCCTGATCGTCGGGGCCATGGTCGTCGGCCCCGAGTACGGCGCGATCGTCGCCGTGGCGCTGGGCATCGACAGAGGCGACCGGACCATGATCCGCGCAGGGCTGGGCGCCCTGTGCACGGGCTTCCTGCTGACGATCGTGGTCACCTTCCTCTTCAGCCTCCTCATCCGCGGCTTCGGTCTTCAGTCGGAGGCCTTCGACCTGGGGCTCCGGCCGGTCTCCGACCTGATCAACACCCCCAACTTCTTCTCCTTCGCCGTCGCCGCCCTCGCCGCTGTCGTCGGCATCGTGTCGCTCACGGAGGCCCGCACGAGTGCCCTCCTCGGGGTGTTCATCTCGGTCACCACCATTCCGGCCGCCGCGGCCATCAGCGTGTCCACGGCCTTCGCCAGCTGGTCCGAGGCGTGGGGTTCACTCGTCCAGCTCCTGGTGAACATCGTGGTGCTCATCGTGGTGGGTGCGGGTGCACTGCGGTGCCAGCGCGCGATCTGGCGGAGGGTGGGCCGCCAGGCCAGGAAGCGCGGACGCGCCTGATCCACACGGCGCCCCCGCCGCCGGAACGCGCCGAGCGGCCGGAATCCGTCCGGCCGGGGATGATGGGAGCAGGGGCCGCCCGCACGGCCCCGCACGCAGCCAGGAGGGCCGCCATGCCCCAGGAACGCACCTCACCGCTCCGTGCCGTGCCGGGCGCGACGCCGAAGGAACGGGCCGCGCTCGGCAAGGCGGCCCGCAAACGGGCTCCCCGGTCGAGCCATGAGGTGTACGAGCCACCGGCGGACCGGCAGGATCCACTGGCCATCCTGGAGGCCCAGTCGGCGGCCAGGGTGCAGGAGCTCGTCCCGATCCGCTACGGACGGATGACCGAGTCGCCCTTCCGCTTCTACCGGGGCGCCGCGGCCGTCATGGCCTCCGACCTGTCCGGCACACCGGACTCGGGCATCAGGGCGCAGTTGTGCGGTGACGCCCATCTGCTGAACTTCAGACTGCTGGCCTCCCCCGAGCGCCACCTGCTGTTCGACATCAACGACTTCGACGAGACCTTGCCGGGTCCCTGGGAGTGGGACGTCAAGCGGCTGGCCGCCAGCCTCGTCATCGCCGGGCGCGCCAACGGCTTCTCCGACAAGGAGCGGGCCCACATCGTCCGGGCCACCGTCCGGTCGTACCGGGAGTCGATGATCCGCTTCGCGGGCATGCGCAATCTCGAGGTCTGGTACACGCAGACCGACGAGGGCCGCCTCAAGGCCCTGGCCGCCGACAGACTGGCCTCCCGGGGCCGCAAGCGCATGGCCAGAGCGACGGCGAAGGCCCGCACCCGGGACAGCACGCAGGCGTTCGACAAACTCACCGAGGTGGTCGGCGGGCGGCTCCGGATCGCCGCGGATCCGCCCCTGATCGTGCCGGTCGCGGACCTGCTGCCCGAAGGTGCGGAACGCAGCGCGACGGAGAAGCAGTTCCGGACGCTTCTCCGTCGCTACGGCCGCAGTCTTCCTTCGGACCGGCGGTCCCTGCTCGCCGACTTCCGGCCCGTGGACATGGCCCGCAAGGTCGTGGGCGTGGGAAGCGTCGGAACGCGCTGCTGGATCATCCTCCTGCTGGGCAGGGACGGCGCGGATCCGCTCGTCCTCCAGGCCAAGGAGGCCGACTCCTCGGTGCTCGCGCCGCACGCCGGGGCGAGTGCGTACCGCAATCAGGGCGAGCGCGTGGTGGCCGGCCAGCGCCTGATGCAGGCTGCCGGCGACATCTTCCTGGGGTGGGAGCGGGTGGAGGGGTTCGACGGGAAACGCAGGGACTTCTACGTACGCCAGTTGCGCGACTGGAAGGGCATCGCCGAACCGGAGCAGATGGTGCCGCGCGGGATGGCCGCTTTCGGCGAGTTGTGCGGGATGACGCTGGCCCGTGCGCACGCGCGGTCCGGTGACCGGATCGCCATCGCTGCCTACCTGGGCCACGGCAAGGTGTTCGACCGGGCGCTGCAGACGTTCGCCGAGCGGTACGCCGACCAGAACGAGCGGGACCACCGGGCACTGGTCGATGCGGTGGCCACGGGCCGCCTTCGCGCGGCAGGGGCGGGCACGAAGTAGCGAGACCCGGATTCATCACACCTCAACAGCGGGTACATCGCCGACATAGCGGGACATCGTGGTATCACGTGAGGAGCCCGGCGGGGCAGGACGAGCCGGCCGGGACCCGAACCCGAGGAGACCATGACGATGTCGGCCGAACCGGTCGGAACCCCCGGCACGGAGTCCCCGGATCCACGCGCGGTGATCCGTACGCGGAGTTACGCAGTACTTCTGGTCATGGTGGCAATCCTCGGAGTCCCCATCTCCGCCGCGGCGTTCGGGTTTCTGGCGCTCGTCCACGAGCTCCAGAACCTGACCTACAAGGACCTGCCCCACGCGCTGGGCTTCGACGACACGCCGACGTGGTGGCCGGTCCCGTTGCTCGCCGTCGCGGGCCTGCTGACGGCACTGAGCATCCGTTACCTCCCGGGAACGGGCGGACACAAGCCGGCCGAGGGCCTGGTGGAATCAGGGGCACCGACAGCCGCGGAACTTCCGGGGGTCGCGCTCGCCGCCCTCGCGTCCCTCGGCCTCGGCGCGGTCCTCGGACCCGAGGCCCCGCTCATCGCCATCGGCGGCGGGCTGGCCGTGTGCGCGGTGCGCCTGCTGAAACCCGGCATCGAGCCGAGCGCGAGCGCCATGGTGGCGGCCGCAGGCAGCTTCGCCGCCATCAGCGCCCTCCTGGGATCCCCGCTCGCCGGCGCGTTCCTGCTGATGGAGGCGTCCGGCCTCGCCGGGATGATGCTCGGCCTCGTGCTCGTGCCGGGGCTGCTCGCCTCGGGTATCGGGGCGCTCATCTTCGTCGGGCTGGGATCGTGGACCGGGCTGGGGACGTACTCCCTCGCCATCCCGCACGTGCCGCACACGCCCACGCCCACCGTCGCCGAGTTCGGCTGGGCCCTCGCCCTCGGAGTCGCGGCGGCGTTCGCGGGCACGGGCATCAGGAGGCTTGCCCTGCTCCTCCAGGATTGGGTCGAACCGCGGAGAGTGATCGCCACCGTCGGAACGGCGGTGGCGATCGGCGTACTCGCGCTCCTGTACGCCGAGAGCACGGGAGGGGACGCGTCCGAGGTGCTGTACTCGGGCCAGGACGCCCTCGGGGGTCTGCTCACCGAGGACGCCAAGTATTCGGTCGGAACGCTCCTGGTACTGATCACCTGCAAGGCGCTCGCGTATTCCTTGTCGTTGAGCAGCTTCAGAGGTGGCCCGATCTTCCCGTCGATGTTCCTGGGGGCGGCAGGCGGGCTGGTGCTGTCGCACCTGCCCGGCCTGAACGCGACCTCGGGTTTCGCGATGGGAATCGGGGCGATGTGCGTGGCGATGCTCAAGCTGCCGATGACATCGGTACTGCTCGCCACGCTGCTGCTGGGATCCGAGGGCATCACCGTCATGCCGCTCGTGATCGTCTCCGTGGTGGTCTCCTATGTCCTCGTGCTCAGGCTCGAGCCTTCTGCGACCCCGAACACAGAGCCCAGATGATGAAGACGTTGATCGCGATGAGCACGATGGACCAGAACGGGTAGTAGGGGAGCCACAGGAAGTTGGCGATGGCCAGGAGTCCGGCCAGCACGACGCCGACCGCGCGAGCCCAGAGCGCTCCGGTGAACAGGGCGCAGCCGGCGAGAACGACCACGATGCCGAGGATGAGGTGCACCCAGCCCCAGCCGGTCAGGCTGAACTTGAACACGTAGTTGCTCGTGGAGACGAAGAGGTCGTCCTTGGCCAGGGCGGCGATCCCCTCGAGGATGGCCATCGCACCGCCGAAGATCATCATCACAGCGGCGAAGACGGTCCAGCCGGACTGAACCTCCTTGTGCGCGTCCGGGGCGTCGTGGCCCGTTCGCGTCCCACTCATGCTTCCAGCCATGTCAGTCTCCTAGGTTCTGCAGCCGATACGCGGCGCGGGTGCGCCGCGTATGTGGCTTATGTCCTCCTTATCAGACTGACACGCCATCACCCGATCGGCACGTAGACGCCCCCTGATGCGCATCTCCACTCAGGGATACAATCCCAGATATGAGAGAACAGGGTGCGCCGGAGTCTGCCGACGCCCGGCTCGCGGCCCGGCTGGGCCTGCTCCGTACCGAACGCGGCTGGTCGCTGGACGAGCTGTCCCGCCGCGCCGGCGTGAGCCGCTCGACGCTGTCGCGGCTGGAGCGCGGCGAGCTGAGTCCCACCACCGCCGTGCTCGGGCAGTTGTGCACGGTGTACGAGCGGACCATGTCGCGGCTGCTGATGGAAGTGGAGGCGGAGCCGCCAGCGCTCGTGCCCGCGGCACAGCAGCCGGTGTGGCGGGACGAGCGGGCCGGATTCGTGCGCCGTTCCGTGTCGCCTCCGCACGCCGGGCTGCGTGCCGAGGTCATCGAGGGCACGCTCGCCGCGGGCTCCGTCGTCACGTACGAGAATCCGCCCCTGCCCGGCGTGGAGCAGCACATCTGGGTGATCGAGGGCACGGTCGAGATCACCGTCGCAGGCACGGTGCACACCGTCGGCCCCGGCGACTGCCTGCGCTTCCGCCTGCACGGCCCCTCGCAGTTCCACTGCCCCGGCCCCGACCGGGTCCGCTATGCCCTGATGATCGTCCTGCCGTGAATGTGAAAGGACTTGTTCCATGACCGAGATCGTCTCCGTGTCCGGCCCCGAACTGGTCACGTACGCCGACGAGTTGGCTGCCCTACTGGTCGAGACCGTGGAGGGCGGATCCTCGGTGGGCTTCCTGGCACCGCTGGACCGGGGGGCTGCCGCCACCTGGTGGCGGGAGCGGGCGGCCTCCGTCCAGACGGGCTGCCATGAGGTATGGATCGCCCGTGACGGCGAACGGGTGGCCGGCACCATCGGGCTGGTCAAGCCGGCGCTGCCCAATGCCGGGCACCGCGCGGAGGTCGCCAAGCTGATGGTGCGGCCCTCCTCCCGCGGCCGCGGGGTCGGCCGCGCCCTGCTCGAGGCGGTCGAGCGGTCGGCCGCCGCCGAGGGGCTCTCCCTGCTCGTCCTCGACACCGAGACCGGCAGTCCCGCCGAACGGCTCTACCGCTCGGCGGGCTGGACGGAGTGCGGGTCGATCCCCCGGTACGCGCAGGACCCCGCCGGCGCCCTGCGGGCGACCACCTTCTACTACAAGGCGGTCGGCCCCGCGGATCCCCTGGAGTCACAATGAACAGCGACGCCACGCTATCGAGGAGATATCCCATGACCCTGCACGACATCCCGCTGAGCACCCTCACCGGCGAGCCGACCACGCTGGGGGCCTACGAGGGCTCCGCGGTCCTGCTGGTGAACGTCGCTTCCAAGTGCGGGCTCACCCCGCAGTACGCCGGCCTGGAGCGGCTCCAGAAGGAGTACGGCGACCGCGGATTCACCGTCCTCGGCGTGCCCTGCAACCAGTTCGCGGGCCAGGAGCCGGGTACGGCGGAGGAGATCCAGACGTTCTGCTCGACGACGTACGGGGTCAGCTTCCCGCTCCTGGCGAAGATCGATGTCAACGGCGAGGACCGGCACCCGCTCTACACGGAGCTCACGAAGCTCACGGACGCCGAGGGCGCGGCCGGTGACGTCCAGTGGAACTTCGAGAAGTTCCTGATCTCCCCGGCCGGTGAGCCGGTTGCCCGGATCCGCCCCCGTACCGAGCCGGATGCGCCCGAGGTCATCGCGGCGATCGAGGCGAACCTGCCGCAGAAGTAGAACGGCTCGCGGGGCCGGACCGTTGCCCGGTCCGGCCCCGCGGTACGTCGAGGATCGGCGCTAGCGGATCGGCATCCCCGACAGGGTGCGGGCGATCACCAGGCGCTGGATCTCGCTCGTGCCCTCGAAGATGGTGTAGATCGCGGCGTCACGGTGCATGCGCTCCACCGGGTACTCACGGGTGAAGCCGTTGCCACCGAGGATCTGGACGGCCTGGGCGGTCACCGACTTCGCCGTCTCGCTCGCGTAGAGCTTCGACATCGAGCCCTCCGCAGAGGTGAACGGCTTGCCGGCGCTCGCCATCCAGGAGGCGCGCCAGACCAGCAGCCGGGCGGCGTCGATCTGCGTACGCATGTCCGCCAGCTGGAAGGCGATGCCCTGGTTGTCGATGATGGGGCGGCCGAACTGGGTCCGGGTCTTCGCGTAGTCGAGGGCGACCTCGTACGCGGCGCGGGCGGTGCCGACCGCCATGGCGCCGACGGCCGGGCGGGACGCCTCGAAGGTGGCCATCGCGGCGTTCTTGACGCGCTCCCCGCCGGACTTGGCACGCTCACGGGCCCGGGCGAGGCGCTCGTCGAGCTTCTCCTTGCCGCCGAGCAGGCAGTGCCCGGGGACACGGGCGTCCTCGAGGACCACTTCGGCGGTGTGCGAGGCGCGGATGCCGTGCTTCTTGAACTTCTGCCCCTGGGAGAGGCCGGGGGTGGCGGGCGGGACGATGAACGAGGCGTGGCCCTTCGAGCCCAGCTCCGGGTCGACGACCGCGACGACGACGTGGACGTTGGCGATACCGCCGTTGGTCGCCCAGGTCTTGGTGCCGTTGAGGATCCACTCGTCCTTGGCCTCGTCGTACACCGCGCGGGTACGCATCGAGCCGACGTCGGAGCCGGCGTCCGGCTCGGAGGAGCAGAAGGCGGCGACCTTCACATCGTTCGCGTCGCCGTACATCTGCGGGATCCAGGTGCCGATCTGCTCCTCGGTGCCGTTGGCGAGGACGCCGACGGCCGCCAGGCCCGTGCCGACGATCGACAGGGCGATGCCCGCGTCACCCCAGAAGAGCTCCTCCATAGCCACGGGGATGCCGAGACCCGTAGGGTCGAAGAACTGCTGGGCGTAGAAGTCGAGGGAGTAGATGCCTACCTTGGCCGCCTCCTGGATGACGGGCCAGGGCGTTTCCTCACGCTCGTCCCACTCCGAAGCGGCCGGGCGGATCACATCCGCGGCGAAGCCGTGAAGCCAGTCACGGACCTGCTTCTGGTCGTCGTTGAGATCGAGCGTGAACTCGGCCATGTTCCCTCCATGCGCTTCCGTAAAATAAAAAACATGCGTTACTCGCGGTAACAACAGTCTGTTACCAGCAAGTAGCCACTGTCAACCGGTCACACGCGGATCCGCACGCGTCAGGGCATGGTGTTACGTTGCCCGGGCGTCAAGAGATCGCAGGACAGCTGGCCGGGGCGGGGAGATACGACATGGAGACCACACGAGGGGCCGAGCGACAGCGGACGGCGGCCGAGCGCCGCCGCCGGGAGCTGCTCGAAGCGGCGGACCGAGTGGTGCTCAGGGACGGGCCCAAGGCGTCGATGAACGCGATCGCAGCGGAGGCCGGGATCACCAAGCCCATCCTCTACCGTCACTTCGGCGACAAGGGCGGCCTCTACCGCGCCCTCGGCAAGCGCCACACGGACGCATTGCTGAGCGCCCTGCGGGCCGCGCTCGACGCCCCCTCCGAGCGGCGCGAACGGGTCGAGGCGACCCTGGACACCTATCTCGCGGCGATCGAGGCCCGCCCCCAGGTCTACCGCTTCCTCATGCACCCGTCCGACGACGCGGCACCCTCCCCGGAGCAGGGCTTCGACGTGGGCCGGCACTCCGCCCCGCTGCTGCGCCGCCTCGGCGAGGAGCTCGGCAAGGTGATCGCCGAACGGGTCGACCTCGGCCCGGACAGCGAACAGATGGCCCGCATCTGGGGCCACGGCATCGTCGGCATGATGCACGCGGCCGGCGACTGGTGGCTCGGCGACCGCCCCTGCTCGCGCGAACAGCTGGTACACAGCCTCGCCGACCTGCTCTGGGGCAGGCTGGCCGAGGCCGGCGACCTGCCGGGCGGCCAGGGCTTCTGAACCGCCTCCCGCCTCCGGAGTCAGTCCGTACGCCCCCACGGCGCCCGCCGGGCCGCGCGCAGCGCCCTGGCGCGGCGCAGTCCGGTCAGCCGGTCGGTGTAGACCCGGCCGTCCAGGTGGTCGCACTCGTGCTGAAGACAGCGGGCGAACCAGCCGGTGCCGGCGATCCGCACCGCCTCGCCCGTCATGGACCTGCCCTCGACCACCGCATGGTCGAAGCGCTGGGTACCTGCTTCGAGGCCGGGAAGTGAAAGGCACCCCTCCGGTCCGCGTACGGTGATGCCGTCCGCCTCGACGAGTACCGGATTGACGAGATGTCCCAGATGCCGGACTTCGTCGTCGTCCGGGCAGTCGTAGACGAACACCTTCAACGGGACGCCGATCTGGTTCGCGGCGAGCCCGACCCCCTGCGCCGCGTACATGGTGGCGAACATGTCCTCGACCAGCCGGGCGAGCGAGGGCCCGAAGTCGGTGACTTCCTCGCACGGACTGTGGAGCACCGGGTCGCCGAGCAGTCTCAAGGCACGAACGAGTCCGGAACTGCCGGGGATCGGGCGGTTTCGCATGGGGAGAAGCGTACGTTCCACGTGACCTCCACGTTCCCGGTGGTGCCGAGGTGCGGTCGACGCGCCGGACATCGATAGGCTGGGCGCGGACTGATGCAAGGAGGATCTAGGACGATGGCAGGCAACACGGAGCCGTTGTCGCCGCGGGCCAAGCTCGCCGTGACGGCGGGCAAGGCCGCGGCGGCGGTGTCGCGCGCTGCGGGGCGCGGCAGCGGATCGGTGATCGGCGGCCGGGTGGCGCTCAAGCTCGACCCCGACCTGCTGGGGCGGCTGGCGCAGCACTTGGACGTGATCCTCGTGTCCGCGACGAACGGCAAGACGACCACCACCCGGCTGATCGCCGAGGCACTCCGGGCCGCTGGGCCCGTCGTGTCGAACGCGCTCGGCGCCAACATGCCCGCGGGAATCACCTCCGCGCTGGCCGGCGGATCGGACGCGAAGTACGGCGTGATCGAGGTCGACGAGAAGTATCTCGCCGGCGTCGCACGCGATACGACGCCGAAGGTGATCGCGCTGCTCAACCTCTCCCGCGACCAGCTGGACCGCGCCGCGGAGACCCGGATGCTGGCCGAGAAGTGGCGTGAGGGCCTCTCCGGCTCGAAGGCCGTGATCGTCGCCAACGCGGACGACCCGCTGATCGTCTGGGCGGCGTCCTCCTCCCCCAACGTGGTGTGGGTCGCGGCCGGACAGGCGTGGAAGGACGACGCCTGGTCCTGCCCGTCCTGCGGCGGTGTGATGCAGCGCCCCGGCGACGACTGGTTCTGCGGCGAGTGCGGCTTCCGCCGTCCCGCCCCCAGCTGGGCGCTCAACGGCGACTACGTCCTGGACCCGCACGGGTCCGCGTGGCCGATCCACCTCCAGCTGCCGGGCCGGGCCAACAAGGCGAACGCCACCAGTTCGGCCGCGGTCGCCGCGGTCTTCGGTGTGCCGCCGCAGGTCGCCCTGGAGCGGATGTACCAGGTGCAGGCTGTCGCGGGCCGCTACGACGTCGTGACCTTCCTCGGCCGCGAGCTGCGGCTCCTGCTGGCGAAGAACCCGGCGGGCTGGCTCGAGACGTTCTCCCTGATCGACCCCCCGCCCACCCCGGTGATCCTCTCCGTGAACGCCCGAGGCGCGGACGGTACGGACACCTCCTGGCTGTGGGACGTCGACTACACCCAGCTGTACGGGCACCCGATCTTCGTGCTCGGTGACCGCAAGCTGGACCTCGCGGTGCGGCTCGAGGTTGCCGGACTGGACTTCCGTGTCTGCGAGACCCTGGACGAGGCCGTCCAGATGGCTCCTCCCGGCCGCATCGAAGTCATCGCCAACTACACCGCCTTCCAGGACCTGCGCCGTCGTGTCGGCAACTGACCCCGGCGCCGGCCACCCCCGGAGAGGACGAAGCATGAGCAACAACGGCCTGCGGCTGGTGTGGGTGTACCCCGACCTCCTCAGCACCTACGGCGATCAGGGCAACGCCCTCGTGGTGGAGCGCCGGGCACGGCAGCGCGGTCTCGACGTGTCGCGTGTCGACGTGCGCAGCGACCAGCCCATCCCCACCTCGGGCGACATCTATCTGATCGGTGGCGGTGAGGACCGTCCGCAGCGTCTTGCCGCGGAGCGGCTGCGCCGTGACGGCGGGCTGAGCAGGGCCGCGTCCAACGGCGCGATCATCTTCTCGGTCTGCGCGGGCTACCAGATCCTCGGTCACGAGTTCATCAACGACCTCGGCGAGCGCGAGCCCGGCCTCGGGCTGCTCGATGTGGTCTCCACGCGCGGCGAGGGCGCCCGGTGCGTCGGCGACGTGCTCGGTGACATCGATCCGAACCTGGGGCTCCCGCCGCTGACCGGATTCGAGAACCACCAGGGCATCACCCACCTCGGCCCGACGGCCCGGCCGTTCGCCCGCACCCGGATCGGGCGGGGCAACGGCACGGGCGACGGCACCGAGGGCGCGTACAACGACACGGTCTTCGGCACGTACATGCACGGCCCCGTGCTGGCACGCAATCCGCTGATCGCGGACCACCTGCTGAAGCTGGCCCTCGATGTGAACGCGCTGCCGCCGTGCGACGACCGCTGGTACGAGGCACTCCGCTCCGAGCGGATCGCCGCGGCGACGCAGCCTGCCTGACTTCCTCCCGGCCGTCACGGTCTCCCCTACGGGCACGCCCTGTTGACAGGCTGCCCGTAGCTGTGGGGTTTCGTGTACGGCCGGTGGACGTCCAGCAGGCGGACGGTGGGTTCGGTCCGGCCACCTTGCGCCGGTAGGGTGGCGGGGATCCAACCGGACGACGTGGTCCGGTCGTCGGCCCACGTTGCAAAGGTTTCCCGGGCAATGCGAATTGGTGTGCTCACCTCCGGCGGCGACTGCCCCGGCCTGAACGCCGTCATCCGTTCCGTCGTGCACCGCGCGGTGGTAGATCACGGCGACGAGGTCATTGGCTTCCACGACGGCTGGAAGGGCCTCCTCGAGTGCGATTACCGCAAGCTCGACCTCGATGCGGTCGGCGGTATCCTCGCCCGCGGCGGCACGATCCTCGGCTCCTCCAGGGTGCAGCCGGCCCACCTGCGTGACGGGGTGGAGCGGGCCAAGGGCCATGTCGCCGACCTCGGCCTCGACGCGATCATCCCGATCGGCGGCGAGGGCACGCTGAAGGCGGCCAACCTGCTCTCCGAGGCGGGGCTGCCCATCGTCGGTGTGCCGAAGACCATCGACAACGACATCGCCTCCACCGATGTGACCTTCGGTTTCGACACGGCTGTCGGCGTCGCGACCGAGGCTCTCGACCGGCTGAAGACCACGGCCGAGTCGCACCAGCGGGTGCTCATCGTCGAGGTCATGGGACGGCACACCGGCTGGATCGCGCTGCACTCCGGCATGGCTGCCGGCGCGCACGCCATCGTGGTCCCCGAGCGGCCCTTCGACATCGACGAGCTGACCGCGCTCGTCGGGCAGCGTTTCTCCGCCGGCAAGAAGTTCGCGATCGTCGTCGTCGCCGAGGGTGCGAAGCCGCGCGCGGGTTCCATGGAGTTCAACCAGGGCACCAAGGACATCTACGGCCACGAGCGTTTCGCCGGTGTGGCGACGCAGCTCTCCATCGAGCTGGAGCAGCGCCTCGAGAAGGAGGCCCGCCCGGTGATCCTCGGCCACGTCCAGCGCGGCGGCACCCCGACCGCGTACGACCGTGTCCTCGCCACCCGCTTCGGCTGGCACGCGGTGGAGGCCGCTCACCGCGGCGAGTTCGGCATGATGACGGCACTGCGCGGCACGGACATCACGATGGTCCCGCTGGCGGCGGCCGTGGAGACCCTGAAGACGGTCCCCGCCGAGCGCTACGCCGAGGCCCAGTGCGTGCTCTGACCGACACATAGGTCCACGAACCGCCCCCGCCCGCAACCGCGGTCGGGGGCGGTTCTAGTCTGGACCGGACAACCGGCACGAATCGGGGACGCCCCGGCGGGAGTGAACAGATGGATCACAGCGGGCACGGCATGAACATGGATCTGCCGCCGTTCACGCTGGGACGCGGGCTCGAATTCTCCGCGGACCCGTTCTTCCTCGTCGGCTCCGTCGCCGCACTGGCCCTCTACGGGTACGCGGTGCTGCGGCTGCGCAGGCGCGGCGACGGCTGGCCGGTCAACCGGATCGTCTTCTTCGTCGTCGGCGTGCTGTCCATCGCCCTGGTGATGTGCACCAAGCTCAACGACTACGGCATGGTCATGTTCAGCGTGCACATGGTGCAGCACATGGTGATCAGCATGCTGTCGCCGATTCTCCTGCTGCTGGGCGCCCCGGTGACGCTGGCGCTGCGGGCGCTGCCGGTCGCGGGGCGGGACCGCACCGGGCCGCGTGAACTGCTGCTCATGCTGCTGCACAGCCGCTACATGAAGATCGTCACGCATCCGGTGTTCACGATCCCGCTCTTCATCGCCAGCCTGTACGGGCTCTACTTCACGCCGCTTTTCGACTTCCTGATGGGGTCGAGGACCGGCCATCTGGCGATGATGGTGCACTTCCTCGGCGTCGGCCTGGTGTTCTTCTGGCCGATCATGGGCGTGGACCCCGGGCCGCACCGGCCCGGCTATGTGATGCGGATGCTGGAGCTCTTCGCGGGCATGCCGTTCCACGCGTTCTTCGGCATCGCCCTGATGATGGCGAGCGGGCCGATGGTGGAGACGTACAAGACGCCTCCGGCGTCCCTCGGCATCGATCCGCTGAGCGATCAGAACTGGGCGGGCGGCATCGCCTGGGCGTTCAGCGAGATCCCGTCGGTGCTGGTCCTGATCGCGCTGGTCTTCCAGTGGTACCGCTCCGAGCAGCGGACGGCAAAGCGTGCGGACCGGGCAGCCGACCGCGACGGCGACCGCGAGCTGAACGCGTACAACGCCTATCTCGCCTCATTGCAGGCACGCGGACAGTAGCGGCAGGCACGCCTGTGGGGTGACCATGGCTTCAACGGCCGTGCGGCCGATGAGGAGCGTGCGCTCATGTCCGGATCCACGAAGACCATGGGAGTGCTTACCGTCGGGGCGCTGGTTGCGGTGACGGCGTACACGGTGGCGCTGGGGAGCAACGGCTGGCTCTGGTTCGGCTGGGTGGTCCTGGGGCTGGCCACCTTGGGGATGGTGGCCACCCGCGACACCTGAGTTACGTCCGTGTCTTACAGGGCAACCGATTGGTGCCGCACATGACCGGTGGGGCCTGGCCGCGGGCGATCACACACGCCGATCGGCGATGTGCAAGGTTGTCTCCTGTGACCTGGCTGAACACGGTCACCAGCCCGATCCAGAGTGGGAGAGATCTTGTTCTATTACGTCCTGAAATATGTCGTGCTCGGACCACTGCTCCGGCTGGGGTTCCGGCCCCGTATCGAAGGACTGGAGCACATTCCTGCCGAGGGCGCGGCCATCGTCGCGGGCAATCATCTGTCGTTCTCCGACCATTTCCTGATGCCCGCGATCATCAAGCGGCGCATCACGTTCCTCGCGAAGGCCGAGTACTTCACCGGCCCCGGCATCAAGGGCAAGCTCACCGCGGCCTTCTTCCACAGCATCGGGCAGATTCCGGTGGACCGGTCGGGCAAGGAGGCCGGTCAGGCAGCGATCCGCGAGGGGCTGGGGGTGCTGAGCAAGGGTGAGCTGCTGGGGATCTATCCGGAGGGCACCCGCTCGCACGACGGGCGTCTGTACAAGGGCAAGGTCGGGGTCGCCGTGATGGCGATCAGGGCAGGCGTCCCGGTCGTCCCGTGCGCGATGGTCGGTACGTTCGAGATCCAGCCGCCCGGGAAGGTCGTGCCCCGGATCAAGCGGGTCACCATCCGCTTCGGCGAGCCCCTGGACTTCTCCCGCTACGCCGGGCTGGAGGACCAGAAGGCGGCGATCCGCGCGGTCACCGACGAGATCATGTACGCCATCCTCGGCCTGTCCGGGCAGGAGTACGTCGACGAGTACGCGGTCAAGGTGAAGGCCGCGCAGGCGGAGCAGTCCAGAAAGTTCCCGCGGCGGCAACGCTGAGCGTGGAGTCTGCTCCTGGCAGATCTCCCTGGCCCGGCGGTGTGGCGCCCCGTAGCGTTTCCGTATGAGCAGAGGACGAGCGTTCGTACTGGGCGCGACGGGGCAGGTCGGCCGGGCCGCGGTGCGGGCCCTGGCGGAGGACGGCTGGGACGTGACGGCGGGGTCGCGCGGGGGCGGCCCGGACAGCACGTGGGGGCCGGACGTCCGCAGCGTGTCCCTCGACCGTGAGGACGAGGGGGCGCTGGCCGCCGTGCTCGGTAACGGCTGCGACGTCCTGGTCGACATGGTGGCGTTCGACGGCGCCCACGCCCGGCAGCTGACCGGGCTCACCGGCCGGGTCGGTTCGGCCGTCGTCATATCCAGCGGTGCGGTCTACGAGGACGACAGGGGACGCGGCTTCGACACCCAGGGCGAGCCCGACGGCGCTCCTCACTATCCGCTGCCGATCCCGGAGACACAGCGCACGGTGGCCCCCGGGGACACGACGTACGCGACACGGAAGATCCAGCTGGAGCAGGAGCTGCTCGCGGCCGGCGGCGAACTTCCGGTGACACTGCTGCGGGCGGGTGCGATTCACGGGGAGTACTGCCGCACGCCGCGCGAGCTGTACTTCGTCAAGCGTCTGCTCGACGGACGCGCGCGGCGGGTGCTCGCGTACGACGGGATGTCCCGCTTCCATCCGGTCCATGTGTCCAACCTCGCCGAGCTGATACGTCTCGCCGCTCTGCGGCCTGCTTCGCGGGTGCTCAACGCCGGGGATCCACAGGCGCCGACCGTCTCCGAGATCGCCGCGGCCATCGACGACGTGCTCGGCCGGAAGACCGAAACGGTCCTGGTGGCGGGTGCCCCACCCGAGGGTCACGTCGGCGAGACACCGTGGACCAGCGCTCATCCCATCGTCTACGACATGGCGTCCGCCCGGCACGATCTCGGCTATGTGCCGGTGACGGACTATGCGGACTCGCTTCCGGCAACCGTCGAGTGGCTCGCGTCCGAACTGCACGGACGGAAGTGGACGGAGGCCTTCCCGAAGATGGCGCGGAACTACGGCGAGACCCTCTTCGACTACGCGGCGGAGGACGCCTGGCTGGCGGAGTACGACCGCGGGGCCTGAGCCCGGTCGGCGGAACGGGCGGCCGGTTGGATCTCCGGCCGCCCGCTCGCTCACTTCAGATGACGCTCACGGCTTCGGTGTGGCGTGCGGGGTGCACGTCACATCACGCGGGTCGGTCTTCCCGGTGAGCAGGTAGGTGTCCACCCGCTCGTTGATGCAGGGGTTGACCAGGCCGGTGACACCGTGCGAGCCGGCGTCCTTCTCGGTGATGAGGCGGGAGCCCTTGAAGCGCTTGTGCAGGTCGACGGCGCCCTCGTACGGAGTGGCGGCGTCACGCGTGGACTGCACGATCAGCACGGGCGGCAGGCCCTTGCCGGTCCTGACGTCCAGCGGGGTCTGCTGCTTCGTCGGCCAGGTCGCGCAGGGCAGGTTCATCCAGGCGTTCGCCCAGGTCATGAACGGGTTGTCCTTGTGCAGCCTGGTGTTGTCGCGGTCCCACTTCGACCAGCTGGTGGGCCACTTGGCGTCCGCGCACTCGACCGCCGTGTACACGGCGTTGCTGTTCTCCGAGGAGGCGTTGCCCTTGGTGTCCGACAGGTCGGGGGCCGCGGCGTCGATCAGCGCCTGGGTGTCGCCGCCCAGGTAGTCGCTCCAGACCTGGGCGGTGGGTGCCCAGGCGGAGTCGTAGTACGGCGCACCCTGGAAGAACCCGATGAGCTCGGCGGGGCCGACGACGCCGCCGATCGGGTCCTTCTTGGCCGCCGCGCGCAGCTTCAGCCACGCCTGCTCGACCTTCTCGGGCGTGTCGCCGATGTGGTAGACGGCGTCGTTCTTGGCGACCCACGCCTTCCAGTCCCCCCAGCGCACCTGGAAGGCGACGTCCTGGTTGAGGTTGGCCTCGTACCAGATGTTGTCCTTCGAAGGATCGACCACGCTGTCGACGATCATGCGGCGCACGTGGTCCGGGAACAGCGTGCCGTAGACCGCGCCCAGGTAGGTGCCGTAGGAGACGCCCAGGAAGTTGAGCTTCTTCTCACCGAGCGCGGCGCGGATGACATCCAGGTCGCGCGCGGTGTTGAGCGTGGTCATGTGCGGCAGCATGTCGCCGCTGCGTTCGGCGCAGCCGTCCGCGTACTCGGCGGCGAGCTTGCGCTGCGCGCGCTTGTCGGCCTCGCTGTCGGGTACGGGGTCCGCCTTCGGGGCCTTCACGAACTCCTGCGGGTCGATGCAGGAGATCGGCGCCGAGTGGCCGACACCGCGCGGGTCGAAGCCGACGAAGTCGTATGCCTTCGCCGCCTTCACCCAGAGCGGGTTCTTGGTGACGATGCGCCTCGGGAACGCCATACCGGAGCCGCCGGGGCCACCGGGGTTGTAGAGGAGCGCGCCCTGGCGCTCCTCTTTCGTGCCCGTGCTGACGTGCCGGTCGACGGCGAGCTTGATCTGCTTGCCGTTCGGCCTGGCGTAGTCGAGCGGCACGGTCACCCATCCGCACTGGATGGGTGTGACGATCGCCCAGTCGGCCGGACAGTCCGCCCAGTCGATACCGGCTGTCGCCGCACGGGCCGCGGCGACCTGGACGCCGCGCGCCTCGGAACCGCCGTGGTGACGGCCGTCGGCACTGGCTGCCGGTGCGGCTATCGCCCCCGCTATGAGCGTGCCCGCGATCAGAGTGCCGGCCGAGCCGAGCACTGCTGTGCGTCTCAAGTGGAACCTCCCCCTGTGTGATGCGCCGCTGGTGGCGCAGGTGTTCGTATGTCCAGCGGATCCTTTCGTCTGTGGGGTTGCTGAGAACAGGGCGTACGCACGTTTCTTTACCGAACCAATAACCGGTGACCGCGTCCCGCTGAGCGGACTCAGGCCCCGTGGAAGGCCTTGAGTCCGTCCAACAGCCCGGCGAGCGCCTCGTCCAGAACACCGCGCAGCAGCCGGGCGTCGGCGGCGAGCGCTGTCACCAGTACGGCGGGACCGGCCAGCGGGGCGAGCGCGGCAGTGGGACCCAGCAGCCGGGGTTCAGGCAGGGCGTCCTCGAACCCGGGGTGGACGACGAGTAGTTGTCCCACGGCCCGGTGACCCCCCAGGACCGCCGCACCGTCCCATCCGCCGGGTGCCCCGGGCCCGTACCCGAGCTGTTGGTCGAGCAAGGGGCGGCCGGCCCGGCGGACCGTCAGACGGGTGGTGAGGCTGCCGGTGACCTCGCCGTGCCGTCCCAGGATCTGTTCCTCGCGCAGCACCAGACGTGCGGTGGCGGCGAGTTCGACCCGGGTGCTCTGGTCGAGCTCGCTGCCGTACGCGGAGATGAGCTGCTCGGGGAGCCAGCGGAGTTCCGCGCCCTCCCCCACGCTCAGCCGCAGGTCGTACGAGGCGCGGCCCGCGTCCGGACGGGCGCCGGGGAGTGCCACGGTGGCCGCGGCGGAGTCCACCGCCAGCCGTGCGCCGTCCTCGGCCCGCGCCTCGATGGCGAGGCGGTCGCCGCCGAGGGGCGCGCTCATCGCTCCGACCACGGTGACGCGGGCGCGTCCGGGCTCCGGTGATCTGGTGCGGCGCAGGGCCAGCGGTCCCGCGCTCTCCAGCACGGGCAGCGCGGTGGAACCGCGCCCGTCGGGGACCGCGGTGATGCGGGCGGTGGCCTCGATGCTCATGCGGTCCAGGCCGCGAGCTGCGTCCGCACCCAGTCCGCGACGGGCGCCACGCCCTCGGCGGAGGTCAGGGAGGTGAACACGACGGGGAGTTCGCCGCGCTGCTCGGCGGCGTCGCGGGCCATCCGGCCCAGATCGGACCCGACGTACGGGGCGAGATCCGTCTTGTTGATGACGAGGAGGTCGGCGGTGGTGACCCCGGGGCCGCCCTTGCGCGGGATGTCGTCGCCCCCCGCCACATCGATCACGAAGACCTGGGCGTCGACGAGTCCCTTGGAGAAGGTGGCGGTGAGGTTGTCGCCGCCGGATTCGACGAGGATCAGGTCGAGCGGCCCCACGGAGTCCTCCAGGTCCTCGACGGCTTCGAGGTTGGCGGAGATGTCGTCGCGGATGGCGGTGTGCGGGCAGGCGCCGGTCTCGACGGCCTGGATGCGCTCGGGCGGCAGCACGGCGTTGCGCAGGAGGAAGGCGGCGTCCTCGCGGGTGTAGATGTCGTTGGTGACGACGGCGATCGACAGCCGGTCGCGCAGGGCCCGGCACAGGGCGGCGACGGTCGCGGTCTTCCCGGAGCCGACCGGTCCGCCGAGGCCGATGCGCAGGGCGCGCCGGGTGCCGTCGGGGCGTGCGGCGTCGGCGCTGACGGCCGCGGGGCCGCTGTGGGTGTGGTCGAGGTGCATGGGGGTGACTCCTGGTGGTGGCAGGTGTGGAGTTCTCAGGACGCGAACAGCCGGACCGGCCAGGCCGCGTGCGCTTCGGCGGTGATGTCGAGCAGCGGCGCGGAGGCGGCGGGCAGCGCGTCGATGCCGTCCAGCGCGGCCGCGGTGGCCTGTTCGGCGACCCGGTCGAGTTCGGGCGCGAGGCGGGCGAGGACGGCGGTGGCCTCGAAGGGGTCCAGGGAGAGCAGCCGGACGACCGCGGTGGCCGGGCCGCTGACTGCTTCGTACACGGCGCAGTGTGCGGCGTCCTCGGGCCCCAGGCCTGCGGCGCGGGCGGTGAGGCCGAGGACGACGGGCTGGTGGGCGCCACGCGGCCGGGCTGCTGCGAGCGCGGCCAGTTCGGTGCTGGGCCAGGTTGCCCGCGCCGCCCGCATCAGCTGGCGGCCGAGCTTGCGTGCGACGGCCCGCAGCGCGGGCGAGGGCGTCCTGGCGTCGGCGGCCTCGTCGAGTGCGAGCGGGTCGAGGCCGTGGGCCGCCGCCGCGGCGAGTGCGGCCGAGGTCAGTCCGGTGGTGTGGAGCCGGCCCAGGCAGAAGCCCGCCAGGTCCTGGGCGTTGCGGATGTGTCCTGCCTTGACGGCCGGTTCGGCGCCACCCGAGTGGGCGTGGCCACCGGCGGGGAACCGGCCGTCGGCGAGGACGAGCAGTGCGGCGCGCGTCGTCATGGAGTGCTGCCCCGCCCTCAGAAAAGGAAGTAACGCTGGGCCATGGGGAGTTCGGCTGCCGGAGCAGGTTCGACCTGCTCCCCGTCGATGGTGACGGCAAAGCTGTCGGGGTCGACCTTGACCCGCGGCATCGCGTCGTTCTCCCGCATGTCCGCCTTGGTGACGCCACGGGTGCTGGTGATGGGCACGAACGCCTTGCCCAGCCCCAGCCGGTCCGGCAGCCCGTCCTCGATGGCGGCCGTGGACACGAAGTTGAAGGAGTTGGCGGCGGGCGCACGCCCCACGGCGCCGAACATCGGGCGGGGCATCACGGGCTGCGGGGTGGGGATCGAGGCGTTGGCATCGCCCATCTGCGCGTACGCGATCTGCCCCCCCTTGATCACCGTCTGCGGCTTGACGCCGAAGAAGGCCGGGTCCCACAGCACGAGGTCGGCGAGCTTCCCCGTCTCGACCGAGCCGATCTCCCGGTCCAGGCCCTGGGCGACCGCCGGGTTGATGGTGTATTTGGCGACATAGCGACGAGCCCGGTGGTTGTCGGCGGCCCCGTCGCCCGCCAGGGAACCGCGCCGCCGCTTCATCACGTGGGCGGTCTGCCAGGTACGCAGGATCACCTCGCCGATCCGTCCCATCGCCTGGGAGTCGGAGGAGATGATCGAGATGGCGCCGAGGTCGTGGAGGATGTCCTCGGCCGCGATGGTCGAGGGCCGGATCCGGGACTCGGCGAAGGCCAGGTCCTCCGGGACGGCGGGGTTGAGGTGATGGCAGACCATCAGCATGTCGAGGTGTTCCTCGATCGTGTTGACGGTGTGCGGCCGGGTCGGATTGGTGGAGCTGGGCAGGACGTACGGCTCCGAGACCACGCTGATGATGTCGGGGGCGTGCCCGCCGCCCGCACCTTCGGTGTGGTACGCGTGGATGGAGCGCCCGGCGATGGCGGCGAGGGTGTCGGCGACGAATCCGGCCTCGTTGAGCGTGTCCGTGTGGATGGCCAGTTGAGCGCCGGTCTCCTCGCAGACGCTCAGACAGGCGTCGATGACGGCGGGGGTGGCGCCCCAGTCCTCATGGATCTTGAACCCCAGTGCTCCGGCGCGCAGCTGGGAGTGCATGGCCTCGCGGGACATCGTGTTGCCCTTGCCGAGCAGGCCGATGTTGACCGGATAGCCCTCGAGGGCCTCGAACATCCGGGCGAGGTGCCAGGGGCCCGGGGTGATCGTGGTGGCCTTGGTCCCTTCCGCCGGTCCCGTGCCGCCGCCGACGAGCGTGGTGATACCGGAGGAGAGCGCCTGGTCGACGAGGGTCGGGGAGATGAAGTGGACGTGCGCGTCGATGGCACCCGCGGTGATGAACTTGCCGTTGCCCGCGATGATTTCGGTCTCGGGGCCGATGACCAGATCGGGGTGGACGCCGTCCATCGTGTCGGGGTTGCCGGCCTTGCCGATGCCGGTGATCCGGCCGTCGCGGATACCGATGTCGGCCTTGACGATGCCCCAGTGGTCGATGATGACGGCGCCGGTGACGACGGTGTCGGGTGCCCCCTCGGCGCGGGTGGTGCGCGCCTGGCCCATCGATTCGCGGATCACCTTGCCACCGCCGAACACCGCCTCGTCACCGGCCCTCCCGGGGCCGCCCGAGCGGTCCTCCTCGATCTCGACGACGAGATCGGTGTCGGCGAGCCGGATGCGGTCACCGGTGGTCGGCCCGAACAGGTCGGCGTACACGGCGCGGCTGAGCTCAGGCATCGAGGGAACCTCCGGTTTCGCCGCGCAGCCCGGGGACGGTGCGCAGGCCTGCGAGCGGGACGAGTTCGACGTCGACCGGGACACCGGGTTCGAAGCGCACGGCGGTACCCGCTGCGATGTTCAGCCGCAGCCCGTGAGCTGCTCGGCGGTCGAAGTCCAGACCGGGGTTGGCCTCGGCGAAGTGGTAGTGCGAGCCGACCTGGACGGGCCGGTCGGCTGCGTTGAGGACGGTGATGCGGGTGACGGGGCGCCCCTCGTTGAGCCGCACCGTGCCTTGCGCGTACAGGATCTCTCCGGGAATCATCCGGCCGCTCCCCCGTCAGACGATCGGATCGTGGACGGTGACGAGCTTGGTGCCGTCCGGGAAGGTGGCTTCGACCTGGACGTCGTGGATCATCTCGGGGATGCCGTCCATGACGTCCTCGCGGGTGAGCACCTTCCTGCCGGAGGCCATCAGTTCGGCGACGGTCCGGCCGTCGCGCGCGCCCTCCAGGAGGTGGGAGGTGATCAGGGCGATCGCCTCGGGGTGATTCAGCCGCAGCCCGCGCGCCCTGCGCTTCTCGGCGACATCGGCCGCCACATGAATGAGCAGGCGTTCCTGTTCGTGCGGAGTCAGTTGCACGCTTCCACCTCTTCGTCTTCCGCCCGGGACCGGCCCGGGCGCAGCGGGACCCTATCCCCGTTCAACACTCTGTTGAACGATGAAGCGGATCGCGCGGCCAGGTATTGCACGTTAGGGCGGAAGTTTTTCCGGCGCGTTAACTGATCTTTTGCAGATCCATGGACATCAGCCCGCGCAGGCCGCTTTCGAGGATCTCCGGGCCGACGTCGCCGAACATGGCCAGCTGGGCGATGTACCCCTGCGCGACGGCGATCAGCGTGCGGGCGACGTGTTCGTCCGGCACCTCGGCGGTGAGCACTCCGGCGGCTCGGTACGCACCGACCAGTTCCGCCCAGGCCACGCGCAGACCCGCGTAGGCCTCACCGAGCGTGGCCGACAGCCGCTCGCTGCGCAGGGTCTCGGACCACACCTGGACGATCAGCCCGGCGTAGGCCCTGCGGTCCAGCCCGCCCGCCCTGTCCGTCCCGTCACCGAAAAGAGAGCGCACCACGCGGCCGATCAGGACATCGGGAGTGGGCGGCGGACTGTCCTGGGACGCCTGCTCGAAGGCCTGGCGGACGCCGCCGACCGCCTCCCCCGCGATGGCCGCGATCAGGTCCTCCTTGCCGCTGAAGTAGCGGTAGACCGCCCCAGCCGACAGCCCGACCTCCTTCAGGACGTCCTGCATCGAGGTGCCGTGGAAGCCGTCACGGGCGAAGGCGCGTGCGGCGCCGTCGAGGATCTGCCGGCGGCGGGCGTCGAGGTGTTCCTGGGATACACGAGCCATGGAGCCCAATCTAAAACGAACGTTCCTTCTTGACAAGGCACCGACCCGGCAGGACAGTGGGAGAAACGTAAAACGAACGATCCTTCTCTTTGAATTGAGGCGCTCGTCATGCCTGGACAGAACCGCCGCGCGGTGGCGGTCATCCTGCTCGTACCTCTGATGGTGACCCTGGCGCTCTGGGCCTTCTCGTGGCCCGCCGCCCGCACAGCACCGCGGGACCTGCCCCTGGGCGTCGCCGGCACCGCGCCGGCGGCCGACCAGCTGCAGGAGCAGCTCGAGCGGCGCGAGGGCGCCTTCGAGATCCACCGCTACGACGACGCGGCCGCCGCCCGTGCCGCCATCGAGGACCGGGTCGTATACGGCGCCGTCGTGGCCACCGAGAAGGGTCCGCACCTGCTCACGGCGTCGGCGGCGAGCCCGATCGTCTCCCAGCTGCTGCGCGAGGCGGTCACCGCCGCGGCCCCCGCGGGTGCCGCGGTGCCGGTCACCGACGTCGTCGCTGCGCCGGGGACCGATCCCAGGGGCGGCGTGCTCGGCGCGAGCATCCTGCCGCTGGCCCTCGCGGGAGTCGCCTCCGGAGCGGTGGTGACGCTCATGAAACTGCGCGGCGCCCGTGCCGCCGTGACACTGACCGGCGCGGCCGTGCTGGTGGGTGTCGCCGCCACGGCCGTGGCCCACAGCTGGCTCGGAGTGATCACGGGCAACTGGTGGGCCGAGGCCGGCACCATCGGGCTGACCGTGGTGGCGATCGGTGCGGCCGTGGCGGGGCTCGCCGCCCTGATCGGCACGCCGGGCATCGGACTGGGCGCTCTGCTGATGGTGCTGCTGGGCAATCCGTTCTCCGGGGTCACCAGCGCCCCCGAGCTGCTGCCCGAACCGGTCGGCATGATCGGTCAGTGGCTGCCGCCGGGCGCGGGCGGATCACTGCTGCGATCCGTGGCGTTCTTCGACGGAAGTGCGGCCGGCGGGGCCATGGCGACCCTGGCGATCTGGGCCGTTCTCGGCCTGGCCGCCGTCCTGATCGGCGGCCGCACACGGCAGGGGAACCCCGACCGCGCCGAACCCTCCGAGCGGAAGCCCGCACCCGCCCTCACGGGCTGAGCGACTCCGCACCGGTACCGCCGTGCACCCCCGCCGTAGCGGACGGGGGTGCACGGCTCTGTCGTTGCGCTGCCCGGAGTCAGTCGTCCCGGCGGTCGTCGTGGCCGCTGTGCTCAGCGGCGATGCCGAAACGGCGCCGTTCGGCCGGGGCGGACGTCATGGAGCCGATCGAGGACACCGTACGAACGATCTGCTCCTCGGCCACCACCTCGTCGCTCTCGAGTCGCTGCAGGTCAGCCGCCGACACCAGAGCCACGAGCGGCTTGCCGTGCCGGGTCACGACCACTCGCTCACCACCGTAGACAACGCGGTTGATCAGTTCGGCGAGCTCTGCTCGGGCTTGCGTCACCGGAATCTCGTAGGCCATGGCCCCCAGCTTAAGGCGCGTGTTCCACGGCCCCGGGGCCCGTGCGGCACCAGAAGAACCGATCTCCGAACGGGGCCGGGCTTCTGGGTGCGTACGGTGTGCGCGAGACGGGGCGCCCGCCCGTTCAGCCCCCTTCGGTGGTCCACCCAGAGTTGTCGGCCTCAGACGGAGAAGCCGGAGATCCTCTGCGGAGTCACCCGGACGATCAGCCGCAGGACATCGTCCGACTCGGCGGGCGGGTCCTCTCCGAGGTACTTCTGCGAAAGCTCGCGCGGAAGCGACTTTTCCCGGTCCTCGATCAGTTCGACAGTGCCGCGGATGTCCACGGAGTGGTAGGGGTTCTCGATGTCGTAGACGGTAAGGCTGACCCGTGGGTCCCGTGTGAGGTTTCGGGCCTTCTGCCGCCCTGCCGTGGTGGAGAACAGCACCGCGTCCCCGTCCCTCGCTACCCAGACCACCGAGGTCTGTGGCCCTCCGTCCCGGTTCAGCGTCGCGACGGTGGCGAAGTTCCTCCCGTCCAGAAGCTTGCGCGTCTCCTCGTTGAACGCTACTGACACGGCGTCACCCTTCTGCCCGGATCTTGTGTTCACTGCTCGGGTGGAACGGATGCGAGGGCTGCGTTCTTCCCGATGCCGTGTCAAACAGCAGGCACCCGCCCGGGACAGCGGCAGCGCACCGAAAGCGAGGGGCACACCGCGTACCCCTCGCTCCGCCTGTCGAGCGCCCCTAGTCAGGGCACTTCTCGGGCTGACCAGGCGCGTCGACGTGGCGGACACGTGCGGCCTGGTCGTGGCGGGCCGGAGAGACAGCGATGGTTCCGCCGCACTTCGTACAGACGGTGACGGCATCAGCCTCGGACATGGAAGTGACCTTTCTCGTGGGGTCTCTGCGCTCCTTAGTTCACCCGCCGGGCGACGGACAGCGGTGCTCTCCAGGAATGTTCAGCGTGTCGCTCACCCACAGGGTCGACGCGGGCCTGCCCAGCCCGCCATATGAGGGGTTGTCAGCTTTCGTCCCTCGCTGATAGCGAAACCACATCGGACCGGTTGCTTCCCCCTGGATCCCTGGGCCATAGTCCCCATCAGAACCTTCTGTACGTCCTGTACATTTTTTACGGACTCCGAGGAAGAGGCAACGCCGTGCACCGTCCCTCCGCCCGCTACGTACTGCCCGAGTTCACCGAACGCACCTCGACCGGCACCCGGACGCTGGATCCGTACTCGAAGCTGCTCGCCGAACGGATCGTCTTTCTCGGCACGCCCGTCGACGACACCGCGGCAACCGACCTCATCGCGCAGTTCATGTACCTGGAGTACGCCGAGCCCGACCGACCGGTCTCCCTCTACATCAACTCGCCCGGCGGCTCGTTCAACGCCATGGCGGCGGTCTACGACACCATGCAGTACCTGTCCTGCGAGGTGGAGACCTTCTGCCTCGGCCAGGCGGGCTCCTACGCCGCCGCGCTGCTCGCAGCCGGCGCACCCGGCCGTCGACATGCTCTGCCCGGCGCCCGGGTAGTCATTCAGCAGCCGGCCCTCGACGAGCCGGTGCAGGGCCAGCCCTCCGACCTCGAGATCCAGGCGCGCGAGCTAATGCGTGAGCGCGACTCGCTCACCGCGATGCTGGCCCGTCATACGGGGCGTTCCGCACAGGACATCGGCACCGACCTCGAGCGGGACACCATCCTCGACGCCCCGGCCGCCAAGGCGTACGGACTGGTCGACCACATCACGGAGAACCGCAAACCGATTCGGCCGCCACACCCCGCGAGGTGATCCCCGTTGCTCTCCCCCCAGCTCCCGCCGCTCCCCGCGCTGACCCGCGCCGAGGGAGAGTTCATCGACTGCTACCTGGAGGTGCTCGACCAGGTCGGCCGGATCAACCCCGCCCGGGGCAGCGACACCTACGGAGCGCTCCGGGCCGCCCAGGCGCTGGCCTCACGGGCGACCGCCCTGCGCGATGCGCTCGCGCTGATGCATGAGCGGGGCGAGGCCCAGATCCATGCGGCCACGTTGGCCCGCGCGTTGCGGGTACTGGACGGCGAGCGTCGCGCGGGGCGGGTCACCGTACCCCCTGAATCGACGAGTTGACCGCCCCTCAGTGCGGCTCCGCTGCCGGGCCGCCGTCCTGACGCCGCTTCACGGCGCCTCCCCCGGAGACCCGCGCGCCCCGACGGTCCGCTCCGGTCGCCGCGGTGCGCGGCCTCGGGGCCAGCGCGGCGCGCAGCGCCGGCGCAAGGACGTGGCGGGTCTCTGACGGGGTGAGTGCCGCGGGGGTGGGGAGCGGGTTGAGGTAGCGCGTGTAGATGAGGCCGCCGAGAATCGTCACCACGGCCGTGGCGCGGGCGGTCGCGTCCCGCCCGCCGAGAAATTCAACAAGCCGGGCCAGCAACTCGCGTTCCAGGTATTCGCGGATCACCTCGGCCGCCTCCTCACCCCGGGTGGTGAGCTGCCGGAAGTCGGCGTCCTCCCACAGGTCCGTCACGGCGTCGATCAGGCGGTCGGGGAGGGTGGCCGGGTCGCCGCCGAGGACGTCGTCCACCGCCAGTGCGTTGGCGCACTGGAACTGCATCACGTCTGCGAACAGGCCCTTCTTCGAGCCGAAGTGGTACGCGATCAGCGCCGGGTCGACCCCGGCGGCCCCGGCCACCGCGCGCAGGGTGGTGAGCCGGTAGCCGCGCTCCAGGAACAGCGTACGAGCCGCCGAGACGATCGACTCGCGGGTCGGCGGGTTACCGCGGGGGCGGCCCCGGGGGCGGGCGGAGGCAGGGGCGGCGTTATTCATCAGCGTTGAGCCTGCGTTTCGCGGTCGGCACAGTCAAGGGCGTTCCGGAAGCCACACCAAGGGATGGCCCACACCATGCGTATCGCAGTCTTCGGCGCCAACGGACCGACAGGTCGCCACCTCACCGAGCAGGCCCTCGCGATCGGCCACGAGGTCGTCGCCGTGACCCGCCGCCCGGGTTCCCTCCGCACACGGCCGGGCCTCACCGTGGCGGTCGCCGACGCCACCGACCCGGAAGCCGTCGACGCCGCGGTCGACGGGACGGACGCCGTCCTCTCCGCGCTGGGCACGCAATTCTCCAAGGAGACCATCACCACGTACTCGGCGAGCGCCACGGCCATCACCCGGGCCATGGCCCGCCACGGCATCAAACGGCTGCTCACCGTCAGCTCCAGCATCGCCGACCCCGACTGGCGGCCCTCCGGCGCGCACTTCTTCAACCTTGTGCTCGACCCGCTGGTCAACCGACGCCTCGGCCGCACCCTTCACGAGGACATGCGCCGCATGGAAGCCGCGATCCGCCGAACGAACCTCGACTGGACGCTCGTCCGCCCCTCGGGCCTCTTCGAGCACCCCACCGTCACCGATTTCCACACCGCCGGGACGAGCGCCGACGGCGTCTTCACCGCCCGTGCCGACCTCGCCGCAAGCATGCTGCGCGAGCTGGAGGAGCGACGGTACGTCCGTACGGCCATGGGTGTCATCACCGATGCCGTGAGACCGAACATCGCCAAGCTGATCTGGAACGAGGGCGTGAAGAAGAAGTGAGCCGGGCGACTGTCGGACTACCGGCCGCCGCAGGGGCGTTCCTCGCTCTTCCCCATACGGCCACGCTGACCACCCTCCGTCCCGACGGCACCCCGCACGTCACGCCTGTCCGCTTCACCTTCGACGCGCCCACCGGCCTGGTCCGGGTGACCACCCGGGCGGGAGCCCGCAAGACCCGGAACGTGGCGGCAGGCGGCGCGGCGGCGCGTGTCGCGCTCTGCCAGGCGGACGGCTTCCGCTGGCTCACTCTCGAAGGCCGGGCCGCCGTCACCGACGATCCCGCGCGCCTGGCCGAGGCCGTTCGCCGCTACACCGTCCGCTACCGCACGGCACCGCCCGCCCCACCGGACCTGGTCGTCGTCGAGATGGCCGTCGACCGCGTCCTGAGCCTCAACCTCTGAATCTCCCTTACAGAAAGCGAAGTGACACCGCGATGCCCACCCTTCCCGTCCTCGATTCCACCCTCCACTACCGCGAGTCCGGCGACCCCGACGGGCTGCCGTTCGTCTTCCTCCACGGCAACCCCACCTCCTCCCACCTGTGGCGGAACATCCTGCCGGGCGTGGCAGCGCCCGGCCGCCGCCTCCTGGCCCCCGACCTCATCGGCATGGGCGACTCCGGCAAACCCGACCTCGCCTACTCCTTCGACGACCACGCACGCTATCTCGACGCCTGGTTCGACGCCCTCGGCCTTGCCGAGGCCGTCATCGTCGGCCACGACTGGGGCGGCGCGCTCGCCTTCGACCGCGCGGCCCGCCTCCCGGGCAGCGTGCGCGGCCTCGCCTTCACCGAGACGATCATCAAGCCGCTGGTCGGCAACGAATTCCCGTCGGCAGGGCGGGAGTTGTTCACTCTCCTGCGCACCCCCGGGGTGGGCGAGGAGATGATCCTGGAGAACTCACTGTTCATCGAGAGGTTCCCGGACACGCTCGCCACCCCGATGGACCCCGCCGATCTCGAGGTCTACCGCCGCCCCTTCCCGACCCCGCACAGCCGACGCCCGATCCTGGCGTGGACGCGCATGATGCCGCTGGACTCCGAGCCCGCCGATGTCGTGGCCCGCATCGAGCGCTACGACGCCTGGCTGGCCGCCAGTCCCGAAGTCCCCAAGCTGCTCGCCGCTTTCGAACCCGGCCCCGGCGCGATGACCGACCAGGGGGCCGTCGCCTGGTGCGAGGAGAACATCGCGGGTCTGGAGGTCTCCCGCCACGGCCTGGCCGGCCACCACTCCCCGGAGGACCGCCCCGCGGAACTGGCCGCGGCGATCAGCACCTGGGCCGACGCCCACGGGCTGGCACGGCTGTAGGTGTCCTCGAACGCGGCAGTGCCGTCACCGTCGCACACCCGAGCCTTGGTTCCTCGGCCGCCGCGAGCCCGCCGGGGTCTTCGAACAGTTGTCGTGTCAACGGCCGTGCCGATGTCCCCCGAGGCCGGACACGCCCGATGCGCAGATCAATTTTCCTCGCTCGTTCGGCGTAGAGCATCCCCCTCACGGGGGACAGCTCAACTTGCGCATCCCGCGCGGACACTGAGTGGAATTCACCGTTCCGCTGCTGGTACGAGGCCGGTCACGCAGCGTCGCCTCAGCTTCGGTCCCACCCCGTCCACCCGAACAGATCAGTCGTGATGACTCTCACAAAACGACCTTCACAGCGGAAATCCGGCGGTCCGTGAGTAAAGATCCCTGGGACGACAAGCCCCCGCCACCGCGGCGGGGCGGTCCGGGCGGACGCCGAGTCCTGCCGCTGCCCGGATGCCTGGTCGACAGAAGTGGATCGGCAGGAGTGGAGGACCCGAGCACAACGGGTCGACGGGATATCCCTTCGACCCTCGGGGTGAAGCCGCCAAGTGCGGCCGGGCAACTTCGCCAGCCCGAACCCGACAGGTCATCCTTCACAGGCGGCTGACGAAGGGTTGCGCATGACTGCGCAGGTTCATGTCCCGTCTCTTTTCGCCCGGGTCGGTACGGCCTCGGTTCTCACATTCGCCGTAGGCACCACCATGCTCGCCCCCGGCCTCGTCAACGAGGCCGAGGCCGCTGCCCATTCGACGAGGGCGCTCGACATCGCCGCCTCGAAGAAGGGTTCGCCCTACAGGTACGGCGCCAGCGGCCCCCACCGCTTCGACTGTTCGGGCCTCACGCTCTACTCGTTCAAGAAGGCGGGCAAGAAGCTCCCCCGCACGGCCCAGCAGCAGTACAACAAGACCCGTCACATCTCCTCGTCGCAACGGCGCCGCGGCGACCTGGTCTTCTTCCACGCGGGCCGGAGTGTCTACCACGTGGGCATCTACGCCGGCGGCGGCAAGATCTGGCACTCGCCGAAGACCGGGGCGGTGGTCCGGCTGGAACGGATCTGGTCGAAGAGCATCTGGTACGGGCGGGTCCGCTGACGGCGGCCCCGGCTGACACCGCCGTCAGCCGCTCCTGCCGGTCCCGCCGGGGGCCGCCCCGCCGAGTCAGTGCAGCAGCGGCCCGGTCACCAGCACGAGCCCCAGCGCGGTGAGAGCCGCGCCGCTGCCGCCCTCGATCGCGCGGGCGGTACGCGGCCGGCGCAGCCAACGGCCGAGGCGGTCCACCAGCAGGGCCACGGCCGGGAACCAGAGGAGCGCCAGCACCACGACCACGGCCGCCAGCAGCAGGGTCCTGGGAAGCGGCGGCTGCCCCTCGGGGACGAACTGGGGCAGCAGGCTCAGGAAGAGCACAGGCGCCTTCGGGTTCAGGGCGTTCGTCAGGAAGCCCTGACGCAGTGCCCGTACCGGCCCCAGCTTCGCGGCGGGCGCCTCCTCCGCAGCGGAGGCGCCCGCCGCGGTCCGCCGCCTGAGCGCGTACAGGGCGCTCACCCCCAGGTAGAGCACATAGGCACCACCGAGCAGCTGCACGGTGCGGAACAGGACGGGCATCGCCACCAGCACCGCCGCGAGTCCGGCGACGGCCAGCGCGGTGTGCACGAGCAGTCCCCCGGCGACACCCAGTGCCGCGGCCATGCCGGACCGGCGCGAAGCGAGGGCGTTGCGTACGACCACGGTGAAGTCCGCGCCGGGCAGGGCGACCATTCCCGCGGCGACCGGGATGAAAGCGAGCAGTTGTGCGTCCATGGGTACACCCTGACCCGGACGGCCCTTTAGCGTGTACTTGCAATCTTCTGGGTCTGCCAAAAGGAATGCTTTATGTACGATCCGACGCGGCTGGCCGCACTGGTGGCGGTCGCCGAGGCCGGTTCGATCACGAAGGCGGCCGCGAGGCTCGGTTACACCGCGCCCGCCCTGTCCCAGCAGCTCGCGAAACTGGAGCGGGAGGCCGGCGCCGCGCTTCTGGTTCGCCACCATCGCGGGGCGCGCCTGACGGCTGCCGGCGAGCTGCTGGCCGGGCGTGCCCGACGGGTCTTGGACGAGATGGACCAGGCACGGCACGAGCTGGCCCGGCTCGCGGGGCTGTCGGGAGGACGGCTGCGGGTCGGGACGTTCACCACGGCCGGGATCCACCTGCTGCCGCCGGTGCTCAGTGCGTTCCGGCGTGCCCACCCGGACGTGGAACTCACCGTGACGGACTACGAGCCGCCCGGCGGGGTGGCAGCCGTGGCCGCGGGCGACGTGGATCTGGCGCTGACCCATGCGTACGAACCGGCTGTCGCCGATCCGCTGCCCTCCGGGGTGTCCGCCGAGCCTCTGCTGGTCGAGGAGCTCGTACTGATCACGGCCGTGGGGCAGGCGCTGTCCGAGGGCAGCGGCCGGCTCCCGGTGGCCGAGCTGGCGGGCCGTCCGCTGATCAGCAGCGCACCGGCGCATCCACCCCGGCAGGGGGTGGAGCGTGCGCTGGCCGACGCGGGGGCCACTCCTGCCGTGGTGTGCGAGTCCCCCGGTTACGCGCTGGTGTGCGCACTGGTCAGTGCGGGTGTCGGCGTGGCCGTCGTGCCCGAGATGGTCGCTTCGATGTCCCCGACACCGCTCGCCGTGCGGCGCCTCGAACCCTCCGCCTTCCGCCGGACGATCTCCGTGGTGCACCGCGGCGACCGGTCGACGGCCGCGGCGGCGACACTCAGGGCTCTGCTGCGCAGCGGCTTCGGCCGCGCCACGGGGGCGCGGTGACGTCAGGCCTGGGCGGGCACGACCCAGGGAAGGGCGATCGACACGGTCTTGCCACCGTCCGGGGTGGGGCTGACGCTCAGCCGGCCGCCGCATTCCTTGGCGAGGGCCCTGATGATCACCATCCCGCGCCCGTTGTCCTGCTGGACGGCGGCGGGCAGCCGTTGGGGCCAGCGGGGGTGACTGTCCGTCACTCCCAGATACAGCTCGACGTCCCGGTCGAGGCGGAGATCCACCGTGAAGGTGGGCGACTGCCCGAAGGTGTGCTGGACGGCGTTGGTGGCGAGCTCCGAGACGATCAGCCGGATCGTGTCGGCGGCGTCGGTCCCGTCGGGGAGGCCCCAGCCGGCGAGAACGCCGGCCACGTACCTCCGGGCCCTGGAGACCGAGACCGGGTCGCTCGGCAGAGTGACGGTTGCTTCTTGATGGTCTGCCATGGCGACGCCGTCCCTTTCCCGCCCTGACCGACCTGCGATCGGCCTGGATTGTGCTTCGCGCCAGATTGCCACTGATGCCGCCCTCTGTAACGGCAATCCATCAAGATATGCATATATCTGTCGCCCAATACGGTGAACTCTGCCCCGGAAGCCGTATACGGGCGCAACACTGGCCCCCTTCCGAGCCGAACCCGGTACGGGCCGGCTCCCCGCCGAGCGGAAGGAGGCCGGCATGCGGCACGGCCCAGCGGTACGCCGACGCAAGCTCGGGGAGGAGCTGCGGAGTCTGCGCCACACCACGGGACTGACGAGCCGGGAGGCAGCCCGTCTGCTGGGCTGGCACCAGTCGAAGGTGAGCCGGATCGAGACGGGTGCCAGCGGAGTGACTCCCGGCGATGTGACCCGGTTGCTGGACGCCTACGACGTGGACGACGTCCACCTCCGGTCCCTCCTGGAGGCGCTCGCGGGCTCGGCGGGCGGCGGGGGCACCGGGTGGTGGCACGCCTACCGGGGCCTCATCCCGCCCCAGTACCGCGACTTCATCAGCCTGGAGTCCCAGGCCGGAGCCGCCCGCACACTGGAGACCTCGGTGGTCCCGGGGCTGCTCCAGACCGCGGACTACGCACGGGCGGTGACCCGGTCCTCGCTGGACGGACTGCCGCCCGGACAGCTGGACTCCCTGGTCGAGGTCCGGCTCGCCCGCCAGGGGGTGCTGTACGCGCAGCGCCCGCTGCAGTTGAGCGTCGTGCTCGACGAAGCCGTGCTGCGGCGCGGAGTCGGCGGCCCCCAGGTGATGAGGGAACAGCTCGACCATCTGACACATGCAGCTCAACTACCCCACGTGCAACTGCAGTTACTGCCGTTCGAGGCCGGCAGCTACATCGGCCTCACGGGGCCTTTCGTTATCTTCTCCTTTCCGAACATTTCTGATCTGGATGTGGTCGTTCTTGACCATTTGACGAGTAGTCTCTATCTGGAGCGGAGAGAAGACCTTGAGGCGTACAGCTCGGCCTTCCGCACGATGCAGGCTCACGCACTGTCGCCGGAGCGATCGCTGGACCTCATCGCCGCAGTCAGCCGCGGCGATTGACCGGACCTACAGACTGCCCGAGGGGGGCACGATGTCCGACCGTCTCGCACACCGTCTCGAACAGCACCAACTGCGGTGGCGCCGCAGCAGCCGCAGCACCGGGATGAACAACTGCGTGGAAGCAGCCCGGCTCGGCGACGAGCATCTCGCCGTACGCGACTCCAAGGACGTGGACCTGCCGCCGCTGCGCTTCTCGGCGACGGCCTGGACCTCCTTCGTCGCCGGGCTGGGTGACCGCCGGGTCAGCTGACCTGCGAGGGTGCCGATGCCACGATCGTGGCCACCGCGGTCGCGATCTGCTCACGGCTCAGGTCCGCCCGTGCGGTCAGCCGCAGCCTGGAGATCCCGTCCGGCACCGACGGCGGCCGGAAGCACCCGACCGCGAGTCCGGCCGTGCGGCAGTCCGCCGCCCAGCGCACCGCCGCCTCCGCGGACGGCGCGCGGACGGAGACGACCGCCGCGTCGGGGCGTACCGCTGTCAGACCTGCCGCGGTCAGCCGCCCGTAGAGGTCGAGGGCGACCTCGCGGGCCCTGTCCGCCCGTTCCGGTTCGCGGCGGAGCAGCCGGAGAGCGCCCAGGGCCGCTCCTGCCGCCGCCGGCGCGAGACCGGTGTCGAAGATGAACGTACGGGCCGTGTTGACCAGATGGTCGATGACCCGGGCGGGGCCGAGGACCGCACCGCCCTGGCTGCCCAGGGATTTGGAGAGGGTGAGCGTGGCGACGATGCCTTCGCCGCCCGCCAGCCCGGCGGCGGCGAGCGCTCCGCGTCCGCCCTCGCCCAGCACGCCCAGGCCGTGCGCGTCGTCCACGAGCAGTGCCGCGCCCTCGGCGCGGCAGACATCGGCGAGCTCCGCCAGCGGCGCGGCATCGCCGTCCACCGAGAAGACGGAGTCCGAGACGGTCAGCGCACGTCCGTCGTGCGCCTGGAGCGCTTTGCGCACGGCGTCGGGGTCCGCGTGCGGCACGACCGCCGTGGCGGCCCGCGAGAGCCTGCACCCGTCGACGATCGAGGCGTGGTTGCCCGCGTCGGACACGATCAGCGAGCCGTGTCCGGTGAGTGCGGTGAGGGCGGCGAGGTTGGCCGCATACCCGGACGAGAGCACCAGGGCGGCTTCGAACCCGCAGAAGTCCGCGAGCTCGCGTTCGAGTTCGGCGTGCAGCGCGGTGGACCCGGTGACCAGCCGTGAGCCCGTGGCGCCGGCGCCCCAGCGCCGGGCCGCGTCCGCCGCCGCAGCGGTGACTTCGGGGTGCCGGGTGAGGCCGAGGTAGTCGTTGCTCGCGAGGTCCAGCAGTTCCGCTTCGGCCGGCCGGGGGCGCAGGGTCCGGACGAGTCCGGCGGCGGCACGGCGACGGGCCTCGTCATCGATCCAGTCGAACGGGGCGAAGGGCATGGGAGGGTCCCTTTTGTAGGCAGCTCACAGACCCTAGCCCGGTGCGCAGCAGGTCAGGATGTGGCAATACACACACCCTTGGCCGCCTCTCCTGTCCGGTTCCTCCTTGGCCGGAGGCCGTGCCGTACGTAAGGATCAGGTCCATGGACCTGCTGAACACGCTGGTGGACAAGGGGCTGCGGCGCGAACTGCCGACCCGTGAAGAAGCGCTCGCCGTACTGGCGACCTCCGACGACGAACTGCTCGACGTGGTGGCCGCGGCCGGAAAGGTGCGCCGCCAGTGGTTCGGGCGACGCGTGAAACTGAACTATCTGGTCAACCTCAAGTCCGGGCTCTGCCCCGAGGACTGCTCGTACTGCTCGCAGCGGCTGGGATCCAAGGCGGAGATCCTCAAGTACACCTGGCTCAAGCCGGACGAGGCGACGAAGGCCGCGACCGCCGGAGTGGCCGGTGGCGCGAAGCGCGTGTGCCTGGTGGCGAGCGGCCGCGGACCGACGGACCGGGACGTCGACCGGGTGTCGAAGACCATCGAGGCCATCAAGGAGCAGCACGAGGACGTCGAGGTGTGCGCCTGCCTCGGTCTGCTGTCCGAGGGCCAGGCGGACCGTCTCAGGTCCGCGGGCGCCGATGCGTACAACCACAACCTCAACACCTCGGAGGGTACGTACGGCGACATCACGACGACCCACACGTACGCCGACCGGGTGGATACCGTGCAGCAGGCCCAGGCCGCCGGCCTTTCGGCGTGCTCCGGGCTGATCGCGGGCATGGGCGAGACCGACGCCGACCTGGTGGACGTCGTCTTCTCGCTGCGCGAGCTCAACCCGGACTCGGTGCCGGTGAACTTCCTGATTCCGATGGAGGGGACCCCGCTCGCCAAGGACTGGCACCTCACCCCTCAGCGGTGCCTGCGCATTCTGGCGATGGTCCGGTTCGTCTGCCCGGACGTGGAGGTACGTCTCGCGGGCGGACGCGAGGTCCATCTGCGCTCGATGCAGCCGCTCGCCCTGAACCTGGTCAACTCGATCTTCCTGGGTGACTACCTGACCAGTGAGGGCCAGTCCGGCCAGACCGACCTCGACATGATCGCGGACGCCGGTTTCGAGGTGGAGGGGGCGGGCACGACGACCCTTCCCGAGCACCGCGTCCAGGCGGGCGGCGGCTGCGGTTCGCACGACGGCGGCTGTGCACCCTGCGGTGACGCCCCCGAGGCGGCCGCGGACGACGCCGAGGTCCCGGCGGCGCGAACGGATCTGGTGGCGGTCCGCCGCCGCGGTGCCGGTACGGACCTCGCGCCCAATGCCTGAACCGCTCACGCCCAGCCGGCTGCGAGCCCTGGACCGTGCCCACGTCTGGCATCCCTACGGCCCGATGCCGGGCCGTCAGGAGCCGCTGGTCGTGGAGTCCGCGTCAGGTGTACGGCTCCGGCTCGCGGAGCCCGCTGAGGGGCACCGCGAGCTGGTGGACGGTATGTCCTCCTGGTGGTCGGCGGTACACGGCTACAACCATCCGGTTCTCAACGAGGCCGCACGCGGCCAGCTGGACCGGATGAGCCATGTGATGTTCGGCGGGCTCACCCACGAGCCCGCCGTCCGGCTGGCCACCCGGCTGGTGGAGATCACTCCGGAGCCGCTGCGGCACGTCTTCCTCGCCGACTCCGGATCGGTCTCGGTCGAGGTCGCGGTGAAGATGTGCCTGCAGTACTGGCGCTCGGCCGGCCGGCCCGCCAAACACCGGCTGCTGACATGGCGCGGGGGCTATCACGGGGACACCTGGCAGCCGATGTCGGTGTGCGATCCCGAGGGCGGGATGCACGAACTGTGGTCGGGGGCCCTCCCGCGCCAGATCTTCGCGGACGCTCCGCCGGACGGCTTCGACGCCGAGCCGGACGAGGCCTACGTGCGTCATCTGCGGGAGACCGTCGCGGACCACGCCGATGAACTGGCCGCGGTGATCGTGGAACCGGTGGTGCAGGGTGCCGGCGGGATGCGGTTCCACTCGCCCGCGTACCTGCGGGTGCTCCGCGAGGCGTGCGACGAGAACGACGTACTGCTCGTGTTCGACGAGATCGCGACGGGATTCGGCCGCACGGGGCAGTTGTTCGCAGCCGGGCACGCCGGGGTCTCCCCCGATGTCATGTGTGTCGGCAAGGCTCTGACCGGCGGCTATCTGACGCTGGCCGCGACGCTGTGCACCTCACGGGTGGCGGAGGGCATCTCGAGCGGGGACGTGCCGGTGCTGGCGCACGGGCCGACGTTCATGGGCAACCCGCTCGCCACGGCGGTCGCCTCCGCGTCCATCGACCTGCTGCTGGGCCAGGACTGGGAGCAGGAGGTGAAGCGGATCGGCGCGGGACTGCGCGACGGCCTCGCGGAGGCCTCCGGGCTGCCGGGGGTCCTGGACGTACGGGTGCTGGGCGCGATCGGAGTGGTACAGCTCGATCACGAGGTGGACATGGCGGCCGCGACGCGTGCCGCGGTCCGCGAGGGCGTCTGGCTGCGGCCGTTCCGCGACCTCGTGTACACCATGCCGCCCTATGTGACGGGCGACGACGATGTGGCACGGATCTGCCGGGCCGTGTGCGCGGCAGCGCGGGAAGGGTGACATGACGATTCTGGTGGTGTCGGGTACGGGCACGGAGATCGGCAAGACGGTCGTGACAGCCGCGGTGGCCGCGGCCTTCCGGGGCCGCCGGGTCGCGGTGCTCAAGCCGGCCCAGACCGGGCTGGCCCCCGGCGAGCCCGGGGACGCCGCGGAGGTGGCACGGCTGGCGGGCGCCCATGTGACTGCGGTCGAACTGGCACGTTTCCCGGAGCCGCTGGCCCCGGCGACGGCCGCGCGCCGCGCCGGCATGGCGCCCGTACGCCCGTACGAAGTGGCCGAGGCCGCCCAGAAACTGGCGACGGAGCACGATCTGGTGCTCGTCGAGGGTGCGGGCGGACTGCTGGTCCGGTTCGACGACGAGGGTGCCACTCTGGCGGACGCCGCACGCCTGATGGCGGCGCCCGTGCTGATCGTGACACCCGCGGGCCTGGGAACCCTGAACGCCACCGCGCTCACGGCCGAGGCGCTTCGGGCGCGCGGCATCGAGTGCCTGGGCGTGGTGGTGGGCAGCATGCCGCTCGAACCGGATCTCGCCGCCCGCTGCAATCTCGACGACCTTCCGGTCGCGGCGGGCGCCCCGCTGCTCGGCGCGGTCCCGGCCGGGGCGGGATCGCTGCCTCCGGCCGACTTCCGTGCGCGGGCCGCGAGTTGGCTGGCACCGGAGCTCGGCGGTGACGGGTACGGCCGTTGAACGGCTGAGCGGGCCCGCACGGGGGAGAATCGAGGTAGCCGTACCTGCCCTCGAGGAGGCCCGTCATGCCGAGGTCCGTCACGCACCTGCGCAGCACGAAGATTCCACGGGACGCGGTGCACCACCCGGTCTTCGCCCGGTTCTACGCCCGGATGAGCGTGACCGCCGATCTGAAGGGCGGCATCGCCGCCCACCGCGAGGAGCTCCTGTCCGGGCTCTCGGGCCGGGTCATCGAGATCGGCGCGGGCAACGGCCTCAACTTCGCGCACTATCCCGGGGCCGTCTCCGAGGTGGTGGCGATCGAACCCGAGCGCAGCCTGCGCCAGCTGGCGGCCGGCGCCGGCCTGCGTGCGGAGGTCCCGGTCGATGTGGTGCCGGGCACGGCCGAGGCCCTGCCGGTCAAGAGCGAGGCCTTCGACGCGGCCGTGGCCTCGCTCGTCCTGTGCACCGTCCGGGACCTGCCCCGGGCCCTCGGTGAGATCAAACGGGTGCTGCGGCCGGGCGGTGAACTGCGCTTCTTCGAGCACACGCTGGCGTCCGGACGGGCGCTGGCGACCGCCCAGCGCGCGGTGGACCGCACCGTCTGGCCGCTGCTCTTCGGTGGCTGTCACACGGCGCGGGACACCCTTGCGGCGATCGAGGCAGCCGGCTTCGAGCTGGGGACGTACCGCAGGCTGCGGATCCCGGAACGGGGTGTGCAGCTGCCGTCCTCACCCTGCGTGCTCGGGGTGGCCCGGCGCCCCATGGCCGTGGACTGAGAGACGCGGCGCGCGGCCGTGGACGGAGGGTTCCGGCCGTGGAATCGGGTGCGCGCCGCGACGGGCTCGGGCACGCGGCGTGCGGCGTGCGGCGTGCGGCGTGCGGCGTGCGGCGTGCGGGCGGAGCCTGCCCGGTCACAGGGTCCACTGGCGCAGTTCGTCCGCGATGGCCCGGACGTCCGCCTTGCCCTCCTTCACCAGCAGGGCCAGGTCGCGCACCTGTTCGGGCGACGTGATGACCTTCAGCCCCGACGCGACGAGATAGCCGTACGCGACTGCGGACGCGAACATCGCGTTGGAGTGCTCCAGAGCCGGTACGTGAAGGAGCAGCTGCAGCAGAGCCGCAGCCCGGGAGTGCGGATCGCTGTAGACGGGGCTGCCGAAGATCTCCGCCTCGTGCCGGCCCACCGCGGCGACGAGCGCACCCCAGTCGACGACCTGCGGATCACCGGGCGTCTTGTGCTCGGCGACCATGAGCAGCCAGGAAAGGTCGATCTGCAGGTTCAACGGCTGCCTTTGCGCTCCGTGCCGAACTCCTCGGCGAACACCGACTCGTACTGCTTCATGAAGTCGGCCGCAGCCTCGACGAAGGTGTGTCCCACCTCGCCCGCATCCTGTTTGACGAGCTCCTCTATGTAGCGGTTCACGCTCATCCCCCGCTGCAGCGCGCGCTGTCGCGCCGCTTCGGCGGTGGCCTCGTCCACTCGAACGTTCAGCTGAGTCTTGGGCACACCATCACGCTAGCGTGCCTGCGCTAGCACCGGCAAGAGGAACCGGCGCGTGCCCCCTGCACCGGTGCCACCACTCGCGGGACGCGCGCCCCCGCACCGCCCGGCGGGACGCCGGTGAGCTGGGACAACGCCGCCGCACACCCCCCGCGATGCCGCACGCACCCGAGTGCCGCACACCTGCGGGCTACGGGCGCGCCCCACGTGGCGTGAGCGCTTCGGCTCCGTGCGGACACGACTGCGTCATCCGGCGGAAACACCCTCTCCCTAATTTCTATCGTCCGACAGGAATACGGCTTCGGCCGACTGCCCCGCGCTCCCGGAACCCGTCCGCCCTCCCCTGAGAGCAGGTCCAGCCATGGCCGCCACCGCCCCCGCCGACCTACGTCCCGACCCGCCCGTCCCCCCGGCCGCGGAAGCCGGCTCCTCCCTCGAGGAGTTCGGCTACCGACAGGAACTGCACCGCAGCCTCGGCCGGTACGCCTCCTTCGCCGCCGGATTCTCGTTCATCTCCGTCCTGACGACGGTCTTTCAGTTCTTCGCCGTCGGCTATGCCTTCGGCGGCCCGGTCTTCTTCTGGACCTGGCCGGCCGTGCTGGCCGGACAGCTGCTGGTCGCCGCGTGCTTCGCCGAACTCGCCGCCCGCTACCCGATCTCGGGTGCGATCTACCAGTGGTCGTCCCGGCTCAGCAATCTCACCTTCGGCTGGTTCGCGGGCTGGATCATGGTCATCGGCCAGGTCGTGGTGGTGGCAGCCGCGGCCCTGGCTCTCCAGATGGTGATGCCGCCCATCTGGTCCGGTTTCCAGATACTCGGCGGCGACCCGTCACCGCTGTCGCCGACCGGGGCGGCCAACGCGGCAGTCCTCGGTACGCTCCTGCTGGTACTGACGACCTGGGTGAACGTCATCGACAACCGCGTCATGTCGGTGATCAACCGGATCGGGGTCACCGCCGAGATCATCGGCGCCGTCCTCATCGTGGTACTGCTGCTGACGCACTCCGAACGCAGTCCGGGCATCACCTTTCACACGAGTGGCGCGGAGACGGGCCTGTTCGGCGCCCTGCTGGTGGGTTCGTTCACGGCCGCGTACGTGATGATCGGCTTCGACAGCGCCGGGGAGATGAGCGAGGAGACCCGCGATCCCCTCCGGACCGCTCCGCGCACGATCCTGTCCGCGCTCGGGGCGGCGGGCCTGCTCGGCGGCCTGCTGGTACTGGGCGGGCTGCTGGCCGCACCGAGCCTCACGGACGGGAACCTCGCGGCCGACGGCATGAGTTACGTCCTGACCAGCAGTCTGGGTGACGGCCTGGGCCGGGTTCTGCTGGCCGATGTGGTGGTCGCCATCGTGGTGGCGACGCTGGCGGTCCAGACGGCGGCGTGCCGGATGCTGTTCTCGATGGCCCGTGACGGCCAGTTGCCCTGCTCCGGCCTGCTGTCCAAGGTCAACCGGCGCACCGGGATGCCGACCGCACCCGCGCTGGTCGTCGGGGTACTCGCCGCGGCCCTGCTGCTCCTCAACTTCTCCTCGCCGGACGCGTTCCTGGCCATCGGCACCACGTGCATCGTGATGCTGTACCTCGCGTACTCGATGGTGACCGGCCCGCTCCTGGTCCGCCGGCTGCGCGGCACGTACAGCTCCCGCACCGATGCCCTGGACGAGGCGGGCAAGCCGCTGTTCTCACTGGGGCGATGGGGCCTGCCGGTCAATGTTCTCGCCCTGCTCTACGGCCTGTTCATGACGGTCAACCTCGCCTGGCCCAGGGCAGAGGTCTACGACCCGGCGGGTGGCCACTGGTACTTCCAGTGGTTCACGGTCCTGTTCCTGAGCGGCACGGTCGCCCTGGGCGCCGCGTACCGCACGTACCGCACGTACAAGCGAGCAGCTTCCGCGCGCTGACCCGATGGCCCCGGATCCCGGCAGAACCGCCGGTGTCCGGGGCCTCCGTGTGCCCTACCCGCCGCGCCGCGCCCCGGCGATCCGCAGCGCCGCGTCCGCCGTCGCGGCGGCGAACACGTCGGCCGACCTGTCCGGGTCCGAGCGGTGCACCAGGATCACGCCTTCGATCAGGCCGAAGACCAGATCGGTACGCAGCGCCAGCTCGCCCTTGTCGAGATCCGCGCACGCCTCCGTGCCGGCCAGCAGCTGCCCGTACGCGTCCTTGAGCTCGGTCCGGACGCGATGGAAGCCCGCGAACCGTTCCGCCTGTACCTCGGGCAGCACGTACAGCGCGCCCAGATTGTGCGGGCCCGCGCACAGCAGTGCCACGTCCGAGCGGCACAGCTCCCACAGCCGGTCCTCCGCACTGGTCGCGTCATCGGCGAGCAGCTGCCTGGCCACCGCCAGGGACGGGGTGACCGTGGATTCGAGGAGCTCCGCGAGCAGATCCTCCTTACCCGCGACGTAGTGGTACATCGTCGCCTGGCGCATGCCCGCCCGTTCGGCGACGGCCCGGGTGGTGGTCGCCGAGTAGCCGCGACTGGTGAACAGCTCCGCGGCCGCGCCCAGCAGTTCGTCTCGTGCGGACAGACCGCTGTCGGGCCGCTGCTGGGCGCGCGGGCGACCGACCTTTCTTCCGGTGGGAGGCATGGGGCCGATCGTCGCACATCGCGGACCGTACGGATCTTGGTGAGCAGTCGGTAACGCACCCGCAATGGACGGGCAACGAACCCGAATCCCGGGCGACTTAATTTCTGTCGAGCGACAGAAACTGGCGCGGGGCCCCGAAGCGAGCCGCGCAGTGATGCCACCGCCGACCGGAGGTCCAGCCATGGCGACAGCGACAACACACGGAGCGCGGGAGCACGCCCGCTCCCAACACGTCACCCGTACCCGTGACATGCCGGTGGTGCCCGCGGCCGACTGGCCCGCCTGCCTGCCGGGCGAGCCCGTGTGGGCCGAGACCGTCGCGGGAGGCAACTACACACACCGCGTACTCGCCCGCGGTACGGAACTGCGCCTCACGGACCTCGACGGCGACGCCTGCGCCCATGTGCTCCTGTACGCGGACGGCCGCCCGTGGGAGCGGCTGAACACCGCCGACACGATCAAGGTGCAGTGGAATGCCTATCTCGGCGCGGACCGGCTGCTCCTCTCCGACCAGGGGCGCGTCCTCGCTTCGGTGATCGCCGACTCCTCGGGCCGGCACGACGCGCTGTGCGGTACGTCGACCCTCCTGCGCAACACCGCGCGGTACGGGGACGGCACTCCGCAGTCCGGGTCCCCCGCCGGGCGGGAACTGCTGAAGCTCGCGGCCGCCAAGAACGGCCTCGAGCCCCGGGATCTGCCGCCCTCCCTCTCCTTCTTCCAGGGCGTGGAGATACACGAGGACGGCGCCCTGGACTTCACCGGCTCGGCGGGAGCGGGCACGGCCGTGACCCTGCGCGCCGAGCAGGACCTGACGGTGCTCGTCGCGAACGTCCCGCATCCGCTGGATCCCCGCCCGGAGTACACCTGCACCTCGCTGGAGGTGCTCGCCTGGCGTGCCCGGCCGACGCGGCCCGGCGACCCGCTCTGGGACGCCGCACCCGAGGGGCGCAGGGCCTTCCTCAACACGTACGACTTCCTCACCGCCAGGGGGCGAGCATGACCCGGACGACCGCCACGACCACCACCGCCACGATCCCCGCACGGGCCGCGTGGTCCGCCGTGGTCCGCGCCGGCGAGCACCTCACCCTCACCGACCTGCACGGCAATCAGGCCGTCGACTTCCTCGTGTACGACGCCCGGGACACCGCCGTCCGCTACAGCGCGCCGGACACCCTCCACGCACAGGGCAGCATCTTCCTCACCACCGGCAGCGTGCTGATGTCGAACGAGCACACCCCGCTCATGACGGTCACCGAGGACACCTGCGGCCGGCACGACACCGTGGGCGGCGCGTGCTCCAAGGAATCCAACACCCTGCGCTACGGACACCACACCTGGTCGCAGCACGCCTGCGTGGACAACTTCCTCGCGGAGGGCGCCCGGCACGGGCTCGGCAAACGGGATCTCGTCTCCAACATCAACTGGTACATGAACGTGCCGGTCGAGAAGGACGGCACCCTCGGCATCGTGGACGGCATCTCGGCGCCCGGCCTGAAGGTCACCCTCCGCGCCGAGACGGACGTCCTGGTCCTGGTGTCCAACTGCCCCCAGATCAACAACCCGTGCAACGGCTTCGACCCGACAGCCGTCGAGGCCACCATCACCGCCCCCGCGGCAACGGGGGCCGCGCGATGACCTTCGACACCCTCCTGATCGCCAACCGCGGCGAGATAGCCGTCCGGATCATCCGGACGGCCCGCGAACTGGGCCTGCGTACCGTCGCGGTGTTCTCCGACGCCGATCGCTCCGCCCCTCATGTCCGGCTCGCCGACGAGGCGGTGCGCCTCGGCCCGGCGCCGGCCAAGGAGTCGTACCTCGACGCCGACCTGGTACTCAAGGCCGCCAAGGACACCGGCGCCGGGGCCATCCACCCGGGATACGGATTCCTCTCCGAGGACGCGGAGTTCGCCCGGCGTTGCGAGGACGCCGGCATCGTCTTCGTCGGTCCGACCGCCGATCAGCTGGAACTCTTCGGCGCCAAGCACACCGCACGCGCGGCGGCCGAGGAGGCGGGTGTCCCCCTGGCGCCCGGCACCGGGCTGCTGCCCGACCTTCCCGCGGCCCTCACCGCGGCGGACCGCATCGGCTACCCGGTGATGCTCAAGGCCACCGGAGGAGGCGGCGGAATCGGCATGTCGGCCTGCCGTTCCGCCGAGGAACTGACCGACGCCTGGGAGCGTGTGCAGCGCGTCGCCGCCGCGTCCTTCTCCTCGGCGGGGGTCTTCCTGGAGCGGCTCGTCGAGCACGCGCGGCATGTGGAGGTGCAGGTCTTCGGCGACGGCCGGGGCCGCGTGGTCACCTTCGGCGACCGCGACTGCTCGCTCCAGCGCCGCAACCAGAAGGTCCTGGAGGAGGCCCCCGCCCCGGGCCTCCCGGACGACGTCCGCAGCCGACTGGCCACATCGGCGCGTGAGTTGTGTGCCTCGGTCGGCTACCGTTCGGCGGGCACGGTGGAGTTCGTGTATGACGCCGCCCGCGAGGAGGCGTACTTCCTGGAGGTCAACACCCGTCTCCAGGTCGAGCACCCGGTCACCGAGGAGATCTTCGGTGTCGACCTCGTCGCCTGGATGCTGCGCCTGGCGCAGGGCGACACCGACGTCGTGCAGGAGCCGTCTGCGCCGCGCGGCCACGCGGTCGAGGCACGCGTGTACGCCGAGGACCCGACGCGCGACCACCGCCCCGGCGCCGGCCTGCTGACCCGCGTCGCGTTCCCCGAGGCCGAGGGCATCCGTGTGGATACCTGGATCGAGACGGGTACGGAGGTGACGACCTCGTACGACCCGATGCTGGCCAAGGTCATCGCGTACGGCACCGACCGCGCCGAGGCTCTCACCCGGCTGGACGAGGCACTCGCCGCGACCCGGGTGGACGGCATCGAGACCAATCTGGGCCTGGTGCGGGCCGCCCTGGCCGACGACCGGGTCAGGGGCGCCGCGCACTCGACCGCCACCCTGGCCACGGTCACGGACCCGACCCCCCGTATCGAGGTGGTCTCGGGCGGCACACTCACCACCGTGCAGGACTGGCCCGGTCGCACGGGCTACTGGCAGGTGGGCGTACCGCCTTCGGGCCCCATGGACGACCTCTCCTTCCGGCTCGGCAACACCGCCCTGGACAACGCCCCGGGCGCGCCCGGCCTCGAATGCACGCTCCAGGGCCCGACTCTGCGCTTCACCCGTGCGACGACGGTCTGTGTCACGGGCGCACCTGCCCCCGTGACGCTCGACGGCGAGCCGGTCGGGCAGTGGGAGCCCCTGACCGTCCCGGCCGGCGCCACGCTCGCTGTCGGCACCCCGGCAGTGCACGGACTGCGGACCTACGTCCTGTTCGCGGGAGGCGGCCTGGACGTCCCCGGCTTCCTGGGCAGCGCCGCCACGTTCACGCTCGGCGGCTTCGGCGGCCACGGCGGGCGGGCGCTGCGCACCGGCGACGTGCTGCACTGCGGGACCGACGAGACCTTCGCAACCGACGAGGCCGGCGCGGCCGCGGGCGCCGCCGTCCCCGAGAGTGCACGTCCGGACTTCGGTTCCGTGTGGCGGATCGGGGCGGCCGAAGGCCCCCACGCTGCGCCCGAGTTCTTCACCGAGGAGGACATCCACGACTTCTACGCGGCCGACTGGAAGGTCCACTTCAACTCGGCCCGGACCGGTGTGCGTCTGGTCGGCCCCAAGCCGCGCTGGGCGCGCACCGACGGCGGCGAGGCAGGCCTGCACCCGTCCAACATCCATGACACGCCCTACTCCGTGGGCGCCGTCGACTACACAGGCGACATGCCGGTGCTCCTCGGTCCCGACGGGCCCTCGCTGGGCGGGTTCGTCTGCCCGGCGACGGTGGTGACGGGCGAACGCTGGAAGCTGGGGCAGCTCCGCCCCGGCGACACGGTCCGCTTCCAGCCGGTGACGATCACCGGTGCGCCGCGCCCCGCGATCGTCGACGGCGGCATCCTGTTCCAGGACGGCACCCTCACCTACCGCCGCAGCGGTGACGACAACGTCCTGGTCGAGTACGGGCCGATGCAGCTGGACCTGGCGATGCGGATGCGCGTCCACGCGCTGATGGAGGCGCTGACGGCGCAGGCCGTCCCCGGCGTCACCGGCCTCACGCCCGGCATCCGCTCGCTCCAGATCCAGACCGACCCCTCGGTCCTTCCGCAGGAACGCCTCCTGGAGCTGCTCCACCGCACCGAGGCCGCGCTCCCGCCGACCGATGCCCTCGTCGTACGGTCCAGGACCGTGCATCTGCCGTTGTCCTGGGACGACCCGGCGACCCGCGAGGCCATCGCGCGCTACATGGCGGGGGTCCGGGACGACGCCCCCTGGTGCCCGTGGAACATCGAGTTCATCCGCCGGGTCAACGGCCTGGACTCCGTGGACGAGGTCTACCGCACGGTCTTCGACGCCGAGTACCTGGTGATGGGGCTCGGCGATGTCTACCTGGGCGCGCCCGTCGCCACTCCGCTGGACCCGCGCCACCGGCTGGTCACCACGAAGTACAACCCGGCCCGCACCTGGACGGCCGAGAACTCGGTCGGCATCGGCGGCGCGTACCTGTGCATCTACGGGATGGAGGGCCCCGGCGGCTACCAGTTCGTGGGCCGCACGACCCAGGTGTGGTCGGGCTGGCAGCAGCGCGGTGCCTTCGAGCCGGGTTCGCCCTGGCTGCTGCGCTTCTTCGACCGCATCAAGTGGTATCCGGTGGAGGCGGACGAACTCCTCGAGCTCCGTGCGGACATCGCGTCCGGGCGCTTCGTACCGCGTATCGAGGAAGGCGAGTTCTCGCTGGCGCGGTACCAGGCGTTCCTCGACGGGAACGCCGTGTCGATCGCCGCGTTCCGCGCCCGGCAGGGCGCCGCGTTCGGCGCCGAGCGTGACGCCTGGGAGGAGGCCGGCGAGTTCGCCAGGGCCGAGGCGGCAACCGCCCCGGCCGAGGTGCCGGTGGAGATCGAGATACCGGAGGGCGGCCGGCTGCTGGAAGCCGAGTTCGCCGCATCCGTCTGGCAGTTGAATGTGGCCGCGGGGGACACGGTCACGGCGGGTCAGCCGCTGCTCGCCCTGGAGGCGATGAAGATGGAATCCCGCGTTCATGCCCCGATGGACGGCACGGTCGTCCGGATCCTCACCAAGCCCGGCGCCCAGGTGGAATCGGGAACACCACTGCTCGTCCTGTCCCGCCGACCCGAGGTGGCACCATGACCGACCCCAGCCCCGTTCTCCAGCGGGTCCGTGCAGCCCACGGGCGTGTCCTCGCGGTCGACCGGCCCGAGATCTGGATCGACCTGCGTCCGCTCGCCGATCTGGAGGAGGAGGCCCGCGCTCTGGACGCCCGCGTCGCGGCGGGCGAACAGCTTCCGCTGTCGGGCCGCCTCCTGGCGGTCAAGGGCAATATCGACGTGGCCGGGCTGCCGACCACGGCCGGCTGTCCCTCGTACGCGTACAAGCCCGCCGCCGACGCTCCCGCCGTGGCCCGTCTGCGCGCGGCCGGTGCGCTGGTGATCGGCACGACGAACCTCGACCAGTTCGCCACCGGTCTGGTCGGGACCCGCTCCCCGTACGGTGCGGTGCGCAACGCCGTCGACCCCTCGCGCGTCAGCGGCGGTTCCAGTTCCGGGTCGGCGGTCGCGGTCGCCCTGGGCATCGCCGACCTGGCCCTCGGCACGGACACCGCGGGCTCGGGGCGCGTTCCCGCGGCGTTCAACGGCATCGTCGGTGTGAAGCCGACCCGAGGTCTCGTCCCGACCGAGGGGGTGGTGCCGGCCTGCGCGAGCCTGGACTGCGTCACGGTGTTCGCCCGTACGCTCCCCGAGGCGGAGCAGGCTCTGGGCCTGATGAGCACTCCCGCACCGCGCGCCGTCCCTCCCCGGACAGCGGGCCCCTGGCGCGTCGCCGTCCCTCCTGTCCAGCAGCTCGGAACGCTCGACCCCGGCTGGGCTGCGGCGTACGAGGCTGCCGTCGAGCGGCTCCGCGCGGCGGGTGCCGAGATCAGGCCGCTGGACCTCACCCCGTTCACCGAGGCGGCGGCCCTGCTGTACCAGGGGGCGTTCGTGGCCGAGCGCTACACCGCCGTGGGTGACTTCATCGACAGCACTCCCGCGCCTCCGGATCTCGACCCCACGGTGGCCGCGATCATTTCCGCGGCCCGCGACATCCCCGCGCACCGTCTCTTCACCGACCGGGACCGCCTGGCACGTCTCCGTACGGCGGCACTGCGCGCACTCGGCGACGCCGACGCCCTCCTGCTCCCCACCACGCCCGGGCACCCCACCCTCGCCGATGTGGCCGCCGACCCCGTCGGCGCGAACACCCGGCTGGGGCGGTTCACCAACTCCACGAACCTGTTCGACATGTGCGCGATCGCCGTGCCCGCGGGCGACATCGCGGGACTGCCCTTCGGCGTCATGCTGATCGGCCCGGCGGACACCGACGAACGGCTGCCCAGGATCGCGGCACTCCTGACCCCGCCCGTACAGCTCGCCGTGGTCGGCGCCCACCTGACGGGCCAGCCGCTCAACTCACAGCTCCTCGCGCTCGGCGCCCGGCTCGTCCGTACGACGAGGACAGCACCCACCTACAGACTGCGCGCGCTGCGTACGACTCCCGCCAAGCCGGGCCTTGAACGGGTCGCCGAGGACGGTGCAGCCGTCGAGACGGAGATCTGGGAACTGCCGCCGGAGGGGCTGGGCACTCTGACGGCGCAGCTCCCGCACCCGATGACGCTGGGCCGCATCGACCTCGCCGACGGCACCACGGCCCCTGGATTCCTCTGTGAGCCGTATGCGCTGCACGGGGCCGCGGACATCACGGCCCACGGTGGCTGGCGCGCGTACCGCGCTGCGGAAACCGGCGTGGGAGGGCACGCGGCCACTTCATGACCGCGCCGTTCCCCGGCGAGGAAATGGTTCGCAGAACAGGTCGGCGCTCTGCTTGGGTCGCCCCATGAGCGATCTCCATACCCCTTTCCCTTCCGCGCTCCTCGCGATCCGGTGTGCGACTCCGGCCGACATCGGCACCGTGCTGCGGTTCTGGGGCGAGGCCGCAGAGGGAACGAGCATCAGTGACGACTACGACGGGGTGGCCGGGCTCATCTCGAGAGACCCGGAAGCCCTGCTCCTCGCAGAGCACGACGGTGTCCTCGCGGGAACCGTCATCGCCGGTTTCGACGGCTGGCGATGCTCCGCCTACCGGCTCGCCGTACACCCGGACTGCCGCCGGCAAGGCATCGCCACCGCCCTGATGGACGCAGCGGAGCAGCGGTTCGCCGCCCTGGGCGGGCGCCGGGTCGACGCCATGGTCCTGGAGGCCAACGAGACGGCGCACCGCACCTGGGCGGCGACCGGATACCACCGCGAGGATCACTGGCGGCGATGGGTGAAAGCGCTGTAGACACGCGTGAGACGCTTCTGCCTCCGCCGGATTCGGCCCCGGCCCCGGCCCCGGCCCCGGCCCCGGCGGATTCGGACCCTCCTCCGGCGGATTCGGACCCTCCTCCGGCGCATGCCGGAATCCGATGCGGGCAGAGGACTGAAGCACCTCGCCGACTGCGATCATGGGTGACCTCCGGGAACGCCCGGCGCACCCGGTATTTTGCCGACCCTTTACTATGGATCCTCAACCGTCCCACTTTTCGAAAGGTGTGAGCGTCCGCCCATGGGCGAGCCTCCCAGTAGTAGATACCGCCGACATCGCGCGAACCTCCTGACCCTGCCCGATCATGGGACGGAGGTGAACCGATGACCGAAGTGCTTCTGCTCCTCGTGGCGGTACTGCTCTCACTCGCCTGCGGCGCCTTCGTGGCGGCTGAGTTCTCTCTGACCACCGTGGAGCGCGGCGAGCTCGAACGGGCCGTCGAGCGAGGGGAACGAGGTGCGGCGGGAGCACTCAAGGCTGTCCGGAGCCTCACCTTTCAGCTCTCCGGCGCGCAGCTCGGTATCACCGTCACCAATCTGGTGGTCGGCATGCTCGCCGAGCCGTCCATCGCCAAGCTGATCCAGGGACCGGTCGAGGCCATGGGGGTCTCCCCCGGCGTGGCATCCACGCTGGCACTCGTGATCGGTACCGCCCTGTCCACCGTGGTCCTGATGGTGGTCGGCGAGCTCGTCCCGAAGAACTGGGCCATCTCGTCCCCGCTGGCCGTGGCCAAGGTGGTCGCCACCCCGCAGCGGGTCTTCACCGCGGTCTTCCGCCCGTTCATCAGCCACCTCAACAACACCGCCAACCGGATCGTGCGCCGCTTCGGCCTCGAACCGACCGAGGAGCTGGCCTCCGCGCGCAGCCCGCAGGAGCTGGTGGCCCTGGCACGTCACTCCGCGAAGGAGGGCGCCCTGGAGGCCGACACCGCGGAACTGTTCGTGCGTACCCTCAACCTGTCCGAGCTGACCGCGGAGAACGTGATGACGCCGCGCGTCCAGGTGACCGCCCTCGAGATCCGGGCGACCGCGGAGGACGTCGCGAACGCCACCCGGGCGACCGGTCTCTCCCGCTTCCCCGTCTACCGGGGCAGCCTGGACTCGGTCGTGGGGGTCGCGCACATCAAGGACGTGCTGGCCATTCCGGCAGCGCAGCGGCCCCGCAAACGGGTGTCGGACATGCTGCGCGAGCCGCTCCTCGTGCCCGAGACCCTCACCGTGGACCGGTTGCTGGACCGGCTGTCCGGCAAACTCGCCATGGCTGTCGTCATCGACGAGTACGGCGGCACGGCAGGTGTCGTGACGCTGGAGGACATCGTCGAGGAGGTCGTCGGCGAGGTACGTGACGAGCACGACCCGCACGAGACGCCCGACCTCGCACCCGCCGGCGAGGACGCCGACGGACGCACCCTGTGGTCCGCCGACGGTGCGGCACGCACGGACCAGCTCCGGACCATCGGGCTGCGGGTCCCGGACGGGCCCTACGAGACCCTCGCCGGGCTCATCGCCACCGAAGTCGGCCGCATCCCCGTGGTCGGCGACACCGTTGAGCTCACCAACTGGCGGATCGATGTGGTGGACGCCTCGGGGCACCGCGCCGCGCGCGCCCTTCTGCACGCACCGCTGCCCGGTACCGACGATCCGACGGAGAACGAACGATGATCGCCGTGCAGCTCTTCATCGGGCTGCTGACCCTGGTCGTGAACGCCTTCTTCGTCGGCGCGGAGTTCGCACTGATCTCCGTACGGCGCAGCCAGATCGAGCCGGAGGCCGAGGCCGGGAACCGGCGGGCGCGCAGCGTCATCTGGGGCCTCGAACATGTGTCGGCGCTCCTCGCCGCGGCTCAGCTGGGCATCACGCTCTGCACGCTGGTGCTCGGTATCGTCGCCGAGCCCGCCATCGCCCACCTGCTGGAGCCCGTCTTCGACGCGGTGGGGGTGCCGCACGGACTGGTGCACCCGATCTCGTTCGTGATCGCCCTGTCCGTGGCGACCTATCTGCACATGCTGCTGGGCGAGATGGTGCCGAAGAACATCGCGCTGGCCGAACCGGCCCGCACGGCACTGCTGCTCGGACCACCGCTCGTTACCCTGGCCAGGGCGCTGCGCCCGGTGATCTTCACCATCAACGCCTTCGCCAACGCCCTGCTGAAGCTCCTGCGGGTGGAGACCAAGGACGAGGTGTCCGCGACCTTCTCCGACGACGAGCTGGCCCGGCTCGTCAAGGACGCCGGTGACGCGGGCCTCGTCGACGACCGCTCGGCGGAGCGGCTGCGGCATGCCCTGGAACTCGGCCGACGGCCGGTCCGGGACGTCCTGCTGCCGGTCGACCGGGTGTTGTACACCCGGGTCGGGACGACGCCCGAAGAGCTGGAGAGGCTCTCGTCGGAATCCGGCTTCTCCCGCTTCCCCGTCATGGACAGCGAGCAGCGGATTCTCGGGTACCTCCACGTGAAGGACGCCCTGGACGCCACACCTCGCGACGTTCCGTTCCCGGTGACGGCGATGCGGCCGATCGCCCGGGTGCGGGCCAACACGCCGCTCGACGACGTCCTGACCGCACTGCGGCGGAGCCGCACACACCTCGCAGCCGTGCTGGACGAGGACAACGACCGGCTGGTCGGCATGGTCACGATGGAGGACGTGCTGCGTGAGCTGGTGGGGAGGGCCCAGGCGCGCTGACGCCGGTGTCCTGCGGGAGTGGGTGAGGGGCGCGGCTGCGATCGCGCCCCTCTTCCGGCGGGATCCGGCCGCGGGTTCCCACCACGGTAGGATTGCACGGCCATGGAATTGAATGCCTCCTACACCAGTCTTGTCGCGGTCGGCGACTCGTTCACCGAGGGCATGTCGGACCTGCTGCCCAACGGTTCCTACCGCGGCTGGGCCGATGTCCTCGCCGCCCGGCTCGCGGCCCGCACTCCCGGCTTCCGGTACGCGAATCTGGCCGTGCGCGGAAAACTCATCAGCCAGATCGTCGACGAGCAGGTAGCCGTCGCGGCAGCGCTGCAGCCCGACGTGATCACGCTCGTCGGCGGGCTCAACGACACTCTGCGGCCGAAGTGCGACATGGGCATGGTGCGGGGTCGGCTGGAGGAGGCCGTCGAGCGTCTCGCGCCGTCGTGCAAGCAGCTGGTGCTGATGCGCAGCCCCGGGCGCAACGGTCCCGTGATGGAACGCTTCCGTCCGCGCATGGAGGAGCTCTTCTCGCTGGTCGACGACCTGGCGGAACGGCACGGCGCGGTGGTGGCCGACCTGTACGGCGCACCCTCCCTGGGGGATCCCCGGATGTGGGACGTCGACCGGCTGCATCTGACGCCCGAGGGGCACCGAAGGGTCGCCGAGGCGGTCTGGCAGACGCTCGGACTGCCTGCGGAGAGCGACTGGCGGACCCCTGTACCGGCTTCCCAGCCGGCGCGCTGGGCGAGGCGGCGCGTCGATGACGTCAGGTTTGCCCGCCAGCATCTGATGCCCTGGATCGGGCGGCGTCTTACCGGACGCTCGTCCGGCGACGGACGGGCCGGCGCGCAGTTCGACGCCGGACTCGGGCGTGCCTTCTACGTCACGCCTGCGGATGCGGCGAACCCCGGCCCTGTGACGGAGTGGCGTCGGCTGGACAGCTGACGCCACTGCGGGCCATGGCTTCCCGACGTCATTGCCCAGCAGCCGAGTTGGCGCAGTTGCACCTGGTACGCAAGGGGCGGATGAGCCAGGCTGGTCGTCCATCGCGCAGGGGCACCCTGGGCACCAGGACAGGGATGAACGATGAGTGACGACACCTCGCCGCCTGCGGACCGGATCGACACAGGCACACCGCACTCGGCGCGCGTCTGGAACTACTGGCTGGGCGGCAAGGACAACTACGAGGTGGACCGCCTCCTGGGCGCGGCCATGGAGGAGTCGTACCCGCAGATCATCGACATCGCCCGTGCCTCCCGCCTGTTCCAGGCGCGAGCTGTTCGCTATCTGGCCCAGGAAGCCGGGATACGGCAGTTCCTCGACCTCGGCACCGGCCTGCCGACAGCGAACGCGACGCACGAGGTGGCCCAGGCGGTCGCCCCTTCGGCCCGCATCGTCTACGTGGACCACGACCCCATCGTGCTGGCCCACGCGCGCGCCCTGCTGACCAGCCGGCCCGAGGGCGCCACGGACTACGTGCACGCGGATCTGAGGGACTCCGGGACGGTGCTGCGGGAGGCCGCGAGGACACTGGACCTCCAGCAACCGGTTGCCCTGATGGTGCTCTCGACCCTGGGGCACATCGCGGACGGGGGCGAGGCCGCCGCCCTTCTGCGCAGCTACCTCGACGCGTTCCCCGCCGGAAGTTTCCTGATGCTGTGCGACACGATCGAGACGGAGGAGACCCGGGCGGCGTCCGACGACTACGCCAGCGGTGGCGCCATGCCCTACATCTCACGGCCCAGGGAGATCATGCGCTCCTTCTCGGACGGCCTGGACCTGGTCGAGCCGGGCTTCGGGTCGATCAGCCTGTGGCGCCCGGAGGAGCCCGCCACCGGTGAGCCGGTCGACCAGTGGGGATTCGTGGCCGCGAAGCGGTAGGCCGAAGCGGTAGGGCCCCCCATGACAAGCCTTGGGATCAGGCCGGGCATCGCGTTCGTAGGAAAGCACACACCGGCCCGCGGCGTCGGCCTGCAGAAACCGCCAGTAGAATCTGGACACGTGACTGCTGTGTCTGCGAAGCCTCGCATCCCCAATGTCCTGGCCGGCCGCTATGCCTCTACGGAGCTGGCCGTCCTCTGGTCCCCCGAGCAGAAGGTGAAGCTGGAGCGTCAGCTGTGGCTGGCGGTGCTGCGCGCTCAGAAGGACCTCGGGATCGAGGTGCCCGACGCAGCGCTCGCCGACTACGAGCGGGTGATCGACCAGGTCGACCTGGCCTCGATCGCCGAGCGCGAGAAGGTGACCCGGCACGACGTGAAGGCCCGGATCGAGGAGTTCAACGCCCTCGCCGGCCATGAGCAGGTGCACAAGGGCATGACCTCCCGGGACCTCACCGAGAACGTCGAGCAGTTGCAGATCCGGCTCTCGCTGGAGCTCATGCGCGACCGTACGGTGTCGGTTCTGGCCCGCCTGGGCAAGCTGGCCGCCGAGTACCGTGAGCTGGTCATCGCGGGCCGCTCGCACAATGTCGCCGCACAGGCGACGACGCTCGGCAAGCGTTTCGCGACCGCCGCGGACGAGCTGCTCGTGGCCTACGGACGGCTCGAGGACCTGCTCGACCGGTACCCGCTGCGTGGCATCAAGGGCCCCGTCGGCACGGCCCAGGACATGCTGGACCTGCTGGGCGGCGACGCGGACAAGCTCGCCGACCTGGAGCACCGCATCGCCGGTCACCTCGGCTTCGCGCAGGCCTTCACTTCGGTCGGCCAGGTCTACCCCCGCTCTCTCGACTACGACGTGGTCACCGCGCTGGTCCAGCTGGCCGCCGCACCCTCGTCGGTCGCCAAGACCATCCGGCTGATGGCCGGCCACGAGCTGGTGACCGAAGGCTTCAAGCCGGGTCAGGTCGGCTCGTCGGCCATGCCGCACAAGATGAACACCCGCTCCTGCGAGCGCGTCAACGGCCTGATGGTCATCCTGCGCGGCTACGCGTCGATGACGGGCGAGCTGGCGGGCGATCAGTGGAACGAGGGCGACGTGTCCTGCTCCGTGGTCCGCCGCGTCGCACTGCCGGACGCGTTCTTCGCGTTCGACGGTCTGCTGGAGACCTTCCTGACGGTCCTCGACGAGTTCGGCGCGTTCCCCGCGGTCGTGGCACGTGAGCTGGACCGCTACCTCCCGTTCCTCGCCACCACCAAGGTGCTGATGGGCGCGGTACGGGCAGGAGTCGGCCGTGAGGTCGCCCACGAAGCGATCAAGGAGAACGCTGTCGCATCGGCGCTGGCGATGCGTGAGCAGGGTGCGGAACGCAACGAGCTGCTGGACAAGCTGGCCGCTGACGAGCGCATCCCGCTCGACCGCGGGCAGCTGGACGCCCTGATGGCGGACAAGCTGTCCTTCACCGGCGCGGCCGGCGATCAGGTCGCCGCTCTGGTGGCCCGGATCGAGGAGATCACCAAGCAGCACCCGGAAGCGGCCGGCTACACGCCCGGTTCCATCCTCTGACGGTCCCACCACCGTCGCATGACACCCGAGGAACTCCTGGCCGCCCGCGACCGCATCGTCCCCGATGTGGTCGCGGGTGGTCTGCGTGTGCTGTTCTGCGGCATCAACCCGAGTCTCATGACCGGGGCCACTGGGCACCACTTCGCCCACCCGGGCAATCGGTTCTGGCCCGTTCTGCATCTGTCGGGCTTCACTCCGAGGCAACTGAAACCGTCGGAACAGGACGAGCTGCTCACTCACGGCCTCGGCATCACCAACGTGGTGGCCCGCGCCACGGCACGTGCGGACGAGCTGAGCACCGAGGAATTCCGCGCAGGGGGAGAACTTCTGTCGGCGAAGGTGGAGCAGTTCGGGCCTTCGTGGCTCGCTGTTGTCGGCGTCACCGCCTACCGCACGGCTTTCGGTGAACGCCGAGCGCAGATCGGCCCGCAGGAGCGAACCATCGGCGGCGCCCGTGTCTGGGCCCTGCCCAACCCGAGTGGGCTCAACGCGCACTGGACCGTGAGGACGATGGCGGAGGAATTCGCCCGCCTGCGCACGGCCGTGGGACAGGAGGCATCCGTACCCCCCGCCCCTGGCCGCTGCACCCCTGAGATCCCCTGAGCCCCTGGGCCCTGGGCCCTGGGCCCTGAGCTCCTGAGCCCGTCGGGCGCCGGTCAGGCGTCCCTCTTACGCACCGCCCACCAGCCGGCGAACAGCGCGGCACCGGCCCATGCGGCGGTGACGGCCATCCCCGTCCACGGCCCGAGGCTTCCTTGGGGAGTCTGGTGGAGCACCAACTGCCCTGCCCGGTCCGGAAGATACTGCGCTACGCCGCCCGCGATGTCTCCGACCACGAAGGAGACGATCAGGATGAAGGGGATGAGCAGACTGAGCACGGCAACCGCACTGCGCAGCAGCGCTGTCAGTCCCGCCGCGAACAGCGCCATCAGCGTGAGGTAGATGCCCCCGCCGAACGCCGCACGCAGAGCGCCGGGTTCTCCCAGACCGATTGCGTAGTCGCCCATGAACATCTGCCCCACGAGGAACGTGGCGAAGCTGGTGATCATGCCTACGGCGAGAGCGAGCCCGCCGACCACGGACATCTTGGCTGCGTAGAAGAGACCTCGGCGTGGAACGGCCGACAGCGATATCCGCAGGGCTCCGTTCAGGAACTCGGAGGACAGGGCGGTCGCACCGAAACTGATGGCGGCGATCTGGCCGAAGTTCAGGGCGTAGAAGGCGTCGAAGACCGGCTCGGCGTTGGCGTTGTCCGCCTCCGCCTGTCCGACCGTGGCGAACGCGAGCACGGTGATGGCGAGGGTGGCGGCGAAGACCGCTATCAGGGATCCGGACACGGACCGCACCGACTTGATCTTGATCCACTCGGAGTGGAGAACAGCAGTTGTCGACATCGTCACGACGGTCAGACCTCCTGGCGGGCGGTGGATGATGTGGGGGCGGCGAATTCCGTTTCGGCCGCGGTGAGGTCGAGATATGCCTGTTCCAGGGTGGCCTGCTCGTCGATGAGCTCAAGGATGGGGATTCCTTCGAAGGCGGCCACGGCACCGATTTCCTCCGCCTTGACTCCCTCCACCGTCCAGCGGCCGTCGTCTCCCTGCTCCGGCTCGTAGCCCTTGCGGATCAGCACATCCCTCAGTCGCGTGGATTCGGTTGTCCGGAGACGTACGCGCGGACGGCTCCGCGAGTCGAGGAACTCCTGCATCGGCAGATCGACGAGGAGCCGGCCACGGCCGAGGACCACCAGGTGGTCGGCGAAGGAAGAGGTCTCGTTCATCAAGTGGCTGGAGACGAGGACTGTGCGGCCCTCGCGGGCCAGCCGCCGCATCAGCTCACGGATCCAGATGATGCCTTCCGGGTCCAGTCCGTTCGACGGTTCGTCCAGCATCACCACCTCCGGATCTCCGAGCAGTGCCGCAGCAATACCGAGACGCTGGCGCATGCCGAGCGAGAACGTCTTGATCCGCTTTCCGCCGACTGTGCCGAGACCGGCTTCCTCGAGCACCTTCTCGACCCGGCTGCCGGCTATGCCGTTGCTCGCGGCGAGCGCCAGCAGGTGGTTGCGCGCGGTCCGCGAGCCGTGCGCCGCCTGCGCATCGAGCAGTGCGCCGACGCGGCGCAGCGGGTTGCCGAGCGAGGCGTAGGGCTGTCCGCCGATCGTGGCGGAACCACCCGTGGCCCGGTCCAGGCCGAGGACGAGTCGCATGGTGGTGGACTTCCCGGCGCCGTTCGGACCGAGAAATCCCGTCACCCGGCCCGGCCGCACGCTGAACGTGAGGTGGTCCACGGCGCGGGTGGGTCCGTAGTCCTTCGTGAGCTCGTGAACGTCGATGCTGGTCATGACCCCAGACTGGCCGCCGGCCACGGTGCATGGCCTCCCCCGCCCGAGTGGACCTTCTCCCTCTCACGGGGGAGCCTCCGACCGCTCGGCACTGGCACGATGGCAGCATGCGCCGCCTCCTCAGACCGTTGGCAGTCCCCGCCACCTACAGCCGATGGCTTCACCTGCTCATCCCGTCCGCGGTCGTCAGCGTGTGGCTGTTCATTTCCCCGGACAGGCCGTGGGTTCCCTTCGTCCTCGCGATTCCCGTGGGGCTGATTCCCGCGATGCGTCTCGCCGAAGGAGTGCAGGCTCAGCTGCTCCTCACACCGCAGGAGCGCGGCCGCCCGGACGCCGCGATCTCCATTGCGCCCGCGGCGACATGGGCGGACCGCTGGCGCACCGCGGTCTGGCTGGAGGCACGGCTGCTGTTCGCGACCGCGGCCACCTTCGCAACGGTCTGGCTGCCTGCCACGACGGTCGACCTCGTCAGCGCCTCGTTCGGGACCCCGCTGAGCGGTGACTGGCTGGTCCGTGGCATCGAGCCGGGCTGGTGGTTCGCGCTGCTCGCTCCCCTGCCGATCCTGCTGCTGCTCGGGCTGGTCGTCGTGCTCGGCCACCTGGTCACAGCTGTTGCCCGCAGGTTGCTCGGCCCGTCACCCGTTGAGCGGATGACCGCCCTGGAGGAGCGCACCGAGCAGTTGCTCGAGCGCAACCGCATAGCCCGCGAGCTCCATGATTCGATCGGGCACGCGCTGACGGTCGCGGTGGTGCAGGCGGGGGCTGCTCGGACTGCGCGCGACCCCGAGTTCACCGACCGGGCACTCGCCGCCATCGAGGAGACCGGCCGCAGCGCGCTGGACGACCTGGAGCGCGTCCTGCGAGTACTGCGGGAATCGGACACCCCCGTCAGCCGGCGGCCCACGCTGCTCGAGGCCGACAGGCTCCTGGACTCGGCCCGCGGCGCCGGGGCGACGATCAAAGCGAATGTGTCGGGGCCGCTGGGTCTGGTCCCCGACCCCGTGTCCCGCGAGGGTTACCGAATTCTTCAGGAGTCACTCACCAACGTGCTGCGTCACGCCGGCCCCGTACCCGTCCGGGTGAGGCTCGCGGTGATGGACGGGTGGCTGGAGCTCGAGGTGGCCAATCCGCTCGACGGATCATCGAAGGTGCGGGGCGGCGGAAGCGGCCTGCGGGGCATACGGGAGCGAGCCTCCCTGCTCGGCGGAAAGGCCAAGACGGGCCCGTACGAAGGAGAGTGGATGGTGCACGCGAGCCTCCCGCTGGACCACATACGCTGACCGGATGCCGGTTACCGTACTTCTGGTCGACGACGAGCCCCTCGTACGCACGGGACTGCGTGCGGTCCTCGAGGCGCAGCCCGATATCACCGTGGTGGGTGAGGCGGCCGATGGTGCCGCGGTGATCCCCCTCGTGCGTCAACTGCGCCCCGATGTCGTGGCGATGGACGTCCGTATGCCTTTGATGGACGGGATCGAGGCGACCCGGCTGGTGCTGCGCACGGTTGCCGATCCGCCGAAGATCCTCGTGGTGACGACCTTCGAGAACGACGAGTACGTGTACGAGGCGCTGCGTGCCGGTGCGGACGGGTTCCTCCTCAAGCGCGCCAGGCCTGCGGAGATCGTGCACGCGGTGCGGTTGGTGGCGGAGGGGGAGTCGCTGCTGTTCCCCGCTGCGGTCCGCCGGCTCGCGGCGGAGTACGGAACGAGCAAGGCGCGGGCGGCGATGGACCGTGCGGCTCTCACCGACCGTGAGGCCGCGGTGCTCCGGTTGATGGCACGGGGCCTGTCCAACTCGGAGATCGCCGCGAAGCTCACGGTCGGGGTGGAGACGGTGAAGAGCCATGTCAGCGCGGTTCTGGCGAAGTTGGGCGCCAGGGACCGTACCCAGGCGGTGATCGCCGCCTACGAGTCCGGCTTCGTGGCCCCGGGCTGACTCAGGTCACCTCTCGGTACCGGCTTCCGGAGCCGGTCGCCGCAGCCTGGGTCAGCGAGTACGATCCGGCAGACATGCGCACGACCTGGGAGGACACAACCGTGGGCCGGCTGACCGGTGGGGACCCGTCTCTGCTCCGGCGGATCAATTCCGCGGTGGTGCTGCACGCCCTGCGGGGGGCCCAGTCACCCACCCTCACGGACCTGACGCGACTCACGGGGCTGTCCCGTCCTACCGTCGAGGGAGTCGTCGAGGGCCTCTTCGAGGCAGGTCTGGTCGTCGAGGCCTCGCCTGACGAGAGCGAGACACGGCGGCAGGGGCGGCCTGCCAGGCGGTTCCGGTTCCGTGCCGAGGCCGGGTACTTGCTGGGTGTCGAGATCGGCTCCCACCGGGTCTCCGCGCTGCTGTCCGGGCTGGACGGAAGAATCGTGGGCGCGGGCTCGCGCGAGGTCTCCGAGACCGCTTGCGCGGATGACAGGATCGATCAGGTCAGGGCCGTGATCGCCGATGTACTGCGGCGTACCGGAGTGGCGCGGAGCAGTCTGCGAGCGGTCGGGGTGGGCAGCCCAGGAATTGTCGAGGCCGACGGGACCGTGCGGCTGGGCACCGCCCTGCCGGACTGGACCGGCCTGGCGCTCGGCGAGAAGCTGCGGCGCTCCTTCCGGTGCCCTGTGCTGGTGGAGAACGACGCCAATGCCGCGGCGGTGGCCGAGCACTGGAAGGGTGCGGCAACCGAGTCCGATGACATCGTCTTCGTTCTCGCGGGCTTGAGCCCCGGGGCGGGTTCGCTGATCGGCGGGCGGCTGCACCGCGGATTCGGCGGGGCGGCCGGCGAGATCGGCGCGCTGCACCTGCTGGGCCGGGATGTCACCCCGGAGCATCTCCTCTCGACGACCGACACCCCGCTGGACCCGCTGGACGAGCACGCCGTGGCCGCCGTCTTCTCGAAGGCCAAGCACGGGGATGCAGGCGCGCAGGCCGCTGTCGAGCGGTTCATCCAGCGTCTGGTTCACGACGTCGCGGCCCTGGTGCTGGCGCTGGATCCGGAGCTCGTGGTCATCGGCGGCTGGGCCGCCGGCCTGGACGGTGTCCTCGACCCGCTCCGGGACGAGCTGGCCCGCTACTGTCTGCGGCCGCCCAAGGTGACCCTGTCGCTGCTGGGCGAGGCGGCCGTGGCCACCGGCGCCCTGCGGCTCGCGCTGGACCATGTCGAGGAGCAGCTCTTCGCGGTGGAGGCAACGGTGACGGCCCGCCGCTGACTGCGACGGGCCGCACGTTGGCCATGGCACGAGCGAACGGCCGGCCTCGGGTGCCGGGGACAGGAACCGCGGCGCCCTCAGGTCAGGAAGCCTGCCGTTCCTGCTCGTCGTGGCTGATCTCCAGCGCCCCCGAGTCCCCGAAGGTCAGGCGGCAGGTGTCCGCCCGGTACGTGGCGACAGATACGGCCGCTGTACCGGAGGCGGCGAAGTAGCGTGTCGTGACCACGAGAACCGGGGCGCCCGGAAGCCGGTCGAGCTCCTTGGCGTCGTCCGCGCGGGCCGAGCCGAGCTCGACCGAGCGGTCCTGGCCGTCGAGGCCGAGTCGGTGCAGCTCGCGCAGGACGCTGCGGGCCCGGGTGGGCCCGGACGGCGCTTCGATCGCGGAGAGTTCGGGTACGGACGACGAGGGGACGTACAGGAGCTCCGCCGCCACCGACTGCCCATGGGTGACACGGATGCGGCGCACCACGTGCACGGGTTCCTCGGCGTCGCACTCCAGCACGGCGGCAACCGCGGCGGGAGCCGTCGCGACGGTGCATTCGACGGGCTGCCAGGCCTCGTCCGAGCCCCCGCCCGCCCAGTCGTGCTGTGCGGCAGCGACGGCCACACCGACGCGAGGCGGAGCGACAGTCGTGCCGACACCCCGGCGTCGCTGCAGTCTGCCTTCGAGTTCGAGCTGCTCCAGAGCCTGTCGGAGCGTGGCCCTGGCGACTCCGAAACGCGCCGCGAGGTCACGCTCGTTGGGCAGGATCTCTCCTACCGCAAAGTCCGAGTCGAGTGCCTCACTGAGCACGGTCTTGAGGTGCCAGTACTTCGGCTCCTGTACCGATTCCAGCTGCGTGGTCCCCACCCTGTCCTCCGCATTCGCCCGGCGTCTTTCCGCGACGTTATTTATTAAAGGTCCCTGTCTTAACATGGAGACCTTAGGGCGGCGTACCACCTTGGTCAAGACCAATCCTCACCCCGTAACAGAGCGAAACGATCCACTGCCGCAGAGCGTTCACAGGACGTTCGCGGAGCGGTGGGCAGTACGCAGCACTGAGCCCCACGTCCGAAGAGGCTCGTGGGGCTCGTTGGGGCTCACGGGTTCGCAGGTGCCGCGAGAAGGGCCGAGGCGAGGAAAGCGGACGGTTATCCGCGAGCGGCCGCCCAATTCACGGACAATCCGGAAAGTTTGTCTGGATTACGAACGATATAGACACATTGAATGAATCCCTCTTCGACGTCCAGCTGGAAGACCGTGTCCACATTTCCGTCGATGAACAACGCCACGGCCGGACCACCGTTGAGCTCGACGATCCGCGCCTCCATTTCCACGGACATGTCCCGCCCGACAGCGAAGAGGAAGCGGCTGACCTTGTCAGCGGTCTCGATGATCCGCCGCGGCGCCTTCGACTTGCCCCCGCTGTCGCTGACCAGCCGCACATCGGGCGCCAACAGGTCGAGCAGCTTCTCGAAGTCGCCACCCGACGCGGCGGACAGGAACCGCTCGGTGAGATCACGGCGTACGGCCGGATCCACGTCGTAACGCGGCTTGCGCTCCTCCACGTGCCTCTTGGCCCGTCCGGCGAGCTGGCGAACCGCAGCCTCGGTCCGGTCGAGGGTGACCGCGATCTCGGCGTAGGGGAATCCGAAGGCCTCGCGGAGGACGAACACCGCGCGCTCCAACGGCGAGAGCGACTCGAGGACGACCAGCACGGCGAGGGACACGGAGTCGGCGAGGACCGCCTGTTCCGCGGTGTCGGGGACGGAAGGCCCGAACTCGGTGACGACTGGCTCGGGCAGCCACGGCCCCACGTACGCCTCGCGCCTGGACTGCAGGTGGCGCAGCCGGTCGATGGCGAGCCTGGTGGTGATGCGTACGAGGAAGGCCCTCGGTTCCCGCACGTCCTCGCGTCCCGCCGACGACCAGCGGAGCCACGCCTCCTGCACCACGTCCTCGGCGTCGGCGATGCGGCCGAGCATGCGGTAGGCGACCCCGGTGAGGACGGGCCGGCTTTCTTCGAAGAGATCGGTCGCGGTGTCGGCAGTCACTTCCCCATCCCAGCGGACACGTCAGACGCTGTCCAGCAAGAACAGCAGGAACAGCAGGAACAGCAGGAATCGGGCGCACCTATTGAACTACAAGCTACCGGGCGGTAATCATTGCTGACGAGGGGCCTGTCCACTCATCCCCCGCCCGCCCGGGGACGGATCACCTGAGGAGCAGCATGGCCACCACGGTCTCGTTCGTAGTCGATTCGGCCCTCGGCCGGCACACCGTGTCCATGGCGTACGAACGAACCGGGTCCGGCGAGCCGTTGCTTCTGCTCCACGGCATCGGTCACCACCGTCAGGCCTGGGACCCGGTCGTACGGATCCTGGCCGCCGAGCGGGATGTCATAGCCGTGGACCTGCCCGGGTTCGGGGACTCACCGGCGCTGCCGGACGGCCTCCCCTACGACCTGGACACCGTGGTCCCTGTGCTCGCCGCCTTCTGCGAGGCGATCGGGGTGGAGCGTCCGCACGTCGCGGGGAACTCCCTCGGAGGGCTCCTGGCGCTGGAGCTGGGCCGCGAGAAGCTCGTATCCTCGGTGACGGCTCTGTCCCCGGCCGGGTTCTGGACGGAGGGTGAGCGCCGCTACGCCTTCGGGGTGCTGCGCACGATGCGCCGCGGTGCGCTGACGATGCCGATGCCCGTGATCGAGCGGCTTTCGCGGAGCTCGGCCGGCCGTGCGGCGCTGACCAGCACCATCTACGCACGGCCCGGCCGCCGTTCACCCGATGCCGTCGTGTCGGAGACGGTCGCTCTGCGCGGGGCGACGGGCTTCCACCAGACTCTTGCCGCCGGCCGGGGCCTCGCCTTCACCGACGACGTGCCGGATCTTCCGGTCACCATCGCCTGGGGCAACCGGGACCGTCTGCTGCTGCGCCGGCAGGGAGTCCGGGCCAAGAGCCTCATCCCCGGCGCCCGGCTCGTACGGCTCCCCGACTGCGGTCATGTTCCGATGAACGACGACCCCGCCCCCGTGGCGCGCGTCATCCTCGACACGAGCCGCTGAACGCCCGGCGCGCAGTGCCGCTGCAGCCGTGGCCCCAGTCCCGGAACGGCCCGCACCGCTTGCTGCAGCGCCAGCTCTCCCGGCTGCAGGAAGGCGGCGCCTCAGGACGCCCGAGCCGAGGGCCACACCCGCGCCCACCAGGAGGCTGCCCGCACCCTGCGCGATGCCGTACGCCCCCGCACCGACGACAGGCGCGGTGAGTGCGGCCGAGACCGGGATCAGTCCGGAGAAGAGCGTGGCGCGCTCGGCACCGATACGCCGCATACCGCTGTACCAGCAGACGAATCCGATCACCGTGACGACGGCTGCCTGCCACAACAGGGCCAGCGCCTCCCCTGCCGTGGGCACCCGTACGAACCCTGCCCCGTCCAGCAGTACGCCGAGCAGCGCCGATTCCACTGCGGCGACGGCACAGACGGTCGCCGACAGCAGCTTCGGGCCCAGGGGACGCAGCACCGGCACGGCCAGTACCGCGAAGCCGACCTCACCGGCGAGCGCGCCCGTCGAGCAGAGGATGCCCGCCAGGTCGGTCCGGCCCCAGCCCTGGACGGTGAACGCCCCGGCGGCGACGAAGCCGGCCGCGTACAGGACGGTCCGCGAGGGACGGCGGCCTTCCAGCGCAGGAACCATGACCCCCACGACGATGGGTGCGCAGCCGACGAACACGCCCGGAACAGCCGGCTCCGCCGAGCGTTCGGCGGCCAGCACCGCCAGGTTGAAGCCGACCATGCCAATGGCCGCGAGGGCCGCGAGGCGGCCCCACTGACGGCCTGTGAGGGTACGCAGAGGGGCGAGCCCCGACCTGCCGCCGCTGTGCAGGAGCGGGAGCAGCAGCAGTGCGGCGAGGCCGTACCTCAGTGCCTGCCCGCCAGCGTACGGGTAGTCGCCGAGGAGGCTGTTCGCGGTGAAGGAGGCACCGACCAGGGTGCAGGCGAAGGCAGCGAGGAGGGCGCCGCGCAGATCGGTAGCGTTCATGGAACCGACGCTAGGTTCGGGCACGGTCCGGTTTAAGGTCCACTTCCATGACGTCTTCGGAGACCAATTCGCGACCCGACCCGGGCGTTCAGGAAGAGCCGCCCATCGCTACCGCCGCCTGGGAGCTGTTGGTTCCCGCCGTCTCCGCGCCAGCCCGCCAGCGCGGGCGGGCTCTGCAGTCGGCGCTGCGCGAGGCCGTGCGTTCGGGCCGGCTCGCGGCCGGGACCAGACTTCCGGCAAGCCGTGAACTCGCTGCCGACCTCGGGGTGTCGCGCGGTCTGGTGACGGAGGCGTACGAGCAGCTCACGGCCGAGAGTTATCTGCGCAGCGGCCGAGGCGCGGGCACCTGGGTGAGCGGCGGGGTGCGGCCGGCCGCCCACGGGGCGCGTGACCTGGCGCCGCGTGCGCCGGGCGTACGGGTGGACTTCCGCCCGGGCACCCCCGACCTCTCCCTCTTCCCGCGGAGCGCATGGGGCGCCGCCCACCGCGCGGTCCTCGGCCGGTTGCCGCACAGTGCCCTCGGCTACCCGGACCCGCGCGGACTTCCGGAGCTGCGCGAGGCACTGGCCGCCCTGCTGACGCGGCGCCGCGGGGTGGTGGCCGATCCCGAGCGGCTGGTGGTGTGTTCGGGGGTGGCGCAGGCGACGACGCTGCTCGGGTTCGTGCTGCGGGCGCGCGGCGCCTCGGCGGTCGGCGTCGAGGACCCGGGGAGCCCGGAGCACGCCACGCTGTTCGCCTCGGCCGGGCTCGGGACGGTACCGCTTCCGCTGGACGACGAGGGACTCGCTGTGGCACCGCTGCTGCGCTCCGGCGTGCGCGCTCTCGTCACGACCCCGGCGCATCAGTTCCCCACCGGGATCGCCTACTCCGCCGAGCGGCGCAGCGGACTCCTCGACTGGGCCCGCAGCTCCTCGGCCGTGATCATGGAGGACGACTACGACGGCGACTTCCGCTACGACAGGGCGCCGGTCGGGGCGCTCCAGGGACTGGACCCGGAGCATGTCGTGTACACCGGCTCGGTGAGCAAGTCGCTGGCGCCGGGACTGCGACTGGGCTGGCTGATCGCCCCCGCGTCGATGACCGACGAGATCGTCGACCGCAAGCGCACCATGGACCTCGGCAATCCCGCCATCGACCAGGCCGTCCTCGCGGACTTCGTCACCCGCGGCGGCTACGACCGTCACCTGCGCCGCTGCCAGCGCGCCTACCGGGAGCGCCGGGACGCCATGACCGCTGCGCTGGCGGAACACTTTCCCGGGGCCGAGGTCAGCGGGATCGCCGCGGGGCTGCACATCATCGCCCGTCTGCCCGAACGCTGCGGGGCCCGGACGGACATCCTGGTCCGGGCGGCGGCGGCCGGGATCGCCCTTCGCCCCCTGAGCGACTACGGGACGGCCGGCGCCGAGGACCCCGCGGTCCGTCTGGTGCTCGGCTACGCGCATCTGGCCCCGTCCGACATCGCGCACGGGATCCGTCTGCTGGCCCACGGGCTCAAGGCGTCCTAGGCAAGGGACGGGCAGCATGTTCCGTCCCGGGGAAGGAACAGGCCGCCTGTTCATCTGGGGTTGGCGTTCCGGCTGCCGCCAGGCACTAGGCATGAGTCGGCAACCAGCCATGCGTGCACAGCCGTTCCGGCAGGCCGCCCGCCCCGTCGCCCCTGGAGGCAACTCGATGTCGAACCGTCCTCGCGTACCGGCCCCGGGCCGTCGCACCGTGCTGCGCGGCTCGCTGCTGGCCTCGGCCGCGGTCGCCGTTCCCACGACCCTGGCCGCCGCTCCCGCCTTCGCGCTCTCGGGCAGGCCGAGCGCGACATGGGGTGTGCAGGTGGGCGATGTGACGGCGTCGTCGGCGCTGGTCTGGGTGCGTTCGGACCGTCCGGCCCGGATGCTGGTCGAGACGTCGGCCACCGAGTCCTTCCGCAGGGCCCGCAGATGGCACGGTCCGCTGATCGGGCCCCGAACGGACTTCACGGGCACGACCCCCCTGTACGGTCTGCCCGCCGGCGAGCAGGTGCACTACCGGGTGACGCTCGCGGACCCGCACGACCCGCGCCGTACGGGCAAGCCGGTGTACGGAACCTTCCGCACCGCCCCCGCCAGGCGCCGCGAGGGGGTGCGCTTCCTGTGGTCCGGTGACATAGCGGGCCAGGGGTGGGGCATCAACCCCGACATCGGCGGCTACGTGGTGTACGAGGAAATGCGGCGCCTCGACCCGGACTTCTTCCTGTGCAGCGGCGACAACATCTACGCGGACGGCGTGCTCGAACCGAGCGTGGCACTGCCCGACGGCCGGACCTGGCGCAACATCACGACCCAGGAGAAGTCGAAGGTCGCCGAGACCCTCGACGAGTACCGCGGCAACTTCCGGTACAACCTGCTGGACGACAACCTGCGCGCGTTCAACGCGCAGGTTCCTTCCGTGATCCAGTGGGACGACCACGAGGTCCGGAACAACTGGTATCCCGGTCAGATCCTCGACGACGTGCGCTACACGGAGAAGAACGTGGACCTCCTGGCCGCCCGCTCGATGCGTGCGTTCCGTGAGTACTTCCCCGCGTCGGCCCTGCACGGCTCCTCCGCGAACGGTTCGTCCAGGGAAGGGCGCATACACCGCGTCGTGCGGCACGGTCCCCTGCTCGATCTGTTCGTCCTGGACATGCGGTCCTTCCGCAACGCCAACTCCCCCGGCCGCCGGCCCGATGACACCACCGGCATCCTCGGCGCCGAGCAGCTGAGCTGGCTCAAGCGCGAACTCGCGCAGTCGCGCGCGGTGTGGAAGGTGATCGCCGCGGACATGCCGCTGGGCCTGGTCGTCCCCGACGGAGCCACGGACTACGAGGCAGTCGCCCAGGGTGATCCCGGCGCACCGCTGGGACGCGAGCTGCAGATCGCCGAGCTGCTGCGGTACATCAAGCACCGGCGGATCACGGGCACGGTCTGGCTGACCGCCGATGTGCACTACACCAGCGCCCAGCACTACTCACCCGAGCGGGCGGCGTTCAAGGACTTCGCACCCTTCTGGGAGTTCGTCTCGGGCCCGCTGGCCGCAGGCGGCTTCCCCGCCAACGCGCTCGACGGCACGTTCGGCCCCGAGCGGGTCTTCGTCCGGGCGCCGGACCGGGCGAACGTGTCGCCCATGGAGTCCCCGCAGTTCTTCGGAGAGGTCGACATCGACGGCGGGAGCGGGGAACTGACGGTGCGGCTCCGGGCGCAGGGCGGCACGGTTCTGTTCACGAAGGTGCTGCAGCCGGGGCGTACGGGGCAGTGAGCGGGCGTCGGTGAGGACCGGCCCCGGGTTCGTGTCCGGGGCCGTTGTCAGTGGCGGGTCCTACGGTTTTCCCATGACCCGATCCGTTCAGGCCCTGGCCTACTCACGCCCGTCCGTCCTGGAGTCCTCGCAGGCCGGGCAGTTGCTCGGACTGGAGACCGCAGGCGGTCTCACGCCGCGCGGCACCGAGGCGCACCCCCGGTTCTTCTCCGGATTCCTCACGTCGCCGAGGATCGCCGCGCGGGGGCTCCTGGCCGTCGCCGATGTGGCGTCCGCCCGCTACTACCAGCGGATGCTGCCGTCGTCCCTCGACCCGGTGGTCACGGGCAACGGCGACCGGCTGCGCTTCGAGTCGTTCTCCGGCTGCTGCGGGGTGTACGCGCGCCTCGATGTGCTGCAGGACGGCCTCGACGGGGCGGAGACGGGGCACGGGACGACGAACGTGGATGTCAACCACCCCTTGCGTGAGGCGCTTTCGCGGATAACCACGGACGATCCGCTGCATCTGCGGGTCGGGCCCGACGAGATGGCGGTGACCACCATGGACGGCCCCGTGGTGGAGAAGAAGGTGCCGCTGCCGGGCCGCTGGCTGCGCGGTTTCGCCGAGGCCCAGGTGGTGTCCGCCGGTTTCGATCTGAGGGCCGAGCTTCCGGCGGCGGAGGCTGTCCGGTTCCTCCGTTCGCTGCCGCGCTCCTCGGGGAACGCCTCGCGGGGAGCCCAGTGGGTCGTGCCCGCCGGGAAGACCCTGCGGCCGACGACCCGCCCCGTGACGGGCGCGGTCTGTCTGCCTGGTCCGGAGCGACTTGTCGCGCTGCAGCGGGTGTTGCGGCATGCGACGGCTCTGCGGATCTACGGTCCGGTGGCCGACGGTGCGGCGACGGCGAGTGCCTGGGAGGTGGTGCTGCCGGGCATGCGGCTGACACTGACCCTGTCGCCCGACGCGTCCCGCGGATTCTCCGGTGAGGGAGGAGTGCTGGAGGCACTGGCCACGGACGATGCAGCGGCGGATGCCGAACTGGTGTCCGTATTGTGGCGTGGGAGCCCAGGATCGAACCCGCCGATCTGGCCGAGCAGTCGGGGCTGACGGTGGAACGGATCCGGGCGGCGCTCACCCGGTTGGGCACGGCCGGGCGCGTGGGGTACGACCTCGCGAACGCGGCTTACTTCCACCGGGAGCTTCCGTACGACGCGCGCCGCGCCGAGCGGCACAATCCTCGTCTGGTCGCGGCACGGCAGCTGGCCGGTTCGGGAGCGGTCGTCGTCGACGGTGAGCTGGCGGCCGTCTCCTCCGGCGAACGCCGTTATCAGGTACGGGAGAGGGACGGAGTGCTGAGCTGCACCTGCCAGTGGTGGGCGGACTACCGAGGACGCCGCGGCCCCTGCAAACACGCCTTGGCGGTCCGTATGGTCCGCCGCGGTGCCACGGTCGCCGGCGGCATCCCGGTCGCGGGCGGTGTGCGATGAAGGAGCTCCTCACGGCCGTCCGGGAAGGCCGCAAGCAGGCCGTGCCCGAACTCGTGGCCGGACTCGACCGCGCGGGACGCAAGGCGGCCCTCGCCGAGTTGAAGTCCATGCGCAAGGAGGCCCGGGGCTGGGACTGGCAGCAGCGGGCAGCCGTCCAGAACACGCTGCTGGTGGCGGGCGCGGGGTGTCACACCGGCGCTGCGGCCTGCGCGGCCTGGATCGGCGGCAGAGACCTGCGCGACTGGTCGAGCACTCCGTACCCCTTGGTCCTGAAGGTCCTCGCGGACCGTGATCCGGCCTGGCTCGGCGACCTCGCCCATCGGCTGGCCGCACGTCCGTCGATGGCCTCGACGGACGCCGACTACCGGTTCGTCGCCGAACTGGTCCGCATCGCGCAGTGCCCGATGCCGGTCACGGACACCATCGTGGAGGCCTGGCTGTCGTACGTCGGTTCCAGCAGGTGGCACGGCAACGAGCGGAACCCCCTGATCGAGATCCTGCGCGCCGATCCGCATCTCACGGCCATGGTGCCGAGGCTGTTCGAGGGGTCCGAGCCGCCGTCCGCTCTGTACTGGTACGACGATCCGGACTCCGGCGATCATTGGCCGGCCGCACTGGCGACGCTGGCTGCCGAAGGGGTGCTGGACCGTGCCGTGCTGGTCGACGGGGCCGTGAAGCGGCTGCTGCGCGGAGGGAAGCCGGGGAGTCTGAGGTTCTACCTGGCCGTGGTGCGTGAGCTCGGCCTGACCGAGGAGGAGGAGAATGCGCGTGTCCCGGACTGGTCGGGGATGGCCGGGGACGGCATTCCGATCGTCGCGGGCCATGCGCAGGAGGTCCTCTCCCGGCTGGACGCCCGCGGGGAGCTGACCACGCGTGTGCTCGCCGAGGTCTCGGGCTCGGTGCTGTTCCGCACGGAGAAGAAGCTGGTGCGGACCCAGTTGATACTGATCGGCAAGGCGCTCCGCCGGGACGCGTCCACCGCCGATGAGCTGCTTCCGGTCGTCGCCGAGGCCTTCGGGCACGAGGACATGGACGTCCAGGAGCGGGCCCTGAAACTGACGGCACGTCATCTCCGCGCGGCCGGTGAGGCCGTGCGTGAGGATCTCGCCGTTGCCGCGGCGCAGCTGGGACCGATGCACCGGGCTGCCGCCCACGAGGTGTTCGGGGACCTGCTGGACGAGGGCCCCGCGGAGGAGCCCTACGAGGAGACCCTGCCCCCGGTGCCTGCCGCGCGTCTCCTCGGACCGGCTCCGGGGACGGTGGCCGAGCTCGTCGAGGAGGTGGCCGCCCTCGTGAACTCCGGCTCGCGGGAGGTCGGTTCGTTCGAGCGCGCGCTCGACGGGCTGATCCGTCACGCCCGGACCGACCGTGCCGCGCTGACGGAGGCACTGCGCGAGGCCATGGCCGGACAATGGTGGCTCGATGACCTTCGCGAGGAGCAGGTGGACCGGTGGTTCACCAGGAATCCCGGCGGTCTCGATCTTGTCGCGGCATCGCTGCTCGGCCGGATCTCGTTCCGGTCCGTGCACGACGGACGCAACCGCTGGACGGCAGCAGGCACCTGCCCGCATGCCGCGCTGGACGGGGTGATGTACGCGAGGCTGTGGGAGGCGGCCGCCTTCGCGGCAACGGGTCAGGTGCCGTTCCTGCTGGCCACGCCGACCTGGCACACCGGTTCGCTGGACGCCGACGAGCTCGTGGAGAGGCTGCGTGCCTACCGTCGGCTCGGCGTCCGGCCGGGGCCCGCCGACTTCGCGCAGGCGCTGCTTCGCGTGCGAAGGACCGACAGCCTGCGGGCAGCGGCCGACGCCGCCCTGCTCGGCACGGCGGAGGGCGACCGGCTCGCCTCGTGGCTGCGGGCGGACACACCGGTCGCACCCGTACTGCGGCACGGGTCCGACAGCCACCGTCCGACCCCCGGTACCTGGTGGCAGCGGTCCGCCACCGGGACCCGGCGGGTGCTGCTCGCCACGAAGGAACGCCTCGACATCCAGCAGGAGTTCCCACGCGCGTTCCACTGGCTGGGCCGTCCGCACTACCCCGATCAGAGCCCCTGCTACCACTGGGCCGCCGCCCGCTCGGAGCACTGGCTCGCGGCCCTCCCCGAGGACGGCGAGGCGCTCGCGGCCTGGCTGATACCCACCCTCATGCACGGCGCCGACGACGGCCCGGACGGCGGGGCCTGGGTCCTGCCGGGACTCGCCGAGGCGGGTGGACCTGCCGCCGACGCCATTCATCTCGCCCTGGCGTACGGGCTGGGGGCACGCCATCCGGAGGACCGCCTCTCGGCGGTGGACACCCTCCTCGTACTCGCCGCGCAGGGGCGCCTGGACCCGGGACTGCTCGGCCGGGAGCTTGCCATTCTCGTCGACCACGATCTCGTGAAGCCGAACCGGCTCGCGGACTCGGCCCGTACAGCCGCCGCCACGGGCGCGTACCGGACGGTCCTCACGGTGCTCACGGCAGCGCTGCCGAGCCTGCTGGCCTACGAGAAGGCGCCGCACGGGCTGGGCGACATCCTGGCCGTGGCGGCCGCGTGCGCGGAACGCTGCGGACCGGTGGCCCCGGAGCCGATCGCCGGCCTCGCCGCGACCGCCGGCCGGCGGGGCTCCTCGCAGCTGGTGCGGCAGGCCGCCCGGCTGCTGGCGGCGTCCGGACCCGGGTACGGCGGGGAGCCCGTCGACGGGGACAGCCAAAAGGTACTGATAGGCGCCAGATCCACACGTAACCCATCAGTCACAATGCGTTCGTGATCAGGCAACACCGTTCGGTCACAGTGAGGACATGACTGATGTGACATCCGCAAAGAGTGCCCGCCGCCCCCACCACTGGCGGCGGGACCTGATCGAGCTGGCCGCCCTCTTCACAGCGGTTGCGGTGGCCGACGCGATCGCCAATCTGATCGGGCACACCCCCGACGGCCCGTACCTGCTGGTCGCTTCGGCCGTGGCCCTCGCGGCCACGGCCGCGTTCCACACATGGTGGGCACGACGCCACAGCCACGCCCCGCCGCCGCCGGAGACCGATACGGACACCGGCGGCGCGGACGGCGCGCTCGCGTCCTCCGGCGTGGAGGAGGACCTGGAGACGGTGCTGTGGCGGATGCGGACGACGGTGCGGGACACCCCCGGCACCCTCGCCGCCCTCTGCATCGCCCTTGCCCGGCACCGGATCGACATTCTCACGCTGCAGACGCACCCGCTGGCGGAGGGCACGGTCGACGAGTTCCTGCTGCGGGCGCCCGCAGCGCTGCCGGCTCAGCAGCTCACCCGGGAGATCTCCGCAGCGGGTGGGTCCGCCACCTGGATCGAGCGCGCGGACGCCCACGACCTGGTGGATGCGCCCACCAGGGTCCTCGGCCTCGCGACCCGCACCGCTCTGGACGCGGCGGAGCTCCCTCTCGCGCTGCGCCAGCTGCTCGGCCGTTGCACCATCCATTCGCTCCCGGCCCTGTCGATCACGGGGCGGCCCACCGGGGAGAGTGCTCCCGTGGAGGGAGTTCTGGAGGAGACCGTGATGAGGCTTCGCGACCCCTCCGGCGGCGTCATCACCGTCGAACGGCCCTACCTTCCGTTCACCCCGACCGAATTCGCCAGGGCCCGTGCGCTGGTGGAGCTCGATGCCCGTCTCGGGCCGCGCGTCCCGCGCAGCGAGGACGTCCTCACCCTTCCCGAGGGCAACGAGATCACGGTGCGCCGCGCGGACCGCAGCGACCTCGCTGCCGCCCGCGCCATGCACGACCGCTGCTCCGACCGCACCCTCGGTCTGCGGTACCACGGCCCGGTGCGGGACGCCGACCGCTATCTGGACCACCTGCTGAGCCCGCGTTTCGGCCGGACCCTCGCCGTTCAGACGGCTTCCGGCAGGCTGGTCGCACTCGGCCACCTGCTCTGGGACGGGGACGAGACCGAGGTCGCTCTGATGGTCGAGGACGACTGGCAGCGCAGGGGCATCGGCTCCGAACTCCTGGGCCGGCTGGTGGCCCTGGCCGTCGAGGCGGGCTGCGAGAGCGTGTACGCCGTCACCCAGGCGCACAACACGGGCATGGTCGCGGCCATGCGTGCGCTCTCGCTGCCCCTCGACTACCAGATCGAAGAAGGAACCCTCGTCATCACAGCCCGGCTGGGTGCGACTCCAGTCCTGCCGGCCGCCCCGCACGGGCAGGCCGAGCAGACACCGCAGACCCGTCGCTGAGCGCCTGACACAGATCGGCCCAGAGGTCCTCGACGTCCTCCAGGCCGACGGACATCCGCAGCAGCCGGTCACCGACGCCCGAAGCCTGCCGGTCTCCCTCATCCACAATGCGGTGGCTGATGGAGGCCGGATGCTGGATCAGGGTGTCGACGCTGCCGAGGCTCACGGCGGGCGTGATGAGCCCGACTCCCGCGATCACCCGGTGCGGATCCCCGTACACCTCGAACGAGACCATCGCCCCGCCCAGCTTCGGGTAGTGCACCCGCGCGATGCGGGGGTCGGCGGAGAGCCGGCGGGTGAGTTCGGCGGCGCTCGCCGACGCGGCCCTGACCCGCACCGACAGTGTGGAGAGGCCGCGCAGCAGCAGATAGCCGGCCAGCGGGTGCAGCACGCCACCGGTGGCGAACCGCACCTGCCGGAGCTTCGCCGCGAACTCCTCGTCGCACGCCACGACCCCGCCCATGACATCGCCGTGGCCGCCGAGGTACTTGGTCGCGCTGTGCAGCACGACCCGGGCACCGTGCTCCACCGGACGCTGCAGTACGGGTGTCGCGAAGGTGTTGTCGACGAGCAGCGGCACGGAACCGCAGGAGTGCGCCACCGCCCGGATGTCGATCTCGGCCAGCGTCGGGTTGGCCGGGGTCTCGACCATCACCAGCCCGGTGTCCGGGCGGATCGCGTCGGCGATGCCCGCCGGATCGGTCCAGGTCACCTCGGTCCCGAGCAGCCCGGCGCCGAGGAGGTGGTCACTGCATCCGTACAACGGCCGGACGGCGACGACATGGCGCAGCCCCATGCTCGCGCGGGCCAGCAGCACGGCGGTGAGCGCCGCCATTCCGCTGGCGAAGGCCACAGCGCTCTCGGTCCCCTCCAGACGGGCCAGTGCCGTCTCGAAGCGGGCGGTCGTCGGATTGTCCAGCCGGGCGTAGACGGGCGGCCCGTCCGGCCTGGCTCCGGTGGCGGCGAAGGCATCGATCCGCTCGGCCTCACCCCGTGAGTCGTACGAGGGGTAGGTGGTGGACAGATCGATGGGCGCGGCGTGCAGTCCGAGAGAGGCGAGATCGTCGCGTCCGGCGTGCACGGCTTCGGTGGCGAGCGCCCTGGGCCGGAGGGGGGCCGGGGATGTCAGCGAGGAGGCTTCGGTGTCCATGTCACTACTCTGAACACTGAACGGCCTAATGAGCGAGAATCCCGTGTTACGTTCGCCCGATGGCTGAATCTGTCGCTCTGGACCCGGTGGATCTGCATATTCTGCGATTGCTGCAGAACGATGCACGGATGACGTACCGGGAGCTGGCCGCCGAAGTCGGGGTGGCGCCGTCCACCTGCCTGGACAGGGTGGCACGGCTGCGCCGCTCCGGCGTCATCCTCGGGCACCAGCTGCGGCTCGATCCTGCGCGGCTCGGCCGGGGCCTCGAGGCGCTGCTCCTGGTGCAGGTCCGGCCGCACCGCAGGGAACTCATCGGACCGTTCGTCGAGCGGATCCGCGCACTGCCCGAGTCCCGCGCGCTCTTCCACCTCACCGGGCCCGACGACTATCTCGTCCATGTGGCCGTCGCCGGCACGGCGGACCTGCAGCGGCTGGTCCTGGACGAGTTCACCTCGCAACGTGAGGTGGCGCGGGTGGAGACGCGGCTGATCTTCCAGCAGTGGGAGTGCGGTCCGCTGCTGCCGCCCGCCGCAGGCCCGAACGAGACGCACCCCGACTCCACAACGCCGTAAGGGATCTCCACGGGGACCGAAGTCCTATCCGGGTGACGCAGAGCCCTCCGCCGTATGAGGATGTCCACATGTCAGACACATCGAGCAGCACGCTGCCGCGCCAGGTCGCCGACGCCTACGTCGACGCGTTCATCGAACTCGACCCGATCACCGGTACCTACCTCGGTGTCGCGGAAAGCTCTCGCCGGCTGCCCGATTTCTCTCCGGCCGGGCAGGAAGCCGCTGCCGAGCTGATCCGCCGCACCCTGGTGGAGCTCGACGCCGCCGAGCAGGCGCCGGGCGCGGACACCGACGCCGAGCAGCGCTGCGCGCGGCTGCTGCGCGAGCGCCTGACGGCCGAACTCGCCATCCACGAGACCGAGGAGGGCCTGCGGACCATCTCCAACATCCACTCACCGGCGCACAGCCTGCGGGACGTCTTCACGGCGACGCCGACCGCGACGGACGAGGACTGGGCGGCGGTCGTGGACCGACTGCTCGCGGTCCCCGCGGCCTTGGAGGGATACCGCGCCTCGCTCGCGCTCGGTCTCGATCGCAAGCTGTACGCGGGCCCGCGCCCGACGGCCACGTTCATCGAGCAACTGGGTACCTGGGCCGGGGAGAACGGCACCGGGTTCTTCGAGGACTTCGTGGCCCCGGGGCCGGAGTCGCTGCGCGCGGAACTGGACGACGCCGCACGCCGGGCGACCGAGGGGCTCCTCGCACTGCGCGGGTGGCTGAGGGAGGTCTACGCACCCGCGATCGAGGGTTCCCCCGACACGGTCGGCCGTGAGCGCTACGCACGTTGGGCGCGCCAGTACAACGGCACGGACCTCGATCTCGACGAGGCGTACGCGTACGGCTGGTCCGAGTACCACCGGCTGCTGGCCGAGATGAGGACCGAGGCCGACAAGATCCTTCCGGGCGCCGGCCCCTGGGAGGCTCTCGCCCATCTCGATGTGCACGGCAAGCACATCGAGGGTGTGGACGAGGTCCGCGTGTGGCTGCAGGGGCTGATGGACGAAGCCATCGACGCGCTCGACGGAACCCACTTCGAACTCGCCGAGCGGGTAAGGAAGGTGGAGTCCCGGATCGCTCCGGCGGGAGGCGCCGCCGCTCCGTACTACACGGGTCCTTCCGAGGACTTCTCCCGGCCCGGCCGCACCTGGCTCCCCACCATGGGCGAGACGCGTTTCCCCGTGTACGACCTGGTGTCCACCTGGTACCACGAGGGAGTACCGGGCCACCATCTGCAGATCGCCCAGTGGACCCACGTCGCCGACAGCCTCTCCCGCTATCAGGCGTCGATCGGCCATGTCAGTGCCAACGCCGAGGGCTGGGCGCTGTATGCGGAGCGGCTGATGGACGAGCTGGGCTTCCTGCCCGACGCCGAGCGGCGGCTCGGATACCTGGACGCGCAGATGATGCGTGCCTGCCGGGTGATCGTGGACATCGGCATGCACCTGGAGCTGGAGATCCCCGCGGACTCGCCGTTCCACCCGGGTGAGCGGTGGACACCGGAACTGGCCCAGGAGTTCTTCGGCAGCCACAGTGGCCGGCCTGCCGATTTCGTGGAGAGCGAGCTGACCCGCTACCTGTCGATGCCGGGGCAGGCCATCGGGTACAAGCTGGGCGAGCGCGCCTGGCTGCTGGGCAGGGAGAACGCACGCAAGGCCCACGGTGACGCGTTCGACCTCAAGGCCTGGCACATGGCGGCACTCTCGCAGGGTTCGCTCGGCCTGGACGATCTGGTGGACGAGCTGTCCAGGATCTGACGCCGGGGCGTACGTCCTGGATCTGTTCCACGGATCGGGTTCCGCGTCCCGATCCGCGCGGCCGACGGGGCCGGTGGAATCACCGGCCCTGTCCGCCCGCGACACCTCCGCCCGTGCACGCTCCCTTCGGCTTCCGCCGAAGTCCCGAGTGAAAGATCGAGAACGGTTTCCGCATGCCGCCGACCGGTTTCCTGTTCTGCTCCGACCCCCTGCGCACCGGACGTCCGGACCCCCAGTTCGCCCAGGAGGCTGCCGCTGCCCGCAGGGCGGGTGCGCGGGTCGTCCTGGTCGACCACGACGCGCTGCTCGCCGGGGACCCGGAAGCGTGCGTCGGTCGGGTCCCGCGGGACTCGGGGCCGTTGTGGTACCGCGGCTGGATGATTCCGCCGGAACGGTACGAGGAACTGGAGGGTGCGCTGGCAGGGCGTGGCTGCTCGCTCCTCACGGATGCCGCCGCGTACCGCACCGCGCATGAACTGCCCGGCTGGTACAGGACATTCGCCGGTCTCACACCGCACAGCGTCTGGTGCGCGCTGCCCTCCGGCGCCGCCGCCTCCGCCGGCACGGAGTTCTGGTCACACCTCGCCGGGCCTCTCGGCTCCGGGGCGGGGATCGTGAAGGACTTCGTGAAGTCCCGCAAGCACGAGTGGGACGAGGCCTGCTTCGTACCGGAGTTGTCGGACGGGCTTCGGCTCGCCTCGGTCGTCGGCCGGTTCGTCGAGCTGCAGGGCGACTTCCTCGCCGGTGGTGTGGTCCTGCGGGCGTACGAGTCGTTCGTTCCGGGCGGTGAGGCCCGGGTGTGGTGGGTGGACGGTGAGGCCGTGCTGGTGACCGCCCACCCCGACACGCCCGCTCAGGTGCCCTCGCCGGGCCTCGATGCCGTCGGCGAGGCGGTACGCGGCCTCGACTGCCGTTGGGTGACGACGGACATGGCCCTGCGGGACGACGGGGCGTGGCGGGTGGTGGAGGTCGGCGACGGGCAGGTCAGCGGACTGCCTGCCGGCCACGACGGCGAGGACGTGTTCGCGGCCCTCCTCGACGCCGCGGGCAGGTCCCGCAGGCGCTGACCGGCACGTGTAGCGGGCTGACCGGCACGCCTCGCGAGCTGATCCGGCCGGCCCCGAGGGCGCTGCGGCCGGTCTCCCGGCGGGCAGCAGCGGTGGCCGCCGGCGAGGGGCGGTGCGGTCAGCAGCCGCAGTCGTCGGCATCGGCCGGTGCCGTGAGCGGGTCCGCGGTGCGCCGCTCCAGGCCCTGCCAGGTCTCGAACTCGAAGCCCTCGCGTGCCCAGTACTCGAATCCGCCGAGCATCTCCTTGACCTGGTAGCCGAGTTCGGCGAGGGCCAGGGCGGCGCGGGTCGCACCGTTGCAGCCGGGGCCCCAGCAGTAGGTGACCACCGGTACAGCCGGGTCGAGGAGTGCCGGTGCCTGCTCCGCGATGAGTGCGGTGGGCAGGTGCACCGCGCCGGGCACGTGTCCCTGGTCCCAGGAGGCGGTGGACCGGGAGTCCAGCACGACGAAGCCCGGGTCGCCGCCCGTCGCCAGTACCGCGGCGACGTCGGAGACGTCGGCGTGGAAGGCCAGCGAGGCGCCGAAGTACGCGGCAGCGGCTGCGGGGGTCGCCGGCGCCACGCGCAGGACGGGGTTGTCCGTAGGGGTGAGCTGTGAGGTCATGTCCAGAAATCTACGGTCGGTGATCGCCTGCCGGAAGTAATGATCCCCGGCACATCGCTTGATCTGCCGGGGATTGCCCTGTTGTCTGTGGACCATGACCGACTATTCCCCGGACGCCACGGACTGGCGCATCCTCGAGGTCCTGCAACGCGACGGACGCGCGACCTTCGCCGAGCTGGCCCGCGCCGTGGCCATGTCCCCGAGCGCCGTCACCGAACGGGTGCGCCGCCTCGAGGAGGTGGGGGTGATCAGCGGTTACACCGCGGTGGTGGACCCCGAGCGGCTCGGGATGCCGATTCTGGCCCTGGTACGGCTGCGCTATCCGAACGGCAACTACAAGCCGTTCCACGATCTGACGGATACGACGCCGGAGATCGTGGAGGCACATCATGTGACCGGGGACGACTGCTTCGTACTGAAGGTGACCGCCCGTTCGATGCGCCACCTCGAAGAGGTCACGGGGAGGATCGGCACCCTCGGCTCCGTGACCACCAGCATCGTGTACTCCTCGCCGCTCCCCCGCCGGGCGATCAGCCGCTGAGCATGCCCGCGGCGCGATGCCGCACCGCCGACCCGTGCCGCTCCTTCACCACTTCCAGCTGCGCCGGGATGCGGCGCCGCAGGTCGGCGACATGGCTGACGATGCCGACACTGCGGTCGCGTTCGCGCAGCGAGTCCAGGACGTCGAGCACTTCGTCCAGGGTCTGCTCGTCCAGGCTGCCGAAACCCTCGTCGATGAAGAGCGTGTCCAGCCGTACGCCGCCCGCCTCGTCCGTCACGACGTCGGCGAGGCCGAGCGCGAGGGCCAGCGAGGCGAAGAACGTCTCGCCGCCGGACAGGGTCGCCGTGTCGCGCTCCCGGCCCGTCCAGGAGTCCACGACGTGCAGCCCGAGCCCTGCTCTGCGCCCACCGCTCCGCGCGTCGGAGTGCACCAGGGTGTAGCGGCCCGAGGACATGCGCTGGAGGCGGGCTGTCGCGGCTGCGGCGACCTGTTCCAGCCGGGCGGCGAGCACATACGCCTCGAGCCTCATCTTTCGCTCGTTGTCGGCCGAGGTGCCCGCGGTCAGCCCGGCGAGGCGTGCCACCCGTTCGTGCTCCTGCCGGAGCGGCCCCATCCTGCGCACCTCGTCCGCGGTCTGCCGGGAGAGCCGGCCGAGCTCCGTGCAGCGCTCCTGGGCGGCGGCGAGCGCGGCCGCGCTGTCGCGCAGCAGCCGTCCCGAAGCGTCGTACGCCGACTGCGCGGCATCCGGCGTTGCGGGTGGCTGCGCTGCGGCTGCCCGGGCGTCCTCCTCGGCGAGCCGGTCGGCGACGGCTGCGGCCTCCGCCTGCCAGGCGTCGATCCGGTGCTGGAGTTCCCGCTGGGCGGTGGCGTCGACGAGCGCCGAAGCGGCGGCCTGCGGGGTGTCGAATCCGGCCCGGAAGGCGGCATCGGCGAGCGTGCCATCGGCCTCCTTGCGGCGCTGCGCGGCGCTCTGTTCGGCCCGCAGCGAATCGGCGGCGTCGGCGAGCAGCGAGACCCTGCGCTCCAGCAGGTCCGCGTGCGCGGCGACGGATCCCGACGCCCCCCGTGCCGTCACCAGTTCGGCCTCCAACGCGGCCTGTTCGCGCTCGAGTGCTTCCCGCTGCGAGGTACGGGCGGCTGCGCGCCGTTCGGCCTGCTGCCGGGCGTCGAGCCGTCCGAGGTGCTCCCGCTCGGCGGCGGCGAGTGCCTCCCGGGCGCCGTGCATCCCCGCCGCCAGCCGGTGCGCTTCCGTGTGCTCCCGGGTCAGCACGGTGACGACCGCCTCGAGTTCCGCGACGGAGGCCGTACCCCGGCCGGCAGCCCGCACCGTCCCCTGGCCCTCCGGCTCCTCCGGGTCCCCGGACAGGTCCCCCGAGGCCTCCGCCCGCGCAGCGGCGAGCCGTTCGCGCAGGACGCCGAGCTCGCGCTCCGCCTCCGCGCGGGACTGCTCCGCACGCCGGTGGGCGGCGAGTGACGCTTCCTCCGTCGCGCGGTCCACATGCCCGTCTCCCGGCCGGGCCGGCTCCGGGTGATCGGCCGAGCCGCACACGGTGCAGGCCACACCGTCGGCAAGCCCCTCGGCCAGCTCTGCCGCGATGTCGCGCAACCGCCGCTCCCGCAGCCCCAGCCAGGTCTCGTGAGCAGCGAGTGCGTGTTCGCGGGCCGCCGTCAGACTGTCCTCGGCGGCCCCTTCCCGAACGACGAGTGCGTCGCGCCGCCGCGCCGCGTCCAGCCTCCGGCGCGCAGGGTCCAGCCGCCCGGCCAGTTGCTCGGCCCGGGTCGCGGCCTCCTGCGCGCCCTCGATGCGCTCCCGCAGTTCCCGGTGGATACCGTCCCAGCCGGCCAGCCAGTCCGCCGCCTCCTGGATCAGTTCGTCGTCGGCACGGGACTGCCGTTCGATCCCCGCCCGTTCGGCGTCGATCTGCCTGCTGCGCCGTTCGGCGCGGCGCGCCGCCTCGAGTGCGCCGAGGTCCGACCGGAGGGTGCGCTCAGCGCCGGCGAGCTGTTCGACGCCCGCGTCGGCCAGCTCCGGGGGCAGCTCCGCGCGAGAACGTTCACGGGCCGCGCTCGCCGCCGTGTGGGCGCGTTCGGCCTCCTCGCGCAGCTCGAGCGCCGGAGCGACGAGGTCCGCCTTGCGTGCGCGCGTGAGCTGTTCGTGGCAGCGGTCGCGCTCGAGGCGGCGCTCCTCGAGTCCGGCAGCGCGGCGGCGCGTCTCCGCGTACCGCTGCTGCAGCCGGGCGAGCTCGCGCTCGGCGTCCAGGGCGTGGCGCGCGGCGTTGTTCCGGGCCTCCGCCGCCGACAGGGCGCACCGGGCGACGTCGAGCCGTTCGCCCGCGCCGCCGCGCGCGACGGCCGCCCATTGCAGTACGCCCTCGGCCAGTCCGGGTTCACCGGGCCGGTCCTCGGGCAGGGGCGATTCCCGGGCGGCCGGGCCGGCGGCCTGCGCGATGCGCTGGGCGAGGGCCAGGATGTGTTCGTCGCCGGTTCGGACCTGCGCTTCCGCCCGACGGCGCAGCTCGGCCAGGTGGTCCTCCACCGCGGCGAACCGACGGGTGTCGAAGAGCCTGCCCAGGAGTTTGCCGCGTGCCTCGGCGTCGGCCCGCAGGAAGCGCGCGAAGTCTCCCTGGGGCAGCAGGACCACCTGGCAGAACTGGTCCCTGCTCATCCCGATGAGCCGGCCGATCTCCTCGCCGATCTCCTGGTGCGAGCGACTGAGCGCCTGCCAGCCCTTCTCCGCGCCGTACTCGCGCAGCAGGCTCTGTGCCTTTTCTGTCGTGAAGCCGCCGCCCCGCTTCCTGGGGCGGGGCTGGGCAGGCCGACGGGTGACCTCCAGGCGGCGCCCTCCGACGGTCAGCTCCAGCCGGACCTCGGTCGGCAGGTCGACCGGGGCGTGGTCGCTCCGCAGGGAGGTGCCGGGGCTCTGCCGGGCGCCGGGCACGGCTCCGTACAGCCCGAAGCAGACGGCGTCGAGGACGGAGGTCTTACCCGCGCCGGTCGGACCGTGCAGCAGGAAGAGCCCGGCCGAGGAGAGTGCGTCGAAGTCGACTTCCTGGGTGGCGCCGAAGGGGCCGAAGGCGGTGAGGGTGAGCCGGTGCAGTCTCAACGGGACACCTCGTGCACGCTGTCGCTCACCCGTACGTCGTCGAATGCGGCGCGCAGCACCGTGCGCTCCTGCTCGCTGGGTCCGCTGCCGCCGCGCACGTGGGCCACGAAGTCCTCCGCGATCTGCTGGTCGTCCCGGCCCCGGAGACGCTGGGCGTACGAGGCGAGGGGGTCCTCGGGGGCACGCTCGGGTTCGAACACGAGGCTGAGGGTGTGCGGGTAACGGGCCAGGAGGCGGGCCATCGGCTCGTCGGGCCGTACCGGGTCGGTGAGGGTGGCTTCGACCCAGGACTCCTCGTGCCGTTCCAGGCCGGCGTCGTCGAGGAGGGTGTCGAGCCGCCCCCGGAGCCGTGCGAGCGGACGCGGGGAAGGGCAGTCGATGCGTTCGGCGGAGAGCTCCCCGCCTGCGCCGAGGTCGATCAGCCACATCGTCTTGCGGTGGGTGGCCTCGGAGAAGGAGTACGCGAGCGGCGAGCCCGAGTAGCGGACGCGTTCGGTGACGGTCTGGCAGCCGTGCAGGTGTCCGAGGGCGGTGTAATCGGCACCGTCGAAGACTCCGGCGGGGACGGCGGCGACACCGCCGACCGTGATGTCGCGTTCGCTGTCGCTGGGTTCGCCGCCCGCCACGAACGCGTGGGCGAGGACCACGGAGCGGGTGGTGGCGGGCCGGTCGGCGAGGTCGGCACGGACCCGGTCCATGGCGGCGGTCAGGACCGCTTCGTGTCCGGCCTTCGTGGCACCCAGGGTGTCCTTGACGAGCGCGGGTTCCAGATAGGGCAGTCCGTAGAAGGCCACGTCCCCGTGCGCGTCGTGCAGCACGACGGGGGTCGCGCAGTCCGCAGGATCGGTGCGCAGATGGATACCGGCCCGTGCGATCAGGCCGGCGCCGACGCCGAGCCTGTGGGCCGAGTCGTGGTTGCCGGAGATCATGACGGTCGGCACTCCGGCGGCCGCGAGCCGGTGCAGAGCGTCGTCGAACAGCCTGACGGCCGCGAGCGGCGGTACGGCCCGGTCGTAGACATCGCCGGCCACGAGGACCGCGTCCACCTCGTGTTCGCGTACGGTCCGCACAAGGTGGTCGAGGTAGTCGGCCTGGGCGTCGAGCATGGGGACGCGGTGGAACGACCGCCCCAGATGCCAGTCCGAGGTGTGCAGAATCCTCACGGCATCACTCCGACGGCTCCGACCTGCATCTTCCGCTTCCTCCGCCCCGGAGCCGCACCGGCCCCGCACCCCCGCCCGCCGCGGATTTCCGCAGCCGGCCCGACCACGCTAATGCCGCGGGGCCTCTGATCCCTCATCCGGCCCGTACATCCCCGTAGGCCTCGCCACCCAGTTCGAGCGTCGCCGAGCCTGCCGTCGCGTCGGCGAGCCAGACCCTGAAGTCCTCGACGTCGGCGTCCGGGATCCCGATCTCGATCGTCACCGCCTCCGCGTAGCGCACGTCGTGCACGGAGCGGCCGGTGGCGCGCAGATCGTTCTCGAGCTTGCCGGCCCGCTGGTGGTCGACGGTGACCGTGGCCAGCCGGAACCGCTGCCGGGTGATCGTGCCCAGGGTGTCGAGCGCTTCCCCGACCGCGCCCCCGTACGCCCGGATCAGCCCTCCGGCGCCGAGCTTGACGCCGCCGTAGTAGCGGGTGACGACGGCGACGGCGTACCGCACCTCCCGGCGCATCAGCATCTGGAGCATGGGGACGCCCGCGGTGCCGCCCGGCTCCCCGTCGTCGCTCGCCTTCTGTACGGAGGCGTCGGCTCCGATCACGTAGGCGAAGCAGTTGTGGCTGGCGGTGGGGTGCTCCTTGCGGATGCGTGCGACGAATTCCTGCGCCTCCTGCTCGGTGGCTGCGGGGGCGAGCGCGCAGAGGAAGCGCGATCGGTTGACCTCGGTCTCGTGCACACCCGCGCGAGCGACTGTCCGGTACTGCTCCTGCATCCGGCCACCCTATGCGCCGTCCGGCGGCCGCCTCTCCCCCGGCTGTACGGGAATGGTCCGGGGGGAACGTCCGTTGTCCCCGGCATGTACGCAGACGATGAGACGGTCCGCAGGATTCTTCAGGACTCGGGCGACACCTGGGCGGTGGTCGGCCTGTCCAACAACCGCTCGCGGGCCGCCTACGGGGTGGCCGAGGTCCTTCAGCGCTTCGGCAAGCGTGTAGTCCCGGTGCACCCCAAGGCGGAAACGGTCCACGGCGAGCAGGGGTACACCGCGCTGGCGGACATTCCGTTCCCGGTCGATGTCGTGGACGTCTTCGTCAACAGCGATCTGGCGGGCACGGTCGCCGACGAGGCGGTCGCAGCCGGCGCGAAGGCGGTCTGGTTCCAGCTCGGCGTCGTCGACGAGGCGGCGTACGGGCGCACGCGGGCGGCCGGTCTCGACATGGTGATGGACCGCTGCCCAGCCATCGAAATTCCGACACTCGCCCGCCGTTCCTGACAGGACGGTGTCGCACCCGTCCCACGACGGGGACAATGTCTGCCGTGACAGAGCAGCTGATCAGCAACGACCGGGCGGTGGCCCAGCTGTCCCGGCTCGGGGTGGAGCGGGGCGGTGTCCTGCTGGTCCACACCTCCATGCGTGCGGTGGGGGGTGACGCCGTCGACATGGTCGACGCCCTTCGGCAGGCGCTCGGACCGGAGGGGACGCTGGTCGTCCCCTCGTTCACCACGGAGAACTCCGACACCTCGCCCCCGTACCTGGACCGGGTACGAGGGCTGAGCGACGCGGCGCGCGCAGCCGTCCACGCGTCGATGCCGCCGTTCGACCTGGCCGCCTCGCCCGCGATCGGCATGGGCACGCTGGCCGAGACGGTCCGTCTGGCACCGGGCGCCGAGCGCAGCGCCCACCCCCAGACGTCGTTCGCCGCGATCGGCCCGGCGGCCGGCGGACTGCTCGCCCGGCACCGTCCCACCTGCCATCTGGGCGAGGACTCCCCCCTCGCCCGTCTGTACGAATCCGACGCCCGGATTCTGCTCCTGGGCACGGGCTTCGATACGTGCACGGCCTTTCATCTGGCCGAGTACCGGCTCCCCGACCCGCCGCGCCGCCTCTACCGCTGTGTGGTGGCGCCCGGGGGCAGGCGCCAGTGGTGGGAGTACGAGGATGTCGCGCTGGACGACAGCGACTTCGCGGCGCTGGGGCGCGACTTCGAACGGGCGGACACCGACGGGGCCGTACGGAGGGGGCGCGTGGGCTCGGCGCAGAGTCGGCTGATCCGGCTGACCTCGGCGGTGGACTTCGCCGTCGGCTGGTTCAAGGACAACCGCACCCGGACCTGAAACGGGCGGGTCCGCGCCCTCCCACTGCGGGCCGGGCCGGTCCGCGCCGTCCCGCTCCGGGCTTGGCCGGTCCGCGCCCTCCCGCTGCGGGCTTCAGATCCCCAGGCCCTCGACCAGCACCGCACCCGGCAGTGCCGCCAGCGCCTTGCCCGGGACGATCAGCTTGCCGCGGCGCCGGCCGCTGCCGATCAGCACCCACTCCTCGTCGACCACTGCGGGGTCGAGCAGCAGCGGCCAGGTGGCGGGCAGGCCGATCGGGGTGATCCCGCCGTACTCCATGCCGGACTCCCCGACCGCCACATCCATCGGTGCGAAGGACGCCTTGCGTGCGCCGAGGTGCTTGCGCACCGCACCGTTCACATCGACGCGCGTGCGCGAGAGGACCAGACATGCGGCCAGGGTGACCTCGCCGCCCCGCTTGCCGGCGACGACGACGCAGTTGGCCGACCGGTCGAGCAGCTCGGGGCCGTGGTGCTCGACGAAGACGGCGGTGTCGGCGATCGCCGGATCCGTGTCGACGTGGACGATCCGGTCGGCGGGGATGTCGCCCCAGCCCTTGGCCACCGCCTCGGCGACGGGCGGGGGGAGCAGGCCGAGACGGTCGGCGGCGGGAGAAGCATCCTCGAAGTTACCCAGTGGTGCGCGCATGGGTGGCACGCTAACAGCCCTCCGGCCGAGGTCAGTTGCCGTCCCGGCGTACCGGCGGGATGGAGACCGCCATGGTCAGGTCGACCGGCTCGGTGCCGTCGTTGCGGTAGCTGTGCGGCACGTGCGCCTCGAAGGTCGCGGAGGTGCCGGCGGGCACGGAGTGCTCCGCACCGTCGACGATCAGGGTCAGTTCGCCCGCGCTGACGTGGAGGAGTTCCACCGTGCCCTCGGGGTGCGGGTCGGAGGCACTTCCCTCGCCGGGCATCAGGTGCCAGGACCAGAGCTCGATGGGCCCTCGTGCTTCCGTGCCGACCAGCAGCGTGGTCGAGCTGCCCGCCTCCGTGGACCACATGCGCACGGCCTGGCTTTCGGGCACCAGGCGCACCTGGGACCCCTGCTCGTAGTCGAGAAGGGTCGTGATGCTCACACCGAGTGCGTCGGCGAGTTTGACGGTGGTGCCGACGCTCGGGTTCGTACGCGCCTGCTCGATCTGGATGATCATGCCGCGGCTGACCCCGGCACGGGCAGCCAGAGCGTCGAGGGTGAAGCCGCGCTCGCTCCGCCAGCGCTTGAGGTTGCGTGCGAGCGACTGGGTGAGCTGATCGAGGTCAGACACGTTCCGTCCAATATTTTGGATGACAGGGTCGAAAATACTGCACTACGGTGTGGTGTACCCACCCGATCACCGCACTGTACTGCGAGGCACGCGATGACAGCACTGTTCGCCCTGGCCACGAGCCTCCTGTGGGGGCTGGCCGACTTCGGTGGCGGGCTGCTGACCCGGCGGACGCCCGCACTCACCGTGGTCGTGGTCTCGCAGTGCATCGCCGCTGTGGTGCTCGGCGTCGTCGTGACGGCGACGGGCGCGTGGAGCGAGCTGGACGGACGGCTCTGGTTCGCGGTCGCGGCCGGCGCCGTCGGACCCGTGGCGATGCTGAGCTTCTACAAGGCTCTGGCCCTCGGCCCGATGGGGGTGGTCTCCCCGCTCGGCGCGCTGGGTGTCGCCGTTCCGGTCGGGGTCGGCCTGGTCGTCGGCCAACAGCCGGGACTGCTGCAGTTCGCCGGTGTCGCCGTGGCCGTCGTCGGCGTGGTCCTGGCAGGCGGCCCGCAGCTGCGCGGGGCCCCGGTGCAGCGCCAGGCCGTTGTGCTCACCCTGCTGGCGGCCTTCGGTTTCGGAGCGGTGATGGCCCTGATCGCCGAGGCGTCCACCACGGTCACCGGACTGTTCCTGGCGCTCTTCGTCCAGCGCGTCACCAACATCACTGTCGGCGGCACGGCCCTGTACGTATCGGTGCGCCGCGGGGGCCGTGCCCTGCCCGAGGAGGGCGGCCGGGCCGTCGTCCTCGCCGCGCTGCCCGCGCTGGCGTTCGTCGGCCTCGCCGATGTCGCGGCGAACGGCACCTACTCGATCGCGGCCCAGCACGGCCCGGTCACCGTGGCCGCGGTCCTGGCCTCGCTGTATCCGGTGGTGACGGCGCTGGGCGCACGCGTCGTGCTGGGTGAACGGCTGCGCGCGGTCCAGGCCGCGGGTGCGGGCCTCGCCCTGCTCGGCACCGTCCTGCTGGCCACGGGATAGGCACTCAGCCGCGGGAAGTGTCCTCGAGATGCGCCACCGCCAGCAGCTGTTCGGACGTGACGCCTTCCGGGATCGGCACCGGTGCGGGCGTGCGCAGCGGCGGCTGCCAGCCGTTCTCGGGGTCCCAGCTCCGTACCACCCGGGCGGGCGCTCCCGCCACGACCGCGTGGTCGGGGACCTCTCCCCGTACGACGGCTCCGGCGGCGACCACCACGTTGCGCCCGAGCCTGGCCCCCGGAAGGATCACCGCTCCGGTGCCGATCCAGCAGCCGGGACCGATCGCGACGGGTTCCATGCGGGGCCACTGCTTCCCGACGGGCTCGTGGGGGTCGTCGTAGCTGTGGTTGGTGGAGGTGATGTAGACGTACGGACCGCAGTACGTGTTCGAGCCGATCGTCACCGTCGTGTCGGCGATGACATGGCTGCCGCGACCGAGCACCACACCGTCGCCGAGGGTCAGGATCGGATCGGACCCCAGGTCCAGATCGGGCATCATCCCGGCCGTGAGCGTCACCTGCTCGCCGATGATGCAGTGGTCTCCGAGCTCGATCCACGGCTCACCGAACACGGTGCCCTGCGGAAAGGCGAGCCGGGTCCCGGCGCCGATGCGGCCGAACCGCAGCCGCCCCGGGTGCTGCGCGGTGACCGCGCCGGACTCCTGCACCCAGGCCCAGCCCCGGTGGACGGCGCGGGAAAGGACGCGGCGCCGCCAGAGGGCCACGGACGAGAACGTGTTTCTGTTCTTCGGCACCCGCTCACGTTAGTCGGCCGGAACGGGACCGGCCCTCGCGCCAGGCTGTGATGTTCACCCCACCCCGGCCCGGCGGGACGAAGAGGACGTCGCTTACGGTTTCACCGGTGGGAGGACGTGTCCTCACCGCACCCGCAACCGAGGAGCACACGATGACAGAACAGGCGTTGGTCACCGGCATCGGCGGCAAGGAGCCGGACATCGACCCGGACGCCTTCGTGGCACCGACCTCCGTCGTCATCGGCGAGGTCTCGTTGGCCCCGGGCTCCAGCGTCTGGTACCAGGCCGTGCTGCGCGCCGACTGCGGCCCGATCTCCCTCGGCCCCGACAGCAACATCCAGGACAACTGCAGCGTCCACACCGATCCCGGCTTCCCGCTCACGGTCGGCGCCCGGGTCTCCGTCGGCCACAACGCGGTCCTGCACGGCTGTGTCATCGAGGACGACGTCCTCATCGGCATGGGCGCCACGGTGCTCAACGGGGCGCACATCGGCGCCGGCTCGCTGATCGCCGCGCAGGCCCTCGTACCGCAGGGGATGCAGGTGCCGCCGGGTTCGCTCGTCGCCGGTGTGCCCGCCAAGGTCAAGCGGGAACTGACCGCCGAGGAGCTCGCGAACATCCGCTTCAACGCCGTCGGCTACGTGGAACTGGCGAAGGCGCACCGTAAGGCCCACCAGGCCTGATGCCGGCAGCCGGGCGCGCGGCCGACTCCCCGGAGGGGGTCCCGGCCGCGGGCACCGGGGTCAGTCGACGGCAGGTACCGCGTCCGGCTCGGCTGCCGCGGGGGAGCTGTCCGCCGACTGCTGCGAGGCCTTCTTCGCCCGGTTCTTCAGCACCAGCATCGAGGTCAGGCCGATCAGTACGGCAACCACCAGGCCGAGCCACGAGAAGCGCTTGAGCCACGCCTCGGCGACGACACCCACCGAGTAGATGACGGCCGTGGTGCCACCGGCCCAGACGATGCCGCCGAACACGTTGGCGATCAGGAATTTCCAGTACGGCATGCGCAGAACGCCGGCGAGCGGTCCCGCGAAGATCCGCAGCAGTGCGACGAAGCGGCCGAAGAAGACCGCCCACACGCCCCACTTCTCGAACGACCGCTCCGCCAGTGCGATCTGGGGCTCACCGAAGTGCTTGGGGAACCTGCCGCCGAGCCATGCGAGCAGAGGGCGGCCTCCCCTTCGGCCGATGGCATAGCCGATCGAGTCACCGATGATCGCTCCGGCGGACGCGCAGGCGCCGAGCACCACGGGGTCGATGTCGCCGTGCTGGGAGGCGAGGAGCGCCGAACTGACGAGGATGATCTCGCCCGGCAGCGGAATACCCAGGCTCTCGAGCCCGATGACGACCCCCACCAGGAGGTAAATGCTGACCGCGGGTACGGTCTCGAGCCACTCCTGGACGTGCAACGCCGGTCCCTCCTGAGAAATCCTGCCGCTGTGCACTCCGCCGGCGCACGGCGGGCAGCCTACCTGGCCCGGACAGCGCGAAGGGCCGCCGCTCCCCTGGCGGGTGTGCGGCGGCCCGGTGCGGATGGGTGCGGGTCAGCGGTTCGGACGCAGGGTCCAGACCACGGTCATCTCGCCCGTCACGGCGCCGTCGGCTCGACGTATCTCAACGGTGATGGGGAATTCCGGCCGCTTGCCCTCGTCGAGTTCGGCGATGACGTCCGCCACCGGGCGCCCGAGCGTCGCGGTCGCCGTGACGGCTCCCATGGCCACCTTCTTGAAGGACATCTCCGAGGTGACGGGGAGCGGCACGGCCCGTGCCATCTGGTCGCCGAAAGCGGCCACGACGATCGCGCCGCTCGCGGACTCGGCCAGGGTGAACATCGCTCCGGCGTGCGGTCCGCCGAGGTGGTTGTGGTACTCGGCCTGGTCCGGCAGCGAGAGGACAGCCCGCTCCGGGCTCGTTTCGAGGTACTGCAGGTTGAGGGTCCTGACCATCGGAACGGTCGCGGACAGCATCTCGCCGACTGTCATCTCTTCAGTGCTCATGAACGGGATGTTACTCGCGAGTATACGGCTTTGACCATCTCCTCACAGGGGCGGCCGTAGCAGTGGGCGCCGCACCCCTCTATGGTTACTGGCCATGTGGCCAGGACAGCAGCCGCCCGGGGGCGAGCAAAACCCGCAGGACCAGAATCAGAACCCGTACCAGCAGCCGGGGTACCAGCAGCCGAATCCCTATCAGCAGCCGGGATACCAGCAGCAGGGTTATCCGCAGCAGGGCCAGCCCGGGCAGCAGCCGGGCTACCCGCAGCCGAACCCGTACCAGCAGCCGACGATGCCGCAGTACGCGGTGCCGGGGCCGCCCGGAGGTCCGCAGGACGACAAGAAGAAGACGACGATCGTCGCGATCGTCGCCGCCACCGCGGTCGTCGTGGCGGCTGTCGTCACCGGCGTCGTCGTCATGGGCAAGGACGACGACAAGGGCAAGACCGTTGCCGACGACAAGAAGTCGTCGCCGACCGCCAAGCCCTCCGACACCGCCTCCTCCCCCACGGCCAACCCGCGGGGCGGCGAGGACGCCGCGCCGACGATCCCCGGCTGGAAGGTCGTCACGAACCCCAAGTGGGGCACGCAGTTCGACGTGCCCGGCGACTGGGAGGTCTCGGGCGCCGGTGTGTTCTCCGGCTTCGAGGACGTCAAGAAGCCCGAGGGCCCGCCCGCCGTCGGCTTCTCCGCGCCGGCCTACTACAAGAGCAAGTGGTGCATCGACGACGCCGACAAGGACGGCACCAAGGAGGACACCGGTCTGGCCGGCGTCGGCACCAAGGGCGGCCAGGGCGCCAAGAGCACCGACGAGGCCGCCACGAACGAGGCCGCCAACTGGGTGTGGGCCGCCTATGCCCAGGAGGACCCGAAGGAGAAGGTCAAGATCGGCAAGCCCAAGCCGTACACGACCAAGTCCGGCCTCTCCGGCAGCGTGGTGACCGCCACCGCGACAGGGCTGGCCAACAAGGACAAGTGCGACACCGACGGCAAGTCGATCGCGTTCACCTTCAAGAACGCCAAGGCCGAGTACTCGTCCTGGATCCTCTACGCCAACGCGGGCGTGGACGATGAACTCCCGGACGCCACCATCCAGAAGATCCTCAGCACCGTCCGGCTCGCGGAGAGCACGTCCTGACCCTCCGCGCCCTCGGAACGGCCGGCCCATTTGGCAGCGAGGGGCCGCGGCGGGGATAGTCCCCTGGTGACTTCCGCCGCCGCATCTCCGCCCCCCTCGCTCCGCTCCCTGCGGACCGGCCGCAACTTCGGTCTGCTGACAGCCGCCGCGATCATCACGAGCCTGGGTACCCACGGCGCGCTGATCGCGGCGGCGTTCGCGGTTCTGGAGTCCGGCGGCGACGGCGGCGACGTGGGCCTGGTCGCCGCCGCGCGTACCGCGCCGCTGGTGCTCTTCCTGCTGATCGGCGGCGCGATCGCCGACCGGCTCCCGCGCCACCGGGTGATGGTCGCGGCGAACGCGCTCAACTGCGTCTCCCAGGCGTTGTTCGCCTGGCTGGTCCTGACCGGCGAGGCCCAGCTGTGGCACATGATGCTCCTGACCGCGCTGTGCGGTACCGGGCAGGCGTTCTTCAGTCCCGCCGCCGAAGGCATGCTGATGTCCAGCGTCAGCGGCGAACAGGCGAGCCGCGCCTTCGCCCTCTTCCGGATGTCCATGCACGGTGCGGCCATCGGCGGCGCGGCGCTCGGCGGCGCCATGATCGCCGCCATGGATCCCGGCTGGGTGCTGGCGGCCGACGCGGCGGCGTTCGCGGTCGCAGGTGCGCTGCGGGCCTTCCTCGACGTGAGCCACATTCCGAAGCGCGCTCCGGGCAGCGGGCTGCTCGCCGATCTGCGCGACGGCTGGCGGGAGGTCGCGAGCCGCCCCTGGCTCTGGGCCATCGTGCTGCAGTTCTCCGTGGTCGTGGCCGTGGTCGGCGCCGCCGAGGCGGTGTACGGACCCCTGGTGGCCCGGGACGAGCTCGGTGGGGCGCGCCCATGGGGGTTCGCGCTCGCCGCGTTCGGTGTCGGCACGCTGGGCGGGGCGCTGCTGATGATGCGCTGGAAGCCCAGACGGCTGCTGCTCGCCGGGACGCTCTGTGTGTTCCCGCTGGCGCTCCCCTCGGCAGGCCTCGCCGTGCCGCTGCCGGTGGCCGGTCTCTGCGGGGTGATGTTCGTGACCGGGGTCGCCATCGAGGTGTTCGGCGTCTCCTGGATGACGGCGCTCCATCAGGAGATCCCGGAGGAGAAGCTGTCCCGGGTCTCGGCGTACGACTGGTTCGGCTCTGTCGCGATGGTGCCGGTGGCCACGGCGGCGGCCGGTCCGGTGGAGACGCTGGTGGGCCGCAGCGCGGCCCTGTGGGGCTGCGCCGCGCTGATCGTGGTGGTGACGGCGGGGGTGCTGCTCGTCCCGGACGTACGGAACCTGACCCGGCGCGGCACGGTGAAGGCTGCAGGCAGCGCGACGCACGTGCCGCCCGCGCAGGAGCGCCGGGTGTCAGCCGATGCTGAAGGCTCCGTCGGGGGGCTCGGGTGAGGCGACCGCGTCGGCGTCCCGTACGGGCTCGGCGCCGCCTGCGAGCCGGGTGAGCGCCGTCCCGTACGCGACCCGGGCGGGGAACGCGTCCGCGGCGCACAGCCTCGTCAGCGGTGCGATGGAGAGAGGGCTCCGCGAGGCGACGAGCACGACGTTGCCGAAGCGCCGGCCGCGCAGTACGGCCGGCTCCGCGATCAGCGCGAGCTCGTCGAAGACCTCGGCGAAGTTGGCGAGCTGCGGGCGCAGGAAGCCGAAGGGCGCGCTGTCCGCCAGGTTGGCCGCGTAGATCCCTCCCGACCGCAGGACCCGCCCGGCAGCCCGTGCGTACTCGACGGACGTGAGGTGCGCCGGTACCCGTGCGCCGCCGAAGACGTCGGCGATCAGCAGGTCCGCGGAATTCTCCGGTGCCTGTTCCAGCCAGCCCCGGGCGTCGGTGCCGTGCACGGTGATCCCGGCCGCTTCGGGCAGCGGCAGATGCTCACGGACCAGCTCGATCAGTCCCCGGTCGGCCTCGGCCACGTCCTGCCGGGAGCCGGGGCGGGTCGCCGCGACGTAGCGGGGCAGCGTGAGCGCGCCGCCGCCGAGGTGCACGGTGTCCAGCGGCGCGCCGGGCTCGCCCGCGAGGTCCACGACATGGGCGAGCCGCTGCACGTACTCGAATTCGAGGTACTGCGGATCGTCGAGGTCGACGTACGACTGCGGGGCGCCGTCGACCGTGAGCAGCCACGCCCGGTCCCGGTCCACATCGGGCAGCAGCCGGGCGGTGCCGAAGTCGGCGGCGCGGATGACGGGTATCGGCTCGTTCACGCCTCCATTGTTCCCTGATTCCCGGGCGTGCCGGACCTTCCCAGGGGTGCCGGACATGCGGAACCCGCCCCCCGTGGAATGCGGGAGGCGGGTTCCCCGGCCTCAGAGCAGGCCGGTGACCGTACCGGCGCCGACGGTCCTGCCGCCCTCGCGGATCGCGAAGCCGAGACCGGACTCCAGCGGGATGTCACGGCCGAGCTCGATGGTCATGGTGACCGTGTCGCCGGGCCGTGCCACGGCCGTTTCGCCGAGGTCGACGTCGCCGACCACGTCCGCCGTACGGATGTAGAACTGCGGCCGGTAGCCGGTGGTGACCGCGGTGGTGCGGCCTCCTTCCCGGGCCGACAGGACGTACACCTGCGCGGTGAAGCGCCGGCTCGGACTGACGCTCCCGGGGGCCGCGACCACATGGCCGCGCCGGACGCGGTCGCGCTCCACTCCGCGCAGCAGCAACGCGACGTTGTCTCCGGCCTCCGCGGACTCCATCGGCTTGCCGAAGGTCTCCAGGCCGGTCACGACCGTCTCGATGTCCGCACCGAGCACCGACACCCGGTCCCCCACGCGCACCGTGCCGCGCTCCACGGCGCCGGTGACGACGGTGCCGCGGCCCGTGATGGTGAGCACGTTCTCCACGGACAGCAGGAACGGCGCGTCGATGTAGCGCACCGGCATCGGCACGTACGTGTCGATCGCGTCGAGCAGCCCCTCGATGGACGCCGTCCACCGCGGGTCCCCCTCCAGGGCCTTGAGGCCCGACACCCGCACGACGGGCACCGTGTCGCCGCCGTAGCCGTGCGCGGAGAGCAGCTCACGGACCTCCAGCTCGACCAGGTCGGTCAGCTCGGGGTCACCCGCGTCGGCCTTGTTGAGGGCGACGACGATGTGGTCGACGCCGACCTGACGGGCCAGCAGGACGTGCTCCGCGGTCTGCGGCATGATCCCGTCGAGCGCGGAGACGACGAGGATCGCCCCGTCGAGCTGCGCCGCTCCGGTGACCATGTTCTTGATGTAGTCGGCGTGGCCGGGCATGTCGACGTGCGCGTAGTGCCGGGTGTCGGTCTCGTACTCGACGTGCGAGATGTTGATGGTGATGCCGCGCTGCGCCTCCTCGGGCGCCCGGTCGATCCGGTCGAACGGCACGAAGGTGCCGGTCCCGCGGTCGCTCAGCACCTTGGTGATGGCGGCGGTCAGGGTGGTCTTGCCGTGGTCGACGTGGCCCATGGTGCCGATGTTCAGGTGCGGCTTGGTGCGCACGTATGCCGTCTTGGGCATGGCTCATTCCTTGGAATTCGAAGCTGAGAAAAGAAGACCCCAGGGCCCCGCCGACCCTCCCCTTACGGGGTCCGCCGGACTGTCGGGGGAGGGTCAGCTTCGGGCGCCGCCGATGGGCGCTGCTGCAGCGAGGAACGCTGCTTCGACTGCTGCTGCGGTTGCGACCGCGGTGTCCACGGCAGCCTTCGGCGTGTCCGCGACTGCGGACTGCGCTGCGAGGAAGGCGTACCGGAACATGCCCCTGATCATGGCGGAGCGGTGCGGCGGCGTCGAATGGTTTTCGGGCGGACACCGGACGGGCCTGCCGCACGCGGGAGTTCAGCCGGCGGTGGTCCTCACATGTTCTTGAGCGCCTCGCGGACGGACAGCGGTGACAGCCTGTCGCGGGCCCCCTCGACGAAGTCGCGCACGGCATCCGGGTCGGTCTTCGCGTACTCGCGCAGGCACCAGCCGATCGCCTTGCGGATGAAGAAGTCCGGGTGGTCGGCCCGCACCAGGCAGTAGCCGAACAGCCGCCCCGTGTCGGTCAGGTCCTTGTACCGCAGTTGGTGCAGCAGGGCGGTGCGGGCGATCCAGATGTCGTCGTCCTCGATCCACCGGTCCATCGCCTTGGCGAGCACCGGATCGGCGGTCACGAGCGGACCGGCGACATGGGCGGCGAGCAGGTCGACGGTGTCCCACCAGGCCCTGGTGGACACGAGATGGCGCAGGACCGGGAGGAACCCGGAGGAGCAGCGCGCCACATGACGGCGCAGGTGGTCGACGGCGAAGTACTGGTACTCGCGCTCCGGCAACTCCCAGCAGCGCAGGGCGATCGCCGTGCAGTCCGCCTCGTCCGGCCGCCCCGTACCAGCCAGCACGGTCCGTGAGAGCGCCCGCCGCCGCGGGGTGGCGATGCCGAGGAACGGGGCGATGTTCTTCATGTACGCGGCTGCCGACACCGCTCGTTCCGGGTCGGCGGCCCGGGGGTAGGCAGCCGTGAGCCGCTCGAGCACGGTGTCGGCGAGCTCGCTGTCCGGCACGGTGGGCGCGGCGTGCGCTGCGGGCCTCATGGGCTGCACATTACGGCGATCACACGTCCGTTTCGGTTAGTCTCCCCAAATGTTCGACCCCGTCCCCGCCGCCCGGCCCGCCGGCGGTCTCGCAGTGCGTTGTACGAGGGTGCTGCTCTCACCCTGGTCCCGGTTCTCCCTGCTCGTGGCGGTGCTGCTGGCTGCCGCCACCTCGATGCTGCTCTTCGAACCACAGCGGCTGCTCGCCTCCGGCTGGCCACCCCAGCTGACCGGTTCGGCCGCGGCCATGCTGTTCGGCGTCGCGTACGGCGTGTGCACCGTGGCGTTCGTGCCGCGTCCTCTTCTCAACCTCGCCGCCGGTGCGCTCTTCGGTGCGCAGACCGGCCTGGCGGCGGCTCTGGCGGGTACCGTGCTCGGCGCGGGTGTCTCCTTCATGCTCGGTCGGGTACTGGGGCAGGACGCCCTCCGGACGCTCCTGCGCGGACGGTGGATGAAGGCCGCGGACGGACTGCTGAGCCGGCACGGCTTCCGCTCCATGCTGGCGCTGCGGCTCTTCCCCGGAGTGCCGTTCGCCGCCGCCAACTACTGTGCGGCGACCTCCCGGATGGGGTACCCGCCGTTCCTGCTGGCCACCGGGCTCGGTTCGATCCCCAATACCGCGGCGTACGTCATCGCGGGCAGCGAGGCCGCCTCGCCGACCTCACCCGCCTTCCTGGCGGCTATGGGGTTCATCGTGCTGTCGGGGGCGGGTGCGGCCCTGCTCGCCTGGCGCAAGCGTCACCGGCTGGGCGGTTCCTGAACGGTGTCCGGGCGCAGTGGCGGGGGCAGCCGGGAGTCCGTTCACGTACAGGCGATACGCTGCGCGCGACCGAAAGACGATCTCCGGGGCGCAACACCATGCCCTCTTTTTCCCTTTTGACCGCTTCCGCACGCTGTCGACGGCCTGAGTCTCCGTCGGACGTTGCATGATCACCTCCGGGATGGCCAAAGCCCCATGAGCTGGTTCGAATCATTCGTCCTGGGCCTCGTTCAGGGACTGACCGAGTTCCTGCCGATCTCCTCCAGCGCACACCTGCGGCTGACCGCCGCGTTCGCCGGCTGGCACGACCCGGGTGCGGCGTTCACCGCCATCACGCAGATCGGTACCGAGGCTGCGGTCCTCATCTACTTCCGCAAGGACATCGCCCGGATCGTCTCGGCCTGGTTCCGGTCACTGACCAACTCCTCGATGCGCGGCGACCACGACGCCCAGATGGGCTGGCTGGTGATCATCGGTTCGATTCCCATCGGCGTGCTCGGCGTGACCTTCAAGGACCAGATCGAGGGTCCCTTCCGTGACCTCCGCCTGATCGCGACGACGCTGATCGTCATGGGCATCGTCCTCGGCATCGCGGACCGCCTCGCGGCCCGTGACGAGACCGGCGGCAAGCACCGGGCGATCAAGGAACGCAAGTCGCTGAAGGAACTGGGCGTCAGGGACGGCCTGATCTTCGGCTTCTGCCAGGCGATGGCCCTGATCCCGGGCGTCTCCCGCTCGGGCGCCACGATCAGCGGTGGGCTGCTCATGGGCTACACCCGTGAGGCGGCGGCCCGCTACTCCTTCCTTCTCGCCATTCCTGCGGTGCTGGCCTCGGGCGCGTTCGAGCTGAAGGACGCGGGCGAGGGGCACGTCTCCTGGGGGCCGACGATCTTCGCGACGATCATCGCGTTCGCGGTCGGCTATGCGGTCATCGCATGGTTCATGAAGTTCATCACGACCAAGAGCTTCATGCCGTTCGTCATCTACCGCGTGCTGCTGGGCATCCTTCTGTTCATCCTGATCGGCGCGGGTGTCCTGAGTCCTCACGCCGGTGAGTCCGCGGGCTGAGAGGGGTCCTGAAAGTCGGATTCCTCTAGCTTCTATCCAGAGATATTTGGAGATACTGAGAGAGCTTTCGAAGCTCCTGGAGGAAGTCATCTCCCACTTCTCTCTCACTTGATCTTCGTCGTCGCTACTGTCGACCCCGGACATGAGAGAACCGGGGCAAGGCCACCACCTGGAGGGGTGGAGTGCGGCCTTACCCCGGCCAGCCTGCCCAAGGAGTGGCACGTCCGCGCAGCACGCACGGGCCACCCGTTCGAGCGGGTTTGAGTACGCCCGCTCGGTAAGTAGGGCCTCCCGCCCGCCGCATGCACCCCACTTGGTCGCCCTGGTCCGAGCCGGCGCCCGCTTTGAACGTGGCCAACTCGTGGAGCGACCGGAAAGGCTCGCCGCGTGACCGACCAGCCCTTCGACGAGGAGCCCCCCGAGCACCTCCGCTACCGCAGCTACCTGCAGGATCTGGAAGATGTCTCGGAGGCGGACGAGGCCACCCTGGTGGCCACCGTCCTGCACGATCCGCACGTATCGATGGCGGAGGCCGCAGTCAACCGCCACCTTGAGCGTCGGGTCGCCCACCTGCTGACCGACCCGGCGTTCACCGCTTGGGCCCACACCTTCGCGACCGTAATCGGGGACCGCCCCTTCCTCGCCCGTCGGCTGCGCGAGTGGACCCTGCTCAGAGCAGTCGCGCTGGATGAGCCATGGACCGCAGAGGAGCTCACCACCGCATCCGACTGGTTCCAACGCACGGCCACGGTCGTACTCGTCGTCACCTCACATGAGGCCCTCAGCCTGCTCGCCGAACGGGGACGAACCCGCCGCGTTCGGAACGCAGCGAGCCGCCGACTGCAAGATTTGGATCAACGCCAATCCGACACGATCCACAAGTCTTGACGATTCCTCCTGCCCCAGCTTCTCTCAGACTTCGGGGACCTGCGGCTGCTGCTGACCGGCCGACAGGGCGCGCCCGTCCGCAAGCGCCTCCTCATCGCCGCGGCGCAGATGTCCGGCCTGATGGCGCTGACCCTGCTCAAGCTGGGCGACTCCCGCGCCCTCGCCTGGTGGCGGACCGGCCGAACCGCAGCTGCGGCGGCTGAGGACAGGGCGACGCTGGCGTGGATGTACGCGCAGGAGGCGTACCAGCTGTACTACAGCTCAGACATAGAGGGTGCTGTCGAACTTGCCTGCCGGGCCCAGGTGCTGGCCGGCGGGCTGCCGTGCGTTGGCCCGGCGCTCGCGGCCCCGCTTGAGGCCCGCGCGCTTTCGCGGCTCGGGCGAGGCCGGAAGTCGCGGTCGCCCTGGGCGCCGCCGAGGTCGCCCTGCAGCGGCTGCCCGTCGAGGAGCAAGTCGGGTCGGCCTTCGGGTACTCCGAGTCCCAGCTGCGCTTCCATGCCGGGAACCCATGGACGCACTTGGGCGAGACGGGCCGTGCGCGTGAGGAGCGGGCGCTCGAGCTGTACCCGGAGTCAGACCACATGGACCGGGCGCTGGTCCATCTCGATCAGGCGATGTGCCTGGCTGCTGAGGGCGATGCAGCCGGCGCAGCCCAGCCGGCGACGAACACACTGGTCGGCTTGGCCCCGTCCCGCCGATTCGCTTTGATCGTCTACCGCGCAAATGATGTTGCAGCTAGGGTTCCCGAGGCACGAGCCATGTCGGAGGTGCGGGTGTTGCGCGAGATCCTGGCGCTACCCCTTGGCGATGGGACTAGCGGTGGAGATCAGCGCGGCAACGGTGGCGGACACTAAGACGATCTCGGTTCTTCTCGGGGAGATCGAGGGCTACTACGGCGGCGACAGCACGCCGGCCAATGAAGCACAGATCAGGTCCGCCCTGTTCCGGGAGCGCCCGCACGCCACCGTGCTCCTTGCCCGGGACGGCGACGACGTCCTCGGCTTGGCCTCCTACATGTTCCTTTGGCCGGCGGCCGGGGCGAGCAGCAGCCTGTACCTGAAGGAGCTGTACGTCCGCGAGTCCGCTCGGCGCCGCGGTGTGGCCCGCGCGTTCATGGCCGCGCTGAACGAGGCTGCGGCGGCTGCAGGATGCTCGCGTGTCGAGTGGACCGCCGACACCGACAACCCTCCTGCTCTCGCCCTGTACGAGGCCCTCGGCGTCAAGCAGCACCAGGGGAAAGTGTTCTACCGGGTCGCCCTCTGAGCTGGGCGGCTGTCAGCCCTCACCCGTAGAAACGGCGCATGCCCAACTCCCCTGCCGTACCCGGCTCTGTGCGTCCTGCCGCCGTGGTCAACGAGGAGATCCGTGATCTCCGGACCCGGTCCGATGGCACGCTGACACCGGAGGGGCAGCGGGAGTACGAGCAGCTGCTCGTCGAGTGGGCGGTGGCGTCGCGGACCGACGCAGAGGCGGCCTGAGCCGGGCCCGGTTAGGCGCTCAAAGGGGGCGGCGGCCGTCACCGCCAGGTGTCCCGGGAGGATCCCGAGGAGCATTGCCGCCAGCATGGCGGACGGCCCGCTGTCAGTGGTGGCGCTAAAGATCCCGCCGTGGCGAAACCGAGCGAACACCTGATCCAGCTTTGCCGTGCAGCCGTCGAGGCCGAGCGGCAGGCGACGAGCCAGCCGTACACCGAATAAGACATCTATTCTTATGGCTTGATCATTCGTTGAGCTATGCATGGCGGATCTGGTTGAGCGGTTGGTGCCGGAAGAGTTGTGGGAGCTGTTTCGGCGAGTGGTCCCGCCCATGAATGTGAAGCGTCCGCAGGGCGGGGGCCGGCGTCGAGCGGGTGACCGGGAGGTTCTGGCGGCGGTCATCTTTGTGGCTACCTCGGGCTGTACGTGGCGCCAGCTTCCACCGGAGTTCGGCCCGGCTTGGCAGACGGTCTACCGGCGGTTCTCCCGGTGGAGTGTGGGCCAGGCTCCACCGTGTGGTTCTGGACGGACTCGGGGCCCAGGGCGAGCTGGACTGGTCGCGGTGCGCGATCGACTCGGTCAGTGTCCGGGCGGCAAAAGGGGGCTTCTGACGGGACCGAATCCGACCGACCGTGGCAAGTTGGGCTCGAAAATCCATCTGGTCACCGATCGGAACGGACTGCCGCTGTCGCTGGGCATTTCCGGTGCCAACATGCACGACAGCCAGCTTTGTCACCGCCGCCTCGTCCGCGTGGACAGGCAGGGCCAGTCAGTGCGAGGCTCCGACACTGCTGACCCAGACGTGGAAGGGTGCGATCTCCGACTCGGTCTCGGTCTGCTCCGAGCGGCTCTGCACGTCCTCCAGGTCCGACCACGCGATGGAGCCGGGCTCCCTGTCTGCCAAGAAGCCCTCGACGATCGGACCGAGATCGTCGGAAGCCACATAGGTACCGCCGAACGGCAACGCGTCCGGGGGCACGGAGCCGGTCGAGCACCGGAGTTGCCGGGCCTGTTCGTCGTGCCACACGTAGAACGTCGCCGCCCCGGAGAAGTTCAGACCAAGAATGCGCTCCTTTATGGCTGCAGCAGTCCACTCGAAGGCAGCCACCACCTCGGCGGCGGACGAGCCCCTGTCCTCGTCCGCCGCACCCAGCGACCAGGTATTGGTTTTCCACTCCACCCGCCGGTCAGCTGGCTCCAGCACCAAGGGCTCGTCCGCCACCTCAGCAATCCACGTCAACAGCACAGCAGCAGTATCCCTGCATGGCTCAGGCCCCAACAGCCACCATAAGAAGCGACGTCTTAGATCGCAGGGATCCGGAAGACGCTGGCACGGATGCGCTGGTTCCTGACACACGAGACGCCCCCCTCCCGGCCAGGGTGGGGGCTTCCTACCGTCCGGCGCGCCATCCGTAGACGCGGTTCTGAGAACATCTGCAGATCTTCGCCGGCGTCGCACGCTGCGGCGCGACTTGGCGTGGCCGTGGACTACACCACTCCGAGGAGATCCAGTGTCCGACTGGGAACGCTTCAACAACCGCATCCTGTCCATCAGCCCGGCCGAGCCCGGATGGCACGTTCGCGTCGAGCTCCGGTCCGTCATGGGGACGGCGCACGAGACTGAGGACAAGTTCTCCTTCCCGATCCTGACCTGGGCTCTTGTCGAATCGGTCGACCGCAGCGGCGCCAGCACCACCCAAGTGGAACCCGTCTTCCTCGACGGCAACAGTCCTACCAACTCAACGGAATACCGACGGATGCACTCGAACGTCGACCCCGATCCTGGCGAACCGAAGGAACTGGTTAGCATCGAAATTCTGCAGCCGGAGCCACGACCGAACCTGGTGTAACGAAGCGGCCCCCTCCCGGTTGGGTGGGGGCCGCTGTGTTGTGCGGGTCGGGCGGTCATGCCTGTGTTACCGGTTCGTAGTGGGCGGCTCGAACTCGTCGGAGCCATGCCTCGGCCGGCGCCTCATCCGGCTTGTCGGGCAGCACGCTGGTCGTGGAGTCGAAGAGGGCTTCGTACCGCTGGAGCATCGGGAGGGCAACCATGGCGTCGGCTGCTACCTGCTCCCCGAACTCGTGGTACTCGTCGGGGTTGTCGACACGGATCTGCAGGTGGCCGGTGGAGTACAGCTGGAAGCCTTGATGGCATAGCCGGCGCAGGTGGCGGGCGTGCTTCTCGGTGCGCTTCCTCGTGTCGGCGGAGAACGATCCGTCGCCGCGGTCGTACAGCCGTTTGAACTGTTGGGTGGCGTAGCCGAGGTAGGCGTCGCGGACCCGTTTCGCGGAGAGCAGCGTGGACCGGATGTCTATGAGTTCGTCGCCGAGCGGTGTCCTGACTTCGTACAGGTCGTCGGGTAGCCAGACGAGTTCCATGACGGTGGGGTTTCCGCCGAGGGCAAGCCGGCACCACTTGGCGGCTTCATGGAGTGTCTGGTCGGGGTGGTTGGTGACGTGGGATTCCGTGGGCCGGTGCAGCCCGTGGAAGTCAGCGGTGTTGGCGGCGAACAAGCCGAGCCGGTCGATGTCGGAGCCTGGGCGGGCCAGGCCGTAGGCGGTCGAGCCGACGATCCCTGAGAGCAGGACGTTCACGGATGATCCTTTGTTGGTTCGGCTGGCCGGTGCCACTTGCAGGTGCAGGCGGGGTCCCCATGGCAACAGAGGCACGGCTTGTGGTCGAGCCGATATTCGACCGAGGGCAGGTTCCAAGTTCCGGCACGTCGAGCTCGTAGGCACTCAGGGCGTACTTTGGTTCATCCTGATCGGCGCGGGTGTCCTGAGTCCTCACGCCGGTGAATCCGCGGGCTGAGCAGACCCCGTGGGGCCCCGTGCGGGCGCGCCTCGGGCCCGCCCTGGGCTTCAGGGCGGACCCGGTCGTGTGCCGGTCATCGGCAGACCGTGTTCACGGCGTCGATGCCGCGAGCGGCGGTTCAGGGAGCCAGGGCCGGCACGGGGAGCATCGGCCCTTGCGGGGCATGACGGTCAGCGAGTACGGGCCGTCTGGGTACGGCGCTTGAGAGTCCGCGCGTAGTCCTCGAACCGCGCCTTCGCGATCACCGAACGGTCGGCGGTACGGAGCACCACACCTTCCGCACGGCCCGTCGCCCGGTCGTCCAGCGCAACCTTGGTCTGCAGCCAACTGGCGTTGAGCCAGGCGCTCATCCCGTCGACACCGGTCGGCAGACTTCCCGGCGCGATGACGTCGAGGCGGGGGGTGAGCGCAATGCCTTCCAGGCCGGCGGCGATGGTCAGGGCCTCCTCGGTGAGGAACGACTGCCCGCCCCCCTCGCGCCATGCGGATATGCGCTCGACAGGCCGGTCCAGAACCTCCAGCGGCACCGTCGCCACGTCGAACAACCGGTACCCGACCTGCCCGGTCCCGGTGTACTGCTTGGCCGCAGCCCCCACCTTCGCCCCGTACACCTCCAGGTAGAAGACGTTGATGCCATCCCTCGCGGAGAGGCCTTCGGCGACGGTGCGCAGCGCCCCCACGATCCCCAGGGCCGGGTTGGTGACCCGGTCGCCCCGGGCGGCAAGAAGCTCCTCGCGGCTGCCGATGAACCAGTCACCGCCCGGAAGTTGGATGATGCGGGCGTTCGTTCCGTCGACCTTCTCGGTGAGAATCACATCGCCGACGAACGGGGTGGCGTCCTCGGTGAGAGCGCCACGCTCCCCGAGCACGTGATAGGTCGGGATGGACGGGTACTTGGTTGCCGAGTTCAGGGCGGCAAGATCGATGCTGTCGCTCATGGGGGACTCCTCGGGGCGGTCAGGTCTTCTTGTTCCGGGCGCTGCGCCGGGCGAGCATGCGGGCTTGGATCTGCTCTTCGCCGGGGCGCTCCCGTATGTGCCAACCGACGGACATCTTCCACTGCTGGGCGTGGGACTGCTCGTCAATTTCGTGCGAGCGACCGGAGACCGCCATGAACGTACAGAAGCCCCGGGCCTTCAGGCCCGGGGCTTCGCCGTGCGGTGAGGCGTCAGGCCGGGCACGTGCCGCCTGCGGCCTGGTACTCGGTGGTGCCTGCCGGGAGTCCCGCCTCTGCTGCTCCAACTGCCCCTACGACGTAGCGCCCGTTGGCGAGGCGCCGGTCGTACTCGTCCCCGCCGGTCGTGCATTCGATGCCGACGACGTAGACGGCCTCTTCGGTGAGTTCGGCCTTCACGGCATCGAAGACGGCACGGAGCTGGTCGTCGCTGTCGACCTGGACGAGGACGTTCCTGACGGCGCCCGCCTCTTCCCGTTCGGTGATCTTGTAGGCGACCGCAGCGGCCTTGCTCCCGCCTTGGACCCCGTCGATGCCCGTGCTGCTTCCGCCGTTCTTGCTGTTGCTGCCGTCGCCGTCGGCGCAACCGCTCAGAGCGAGGGTGGCGGCGAGGGCGATGAGGACGGTCCCGACTGTGGCTCTCATCCGGTTCATCATCCGTGCCGTCTGCCGATGCATCCCCCAATTTCCGCATGTTGATGGATTTCGGTCATGTCTGGGTCCCCACCTGACGCGCCACGTCCGGCCGTGCGCGGTTGTGCGTCGAGGGCGCCGCTGCGTCAATCGGTGTGCTTGTGCATCACGTCGAGGTAGTGCCGATCACGGTGCGGCACCTGGTTGTCCCGTCCCGGCAGGCTGAAGACCGCGCAGACCTCGGCGGGACGGGTGATGAGGCTTGACTGCCGGCCGAAGGTGAGAGTGCTGTTGACCTCATGCCGGCAGTCGGCGTCGTCGAGGGCGGCGATCAGGTCCTCGCGGAGGACGGTGGTCCCGTAGGACTCGGAATCGGGCAGGACCGGCGGAGGAAGCTTGGCGGTCGAGCCGGGCCGGATGTTGAGCCACAGCCCGCTCACGGCCCGCTGGGTGATGACCAGCTGCAGCCCGTGCCAGGAGTACGGGTAGCCGTCGGTATCGGGTCCCAGCATGATGTGGGCGGGGTGCGGGCGCCCGGGGCCGAGAAGGTCTTCCGCCTCGTCCAGGGACATTCCGCAGCTCAGGGGCCCGATCCGGCCGGTGCGGGAGAAGTCGACAAGTACGTCCATCAAGGTCACGACAGGGACTGTGACACTCCCCCGAGCCGCATCGCACGTCGATTTCGGTGCGGGGCAGTGGCCGACGCCGCCCCGCGGGCCACGGCAGGAGCCGGCAACACCACAACGCCCAGGTCAGCGGCGACCAGTGACCCGTCGCCGCCGTGACACCCCGGTCACCCGTACAATCTGCGCATGCCCACCATGCCCTCCGAGCCGACGCCTGTCCGCTCACTCGCCGAGCTGAACGCGGAGATCCGCGCGCTCGTCGACGGCGGCCTGGTGTCCCCGGAGTCCCGCCGGGAGTACGAACGACTGCTGGTCGAGTGGGGGGCCTCGGTGCAGGGCGGTGTCGAGGCGGCCTGACTGTCGGCGCGGGCGTCAGGAGCTTCGCTCCGGCGGCTGGTGCAGTCCGAAGGGGGAGCCCTGGTCGTCGTGGCAGAGCTGGAAGCGGCCGAACCTGGCGACCGACCCCTCGTCGCTTCCCAGGTCGATGTCGTCGACCCGGCCGCCGAGTTCGCGGACGCGTGCCACTGCGGACGCCATGTCGTCGACGGCGAAGAACAGGTACGGGCTCGCGCCCGCGTCCCCGCCGTGCAGCCCGCCGGGGACATTGGGTGTGCCGATCGCGAACCCGCCTCCGTCGGCCGGGCCGCGGTCGAAGGTCCAGCCGAACAGCCCGCCGTAGAACGTCCGCGCCTGCTCGGGGTCGCCCGCGCCCAGTTCGAAGAAGGAGACCTCACCGGCCATCGCGGGTACCTGTCCGTCCGCTCGGAGACTTTCCGTCCACGCTACGGCCGGCCGCACCCCGGGGCACTGCGCCGTGCCGACCGGCCGCCGGGAAACCGCGTTGCCATCTGTTCTCCCCCTCCATACGGTGCAGCGCATGCTGCCTGAGGTGAATACGGACGAGGAGTGGGACGCGGTCGTCCCGGACGAGGCCGTGATGCGTCCCGGCGCGGAGGACCTCTGTGCGCGGCTCGGGCTCGCGGGAGCCCCGCTCACCCGCTTCCCGGAAGGCTCCCAGCCGGTGTACGCGGTCGGGGACGAGCACGTGCTCAAGCTGTTCCCGGGCGCGGCTGCCGAGGACGGCATCGCCGAAGGACGGGTTCTGACCCATGTCCAGCGGCGGCTGCCCGTCGCCACGCCCGAGGTGCACGGCTTCGGAGCGTACGAGAACGGCTGGCAGTACGTCCTGATGTCCCGGCTGCGCGGTGAAGGCCTCGCCGTCGCCTGGGACCGCATGCCGCGGGCGGACCACGAGCGGATCGTGAGCGAGGCCGGTGAGACGCTCGCCGCCCTGCACACACTCGGCACCGAGCCGCTCGCGGATGTGCTCGGTCCCGGGGACTGGAGTGCGTTCGTGGCCCGGCAGCGTGCGGGCGCGGTCGTGCGGCAGCAGAAGCGGGGGCTGGCGGAAGCCTGGTCGGAGCAGATCCCCGGCTTCCTCGACCGGGTGCGGCCGCCATCCGCCCCTCGCTCCGCCCTCCTGCACACGGAGTTCATGCGCGAGCACCTGCTCGTGGATGCGGGGGGCCCACGGCTCACCGGGCTGTTCGATTTCGAGCCCGCCATGATCGGCGACCCTGCCTACGACTTCGTGGCTGTCGGACTCTTCGTGACGCGTGGGGACCCGCAGTTGATGGGGAGGCTGTCGAAGGCGTACGGCCGGACCTTCGAACCGGTCCGAACTCCTCGCGTACACGCTGCTGCACGTGTACAGCAACCTTCCCTGGTATCTGCGGGAACTGTCCGCTCCTGCCGACGGCACGCTGGACTCGCTCGCGGACATGTGGTTCGGCGCGCTGTGACGTGAGCGGCGTCAAGGAGCCGCGTCCGTCAGCCGCCCGGTACACGTGCGCACGTGCCCCGCACGAGGAGCTCCGGAATCGTCTCCCGCCGGGGCACAGTCCGGCCACGGCCGGTGCCGGACCCTTGGCCTGCCGCTCCCGTGGGCGGAGACTTGCGCGATGACACAGCGCGTGGCTCTCGCGACGGTGATGGACCGGCTCTCCATCGATGCAGTGATCACTGACTACGCGGTCGCGGTGGACGACGGCACCTGGGACGACTACATCGCGTTGTTCACCGAGGACGGCCGCGCCGACTACCGCGGTGCGGGAGGGATCGAGGGCACGGCACCGGAGATCGCACAGTGGCTCGCCCGGACCCTGCGCGCCTCCCCCGTCCGCCAGCACCTGATCGTCAACCGGCGGCTCGATCTCCAGGATCTTGGCGGCTACCCCGGTGACCAGGCACGGGTGCGGGCGGACTATCTGAATCCGATGGGCCCGGAAGCCGAAGCCGGCGGGCACGGGACGGCGCCGGCCTTCGTCTCCGGCGGCAGGTATGCCTTCGACCTGCTGCGTACGGAGCCGGGCTGGCGGATCCGTGCCGTCGAGGCCCGTGAGATGTGGCGGTGCGCGCCCGGGGCCGCCACCGGCTGAGCCCCGCGCCCGGGGCCGGGGGTCACCGCCCGGACCCCCGCATGGCGCCGGGGTCACCGCACGGGCCCCCGCCCGGCGCCGGGGTCACCGCCTGCTCCCGGGGCCCGCGGGGCCGTGTCGGACGGCACGCCCACTGTGCGCTGCCGATCTTCTGCCCCACACTGGGATCACGTGGGCGGACCGGCAAGGAGGACACGGTATGCCGTTGCGGGGCGGGCGGGTTCCGGCAGACCGGGTTTCGGACGGCCCGGCCAACGGGGTCCGGCCCGGCGTACGCCTGCTGCGCTCACCCGGGTGGCGCGCCGCCGCTGCCCTGCTCGCGGGCGCACTGCCCGCCCTGGCGTTTCCCGAACCGTCGCTCTGGTGGTTCGCCTATGTCGCACTGGTGCCCTGGCTGCTCCTGATCCGGTCGGCGGACACCGGGCGGCGGGCGGCCCTCGACGGATGGCTCGGCGGCATGGGCTTCATGCTCGCCGTGCACCACTGGCTCGTTCCGAGCCTGCACGTGTTCATCGTGGTTCTCGCGGCGCTGCTCGGCCTGTTGTGGGCCCCTTGGGGCCTGCTGGTGGCCAGGCTGATCGGCGGATCACCGTCCGTGCTCCGCGCGGTCGCGGCTGTCGCCGTGGTGCCTTCCGGCTGGCTGATGATCGAGCTCGTCCGCTCCTGGGAGGGACTCGGCGGCCCCTGGGGGCTGCTGGGGGCCAGCCAGTGGGAGTTCGCGCCCGCGCTGCGGACCGCGTCGGTGGGTGGTGTGTGGCTGGTCAGTCTGCTCGTCCTGGCGGTGAACACGGCGGTCGCTCTGCTGGTCGCCGTACCTGGGGCCCGCACTGCCGCGGCCGCCTCGCTGGTGGCGTGCACGCTGTTCGTCGGCGCGCTGTGGGTGTGGGCGCCTCGGCCGGAGAGCTCCGGAACGGCCCGGATCGCCGTCGTGCAGCCGGGTGTCGTCGACGGCCCCGGCAGCGTCGAGCGCCGGTTCGCGCGCAGCGAGGAGTTGACCCGCGGTCTCGCCGGGCGGGATGTCGACCTGGTGGTGTGGGGCGAGAGCAGTGTGGGTGTCGATCTTTCGCGCAGCCCTGCGACGGCGGCCCGGATCGCGGCGCTCTCGCGGCTGGTCGGGGCCGACGTGCTGGTGAACATGGATGCCAGGCGGAAGGACGGCCCGGACCGCGCCGGGATCTTCAAGTCGGCGGTACTGGTGGGTCCGGACGGGCCGACCGGGGACCGCTACGACAAGATGCGTCTGGTGCCGTTCGGTGAGTACGTCCCGGCCCGTGCGGTGCTGGGCTGGGCGACCTCCGTGGGCAAGGCCGCGGGTGAGGACCGGCTGCGCGGCAGCCGTCCGGTGGTGATGCGCCTGCCGGGTGAGGACGGGCTGCGGCTCGGGCCGCTGGTGTGCTTCGAGTCGGCGTTTCCCGACATGAGCAGACGGCTCGCCAAGGACGGCGCACAAGTGCTGATCGCCCAGTCGTCCACCTCGACGTTCCAGCACAGCTGGGCGCCGGAGCAGCACGCGTCGCTCGGGGCGCTGCGCGCGGCCGAGAGCGGGCGCCCGATGGTGCACGCCACCCTGACGGGCGTCAGCGCGGTGTACGGCCCCGAGGGCGAACGGGTGGGCACGTGGATCGGCACGGACGCGAGTGAGGCTGCCGTGTTCGACGTACCGCTCGCCCGGGGCACGACGCTCTATGTGCGCCTCGGTGCGTGGCCGGTGTACGCGGCGTTGGCGGTGCTGGCCGCCTTCTTCGCCGTGGCGGGTGTGCGGTCCCTCAGGACGCCTGCTCCAACGCGTCACGGACCACGCGCTCGCACAGACGGTGAGTCTCCAGGGCGTCCTGGGCGCTGAGCACCTTTCCGGCCCTGATCCCGTCCAGGAAGGACAGCACGCTCTGCTCGATGCCGCGCTGGCGTGCGACGGGTACCCAGTCACCGCGCCGCCGGACGGTGGGCTGGCCCTTGTGGTCGACGACGTCGGCGAGGTTGAGGACCTGCCGCTTGGAGTCCTGGCCGGAGACCTCGAGGATCTCCTCGGTCGATCCGTTGAGCCGGTTCATCATGCCGATGGCGGTGAAACCGTCTCCCGACAGCTGAAGGACCACATGGTGCATGAGACCGTCGATGATCCGTGCCCGCACGACGGTGCTGGTGACCGGGCCGGGCACCAGGAAGCGCAGCGTGTCGACGACGTGGATGAAGTCGTCGAGCACCATGCTGCGCGGGTCCTCGGGCAGCCCGACCCGGTTCTTCTGCAGCAGAATCAGCTCGCGCGGGTGCTCGATGCACTGCGCGTAGGACGGGGCGAGACGGCGGTTGAACCCGACGGCAAGGCTCACGCCGCGCTCCTCGGCCAGGGCCACCAGCCGCTCGGAGTCGGCGAGTTCATGGGCGAGCGGCTTGTCGACGTAGGTGGGCACACCCGCTTCGAGGAGCCGGCCGGTGATCTCCGGGTGCACGGGGGTCGGCGCGTGCACGAAGGCGGCGTCCAGTCCCTGGGCCAGGAGCGAGTCGAGGTCTGCGTGGAGCTGCCGCGAGGGGATCCGATGGGTCTCCGCGACGGCCGCCAGGGTGGCCGGTGTGCGGGTCTGCAGATGCAGCTCGACTCCGGGAAGTGCCGTCAGAACCGGCAGATACGCCTTCTGCGCGATGTCGCCGAGTCCGATGCAGCCGACCTTCACCAGTGTCTCCCTGTCGTCCTTGCACGCCCGTGTCACGGCCGCGTCATATGCCCGTCCCTGGTTCCGGCAGCATACGTGCGCTGCGGCGGCTGCCAGTCGGCGATCCCGTCGAAGGTCCGCAGGACGAGCCCCGGGCCGAGGCGGGAGACGGTGGACATCAGCCCGTTCCGGAGTGCGGCGGCCGGCCCGCTGGACAGCTGCATCAGCCGGGAGACCTGTGCGGACTTGCGGACGATCGCCGTCGTACGGGGCAGCCTGGCCGCGCTGTAGGCGGCCGCCCCCTCCCCCGGGCCGCCGTCCGGCGTGAGGTGGTGGGCGAGCACGATGGCGTCCTCGATGGCCTGGTTGCCGCCCTGGCCGAGCGTGGGTGCCATGGCGTGCGCGGCGTCACCCACGAGTACCGTGCGCCCCTTGTGGAAGGAGGGCAGCGGGTCGGTCAGGTGGTACACGTCGTGACGCAGGATCTCATCGGGTGTGACGGCGCCGATGATTTCGGGAACCGGGTCGTGCCAGTCGCCGAACCTGCGCAGCAGTTCCGCCTTCTCGTCGTCGGATGCGACCGTCCCGGCCGGGGCGGTGGCCGCGGCGTAGGCGTAGATCCGGCCGTCCTTCAGCGGATGGCTGCCCCACAGGGCGCCTCGACCCCAGGTCTCCTGCGAGCCGATCGGGCTGCCGGGCGAAGGGGCGATGACACGCCAGGTGGTGAAACCGCTGTAGGTGGGACCCGGGTGCTGCGGGAAGAGTGCGGAACGTACGGACGAGCCGATGCCGTCGGCCCCGACGACGAGGTCGGCCTCGATGTCCCCGGAGGGTGTCCTCACGACGGCCCGCCGGCCGCCCGCGCTGCCGGCGCCGACGAGTTGTGCCGGTGTGCCGGTGTGGAGTGCGGTGTCGGGAATCCCGGCGCGGAGCAGGTCGATCAGGACGGAACGGTGCAGCAGGACCAGGGGGCCTCCGAACCTCTCCGCCGCTGCCGCGCTGTTCGTACGGGCGAGCCAGCGTCCGGCCGGGGTGCGCATCCCGCCGTCGCCCTGCCAGGCCGCGAGGGACCTGATCGTGTCGCCTAGGCCGATGACGTCCAGTGCGCGCTGGGCGTTGGGAGAGAGACTGATGCCGGCGCCGACCGGCTCCACCGAGGGCGCGCGCTCCAGGACGGTGACATGCCAGCCGCACCGGTGCAGCGCCGTGGCGGCGGTGAGTCCGCCGATTCCGCTGCCGATGATCACCGCGTGGGGTGTCCTCATGACTGAGCCCTCCTCGGAACTACACCTGTAGTTGCGAGATCCACCGTACTACAGCCGTAGTGACGGCGGTAGATTGGCCCCATGCCCACACGCACCACCGGGACACCCGGCCCCTCCCGCGCAGGCCTGATCGCCGACACCGCGCTCACGCTGCTCGCGGAGCGCGGGATGCGGGGCCTCACCCATCGCGCGGTGGACGAGCGGGCCGGACTCCCCCAGGGGTCGACGTCGAACCACGCACGCACCCGCCAGGCGCTGCTGGAAGCCGCCGTGCGCCGGCTCGCGGAACGCGAGGCACAGGTGCTCGCCCCCGGAGAGCTTCCGGCGGACGGGGCCCCCGCCTCCGCCGCCACCGGACTGGCACGCGCACTGCACCGCTATCTGACCGGCCATCCGGAACTCTTGGTCTGCCGCTACGAACTCGCTCTGGAGGCCACCAGGCGCCCCGAACTGCGGGCGTTCTACGATGCCGCGGGCCGGCAGTTCCGCGAACCCCTCGTCGCCCTGATGACAGCGGCAGGATCCGCCGAACCGGAGCGCCACGCGCTGTCGCTCGTGGCCTGGGCGGAAGGGATGATGTTCGCCTGCGCCGCGGGCTCGTACCACCGCTCCGTTCCGACCGAGGACGAACTGCGTACCGGCTGCGCCGAGCTGCTGCGCGGGATGCTGGGCGTCCAGGCCGCCGACAACCTGTAATCGCTGGCCGTGCTCATGATCGTTGAGCAAGGATGGCCGGCATGACGACAGACGAACGTACCGAACCCGCCTTCGACGCCGCCGAGCGCCAGATGCTCGAGGGGTGGCTGGACTACCACCGCGAGACGCTCGCCATGAAGTGCGCGGGCCTCACCGACGCCCAGTTGCGGGAGGCGTCCGTGCCTCCTTCGGAGTTCACGCTGCTCGGACTGGTGCGGCATCTGGCGGAGGTCGAGCGCGGCTGGTTCCGCGAGGTGCTGGTCGGTGAGGACGTACCGCCGATCTACGGCAGCGACGAGGACCCGGACGGGGAGTTCCACCTCACCGAGGCGGACACCTGGGAGGAGGCGCACGCGACCTGGCTGGCGGAGATCGAGGTGGCACGGCTGAATTCGGCGAAGTTCGAACTCGACGGCCTCTCGGTCGGCCTGAGCCGCGGGGGCAAGCCCTTCAGCCTCCGCTGGATCTACACGCACATGATCGAGGAGTACGCCCGGCACAACGGTCACGCGGACCTCGTACGGGAACGGATCGACGGCGCGACCGGGGAGTGACGGCTCGGACCCTCACCCCACGCCCCGCCTGACGCCCCTGACTCTCCGCCGCCGCTTCCGGGGCACGTCGCTGACCGGGTCACTCGTGCGGGCCAATCCTTGCTCACCGGCTGTCACCGGGCGGGACGACCGAGCAGAGTTACCCGGGTGCATCGAATCAGAATCACAGCAACGCTGCTGGTGGGGATTGCTGTCACAGCTGTCTCCGGCTGCGTGTCGGTGGAACCCTCGAAGAGAACCGTCGCGCCACGCTCCGGGGCCGGCAGACCCGTCCAGGACGTGGCACCCCAGATCGTGCAGCCGCCCGTCCGGGACTCCCTCGAGGCCCTGCCGGGTCCCGTGACGTCCGTGCGGGCCGTGTCCCCAGGAGCACCCTCCCCGGCCCGGAGAACGGCGCCACGGGCCCCACGGCAGTACGAACCGGCCGGCACCCCGGGAGTCCGGACACCTCGCCGGGTGTCCGCCGTTCCGCCCGCGGCGCTCCCTGCCGTGCCGGGCTCCGTCGTCACCGGGAGCGATGTCTGCAGACTCGGGCGTGGGTACGGGCGCTGGCCGGCGGGCAGCCCGCAGTCCCTCATCTGCGACGAGACATACGGCCGCTGAGCCGCGAAGTCCCGTACGGGGCGGGCCGCCCGGTCATGGGCGGGCCCGCCTCACTCCCCCGCGGCGCTGCCCCGCATCCGCTGCTCCAGGCGTCCGATGGCGGCCCGGACGCCCCCGCCGTATCCGTCGTCCCCGAGCACACCGGCGGCGTCCCACGCCCGGTCCAGATGGATCCGGGCGGACTCGGGGCGCTGCAGCTTGAGGTAGTCCGCCGCGAGATTGAGGTGCAGGGAGGGAAAGAAGGCCCGGACCGCGGTCGCGTCCCGGTGCTCCGCGACCGGCCCGCCGCTCAGCCCTTCCGCGGCCGTCAGCGCCCGGAGGTCCCATGCGAGCTCATCGCCGGGATCGTCCTGGGTGTCGGCCATGTAGTGCGCGAGGGTGCAGCGGTGGAGGGCATCGCCCTCCTCGCCGATCTCCGACCAGATGGCCCCGAAGCGGTTGCGGGCCTCTTCCCTGTCCCCTCCGTGCAGCAGCATGATCGCCTGGCCGATCCTGGTCATGACGGCGTCCTTCGACGCCTCCTGCTGCTCCGCCACCGCGGTCTCCCTGGTAAGCCCGTCCAGCCCGTTCCGGTCGGTCGAACGCTAGCCGCAGCCGCCGGGAAAGCCGCTCAGGCGCGGACCGGAACTGCCGGCCGGGTCGCCCTCACCCCAGGTCCGGGATACGCCAGTCGATGGCCTCGTGGCCCTGGGCGGCGACCGCCTCGTTGATCTGGGTGAAGGGGCGGGAGCCGAACCACTTCTTCGCGGAGAGCGGCGAGGGGTGCGCCCCCTTCACCACCACGTGGCGGTCCTGGTCGATCAGCGGGATCTTCTTCTGCGCGTAGTTGCCCCAGAGGACGAACACCGCAGGGTCGGGCCGCTCGGCGACGGCACGGATCACCGCGTCCGTCACCTTCTCCCAGCCCTTGGCCTTGTGCGAATTGGCCTCGCCGCCGCGCACCGTCAGCACCGCGTTGAGCAGGAGGACTCCCTGCTCGGCCCACGGCATCAGGTATCCGTTGTCCGGGACCGGCAGGCCGAGCTCGTCGTTCATCTCCTTGTAGATGTTGCGCAGCGAAGGGGGCGTCCTGACGCCGGGCCGTACCGAGAAGCAGAGCCCGTGCCCCTGCCCCTCGCCGTGGTACGGGTCCTGGCCGAGGATGAGCACCTTGACCCGGTCGTACGGGGTGGCGTCAAGGGCGGCGAAGACCTCTTCGCGCGGCGGATACACCGGCCCCCTGGCCCGCTCCTCCTCGACGAATTCCGTGAGCTCCTTGAAGTACGGCTTCTGCAGCTCTTCGTCGAGGACGCCGCGCCAGGATTCGGGCAGCAGGTCGGTGTCGGTCACGTCCACAACCTCCGGTACACAATCGGTTCTTGACCACAGAACCTACCGGGGGCCACTGACAACGGCCGCCCCGAGCCCTACCAGCTGGCCTTGCGGTACAGCTCCCACATCTGCATGACCGTCTGCGGGTCCAGGGCGCGCTCGCCGCCGCCGATGTCCTCGCCGGCCGCCACGTACAGCTTGCCCTGCCACAGCGGCAGCAGCCGGACATCCTCGACGAGGATCTCCTGAGCCTTCTTGAACTGCGCGGAAACGGCTCCGCGGTCGCTCTCCTGGCGGGACGAGGCCAGCTGCTGGTCGATCTCCGCGGTCAGGTAGGGCGTCCCGGTGACGCTGTCCTTGCCGACGAACGGGGCGATGAAGTTGTCCGGGTCCGGGAAGTCGGGGAACCATCCACGGCCGAAGACCGGGTACTCGCCCTTGGTGAAGCCCTCCTGGAAGGTCTTCCACGGCGCGCTCTTCAGAGTGATCTTGAACAGGCCCGAGTCCTCGAGCTGGCGCTTGATCTCGGCGAACTCGGGGGCGGTGGAGGAGCCGTAGCGGTCCGTGGTGAACCAGAACGTCATCTCGACCGGCTCGGTGATCCCCGCCTCGGTGAGGATCTCCTTGGCCTTGGTCTTGTTCGCGTCGCCGAAGGCGTCGAAGAAGCTCGTCGTGTGGCCGGCGATGCCCTTGGGGACCATGGAGTACAGCGGCTCCGCGGTGCCCTGGTAGACCTTGGCGACCAAGGCGTCGCGGTTCACCAGCTGCGCGATGGCCCGCCGGACCGCGGGCTTGCCTGCGGCCGGGTCCTTGGGGTTGAAGACCAGGAAGCGGATGTCGGCGCCGACGGTCTCGACGATCTGCAGACCGGCGTTGTCCTTCTTGTTGTCCTCGAGGCCGACGACCTCCTCGGCGGTCAGACCGCGGTAGGTGGCGTCGATCTCCTTCTTCTTCAGGGCGTCCACCATGGGGGCGGAGTCCTTGAAGTAGCGGATGGTGACGGCGGTGTTCTTGCGGTTGGCGAAGCCCTTGTAGTCGGGGTTCTTGGTCAGCTCGGCCTTGTTCCCGGGCTCGTACGACTCCAGGACGTACGGCCCTGAGCCGGTGACCTTGCCGTCGTCACGGATCTTGTCCGCGGGGTACTCACTGGGTGCGACGAGCGACATCGCCGGAGTCGCCAGGATGAACGGGAAGGTCGCGTCCGCCTTGCTGAGGTGGAAGATGACCGTGTCGTCGCCCTTGGTCTCCACACGGTCGAGGGAGCCGAGCAGACCGGCCGGGCCGCCCTTGACCTTGATCTTCACGATCCGGTCGATGGAGTACTTGACGGCCTCGGCGTTGATCGCCTCGCCGTTGGAGAACTTCAGGCCCTGACGGAGCTTGCACCGGTAGGCCATGCTCGTGGAATCGGTGAACTGGCAGTCCTCCGCCGCGTCGGGCTCGGGGCTCATCGTGCCGGTGGGGAAGCTCACCAGGGTCTGGAAGACGTTCCTCATCAGCTCCCAGGAGCCGTCCCAGGCCGCTGCAGGATCGAGTGTCGAGGGCGAACTCGTCGTCCCGACTGCTATCTGCTGGTCGGTTTCCGAACTGCTGTCGGACAGCAAACCGCAGCCGGCCAGCAGAGAAAGAGATGCAAGGGCTGCAGCAGCCTGCAGACTGGCCCGGTAGAACACGTGAACGCTCCTCGATCAGCCATGGGTCGGCAGACCATACCGCAGCGCCCCGCCAGGTCAATCCGCTGGCCCGGCGGGGCGCTTGACTCATTCAGGGCCAAACCGGCTCAGGCCGTACTCAGGCCACGCCGGCATTCAGGAAAATACCTCCGTCGACCACGAGAGTCTGCCCCGTGATCCAGTCGGACTGCGCGGAGGTGAGGAAGGCCGCGGCGCCTCCGATGTCCTCCGGGACTCCGAGCCTGCCGAGCGGGTAGGCGGCTGCCGCCTCCGCCTCCCGGCCCTCGTAGAGCGCCTCGGCGAACTTGGTCTTGACCACGGCCGGCGCGATCGCGTTGACCCGGACGACCGGTGCGAACTCGTGCGCCAGCTGGAGGGTCAGATTGACCATGGCGGCCTTGCTCATCCCGTAGGCGCCGATGAAGGGCGACGCGGAGACACCGGCGACGGAGGCGATGTTCACGATCGCCCCGCCGTTGTCCTTCTGCCAGGCCTTCCAGGTCTGCTGGGCGAAGCCGAGCGCCGAGATCACATTGGTCTCGTACACCTTGCGCGCGACGTTGAGGTCGAGCTCGGCCATCGGGCCGAAGACCGGATTCGTACCCGCGTTGTTGATCAGGTAGTCGACCCGGCCGAACACCTCCATGGCGCGCTCGACCGCTGCCGCCTGGTGTGCCTCGTCGTGCGCCTTGCCCGCGATACCGATCGCCCGGTCGGCCCCGAGCTTCTCGACGGCCTCCTTGAGGGCGTCCTCGCCACGGCCCGTGATGACGACACGGTCGCCCCGGGCGACGAGCGCCTCGGCGACGCCGTAGCCGATGCCCCGGCTCGCACCCGTGATGAGTGCGACCTTGCCACTGTCCTGCACAGTCATGATGTCCGTTGCCCTTCCGGGGTCAGTTGAGCGGTCCGCCGGCGACGTACATGACCTGACCGGAGACGAAGCCCGCGTCGTCGCCCGTGAAGAAGGCGATGGCGTTGGCGATGTCCTCGGGCCACCCCACGCGCTGCACGGGGATCTGGGTGGCTGCCGCGGCCTGGAACTCCTCGAAGCCCATGCCGACGCGGGCCGCCGTCTGGGCGGTCATCTCCGTGACGATGAAGCCGGGGGCGACGGCGTTGGCGGTGACGCCGAACTTGCCGAGCTCCTTGGCGAGGGTCTTCGTGAAGCCCTGCAGACCGGCCTTCACGGCAGAGTAGTTGGCCTGACCCCGGTTGCCGAGGGCCGAGGAGGAGGACAGCGAGACGATGCGGCCGAACTTGGCCCCCACCATGTGCGACTGGACGGCCTTCGCCATCAGGAACGCACCCTTGAGGTGGACGTTCATGACGAGGTCCCAGTCGGCCTCGCTCATCTTGAAGAGCAGGTTGTCGCGGAGCACGCCCGCGTTGTTGACGAGGATCGTCGGGGCGCCGAGCTCGGCGGCGACGCGCGCGACGGCGGCTTCCACCTGGGCGCTGTCCGACACATCGCAGCCGACGGCGAGGGCGGTGCCCCCCGCGGCGGTGATCTTCTCGACCGTGTCCTTGCAGGCCGCCTCGTCGAGGTCGAGTACGGCGACGGCGCGGCCCTCGGCCGCCAGTCGTACGGCGGTGGCGGCGCCAATGCCCCGCGCCGCTCCCGTCACGATGGCGACGCGCTGCTCGGTGGTGGACATGCTTGGTTCTCCTCGCCCTTGGATCGCGGCTCAGCGGACGTCAGGAAGTTCCCGATAACTGAGCAACCGCTTAGTACCTTCAGCAGACGAGACGCTAGAAGCCCTGGCACCCGGTGTCAACGGCCCACGGGGGCAGGGGCGCATGTCACACCGGAAGGCGCCGCTGCCGGACCTGTCGCAGGCGGCGCCACCGGCCGCAGGCTCAGCGCACCAGCAGGTCGAGCAGCCGCTCGACCTCGGCCTCCGGGTCCGCGGTGAGACCGCTGTGGACGGCGCCCGGCTGCACCACCGTGGAGCGCGGGGCGATCAGCCAGCGAAAGCGCCGCCCCGCGTCGTCACCGGCAGCCTGACCCGCGGCGTCACCACCGCAGCAGACCCCCTCGACCGCGCGCAGGGCGGCCCGGACGCCCACCACGTCGGCGTGCGGATCCAGGGCCATCAGCTTGCGCTCGTCCAGGAGCGTGCGGGCCGCGACGAAGGACTTCGCCCGGCAGTACACCAGCACGCCCGCGTTGAAGCACTCGCCTCGCTCGACCCGCGGAACGACGCGCAGCAGCGCGTACTCGAAAACAGTGCGCTCGCTCATCGGCCGCCGTCCTTGCTGCTCTGTCCGGCGTCCGCCTGCTCCGCGCGGACCTCACCGGTGGGGTGCGGCCGCGGCGCGAGGCGCTCGGTGAGCCAGCCGGGGGCCTGGGAGGCCCGTGTCTTCGTGGGCGCCTCCATCGTGATCCGCTCGTGGACACTTCCGGCGCGTGCCAGCAGCGGCGCCACGTACGCCCGGCGCAGCTGGTCCGTCGAGTCGAAACCGGGTTCGCCCGCCAGCCACTCCTCGGGCACGTCGGCGACCACTTCGGTCAGCAGTTCCTCGGTAACGAGCGGGGCCAGCTCGGCGGCCGCGGCCGCGATGTCCGGTCCGAACCGGGCGAGGACGTGGTCGGATGCGTTGTACGGCTTGGCTGCCGACGCCTGCGCTCCCGGCCAGTTGTGGTGCCAGATCATCGTGGCCCCGTGGTCGATGAGCCAGAGATCGCCGTGCCAGACCAGCAGGTTGGGGTTCCGCCACGACCGGTCCACGTTGTTGATCAGCGCGTCGAACCAGACGACCCGGCCAGCTTCCGCCGGGTCCACCTCGTAGGCGAGCGGATCGAAACCGAGCGAGCCGGGCAGATAGTCCATGCCCAGGTTCAGCCCGCCGCTCGCCTTGAGGAGCTCCTGCACCTCCTGGTCCGGCTCCGCGAGCCCGATGACGGGATCGAGCTGGATGGTCACCAGTTCGGGGACCCGCAGTCCCAGCCGCCGGCCGAGCTCCCCGCAGATGATCTCCGCAACGAGGGTCTTGCGTCCCTGCCCTGCGCCGGTGAACTTCATGACGTACGTGCCGAGGTCGTCGGCTTCGACGATCCCGGGGAGCGAGCCACCCTCACGCAGGGGCGTGACGTAGCGGGTCGCGGTGACTTCGGTCAGCATTTCCCCAGGCTATACGGCGCCACTCCCTGCAGATCCACGGACCGGGGTCGGTCACCGCGGTGGCTTCGTCGCAGCACGCTTTCCCTGAACAATTCGGCTGCGCAAACGCAGGTGATCAGTCCCCTCGTAACAGTGGCAAAGGGCACCAACCGCCCGCCCCGACCAAGCATTCAGCGCACCGAAGAACAAGGATGCATTCACCCCCGCAGAGGTTGCCGTCTTTTATCGAGGTCTTTCTTTATCGCACTCCGCCAAAAACTCGTTCGCTTCGGACCTTGCAGCATCTGTTCGAGATGTCATCACAGCGCCTGGCGTGTCGGGACCGGTCGGACGACAACTTCGTACCGGCCCGCCCGTCACCAGACAATGACCCCGCCGCCCTCGGCTTTGGCTCGCACCGCGGCGGCAACGATGTTGTCGAACCGCGCGGTGATGTAATCCGCGCCGTAGCCGCTCAGTTCACCAAGACGATCAAAGTGTGGGCGTATCACTTCGCACTCGGCGAGGAAGTCGTCGACCTCTTCCGGCTCCACGTAGAGGTCACTCCCGTCCAACTGGGGGAAGAACCGCGCCCCCAGATCCCGGATCGCTTCAGAACCCCACAGGCGGCTGCGGGTGCTCTCGAATCCGGCCATGGTGTCGGCGTACTCGGGGTCCTCCAGGAAGTCGCGTTTGCCGTCGGCGTCGTAGACGTAGGTGTGCACAAGGAGAGTCATGCGCCGATTCTCGGACGCAGGGCCGACCGAAGTCGAACGCATTACCCCGCATTACCCTCTGCCGAGTCCCGCCCCGGACGCACGAAAGCCCCGCCCCGAGATCTTCATCAGCTTCTAGAAGCTCGGCGGATTCCTGCGCAACTTACGTCGTTCCCATCGGTTGGGGTGGCGGATGACCACTCCGGCCACGCCGCCGGCTCCGGTCAGCCGGATCAGCGGAGTTCCCCGGAGCCTGTCGGGGGTGGTCTTGTCCGTCAAACCGCCGATGCCAGGATCCATGCCGCTGGTGTCTGCGCCCCAAGCGTCAGGAATGACGATCGTGACACCGGCCATCTCGCCGTACGCCTCCACCGCGACCTCGGTGAGGCGGCACTGGACCCTGGTGAAGTCGACCTTCACGCCGCCCCAGCCTCCGCGAGCAATCACGTGCCCGGGCACCTCCCAGCGTCCGGAACCTCGCGACACACCGTGCATGCCGCCCCTGAGCACCAGCGGTGACTGCCCGTCGGGGTTCAGCTGCGGCAAATCAGCTGTCAGTACGGCCAACTCGCCATGAGTCTTGGCCTTCAGCGCCACCTCCAGGCGCGAGCCCAGCTCTTCGAGATCGATTCGGCCCTCGGCTGCAGCATCGCGCAGCTGCTCCACCACCGTTTCCCGGTCGTCATGAGAGGCCCGAAGCTCTCCTGCGGGAGCAGGGCGCGGCAAGGGCTCTGGAAGCTCGGCAGTCATGGCACAAGAATAGGGGAACAAGCAGCCACCGTACCGGGACTGCACATCTGGAACGGGCCGCGTCCTGATCTTCGACCCCGGGGTCCGCACGAGCCCTCGTACGTGATCGATCGGACCGGTAACTGCCTTACGTGCGGGCGGTCTTCGGCTCATGGGCAAGGACTGCCGGTGCACGTGGTGCAGGCTCGCCGGGTCACGGTCTCCGGCCCCATCCAGCCCGCTGCCAGCCACTCTTCCACCCGACAGGTGCCAGCGGTTCCCGCACGTGGTCACGCATGCGCCACCGCAGATCCACCTGCCCGAACCGGCGCGCAGTCCGAGCGAAATCCGACTCCAACTCGGGCTTCCAGCAATCGTCTTCAGGCGTTTCGTCCATACCCGAAGAACGACAACCAGCAGCTCAGGACACGAGATCTCGCTGTTGAAGTACTGAAGGTGCCCGGTCAGAGACTTGCGGCAGACCGTTCCCCGATCCCGCCGACCCCTATTGCGCGGGCACCGGGCGGCGAGGGGCGGCACGGCAAACCCGTACCGCACCCCTATTGAGGGCCGTGGCCTGTACTCGTACCTCCGCGCAGCCCCCGATCAGTGCGCCGCGAAGGCGAGGACGGCGTTCTGCCCGCCGAAGCCGAAGGAGTTCGTGAGCGCCAGGCCGATCGGGTGGCGCCGGGCCTCCTTGGCCACCACATCGACATCGATCTCAGGGTCCTGGCTCTCGAGGTTCGCCGTCGGCGGGATCAGCCCGTTCTCGAGTGTCAGCACCGTCAGGGCCGCCTCGATCGCCCCGGCGGCGCCGAGCGTGTGCCCGAGGACGCCCTTGGTCGAGGTGACCGCGGGGCCGTGAGGGAGGCAGCGGGCCAGGACCCTGGCCTCGGCCAGGTCGTTCAGCGGCGTCGACGTGCCGTGCGCGTTGACGTGGTCCACGTCGGACGGAACGGCGCCGGCGTCGAGGAGGGCGGCGCGGACGGCCCGCTCCACACCGGCGCCGGCCGGGTCGGGGGCGGTCGCGTGGTACGCGTCGGCGGAGGCGCCGTATCCGACGAGCCTGGCCCGGACCCTTGCTCCGCGTGCCGCGGCGTGGTCGGCGCGTTCGAGGACGAGAATCCCGCTCCCCTCCCCGATGACGAATCCGTCGCGGTCGGTGTCGAACGGGCGTGACGCCGTCGCCGGCGATTCCCCGCGGGTCGACAGCGCGCGCATCCGGCTGAAGCCGGTGACGATGAGTGGCACCACCGCGGCCTCGGTGCCGCCCGCCAGAACGATGTCGCACACGCCCTGGCGCAGCATGTCGCGGGCCACGCCGATGGCGGTCGCCCCGGACGCGCACGCCGTGGCGGTCATGAGGTTCGGGCCCGTCGCCCGGAACCGGATGCCCATGTGCCCGGCGACCATGTTGGGGAGCATCATCGGCATCAGCAACGACGACACCCGATCGGGCCCGTCGTCGCGGAACGTCGCGTGCTGCGTCTCCCAGGTGCCGGCGCCACCCACGCCGCAGCCGACGACAACGCCGACCCGGGTGCCGTCCCACGTGGCGGGGTCCAGCCCGGCGTCCGCGACGGCCTCGTCCGCGGCGATGAGACCCAGTTGCACGAACCGGTCGTACAGCATGGTCGCGCGACGTCCCAGCAGCGCCCGGGCGTCGAACTCGGGCACCCGGCACGAGAAGTCGACCGGCAGCCCGGCCAGCGCGGGGTCGGTGGCAGCGGTCGACTTCCCGGCGCACACCGCGCGCCAGGCCGGTTCGGTGCCGACGCCGGCGGCGGTCACCAGCCCCAGGCCTGTGACGACGACACCGGAGGTCATGACGCGGGGTCGAGCTGGGCTTCGATCAGCTTCACGACGTCGGCGACCGTGCTGCGTGGGGTCGCGGCGTCCTCGTCGATCTCCACGTCGAGGTCCCGCTTGACGACCAGGGTGAGTTCCACCAGGAACAGCGAGTCCAGTTCGAGTTCCTCGAAGGTGGCGTCAGGGCGGATCCCCTCGGGCCGCACCTCGAACTGGTTGACCAGTATGTCGGTGAGCCGGTCGTACGAATTCCCCATGGGATGACTCCTCATCACAGTCGGTAAGCGTGCTCAGCTAGTCGCGGAGCGCGAGATCGGGCCAGGTCAGCAGCGTCGAGCCCCAGGTGAGGCCCGCGCCGAACGCGGTGAGCAGGGTCCGCTGTCCGGGCCGCAGGGCGCCGTCCGCGACGCCGTGGAGCAGCGCCAGCGGGACGGAGGCGGCCGCGGTGTTGCCGACGCGGTCGATGTTGGCGACGACGCGGTACCGGTCGACGCCCAGCTCGTCGGCGAGCTGGTGCAGGATGCGGATGTTGGCCTGGTGGGCCACGATCCGGTCGATGTCGGCGACGTCCCGGCCGGCGCGCTTCAGCACGGTCCGGCACGAGTCGGCCATCCGCGTGACGGCGTGCTTGAACACCTCGCGCCCGGACATCGTCAGATATCGCTCGCCCTCCAGCTCCGGCCTGCCGGACAACCGCTGCCGGGAACCGCCGCCGCCGACCGCGATGAGTCCGGCGCCGTCGCCGTCGCTGCCCAGATCGATGTGACCCACCGCGCCCGGCTCGTCGGGGGTGCCGGCCCGGAGCACCACCGCCCCGGCTCCGTCGCCGAAGATGGGGGCCGTTCCGCGGTCGCGCGGGTCCAGGATGCTGGAGTACGTCTCGGCGCCGATGAGCAGCACCCGGTCGGCGACGCCTGTGGCGATCAGACCGGCCGCACAGGCGAGTCCGTACAGGAATCCGGTGCACGCGGCGTTCATGTCGAAGGCCGCGGCGCCGGTGAGGCCCAGCCGCGTCGCGACCTCGGGTGCGGTGGCCGGGCAGATCCGGTCGGGCGTGGTCGTGGCCAGGACCACGGCGTCCACCTGCGGCTCGCCCGAGGAGGCCAGGGCCCGCGCCCCGGCCTCGACGGCGAGGTCGGACGTCGCGGAGCCGGGTGCGGCGTAGTGACGGCGTGTGATTCCGGTACGGGTGCGGATCCAGTGGTCGGAGGTGCCGAGTTCGGCCGGCAGATCGCCGTTCGTCACCATCCGAGGGGGCAACCAGCCGCCCAGCCCACTGATTACCGCGGCACGCGTCATGCGCCAAAGAATGGCAGTGGGCGCTGAAATTCGGCTGACGGACCTCTGACACACGACCGCTTTCAGCGCTGTGTCAGCAGATTTTCCACAGCCGGTCAGAGATCGGACAGCGGGGTGCGCCAGCATGCGTGTGTGGCGAGGAGACGACTATGGACGAACCCGGTTACCTCGAAGCGCACGCGGCCGGAGAACGGCGCGCCGCCGGTCGGCGAACGGTGAACGGGAGCGAGGGGCCCGCGCCTTCGAAGGAGCCGGGCACCACCGCCGGCAAGGTCGCCGACCTGCGGGCCCGGCGCGAGGCGGCCCGCCACGTCCCCCATCGCACGGTCCGCCGCCTCGCCCGGTTCGGCCGGATGACGGCCCGCGACCGCCTGGAGCACCTGCTGGACCCGGGCTCGTTCGTGGAGACCGGCCTGCTCGCGCGGCACCGTTCGACCGGCTTCGCCGCCGACACGGAGCGGCCCAGCGGCGACGGCGTCATCACCGGCTACGGCACCGTGGACGGCCGCAAGGTGTGCGTCTACGCCCAGGACGCCCTTGCCCTGGGCGGCAGCGTCGGCGAGGTCTTCGGCGAGAAGGTCGGCAAACTGCTCGACCTCGCCCTGCAGACCGGTTGCCCGGTCGTCGCGATCAACGACTCCAGCGGCGCCCGCGTCGCCGAGGGTGTGCTGTCGCTGGCCGCGTACGGCCGCATAGCCAACAAGGTGGTCACCGCCTCCGGCGTCATCCCGCAGATCTCACTGATCATGGGCCCTTGCGCGGGCGGCGCCGTCTACGTGCCTGCCTGCACCGACTTCGTCGTGATGGTCGACCGGACGTCACACATGTTCGTGACCGGCCCGGAGGTCATCCGGGCGGTCACGGGCGAGCCGGTCCGCCTGGAGGAACTCGGGGGCGCGCAGGTGCACGCCTCGGTCACCGGCAACGCGCACTACGTGGCGGACAGCGAGGCCGAGGCGCTCGACTACGTACGGGACCTGTTGTCCTTCCTTCCGTCCAACAACCTGGACGAGACGCCGACATACCGGTCCGCCGCGGTCCTGGACGTCACGCCCGACGACCTCAAGCTCGACTCGATCCTGCCCGACGCGCAGCGGGAAGCGTTCGACATGTCCGAGGTGGTCGCACGTGTGGTCGACGACGGCGACCTGCTGGAGGTGCACCCGAGCTTCGCGCCGAACATCATCTGCGGTTTCGGCCGGATCGAGGGGCGTACCGTCGGCGTCGTCGCCAACCAGCCGCTGCATCTGGCCGGAGCGCTCGACATCGCTGCCGCCGAGAAGGCCGCGCGCTTCGTACGTTTCTGCGACGCGTTCAACATCCCCATCGTGACGCTGGTGGACGTACCCGGCTTCCTGCCCGGCACCGCCCAGGAACATCAGGGGATCGTCCGGCGCGGCGCCAAGCTCGGCTTCGCCTACATCGAGGCGACGGTGCCGAAGGTGACCGTCATCGTCCGGAAGGCGTTCGGCGGCGGGTACGCGGTGATGGGATCCAAGGAGCTCGGTGCCGACATGAGCTTCGCCTGGCCCACCGCGTCGATCGGTGTGATGGGCGCCGCCAGCGCTGTCGACATGCTGTGCCACCGCCAACTCGGTGCCGCCGACGATCCCGTCGTGCTGCGCGACGAGCTGATCGAGGAGTACGAGGAGACCGTACTCACCCCCTACATGGCGGCCGAACGCGGCAGCCTCGACGACGTCATCCTGCCGTCGGAGACCCGGTCGGCCGTGCTGCGCGCGCTCAGGGCGCTGCGCACCAAGCGCATTGCCCCGCCGCACCGCAAGCACACCAACATCCCCCTGTAGAAAGGCCGGACGCGGCGGACCGCGAGCTCCCCGAAGCCCGTTCGAGGCCTCCGCCGACGTGACGGACCCCGACCGTGAATAGGGGGTCCACCGGTGGATATACGGGGCGTCGGCTGTTGACGACGCCTCCGCCTTCCGACAAGCATGGGCTGCGTCGATCATGCGTCGGCGTGCCAATGACAACATCGGCCAGGCGGAGAGTTCCGATGGAAGTAGCCATTCTCGGCCCGCTGACAGTGACCGGGAGAACACGTCTCCCGGTGAGCGGCACCAAGGTGCGCGCCATCCTCGCTCTGCTCGCCCTCAACGTCGGATCCGTCGTGTCCTACCAGGATCTGGCCGACGAACTGTGGGACGACCGCCCGCCGCGCACCAGCAAGAACACCCTGCAGGCCCACATCGCCCGGCTGCGCCGGCTGCTCGAGGAGGCCGGCTGCCCGGACGCCCTGCGGACGGTGAGCCAGGGATATCTGCTGGACCTGAGCCCCGACGCGATCGACGCGGATCGCTTCCACCGCCTCGCCTCCAGCGGCGCCCAGCGCATCGCCGACCACCCGCAGGCCGCCGTGGAACACCTCGAACAGGCGCTGCGCCTGTGGCGGGGACCGGTCCTGCTGGACGCCGGGCCGGGCGCGCACTGCCGGTCCGCGATGCTGTGGCTCAACGACAGCCGCGTCGCCGTGCACGAGAATCTCATGGCCGCGCGGCTGGCCCTCGGCGACGAGCACGCGGTCGCCTCCGAATTGAAGAGCCTGGCCGCCCAGCATCCGCTGCGCGAAGGGCTGCACGACCTGCTGATGCTCGCGCTGTACCGGGCCGACCGGCAGGCCGACGCGATCGATGTGTTCCACCGGCTGCGCCAACGTCTCCGCGACGACCTCGGCCTGCAGCCGGGGCTGCAGGTCCAGCGCCGGTACCGTGCGATCCTCGACCAGGATCCGGCGCTGGCCACACCACCGCGCGCCGTTTGACGGGCAGCTGAGACGCTGTTCCACGTCGCCACCCACTGACGGGGCGCCCGCCACGGTTCGCATCCGTGGCGGGCGCCGTCAGCGTGTCTGGCCCGGCTACTCCCCGCCGTCGCTGAGCTCCTTCTCGATGAAGGCGATGAGTTCATCGTCACCGGCCGCGTCGATCCGCGCGGCCAGGGACTCGCCTCCGTCCGCCACCTCGCCTGCCGTCCACTTCTCCAGGAACGCCTGCAGCCGTACCGTCACCCGCGCCCGGGCCAGTCCGTCCGTCCGGCCGGCGGCAAAGGCCGCATCGAGCTCGTCCAGCGCGCTGATCATGGGCTCGGCCACGTCGGCGCCGCTCCCATCCAGCTCGTCGAGCAAGTGACGCGCGAGCACGGCCGGCGTCGGATGGTCGAACACGATCGTCGAGGCGAGCCGCAGCCCGCTGTCCTTCGCCAGCACATTGCGGAACTCGACCGCCGTCAGAGAGTCGAACCCGAGATCCCGGAACGGCCGACTGTCGATGTCCTCCACGGACTTGTAACCGAGTACGGCTCCGATGCCGCGGCGGATCATCTCCGACAGCTCCGCCTCCTGCTCCTGAGGGCTCATCGAAGCCAGTCGTGCGCGCAGATCGGCAGCGCTCGCACCACCGTCCTCCTCCTGGGGCGCGTTCAGGGCTTCGGCTGTTGCGGTGAACTCGTGGAGCAGCGGGCTGGGTCGCAGGAGTGTGAAGGCTTCGGCGAAGCGTGTCCAGTCGACGTCGGCGACCGTGAGGCTGTTGTCACGGTGGTCGATCGCCTCGGCCAGGGCCCGGATCGCCAGGGCCGGGTCCATCGGTGCCAGGCCACGCCGACGCAGGCTCTGAGCCGCTTCCGGATCCGCGGCCATCCCTGCCCCGGCCCACGGACCCCAGGCCACCGAGGTGCCGGGAAGTCCTCGGTCGTGGCGGTGCTGTGTCCAGGCGTCGAGGAAAGCGTTGCCCGCCGCGTAGGCCGACTGGCCGCCGCTGCCCCAAGTGGCGGCGATCGAGGAGAACACCACGAACAAGTCCAGCGGCAGATCCTCGGTCAGCTCGTCCAGGTGCTTGGTTCCCTCGACCTTGGCCCGGAGCACCGAGGCGAAGGCCTCGGGGGTGGCTTCCTCCAGACGCTGCGGAACATCGAGACCGGCCGCGTGCACGACGCCGGTCAGCGGCCACTGCTCAGGAACACCAGCGATCACCGCGGCCAGAGCGTCCCGGTCAGCCACATCGCAGGCGGCAACCGTGACCTGCGCGCCCAACCCGGCCAGTTCCTCGACCAGACCGTCCGGGGCGACACCGCTACGGCTGGTCAGCACCAGGTGCGGCACACCCCGAGCGGCCAGCCAACGGCCCACCTCCACGCCCAGGGCACCCGTACCACCCGTGACCAGCACGGTGCCGGACGAGTCAGGGTTCCACAGCGCGCCCGGCACCGCGCCAGAAACCGCACGAGCCAACCGACGGACGAACACCCCGGACTCCCGGACCGCGACCTGATCCTCACCACCACCCGCAGCCAGGACACTCACCAGCCGGGCACCCGCCCGGGCGTCCACTTCGGCCGGCAGGTCGATCAGACCACCCCAGCGACCCGGCACCTCCAACGCTGCCACACGGCCCAGACCCCACACAGCGGCCAGGTCCGGATCGCCGAGCCGGTCCGAACCACCCACGGACACCGCACCACGTGTGAGCACCCACAGCGGCGCCGTGACCTCACCCAGCTCCTGCACCACGGCGAGCGTCTCCACCACCCCGGATGCGGACAGGATCACACCCGCCAGGCCAGGCAGCCCTGACACTTCGTCGGCGGGAACACCGACCACGGTCGCGCCCGCGGCCTCCAACGCGGCGGAGACCTCGGGGTCCTCGGTGCCGACGACGGCCCACACACCGGTCAGCACCGCCGACGACGGCAGACCGCCCAGCGGCTTCCAGGTGATCCGGTAACGCCACGAGTCGAGCGTCGATCGTTCCTGGTGACGCTGTCGCCACGCGGACAGTGACGGCAACGCCGACTCCAGACCCGCGAGTTCCTCCAGGTCCTCCCGCTCCACCGCGTCCCAGAACGCGGCATCCACCAGATCACTGCCACCGCCCGCAGCGGACGTCAGCGAAAGCTCCGGCCAGAACCGCTCCCGCTGGAACGCATACGTCGGCAGATCGACCACACGGCCGCCCCAACCGGCAAGCAGTGCCGTCCAGTCGACACCGACTCCGGACGTCCACAGACGGCCGGCCGCAGTGAGCGCCGTGTCGGTCTCGTCGCGATCCTTGCGTAGGACTGAGATGAACTCGGCTTCGGCGGAGGCGTTTTGGGCCATGGCCGACAGGACGCCGTCGGGGCCCAGTTCTACGTACCGCGTCACGCCCATCGCTTCGAGAGCGGTGACACCGTCGGCGAACCGCACCGGCTGCCGCACCTGGTTCAGCCAGTACTCCGGCTGCTGCATGACACCGGGTTCGGCGACGGCTCCGGTCAGATCGGAGATGATCGGGATTTCGGCCGGGTGGAAGGTCAGGCCGGTCAGGACGGTCGCGAACTCGTCCAGCATCGGTTCCATCAGGGCCGAGTGGAACGCGTGCGACACCGACAGAACGTTGAACCGCAGGTCGCGGGCCGCGCACTCGGCCGCGTACCGCTCAATGGCTTCGGTGGCGCCGGACAGGACCACGGAGCTCGGCCCGTTGACTGCGGCGATGTCCAGGCCGGAGTCCGCGACGTCGGCTTCGGTTGCCTGTACGGCAAGCATGCCGCCGCCCTCGGGCAGTGCCTGCATCAGCCGGCCGCGTTCGGCGACCAGGGTGCAGGCGTCGTCCAGGTCGAGGATGCCTGCGACGTGCGCGCCGGTGATCTCGCCCAGGGAGTGACCCAACAGCACATCCGGGGTCACGCCCCACGACTCCACAAGCCGGAACAGGGCGACCTCGAGCGCGAACAGGCCGGTCTGCGCCCAGACGGTGTGGTCCAGGTCGACACCGTCGGTCAGAACGTCACGCAGCGGACGTTCCAGCCGGACGTCGAGCCGTGCGCAGACCGCGTCGAAGGCTTCGGCGAACACCGGGAACTGCTCGTAAAGCCCCAGGCCCATCCCCGCGCGCTGCGAACCCTGGCCGGTGAACAGGAACGCGGTCCTGCCCTCTCGGGCGACCCCCGTGGCGAGTGTCGTGTCCCCGGCCAGCACCGCACGATGCTCGAGCCCGGCTCGCGTGGTCGCGAGCGACCAGGCCACGTCGACGGAGTCCGCCTCGGGCCGTTCCGCGGTGAACGACCGCAGCCGTTCGACCTGTGCCCGCAATGCCGGCTCGGACTTCGCCGACACCACCCACGGCACCAGCCCGGGACGCATCACCGACGGCTCGGCCGCCACCGGCTCCCGCTCGACGGACTCCGGAGCCTGTTCCAGGATGACGTGCGCGTTGGTGCCGCTGATACCGAACGAGGACACCGCAGCGCGGCGCGGACGTTCCACCTCGGGCCAGGAACGTGCCTGGGTGAGCAGTTCCACCGCGCCCGCCGACCAGTCCACTTGGGGGGAGGGGGCGTCGACGTGGAGCGTCGCCGGCATGAGCCCGTGTCGTAGGGCCATGACCATCTTGATCACGCCTGCCGCTCCGGCGGCGGCCTGGGTGTGCCCGATGTTCGACTTGACGGAACCGAGCCACAGCGGCTCGTCGCTCTCACCACGGTCCTGGCCGTAGGTAGCCAGCAGGGCCTGCGCCTCGATCGGGTCCCCGAGACGGGTTCCGGTACCGTGCGCCTCCACGGCGTCGATGTCGGCGCCTGTGAGGTGGGCGTTGGCGAGGGCCTGGCGGATCACCCTCTGCTGGGAAGGGCCGTTGGGTGCGGTCAGACCGTTGCTCGCACCGTCCTGGTTGACCGCGCTGCCCCGTACCACCGCAAGGATCCGGTGTCCGTTGCGCTGTGCGTCGGAAAGCCGTTCCACCAGCAGCAGACCGACACCCTCACCCCAGCCCGTCCCGTCGGCCGCCGCGGCGAACGCCTTGCACCGGCCGTCCGACGCCAGACCGTCCTGCCGGTCGAACTCCACGAACGCCCCTGGGGTGACCATCACCGTCACACCACCGGCCAGGGCGAGTTCGCACTCACCGGCCCGCAGTGCCTGCCCCGCCCAGTGCAGTGCGACCAGCGACGACGAGCACGCCGTGTCCACGGTGACCGCCGGGCCCTCCAGCCCGAAGGCGTACGAGACCCGGCCGGACAGCACCGCCGCCGCGTTCCCGACAGCCGCGTGCCCGTCACCGGCGTCCTGCGACGCCGCGAGGACCTGTGCGTAGTCCTGGCCGTTGGTTCCGGCGAAGACCCCCACACTGCGGCCGCGCTGCGACCGCGGGTCCATCCCCGCCGACTCGAACGCCTCCCACGCGGTCTCCAGCAGCAACCGCTGCTGCGGATCCATCGCCAGCGCCTCACGCGGCGAGATCCCGAACAGGCCCGCATCGAACTCGGCCGCGTCATGGACGAACCCGCCCACACCACTCGCCACGCCGGACACCTCCGCCGGCCATCCCCGGTCGACCGGGAACACCGACAGCCCGTCCACCCCATCGGCGACCAGATCCCACAACTGCTCGGGCGATCCCACCCCGCCCGGGAAACGACACGCCATCCCGACTATCGCAAGGGGCTCATCGGCTCCCGCCGACGGCGCCACCGCACCGGACGCCACCGCCACTCCCGTACCGGCCAGTTCCGTGCGGAGGTGGTCGACGAGGGCGTCAGGCGTCGGATGGTCGAAGACGAGGGTGGTCGGCAACGGCAGCTCGGTGGTCGCAGCCAGGAGGTTGCGCAGTTCGACTGCCATCAGCGAGTCGAAGCCCAGATCCCGGAAGGCGCGATCCGGCTCCACCGCCTGCGCACCCGCATGCCCCAGGACCGCAGCGGCCTGAGCCCGGACCACATCCAGCAGCACCTGACGACGCCTACTGTCCGGCACACCCTCAAGCTGCTCCCGCAGGCTCGGCCCACCGCCACCTGTCGGCAACGCCGGTGCAACAGCAGCTACTTCGGGCAACTCCGCCAGCAGACGGCTGGGACGCGCCGACACGAACCCGGGAACGAACCGCTCCCAGTCGATGTCCGCCACCGTCACATCCACACCACCACGAACCGCCTCACCGAACACCCGCAACGCAAACTCCACGCCCAACGGACGCACCCCACCACGCCGCAACCGCTCCACCACCACACCGTCAGCCGCCATACCCCCCTCAGCCCACGGACCCCACGCCACCGACACAGCCGGCAGACCACGCCCACGACGCCACTCCACCCACGCATCCACACACGCATTAGCCGCCGCGTAATTACCCTGACCCGCACTACCCACCGTCCCCGCCAACGACGAGAACACCACCCACCACTCCACCGGCAAACCCGACGTCACCACATCCAGATTCACCAACCCATCCACCTTCGGCGCCATCACCGACACCAAACGCTCCGACGACAACCCCTCCAACAACCCGTCATCCACCACACCCGCCGCATGCACAACCCCGGTCAACGGCAAGCCGACGGGAACACCCGCAACAACCTCCGCCAACGCCTCCCGATCAGCCACATCACAAGCCACAACAGTGACCCGCGCACCCAGCGCGGACAGCTCCTCGACCAGACCCTCCGGCGCCACACCCCGCCGACTCGTCAACACCAGATGCGGCACACCCCGACCCGCCAGCCAACGCGCCACCTCCACACCCAACGCACCCGTACCACCCGTAACCAGCACCGTCCCCGACGGACACGGATTCCACGACGCATCCACCGCCCCGGCCGGAACCGCACGAACCAACCGCCGACCGAACACCCCGGAACCACGAACCGCGACCTGATCCTCACCACCACCGGCAGCCAGAACCCCCACCAAACGGGCACCCGCCCGGCCATCCAGAACCTCAGGAAGATCGACCAGACCACCCCAACGGTCCGGCACCTCCAACGCCGCAACCCTGCCCAGACCCCACACCGAGGCAAGGCTGGGGTTCACCAGCCGATCCGAACCGCCCACGGACACCGCGCCACGCGTCACCACCCACAGCGGCGCCGTGACCTCACCCAGCCCCTGCACCACGGCCAGCGCCTCCGCCACCCCGGACGCAGACAGCACCACACCCGCCAGGCCAGACAGCCCCGACACCTCTTCGGCAGGAACACCGACCACGGTCGCACCAGCCGAGGACAGTGCCTCGGACACCTCGGGGTCCTCGGTACCGACAACCGCCCACACACCAGTCAGCACCGCCGACGACGACAAGCTGTCCAGCGGCTTCCACATGACCCGATAACGCCACGAATCAAGCGTCGACCGTTCCTGGTGACGCTGCCGCCAGGCGGACAGCGCCGGCAACGCCGACTCCAGACCCGCAAGTTCCTCCAGGTCCTCACGCTCCACCGCATCCCAGAACGCCGCATCGATCAGATCACCGCCACCGCCCGCAGCGGACGTCAGCGAAAGCTCCGGCCAGAACCGCTCACGCTGGAACGCATACGTCGGCAGATCAACGGGCCTGCCGCCCCAACCGGCGAACAGCGCCGTCCAGTCGACATCGACTCCGGACGTCCACAGACTGCCGACCGCCGTGAGTGCGGTGTCGGTTTCGTCGCGATCCTTGCGCAGGACGGGGACGAACTGGGCGTCGGCAGCGGTGTCCTGGGCCATGGCCGACAGGACCCCGTCGGGGCCGAGTTCCAGGTAGCGGGTCACGCCCATCGCTTCGAGGGTCGTGACACCGTCCGCGAACCGGACCGCCTGCCGCACCTGGTTCAGCCAGTACTCCGGCCGCTGCATGACACCGGGGTCGGCGACGGCTCCGGTCAGGTTCGAGACGACCGGAATCCGCGCAGGGTGGAACGTCAGTCCGGACAGCACCGTGGCGAACTCGCCCAGCATCGGCTCCATCAGCGCGGAGTGGAACGCGTGCGACACCGACAAGACGTTGAACCGCAGACCGCGCTCCGCGCACCCGGCCGCGTACCGCTCGATGGCCCCGGCGTCGCCGGACAGGACCACGGAGTTCGGACCGTTCACAGCGGCGACGTCCAGGCCGGAGTCCGCGACATCGGCTTCGGTGGCCTGGACGGCGAGCATGCCGCCACCCTCAGGCAGTGCCTGCATCAGTCGGCCGCGCTCGGCGACCAGCACGCACGCGTCGTCCAGGTCGAGGATCCCCGCGACATGCGTGGCAGTGATTTCACCCAGCGAGTGACCCAACAGCACATCCGGGGTCACGCCCCACGACTCGACGAGCCGGAACAGCGCAACCTCAAGGGCGAACAAGCCGGTCTGCGCCCACACGGTGTGGTTCAGGTCGACGCCGTCGGTGAGGACCTCGTGCAGCGGACGCTCCAGCCGGACGTCGAGCCGGGCACACACCGCGTCGAAGGCTTCCGCGAACACCGGGAACTGCTCGTACAGCCCCAGGCCCATCCCTGCACGCTGCGAGCCCTGACCGGTGAACAGAAACGCAATCCGGCCCTCCACAGTCGCACCCGCAGCGAGCACATCCCCACCAGCAGCCAGCACCACGCGATGCTCCAGCGCGGCCCGGGTTGTCGCCAGCGACCAGCCCACGTCCACCGGATCCAACTCCGGCCGCTCCGCCACGAACTCCCGCAGCCGCTCCACCTGCGCCCGCAACGCCGCATCGGAGTTGGCCGACACCACCCACGGCACCAGCCCGGGACGTATCACCGACGGCTCGGCCGCCACCGGCTCCCGCTCGACGGACTCCGGAGCCTGTTCCAGGATGACGTGCGCGTTGGTGCCGCTGATACCGAACGAGGACACCGCAGCGCGGCGCGGACGTTCCACCTCGGGCCAGGAACGCGCCTGGGTGAGCAGTTCCACGGCGCCCGCCGACCAGTCCACCTGAGGCGACGGCTCATCGACATGCAGTGTCGCCGGAAGCACACCGTGCCGCATCGCCATCACCATCTTGATCAGGCCCGCGACACCCGCCGCGGCCTGAGTGTGACCGATGTTGGATTTGACCGACCCCAGCCACAACGGCTCACCGGTCTCGCCCCGCTCCTGGCCGTAGGTCGCCAACAGCGCCTGCGCCTCGATCGGGTCACCCAGCCGCGTCCCCGTCCCGTGCGCCTCCACGACGTCGACATCCGCGCCAGTCAGCCGGGCGTTGGCCAGTGCCTGCCGGATCACCCGCTGCTGCGACGGACCGTTCGGCGCCGTCAGACCGTTCGACGCACCGTCCTGATTCACCGCACTGCCACGCACCACCGCAAGAATCCTGTGCCCGTTGCGCTGAGCGTCCGACAGCCGCTCCACCAACACCAGGCCCACACCCTCGGCCCAGCCCGTCCCGTCCGCAGCACCCGCGAACGCCTTGCACCGACCATCCGCAGCCAGCCCGTCCTGCCGGTCGAACTCCGTGAACGCAGCCGGCGACACCATCACCGTCACACCACCGGCCAACGCCATGTCGCACTCACCCGACCGCAACGCCTGCCCCGCCAAATGCAACGCCACCAACGACGACGAACACGCCGTGTCCACCGTCACCGCCGGCCCCTCCAACCCGAACACATACGCCGCCCGGCCAGAAATCACACTGTTCGCCGCACCCGACAGCACATGCCCCTCACCACCAGCCACATACCCCGACGACAACGCCCCCGCAAACACACCCACACTCCGCCCCCGCAGAGAACGCGGATCCATCCCCGCCGACTCGAACGTCTCCCACGCCGCCTCCAACAACAACCGCTGCTGCGGATCCATCCCCAACGCCTCACGCGGCGAAATCCCGAACAACGCCGCATCAAACCGATCCGCCCCATCGACGAACCCACCCACACCGGCACCCCGGTCCACCAGGTCCGCCGGCCAACCCCGGTCGGCCGGGAACTCCGACAGCCCGTCCACCCCGCCAGTGACCAGGTCCCACAGCTGCTCGGGCGACCCCACCCCACCCGGCAGCCGGCACGCCATACCCACAATCGCCAACGGCTCATCGGACCCGGCCACCGCGACCTGCCGCACCGGCTCCGCAACCGCCTCCAACCCACCGAAGAACTCCGACAACAAACGCTCACTCAGCGCCGCCGGACTCGGATGGTCGAACACCAACGTCGCCGGCAGCCGCAAACCCGTAGCCCCGGTCAAACGGTTACGCAACTCCACCGCAGTCAGCGAATCGAACCCCAGATCCTTGAACGCCTGACGCTCACCCACCGCATCAACCGACGCATGACCCAGCACCGCCGCAGCACTCCCACGCACCAACTCCAACAACATCTGCCCACGCTGAACACCAGACACCGACCGCAACCGCTGCGCCAACGCCAAACCCGCACCCGACGCCTGCGCAACCCCACGCCGCACCCGACCCGACACCAAACCACGCAACAACGCCGGAACCTCACCACCCGCCCGCACCACCGCCAGATCAAGATTGATCGGCAGCAACTGCGCCTCGGCACACCCCAATGCCGTGTCGAACAACGACAGAGCCTGCTTCGTCGACATCCCGCTCGAAAGCTGGTCGCGGAGATGACCGGTCATGCCGCTGGCCTGTTCCCACAGGCCCCAGGCCAGAGACAAACCAGGAAGGCCCTCTGTGCGGCGGCGGACGGCGAGGGCGTCGAGGTAGGCGTTGGCGGCGGAGTAGTTGGCCTGGCCGGGAGTACCGAAGGTCGCCGACGCCGAGGAGTAGAGGACAAACATGGCGAGGTCCGTGTCGCGGGTCAGCTCGTCTAGGTTCGCGGCGGCGGTCGCCTTCGCCCGCAGGACCGTTTCCAGGCGCTCCTGGGTCAGTGCCGTGAACACACCGTCGTCGAGAACACCCGCCGCATGCACCACGCCGGTCAGCGGATCCGCGGCGGGGATTTCCGCGAGAACGGCAGCGAGAGCGTCCCGATCGGCGGCATCGCACGCCACGATCCGCGCCCGCGCACCGAGCGAAGCGAGTTCTGTGGTGAGTTCTGCAGCGCCAGGGGCGTCGGGGCCCTGGCGAGAGAGCAGGAGAAGGTGCCGGATGCCGTGTTCGGTGACCAGGTGGCGGGCCAGCAGTCCGCCGAGCGTTCCAGTGCCACCGGTGATCAGTACGGTGCCGTCAGCATCCAGCGCCACAGCCTCCTCCCGGCCCACGGCACGGGCCAGGCGGGGTACCAGGAGTGCACCGTCGCGGATGGCGACCTGCGGCTCGTCGACGCCGGCCAGCAGCGCCAGGTCCAGATCCTGTTCCTCGGTGGCCGGGTCGGTGTCCACCAGGACGATCCGGTCCGGGTGCTCCGACTGCGCCGAGCGCACCAGACCCCACACCGCCGCACCCACCACGTCCACGACCGCACCGGAACCAGCAGACATGGCACCGCGGGTCACTACCGCCAGACGCGAGCCGAACGAACCCTCGTCAGCCAGCCACTCCTGCACACCACGCAGGACCTCACCCAGCACCTGATCCACCGGACCGTCACCAGCCGGCAACACCGTCCACGCCGAAACATCGTCCGCCTCGCCGGAAGCAGCACCATCCGGCGGCAACGCAACCCACTCCACCGCGAACAAAGCGTCATCACCACGCCCGGCAGTCGACAGCTGCTCCGCCGACACCGCACGCGACATCAAGGAACGGACGACCGCGACCGGCGCACCGGTCCCGTCTGCCGCCTGAACGGTGATGCCCTCACCCTCCGGGCGGATCGCCACCCGCAGCGTGGTCGCCCCCACCGCGAACAGCTCCACACCCGACCACGCGAACGGCAAACGCGGCCCCTGCTCCCCCGGCCCTTCCGACAGGAGATTGGCCGGATGCAACGCGGCGTCCAACAGCGCCGGGTGGATGCCGAACGTATCGACCTGGCCCACACCCGGCTCCGGCAGCACCACATCGGCGTACACACCGGACCCATCGCGCCAAGCCGCCTGAACACCCTGGAACGCCGGCCCGTAGCCGAAGCCCACCCCGGCCAACGCCTCGTAGAACCCGTCGACATCCACCGCGTCCGCGCCCTGCGGCGGCCACACGCTCAGATCGAACCCGGGCGCTCGGGTGTCCGAGGCGGCGAGGAAGCCCGATGCATGCAGCGTCCACTCGTCCGTGCCTTCTGCGCGGCCATGGATGTGGACCGGCCGGTCACCCGAGGCATCCGGGCCCTCGACCCGCACCTGGACCTGGACGCCACCGGACTCCGGCAGCACCAGCGGCGCCCGCAGCACCAACTCCCGCAGCACACCGCAGTCCACTTCCTGACCGGCCCGCAGCACCATCTCCACCAACGCGGCACCCGGCACCACAACCCGGTCCAGCACGAGATGCTCGGCCAGCCAGGGCTGTGCACCCACCGCGAGCCGGCCGGTCAGCACCACCGCATCCCCATCGGCGAGCTCTACGGCCGCACCCAGCAAGGCGTGCCCGGCATCCGTCATACCGACAGCGGTCAGGTCCCCCGCGCCCATGTTCGGCTGCGGCCAGAACCGCTCCCGGTGGAACGCATACGTCGGCAGATCGACCACACGGCCGCCCCAACCGGCGAACAGCGCGGTCCAGTCGACATCGACTCCGGACGTCCACAGGCGGCCGGCCGCAGTGAGCGCGGTGTCGGTCTCGTCGCGATCCTTGCGCAGGACTGAGATGAACTGGGCGTCGGCAGCGGTGTCCTGGGCCATGGCCGACAGGACGCCGTCGGGGCCGAGTTCCAGGTAGCGGGTCACACCCATCGCTTCGAGGGTCGTGACGCCGTCGGCGAACCGCACCGCCTGCCGCACCTGGTTCAGCCAGTACTCCGGCTGCTGCATGACACCGGGGTCGGCGACGGCTCCGGTCAGGTTCGAGACGACCGGAATCCCGGCCGGGTGGAACGTCAGTCCGGACAGCACCGTGGCGAACTCGCCCAGCATCGGCTCCATCAGCGCGGAGTGGAACGCGTGCGACACCGACAGCACGTTGAACCGGCGCCCCTGCTCCGCGCATTGGGCCGCGTACCGCTCGATGGCTTCGGTAGTGCCGGACAGGGCCACGGAGTTCGGGCCGTTCACAGCGGCGACGTCCAGACCGGAGTCTGCGACATCAGCCTCGGCCGCCTGGACGGCGAGCATGCCACCACCCTCAGGCAACGCCTGCATCAGTCGGCCCCGCTCCGCCACCAGCACGCAGGCGTCGTCCAGGTCGAGGATGCCGGCCACGTGCGCGGCGGCGATCTCACCCAGCGAGTGCCCCAACAGTACGTCCGGGACTACACCCCACGACTCGACGAGCCGGAACAGCGCAACCTCAAGGGCGAACAAACCGGCCTGCGCCCAAACAGTGTGGTCCAGGTCGACACCGTCGATCAGGACCTCGCGCAGCGGACGCTCCAGCCGGACGTCGAGCCGGGCACACACCGCGTCGAAGGCTTCCGCGAACACCGGGAACTGCTCGTACAGCCCCAGGCCCATCCCTGCACGCTGCGAGCCCTGACCGGTGAACAGAAACGCAATCCGGCCCTCCACAGTCGCACCCGCAGCGAGCACATCCCCACCAGCAGCCAGCACCACGCGATGCTCCAGCGCGGCCCGCGTCGTCGCCAGCGACCAGCCGACATCCACCGGATCCAACTCCGGCCGCTCCGCCACGAACGCCCGCAGCCGCTCCACCTGCGCCCGCAACGCGGGCTCGGACTGCGCTGAGACCGGCCACGGCACCAGATCCGGAGCCTTCGGCGTCACATCGAGCGCTGCCGGTCCGGGCTGAGGCGGCGCCTCGAGGATCACATGCGCGTTGGTACCGCTGATACCGAAGGACGAGACACCCGCACGCCGCGGCCGACCCGACTCCGGCCAAGAACGCGCCTCGGTCAGCAGCTCCACCGCACCCGCCGACCAGTCCACCTGCGGCGACGGCTCATCGACGTGCAGCGTCGCCGGAAGCACACCGTGCCGCATCGCCATCACCATCTTGATCAGGCCCGCAACACCCGCCGCGGCCTGAGTGTGCCCGATGTTCGACTTCACCGACCCCAGCCACAACGGCACGTCGCCCTCACCACGGTCCTGACCGTAGGTCGCCAGCAGCGCCTGCGCCTCGATCGGGTCACCCAGCCGCGTCCCCGTCCCGTGCGCCTCCACGACGTCGACATCCGCGCCAGTCAGCCGGGCGTTGGCCAGTGCCTGCCGGATCACCCGCTGCTGCGACGGACCGTTCGGCGCCGTCAGACCGTTCGACGCACCGTCCTGATTCACCGCACTGCCACGCACCACCGCAAGAATCCTGTGCCCGTTGCGCTGAGCGTCCGACAGCCGCTCCACCAACACCAGGCCCACACCCTCGGCCCAGCCCGTCCCGTCCGCAGCACCCGCGAACGCCTTGCACCGACCATCCGCAGCCAGCCCGTCCTGCCGGTCGAACTCCGTGAACGCAGCCGGCGAGACCATCACCGTCACACCACCGGCCAACGCCATGTCGCACTCACCCGACCGCAACGCCTGCCCCGCCAAATGCAACGCCACCAACGACGACGAACACGCCGTGTCCACCGTCACCGCCGGCCCCTCCAACCCGAACACATACGCCGCCCGGCCAGAAATCACACTGTTCGCCGCACCCGACAGCACATGCCCCTCACCACCAGCCACATACCCCGACGACAACGCCCCCGCAAACACACCCACACTCCGCCCCCGCAGAGAACGCGGATCCATCCCCGCCGACTCGAACGTCTCCCACGCCGCCTCCAACAACAACCGCTGCTGCGGATCCATCCCCAACGCCTCACGCGGCGAAATCCCGAACAACGCCGCATCAAACCGATCCGCCCCATCGACGAACCCACCCACACCGCTCGCGACGCCTGACACCTCCGCCGGCCATCCCCGATCCCCCGGGAACGCCGACATGCCATCCACTCCATCGGCAACCAGGTTCCACAGCTGCTCGGGTGACCCCACCCCACCCGGCAGCCGGCACGCCATACCCACAATCGCCAACGGCTCATCGGACCCGGCCACCGCGACCTGCCGCACCGGCTCCGCAACCGCCTCCAACCCACCGAAGAACTCCGACAACAAACGCTCACTCAGCGCCGCCGGACTCGGATGGTCGAACACCAACGTCGCCGGCAGCCGCAAACCCGTAGCCCCGGTCAAACGGTTACGCAACTCCACCGCAGTCAGCGAATCGAACCCCAGATCCTTGAACGCCTGACGCTCACCCACCGCATCAACCGACGCATGACCCAGCACCGCCGCAGCACTCCCACGCACCAACTCCAACAACATCTGCCCACGCTGAACACCAGACACCGACCGCAACCGCTGCGCCAACGCCAAACCCGCACCCGACGCCTGCGCAACCCCACGCCGCACCCGACCCGACACCAAACCACGCAACAACGCCGGAACCTCACCACCCGCCCGCACCACCGCAAGGTCGAGGCTGATCGGCACCAGGTGTGCCGCAGGGCGTGTCAGGGCTGTGTCGAAGAGAGCAAGGCCTTGCTCCGTGGACAGGGCGGCGCCGGCACTGGTCACCCGGGACCGGTCGTTCTCGGCGAGTCGGCCGGTCATGCCGCTGGCCTGCTGCCACAGACCCCAGGCGAGGGAGAGGCCGGGCAGGCCTTCCGCACGGCGGCGGGTGGCGAGGGCGTCCAAGTAAGCGTTGGCAGCCGAGTAGTTGGCCTGACCCGGAGTACCGAAGGTCGCCGACGCCGAGGAATACAGCACAAACATGGCGAGATCCGTGCCGCGGGTCAGCTCGTCCAGGTTCGCGGCGGCGGTCGCCTTCACCCGCAGGACCGTCTCCAGGCGCTCCTCGGTCAGGGCGGTGAACACACCGTCGTCGAGGACACCCGCCGCGTGGACGACGCCGGTCAGCGGTGTGTCGGCAGGGATGTCCGCGAGGACGGCTGCGAGGGCATCGCGGTCGGCGGCGTCGCAGGCCACGATCCGTGCCTGGGCGCCGAGTTCGGCGAGATCTGCGACCAGATCGGATGCGCCGGGGGCGTCAGGGCCCTGGCGGGAGAGCAGGAGCAGGTGCCGGATGCCGTGCTCGGTGACGAGGTGGTGGGCCAGCAGCCCGCCGAGGGTGCCGGTACCGCCGGTGATCAGTACGGTGCCGTCACCGTCCAGCGGAACAGCCTGCTCGCCGCCCCCGGCACGGGCCAGGCGTGGCACCAGCAGTGCACCGCCGCGGATGGCGACCTGTGGCTCGTCGACGCCGGCCAGCAGCGCCAGATCCACGCCCTCTTCCTCGGTGGCCGGGTCGGTGTCGACCAGGACGATCCGGTCCGGGTGCTCCGACTGCGCCGAGCGCACCAGACCCCACACCGCCGCACCCACCACATCGACCGCACCGGATTCCGCCGGAACCGCGCCCCGAGTCACCACCGCCAGACGCGAACCGAACGAACCCTCGTCAGCCAGCCACTCCTGCACACCACGCAGAACCTCACCCAGCACCTGCTCCACCGGACCGTCACCAGCCGGCAACACCGTCCACGCCGAAACATCCTCCGCCTCGCCGGAAGCAGCACCACCCGGCGGCAACGCAACCCACTCCACCGCGAACAACGCGTCATCACCACGCCCGGCCGACGACAACTGCTCCGCCGACACCGCACGCGACACCAGCGAACGAACGACCGCGACCGGCGCACCGGTCCCATCGGCCGCCTGAACGGTGATGCCCTCACCCTCCGGGCGGATCGCCACCCGCAGCGTGGTCGCCCCCACCGCGAACAACTCCACACCCGACCACGCGAACGGCAACCGCGGCCCCTGCTCCCCCGGCCCTTCCGACAGGAGATTGGCCGGATGCAACGCGGCGTCCAACAGCGCCGGGTGGATGCCGAACGTATCGACCTGGCCCACACCCGGCTCCGGCAGCACCACATCGGCGTACACACCGGACCCATCACGCCAAGCCGCCTGAACACCCTGGAACACCGGCCCGTAGCCGAAGCCCACCCCGGCCAACGCCTCGTAGAACCCGTCGACATCCACCGCGTCCGCGCCCTGCGGCGGCCACATGCTCAGGTCGAAGTCCGCCTGCGAAGACGTCTGTTCAGCCAGCGAACCGGACGCATGCAGCACCCACTCGTCCGCGCCTTCGGCATAGGCATGGATGTGGACCGGCCGGTCACCCGAGGCATCCGGGCCCTCGACCCGCACCTGGATCTGCACGCCACCGGACTCCGGCAACACCAGCGGCGCCCGCAGCACCAACTCCCGCACCAGAGCGCAGCCCACCTCCTGACCGGCCCGCAGCACCATCTCCACCAACGCGGCACCCGGCACCACAACCCGGTCCAACACGAGATGGTCGGCCAGCCACGCATGCGCACCCATCGACAGGCGGCCGGTCAGCAGTGCCCCGTCGCCCTCGGCCAGCGTCACTGCCGCGCCGAGCAAGGCATGCTCGGCACCCGTCATACCAACAGCGGCCAGGTCCCCCGCGCCCATGTTCGGCTGCGGCCAGAACCGCTCCCGGTGGAACGCATACGTCGGCAGATCGACCACACGGCCGCCCCAACCAGCGAACACAGCCGTCCAGTCGACATCGACTCCGGACGTCCACAAGTGGCCGACCGCCGTGAGCGCCGTGTCGGTCTCGTCACGATCCCTGCGCACTACGGGTATGAACTCGGCACCGACGACCGTGTCCTGAGCCATGGCCGACAGGACACCGTCCGGGCCGAGTTCCACGTACCGCGTCACACCCATCGCTTCGAGCGCTGTGACGCCGTCGGCGAACCGCACCGCCTGCCGCACCTGGTTCAGCCAGTACTCCGGCCGCTGCATGACACCGGGCTCGGCCACCGCGCCCGTCACGTTCGACACGACCGAGATCCGCGCAGGGTGGAACGTCAACCCGTTCAGGACGGTCGCGAACTCGTCCAGCATCGGTTCCATCAGCGCAGAGTGGAACGCGTGCGACACCGACAGCACGTTGAACCGCAGGCCCCGCTCCGCGCACTCGGCCGCGTACCGCTCGATGCTCTCGAGGTCGCCGGAGAGGACCACGGAATTCGGGCCGTTCACGGCGGCGATGTCGAGGCCGGAGTCTGCGACGTCGGCTTCGGTGGCCTGGACGGCGAGCATGCCGCCACCGGCGGGCAGTGCCTGCATCAAGCGGCCCCGCTCCGCCACCAGCACGCACGCGTCGTCCAGATCGAGGATGCCGGCCACGTGCGCGGCGGCGATCTCACCCAGCGAGTGCCCCAACAGTACGTCCGGGACCACACCCCACGACTCGACGAGCCGGAACAGCGCAACCTCAAGGGCGAACAAACCGGCCTGCGCCCACACGGTGTGGTCCAGGTCGATGCCATCGATCAGGACCTCGCGCAGCGGACGCTCCAGCCGGACGTCGAGCCGGGCACACACCGCGTCGAAGGCCTCGGAGAACACCGGGAACTGCTCGTACAGCCCCAGGCCCATCCCTGCACGCTGCGAGCCCTGACCGGTGAACAGAAACGCAATCCGGCCCTCCACAGTCGCACCCGCAGCGAGCACATCCCCACCAGCAGCCAGCACCACGCGATGCTCCAGCGCGGCCCGCGTCGTCGCCAGCGACCAGCCGACATCCACCGGATCCAACTCCGGCCGCTCCGCCACGAACGCCCGCAGCCGCTCCACCTGCGCCCGCAACGCGTCCGGCGACTTCGCCGATACCGGCCACGGCACTGGAGTGGGACGCCCGGTACGCGTAGGCGCCGCCTCGACGGCCTGCGTGGCGGGCGGCTCCTCCAGGATGACGTGCGCGTTGGTGCCGCTGATACCGAACGAGGACACCGCAGCGCGGCGCGGACGGCCCGCCTCGGGCCAGGGGCGTGCCTCGGTGAGCAGTTCCACCGCGCCTGCGGACCAGTCCACCTGGGGAGAGGGGGCGTCGACGTGCAGGGTCGCCGGCATCAGGCCGTGTCGCAGGGCCATGACCATCTTGATCACGCCTGCCGCTCCGGCGGCGGCCTGGGTGTGCCCGATGTTCGACTTGACGGAACCGAGCCACAGCGGCTCGTCGCTCTCACCACGGTCCTGGCCGTAGGTAGCCAGCAGGGCCTGCGCCTCGATCGGGTCCCCGAGCCGGGTGCCGGTGCCGTGGGCCTCGACGACGTCGATGTCGGCGCTGGTGAGGTGGGCGTTGGCCAGTGCCTGACTCATCACCCGCTGCTGGGACGGACCGTTGGGTGCGGTCAGGCCGTTCGACGCGCCGTCCTGGTTGATGGCACTGCCGCGGACGACGGCGAGGATGTGGTGTCCGTTGCGCTGTGCGTCGGAGAGCCGTTCCACGACCAGTACCGCCGCGCCCTCTGCCCAGCCGGTGCCGTCCGCGGCAGCAGCGAAGGATTTGCAGCGGCCGTCGAAGGCCAGTCCGCCCTGCCGGGCGAAGTCGACGAAGACGCCCGGTGTGGACAGCACCGTCACACCGCCGGCCACCGCCAGATCACATTCACCGGCCCGGAGTGCCTGAGAAGCCAGGTGCAGAGCGACCAGCGAGGACGAACATGCCGTGTCCACCGTCACCGCCGGACCCTCGAGCCCGAAGGTGTAGGCCACCCGCCCGGAGAACACGCTTCCGGCGTTGCCCGTGGCCAGAAAGGCCTCCACGCCCTCCGGCACGACGCCCAGACTCTGCGCGTAGTCGTGGTACATCACGCCCGCGTACACGCCGGTCGACGAACCGCGGAGCGACATCGGGTCCAGCCCCGTCGACTCGAAGGCCTCCCAGACGCCTTCCAGCAGCAGCCGCTGCTGCGGGTCCATGGCCAGCGCCTCACGCGGGCTGATCCCGAACAGGCCAGCGTCGAAGTCCCCGGCACCGGTGACGAAGCCACCGGATCCGGAGACCCCGCCCCAGGTCACGTCCCAACCGCGATCGTCCGGGAAGTCCGTCACCCCGTCACCGCCGGCCGTGACCAGATCCCACAGCCCTGCCGGGGAGACCACACCGCCCGGCAGCCGGCAGGACATACCCACGATCGCGATCGGCTCGTCGACGGCCGCCGGGACCATCCGCCGTGGTGCCACCACGGCCGGATCACCGGCACCGGACAATGCCCCCGCCAGATGACCGGCGAGCACCTGAACGTTCGGGTAGTCGAATACCAGCGTCGCGGGCAGTCGAAGCCCGGTGGCGGCGTTGAGCCGGTTGCGGAGCTCCACCGCGGTGAGCGAGTCGAAGCCCAGGTCCTTGAACGCCTGACGCTCGCCGACGGCATCCGCGGAGGTGTGCCCGAGGACGTGGGCCACCTCGGTGAGGACCATCTCCTGCAACAGCGCGCCCCGCTCGGCCGACGACAGACCGGCCAGCTGCCGCAACAGTTGAGGCTCGCCTCCGACCGTTCGGCCTGCCCTTCGTACGACGGCGGCCGGGACGAGGCCGCGCAGGAGTGCGGGTATGGGGGTGGTGCCGTTCCAGGAGCGGAGGGCGCGGGTGTCGAGGAGCATGGCGACCACGTCGGCGCGGTCCGCGTTCAGGGCGGTGTCGAACAGGGCCAGGCCCTGTTCGTCCGTGAGTCCGGGGCCGAGCCGGCCGGTCCGGTCCTGGAGGTGGCCGGTCATGCCGCTGGCCTGCTCCCACAGGCCCCAGGCCACGGACAGGCCGGGCAGACCTTCCGCACGGCGGCGGGTGGCGAGGGCGTCCAAGTAGGCGTTGGCGGCGGAGTAGTTGGCCTGGCCGGGAGCACCGAAGGTCGCCGACGCCGAGGAATACAGCACGAACATGGCGAGGTCGGTGTCGCGGGTCAGCTCGTCCAGGTTCGCGGCGGCGGTGGCCTTGGCGCGCAGGACGGTTTCGAGGCGTTCTTGGGTGAGGGCGGTGAACACACCGTCGTCGAGGACTCCGGCGGCGTGGACGACGCCGGTCAGCGGTGTGTCGGTGGGGATGTCGGCGAGGACGGCTGCGAGGGCGTCGCGGTCGGCGGCGTCGCAGGCCACGATCCGTGCCTGGGCGCCGAGTTCGGCGAGTTCGGTGGTGAGGTCTGCGGCGCCGGGCGCGTCCGGTCCTCGCCGGGAGAGCAGGAGGAGGTGTCGGATGCCGTGTTCGGTGACCAGGTGGCGGGCCAGCAGCCCGCCGAGGGTGCCGGTACCGCCAGTGATCAGTACGGTGCCGTCACCGTCCAGCGGCACAGCCTGCTCCCCGCCCACAGCACGGGCCAGGCGGGGTACCAGGAGTGCACCGTCGCGGATGGCGACCTGCGGCTCGTCGACACCGGCCAACAGGGCCAGATCCACTCCCTCTTCCTCGGTGGCCGGGTCGGTGTCGATCAGCACGATCCGGTCCGGGTGCTCCGACTGCGCCGAGCGCACCAGGCCCCACACCGCCGCACCCACCACATCGACCATGCCGTCAGGACCCGCGGGCATGGCGCCCCGCGTCACCACCACCAGGCGCGAACCGAACGAACCCTCGTCCGCCAGCCACTCCTGCACACCCCGCAGGACCTCACCCAGCACCTGCTCCGCCGGACCGTCACCAGCCGGCAACACCGTCCACGCCGAAACATCGTCCGTGACGGCTGCGGTGACCCCAGGCGATGCCGGGACCGGCACCCACTCCACCGCGAACAACGCGTCACCGGCATTCCCGGCCGACGACAACTGCTCCGCCGACACCCCACGCGACATCAAGGAACGGATGACCGCGACCGGCGCGCCGGTACCGTCGGCGGCTTGAACGGTGACGCTCTCACCCTCGGGACGGATCGCCACCCGCAGGGTGGTCGCCCCGACCGCGAACAGCTCCACACCCGACCACGCGAACGGCAGCCGCGCCCCGGACCCTTCACCGTCGCCGGTCAGCAGCCCCGATGGATGCAACGCCGCGTCGAGCAGGGCGGGATGGATACCGAACCCGTCCGCCGACTCCGCGACCACCACCTCGGCGTACACACCGGATGCGTCGCGCCAGGCCGCCTGCACTCCCTGGAACGCCGGGCCGTACTCCAAGCCCGCCCCTGCCAGGACGTCATAGAACCCGACCAGGTCGACTGCCGTGGCATCCTGCGGCGGCCACAGCTCCAGATCGAACCCGGGCGCCCCGGTGTCCGACGCGGCGAGGAGGCCCGACGCATGCAGCGTCCACTCGTCCGTGCCTTCGGCGCGGGCGTGGATGTGGACCGGTCGGTCGCCCGAGGGGTCGGGATCATCGATCCCTATCTGGACCTGGACTCCGCTGCTCTCCGGCAGCACCAGGGGTGCCCGCAGGACCAGTTCCCTGAGCAGACCGCAGTCCACTTCTTGACCAGCGCGCAGCGCCATCTCCACCAGTGCGGTGCCGGGGACCACGATGCGGTCCAGCACGACGTGGTCGGCCAGCCATGGCTGGGCGACCACCGACAGGCGGCCGGTCAGGAGCACGCCGTCTGCGTCGGCCAACGCCACCACGGAGCCCAGCAGCGCGTGCCCGGCGCCCTCGATACCGAGCGCACCCGCATCCCCGCCGAACACGCCCGGCTGCGGCCAGAACCGCTCCCGCTGGAACGCATACGTCGGCAGGTCGACCACGCGGCCGCCCCAGCCGGCGAACACGGCCGTCCAGTCGACGTCGGTGCCGGTGGCCCACAGGCGGCTGATCGCGGTGAGTGCGGTGTCGGTCTCGTCGCGGTCCTTGCGCAGGACGGGGACGAACTCGGCGTCGGCGGCGGTGTCCTGGGCCATGCCCGACAGGACGCCGTCGGGGCCGAGTTCCACGTACCGCGCCACGCCCATGGCTTCGAGGGCGGTGACACCGTCGGCGAAACGCACCGGCTGCCGCACCTGCCGCAGCCAGTAGTCCGGCTCCTGCATCAGTCCGGGTTCGGCGATCGCGCCCGTCAGGTTCGAGACGACCGGAATCCCGGCCGGGTGGAATGTCAGTCCGGACAGGACGGTCGCGAACTCGTCCAGCATCGGTTCCATCAGCGCAGAGTGGAAAGCGTGCGACACGGACAGCACGTTGAACCGCAGTCCCCGCTCGGCGCATTGGTTCGCGTACCGCTCGATGGCGTCGGTAGTGCCGGACAGGACTACGGAGTTCGGACCGTTGACGGCGGCGATGTCGAGGCCGGAGTCCGCGACGTCGGCTTCGGTGGCCTGGACGGCGAGCATGCCTCCACCGGCGGGCAGTGCCTGCATCAGTCGGCCGCGTTCGGCGACCATGGTGCAGGCGTCGTCCAGGTCGAGGATGCCTGCGACATGGGCTGCGGTGATCTCGCCCAGGGAGTGCCCCAGGAGCACGTCAGAGGTGACGCCCCAGGACTCCACCAGCCGGAACATTGCGACTTCGAGGGCGAACAAGCCGGCCTGCGCCCACACAGTGTGGTCCAGGTCGACGCCGTCGGTCAGGACCTCCTTCAGGGGGCGTTCCAGCCGGACGTCCAACCGGGCACACACCGCGTCGAAGGCTTCCGCGAACACCGGGAACGCCTCGTAAAGCCCCAGGCCCATGCCCGCACGCTGCGCGCCCTGCCCGGTGAACAGGAACGCGGTCCGGCCCTCTCGGGCGATACCAGTGGCAAGTGTCGCTTCCCCGGCCAGCACCGCACGGTGCTCCAGCGCGGCTCGGCTGGTGGCCAGCGACCAGGCGACGTCCACCGGATCCAGCTCCGGCCCATCCGCCGCGAACGACCGGAGGCGCTCCACCTGCGCCTGCAGTGCGGGCTCGGACTTCGCCGACACCACCCACGGCACCTGCCCCGGGGGGCAAGTCTGTACAGGCTCCTGAGCCGGTTCAGGCTCCGGAGCCTGTTCCAGAATCACGTGTGCGTTGGTGCCGCTGATGCCGAAGGAGGAGACTGCGGCGCGGCGTGGCCGGTTGTCGGTCTCGGGCCAGGGGCGTGCTTCGGTGAGGAGTTCCACCGCGCCGGCGGTCCAGTCGACCTGGGGGGTGGGCTCGTCGATGTGCAGGGTGGCGGGCATGAGGCCGTGGCGCATGGCCATGATCATTTTGATGATGCCTGCGACGCCGGCGGCGGCCTGGGTGTGGCCGATGTTCGACTTGATCGAGCCGAGCCAGAGGGGTCCGTTGCCCTCACCACGGTTCTGGCCGTAGGTGGCCAGGAGCGCCTGGGCCTCGATCGGGTCGCCGAGACGGGTGCCCGTCCCGTGGGCTTCGACGACGTCGACGTCCGCGGTCGTCAGCTGGGCGTTGGCGAGAGCCTGGTGGATGACGCGTTGCTGGGAGGGGCCGTTGGGTGCGGTGAGGCCGTTGCTGGCGCCGTCCTGGTTGACGGCGCTGCCCCGCATGACGGCGAGGATGTGGTGGCCGTTGCGCTTGGCGTCCGACAGCCGCTCGACCAGCAGCAGGCCGACGCCTTCGGCCCAGCCGGTCCCGTCGGCGGTGGCGGCGAAGGATTTGCAGCGGCCGTCGGAGGCCAGTCCGTCCTGGCGGTCGAACTCGGCGAACGCGCCCGGGGAGACCATCACGGTGACGCCACCGGCGAGCGCCAAGTCGCATTCACCTGTCCGCAGTCCCTGGGCGGCCAGGTGCAGGGCCACAAGGGAGGACGAGCACGCGGTGTCCACCGTCATCGCCGGGCCTTCGAGCCCGAAGACGTAGGCGAGGCGGCCGGAGATCACACTGTTCGCGGTTCCCGACAGCAGATGTCCCTCGGCGCCGGCGACACCGTTGCTGCCATATCCCGACGAGGACGCTCCCGCGAACACACCCACCCGCTCGCCACGCAGTGAGCGGGGGTTCACACCGGCTGCCTCGAGGGTCTCCCACGCGGCTTCCAGCAGCAGGCGCTGCTGGGGGTCCATCGCGAGGGCCTCACGGGGGCTGATGCCGAACAGGGCAGCGTCGAACTCGTCGGCGTCGTGGACGAACCCGCCCACCGCGGCGGTTGCGTCGACCAGGCCGGTGGGCCAGCCCCGGTCGTCCGGGAACGCAGTGATCCCGTCCGACCCGGCGGCGACCAGCTCCCACAACTGCTCCGGCGACGTCACACCACCGGGATAACGGCAGGCCATACCTACGATCGCCACCGGCTCGTCCTGCGCCGCGCCCGCGACGCGCGTCCCAGGAGCAGGGCCCTCCTGGGTGTCCCCCGCCAGTTCCGACAGTAGATGTTCGCTGAGGGTGGTCGGGCTGGGGTGGTCGAAGACCAGGGTCGCGGGCAGTGACAGTCCGGTGTCCGCGGTCAGAAGGTTGCGCAGCTCGACCGCCATCAGCGAGTCGAAGCCCAGGTCACGGAACGCCCTACCGGGCTCGACCGCATCCGCGCCCGCGTGTCCCAACACCGTGGCGGCCCGGTCGCGCACCAGATCCAGCAGGATCCGGGCCCGCTCCGTGGCGGGTGCGTCGCCCAGCCGCTGCAGCAGCCCTGCCCCCGGTCCACCCCTCAAGGCATCACCGGACACGGTCCTGAGTGCGTCGGCCGCTTCGGGGAGGTCGGAGAGTAGGGCGCTGGGACGGGAGGAGGTGAAGGCCGGGGTGAACACCGACCAGTCCATGTCGGCGACGGTCACGTACGGTTCCCTGCCGTCCACCGCTGCCGCCAGGGCCCGGACCGCCAGGGCCGGATCCATCGGCAGCAGCCCACGCCGCCGCAGACTCCGGGCCGCTTCCGGATCCATGGCCATCCCGGCCCCGGCCCACGGACCCCACGCCACCGACGTCCCCGGAAGCCCACGGTCGTGTCGGTGCTGCGTCCACGCGTCGAGGAAGGCGTTGCCGGCTGCGTACGCGCTCTGGCTGCCGCTGCCCCATGTGGCGGCGATCGAGGAGAACACCACGAACAGATCCAGCGGCAGATCCGCGGTCAGCTCGTCCAGCAGCACCGTGCCCTCGATCTTGGCACGCACCACGTCCGCGAACGCCGCAGCGTTCGTTTGCTCCAGCCCCTCCGTGTCGACGACCCCGGCCGCATGCACGATCCCGGCCAACGGCCACTGCTCCGGGACACCGGCGATCACCGCGGCCAGATCGTTCCGGTCGGCCACGTCGCAGGCGGCGACCGTGACCTGTGCGCCCAGCCCGGACAATTCCTCAACCAGGCCATCGGGTGCCACGCCACCACGGCTGGTCAGCACCAGATGCGGCACACCCCGGCCTGCCAGCCACCGCGCCACCTCCGCGCCCAATGCGCCCGTGCCACCGGTGACCAGGACGGTTCCCGAGGGCTGCCATCCCTCGCCGACCACAGCCGCCGGAACCGCACGAGCAAGCCTTCGGCCGTACACACCGGACCCACGTACCGCAACCTGGTCCTCGCTGCCACCGGCGGCCAAGACACTTACCAGCCGGGCACCGGCCCGGGCGTCCAGGACCTCGGGAAGGTCGATCAGACCGCCCCAGCGTTGCGGGAATTCCAGTGCCGCGACCCGGCCCAGACCCCACACCGCCGCCAGGTCCGGGCTCTCCAGCCGGTCCGAACCACCCACGGACACCGCACCACGCGTCAGCACCCACAACGGTGCCGTTACCTCGCTCAGGCCTTGCACCACGGCCAGCGTTTCCGCCCACCCCGACGCGGACAACACCACACCCGCCAGGTCAGGCAGACCCGACACCTCCTCGACCGGGACACTGACCACGGTCGCACCAGCCGAGGACAGGGCCTCGGACACCTCGGGGTCCTCGGTACCGACGACCGCCCACACACCGGTCAACACCGCCGACGACGACAAGCTGTCCAGCGGCTTCCACGTGACCCGGTAACGCCACGAATCGAGCGTCGACCGTTCCTGGTGACGCCGCCGCCACGCGGACAAGACCGGCAACGCCGACTCCAGACCTGCGAGTTCCTCCAGGTCCTCCCGCTCCACCGCATCCCAGAACGCCGCATCGACCAGATCACCGCCCGCCGCCTGAACGACCGGCTCCGGCCAGAACCGCTGCCGCTGGAAGGCGTACGTCGGCAGGTCGACGACCCCGCCGCCCCAGCCGGCGAACAGCTTCGTCCATGCGACGTCGACTCCGGACGTCCACAGACGACTGACCGCGCCCAAGGCGGTGTCCGTCTCGTCCCGGTCCTTGCGCAGGACGGGGATGAACTCCGCGCCTGCGACCGTCTCCTGGGCCATGCCCGACAACACGCCGTCCGGGCCCAGTTCCACGTACCGTGTCACGCCCATCGCTTCGAGCGCTGTGACGCCGTCGGCGAACCGCACCGGCTGCCGCACCTGGTTCAGCCAGTACTCCGGCTGCTGCATGACACCGGGTTCGGCGATCGCTCCGGTCAGGTTCGACACGACCGGGATTTCGGCCGGGTGGAAGGTCAGGCCGGCCAGGACGGTCGCGAACTCGTCCAGCATCGGTTCCATCAGCGCGGAGTGGAACGCGTGCGACACCGACAGCACGTTGAACCGCAGGCCCTGCTCGGCGCATTGGGCCGCGTACCGCTCAATGGCCTCGGTGGTGCCGGACAGGACTACGGAGTTCGGGCCGTTCACTGCCGCGATGTCCAAGCCGGAGTCCGCGACATCGGCTTCCGTGGCCTGGACGGCGAGCATGCCACCACCCTCGGGCAGCGCCTGCATCAGGCGGCCGCGCTCGGCGACCAGCACGCACGCATCGTCCAGGGACAGAATCCCGGCCACATGGGCCGCGCTGATCTCCCCCAGCGAGTGACCCAACAGCACGTCCGGGGTCACGCCCCACGACTCGACCAGACGGAACAGCGCGACTTCCAACGCGAACAGGCCGGCCTGGGCCCACACGGTGTGGTCCAGGTCGGTCCCGTCGGTCAGGACCCCGCGCAGCGGACGCTTCAGCCGAACGTCCAGCCGGGCACACACCGCATCGAACGCCTCGGCGAACACCGGGAACTGCTGGTACAGGCCCAGTCCCATGCCCGGACGCTGTGAGCCCTGGCCGGTGAAGAGGAACGCGGTCCGGCCCTCGACCGCGACACCGGTGGCGAGGGTCGTGTCCCCGGCCAGCACCGCACGATGCTCCAACGCCGCCCGCGTCGTCGCCAGCGACCGGCCCACGTCCACCGGATCCAACTCAGGCCGATCCGCCACGAACTCCCGCAGTCGCTCCACCTGCGCCCGCAACGCGTCCGCCGACTTCGCCGACACCACCCACGGCACCAGCCCGGGACGTATCGCCGACGGCTCGACGACCGGCTCCCGCTCGACGGACTCCGGGGCCTGCTCCAGAATCACATGCGCGTTCGTCCCGCTGATACCGAAGGCCGAGACACCCGCCCGCCGCGGACGGTCCACCGCAGGCCACGGACGCGGCTCGGTGAGCAACTCCACCGCACCCAACGACCAGTCCACGTGCTGCGACGGCTCGTCGACGTGCAGCGTCGCAGGCAGCACGCCGTGCCGCAGCGCCATGACCATCTTGATCACACCCGCGACACCGGCCGCAGACTGCGTGTGACCGATGTTCGACTTCACCGACCCCAGCCACAACGGCTCACCACCCTCGCCCCGGCTCCGGCCGTAGGTGAGCTGGAGCGCTTCCGCCTCGATCGGGTCGCCCAGCCGCGTTCCCGTCCCATGGGCCTCGACCACGTCCACGTCCGCACCCGTCAGCCGGGCGTTCGCGAGCGCCTGACGGATCACCCGCTGCTGCGACGGACCGTTCGGCGCAGACAGACCGTTGGACGCCCCGTCCTGGTTCACCGCGCTGCCCCGCACCACCGCGAGAATCTTGTGGCCGTTGCGCCGCGCGTCCGACAGCCGCTCCACCAGCAGCACACCGACGCCCTCGGACCACCCGGTGCCGTCCGCAGCCGTCGCGAACGACTTGCACCGGCCGTCCGAGGCGAGACCGCCCTGCTTGGCGAAGGCGCCGAACGAGCCGGGCGTCGCCATCACGGACACTCCGCCGACCAGCGCCATGCGGCACTCTCCCTGGCGGAGTGCGTGCGCGGCCAGGTGCAGTGCGACCAGCGACGAGGAACACGCCGTGTCCACGGTCACCGCGGGGCCTTCAAGGCCGAAGACGTAGGACACGCGGCCCGACAGGACGCTGCTGGCGCCACCGGTCAGGGCGAACGACTCGGCGTCCTCGGAGCCCTGATCGATCAGGCCGTAGCCGGAGGGCGAAGCCCCGATGAACACCCCCGTGGGCGTTCCGGCGAGCGAGCGCGGGTCGACCCCCGCCGTTTCGAACGCCTCCCACGCAGCCTCCAGCAGCAAGCGCTGCTGCGGGTCCATCGCGAGCGCTTCGCGCGGGCTGATGCCGAACAAGTCGGCGTCGAACAGGTCGGCGTCGTGGACGAAGCCGCCTCTGGGGGCGTACGTCTCGTGTCCTTGCTCCCGCTCGGATTGTTCCCAGCCGCGGTTGGCGGGGAAGTCCGTGATGGCGTCTCTGCCGGTGCTCACCAGGCGCCAGAAGCCATCGGGGTCGGCGACGTCTCCGGGGAGGCGGCAGCTCATGGCCACGATGGCGACCGGCTCGCTGTTCGCCGCCAGGATCTCCCGGTTCTGGGTGCGGAGCCGCTCGACCTCTTTGAGAGAGGTCCGCAGCGCTTCGACGATTCGGTCGGCCGAGTCAGCGGTCATTGGATTCTCCAGAACTGGCCTCGTGCCGTGCGGCGTCGAGCGCGATTTCGATAAGGGCTTCGGCGTCCAGGTCGTCCAGCGAGTCGAGCCTCTCGGTCGAGGAGGGCTCGACGGCGCCGGTAGGTTCCGCCAGTTTCAGCAACGTGTCCACGAGCCCGGCCTCCCGCAGCCGCTCGATCGGGATCGCGGCGAGGACGCCACGGATCTCGGCGTCACGGGTGTCGGAGGCGTCCGGTGCGGTCGGTTCCGGCATGAGCTCGGCGAGGAGCAGGTCGGCCACCGCCTGCAGCGAACGGAAGTTGAAGACGAGACTCACCGGGAAGCTCAAGCCCGTCTGCCGGTTGAGGTGATCGCGGAACTCGACGGCCATGAGGGAGTCGAACCCGAGGTCCTTGAACGCCTCGCCGGCTCCGATCGCGTTCGGATCACGGTGTCGCAGGACGGTCGCGGCCGTGGCCCGGACCATGTCCAGCAGGATCCGTTGACGTTGTCCGGCCGGAGCGTCCGCCAACCGCTGCCGCAACTCGGCACCGGCATTCGCCTCCGGCTCGTCGGCCGGAGCCGCTCCGGCGTTCAGGGCTTCGGCTGTTCCGGTGAACTCGTGGAGCAGCGGGCTGGGCCGTAGGAGTGTGAAGGCTTCGGCGAAGCGTGTCCAGTCGACGTCGGCGACCGTGAGGCTGCTGTCACCGTGGTCGACCGCCTCGGCCAGGGCCCGGATCGCCAGGGCCGGGTCCATCGGCAGCAACCCACGCCGGCGCAGACTTTGAGCCGCTTCCGGGTCCGCGGCCATTCCTGCCCCGGCCCACGGACCCCAGGCCACCGACGTGCCGGGAAGTCCTCGGTCGTGGCGGTGCTGTGTCCAGGCGTCGAGGAAGGCGTTGCCCGCCGCGTACGCCGACTGGCCGCCGCTGCCCCAAGTGGCGGCGATCGAGGAGAACACCACGAACAAGTCGAGTGGCAGATCCGCGGTCAGCTCGTCCAGGTGCTTGGTTCCGTCGACCTTGGCCCGAAGCACCGAGGCGAAGGCCTCGGGGGTGGCTTCCTCCAGCCGCTGCGGAACATCGAGACCGGCCGCGTGCACGACGCCGGTCAGCGGCCACTGCTCCGGAACACCAGCAATCACCGCGGCCAGGGCGTCGCGGTCGGCCACGTCGCAGGCGGCAACCGTGACCTGTGCGCCCAGCCCGGCCAGTTCCTCGGCCAGGCCTTCCGGTGCAACGCCCGATCGACTGGTCAGCAGCAGGTGCGGCACACCCCGAGCGGCCAGCCAACGGGCCACCTCCACGCCCAGGGCACCCGTACCACCCGTAACCAGCACGGTGCCGGACGAGTCCGGGTTCCACAGCGTGCCCGGCACCGCGCCAGACAGCGGACGAGCCAGCCGACGGCCGTACACCCCGGACTCGCGGACCGCGACCTGGTCCTCACCACCACCCGCAGCCAGGACCTGGACAAGCCGCTCGACGATCACCGAGTCCACGGCCTCGGGCAGGTCGATCAGACCACCCCAGCGTTGCGGGAACTCCAGTGCCGCCACGCGGCCCAGACCCCACACAGCGGCCAGGTCCGGATCGCCGAGCCGGTCCGAACCAACCACGGACACCGCACCACGCGTCACCACCCACAGCGGCGCCGTGACCTCACCCAACTCTTGAACCACGGCCAGCGTCTCCGCCCAACCGGACGCGGACAACACCACGCCCGCCAGGCCCGGCAGCCCAGGCACTTCCTCGACCGGGACACCCACCACGGTCGCGCCCGCGGCCTCCAACGCGGCGGACACCTCCGGGTCCTCGGTACCGACGACCGCCCACACACCGGTCAACACCGCCGACGACGACAAGCTGTCCAGCGGCTTCCACGCGACCCGATAGCGCCACGAATCGAGCATCGACCGTTCCTGGTGACGCTGTCGCCACGCAGACAAGGCCGGCAACGCCGACTCCAGACCCGCGAGTTCCTCCAAGTCCTCCCGCTCCACCGCATCCCAGAACGCCGCATCCACCAGCTCACCGCCACCGCCCGCAGCGGACGTCAGCGATAGCTCCGGCCAGAACCGCTCCCGCTGGAACGCATACGTCGGAAGATCAACGGCCCTGCCGCCCCAACCGGCGAACAGCGCCGACCAGTCGATGCCGGCGCCGGACGTCCACAGGCGGCCGGCCGCCGTGAGCGCCGTGTCGACCTCGTCTCGGTTCTTGCGCAGTACCGGCACGAACTCCGCTTCTGCCCTGGCCTCTTGAGCCATGGCGGACAGAATTCCGTCCGGACCGATCTCCACGTAACGACTGACACCGAGTTCTGCGGTGGCCGCGAGGCCCTCGGCGAAACGGACAGCCTGACGGACCTGACCGAGCCAGTATCGGGGCTCCTGCATCAGGCCCGGTTCGGCCACCGAACCCGTCAGGTTCGACACGACCGGGATCTGCGCCGGGCGGAACGTAAGACCGTCCAGAACCCTGGCGAACTCCTCGAGCATCGGTTCCATCAAGGCCGAATGGAACGCGTGCGACACCGACAGAACGTTGAACCGCAGGCCGCGGGCCGCGCACTCGGCCGCGTACCGCTCAATGGCTTCGGTGGCGCCGGACAGGACCACGGAGCTCGGCCCGTTGACTGCGGCGATGTCCAGGCCGGAGTCCGCGACGTCGGCTTCGGTGGCCTGTACGGCAAGCATGCCACCGCCGGCGGGCAGGGCCTGCATGAGCCGGCCCCGTTCGGCAACCAGGACACATGCGTCGTCCAGGTCGAGGATGCCTGCCACGTGCGCGGCGGTGATCTCGCCCAAGGAATGACCCAGCAGGACGTCCGGGGTGACGCCCCAGGACTCGACGAGCCGGAACAGTGCGACTTCGAGGGCGAACAGGCCGGCCTGGGCCCACATGGTGTGGTCGAGGTCGGTCCCGTCAGCCAGGACGTCGGGCAGCGGGTGTTCCAGCCGGACGTCGAGCCGGGCACAGACCGCGTCGAACGCCTCGGCGAACACCGGGAACGCCTCGTACAGGGCCAGGCCCATGCCGGCGCGTTGCGAGCCCTGGCCGGTGAACAGGAACGCGGTCCGACCCTCGGCGGCCGCACCCGCGGCAAGCACGTCGCCGCCGGATGACAGCACCATGCGATGCTCCAGCGCGGCACGCGTCGTCGCCAGCGACCAGCCGACATCCACCGGATCCAGCTCGGGCCGCTCGGCTACGAACGACCACAACCGCTCCACCTGCGCCCGCAGCGCGGGCTCGGACTTCGCCGACACGACCCACGGCACCAGCCCCGGCGCCTTCGGCGTCACATCGAGCGCTGCGGGTTCGGACTCCGGAGCCTGCTCGAGGATCACATGCGCGTTGGTACCGCTGATGCCGAACGACGACACCGCGGCGCGGCGCGGACGGCCCGTCTCGGGCCAGGGACGCGCCTCGGTGAGCAGCTCCACCGCGCCCGTCGACCAGTCCACCTGCGGCGACGGCTCATCCACATGCAGCGTCGCCGGGAGCGCACCGTGCTGCAGCGCCATCACCATCTTGATCACACCGGCCGCACCCGCGGCCACTTGCGTATGACCGATGTTCGACTTCACCGACCCCAGCCACAACGGCTCGCCGCTCTCACCTCGCTCCTGGCCGTAGGTGGCCAGCAGCGCCTGCGCCTCGATCGGGTCACCCAGCCGCGTGCCGGTACCGTGCGCCTCCACCGCGTCGATGTCGGCGCCGGTGAGCCGTGCGTTGGCCAGTGCCTGGCGGATGACCCGCTGCTGGGACGGTCCGTTCGGCGCCGTAAGGCCGTTGGACGCGCCGTCCTGGTTCACTGCGCTGCCCCGCACCACGGCGAGAATCTTGTGGCCGTTGCGCTCGGCGTCCGACAGCCGCTCCACCAGCAGCACACCGACGCCCTCGCCCCAGCCCGTCCCGTCCGCTGCAGCCGCGAACGACTTGCAGCGGCCATCGGCGGCCAGCCCGTCCTGCCGGTCGAACTCCGCGAACATGCCTGGCGTGACCATCACCGTCACACCGCCGACGAGAGCGAGTTCGCACTCACCGGCGCGGAGCGCCTGCCCCGCCCAGTGCAACGCCACCAGGGAGGACGAGCATGCCGTGTCCACAGTGACGGCCGGACCTTCCAGCCCGAACACATAGGCGACTCGACCGGAAATCACACTCGGCGCGTTGCCGGTCAGGAGGTGCCCGTCTGCGCCCAGCGCTCCAGGGACGCTGTATCCGGACGACGAGGCCCCCGCGAACACACCCACGCTGCGGCCCCGCAGAGAACGCGGGTCCATTCCCGCCGACTCGAACGTCTCCCACGCGGCCTCCAGCAGCAACCGCTGCTGCGGGTCCATGGCGACGGCCTCGCGCGGCGAGATGTTGAACAAGGCGGGATCGAACCGGTCCACATCATGAACAAATCCGCCCAAGCCGGCGGCACCGCCGGGGACCTCGGCCGGCCAGCCGCGATTCGCCGGGAACGCCGACATACCGTCCACCCCGCCGGTGACCAGGTCCCACAGCTGGTCGGGGGACGTGACCTCGCCCGGGAACCGGCACGCCATACCCACGATCGCCAGTGGTTCGTCGAGTGGCACAACCCGGGCCGGCGAGGTCGGCACCGGCTCCTGAGCGCCGAAGAATTGCTGGGCCAGGTAATCGCTCAGCACGGCCGGGTTGGGGTAGTCGAACACCAGAGTTGCCGCCAGCCGCAGGCCGGTGGCTGCGGTCAGCCGGTTGCGGAGCTCGACCGCGGTGAGCGAGTCGAAGCCCAGGTCCTTGAACGCCTGACGCTCACCGACCGCATCGGCCGAAACATGCCCCAGCACGGTAGCGGCGCTGCCGCGCACCAACTCCAGCAGCATCGGCAGCCGCCGGCCCTCGGAAACCGACCGCAGCCGCTGGACCAACGCCAGACCGGTACCGGACGCCTGCGCAACCCCACGCCGCACCCGGCCCGACACCAGACCACGCAGCAACGCCGGAACCTCACCGGCCGCCCGCACAGCCGCCAGATCCAGATTCACCGGCACCAACTGCGCCTCCGCACGGCCCAGCGCAAGGTCGAACAACGACAGCGCCTGCTCCGTAGGCAGCCCCCGTACGAGCCGGTCCTGCAGATGACCGGTCATCGCACTGGCCTGCTGCCACATGTCCCAGGCGAGGGAAAGGCCCGGCAGGCCCTCCGCACGGCGGCGGACGGCGAGGGCGTCGAGGTAGGCGTTGGCGGCCGAATAGTTGGCCTGTCCGGGAGTACCGAACGTCGCCGACGCCGAGGAGTAGAGGACGAACATGGCGAGGTCGGTGTCGCGGGTCAGTTCGTCGAGGTTCGTGGCGGCGGTGGCCTTGGCCCGTAGGACGGTTTCGAGGCGTTCTTGGGTGAGGGCGGTGAACACACCGTCGTCGAGGACGCCGGCGGCGTGGACGACGCCGGTCAGGGGAGCCTCGGTGGGGATGGTCGCGAGGACGGCTGCGAGGGCGTCGCGGTCTGCGGCGTCGCAGGCCACGACATCCACCACGGCCCCGGCTTCCTGCAGCGTGTCCACCAGATCCGTTGCGCCGGGGGCGTCAGAGCCCTGGCGGGAGAGCAGGAGAAGGTGTCGGATGCCGTGTTCGGTGACCAGGTGGCGGGCGAGGAGTCCGCCGAGGGTGCCGGTGCCGCCGGTGATCAGTACGGTGCCGTCGGGGTTCGGGCGGGCGGGGAGTGACAGGACGTTCTTACCGATGTGCTTGGCCTGCGCCATGTGACGCCAGGCGGTGACCGCTTGGCGCACATCCCACACGGTTAGCGGCAGGGGTTCGAGCACACCCTGCTCGAACAGTGCGACGACCTCGCCAAGGATCTGGCCCATGCGCTCCGGACCGGCTTCCGCCAGGTCGAACGCGAAGTACGGGACGTCGAGACCGGCGCGTACATCGGTCTTGCCCATCTCGACGAATCGGCCGCCCGGTGTCAGCAGGCGTAGTGAGGCGTCCACGAACTCGCCTGCGAGGGAGTTGAGGACGACGTCGATGCCCTGGTCGCCCGTCGCGGTGCGGATCCGCTCCTCGAAGTCGAGGTCACGGGAGGACGCGATCCTTGCGGGGTCAACTCCGTTGGCGATGAGAGTGGGCCACTTGCCGGGGCTGGCGGTGGCGAACACCTCCAGCCCCCAGTGCCGGGCCAACTGCACCGCGGCCATCCCGACGCCGCCGGCGGCAGCGTGGATCAGTACCGACTCACCAGCCCTGACCTCGGCCAGATCCTGCAGCCCGTACCAGGCCGTCGCGAACACCAGCGGAACTGCTGCCGCCTGCGCCCACGACCAGCCCACCGGAACCTTCACGATCAGTTCCCGGCCGGCCACCGCCTCCGCAGCGAAACCCCCGTCGAAGAACCCGAACACCCGATCCCCGACGGCGAGATCGTCGACACCGGGACCGGTTTCCACGACCACACCGGCCGCTTCCGAACCCATCGTTCCCGGCTCCGGATACATCCCCAGCCCCAGGAGCACGTCACGGAAGTTCACACCCGCAGCACGAACCTCGACACGCACCTGGCCGGTTTCCAGCGGCAACGTGCCGACGGTTTCGATGTGGAGAGACTCCAGCGTGCCGTCCGTCCCGGGCAGCAGGTGCCAGTTGTGGTCCGGCAGCACCAGACCACCGCCCCCGCCGGCCCGGGCCAGCCGGGGTACCAGCAGTGCACCGCCGCGGATAGCTACCTGCGGCTCGTCGACACCTGCCAGCAGCGCCAGATCCACGTCCTGTTCCTCGGTGGCAGGGTCGGTGTCGACCAGGACGATCCGTTCCGGGTGCTCCGACTGTGCCGAGCGCACCAGGCCCCGCACCGCCGCACCCACCGGGTCGACGGCTTGACCGGCATCGGCCGGGACCGCGCCGCGGGTCAGCACCACCAGGCGTGAGCCGAACGTGCCCTCGTCCGCCAGCCACTCCTGCACACCGTGCAGGACCTCACCCAGCACCTGCTCCACCGAACCGTCACCGGCCGCCGGCAGCACGGTCCATGCCGGAGCCTCCGCCGTTTCGCCGGAAGCGGCGGCACCCGGAGGCAAAGTCACCCACTCCACCGCGAACAAGGCGTCACCGGCATGCCCGGCCGACGACAACTGCTCCGCCGACACTGCCCGCGACACCAGGGAACGGACGATCGCGACGGGCGCACCGGTCCCGTCGGCCGCCCGGACGGTGATCCCTTCGCCCTCCGGGCGGATCGCCACCCGCAGCGCCGTTGCCCCGACCGCGAAGAGTTCCACACCCGACCACGCGAACGGCAACCGCGGCCCGGCAGTCTCGGTGCCGTTGCTGGGGATCAGGCCGGAGGGGTGGAGTGCGGCGTCGAACAGGGCGGGATGAATACCGAACCCGTCCGCCGACTCCGCGACCGTGACCTCCGCGTACACACCGGACGCGTCGCGCCAGGCCGCCTGCACACCCTGGAACACCGGGCCGTAGCCGAAACCCACCCCGGCCAACGCCTCGTAGAACCCGTCGACATCCACCGCGTCCGCACTCTGCGGAGGCCACACACTCAGATCGAAGTCAGCCTCCGAACCGGCCTGTTCAGCCAGCGAGCCGGACGCGTGCAGCGTCCACTCGTCCGTGCCCTCGGCACGGGCGTGGACGTGGACCGGCCGGTCGCCCGACGGGTCCGGGTCCTCGACCCGCACCTGAACCTGGACACCACCCGACTCCGGCAGCACCAGCGGCGCCTGCAGCACCAACTCCCGCAGCAAACCGCAACCCACCTCCTGGCCTGCCCGCAGCACCATCTCCACCAACGCGGCACCAGGGACCACAATGCGGCCCAGTACGAGGTGGTCGGACAGCCACGGCTGGGCGTCCACCGACAGCAAGCCGGTCAGAAGAGTTCCGGCCCTCTCGGCCAACGAGACAACTGTCTCCAGCAGCGCATGTCCGGATGCGAACTGACCGGTCCCACTTGGCAGTGACTGCGGCCAGTACCGCTGGCGCTGGAACGCGTAAGTGGGCAGCGGGACTTGACGGCCGGTGAGCACCCTAGACCAGTCCACGTCGACGCCGGCCGCCCATGCCTCGCCCAGGGAGGACAGGACGCGCCGCATCCCGCCCTCACCACGCCTCAGCGTGCCCAGCACCACAGCCTCGACACCAGCCGAGTCAACAGTCTCCTCAACGCCCACCGTCAACACCGGGTGCGCGCTGACCTCGATGAACGTGCGCATGCCCCGTTCGAGGAGGGAACGGACCGCGGTCTCGAACTGGACCGTGGAGCGAAGGTTGTCGAACCAGTACTGGGCGTCGAGATCACCGTTGACAGCGTCACCGGTCAGCGTGGAGAGCATCGGAACCGCACCGGCAGCCGGGGACAACCCGGCCAGATCTGCAAGGATCCGCTCCCGCAGCTGGTCCATCCGCTGCGAGTGGGAGGCGTAGTCCACCGGGATCCGGCGTGTGCGGATTCCCCGCTGTTCGCACTCGGCCATGAGCTCGTCGAGAGCCTCGGCGTCGCCGGAGACCACGGTGGAGGACGGGCCATTCACCGCCGCCACCGACACCCGGTCCGACGTCAGCTCCTCGACCGTCCCGAGCCCGGCCGCGACGGACACCATGCCTCCGCCGCCGGCCACAGCCACCAGTGCCTTCGACCGCAACGCCACAACCCGGGCCGCGTCGTCCAGCGAAAGCCAGCCCGCCACACACGCAGCGGCGATCTCACCCTGCGAATGACCCACGACCGCGGACGGCACCACACCCGCAGACCGCCACACCTCCGCCAGAGCGACCATGACCGCCCACAGCACCGGCTGGATCACGTCCACCCGGCCCACATCACCGTCATGCAGGACGACGTCGGTCAGCGACCAGTCCACAAACGGGGCCAGTGCCGTCTCGCACTCGGTCAGCCGCTCGCGGAACACAGGGGAGGTGTCCCACAGCTCGCGGGCCATGCCCACCCACTGCGACCCCTGGCCCGGGAACACGAACACCACACCGCCAGGACCCGCGACAGACCCGACGGCCGTGGTCAGGGAGGCCAACAGCTCGTCCCGGCTCTCCCCCACCACCATCGCACGATGCTCCAGCGCCGCCCGAGTCGTCGCCAGCGACCAGCCCACATCCACCGGATCCAGCTCAGCATCGCCCGCGACATACGCCCCGAGCCGCTCCACCTGCGACCGCAGCGCCGCCTCGGACTTCGCCGACACCACCCACGCCGACACACCCGAAGCCGGAGCTGCCGGAACCCGCACCGGAACCCCAGGCGACGCCTGCTCCAGAATCACGTGCGCATTCGTGCCCGACATCCCGAACGACGACACCGCCGCACGCCGCGGACGATCCACCTCAGGCCACGGACGGGACTCCGTAAGAAGCTCCACCGCACCCGCCGACCAGTCCACCTCCGGCGACGGCTCATCCACATGCAACGTCGCAGGCAGGACGCCGTGCCGTAGCGCCATCACCATCTTGATCACACCCGCGATGCCTGCCGCGGACTGCGTGTGGCCGATGTTCGACTTCACCGACCCCAGCCACAGCGGCTCGTTGCCGTCGCGGTCCTGGCCGTAGGTGGCCAGCAGCGCCTGTGCCTCGATCGGGTCGCCCAGCCGCGTGCCGGTCCCGTGCGCCTCGACCGCGTCGATGTCGGCGCCGGTGAGCCGTGCGTTGGCCAGTGCCTGTCGGATGACCCGCTGCTGCGACGGACCGTTCGGCGCGGTCAGACCGTTACTCGCACCGTCCTGGTTGATGGCACTGCCGCGCACCACCGCCAGTACCTGGTGCCCGTTGCGCTCGGCGTCCGACAGCCGCTCCAGCATCACCAGACCGACGCCCTCGGACCATCCCGTCCCGTCGGCCGCCGCGGAGAACGCCTTGCACCGGCCGTCACCGGCCAGCCCGTCCTGCCGGTCGAACTCGATGAACGCGCCCGGCGTGGCCATCACCGTCACACCACCGGCCAACGCCATGTCGCACTCGCCGCTGTGCAACGCCTGCGCCGCCAGGTGCAGGGCCACCAACGACGAGGAACACGCCGTATCCACCGTCACCGCAGGACCTTCGAGCCCGAACGTGTACGAAAGGCGGCCCGAAATGACGCTGCTCGCCGTACCGGTCAACATGTGCCCTTCGGCACCCGGTATCCCTGCCGCCCCGTACCCGGACGAGGCCGCACCGGCAAAAACGCCCACGCTCCGACCGCGGAACGCACGCGGATCCATGCCTGCCGACTCGAACGTCTCCCAGGCCGCCTCCAGCAGCAGCCTCTGCTGCGGGTCCATGGCAAGGGCCTCACGAGGGCTGATCTCGAACAGCCCGGCGTCGAAGCTGTCCGCGCCCTGGACGAACCCGCCCAGTCGCACCATGTCAGCAAGCGCCGGCCAGCCGCGGTCGAGAGGGAACGGCGAGATGCCGTCCATCCCGTCGGCGACGAGGTTCCACAGCTGGTCGGGGGAAGCAACTTCCCCCGGGAACCGGCACGCCATACCCACGATCGCCAGCGGCTCGTCGTTCCGGTCCGCCGTAACCTGCCGCGCCGCGACCGGCTCCAACTCGCCGAAGAACTGCTGAGCCAAGTACTCGCACAGCACGGCCGGGTTGGGGTAGTCGAACGCCAGCGTCGCGGGCAGCCGCAGGCCGGTGGCGGCGGTCAGCCGGTTGCGCAGTTCCACCGCGGTGAGCGAGTCGAAGCCCAGGTCCTTAAAGGCCTGACGCTCACCGATCGCGTCGGCCGAAGCATGCCCCAGTACCGTGGCGGCGCTGCCGCGCACCAACTCCAGAAGCGCCTGAAGCCGTTGGGCCTCGGGAACGGACCGCAGCCGCTGCATGAGCGCCAGCCCGGTACCGGACGCCTGCGCGACCGCACGCCTCACCCGCCCGGCGACCAGACCACGCAACAGGGCAGGCACCTCACCGGCAGCCCGAATCCCGGCCAGGTCGAGATTGACCGGCACCAGGTGTGCCGTCGGGCGTGTCAGGGCTGCATCAAAGAGGGCGAGGCCTTGCTCGGTGGCCAGCCCTCGCCCGAGCTGGTCCTGCAGATGACCGGTCATCGCGCTGGCCTGCTGCCACATGTCCCAGGCGAGGGAGAGGCCGGGGAGGCCTTCGGTGCGGCGGTGGGTGGCGAGGGCGTCGAGGTAGGCGTTGGCGGCGGAGTAGTTGGCCTGGCCGGGAGTGCCGAAGGTCGCCGATGCCGAGGAGTAGAGGACGAACATGGCGAGGTCGGTGTCGCGGGTCAGTTCGTCGAGGTTCGCGGCGGCGGTGGCCTTGGCCCGCAGTACGGTTTCCAGGCGTTCCTGGGTGAGGGCGGTGAAGATGCCGTCGTCGAGGACACCCGCCGCGTGGACAACGCCGGTCAGCGGGGCATCCTGCGGAATCTGTGCGAGGACGGCTGTGAGGGCGTCGCGGTCGGCGGCGTCGCAGGCCACGATCCGTGTCTGCGCGCCGAGTTCGGAGAGATCTGCGACCAAATCGGATGTGCCGGGGGCGTCGGGGCCCTGGCGGGAGAGCAGGAGGAGGTGCCGGATGCCGTGTTGGGTGGCGAGGTGACGGGCGAGGAGTCCGCCGAGGGTGCCGGTGCCTCCGGTGATCAGTACGGTGCCGTCGGGGTTCGGGCGCGCGGGGAGGGTCAGGACGTTCTTACCGATGTGCTTGGCCTGTGCCATGTGGCGCCAGGCGGTAACCGCTTGACGTACGTCCCACACGGTCAGCGGCAGGGGTTCGAGCACTCCTTGTTCGAAGAGGGCGACGACCTCGGCGAGGATCCGGCCCATGCGTTCGGTGCCTGCGTCGGTGAGGTCGAACGCGAAGTACGGGACGTCGAGACCTGCGCGGACGTCAGCCTTGCCCATCTCGATGAATCGGCCGCCCGGTGTCAGAAGGCGTAGTGAGGCGTCTACGAAGTCGCCTGCCAGGGAGTTGAGGACGACGTCGATGCCACGGCTGCCCGTCGCGGTCCTGATCCGCTCCTCGAAGTCGAGGTCACGGGAGGACGCGATCCTTGCGGGGTCGACTCCGTTGGCGGTGAGAGTGGGCCACTTGCCGGGGCTGGCGGTGGCGAACACCTCCAGTCCCCAGTGCCGGGCCAGCTGCACCGCGGCCATCCCGACGCCGCCGGCGGCAGCGTGGATCAGTACCGACTCACCGGCCCTGACCCCGGCCAGGTCCCGCAGCCCGTACCAGGCCGTCGCGAACACCAGCGGTACTGCTGCCGCCTGCGCCCACGACCAGCCCACCGGAACCTTCACGATCAGTTCCCGGCCGGCCACCGCCTCGGCAGCGAACCCGCCGTCGAAGAACCCGAACACCCGGTCCCCGACAGCGAGGTCGTCGACACCGGGACCGGTTTCCACGACCACACCGGCCGCTTCCGAACCCATCGTGCCGGGCTCCGGGTACATCCCCAGCCCGAGGAGTACGTCACGGAAGTTCACGCCTGCCGCACGGACCTCGATCCGTACCTGGCCGTTCCCCAGAGGCAACGTGCCGGCTGCCTCGATGTGGAGAGACTCCAGCGTGCCGTCCGTCCCGGGCAGCAGGTGCCAGTTGTGGTCCGGCAGCACCAGCCCACCGCCCCCGGCCCGGGTCAGACGGGGCACCAGCAGTGCACCGCCGCGGATAGCTACCTGCGGCTCGTCGACACCTGCCAGCAGCGCAACATCTAGTTGCTCTTCGGTGGCAGGGTCGGTGTCGATCAGCACGATCCGGTCCGGGTGCTCCGACTGCGCCGAGCGCACCAGACCCCACACCGCCGCACCCACCACATCGACCGCACCGGAACCAGCCGGAACCGCGCCCCGAGTCACCACTGCCAGACGTGAACCGAACGTGCCCTCGTCCGCCAACCACTCCTGCACACCGTGCAGGACCTCACCCAGCACCTGCTCCACCGGGCCGTCACCGGCCGCCAGCACCTTCCACGCCGGAACCTCCGCTGGCTCGCCGGAAACAGCAGCACCCGGCGACACCTCGACCCACTCCACCGCGAACAGCGCGTCATCGTCACGTCCGGCCGACGACAACTGATCCGCCGACACCGCCCGCGACACCAGAGAGCGGACGACGGCGACCGGCGCACCGGTGCCGTCAGCAGCCTGAAGGGTGATGCCCTCGCCCTCGGGGCGGATCGCCACCCGGAGAGTGGTCGCCCCGACCGCGAACAGCTCCACACCCGACCACGCGAACGGCAGTCGCGGCCCGGCAGTCTCGGTGCCGTTGCTGAGGATCAGGCCGGAAGGGTGGAGCGCGGCGTCGAACAGGGCGGGATGAATACCGAACCCGTCCGCCGACTCCGCGATCGTGACCTCTGCGTAGACACCGGACGCGTCGCGCCAGGCCGCCTGGACACCCTGGAACACCGGGCCGTAACCGAAGCCCGCGTCGGCCAACGCCTCGTAGAACCCGTCGACGTCCACCGCGTCCGCACCCTGAGGCGGCCACACACTCAGATCGAAGTCAGCCTCCGAACCGGCCTGTTCAGCCAGCGAGCCGGACGCGTGCAGCGTCCACTCGTCCGTGCCCTCGGCACGGGCGTGGATGTGGACCGGCCGGTCGCCCGAGGCGTCCGGGTCCTCGACCCGCACCTGAACCTGGACACCACCGGACTCCGGCAGCACCAGCGGCGCCCGCAGAACGAGTTCCCGGACCAGACCGCAGCCCACCTCCTGACCGGCCCGCAGCACCATCTCCACCAACGCCGTGCCCGGCACCACCACATGCCCCGACACCACGTGATCAGCCAGCCACGGCTGCGCCCCCACCGACACCAGACCGGTCAGCACAACTCCGTCACCGTCGGCCAACGCCACCACAGAACCCAGCAGCGCATGCCCCGCACCCTCGATACCGAGCGCACCCGCATCCCCGCCGGTCACACCCGGCTCCGACCAGAAACGCTCACGCTGGAACGCATACCTCGGCAGATCGACCACCCGGCCGCCCCAACCGGTGAACACGGCCGTCCAGTCCACGCCGGCGCCCACCGCCCAGAGGCGGCTCATGGCAGTGAGCGCAGTGTCGGTCTCGTCGCGGTCCTTGCGCAGGACTGGAATGAACTCGGCGCCTACGACGGTTTCCTGGGCCATGCCGGACAGCACACCGTCCGGACCCAGCTCCACGTACCGCGTCACGCCCATCGCTTCGAGCGCCGTGACACCGTCCGCGAATCGCACCGCCTGCCGCACCTGCCGCAGCCAGTAGTCCGGCTCCTGCATCAGCCCGGATTCGGCAATCGCACCCATCAGGTTCGACACGACCGGGATCTGTGCCGGGTGGAAGGTCAACCCGTTCAGCACGCCTGCGAATTCGTCCAGCATCGGTTCCATCAGGGCCGAGTGGAACGCGTGCGACACCGACAGGACGCTGAACCGCACGCCACGGTCGGCGCACTCCGCCGCATACCGCTCGACGGCCCCGACCTCGCCGGAGAGCACGACGGAGTGGGGGCCGTTGACGGCGGCGACGTCCAGACGGGAATCCGCGACATCCGCCTCGGTGGCCTGCACGGCGAGCATGCCTCCGCCCTCGGGCAGCGCCTGCATCAACCGGCCGCGCTCCGCCACCAGCACGCACGCGTCGTCCAGGTCGAGGATCCCCGCGACATGCGCGGCGGTGATCTCGCCCAGCGAGTGGCCCATCATCACGTCCGGGGTCACGCCCCACGACTCGACGAGACGGTACGACGCCACTTCGAGCGCGAACAGGCCCGCCTGCGCCCACATCGTCTGATCGAGACCGACCCCATCGGTCAGAACCTCGCGCAGCGGACGCTCCAGCCGGGCGTCAAAACGGGCGCACACCGCGTCGAAGGCCTCGGAGAACACCGGGAACGCCTCGTACAGCCCCAGGCCCATGCCCGCGCGCTGCGAACCCTGTCCTGTGAACAGGAACGCGGTCCGGCCCTCGGCGGCGACGCCCGCGGCGAGGACATCCCCACCGGAAGCCAGAACCGTGTCGCCGGCCAGCACCACGCGGTGCTCCTGCGCGGCACGCGTCGTCGCCAGCGACCAGCCGACGTGCACCGGATCCAGCTCCGGCAGCTCGGTCACGAACGACCGCAGCCGCTCCACCTGCGCCCTCAGAGAGGCTTCGGACTTCGCCGACACCACCCACGGGACCACCGCCGGTGTCCGCGTCGGCAGGTCCATCGGGGCCTGCACCGGCTCGACGACGTCCGGGGCCTGCTCCAGAATCACGTGCGCGTTCGTGCCGCTGATACCGAACGACGACACACCCGCCCGCCTCGGACGGTCCGACACCGGCCAGGAACGCGGCTCGGTCAGCAGTTCCACCGTGCCCGCCGACCAGTCCACCTGAAGGGACGGCTGATCCACGTGCAGGGTCGCCGGCAGCACACCATGCCGCATTGCCATGACCATCTTGATGACACCGGCGACACCCGCGGCAGCCTGGGCATGGCCGATGTTCGACTTCACCGAACCCAGCCAGAGCGGCTCGTCCTCCGCGCCGCGCTCCTGGCCGTAGGTCGCCAGCAGGGCCTGGGCCTCGATCGGATCGCCCAGCCGCGTGCCGGTCCCGTGCGCCTCCACGACATCGACGTCCGCGCCGGTGAGGTGGGCGTTGGCGAGTGCCTGGCGGATCACCCGTTGCTGCGACGGACCGTTCGGCGCCGTCAGACCATTGCTCGCACCGTCCTGGTTCACGGCACTGCCCCGCACCACCGCCAGCACGTGATGCCCGTTGCGCTCCGCGTCCGACAGCCGCTCCAGCATCAGTACGCCGACGCCCTCGGCCCAGCCCGTCCCGTCGGCCGCCGCCGCGAACGACTTGCACCGGCCGTCGGTCGCGAGCCCGTCCTGCCGATCGAACTCGGTGAAGACGTTCGCCGAGGCCATCACGGTCACGCCACTCGCCAGCGCCAGGTTGCACTCTCCGGCACGCAGCGCCTGCGCCGCCCAGTGCAGCGCCACCAGCGACGACGAACACGCCGTGTCGATCGTGGCCGCCGGACCCTCGAGCCCGAACACATACGCCACACGTCCGGAGATCACGCTGTTCGCCGTACCGGTCAGCAGGTGGCCGTCGGAACCCGGCACACCGCCGTAGCCGTATCCGGACGAGGAAGCGCCGGCGAACACGCCCACGTTCCGGCCACGGAGAGACCGCGGATCCATCCCCGCCGACTCGAACGTCTCCCACGCGGCCTCCAGCAGCAGCCGCTGCTGCGGATCCATCGCCAGCGCCTCACGCGGCGAGATACCGAACAGGCCCGCATCGAACTCGGCCGCGTCATGGACGAAACCACCCAGGCCGCCGGCTGCGTCAGCCACGTTCGCCGGCCATCCGCGATCTGTCGGGAACGCCGACATGGCGTCCGTCCCGCCGGCGACAAGGTCCCACAACCGCTCCGGCGAATCGACCCCGCCCGGGTAGCGGCACGCCATCCCCACGATCGCGATCGGCTCGTCGGCGGCGCCCACCGAGGTCGGCACCAGGTCCGCGGGCTGCGCCGCATCAAGCAGCAGTGTCCGGAGGTACTCGGCCAGGAAACGCGGCGCGGGGTAGTCGAACACCAGGGTCGCGGGCAGGGTCAGCCCGGTGTGCGTGGCCAGCAGGTTGCGCAGCTCGACCGCCATCAGCGAGTCGAAGCCCAGGTCGCGGAACGCCCGTTCGGGTTCGACCTCGTCCACGCCGGAGTGGCCCAGCACCGTCGAGGCCAACCCTCGTACCAGGTCCAGCAGCATCTCCTGCTGTCGTACCTGGGACACGGCCGTCAGTTCACCGCGCCACGGCAGGTCGGCGTCGGCGGTACCGCCGACGGCCCCGTCGGCCCGGCCTGCCTCGGGCAGGTCGGCGAGCAGCGGACTGGGCCGGGCAGAGGTGAACGCGGACATGAAGGCGGGCCAGTCGACGTCCGCCACCGTCAGCGCATCCAGTCCCCCGTCGACCGCTTCGGCCAGCGCCCGCATCGCGAGCGCCGGATCCAGCGCGTTCAGCCCGCGTCGACGCAGGTAGTCCTCCGTCTCCTCCCTGGTGGCCATGCCTCCTTCGGCCCACGGGCCCCAGGCCACCGACGTCCCCGACAGCCCGCGGTCGCGGCGGTGCTGCACCCAGGCGTCCAGGAACGCGTTGGCGGCCGCGTACGCACCCTGACCGCCGCTGCCCCACGTCGCCGAGATCGACGAGAAGACCACGAACAGGTCTATCGGCAGACCGGCCGTCAGCTCGTCCAGGTGCACGGTCCCCTCGGTCTTCGCCCGGAGCACGGAAGCGAACACCTGCGGTGCGGCCTCTTCCAGCCGCTGCGGAGCGTCCAGGCCGGCGGTGTGCACGATGCCGGTCAGTGGCCATTCCGCCGGAATGGCGGCGATCACCGCGGCGAGGGCGTCCCGGTCGGCGACGTCGCACGCGGCAACGGTGACCCGGGCGCCGGACTCGGACAGTTCCTCCACCAGGCCCTCGGGCGCCACGCCGCCGCGGCTGGTCAGCACCAGGTGCGGCACACCCCGGCCGGCGAGCCAGCGCGCCACCATGGAGCCCAGCGCACCGGTGCCTCCCGTGACCAGCACCGTTCCCGACGGACTCCACGTCCCGCTGGTCGGTGCCACGGGCTCGGCCCGCAGGACGCGCCGGCCGTGGACGCCGGACCCGCGAACGGCGACCTGGTCCTCGCCGCCGTCGGCCAGGACGCCGGCGAACCGGGCGGCGGCACGGGCGTCCAGTTCGGCCGGCAGGTCGACCATGCCGCCCCATTGCTGGGGGAACTCCAGCGCGGCGACCCGGCCCAGGCCCCAGACGGCGGCCTGGCCCGGACTCCGCAACGGATCCGACTTCCCGGTCGACACCGCGCCACAGGTCGCCACCCAAAGCGGAACGGTCAAGTCGGCATCGGCCAGCGCCTGCAGCAGCGACAGCACGACCGCGAGAGGAGCCGGGACCCCGCTACGCGCGGGCAAGTCCTCGACCGCATCGGCCAGCAGCACGACACCGGACAGGTCGTGGGCTTCGCCGGCAAGGCGTTCGAGTGTCGCCGCCAGGTCCTGCCGCCCTGTCGAACCGTCGTCGAGGGGCACATTGATCACTGAAGCCCCGGCACCGGTCAGCGCCGCGGCCACATCCGTCCGCCCGGAACCGACGACCACCCATGTCCCCGTCAAGGACGCCGTGGACGGAGGGCCGGTGAGCGGCTTCCATGTGACCCGGTACCGCCAGGAGTCCACGACGGAGCGTTCGCGTCGTCGTCGCCGCCAGGTCGACAGCACCGGGAGCACGTCGCCGAGCGCGGCGGGGGCTTCGGACAGTTCCAGTTCGGAGGCCAGTTGCTGGAGGTCTTCGCGTTCGACGGCGTCCCAGAACCGGGTCTCTGTCAGGTCGCCGTTACTCGGAGCGGCGGTGGGTTCGGCGGCCGGCTCCGGCCAGTACCGGGCGCGCTGGAAGGCATACGTCGGCAGGTCGACGACCCTGCCACCCCAGCCGCCGAATACGGCTGTCCAGTCGACGGGGGCGCCTGTGGCCCATAGGCGGCTGATCGCGGTGAGTGCGGTGTCGGTTTCGTCGCGGTCCTTGCGCAGGACGGGGACGAACTCGGCGTCGGAGGTGGTGTTCTGGGCCATGGCGGACAGGACGCCGTCGGGGCCGAGCTCCACATACCGTGTCACGCCCATGGCATCGATGGCGGTGACACCGTCGGTGAATCGCACCGGCTGCCGCACTTGGTTCAGCCAGTACTCCGGCTGCTGCATGACACCGGGTTCGGCGATGGCTCCGGTCAGGTTCGAGACCACTGGGATCCGGGCCGGGTGGTACGTCAGTCCGGACAGGACGGTCGCGAATTCGCCCAGCATCGGTTCCATGAGGGCGGAGTGGAACGCGTGCGACACGGACAGGACGTTGAACCGTAGGCCGCGGGCGGCGCATTGGGCTGCGTAGTGCTCGATGGCTTCGGTGGTGCCGGAAAGGACTACCGAGTTGGGGCCGTTGACGGCGGCGATGTCCAGGCCGGAGTCCGCAACATCGGCTTCGGTGGCCTGGACGGCGAGCATGCCGCCGCCGGCGGGCAGTGCCTGCATCAGCCGGCCGCGTTCGGCGACCAGGGTGCAGGCGTCGTCCAGGTCGAGGATGCCCGCGACGTGCGCGGCGGTGATCTCGCCCAGGGAGTGGCCCAGGAGCACGTCCGGGGTCACGCCCCAGGACCCCACCAGCCGGAACAGGGCGACCTCAAGAGCGAAGAGGCTCGCCTGCGCCCACACGGTGTGGTCCAGGTCGGTGCCGTCGGTGAGGACGTCGCGCAGCGGGCGTTCCAGGCGGACGTCGAGCCGTGCGCACACCGCGTCAAAGGCTTCCGCGAACACTGGGAACTGCTCGTACAGCCCGAGGCCCATGCCGGTGCGCTGCGAACCCTGACCGGTGAACAGGAACGCGGTTTTGCCTTCGCCCGCGACATCCTGGGTGAGAATCCCGTCCCCGGCCAACACTGCGCGGTGCTCCAAAGCGGCCCGCGTGGTCGCCAGCGACCAGCCGACGTCCACCCCGTCCAGCTCGCGACAGCCGGCCGCAAACGACTGCAACTGCTCCACCTGTGCCCGTAGAGCGGCCTCGGACTTCGCCGAGACAATCCACGGCACCAGTCCTGGTGCCTGCCGTGTCGGAACAGTCGGCTGGGGTTCCGGGGTGGGGGCCTGTTCGAGGATGACGTGGGCGTTGGTGCCACTGATGCCGAAGGAGGACACCGCGGCACGGCGCGGCCGGTCGTCGGACTCGGGCCAGGGGCGTGCTTCGGTGAGCAGTTCCACCGCGCCCGCCGACCAGTCCACCTGCGGGGTGGGCTCGTCGATGTGGAGGGTGGCGGGCATGAGTCCGTGGCGCAGGGCCATGACCATCTTGATCACACCGGCCACGCCCGCGGCGGCTTGGGTGTGGGCGATGTTGGACTTTACGGATCCGACCCACAGGGGTTGGCCTGTGTCGCCCCGGGTTTGGCCGTAGGTGGCCAGGAGTGCCTGGGCTTCGATCGGGTCGCCGAGGCGGGTGCCGGTTCCGTGGGCTTCGACGAGGTCGATGTCGGCGCCGGTGAGGTGGGCGTTGGTGAGGGCTTGGTGGATGACGCGTTGTTGGGAGGGGCCGTTGGGGGCGCTGAGGCCGTTGGAGGCGCCGTCCTGGTTGACGGCGCTGCCGCGCAGGACGGCGAGGATCTGGTGGTTGTTGCGGTGGGCGTCGGAAAGTCGTTCGACGAGGAGGAGGCCGACGCCTTCGCCCCAGCCCATGCCGTCGGAGGAGGCGGCGAAGGACTTGCAGCGGCCGTCGGAGGCGAGTCCGCCCTGGCGGTCGAACTCGGCGAACACGCCGGGGCTGGCCATCACGGTCACACCGCCGGCGAGCGCCATGTCGCATTCGCCGGTGCGTAGGGCTTGTGCGGCCAGGTGCAGGGCGACCAGGGAGGAGGAGCATGCTGTGTCGACGGTGACGGCGGGGCCTTCCAGGCCGAATGTGTAGGAGACCCGCCCTGACATGACGCTGGTTGCGTTGCCGGTCAGCAGGTGGCCTTCGGCGCCTTGGGGCATCTGTGTCCCGGTGCCGTAGCCGGACGCGGTGCCGCCCACGAACACCCCGGTGGAGGAGCCGCGCAGCATGCCGGGGTCGAGGGCTGCCGACTCGAACGCTTCCCACGCTGTTTCGAGGAGGAGTCGTTGCTGTGGGTCCATGGCCAGGGCTTCGCGGGGGCTGATGCCGAAGAGGTCGGCGTCGAATTCGTCGGCACCATCGAGGAACGCACCCCAGCCGGCGATCGAGGCTGGCCAGCCACGGTCGGAGGGGAACGGGCCGACCGCGTCGCCCGCACTCTTCACCAGGTCCCAAAAGGATTCGGCGGAGGTCACACCGCCGGGGAAGCGGCAGGCCATGCCCACAATCGCGACCGGCTCATCGGCGCCGATCGCAGTTGACACCGGTCGTGTCTGCGACGGTGCGCCGGGTTCGTTCCCCGTGAGTTCGGCCAGGAGGGACTCTGTCAGTACGAGTGGTGTGGGGTGGTCGAAGACCAGGCTGGCGGGAAGCCGCAGGCCTGTGACTGACTGCAGGCGATTGCGGATTTCTACGGCCATGAGGGAGTCGAAGCCCAAGTCCCGGAAGGCCCGGCCCGCCTCCACCGACTCCGCCCCCGCATGCCCGAGCACGGCTGCCGCATGGGTGCGCACGACGTCGAGGACCAGTTGCCGACGCTGGGCGGTCTGCATCCCGTCGAGTTGGCCTCGCAGACCGGTCGATGCGTCATTCTCGTCCGACGAGACCGGCGTGCTGATGGCTTCCGGTAGTTCGGCGAGGAGCCGGCTGGGGCGGATCGCGGTGAATGACGCGGCGAACGTGGGCCAGTTGATGTCGGCGACCGTGAGTCCCGACTGGTCGGTGTCGACGGCTGCCGCGAGGGTACGTATGGCGAGTTCCGGGTCCATCGGCGACATGCCACGCCTGCGCAGAAGCTGCTGCGTGTCGCCCTGGACGGCCATTCCGGCGCCGTCCCAGGGTCCCCAGGCCACCGACGTTGCGGGCAGGCCCCGCTCCCGGCGGTCCTGTGCCCAGGCGTCGAGGAACGCGTTGCCAGCTGCGTAGGCGCCCTGGCCGGCACCGCCCCAAATGGCGGCGCCGGAGGAGAACACGATGAACAGGTCCAGCGGCAGGCCGACTGTCAGCTCGTCCAGGTGCACGACACCGTCGACCTTCGCACCGACCACCGCGGCCGTCGTGTCCCGGTCGGCCACCTCCAGCAACTGCGCATCCCCGACACCAGCCGCATGCACCACACCCGTGAGCGGCCACTCGGCGGGAACACCAGAGATCACCTCAGCCAGCGCATCACGGTCGGCCACATCACACGCGACGACGCTGACACGAGTGCCGAGCGCGGCCAGCTCTTCCACCAGGCCCTCCGGCGCCACGCCGCGGCGGCTGGTCAGCACCAGATGCGGCACACCCCTGCCCGCGAGCCAGCGCGCCACCTCCACACCCAGCGCACCGGTGCCACCGGTGACCAGCACCGTCCCCGAGGGCTGCCATCCCTCATCCGCCACAACCGTCGGCACTGCGTGTGCCAGCCTGCGCCCGTACACCCCGGAGCCGCGCACAGCGACCTGGTCCTCGGCAGCGTCGGCAAGAACCGCGGCCAGTCGGCCGGAGGCTCGGGCATCGAGTTCTGCCGGCAGGTCGATCATGCCGCCCCAGCGCTGCGGGAACTCCAGGGCAGCGACCCGGCCCAGACCCCACACCGCAGCCTGCACCGCATCGACCACCCGGTCCGAGGCGCCCACAGCGACCGCACCCCGCGTCGCCACCCACAACGGGGCGTCGAACCCGGCATCACCCAGCGCCTGCAACAGCACCGTCAGATGGGTGAGTTCGTCCGCGACCACACCGCCACCGGCAGCCGCCCGGCCGGCCGAAGCCGACCCGGCCACCAGCACCACACCACGCACGTCCCGGGCCTCGGCGATCCGCACGGCCAGAGCGGCACGGTCCGACACCGCGTCCACCGGCAGGCCCACCACCTCGGCACCCGCACCGGTCAATGCCCCAGCCACATCGCTGCCTTCAGGCCCCACTACCAACCAGGTGCCCGACAGGGTGGCGGTTTGCGTGGCCTCCAGGGGCTTCCACACCACCCGATAGCGCCAGGTGTCGATGACGGACCTCTGCCGTCGCTCCCGGCGCCATGACGCCAGCGCAGGAACCACCGACCCCAGCAGTTGCGGGGCCTCCGACAACTGGAGCGTGCCCGCGAGCTCGTCGAGATCACCGCGCTCCACGGCATCCCAGAACCGGGACTCGACCGCATCCACCACCCCGGCGGTGCCCTGGACCGACGGCGACGGCGACGGCGCGTCCAGCCAGAACCGCTCATGCTGGAACGCATATGTCGGCAAAGAGACTTGACGGCCGGTGAGCACCGCAGTCCAGTCCACGTCGACGCCTGCCGTCCACGCTTCGCCCAGGGAGGACAGGACGCGCCGCATCCCGCCCTCACCACGCCTCAGCGTGCCCAGGACCACGGCCTCGACACCGACCGCGTCGACCGTCTCCTCAACGCCCACGGTCAACACCGGGTGCGCGCTGACTTCGATGAACGTACGCATGCCCTGTGCGAGGAGAGACCGGACCGCGGTCTCGAACTCCACCGTCGACCGCAGGTTGTCGAACCAGTACTCGCCATCCAGACCGCCCTCGACGACGCCACCGGTCAGCGTGGACAGCATCGGAACCGTACCCACAACCGGGGACAACCCGGCTAGATCCGCAAGGATTTGTTCCCGCAGCTGGTCCATCCGCTGCGAGTGGGAGGCGTAGTCCACCGGGATCCGGCGTGTGCGGATGTCACGCCCCTCGCACTCCGCCATGAACGCGTCCAAGGCTTCGTCATCGCCGGAGACCACGGTGGAGGACGGGCCGTTCACCGCCGCCACCGACACCCGGTCCGACGTCAGCTCCTCGACCGTCTCCCGCCCGGCGGCGACCGACACCATGCCCCCGCCACCGGCCACCGCAACCAGTGCCTTCGACCGCAACGCCACAACCCGGGCCGCGTCGTCCAACGACAGCCAGCCCGCCACACACGCAGCGGCGATCTCACCCTGCGAATGACCCACCACCGCGGACGGCACCACACCCGCCGACCGCCATACCTCGGCGAGGGCGACCATCACCGCCCACAGCACCGGCTGGATCACGTCCACCCGGTCCACGTCACCGTCATGCAGGACGACGTCGGTCAGAGACCAGTCCACAAACGGGGCCAGTGCCGTCTCGCACTCGGTCAGCCGCTCCCGGAACACCGCCGACGTGTCCCACAACTCCCGTGCCATGCCCACCCACTGCGACCCCTGGCCCGGGAACACGAACACCACGCCACCAGAACCAACGGTGCCCGAAGTGGCCATGGGCAGGGCAGCCAGCAGCTCGTCCCGGCTCTCACCGACGACCACCGCGCGGCGCTCCAGCGCCGCCCGCGTCGTCGCCAGCGACCACCCCACATCCACCGGATCCAGCCCCGGATCATCCGCGACATACGCCCCGAGCCGCTCCACCTGCGCCCGCAAAGCCGCCTCGGACTTCGCCGACACCACCCACGCCGACACACCCGGAACAGAGGCAGCCGGAACCGGAACCCGGACCGGAGCCTGCTCCAGAATCACGTGCGCGTTGGTACCGCTGATCCCGAACGACGAAACGCCCGACCGGCGCGGACGATCCACCTCAGGCCAAGCCCGGGACTCCGTAAGAAGCTCCACCGCACCCGCCGACCAGTCCACCCCCGCCGACGGCTCATCCACATGCAACGTCGCAGGCAACACACCATGCCGCAACGCCATCACCATCTTGATCACACCCGCGACACCCGCCGCGGCCTGCGTATGACCGATATTCGACTTCACCGACCCCAGCCACAACGGCTCATCGGACTCACCCCGCTCCCGGCCATACGTCGCCAGCAACGCCTGAGCCTCGATCGGATCACCCAGCCTCGTCCCCGTCCCGTGCGCCTCCACAACATCGACATCCGCACCCGTCAACCGGGCATTCGCCAACGCCTGCCGGATCACCCGCTGCTGCGAAGGACCATTCGGCGCCGTCAGACCGTTCGACGCACCGTCCTGGTTCACCGCACTGCCACGCACCACCGCCAACACCCGATGCCCGTTGCGCTCCGCGTCCGACAGCCGCTCCAGGAGCAGCAGGCCGACGCCTTCGCCCCAGGCCGTTCCGTCGGCCGCCGCGGCAAACGCCTTGCAGCGCCCGTCGCCGGCCAGCCCGTCCTGCCGGTCGAACTCCGCGATCATGCCCGGCGTGACCATCACCGTCACTGCGCCGGCCAATGCGAGCTCGCACTCACCGCCCCGCAACGCCTGGGTGGCCAGATGAAGGGCCACCAGCGACGACGAACACGCCGTGTCCACGGTGACCGCCGGGCCCTCCAGGCCGAACGTGTAGGCGATGCGGCCGGAGATCACACTGGTCGTGCTGCCGGTCACCTGGTGTCCATCGGCGCCTTCCGGCAGCCGCGCGTTCACGCCGTACCCCGAGGAGGCGGCACCGGCGAACACGCCTACGCTACGGCCCCGCAGCGACCGGGGATCCATTCCCGCGGTCTCGAAGGCCTCCCAGGCAGACTCGAGCACCAGCCGCTGCTGCGGGTCCATGGCGACGGCCTCGCGCGGAGAGATGCCGAACAGTTCGGCGTCGAAGCCGTCCATGTCCTGGATGAATCCGCCCACACCGGCAGCTCGGCTCGTCAGGCCCGTGGGCCAACCGCGATCCGTCGGGAACGGTGACATGCCGTCCACTCCGTCGGCGACCAGGTCCCACAAGTCCTCCGGCGAGGTGACCCCGCCGGGGAACCGGCAGGCCATGCCCACGATCGCGATCGGCTCGTCGGTACCCGTTACAGCTAGCTGCCGTGTCGGTTCGACGGCCGCGTCCGACGTATCGAAGAACTGCGTCAGCAGATGGTCGCTGAGGACAGTCGGATTCGGATAGTCGAACACCAGTGCCACGGGCAGTCGCAGGCCGGTGTCCGCCGTCAGCCGGTTACGGAGCTCGACCGCGGTGAGCGAGTCGAAGCCCAGGTCCTTGAACGCCTGACGCTCACCGATCGCGTCGGCAGAAGCATGCCCCAGCACGGTCGCGGCGCTGCCGCGCACCAAGTCCAGCAGCATCGGCAGCCGCCGGCTCTCGGGAACCGACCGCAGCCGCTGCGCCAGCGCCAGACCGGTACCGGACGCCTGCGCAACCCCGCGCCGCACCCGGCCCGACACCAGACCACGCAGCAACGCCGGAATCTCTCCGGCCGCCCGCACCGCCGCCAGATCCAGATTCACCGGCACCAACTGCGCCTCCGCACGGCCCAGTGCACTCTCGAACAACGACAGGGCCTGCTCCGTAGGCAGCCCCCGTACGAGCCGGTCCTGCAGATGACCGGTCATCGCACTGGCCTGCTGCCACATGTCCCAGGCGAGGGAGAGGCCGGGGAGGCCTTCCGTGCGGCGGTGGGTGGCGAGGGCGTCGAGGTAGGCGTTGGCAGCCGAGTAGTTGGCCTGTCCGGGAGTACCGAACGTCGCCGACGCCGAGGAGTAGAGCACGAACATCGCGAGGTCGATGTCACGGGTCAGCTCATCCAGGTTCACCGCAGCGGTCGCCTTTGCCCGCAGGACTGTCTCCAGGCGCTCCTGGGTCAGTGCCGTGAACACACCGTCGTCGAGAACACCCGCCGCATGCACCACGCCGGTCAGCGGGGTGTCGGCGGGGATGTCGGCGAGGACAACCGCGAGGGCGTCGCGGTCTGCGGCGTCGCAGGCCACGAGCCGTGCCTGCGCACCCAGCTCGGCGAGATCTGCGACGAGGTCGGACGCGCCGGGGGCGTCAGAGCCCTGGCGGGAGAGCAGGAGAAGGTTGCGGATGCCGTGTTCGGTCACAAGGTGGCGGGCCAGCAATCCGCCCAGCGTGCCCGTCCCGCCGGTGATCAGTACGGTGCCGTCCGGGTTCGGGCGGACGGGGAAGGACAGGACGTTCTTACCGATGTGCTTGGCCTGTGCCATGTGACGCCAGGCGGTGACCGCTTCACGCACATCCCACGCCGTCAGCGGCAGCGGTTCGAGCACACCCTGCTCGAACAGAGCGACAACCTCGGCGAGGATCCGGCCCATGCCTTCCGGACCCGCCTCCGACAGGTCGAACGCGAAGTACGGAACGTCGAGACCGGCGCGGACGTCAGCCTTGCCCATCTCCAGGAACCGGCCACCCGGCGCGAGCAGTCTCAGCGAGGCGTCCACGAACTCGCCCGCCAGGGAGTTGAGGACGACGTCGATGCCACGGCCGCCCGTCGCGGTCCTGATCCGCTCCTCGAAGTCGAGGTCACGGGAGGACGCGATCCTTGCGGGGTCAACTCCGTTGGCGATGAGAGTGGGCCATTTGCCGGGGCTGGCGGTGGCGAACACCTCCAGTCCCCAGTGCCGGGCCAACTGCACCGCGGCCATGCCGACACCGCCGGCGGCAGCATGGATCAGTACCGACTCACCGGACCTGACCCCGGCCAGGTCCCGCAGCCCGTACCAGGCCGTCGCGAACACCACTGGCAACGACGCCGCCTGCGCCCACGACCATCCCTCGGGCACTCGGGCCAGCAACTTCCGGTCCGTCACCGCCTCGGCGGCGAACACACCGGTGAAGAAGCCGAACACCCGGTCCCCGACGTGAAGGTCTTCGACGTCGGGGCCCACTTCGACGACCACACCGGCCGCTTCCGAACCCATCACTCCGGGTTCCGGATACATCCCCAGCCCCAAGAGCACGTCACGGAAGTTCACGCCCGCCGCACGAACCGCGACCCGCACCTGGCCGGCTTCCAGAGGCAGAGTCAGCGTGTCGGCCGCCTCGATGTGGAGAGACTCCAGCGTGCCGTCGGTACCGGGCAGCAGACGCCAGTTGTGGTCCGGCAGCACCAGCCCACCGCTCACGGCACGGGCAAGTCGCGGCACCAACAGCGCACCGTCGCGAACTGCGACCTGCGGCTCGTCGACCCCCGCCAGCAGCGCAAGATCCAGCCGCTCTTCGGTGGCCAGGGTGGCCGGGGTGGCCGGGTCGGTGTCGACCAGGACGATCCGTTCCGGGTGCTCCGACTGCGCCGAGCGCACCAGACCCCACACCGCCGCACCCACAGGGTCGACGGCTTGACCGGCATCAGCCGGGACCGCGCCGCGGGTCAGCACCACCAGGCGTGAGCCGAACGTGCCCTCGTCCGCCAGCCACTCCTGCACACCCCGCAGGACCTCACCCAGCACCTGCTCCACCGAACCGTCACCGGCCGCCCGCAGCACGGTCCAGGCCGGAGCCTCCACCGTCTCGCCGGAAGCAGCGGCACCCGGAGGCAACGTCACCCACTCCACCGCGAACAGCGCCTCATCCGCGTGCCCGGCCGACGACAACTGCTCCGCCGACACCGCCCGCGACACCAGCGAACGGACGACCGCGACGGGCATACCGGTCCCGTCGGCCGCCTGCACGGTGATGCTCTCGCCCTTCGGGCGGATCGCCACCCGCAGCGTGGTCGCTCCGACCGCGAACAACTCCACACCGGACCAGGCGAACGGCAGCCGCGGTCCCTGCTCCCCCGGCCCTTCGGACAGGAGATTGGCCGGATGCAGTGCGGCGTCCAACAACGCAGGGTGGATGCCGAATCTGTCGACCTGGCCCACACCCGGCTCCGGCAGCACCACATCGGCGTACACACCGGACTCGTCACGCCAGGCCGCCTGAACACCCTGGAACACCGGGCCGTAACCGAAGCCCACCTCGGCCAACGCCTCGTAGAACCCGTCGACGTCCACCGCACTCGCACCCTGCGGCGGCCACACGCTCAGGTCGAAGGCAGCCTCCGCACCGACCTGTTCAGCCAGCGAACCCGAAGCATGCAACGTCCACTCGTCCGTGCTGTCCACCCGGCCGTAGATCTCAACCGGCCTGTCTCCGGACTCATTCGGTCCGGTGACACACACTTGGACCTGCACGCCTCCGGACTCGGGCAGCACCAGCGGCGCCCGCAGCACCAACTCCCGCAGCAGACCGCAGCCCACCTCCTGACCGGCCCGCAGCACCATCTCCACCAGTGCGGCACCCGGCACCACAACCTGGTCCAGTACAAGATGATCAGCCAGCCAGGACTGTGCACCCAACGCAAGCCGGCCGGTCAGCACCACCGCATCCCCGTCGGCGAGCGCTACCGTCGCGCCCAGCAAAGCGTGCCCTGCACTCGTCAGGCCGACAGCTGCCAGGTCCCCGGCGCCCGGGTTCGGCTGCGGCCAGAACCGCTGCTGCTGGAAGGCGTACGTCGGCAGGTCGACGACCCCGCCGCCCCAGCCGGCGAACAGCTGCGTCCATTCGACGTCGACTCCGGACGTCCACAGACGGCCGGCCGCCGTAAGCACCGTGTCGGTCTCGTCCCGGTCCTTGCGCAGGACGGGGATGAACTCCGCATCCGCGACGTTCTCCTGGGCCATTCCGGACAGGACGCCGTCGGGGCCGAGTTCCAGGTACCGCGTTACTCCCATGGCTTCGAGGGCTGTGACACCGTCGGCGAATCGGACAGCCTGCCGCACCTGGTTCAGCCAGTACTCCGTCTGCTGCATGACACCGGGTTCGGCGACGGCACCGGTCAGATCGGAGATGATCGGGATTTCGGCCGGGTGGAAGGTCAGGCCGGCCAGGACGGTCGCGAACTCGTCCAACATCGGTTCCATCAGGGCCGAGTGGAACGCGTGCGACACCGACAGAACGTTGAACCGCAGGTCGCGGGCCGCGCACTCGGCCGCGTACCGCTCAATGGCTTCGGAGGCGCCGGACAGAACCACGGAGTTCGGCCCGTTGACTGCGGCGATGTCCAGGCCGGAGTCCACGACGTCGGCCTCGGTCGCCTCGACCGCGAGCATGCCGCCACCGGCGGGCAGCGCCTGCATCAACCGGCCGCGCTCCGCGACCAGCACGCAGGCGTCGTCCAGATCGAGGATGCCGGCGACATGGGCTGCGGTGATCTCACCCAGGGAGTGGCCCAGGAGCACGTCAGGGGTGACCCCCCAGGACTCCACCAGCCGGAACAGGGCGACCTCGAGAGCGAAGAGGCCCGCCTGCGCCCACGCCGTCCGGTCCAGGTCGACGCCGTCGGTCAGGACCTCGCGCAGCGGACGCTCCAGCCGAACGTCCAGCCGGGCGCACACTGCGTCGAAGGCCTCGGCGAACACCGGAAACGCTTCGTACAGGCCCAGGCCCATGCCGGCGCGCTGCGAACCCTGACCGGTGAACAGGAAGGCGGTCCGGCCCTCGCTCGCGACACCGGTGGCGAGCGTCCCCTCCCCGGCCACCAGCACCGCACGATGCTCCAACGCCGCCCGCGTCGTCGCCAGCGACCAGCCCACGTCCACCGGAGCCAGCTCCGGCCGCTCCGCCGCGAACTCCCGCAACCGGTCGACCTGCGCCCGCAGCGCGGGCTCGGACTTCGCCGACACCGGCCACGGCACCAGCCCGGACGCCTGCCGCGTCACAGCGATCGGCTCGGGCTCCGGAGCCTGCTCCAGGATCACGTGCGCGTTGGTACCGCTGATACCGAACGACGACACACCCGCACGTCGCGGACGATCCGCCCCAGGCCACGGACGCGCCTCGGTCAGCAGCTCCACCGCACCCGCCGACCAGTCCACCTGAGGCGACGGCTCATCCACGTGCAGCGTCGCCGGCATCACACCGTGCCGCATCGCCATGACCATCTTGATCAGGCCCGCGACACCCGCCGCGGCCTGGGTGTGACCGATGTTCGATTTGACCGACCCCAGCCACAACGGCTCACCGGTCTCGCCCCGCTCCTGACCGTACGTGGCCAGCAGGGCCTGCGCCTCGATCGGGTCACCGAGCCGCGTGCCCGTCCCGTGCGCCTCGACCACATCGACGTCAGCGCCGGTGAGACGGGCGTTGGCCAGCGCCTGCCGGATCACCCTCTGCTGCGACGGACCGTTCGGCGCCGTCAGACCATTGCTTGCACCGTCCTGATTGATCGCGCTGCCCCGGACCACCGCGAGGATCCGGTGTCCATTGCGGTGTGCATCCGACAGCCGCTCCAGCAGCAGCAGACCGACGCCCTCGCCCCAACCCGTTCCGTCGGCGCCTGCCGAGAAAGCCTTGCAGCGGCCGTCGGCGGCCAGCCCGTCCTGCCGGTCGAACTCCACGAACGCCGCCTGAGTGGACATCACCGTCACACCGCCGACCAGTGCCAGCCCGCACTCCCCCGACCGCAGCGCCCGCGACGCCAGATGGAGTGCCACCAGCGACGACGAGCACGCCGTGTCCACCGTGACCGCCGGGCCCTCCAGCCCGAACGCGTATGCCACCCGGCCGGAAATCACACTGGCGCTGGCACCGGTGGAGACGTAGCCCTCCGCCTCGTCGGCGTTCAGCAGGGAAGCGTAGTCCTGGCCGTTCGTGCCGACGTAGACGCCGGTCCGGGTACGCCGCAGCGACCTCGGGTCGATCCCGGCGGACTCGAAGACCTCCCAGGCAGACTCCATCAGCAGACGCTGCTGCGGGTCCATGGCGAGCGCCTCGCGCGGCGATATCCCGAACAGCGACGCGTCGAACCGGTCGGCGTCGTGAAGGAAGCCGCCTTGACGGACGAAGTCGCCCTCGTCGCTCCAGCCACGGTTGTCCGGAAAGTCGCCGATGCCGTCGACGCCGTCGCGGACCAACCGCCAGAGGTCTTCCGGGGAGCGGACGCCGCCGGGGAAGCGGCAGCTGACACCGACGACGGCGATCGGCTCGTGTTCGCGTTCCTCGACCTGGCGCAGCGACCGCTGGGCCTGGCGCAGCTCCGTGGTCATCCACTTGAGCTGGTTGAGGAGCTGTGCTTCATCCGCCATGGCCGTCGCCCTTCACGGGAGGTGTCTGAACGCTGTTCACTTCGGTCCCCCGAATTCCTTCTGGATCAGCTGCAGTACTTCGTCGGCGCTGGCAGCCCGATCCAGCACGTCGTCGGCGACTGTCTCGTCGTCCGGGGCAGTGCCCTTACGCCAGTTCGCCAGGAGGGCCTGCAGCCGGCCCGAGACGTCGAAACGCTCGCCGTCGGCGCGGGACAGCGTCAGCAGGGATGTTTCGAGGCGGTCGATCTCCTCGGCTATCGAGGCCGCCTGCCGCGCCTCGCCGGGGGTGAGTTCCGTGCGGAGGTGGTCGACGAGGGCGTCAGGCGTCGGATGGTCGAAGACGAGGGTGGCGGGCAGTCGTAGCCCGGTCCGCGCGGACAGCAGGTTGCGCAGTTCGACTGCCATCAGCGAGTCGAAGCCCAGATCCCGGAAGGCGCGATCCGGCTCCACCGCCTGCGCACCCGCATGCCCCAGGACCGCAGCGGCCTGAGCCCGGACCACATCCAGCAGCACCTGACGACGCCTGCCATCCGCCACACCCTCAAGCTGCTCCCGCAGGCTCGGCCCACCGCCACCTGCCGGCAACACCGGTGCAACAGCAGCAACTTCGGGCAACTCCGCCAGCAGACGACTGGGACGCGCCGATACGAACCCGGGAACAAACCGCTCCCAGTCGATGTCCGCCACCGTCACATCCACACCACCACGAACCGCCTCACCGAACACCCGCAACGCAAACTCCACGCCCAACGGACGCACCCCACCACGCCGCAACCGCTCCACCACCACACCGCCGGCCGCCATACCCCCCTCAGCCCACGGACCCCACGCCACCGACACAGCCGGCAGACCACGCCCACGACGCCACTCCACCCACGCATCCACACACGCATTAGCCGCCGCGTAATTACCCTGACCCGCACTACCCACCGTCCCCGCCAACGACGAGAACACCACCAACCACTCCACCGGCAAACCCGACGTCACCACATCCAGATTCACCAACCCATCCACCTTCGGCGCCATCACCGACACCAAACGCTCCGACGACAACCCCTCCAACAACCCGTCATCCACCACACCCGCCGCATGCACAACCCCGGTCAACGGCAAGCCGACGGGAACACCCGCAACAACCTCCGCCAACGCCTCCCGATCAGCCACATCACAAGCCACAACAGTGACCCGCGCACCCAGCCCCGACAACTCCTCGACCAGACCCTCCGGCGCCACACCCCGCCGACTCGTCAACACCAGATGCGGCACACCCCGACCCGCCAGCCAACGCGCCACCTCCACACCCAACGCACCCGTACCACCCGTAACCAGCACCGTCCCCGACGGACACGGATTCCACGACGCATCCACCGCCCCCGCCGGAACCGCACGAACCAACCGCCGACCGAACACCCCGGAACCACGAACCGCAACCTGATCCTCACCACCACCGGCAGCCAGAACCCCCACCAAACGGGCACCCGCCCGGGCATCCATGACCTCAGGAAGATCGACCAGACCACCCCAACGGTCCGGCACCTCCAACGCCGCAACCCTGCCCAGACCCCACACCGAGGCAAGGCCGGGGTTCACCAGCCGGTCCGAACCACCCACCGACACAGCGCCACGCGTCACCACCCACAACGGCGCCGTGACCTCACCCAGCCCCTGCACCACGGCCAGCGTCTCCGCCATCCCGGACGCAGACAGCACCACACCAGCCAGGCCAGGCAGACCCGACACCTCCTCGACCGGGACACTGACCACGGTCGCACCAGCCAAGGACAGGGCCTCGGACACCTCGGGGTCCTCGGTACCGACGACCGCCCACACACCAGTCAGCACCGCCGACGACGACAGGCCGTCCAGCGGCTTCCACGTGACCCGATAACGCCACGAGTCCTGGACCTCCTGCATCGGCAGCTGCGGCCAGTAGCGCTCGCGCTGGAAGGCATACGTCGGCAGATCGACCACCCGGCCGCCCCAACTGGCGAACAACTTCGTCCAGTCGACGTCGGATCCGGACGTCCACAAGCGGCCGGCCGTGGTGAGCGCGGTGTCGGTCTCGTCCCGATCCTTGCGGAGGACGGAGATGAACTCGGCCTCGACAGCGTTGTTTTGGGCCATGGCTGACAGGACGCCGTCCGGGCCGAGTTCCACGTACTGCGTCACACCCATCGCATCGAGCGCCGCGATACCGTCGGCGAAACGCACCGCCTGCCGCGCCTGGTTCAGCCAGTACTCCGGCCGCTGCATGACACCGGGCTCGGCCACCGCGCCGGTCAGGTTCGACACGACCGGAATCCGCGCTGCGTGGAACGTCAGGCCGGACAGCACCGTGGCGAACTCGTCCAGCATCGGATCCATCAGCGCGGAGTGGAACGCGTGCGACACCGACAGGGCACTGACCCGCAGACCGCGCTCCGCGCACTCGGCCGCGTAGCGGTTGATCCTGTCGAGGTCACCGGAGAGGACCACAGACCGGGGGCCGTTGACGGCCGCGAGATCCAGTCCGGAGTCGGCGACGTCGGCTTCGGTCGCCTCGACGGCGAGCATGCCGCCGCCAGCAGGCAGTGCCTGCATCAGTCGGCCGCGCTCGGCGACCAGCACGCACGCATCGTCCACATCGAGGATCCCTGACACGTGCGCGGCGGTGATCTCGCCCAGCGAGTGGCCCAGGAGCACATCCGGGATCACGCCCCAGGACTCAAGGAGCCGGAACAGGGCGACCTCGAGAGCGAACAGGCCCGCCTGCGCCCACATCGTCCGGTCCAGGTCCACACCGTCGGTCAGAACCTCCCGCAGCGGACGCTCCAGCCGGACGTCGAACCGGGCGCACACCGCGTCGAAGGCTTCCGCGAACACCGGGAACGCCCCGTACAACCCCAGCCCCATACCCGCGCGCTGCGAACCCTGACCGGTGAACAGGAACGCCAGACGCCCGTCACCGGCGGCGCCGGTGGCCAGGACCGCATTACCGGCCAGCACCGCGCGGTGCTCCAGCACGGCCCGGGTGGTCGCCAGTGACCACCCCACGTCCACCGGATCCAGCTCAGGCTGCTCGGCCGCGAACCACCGCAGTCGTTCCACCTGCGCCCGCAGCGCGGGCTCGGACTGCGCTGAGACCGGCCACGGCACCAGATCCGGAGCCTTCGGCGTCACATCGAACGCTCCCGGTCCGGACTGAGGCGGCGACTCGAGGATCACATGCACGTTGGTACCGCTGATACCGAAGGACGAGACACCCGCACGCCGCGGCCGACCGGACTCCGGCCAGGAACGCGCCTCGGTCAGCAGCTCCACCGCACCCGCCGACCAGTCCACCTGAGGCGACGGCTCATCCACATGCAGCGTCGCCGGCAGCACACCGTGCCGCATCGCCATCACCATCTTGATCACACCGGCCACGCCAGCGGCCGCCTGGGTGTGACCGATGTTCGACTTGATAGAGCCCAGCCACAGCGGCACGTCGCCCTCGCCACGGTCCTGGCCGTAGGTGGCCAGCAGCGCCTGCGCCTCGATCGGGTCACCGAGCCGCGTGCCGGTGCCGTGCGCCTCCACGACGTCGACATCCGCGCCGGTGAGACGGGCACTGGCGAGTGCCTGGCGGATCACCCGCTGCTGCGACGGACCGTTCGGCGCCGTCAGACCGTTCGAGGCGCCGTCCTGGTTCACCGCGCTCCCGCGCACCACCGCGAGCACCTGATGCCCGTTGCGCTGAGCGTCCGAGAGCCGCTCCACCAGCAGCAGACCTGCACCTTCGCCCCAGCCCGTCCCGTCCGCCGCACCCGCAAACGCCTTGCACCGACCATCCGCAGCCAGCCCGTCCTGCCGGTCGAACTCCGTGAACGCAGCCGGGGTGGACATCACCGTCACACCGCCCACCAGGGCGAGTTCGCACTCACCGGCCCGCAGTGCCTGCCCCGCCCAGTGCAGAGCGACCAGCGACGACGAGCACGCCGTGTCCACGGTGACCGCCGGGCCCTCCAGCCCGAACGCGTACGAGACCCGGCCGGACAGCACCGCCGCCGCGTTCCCCACAGCCGCGTGCCCGTCACCGGCGTCCTGCGACGCCGCGAGAACCTGTGCGTAGTCCTGGCCGTTGGTTCCGGCGAAGACCCCCACACTGCGGCCGCGCTGCGACCGCGGGTCCAACCCCGCCGACTCGAACGCCTCCCACGCAGTCTCCAACAGCAACCGCTGCTGCGGATCCATCGCCAGCGCCTCACGCGGCGAGATCCCGAACAACGCGGCATCGAACCGGTCAGCATCGGTGACGAACGCGCCTACGCCGCCGGGTGCGTCGGACGGCCAGCCGCGGTCGGCCGGGAACGGCGACATGCCGTCCACTCCGTCGGCGACGAGGTCCCACAATTGGGCGGGAGAGGTGACGCCGCCGGGGAACCGGCACGCCATTCCGACGATCGCGAGCGGCTCGTCCACCGGCGCGAGCACCGGGGTCGCGGTCTCGGGCGCCGCGGTGACGCCGATGTCGGTCAGTTCGGCGGACAGGTACGCGGCCAGGACTGCCGGTGCCGGGTGGTCGAAGACGAGGGTGGCGGGCAGTCGTAGCCCGGTCCGCGCGGACAGCAGGTTGCGCAGTTCGACTGCCATCAGCGAGTCGAAGCCCAGATCCCGGAACGCCCGCCCCGGCTCCACCGCCTGCGCACCGGAATGCCCCAGCACCGCAGCCGCCTGACCCTGCACCAGATCCAGCAGCACTTGCTGGCGCTGCCCCGCCGGAACCATCGCCAACTGCTCCCGCAGGCTCGGCCCACCGCCACCTGCAGGCAACACCGGTGCAACAGCAGCTACTTCGGGAAGTTCCGCCAGCAGACGACTGGGACGCGCCGACACGAACCCGGGAACAAACCGCTCCCAGTCGATGTCCGCCACCGTCACATCCACACCACCACGAACCGCCTCACCGAACACCCGCAACGCAAACTCCACGTCCAACGGACGCACCCCACCACGCCGCAACCGCTCCACCACCACACCGCCAGCCGCCATACCCCCCTCAGCCCACGGACCCCACGCCACCGACACAGCCGGCAGACCACGCCCACGACGCCACTCCACCCACGCATCCACACACGCATTAGCCGCCGCGTAATTACCCTGACCCGCACTACCCACCGTCCCCGCCAACGACGAGAACACCACCAACCACTCCACCGGCAAACCCGACGTCACCACATCCAGATTCACCAACCCATCCACCTTCGGCGCCATCACCGACACCAAACGCTCCGACGACAACCCCTCCAACAACCCGTCATCCACCACACCCGCCGCATGCACAACCCCGGTCAACGGCAAGCCGACGGGAACACCCGCAACAACCTCCGCCAACGCCTCCCGATCAGCCACATCACAAGCCACAACAGTGACCCGCGCACCCAGCGCCGACAACTCCTCGACCAGACCCTCCGGCGCCACACCCCGCCGACTCGTCAACACCAGATGCGGCACACCCCGACCCGCCAGCCAACGCGCCACCTCCACACCCAACGCACCCGTACCACCCGTAACCAGCACCGTCCCCGACGGACACGGATTCCACGACGCATCCACCGCCCCCGCCGGAACCGCACGAACCAACCGCCGACCGAACACCCCGGAACCACGAACCGCAACCTGATCCTCACCACCACCGGCAGCCAGAACCCCCACCAAACGGGCACCCGCCCGGCCATCCAGAACCTCAGGAAGATCGACCAGACCACCCCAACGGTCCGGCACCTCCAACGCCGCAACCCTGCCCAGACCCCACACCGAGGCAAGGCTGGGGTTCACCAGCCGGTCCGAACCGCCCACGGACACCGCGCCACGCGTCACCACCCACAACGGCGCCGTGACCTCACCCAGCTCCTGCACCACGGCCAGCGTCTCAGCCACCCCGGACGCCACCAGCACCACACCCGCCAGGCCAGACAGCCCCGACACCTCTTCGGCGGGAACACCGACCACGGTCGCACCAGCCGAGGACAGGGCCTCGGACACCTCGGGGTCCTCGGTACCGACGACCGCCCACACACCAGTCAGCACCGCCGACGACGACAGGCCGTCCAGCGGCTTCCACGTGACCCGATAACGCCACGAATCAAGCGTCGAGCGTTCCTGGTGACGCTGCCGCCAGGCGGACAGCGCCGGCAACGCCGACTCCAGACCCGCAAGTTCCTGCAGATCCTCACGCTCGACTGCATCCCAGAACGCCGAGTCCATGCCATCTCCGGCGGCCGACGTCGCCGACGGCTGCGGCCAGTACCGCTCACGCTGGAAGGCGTAGGTGGGAAGCGGCACCGCTCGGCCGCCCCAGCCGTTGAACACACCGGGCCAGTCGATGTCGGTCCCGGCGGTCCACAGGCGGCTGATGGCGGTCAGGGCGGTGTCGGTCTCGTCGCGGTCCTTGCGAAGGACCGGCGCGAAGAGCATGTCGTCGGCGGTGGCCTGGGCCATGCCGGACAGGACACCGTCCGGTCCGAGTTCCAGGCAGGTCGTCACGCCCATGGCCGCGAGGGCCGCAATGCCGTCAGCGAAACGGACCGTCCGACGGACCTGGTCCAGCCAGTACTCCGGCCGCTGCATGGCACCGGGCTCGGCCACCCCACCGGTCAGGTTCGACACAACCGGAATCCGCGCCGAGCGGAACGTCAATCCGTGCACCACGTCGGCGAATTCGGCCAGCATCGGTTCCATCAGGGCGGAGTGGAACGCGTGCGACACCGACAGGACACTGACCCGCAGACCGCGCTCCGCGCACTCCGTCGCATATCGTTCGATCGCGCCCAAGTCACCTGACAGCACCACGGAGTCAGGACCATTTACGGCGGCGATGTCCAGGCCGGAGTCCGAGACATCCGCCTCGGTCGCCTGCACCGCAAGCATGCCTCCGCCCTCGGGCAGCGCCTGCATCAGTCGGCCGCGCTCCCCTACCAGCACGCACGCGTCATCCAGGTCGAGGATGCCCGCGACATGGGCTGCGGTGATCTCGCCCAGGGAGTGCCCCAGGAGCACGTCAGGGGCAACCCCCCAGGACTCAACCAGCCGGAACAGGGCGACCTCAAGGGCGAACAGGCCCGCCTGCGCCCACATCGTCCCGTCCAGGTCGACGCCGTCGGTCAGGACCTCCCGCAGCGGACGCTCCAGCCGGACGTCGAACCGGGCGCACACCGCGTCGAACGCCTCCGCGAACACCGGGAACGCCTCGTACAACCCCAGCCCCATACCCGCGCGCTGCGAACCCTGACCGGTGAACAGGAACGCGGTCCGGCCCTCGTTCGCCACACCCGTGGCGAGCACGTCCCCGGTGGCGGCGAGGACGACCCGATGTTCCAGACCGGCCCGGGTGGTGGCCAACGACCAGCCGACGTCCACCGCGTCCAGCTCGGGACGCTCGGCCACGTACGACCGCAGCCGCTCCACCTGGGCCCGCAACGCGGCATCGGACTTCGCCGAGACCGGCCACAGCACCGGGGCCGGAGCCGAGACGTGCGGCGCCACATCGGCCGCCGGTTCGGGCTCGGGCGGCGCCTCGAGGATGACGTGCGCGTTGGTGCCGCTGATGCCGAACGACGACACCGCCGCACGGCGCGGCCGATCGGACTCCGGCCAGGAACGCGCCTCGGTCAGCAGCTCCACCGCACCCGCCGACCAGTCCACCTGAGGCGACGGCTCGTCCACGTGCAATGTCGCCGGCAGCACACCGTGCCGCATCGCCATCACCATCTTGATCACACCCGCGACACCAGCAGCCGCCTGGGTGTGACCGATGTTCGACTTCACCGACCCCAGCCACAACGGCTCGTCGCCGTCACCGTGGCCTCGCTCCTGGCCGTAGGTGGCCAGCAGTGCCTGCGCCTCGATCGGGTCCCCCAGACGCGTACCGGTGCCGTGAGCTTCGACGACGTCGATGTCCGCGGTCGTGAGCTCGGCATTCGCCAGTGCCTGACGGATCACCCGCTGCTGCGACGGACCGTTCGGCGCCGTCAGACCATTGCTCGCACCGTCCTGGTTGATGGCACTGCCGCGCACCACCGCCAGCACCTGGTGCCCATTCCGCCGCGCGTCCGACAACCGCTCCACCAGCAGGACACCGACGCCCTCGGACATGCCCGTGCCGTCCGCGGCGGCCGCGAACGACTTGCAGCGGCCGTCCGAGGCGAGGCTGCCCTGCCGGTCGAACTCGGTGAAGATGCCGGGCGTCGCCAGGACGGTCACACCGCCTGCGAGGGCCAGCGAGCATTCGCCGGCGCGCAGCGCCTGGACCGCCGAGTGCAGGGCCACCAGGGACGACGAACACGCCGTGTCGACCGTGATCGCCGGTCCTTCGAGACCGAAGGCGTACGCGACGCGGCCGGACAGGACACTGCCCGCGTTGCCGGTGCCGAGGAAGGCCTCGACGCCTTCCGGGACGTGGCCCATGCTCGCGGCGTAGTCGTGGTACATCACGCCCGCGTAGACGCCGGTGCTGCTGCCACGCAGAGACGTCGGATCGATGCCCGCCGACTCGAACGTCGCCCAGGCGGTCTCCAGCAGCAACCGCTGCTGCGGGTCCATGGCCAGGGCCTCGCGCGGCGAGATGCCGAACAGTTCGGCGTCGAACCGGTCCGCGTCGTGGACGAACCCGCCGACGGGTGCGAACGGCGCGCCGCGCAGGGCTTCGGCCCAGCCCCGGTCCGCCGGGAACTGGGACATCGCGTCGCCCGCGCCGGCCACCAGTTCCCACAGGTCGTCCGCGGAGGCGACTCCGCCTGGGAGGCGGCAGGCCATGCCCACGATCGCGATCGGCTCGTCGGAGGTGCTGACGGCGGTCGGGGACGCGGCGGCCGACCGGGTTCCGGCGACCTGGCCGCGCAGGTGCTCGGCGAGGACGAGTGCGCTGGGGTGGTCGAACACGAGCGTGGCCGGCAGCCGCAGGCCGGTCGCCGCCTGGAGGCGGTTGCGCAGGCGTACGGCGAGGAGCGAGTCGAAGCCGAGGTCCTTGAAGGGGCGACCGGGCTCGACGTCCTGCGGCCCTGCGTGCCCGAGGACCGCGGCAATCTCGGTACGGACGAGGTCGAGGACAGCTCGGGTCCGTTCGGCTTCGGGAAGTTCGGCCACTCGCCGCGTCCACGTGCCGGCTTCGGCCACGTCGGCGGCGCGGCGCAGTCGGCGGCGGGCCAGGGCCCGGAGCATCGGCGGTGTGTCGCCGTCGACGCTTGCCGCGGTGTTGAGCCGGACGGGAAGGACGTGCGGGCGGGTGGAGGCGCGGGCGACATCGAACAGCGCCATACCGTCCGCGGCGGACAGCGAGCCGGTCAGCTCGGCGGCGCGCGCCGCATCGGCGTCCGCCAGGTGGCCGGTCAGGCCGGTCGCCTGCTGCCACAGACCCCACCCGAGCGAGATGCCCGGCCGGCCCTCGGCGCGGCGCAGGTGGGCCAGGGCGTCCAGGAACGCGTTCGCCGCGGCGTAGCCGGCCTGGCCCGCCGCTCCGAACGTGGCGGCGGCGGACGAGTAGAGGACGAACAGGCCCAGGTCCGCGTCCGCGGTGAGTTCGTGGAGGTTGACCGCTCCGTCGGCCTTGGCGCGCAGAGCGGTCTCGACGCGCTGCGGGGTCAGCGACTCGATCATGCCGTCGTCGAGCGTCCCGGCCGCGTGGATCACCCCGGTCAGCGGGGCGTCGTGCGGGACGGCGGCCAATACGTCCGCCAGGGCGGCTCGGTCCGCGATGTCACAGGCCACGATGTCCACCGCGACGCCGGCGTCACGCAGCGCCTCCGCCAGGCCGGCCGCGCCGGGGGCCTCGGGGCCCTGCCGGCTGAGCAGCAGGAGCCGCTGTACGCCGGGGTCGTCCGCGAGCCGCCGTGCCACGAGACCGCCGAGGACGCCGGTCCCGCCGGTGATCAGAACTGTTCCCCGCAGGCTTCCGGGCTCCGGCACGGCCCGGCGTTCGGCCGGTGCCGTCCGGACGACGCGCGGGACGAGGAGCTCGCCGCCGCGCACGGCCAGTTGTACCTCGCCGTCCGCCACGGCCTGCCTGATCAGCGCCCAGGGCAACGGCGCGGCCGGGTCCTCGACGTCGAGCAGGACGAAGCGGCCGGGGTGCTCGGTCTGCGCGGTACGGGCCAGACCCCATGCCGCCGCGGCGGCAGGGTCGGTCGACGCGCCGTCGGTGCCGGTCGCCATGGCGGAGCGGGTCAGCAGGACCAGCGGGGCGGCCTGCTCGCTTTCGCCGCGCAGCCGCTGCTGGATGACCTCCAGGGCCCGGACGGTCAGGGCCCGTGCCCGGTCGGCTGCCCCGTCGTGTGCCTGCCCGGACGCGGTCGAGGTGAGGTCTGCGGAGGTGAGGTCTTCGACCTGCCACGACACGTCGGCGGGCGTGGGGCCGTCGTGGACCGTGGTGTCGTGAGCAGCGGGCAGGGGCTGCCATTCGACGGCGAAGAGCGAGTCGCCGACGGCGGGCCCGGCGTCCCCGGCGCTCCACGGACGGACGTTCAGCGAGCGGACCCGCGCCAGGGGCGCACCGGTGCCGTCGGTGATCTGGAGCGACACGGTGTCAGGACCTGCCGGGGACAGCCTGGCTCGCAGGACCGTCGCACCGGTGGCCTGGAGCGAGACCCCGGACCATGCGAACGGCACCGGGGTCGCGCTCGGATCCTCGAGGAGCCCGGCGACGCCGAGCACGTGGAGCGCGGCGTCCAACAGGGCGGGGTGCAGACCGAAGCGGGCGGCGTCCTCACCCGCGGACGCGGGAAGCCGTACCTCGGCGAAGGCGTCGTCTCCGGCGCGCCACGCGCGGCTCAGGCCCTGGAACGCCGGTCCGTAGCCGTAGCCCGAATCTGCCAGCGCCGGGTAGAACCCGTCGAGGTCGACCGGCGTCGCGCCCGGGGGCGGCCAGGCGGAGAGATCGAACGCCTCGGCGGCCGGGACGTCGGAGGCCGAGTCGCCGGCGAGCACGCCGTCGGCGTGCAGGACCCAGTCTGCGGCGGCGGAGTCGACCTGGGCGTGGACGGAGACGTCGCGATTGCCGCCCGGCCCGGGCGCTCCGACCCGCACCTGGATGCGCGCACCGCCGGTCGCCGGCAGCAGCAAGGGCTCGTGGAGCGTCAGTTCCAGGACCTCGGCGCAGCCGGCCTCGTGGCCGGCCCGCAACGCGAGCTCCACGAAAGCGGTTCCGGGGACCACTACGCGACCGTGGAGCGTGTGGTCCGCCAGCCATGGCTGCGCCGACACCGACAGCCGGCCGGTGAGCACCACGTCGTCGGCGGCGGCCAGGGCGACCGACGCGGACAGCAGCGGATGGTCCGCCCCGACCAGGCCCGCCGCAGCGACGTCCCCGGCGCCGGCTCGGGGGCTGAGCCAGTACCGCTGGTGCTGGAACGCGTAGGTGGGGAGCGGGACTTGGTGCCCCGTGAGCACCGTAGCCCAGTCGACGTCGACGCCGGCTGTCCATGCCTCGCCCAGGGAAGCCAGGACACGGCTCATCCCGCCCTCACCACGCCGCAAGGTGCCCAGGACCACGGCCTCGACACCAGCCGAGTCAACAGTCTCCTCAACGCCCACCGTCAACACCGGGTGCGCGCTGACCTCGATGAACGTGCGCATGCCCTGTTCGAGGAGGGAGCGGACAGCGGTCTCGAACTCCACCGTGGAACGAAGGTTGTCGAACCAGTACTGGGCGTCGAGATCACCGTTGACAGCGTCACCGGTCAGCGTGGAGAGCATCGGAACCGTACCGGCAGCCGGGGACAACCCGGCCAGATCCGCAAGGATCCGCTCCCGCAGCTGGTCCATCCGCTGCGAGTGGGAGGCGTAGTCCACCGGGATCCGGCGTGTGCGGATTCCCCGCTGTTCGCACTCGGCCATGAACGCGTCGAGGGCTTCGTCATCGCCGGAGACCACGGTGGAGGACGGGCCGTTCACCGCCGCCACCGACACCCGGTCCGACGTCAGCTCCTCGACCGTCTCCCGCCCAGCGGCGACGGACATCATGCCTCCGCCGCCGGCCACAGCAACCAGTGCCTTCGACCGCAACGCCACAACCCGGGCAGCGTCGTCCAGCGAGAGCCAGCCCGCCACACACGCGGCGGCGATCTCACCCTGCGAATGACCGACGACCGCGGACGGCATCACGCCCGCAGACCGCCACACCTCCGCCAGAGCGACCATGACCGCCCACAGCACCGGCTGGATCACGTCCACCCGGTCCACATCACCGTCCTGCAGGACGACGTCGGTCAGAGACCAGTCCACAAACGGGGCCAGTGCCGTCTCGCACTCGGTCAGCCGCTCCCGGAACACCGCCGACGTGTCCCACAACTCCCGTGCCATGCCAACCCACTGCGACCCCTGGCCCGGGAACACGAACACCACACCACCAGAACCCGCAGCAGACCCGACGGCCGTGGGCAGGGCAGCCAACAGCTCGTCCCGGTCCTCCCCCACGACCACCGCACGATGCTCCAGCGCCGCCCGCGTCGTCGCCAGCGACCAGCCGACGTCCACCGGTTCCAACTCCGGCCGCTCCGCGACATACGCCCCGAGCCGATCCACCTGCGCCCGCAAAGCTGTCTCGGACTTCGCCGACACCACCCACGCCGACACACCCGTCACAGAGGCAGCCGGAGCCTGGGCCGGAGCTCCGGCCGACGCCTGCTCCAGAATCACGTGCGCGTTCGTGCCGGACATCCCGAACGACGACACCGCCGCACGCCGCGGACGATCCACCTCGGGCCACGGACGGGACTCCGTAAGAAGCTCCACCGCACCCGCCGACCAGTCCACCTCCGGCGACGGCTCATCCACATGCAACGTCGCCGGCAACACACCATGCCGCAGCGCCATCACCATCTTGATCACACCCGCGACACCAGCAGCCGCCTGCGTATGACCGATGTTCGACTTCACCGACCCCAGCCACAACGGCTCATCGGACTCGCCCCGCTCCCGGCCATACGTCGCCAGCAACGCCTGAGCCTCGATCGGATCACCCAGCCGCGTCCCCGTCCCGTGCGCCTCCACAACATCGACATCCGCACCCGTCAACCGCGCATTCACCAACGCCTGCCGGATCACCCGCTGCTGCGACGGACCATTCGGCGCCGTCAGACCATTGCTCGCACCGTCCTGGTTGATCGCGCTGCCGCGCACCACCGCGAGCACCTGATGCCCGTTGCGCTCGGCATCCGACAGCCGCTCCAGGACCAGTACACCGACGCCCTCGGCCCAGCCGGTTCCGTCGGCCGCCGCGGCGAACGCCTTACAGCGCCCGTCGTCGGCCACGCCGCCCAGTACCTGGAACTCGGTGAAGATGTCCGGGGTGGTCATGACCGTGACCCCGCCCGCGACGGCCAGTTCGCACTCCCCGGCACGCAGCGCCTGCGCCGCCAGATGCAGGGCCACCAGCGACGACGAACACGCCGTGTCCACCGTCACCGCAGGGCCTTCGAGCCCGAACGTGTAGGAGACGCGGCCGGAGATGACGCTGGTGGCGGAGCCGGAGACGACGTGTCCCCTGACCTCGGGCGGGAGGTCGGCGCTGACGCCGTAGTGGCTGGAGCCGGCGCCGAGGAACACTCCGGCCGGTCGGCCCCACAGGGTCGACGAGTCGATCCCGGCGTCCTCGAAGGCCTCCCAGACCGCTTCCAGGGCCAGGCGCTGCTGTGGGTCCATCGCCAGGGCCTCGTGCGGGCTGATCCCGAACAGGCCGGCGTCGAACCGGGTCGCGGTGCCGAGGAAGCCGCCGCGCAGGGCGAAGCGGGCGTCGGCGAGGCCTGTCTCCCAGCCGCGGTCGGCGGGGAACGAGGTCATCGCGTCGGTACCGCCGACGAGGAGCTGCCAGAAACGGTCGGCGCTGTCCGCGTCGCCGGGGTACCGGCAGCTCATGCCGACGATGGCGATGGGGTCGTCGGTGGGCGCCGGCTGCGCCGGTGCCTTCGGCGGCGCGGCGGCCATGCTGCCGACGAGCTCTCCCAGCAGGTACTCGGCGAGCGGGGCGGGGGCCGGGTGGTCGAAGACGAGGGTGGCCGGCAGTCGCAGGCCGGTCTCGGCGGCGAGGCGGTTGCGGAGTTCGACGGAGGTGAGCGAGTCGAAGCCAAGGTCCTTGAAGGCGCGGCGTGGTTCGACCGCTTCGGCGGAGGCGTGGCCGAGGACCAGGGCGACCTGGGTCCGGATGACGTCGACGACCAGCGCGATCCGCTCGTCGCGCGGGAGCCCGGCAAGGCGGTGGGCGAGGGACGAGGCGTCGGTGGCGCGGTCGCTGACCGCCCGTCGCGGTGCGGGGCCCGCCAGTGCGGCCAGGATCGGCGGAACGGGCGCGGCGGCGGAGTTCAGGGCCGCGACATCCAGGTTGGCCGGGACGATGTGCGAGCGGTGCGTGGTGCCGGCCTCGTCGAACAGGGCCAGGCCCCGTTCGGCCTGCAGAGGCGCGCCCAGGCGGGTGGCCCGCGCCAGGTCGACGTCGGTCATCCGGCCGGTGACGCCGCTGTCCTCGGCCCACAGGCCCCAGGCCAGTGACACCGCGGGCAGCCCGTGGGTGCGCCGGTGCCGGGCCAGGGCGTCCAGGAAGCTGTTGGCCGTGGCGTAGCCGCCCTGGCCGGCCGGTCCGAGTTGCGCGGCCACGGAGGAGTAGAGGACGAAGGCGGTCAGGTCGTGTCCGGCTGTCAGCTCGTGCAGGTTGACGGCCGCGTCGACCTTGGGCCGCAGGACGTCGTGCAGCCGCCCGCTGTCGAGTGTCTCGAGGACTCCGTCCTCGGCGACTCCGGCGGCGTGGACCACGGCGGTGAGCGGGTGGGCTGCCGGGATGCCGGCGAGCGCCGCGCCGAGGGCCGTGCGGTCGGCGGCATCGACGGCCAGGACGGTGGCGTGGGCGCCGAGCCGCTCGATGTCTGCGACGAGCTCGGTCGCGCCCGGCGTGGCGGGGCCGCGGCGGCTGAGCAGGAGCAGGTGCCGGATTCCGTGTTCGGTGACGAGGTGGCGGGCCAGAAGCGCGCCGAGGGTACCGGTGCCGCCGGTGATCAGTACGGTGCCGTCGGGGTCCGGGGCCGCGGGGACGGTGACGACGTTCTTGCCGATGTGGCGGGCCTGGCTGATGTGCCGGAACGCGGCGGCGCTGTCACGGATGTCCCAGACCGTCGCCGGGGGCAGTCGGAGTGCTCCGTGCTCGAAGAGGGCGAGGATCTCGGTCAGGATCTCGCCGAGCCGGTGCGGGCCGGCCTCGGAGGGGTCGAAGGAGCGGTAGCGGACGCCGGGGTGGTCGGCCGCGACCTGGCCGGGGTCCCGCAGGTCGGCCTTGCCCATCTCGGCGAGCCGGCCTCCGGAGGTGAGCAGGCGCAGGGAGGCGTCGAGGATGTCGCCGGTGAGCGAGTTGAGGACGATGTCGACGCCGCGCCCGCCGGTGGCGGTCCGGAACCGGGCTTCGAAGTCGGTCGTACGGGAGGACGCGATGTGTTCGTCGTCGAGGCCGGCCTGGCGCAGGGCGTCCCATTTGGCGGGGCTCGCCGTGCCGAAGACCTCGAGTCGGAGGTGGCGGGCGAGCTGGACGGCGGCGGTGCCGACGCCGCCGGTCGCGGCGTGGATCAGGACCGATTCGCCGGGCAGGGCGCCCGCGACGTCGACGAGTCCGTAGAACGCGGTGACGAAGGCGACGGGCACGGTGGCGGCCTGGCTGAACGACCAGTCCTGCGGGATGCGGGCGAGCTGGGCCCGCGGGGCGGTGGCGAGGCTGCCGAGACCTGCGGGAACGAGGCCGAAGACGCGGTCTCCGGGGGCCAGGTCGGTGACGGCGGTGCCGACCTCGACGACGATGCCGGCCGCTTCGGAGCCCATCGGGGCCGGTTCCGGGTACATGCCCAGGCCGATGAGGACGTCGCGGAAGTTGACGCCGGCCGCGCGGACGGCCACGCGGACCTGGTCGGGCTCCAGCGGTGGGGCGTCGACGGGGACCAGGGCCAGGTTCTCCAGGGTGCCGGGTCCGGAGGTGTCGAGGCGCCAGGCGGGTGCGCCGTCGGGGAGCGGCAGGCCGTCCGGGGCGGGCACGCGGACGAGGCGGGGTGCGCGGAGTTCGCCGCCGCGCAGCGCGAGCTGGTGCTCGCCCCGGTCGGCGGCGTCGCGGACGGCGGTCCAGTCGACGCCGTCGGCGACGGATCCTTCGGAGTCGGCGGGTACTTCGGTGCCGGAGAGGTCGAGAAGGACGAAGCGGTCCGGGTTCTCGGACTGCGCGGTGCGCATCAGTCCCCATACGGCGGCGGCGGCCAGGTCCGGTCCGGCCTCGCCCGGTCCGGCCTCCACGGCGCCCCGGGTGACGAGGACGAGCCGTGACGACGCAGGCCGTCCGTCGGCCAGCCAGCGCTGGATGAGCCCGAGGACGGCGGCGGCGGTCTCGTGGACGTTCTCGGCGAGGTCGCCGCCGCCCGGGCCGACGGGGCACACGACGAGGTCGGCCACGGCCTCGTCGAGGTCCTCGGTGGCCGGGCCGTCGGGCAGGACGCTCACGCCGACCGGCTCGCCGGAGTCGGAGCCGGTGCCGGCCGGCACCGTGGTCCATTCCACGGCGAACAGCGACGAGTTGGCCGTGGCGGCCACCGCCAGCTGCTGGGGGCGCACCGGGCGCAGGGTCAGTGACCGCACCTCGGCGACGGGGCGGCCGGTGGTGTCGGCCGCCTGGATCGACAGGGTGTCAGGGCCGGCGCCGGCCAGTCGCACCCGCAGTGCCGTCGCGCCGGTGGCCAGGAGCGTCACGCCGGACCACAGGAAGGGCAGCGGGGTGGCGCCGGTGTCGTCGAGGAAGCCGCCGATGGTCGTGGCGTGCATGGCCGCGTCGAGGAGAGCGGGGTGCAGGTCGAATGCGTCGGCGTCGGGTGCGGCTGCCGTTGGCAGGACGATCTCGGCGTAGACGGCGTCGGCGGCCCGCCAGGCGCGGCGCAGGCCGCGGAAGACCGGTCCGTAGTGGTATCCGGCACCGGCCAGCGTGGCGTCGTAGTAGCCGTCGAGGTCGACCGGTTCGGCGCCGGGCGGCGGCCAGGCCGACAGGTCGAAGCGGGTGGCTTCGGCCTCGGGGGCGAGCAGGCCTGAGGCGTGGCGGATCCAGGTGCCGTCGCCGTCCTCGGGCTGGGAGTGGATCGACACCTCACGGTCGGCGGTCCCGGCCTGGGGGCTCACCCGGACCTGGACGCGGACCCTGCCGGTGGGGGGGACGACGAGAGGGGCCTGCAGGGTCAGTTCGCGGATCGCCCCGCAGCCTGCCTCCCGCGCGGCGCGCAGAGCCAGCTCGACGAATCCCGTGCCGGGCAGGATCGCGGCGCCGAGGACCTGGTGGTCGCCGAGCCAGGGCTGGGCGGACAGGGACAGGGTCCCGGTGAGGACCAGGCCGCCGTCCTCGGCGAGCGGAACCGCGGCGGTGAGGACGGCGTGGCCGGTGCTCAGCCCGCCGGCCGCGCCCGCGGAGGCCGGCCGCAGCCAGTACCGCTCCCGTTGGAAAGCGTAGGCGGGGAGGTCGACGCGTGTGCCGCCCCGGCCGGCGAGGACCGCGGCCCAGTCGACGTCGGCGCCGCGGGTCCAGCCGGCGGCAACCGTCCGCAGCAGTGTGGCGGTCTCGGGCCGGTCGTCGCGCAGCGCGGGGGTGATCGTCATGGTGCCGGCGTCGTCGCGTTCGGCGAGGGTGTGCTGGGCCATCGCGCTCAGTACGGTGCTCGGGCCGATCTCGAGGAACCGGGTGGTTCCGTGGTCGGCCAGCCAGGTCACACCGTCGGCGAACCGGACGGCGTGCCGCACATGCCGCACCCAGTAGGCCGGCGAGCAGTATTCCTCGACGGGCAGCGGGGCGCCGGTCAGGTTCGACACGATCGGGATGACGGGCGGCCGGAACGTCACGGCGGAGGCGACCGCGGCGAACCGTTCGAGCATCGGGTTCATCCGCTGGGAGTGGAAGGCGTGCGAGACGCGCAGCCGGGTCGCCTTGCGGCCGGAGAGGGTCCAGCGGGCGGCCAGTTCGGCGATGGCGTCCTCGTCCCCCGACATCACCAGGGCGGACGGGCCGTTGAGGGCCGCGATGTTGACGCGCCCTTCGAAGGCGGCGAGGGCCTCGGCCGCCTCGGCCTCGGAGGCGGTGACGGCGAGCATCGCGCCGCCGGGCGGCAGATCGGCCATCAGCAGGGCACGGGCGGTGACGAGTTTGCAGGCGTCGTCGAGCGACAGGACGTCGGCGACGTGCGCGGCCGCGAGTTCGCCGACGGAGTGGCCGAGGAGGTGGTCGGGGCGGACGCCCCAGGACTCCAGGAGCCGGAAGAGCGCGACCTCGAGGGCGAACAGGGCGGTCTGGGTGTAGGCGGTCCGGTCGAGCAGGGCCGCCGCGTCGGTGCCGGGTTCGGCGAACATCACCTCGCGCAGCGGGTGGCCGAGGTGCGGGTCGACGCGGGCGCAGACGGCGTCGAGCGCGTCGGCGAACACGGGGAACGCCCGGTACAGGTCGCGGCCCGTGCCGGGGCGCTGCGAGCCCTGGCCGGAGAACAGCATCGCCTGCCGCCCGTGCCCTGTGGCGCCGGTGACGACGGCGGGGTGGGGGCGGTCCGCGGCGATCGCGTCGAGGCCCGCGAGCAGGGTGTCACGGTCGTCGGCGAGTACGGCGGCCCGGTGTTCCAGGCCGGTACGGGTGACGGCCAGCGAGTGGGCGATGTCGTGGATGCCGTGGGGGCCGCCGTCGGCGGCGGCGAAGTCGCGGAGCCGGGCCGCCTGGTCGCGCAGCGCGGCGGGGCCGGCCGCCGATACCAGCCACGGCGCCACCGGTCCGTGGGAAGGCGCCTCGGCGGGCACGGGGACGGCAGGGTCGGGGACGACGGCGGACGGAGGGGCCTGTTCCAGGATGACGTGGGCGTTGGTGCCACTGACGCCGAAGGACGACACGCCGGCCCGGCGCAACCGGCCCGCTTCTGGCCAGGCCCGGTTCTCGGTCAGTGGCACGACGGCGCCGGTGGACCAGTCGACGTGGCCGGTCGGTTCCTGCAGGTGGAGGGTGCGGGGCAGCACGCCGTGCCGCATGGCCAGCACCATCTTGATCACACCGGCGACGCCTGCGGCTGCCTGGGTATGGCCGATGTTCGACTTGAGCGAGCCGAGCCACAGCGGTTCGGCGTCGCCACGGCCCTGGCCGTAGGTGGCCAGCAGGGCCTGTGCCTCGATCGGGTCGCCGAGAGCGGTTCCCGTGCCGTGCGCCTCGACGGCGTCCACGTCGGCCGGGGCGAGCCGCGCGTTCGCCAGGGCCTGCTGGACGACCCGCTGCTGCGCGGGCCCGTTGGGCGCGGTGAGGCCGTTCGAGGCCCCGTCCTGGTTGACGGCGCTCCCGCGCAGCGTGGCCCAGATCCGGTGCCCTTGACGCTGTGCGTCCGAGAGGCGTTCCAGTACCAGGACACCGGCGCCTTCGGACCAGCTGGTGCCGTCCGCGGCCGCAGAGAACGGCTTGCAGCGGCCGTCGGCGGCCAGCCCGCGCTGGCGGCTGAACTCGACGAACGCCTCAGGGGTGGCCATCACGGTGACGCCGCCGGCCAGGGCGACGGCGCACTCGCCGTTGCGCAGCGCCTGGGCGGCCAGGTGCAGGGCGACCAGGGAGGACGAGCAGGCGGTGTCGACCGTGATCGCCGGGCCCTCGAGACCGTAGGTGTAGGCGAGGCGGCCGGAGGCGACGCTCGTGGCGGTGCCGGTGAGGAGGTGCCCCTCGACGCTGTCCGGCAGTCTGGCGGCGCGGCCGTAGCCGGAGGCGGTGACGCCCATGAAGACGCCGCCGGGGACACCCCTGATCGCGGCCGGGGCGATGCCCGCGTCCTCGAGCGCCTCCCACGACGCCTCGAGCAGCAGCCGCTGCTGCGGGTCCATGGCCAGCGCCTCGCGCGGGGAGACTCCGAACAGTTCGGCGTCGAAGTCCCCGGCGTCGGGCAGGAATCCGCCGTGGCGGGTGTAGGTCGTGCCCTGGCGGTCCGGGTCGGGATCGAAGAGCGCGTCGGTGTCCCAGCCCCGGTCGGAGGGGAATTCGGTGATGGCGTCGCCGCCGTCGCTCAGCAGCCGCCACAGCGCCGCCGGGTTCGTGGCCCCGCCAGGGAACCGGCAGCTCATGCCGACGATGACGATGGGGTCGTCGTCGGTGGCGGACTCGGCCACGGCCGCCGGGGCGCCGGGGACGGTGAGGCCGCGGGCGAGATGGCCGGCCAGGATCCGCACGCTGGGGTGGTCGAAGACGGCGGTGGCGGGCACCGCCACTCCGGTCGCCGCCCGCAGCCGCTTGCCGAGTTCGACGGCTGTCAGTGAGTCGAAGCCGAGGTCCTTGAACGAGCGGCCCGGGTCGACGCTTTCGGGGCCGGAGTGGCCGAGGACAGCGGCGACCTGCGCGCGGACCACGGTGAGCATCTCCTGCTCGCGTTGGACGCCGGTCAGGGCAGCGACGCGGCCGGCCCGGTCCGGCTCGTCGTACCGGTGGGTCGGCTGAGGCGCGGGCTGCAGGTCCGGCAGGTCCGCGAGCAGCCGGCTGGGTCGCGTCGAGGTGAACGTCGCGACGAACGCCGGCCAGGTGATGTCGGCGACCGCTACATACCCGTCGCCGTGGTCGACGGCCCGGTCGAGCGCGGCCAGCGCCATCCCGGGAGCCATCGCGGTCAGGCCCCGGCGATGCAGGTGTTCGAGGCTGTGGCCGTCGGGAACCTGGGCGCCGTCGTCCCAGGGGCCCCAGGCGACGCAGGTCGCCGGCAGGCCGCGGCAACGGCGGAACTCGGCGAGGGCGTCCAGGTAGGCGTTGGCCGACGCGTAGGCGCCCTGTCCGGCGCCGCCCCACGTTCCGGCGACCGAGGAGAAGAGGACGAAGGCGTCCAGCGGGGTGTCGCCCAAGGCCCGATGCACGGCGGTGGCGCCCAGGACCCTGCCTGCCAGCGCCTGGCCGAACCCTTCAGGGCCGGTCTCGTCGACGGGGCCGCTGGACGGTACGGCGGCGGTGAACACCACTGCGGACAGCGGCTCTTCCGCCGGTATCGCGGCCAACAGGTCCTGGACGGCGTGCGAATCGGTTACGCGGCAGGCAAGGACGGAGACCGGGACGCCGGCGCCCGACAGCTCGGTGGCGAGCTCCGCCGCGGCTTGGTCGTCGGGTCCGTTGTCACTGACGAGCAGCAGCCGTGACGGACTCCGGCCGACGGCCCAGCGCGCGGCGTGAGCGCCCAGCGGACCGTCGGCGCCGGTGACCAGCACGGTGCCGCCCGGCTGCCACCGCTCGGCGGTCCGCTCGCGCAGCGGCGCTCGTCGCAGCCGGCGGGCGTAGGCGCCGGAGGGGCGCAGCGCGACCTGGTCCTCGCCGGTGCCGCCGGCCAGGAGAGCGGCGAGCCGGCCGCCCGTCCGCGCGTCGACGTCGGCGGGCAGGTCTATCAGCCCGCCCCACAGGCGCGGGTGCTCAAGTGCGACGACCCGGCCGAGGCCCCACAGCTGTGCCTGGACCGGGGCGTCCAGCCGGTCGGAGCGGCCGGTGGAGACCGCCGCACAGGTGGCGGTCCACACCGGCGCGCCGAAGCCGGCGACGCCGAGGGCCTGCACCAGGGTCAGGGTCGCCGCGACGCCGGCCGGCAGCGCGGCGGTGGGAAGGCCTTCGTCGGCGAGTGCGGCAAGGTTGAGCACGCCGGCCGGGTTCGGGTCGGAGGCTTCGCGGATCTTGGCGGCGAGGGCGGCGGGATCGGTGTCCTGGGCGCCCACCGTGAACTCGACGACGTCGGCGCCGGCGCGGCGGAGCGCGGTCACCACGGGGCCTGCCATGTCACCCTGAGCCGGGGTGACCTCGGGGAGGACGACCAGCCAGGTGCCGGAAAGGGTGGCGGTCGTCGGCAGGTCGGTGAGCGGTTTCCAGGCGATCCGGTAGCGCCAGGTGTCGATGACGGAGCGCTGCCGTCGCTCCCGCCGCCACGACGCCAGCGCCGGAACCACCGACCCCAACAGTTGCGGGGCCTCCGACAACTGGAGCGTGCCCGCGAGCTCGTCGAGATCACCGCGCTCCACAGCGTCCCAGAACCGGGACTCGACCGCGTCCACCACCCCTGCGGCGCCCTGGACCGACGGCGACGGCACGTCCAGCCAGTACCGATCGTGCTGGAACGCGTAGGTGGGGAGCGGGACTTGGTGCCCTGTGAGCACCGTAGCCCAGTCGACGTCGACGCCGGCCGTCCACGCTTCGCCGAGGGAAGCCAGGACACGGCGCATCCCGCCCTCACCACGCCTCAGCGTCCCCAGTACCACGGCCTCGACACCGACCGCGTCGACCGTCTCCTCGACACCTACCGCCAGTACGGGGTGCGCGCTGACCTCGATGAACGTACGCATGCCCTGTGCGAGGAGAGACCGGACAGCGGTCTCGAACTCCACCGTCGACCGCAGGTTGTCGAACCAGTACCCGGCATCGAGACCGCCCTCGACGACGTCACCGGTCAGCGTGGACAGCATCGGAACCGTACCCACAGCCGGCGTCAGCCCGGCCAGATCCGCAAGGATTTGTTCCCGCAGCTGGTCCATCCGCTGCGAGTGGGAGGCGTAGTCCACCGGGATCCGGCGTGTGCGGATCCCACGCCCCTCGCACTCCGCCATGAACGCGTCGAGAGCTTCAGCATCGCCGGAGACGACAGTGGACGACGGACCGTTCACCGCCGCCACCGACACCCGGCCCGCCCAGCCCGACACCAGGTCCTCGACCGCGTCCCGCCCGGCCGCCACGGACACCATGCCTCCGCCGCCGGCCACAGCGACAAGCGCCTTCGACCGCAACGCCACCACGCGCGCGGCGTCGTCCAGCGACAGCCAGCCCGCCACACACGCGGCGGCGATCTCACCCTGGGAGTGACCCACCACCGCGGACGGCATCACACCGGCCGACCGCCACACCTCCGCCAGAGCGACCATCACCGCCCACAGCACCGGCTGGATCACGTCCACCCGGTCCACATCACCGTCATGCAGGACGACGTCGGTCAGAGACCAGTCCACGTACCGGGAGAGCGCGGTCTCGCACTCGGTCAGCCGCTCCCGGAACACAGGGGAGGTGTCCCACAACTCCCTTGCCATGCCCACCCACTGAGAGCCCTGGCCCGGGAAGACGAACACCACACCACCAGAACCAACGGTGCCCGAAGTGGCCATGGGCAGGGCAGCCAGCAGCTCGTCCCGGCTCTCACCGACGACCACCGCGCGGCGCTCCAGCGCCGCCCGCGTCGTCGCCAGCGACCACCCCACATCCACCGGATCCAGCCCCGGATCATCCGCGACATACGCCCCGAGCCGCTCCACCTGCGCCCGCAAAGCCGCCTCGGACTTCGCCGACACCACCCACGCCGACACACCCGTCACAGAGGCAGCCGGAACCGGAGCCGGGACCGGAGCCTGCTCCAGAATCACGTGCGCGTTGGTCCCGCTGATCCCGAACGACGAAACGCCCGACCGGCGCGGACGATCCACCTCAGGCCACGGACGGGCCTCCGCCAGCAGCTCCACCGCACCCGCCGACCAGTCCACCTCCGGCGACGGCTCGTCCACGTGCAGCGTTGCGGGCAGGACGCCGTGGCTCATCGCCATGACCATCTTGATCAGCCCGGCCACGCCCGCGGCGGCCTGGGCGTGGCCGATGTTCGACTTCACCGAACCCAGCCACAACGGACCGACCTCGTCGCGGTCCTGGCCGTAGGTGGCCAGCAGTGCCTGCGCCTCGATCGGATCCCCGAGACGGGTTCCGGTGCCGTGCGCCTCCACCACGTCGATGTCGGCGCCGGTGAGCCGGGCGTTCGCCAGCGCCTGACGGATCACCCGCTGCTGCGACGGACCGTTCGGTGCCGTCAGACCGTTCGACGCACCGTCCTGGTTCACCGCACTGCCACGTACCACCGCCAGCACCTGATGCCCGTTGCGCACGGCGTCCGACAGCCGCTCCAGCAACACCAGGCCGACGCCCTCGCCGAGGCCGAAGCCGTCGGCTTCCGCGCCGAATGCCCGGCACCGGCCGTCCTGGGACAGGGCGCGCTGGCGGCTGAACTCCACGAACAGTCCGGGGCCCGCCATCACCGTCACGCCGCCGGCGAGAGCGAGGTCGCAGTCGCCGTTGTTCAGGGCCTGGACCGCCAGGTGCGTCGCCACCAGTGACGACGAACACGCGGTGTCGACCGTGATCGCGGGGCCTTCCAGACCGAGGGCGTAGGCGACTCGTCCGGACGCGACGCTGCCCAGGCCGCCGCTCAGCCGGTAGCCCTCGGATCCTTCCAAGGGCTGGTCGAGCGGCGGGCCGTACTCCTGGGTGGCCGCGCCGGCGAAGACTCCGGTCCGGCTGCCGCGCAGCGTCGTCGGGTCGATACCGGCGCGTTCGAGAGCCTCCCACGCGGTTTCCAGCAGTACCCGCTGCTGGGGGTCCATGGCCAGGGCCTCGCGCGGCGAGATACCGAAGAACGCCGGGTCGAACTGGTCGGCGTCGAGGAGGAATCCGCCTTCGCCGGTGTAGGAGCGGCCGGGCTCGTCAGGGTCGGGGTCGTAGAGGGCGTCCAGGTCCCAGCCGCGGTTGTCGGGCAGGGCCGAGATGACGTCGCCCCGGCTGGTGACGAGCCGCCAGAGGTCTTCGGGAGAGGCGACGCCGCCGGGGTACCGGCAGGCCATGGCGACGACGGCGACGGGTTCGCCGACGTGGGTCGTCGTGGGCGTGGCCGCGTCGGCGGACTCCGTCGGCCGCTGCAGCAGACGCGCGACGAGCTGCTCGGCAAGGGCGTTCGGCGTGGGGTGGTCGAAGGCGATCGTGCTCGGCAGCCGCAGACCGGTGGCGGCGTTGATCCGGTTGCGGAACTCCACCGCGATGAGCGAGTCGAAGCCGAGGCTCTTGAAGGCCTGCGCGGCATCCACGTCACCGGTGGCGGTCCGGCCCAGTACGGCGGCGGCGTGACCGCGGACGAGGTCGAGCACGGTGCGGTGCCGCTCCGCTTCCGGAAGCGCCGCCAGGTCCAGGCCGAGGCCGGTAAGGGCCTCGGGGGCTGCGGCGGCACGCCGCCGTGGCTCGCCGACCAGACCGCGCAACGGTGCGGCGACGGCGTCCGGGTCGGTCCGGGCGGCGGCCCGCAGTTCCGGCAGGTTCAGCCGGGCGGGCGCGAGCAGCGGTTCGCCGCCGGGCAGCGCCGCGTCGAAGAGGGCGAGAGCCTGTTCGGGGCGCATGGGGGCGAGTCCGGTGCGCGTCAGCCTGGCCCGGTCGGCGTCGCCGAGCCGGCCGCCCATGCCGGTGTCCCACAGCCCTGACAGCAGCGACACCGCGGGCAGGCCTCGGGCGTGGCGGTGCTGGGCGAGGGCGTCGAGGAAGGCGTTGGCCGCGCCGTAGCTGCCCTGTCCGGCGGTTCCGATGGTGCTGGCCAGCGAGGAGACGAGGACGAACGCCGCGAGATCGAGGTCCGCGGTGAGTTCGTGCAGATGCCAGGCCGCGTCGGCCTTGGGCCGCAGCACCGTGGTGAGCTGGTCGGGGGTGAGCGTGTGGATCGCGGCGTCGTCGACGACGCCGGCGGCGTGGACGACCACGCGCAGCGGGTGTTCGGCGGGGATGCCGTCGAGGAGCGTGCGGAGCGCCTGCGGGTCGGCGGCGTCGCAGGCGGTGACGGTGACGTCGGCGCCGAGTCCGGTGAGTTCGGCGGTGAGTTCGGTGGCTCCGTCGGCGTCCGCGCCGCTGCGGCTGGCGAGCACGAGGCGGCGGGCGCCGTGCGTGGTGACCAGGTGCCGGGCGATGAGCCGGCCGAGGGCGCCGGTGCCGCCGGTGATCAGGACCGTGCCGTCGGCGTCGACGGGGCTTGCCTGGGGCGTGGTGGTGACGCGGGCGAGTCGCTCGGCCAGCACGCGGTTGCCGCGGAGCGCGAGTTGGGGCTCGTTGCGGTGGATCGCCTCGGCCTGCGCCCGGTCGATGGGTGTGCTGTCGTCGAGGTCGACGAGCACGAACCGCCCGGGGTGTTCGGCCTGGGCGGTGCGGATGAGGCCGCGAGCGGTGGCGACGGCCAGGTCGTGGACGTACTCGTCGCCGCCGGTGGCGACGGCGCCGCGGGTGAGCAGGACGAGCCGGGTGCCGGTCAGGCGCTGGTCGGATAGCCAGGTCTGGAGCAGTGTCAGCGTGTCGAGGGCGGCGCGGTGGGCGTCGGCGACCGGGTCGCCGGTTCCTCCGGTGAGGTCTCCTCCGACGAGGTGTGCGGCGACTGCTTCCGGTGCTGTCCCGCCGGCGGTGAGGGCGGCCTGCAGGGTGGCGAGGTCCGGGTAGTGCCTGGCGGGGGCGTCGGAGCCGGTGGCCGGTTCGCCGATGAGCGCCCAGTCGCCGGGCGTGGCGGGGATGTCGTCGTGGAGCGTCACCCACTCCAGGCGCCAGAGCGGGTCGGGGCCGGTCGTCGCGGCCGCGAGCTGCTTCGGGTCGACCGGGCGCAGCGTGAGCGCTTCGATCGTGGCGACCGCGCCGCCGGAGGGGTCGGTCAGTTCGACGGTGACCGCGCCGTCGCGGTCGGGGGCCCCGATGCGGGCCCGCACGGCGCTCGCGCCGGTGGCGTGCAGTTGGACGCCGCTGAAGCTGAAGGCCAGCCGGGTGTCGGCCGGGCCGCCGTCGAGGGGCAGCAGGGCGTGCAGCGCGGCGTCGAGAAGGGCGGGGTGGAGCTCGAATCCGGCGGTGTGCTGCGGGTCGGTGTCGGGGAGGGCGGCCTCGGCGTAGATTTCCTCGCCGTGCCGCCAGCAGGCGCGCAGCCCTTGGAAGGCGGGGCCGTACGCGTAGCCGAGGTCGGCGAGCCGGGGGTAGGCGCCGTCGAGCGGGACGGCCGTCGCGCCGGGGGGCGGCCAGGCGGCCGGGGCCGGACGGGGCGACCGGGCGGGGCCGGCGGCGCGGAGTGCGCCGGTGGCGTGCCAGGTCCACGGGACCCGGTCGGCGCCGGTGGCCGGGCGGGAGTGCATGGTGACGGGCCGTCGGCCGGCGTCGTCGGGCGGCAGCACCACGATCTGCAGCTGCAGCGGCTCGTCCTCGGGCACGATCAGCGGCGTCTGCAGCGTGAGTTCGTCCACGCGGGGGTGGCCGCACCGGCGGCCGGCGTACAGCGCGAGGTCGATGAGGGCGGAGCCGGGCAGCACGGTCCGGCCGAGGAGCGTGTGGTCCGACAGCCACGGCTGGGCCGCCGCCGACAGGCGGCCGGTGAGGAGGAGCGTGCCGTCCTCGGCGACGTCGACCATGGCGCCGAGCAGCGGATGGTCGGCGCTGTCCAGGCCGAGGGCGTCGGCCCCGGCGCGCGGCCGGGCGGGAGCGAGCCAGAAGCGTTCGCGCTGGAAGGGGTAGGTGGGCAGTTGCACCTTGCGGGCAGGTGCGGTGAGCACGGTCGTCCAGTCGGGCCGTACGCCGTGGGTCCAGGCGTCCGCCATGGCGGTCACGAACTGGGCGTGGTCGCCATGGTCGCGGCGGAGGGTTCCGAGTGCGGCGCCGGACCGGCCCATGGCGTCGAGCGTGTCGGCGACGGCCGCGGTCAGCACCGGGTGGGCGCTGGATTCGAGGAACACGTCGTGCCCGGCGGCGCGAAGGGCGCGCACCGCCGGCTCGAAGCGCACGGTCTCGCGCAGGTTGCGGAACCAGTAGTCGGCGTCCAGGTGCGCGGTGTCCAGTGGTTCGCCGGTGACCGTGGAGTAGAACGGGACGTCGCCCGTGCGCGGGGTGAGGGCGCCGAGCGCGTCGAGGAGTTCGTCGTGGAAGGCGTCCACGTGGGGCGAGTGGGACGCGTAGTCGACCGGGAGGCGGCGTGCCCTGATCCCCTCGGCCTCGCAGTCGGTGAGGAGTGCGTCGAGTGCTTCCGCGTCGCCGGAGACGACGGTGGCGGAGGGGCCGTTGAGGGCGGCGACTCCGATCAGGCCGCTTCGGCCGGCCAGCCGGGACCGGACGTCGGCGGCGGGCAGCGGTACGGACACCATGCCGCCGGTGCCGGCGAGGGTTCGTACGTACTGGCTGCGCAGTGCGACGATCCGGGCGGCGTCGGGGAGCGTCAGGCCGCCGGCGACGTAGGCCGCGGCGATCTCGCCCTGGGAGTGGCCGACGACTGCGGCCGGTTCGACGCCGGCCGAGCGCCACAGGGCTGCCAGCGACACCATGACCGCGAAGAGGGCGGGCTGGACCACGTCGTCCCGGTCCAGGGGCGGTGCGCCGTCGGCGCCGCGGAGCACGTCGACGAGGGACCAGTCCGCGTAGGGCTCGAAGGCTGCCGCGCAGGCGTGGATCTCGTCGCGGAAGGCCTCGCTGGTGTCCAGCAGGGAGGCGGCCATGCCGGCCCACTGGGAGCCCTGCCCGGGGAAGACGAACACGGTCCCGTCCGGCCGGCCGGCGGTCCCCTCGACGACGCCGGGCGCGGGAAGCCGGGCCGCCAGCGCGTCGAGTCCGGCGAGGATCCCGTCCCGGTCGCCGGCGACGACGGCGGCCCTCCGGTCGAACGCGGCGCGGCCGGTGGCCAGGGTGTGGCCGAGGGCGGCGAGGTCGAGGTCGTTCCGGTCGCGCAGGAATCCGGCCAGCTGGTTCGCCTGGGCGCGCAGCGCGGCGTCGCCGTGCGCGGAGATCAGCACGGGCACGGCGGGCGGCGGGTTGCCGGGTTCGGGGGCGGGGGGCTCCGCATGGCCTTCGAGGATCAGGTGGGCGTTGGTGCCGCTGATGCCGAAGGAGGAGACGGCGGCTCGCCGCGGCCGGTCGAGTTGCGGCCAGGGCGTCGTCTCCGTCAGCAGCCGCAGCTCGCCTGCGGACCAGTCGACCCTGGGGGTGGCTTCGTCGATGTGCAGGGTGCGGGGCAGAACGCCGTGCCGCATGGCCAGCACCATTTTGATGACGCCGGCGACGCCGGCGGCGGCCTGTGTGTGCCCGATGTTCGACTTCACGGAGCCGAGCAGAAGCGGGTGTCCGGCCGGGCGCTGCCTGCCGTAGGCGGCCAGCAGCGCCTGTGCCTCGATCGGGTCTCCGAGGGCGGTGCCGGTGCCGTGGGCCTCGACGGCGTCCACGTCGGCGCTGGTCAGCCGGGCGTTGGCCAGGGCCTGCCGGACGACGCGTTCCTGGGAGGGTCCGTTCGGCGCGCTGAGGCTGTTGGAGGCCCCGTCCTGGTTGACGGCGCTGCCGCGTACGACCGCGAGGACCTCGTGGCCGAGGCGCCGGGCGTCGGAGAGGCGTTCGAGGACCAGGAGGCCGGCGCCCTCGCCCCAGCCGGTGCCGTCGGCTGCGGCGGCGAACGGCTTGCAGCGGCCGTCCGGGGCCAGGCCCTGCTGGCGGCTGAACTCGGTGAACATGCCCGGGGTCGCCATCAGTGTCACGCCGCCGGCCAGCGCCATGTCGCACTCGTCGGCCCGCAGGGCCTGTGCGGCCAGGTGCAGTGCCACGAGTGAGGACGAGCACGCGGTGTCGACGGTGACGGCCGGGCCCTCCAGGCCGAGCGTGTACGCGATACGGCCGGAGGCGACGCTCGGCGTGCTGCCGGTCAGCAGGTGGCCTTCCAGCTCCGGGGGCGCCTCGTGCATGCGAGGGCCGTAGTCCTGAGCGGTGGCGCCGACGAACACGCCGGTCCGGCTGCCCCGGAGCGAGTCCGGATCGACGCCCAGGCGCTCGACGGCCTCCCACGCGGTTTCCAGGAGCAGCCGCTGCTGGGGGTCCATGGCCAGTGCCTCGCGCGGCGAGATACCGAAGAAGGTGGCGTCGAAGTCGCCTGCGCCGTCGAGGAACGCGCCGGCGGGGCGCAGCGTGCCGTTCGGGTTGCGGGCGGCGTCGCGGTAGATGTCCTCGGCGTTCCAGCCCCGGTCGGTGGGGAAGCCGGTGACGGCGTCGCCGCCGTCGAGCAGGAACTGCCACAGCTGTTCCGGGGTGGCGATCCCGGCGGCGTAGCGGCAGCTCATCGCGACGATCGCGATCGGCTCGGCGGGATCGGCGGCCGCGGCCGGCGTGACGGGAGGCAGGGCGGGGTCGGCGCCTCCCTCCAGCCGGTCCTGGAGGTGTGAGGCGAGCCGGGCCGGCGTCGGGTGGTCGAACAGCAGCGCGTCCGGCAGCGACAGGGTGAGCGCCGTGGCGAGCCGGTCCCGCAGCTCGACGGAACCGAGCGAGTCGAATCCGAGGTCGTGGAAGGTCTGCCGGGCGTCGACGTCGTCGGGGCCGTCATGGCCGAGCACGGCGGCGATGTGTTCCAGGATCAGCCGCAGCACGGCGCGGGTCCCGGCTCCGGGACGCTCCGGCACCGACGTCGGCTCCTGCGCCTTCGGACCGGGGGCCGGCGCGGCTTCGGCGGTCGGCTCCGGCGGGGCGGGCAGTGGGCGGGCGGGGAGGTTGTCGAGCCAGTACCGGCGCCGCTGGAACGCGTAGGTGGGCAGGGCGACCTGGCGAGGGCGGTGAGCGGCGAGCAGCGCCGTCCAGTCCAGGCCCACGCCCGCCGCGTACATGCGTCCGATCGCACCGATCAGGGTCTCGGCCTCGTCCCGGCCCTTGCGCAGTGCCGCTGCCAGCACGGGGCCGTCGGTGCGGCAGGTGCTCGCCATGGCGGCGAGCACGCCGTCGGGGCCGAGTTCGAGGTAGCGGGTGACGCCCAGTGCGGCGGTGGCGGCGACGCCGTCGGCGAAGCGGACGGTGTCACGGACCTGCCGCAGCCAGTACTCGGGCTCCTGCATCAGCCCGGGTTCGGCGATCGCTCCGGTGAGGTTCGACACGACCGGGATGCGCGCCTGACGGAACGTCAGTCCGGCGAGCACTGCGCCGAACTCCGCCAGCATCGGCTCCATCAGGGCCGAGTGGAAGGCGTGCGACACGGGCAGGACGGTGGACTTCCAGCCCCGCGCCGCGCACTCGGCGGCGTAGCGGCCGATCGCCTCGGCGTCGCCGGACAGCACGACCGAGCGCGGGCCGTTCACCGCCGCGACATCGAGGCCGGAGTCCGTGACGTCGGCCTCGGTGGCCTGCACGGCCAGCATGCCGCCGCCGGCCTGCAGTTCCTGCATCAGCCGGCCGCGCTCGGCCACCAGCACGCAGGCGTCGTCGAGCGACAGGATCCCGGAGACGTGTGCCGCGACGATCTCGCCGAGCGAGTGGCCCAGCAGCACGTCCGGGGTGACTCCCCACGACTCCACGAGCCGGTACAGGGCTACCTCGAGGGCGAACAGACCCGCCTGGGCCCACATCGTCCGGTCCAGGTCGACGCCGTCGGTCAGGACCTCGCGCAGGGGACGCCCCAGCCGCGGGTCGAGGCGCTCGCACACCGCGTCGAAGGCTTCCGCGAACACCGGGAACGCCTCGTGGAGCCCCATCCCCATGCCGGGGCGCTGCGCGCCCTGGCCGGTGAACAGCAGGGCCGTCCCGCCGGTTTCGGCGGCGCCGGTCACGACGCCCGGGTCCTGGCGGGCGTGGACGAGGCTGTCGAGCCGCCCGAGCAGTTCCCGCCGGTCCCGGCCGACCACGACCGCCCGGTGGTCGAACGCCGACCGGGTCGTGGCCAGCGAGAACCCGACGTCGGCGGGGTGCAGATCGGCGCGGTCCGCGAGGTGCTCCGACAGCCGCCGCGCCTGGTCGCGCAGGGCTTCGCCGGTCCGCGCGGACAACGGCCAGGCTACGGGAGCGCCCGGGCCGGCGGGCCGTCCGGCGGCACCCGGCCGGGGCTGCTCCCATCCGGTGAGCACCAGGTGGCAGTTGGTGCCGCCCATGCCGAAGGAGCTCACGCCTGCGATACGCGACTGCTCGTCGGCGGGCCAGGGCGACAGCTCGGTCTGGACGGTCAGGCCGAGGTCGTCGAGGGGGATCGCGGGGTTCGCCGTGACGAAGTTGAGGCTGGGCGCGAGCTCGTTGTTGCGCAGGGACAGTGCGACCTTCAGCAGTCCGACGGCACCGGCGGCGCCCTCCAGGTGCCCGACGTTGGTCTTGGCCGATCCCACCCGCAGGCGGCTGCCCGCAGGCCGTCCCCCGCCCAGCACGGTCCCGAGGGCGCGCGCCTCGACGGGATCGCCGGTCGGCGTTCCGGTGCCGTGCAGTTCCACGTACTGGACGTGCTCGGGCCCGACGCCCGCCGCCCGGTACGCGCCGCGCAGGACCTCGGCCTGGGCGTCGGCGTCGGGCACGGTCAGGCCGCTGCCGCCGCCGTCGTTGTTGACGGCACCGCCGCGGATGACGCAGTAGATCTCGTCGCCGTCGGCGACGGCCTGCGACAGGGTCTTCAGAGCGACGACGACCCCGCCCTCGCCGCGCACGTACCCGTTGGCGCGGGCGTCGAAGGTGTGGCAGCGGCCGTCGGGTGACAGTGCGCCGAAGGCCGCAGCGGCCACGGCGCTCTCGGCGGCGATGTTGAGGTGCACGCCGCCGGCGAGCGCGAGCGTCGACTCGCCGCGGCGCAGACTCTCGCAGGCCACGTGCACGGCCACCAGCGAAGAGGCCTGTCCGGCGTCGACGGTCATGCTCGGGCCGCGCAGGCCGACGGCGTAGGAGACCCGGTTCGCGATGATGCCGCGCTGCACACCGGTCAGCGAGTGACGGCCGACGGCGGCGAGGCCGGCGCGGTGGCTCAGGGTGGCGTAGTCGTTGCCCATGACGCCGACGAACACGCCGGTCCGGCCGCCGGTCAGCCGCTGGGGAACGATGCGGGCGTCCTCCAGGGCCTCCCAGCTCAGTTCCAGCATCAGCCGCTGTTGCGGGTCCATCGCCGCGGCCTCGCGCGGCGAGATTCCGAAGAACCGGGGATCGAATTCGTCGACGCGGTCCAGGAAACCGCCGCGGCGCACAGCACGGTCCGCATTCGGGTCGTCGTCGGTGAAGTCCCAGCGATGTTCCGGAATTTCGCCGACCGCGTCCACGCCGTTCCGCAGGAGCTGCCAGAAAGCGTCCGGGGTGGGGGCACCGGGAAGCCGGCAGGCCAGCCCGACCACGGCTACCGCTTCCTGCATTTCGGCAGAGATTTCAGGCATGGAAACTCCAACTACCTCTGAATGCGCCATGGATACCGCTGCCGTGATCCGGGTCGGCACCCGACCCTAACCAGGCCCTGTCGGAGCACCAACCCCTATTGGGAGTCTGACCAGCCCCTACGTGCCTGGCGTGAACTTCCGGAAAGGCACGCCGCCGAGCCGGCGCGCCTTTCCTGGCGGGGGCCGTGCGGCCGCCTGCCGCGGGTGGTGACCGCCGGGTGCGCGACCAGGAAGATCACTGTCCTCCACCGGAGTTCTAGGGGTACTCGGTAGGGGCGTCGTGCCGGGTAGGGTCCTCCAGCGGCGCCCGCGGCGCCACGGTACGTGTGCTGCCGGGAACATCCGGAACCCCTTCCGCCTGTTCACCTCTCCTCGCCGCCGCGCCCTGCCAGGCTGGGCCCGACGGGGACCGGCCGGTGCTATCAGGAAGGAACGGGAAGTGACGGAGCAGAAAGCCGACGATCCGGGATCCGCCCCAGGCAGCGAGCCGCCCGCGCTGCGGCTGATCGGCCTGCACAAGGAGTTCGGTGACAACGTCGCCGTCCGGCACGTCGATCTGACCATCCCTCAGGGTTCCTTCTTCGGCCTCGTCGGGCCCAACGGCGCCGGCAAGACCACGGCCCTGTCCATGGCCGTGGGCCTGCTGCGCCCGGACGGCGGCCGCTGCGAGGTCTTCGGCGTCGACGTCTGGTCCGACCCGGTCCGGGCCAAGTCCGTGCTGGGCGTGCTGCCCGACGGCCTGTCGATGCCCGAGCGGCTCACAGGCCGTGAAGTCCTGACGTACATCGGCCAGTTGCGCGGCATCGAGCCGACCGAACTCACCGGGCGTGTCGACGAGCTGCTGGAGGTCATGCAGCTCACCGAGGCCGAACGCACCCTCGTCGTCGACTACTCGACCGGGATGCGCAAGAAGATCGGCCTCGCCACCGCGCTGCTGCACCGGCCGCGGCTGCTGGTACTGGACGAGCCGTTCGAGGCGGTCGACCCGGTCTCGGCCGTCGCGCTCAAGACGATTCTGCAGCGCTTCGTCGCGTCCGGCGGGTCGGCCGTCCTGTCCAGTCATGTCATGCCCCTGGTCGAGCAACTCTGCGACACGGTCGCCGTCATGGCCGGCGGCGACGTCGTGGCCGCCGGGCCTCTGGACGAGGTGCGCGGCGACAGCACACTCGAGGAGGCCTTCGTCCGCCTGGTCGGGGCCGCCGCGACAACGGGAGAGGGCCTGTCGTGGCTGGCGTCCTGATACGGATGAAGCTGCGGATCATCCGCAACTCCATGACCGGCGGCAAGGCCGTCTGGATGGTCGTCGGCGCCGTCCTGGGCCTGGCGTTCGCCGCTGCCACCGTCGCCCTGGCATTCGTGCGGCTCGACACGCCGGGTCTGGTCGCCGACCTGCTCGCCACGACGTACCTGATCTGGACGCTCGGTTGGATGGTCGGTCCGCTGTGGGGCGGCTCCGCGGTTCTGCGCAGCGATCACTTCGCGCTGCTGCCGCTCCCCCGCCGCCGACTCGCCCTGGGGCTGCTCGCGGCCGGGCTCGTCGGCATCACCACCGTGGTGACCGCACTGGCGTTCCTCGGCCTCGTCGTCCACGGCGTCCGCACCGGCGTGGGGCCGGCCCTGGTGTCGGTCCCGGCCGCCGCCGCGCAACTGGCCTTCGTGGTCCTGCTCTCGAGGGTCACCCACGCCCTGTTCGGTGCGGTCGCCGGCTCCCGGTTCGGCGCTGCCGTCACCGGTCTGCTGTTCGCGGCGATGCTGGTGCTCACCCAGTCCGGCTGGATGCTCATCGTGGCCGTCGTCTCCTCCCGGGTGACCGAGACCGGCTTCTCCACCTTCGTGTCGGCCGCGATCCGTGCCGTCCCGTCCGGGTGGGGCGTCGTCGCCGTCGACGCCGCCGGCCGCGGCGACTGGTGGCAGTCGCTCGGCGCCCTGGCCGGACTCCTCGCCCTGTGCGCGCTGCTGCTGGCCGCCTGGGGCCGTGCTCTCGGCCGTGCCCGTAGCGGCCGTTCGGTCGTCCGCGGGAGCGCCCGCCGGGCGGCACCTGTGCGCGGCGCTCTGTCCGGCGCGACCGGGGCGGTGCTGCGGAAGGAACTGAGGACGTGGCTGCGGGACCCGCAACGCGTCACCATGGCGGTCACCCCTGTGGCCTGGGCCCTGGGAACGGCACTGCTGCCGCTCACCTTCCACACCGGGGCGCTGCTGCCCTGGGCGGGCCCGGCCCTGCCGGTGATGCTCGTCGCGACCGCCTACAACCTGTACAGCCAGGACGGTACGGGCCTGTGGCTCACCCTCACCACGGGAAGCCAGCGCGCCGACGTCCGCGGCCGGCAATGGGCGTGCCTGCTGCTGTTCGGCCCGCTCACCGTCGTCGTCACCGTCGTGTTCACCGCCCTGAGCGGGTACTCCTGGGCCTGGCCCTGGGTCGCCGCGCTCGTCCCGGCCCTGCTCGGCGGCGGCATCGGCATGATGGCGTACGCCTCGGTCACGGCCCTCGTGCCCGGCCCCGACGCCCACAAGCGCCCGGACAGCCCGCTCGACCGGGCCGACACGACCGGGCCGTCCAACATGTTGTTCTTCGCCGCCCTCCTCCCCGCCCTGCCGGCGGCCGGCCTCGTCACCCTCGGCACCGTCCTCGACAACCCCGTCGTCAGCTGGCTCGGCGTCCCGGTCGGTGTGGCCACCGGTGCCCTGCTCGCCCGATGGCTGGGCCGGGTCGCCGCCGACCGGCTCACCGCGAACGGCCCCGAACTGCTCGTCCTCATGCGGACCGGGCGCGCCGGAACGTCGGGCGCAGGGACATCGGGCGCAGGGACGTCGGGCGCAGGGCCTCGGGTCAAGCCGCAACTGACCAAGCGCCAGGAAGTGGTCGCACTCCTGTCCTGGGTGTTCGGCGGCCTGGCGCTCTTCCCGCAAGGTCTGGTGCCCCTGCTCTTCCTGATCTTCGACGTCCAGGTGAAGGTCTGGTTCCTAGCTCTCTACACGCCCCACCCCTGGTCCTGGGCGGTCGCGTTGGTGATGATCGCGATCGGCCTCACGCTGTTCACGAAGGCCGTCCGGCTTTCCTCCGGCCGCGCGGGCGACGTGGCGGCGCGGGACGGCGGAGAAACCGCGGACACTTCCGGCAGCCGTCGCGAAGAATACGAATCCGCCTGACATCCCCTGACCCGTCCCTACTGAATCACAATTCCGCCATTCCGCGATTTCATGATTCCGTGATTTCGCCGTTCCGCCGCTTCGCCGTTTCGCCGTTCCATCATTCCGCCATTCGCCAGGAATTCATTTCCCGCGGACGGTCAGGGGTCCGTTAGGGGTTGTCGAATTGGCACATTGACCTCCTAATCTAATCCCGGTCTCCGTTCTCTGCAGCTCTTGGCTGCTGGGTCACAGAGGGCTGTTGGGGTCTGGCTTGACCTTTCTACCCACTGCCCCGGAAGTAAGGTGGATTCGGGTGGAGAATGAAGAGAAGTACGTCGAGTACCTGAAGCGCGTGATGGCTGATCTCCGCCACACACGCAGCCGCCTGCAGTCGGCGCAGGACCGGGAAACCGAGCCGATCGCCATCATCTCGATGGCCTGCCGGCTTCCCGGGGACGTGCGCTCTCCCTCCGACCTGTGGCGTCTGGTCAGCACGGGCGGGGACGGCATCACGCCGTTTCCCTCCGACCGCGGCTGGTCCTCCCAACTGCCCGCCGACGTGGCGGCGATGGGCGGCTTCGTCCACGACGCCACCGACTTCGACCCCGGCCTGTTCGGCATCTCGCCCCGCGAGGCCGTCGCCATGGACCCGCAGCAGCGTCTCCTCCTGGAGACCGCCTGGGAGACGTTCGAGACGGCCGGGCTGGACCCGCGTTCGCTGAAGGGTCGCGGTATCGGAGTCTTCGCCGGGGCGGCCACCTCCGGCTACGGCGACGCACCACTGCCCGAAGCCGGCGAGGCGTTCCGCGGGACGGGCAACGCGACCAGTGTCGCGTCCGGCCGCGTCTCCTACACCTTCGGCCTCGAAGGCCCCGCCGTCACCATCGACACCGCCTGCTCCTCCTCCTTGGTCGCCCTCCACCTGGCCGGACTCGCCCTGCGGGCCGGCGATTGCGACATGGCGTTGGCCGGCGGTGTCACCGTCATGGTCGGCCCCGGCATGTTCGTCGAGTTCGACCGGCAGGACGGACTGGCGGCCGACGGGCGCTGCAAGTCGTTCGGGCAGGCCGCGGACGGGACGGGCTGGGGCGAAGGCGTCGGCCTGCTCCTGCTGGAGCGGCTGTCGGACGCACAGCGCAACGGTCACGAGATTCTCGCGGTGGTGCGGGGCAGTGCGATCAACCAGGACGGCGCGTCCAACGGCCTGACGGCGCCGAACGGTCCGTCGCAGCAGCGGGTGATCCGGCAGGCGCTCGCGAACGCCCGGCTGACCGGTGCGGACGTCGACGCCGTCGAGGCCCATGGGACGGGCACGCGTCTGGGCGACCCGATCGAGGCGCAGGCGCTGCTGGCCACGTACGGCCAGGAGCGGGGCGACGGCGGTGAACCGCTGTGGCTCGGCTCGGTCAAGTCGAACATCGGGCACACGCAGTCCGCGGCAGGTGTCGCAAGCGTGATCAAGATGGTGATGGCACTCCGGAACGGTGTGCTGCCGGCGACGTTGCATGTGGATGAGCCGTCGCCAGAGGTGGACTGGTCGACGGGTGCGGTGGAACTGCTCACCGAGGCGCGCCCGTGGCCTGCGGCGGACCGGCCGCGCCGAGCGGGGGTCTCGTCGTTCGGAATCAGCGGCACCAATGCGCATGTGATTCTGGAGCAGGCTCCGGAGTCCGAGCCGGCTGAGGCCTCTGGGAAGACCAGCGAGCCTGGTGTGTCTGCGTGGGTGGTGTCGGCACGGTCCGAGGCGGCTTTGCGGGCGCAGGTGGAGCGGCTCGGGGCATATGTCGCCGATGATCCGGGGCTGGATCCGGTGGATGTGGGGTGGTCGCTGGCGACGGCGCGGGCGGCGCTGGAGCACCGCGCGGTGGTCGTCGGCGAGAGCCGGGACGAGCTGCTGGCTGCCCTGCCCACGGCCGTCGGGTCTGCTGCGGGTTCTGGTGGTGTGGTGTTCGTGTTCCCGGGCCAGGGCTCGCAGTGGGTGGGCATGGCACACGAGCTGTGGGACACCTCGCCCGTCTTCCGCGAGCGGCTGACCGAGTGCGAGACGGCACTGGCCCCGTTTGTGGACTGGTCTCTGACCGACGTCGTCCTGCAGGACGGTGATTTGGACCGAGTGGACGTGGTCCAGCCGGTGCTGTGGGCGGTCATGGTCGCTCTGTCGGAGGTGTGGCGGTCTGCGGGTGTGGTGCCGTCCGCGGTCGTGGGTCATTCGCAGGGTGAGATCGCCGCTGCCTGTGTGACGGGCCGGCTGTCGTTGGACGACGCCGCACGCGTCGTGGCGCTGCGGTCGAAGGTACTGATGGCCGTGGCCGGCGAGGACGGCATGGTCGCCGTTGCGGCGGGGCGGGAGACGGTCGAGGACCTGGTCTCGGGCTGGACGGGCCACGTGTCGGTGGCAGCGGTGAACGGCCCGTCCTCCACCGTGGTCTCAGGTGACGCCGAAACCCTCGACGCGCTCATGGTCGAGTGCGAACAGCGGGAAATCCGCGCGCGCCGCATTGCGGTGAACTACGCGTCGCACTCGCCGCGGATGGAGGAAGTGCGGGAGCGGATCCTTGCGGATCTGGCCGGGCTGTCCCCTGCCGTCGGCACGATTCCGATGATCTCCACGCTGACGGGCAGCCCCGTCGAGGGCGGTCTGGACGCGCAGTACTGGTTCGACAACCTTTGTTCCACGGTCGAGTTCGAAACCGCGGTCCGTTCCCTGCTGTCGCAGGGGAAGCACACGTTCATCGAGGTCAGCGCCCACCCGGTTCTCACGGTGGGTGTCGAGGAGACCATCGACGCGGTCGGTGTCGAGGCTGTGGTGCTGGGCACCTTGCGGCGTGGCGAGGGCGGGATGCGCCGCGTCCTGACTTCCCTGGGCGAGGCATGGACGGCAGGCGTCGACGTGGACTGGACTGCGGTGCTCACCGGCCGCCAAGTCTCTTTGCCGACATATGCGTTCCAGCATGAGCGGTTCTGGTTGGACGTCCCGTCGCCGTCGGCCCAGAGCGCCGGGGTGGTGGATCCGGTCGAGTCCCGATTCTGGGACGCCGTGGAGCGCGGTGATCTCGACGAGCTCGCGGGCACGCTCCAGCTGTCGGAGGCCCCGCAACTGCTGGGGTCGGTGGTTCCTGCGCTGGCGTCATGGCGCCGGGAACGACAGCAGAGGTCCGTCATCGACACCTGGCGCTACCAGGTCGTTTGGAAGCCCTTGGACACTGTGCCTGACACCTCTCTGTCGGGCACCTGGTTGGTGGTGGGGCCTGAAGGCAGCGATGTGGCCGGGGCGTTGACCGGTGCGGGTGCCGAGGTGGTGGGCCTGCCGGTGGAGGCGGTGTCGGACCGTGCCGCTCTGGCCGGGCGGATCGCCGAGGTCCGGGACGTGCGTGGTGTCGTGCTGGTGGCCGGGTCGGCTTCAGCCGCCCGAGCTGCCGGTGGCGGCGTGGTCGCGGACGAACTCACCCATCTGACGGTCCTGTTGCAGGCGCTGGGTGATGCGGGGGTCGACGCGCCGTTGTGGGTGGCGACGCGGGGTGCGGTCGCTGTGGGCGCCTCTGACCGGGTGGTCGATCCGGTGCAGGCTGCGGTGTGGGGTCTGGGCCGGGTCGCTGCCCTGGAGTTCCCGCAACGCTGGGGCGGCATGATCGACCTGCCCGAGGTCCTGGACGCACGCGCCGGTGCCCGGCTCGTGGGCATCCTGACTGCCGACGGTGGCGAGGACCAGGTCGCGGTCCGCGGCTCCGGGGTGTACGGCCGCCGTATGGCACGTGCGGTGCCGACGGCTGTGGCGGATGAAGGATGGCAGCCCTCGGGGACGGTGCTGGTCACCGGCGGTACCGGTGCGCTGGGTGTGGAGGTGGCGCGCTGGCTAGCGGGCACGGGTGTGCCGCACCTGGTGCTGACCAGCCGCCGCGGCATGGCGCCGGAGGGCTTGGTGGAAGAGCTGGCCGCGCTCGGCACTCGTGTCAGCGTCGTCGCATGCGATGTCGCCGACCGGGATGCGCTGGCTGAGGTGATCTCCGGTGTTCCGGCCGAGTGGCCGCTCACGGGTGTGGTGCATGCGGCTGGTGTCGGGGATGCGCAGTTGCTGGAGGTGGCCGATCGGGACACGACGGCCGCGGTGGTCGGTGCGAAGATCGACGGCGTCGTGCACCTGGACGAGCTGACGGCCGGCCTGCCGCTGGACCTGTTCATTGTGTTCTCCTCCGGCGCCGCCATTTGGGGCGGCGCGGGCCAAGGCGCCTACGCAGCTGGCAACGCGTTCCTCGATGCCTGGGCACAGGACCGCCGCGAGCGGGGCCTGCCCGCAACGTCGGTGGCCTGGGGACCCTGGGACGGCGCCGGAATGGCCGTCCAAGGCGACACGCAGCAGCTCCTGCGCAGGCGCGGCATGTCGCCGATGGATCCGGCCCTGGCTCTGCGGGCACTCGCGGCAGCCGTCGACGCCGACGAGTCGGGACTCACGGTCGCCGACATCAACTGGTCTGCTTTCGCCGCATCGTTCACCGCGATCCGCCCCAGCCAGCTCCTCACCGAACTACCGGAAGCCACCGCCGCGCCGGACACGCCGGTGTCGCCGGAGAAGGATGCCGGGTCGGCCGGTCTGCGACAGCAGCTCGACGGGATGCACGCCGGACAACGTCGGCAGCTGGTGCTCGGCGTGGTGCGCACGCACGCGGCGGCGGTCCTGGGACACACCGGATCGGAGTCGGTGGAGGCGGGCCGGGCGTTCCGGGACTTGGGCTTCGACTCCCTGATGGCCGTAGAAATCCGCAATCGCCTGCAGTCAGTCACGGGCCTGCGGCTTCCCGCCAGCCTGGTCTTCGACCACCCCACCCCACTCGTACTGACAGAGTTCCTCCTGGCCGAACTCACAGACGGGGAACCGAGGGTGACGGCCCCCGCGGTCGCGGTGTCCGTGGCTGCGGACGAGCCGGTCGCGATTGTGGGCATGGCCTGCCGCTTCCCCGGCGGTGTGACCTCCGCCGAATCCTTGTGGAACCTGGTCGAGAGTGCGGGCGACGCAGTCGGCCCGTTCCCGGCGGACCGTGGCTGGCCCGCCTCGATCGCCGGCTGGGGTGCGTTCCTCGATGGTGCCGACGAGTTCGACGCCGACCTCTTCGGCATCAGCCCCCGCGAAGCCCTCGCCATGGACCCACAGCAACGGCTCCTGCTCGAAACAGCGTGGGAGGCGTTCGAGTCGGCAGCTCTCGACCCCGGCAGGCTGCGCGGGTCTTCGACCGGCGTGTTCGTGGGCGGCACCGCGTCCGGCTACGGCACCGGCACACAGATGCCGCAGGGCGCCGAAGGCCACCTGCTGACCGGTAACGCGACCAGCGTCATGTCGGGGAGGGTTTCCTACGCGTTCGGCCTGGAAGGCCCCGCGATCACCGTCGACACAGCCTGTTCCTCATCCCTGGTCGCCCTGCATCTGGCCGCACAAGCCCTGCGTACCGGTGAGTGCGACATGGCGCTGGCCGGGGGTGTGACCGTGATGGCCAGCCCCGGCGTGTTCGCCGAGTTCGACCGCCAGGGCGGACTCGCCTCCGACGGCCGCTGCAAATCCTTCGCCGCCTCCTCCGACGGCATGGGCTGGGGCGAAGGCGTCGGCCTCCTCCTCGTCGAACGCCTCTCCGACGCCCACCGCAACAACCACCACATCCTCGCCGTCCTGCGCGGCAGCGCCGTCAACCAGGACGGCGCCTCCAACGGCCTCAGCGCCCCCAACGGCCCCTCCCAACAACGCGTCATCCAGCAGGCTCTCGCCAACGCGCAGCTGACGACCGCGGACGTCGATGTCGTCGAAGCCCACGGCACCGGCACCCGCCTCGGCGACCCCATCGAAGCCCAAGCACTCCTGGCCACCTACGGCCAAACCCGGGACGAAGGCAGCGAACCCCTCTGGGTCGGATCCGTAAAGTCCAACATCGCCCACACCCAAGCCGCCGCGGGCGTCGCCGGTGTGATCAAGATGGTCATGGCCCTGCGCCACGGCCTCATGCCCGCCACCCTCCACATCGACGCACCCACCCCACAGGTCGACTGGACCGCCGGCGCGGTAGAACTCCTCACCGAAGCACGCCCCTGGCCCGAAACCGACAACCGGCCCCGCCGCGCCGCAGTGTCCTCCTTCGGCATCAGCGGCACCAACGCCCACGTCATCCTCGAACAAGCCCCCACCCCGGAACCCCAGCCGACTGTTCCGACACAGCAGGCACCAGGACTGGTTCCGTGGATGATCTCGGCGAAGTCCGACACCGCCCTACGAGCCCAGATCGCACGGCTGCGGTCCTTCGTGGCCGAAAAGCCCGAGCTGAAACCCGTCGACGTGGCCTGGTCCCTCGCGACCAGCCGGACCGCGCTGGAGCACCGCGCCGTGCTGGCCGGGGAGACGACCCTCGCCACGGGTGTCGCGGGCGAAGGCCGGACCGCGTTCCTGTTCACCGGACAAGGCTCCCAGCGAACCGGCATGGGACTCGGGCTGCACAAGCAGTTCCCAGTGTTCGCCGAAGCCTTCGACGCAGTCTGCGCCCGCCTCGACATACGGCTGCAACGCCCCCTGCGCGACGTCCTCACCGACGGCACCGACCTGGAACAGACAGCATGGGCACAAGCCGGGCTGTTCGCTCTTGAGGTCGCACTGTTTCGGCTCGTCGAATCGTGGGGCGTCACCCCCGACGTGCTGCTCGGCCACTCCCTGGGTGAGATCACCGCCGCGCACGTCGCAGGAATCCTCGACCTGGACGACGCATGCACCCTGGTCGCCGAACGCGGCCGGCTGATGCAGGCACTGCCCACCGGCGGAGGCATGCTGGCGGTGCAGGCGACCGAGGCCGATGTCGCGGACTCCGGCCTCGACATCGCCGCCGTCAACGGCCCCAACTCCGTAGTCCTCTCCGGCACCACCGAAGCCATCGAGCACTACGCAGCCCAATGCACCGCCCGCGGCCTGCGGTTCAACGTCCTGTCCGTATCGCACGCGTTCCACTCCGCCCTCATGGAACCGATGCTCAACGAGTTCGCGACCGTCCTGACCGGCCTGACATTCCACCCGGCCCGGATCCCGGTCGTCTCGAACCTCACCGGAGCCATCGCCGAGGCCGACGCCATGCAGCAGCCGGAGTACTGGCTGAACCAGGTGCGGAACACCGTCCGTTTCGCGGACGGGGTCGCGGCTGCCGCTGAGCTCGGCGTGACACGGTATGTGGAGCTCGGCCCCGACGGCGTCCTGTCCGCCATGGCCCAGGACACCACCTCCGACGCCGAGTTCGTCCCCGTCCTGCGCAAGGACCGCGACGAGACCCACACCGCGCTCACCGCGATCAGCCGCTTGTGGACGTCCGGAGTCGACGTCGACTGGCCTGCGGCGTTCGCCGGTTGGGGCGGCGGGGTCGTCGACCTGCCGACCTATGCGTTCCAGCGGGAACGGTTCTGGCCGGACGTTTCACTGCCGTCCGCAACGGGCACTGGCGGTGACCTGGTCGATGCCGCGTTCTGGGACGCGGTCGAGCGCGAGGATCTGCAGGAACTCGCGGGTCTGGAGTCGGCGCTGCCGGCACTGTCCGCGTGGCGGCGGCGTCACCGGGAACGGTCGACGCTCGACTCGTGGCGATACGGGGTCACCTGGAGGCCGCTGGACGGTCTGCCGTCGTCGGCGGTGCTGACCGGGGTGTGGGCGGTCGTCGGTACCGAGGACCCGCAGGTGTCCGCCGCGTTGGAGGCTGCGGGCGCGACCGTGGTCAGTGTCCCGGTCGAGGAGATATCGGGTCTGCCTGATGTGGCGGGTGTGGTGTTGTCCGCGTCGGGGTGGGCGGAGACGCTGGCCGTGGTGCAAGGGCTGAGCGAGGTCACGGCGCCGTTGTGGGTGCTGACGCGTGGTGCGGTGTCGGTGGGCGGTTCGGACCGGCTGGAGAGCCCGGACCTGGCGGCGGTGTGGGGTCTGGGCCGGGTCGCGGCACTGGAGTTCCCACAACGCTGGGGCGGTCTGGTCGACCTTCCCGAGGTCATGGACGCCCGGGCCGGTGCCCGGCTCGTGGGCGTCCTGGCTGGTGAGGCTGGTGAGGACCAAGTCGCTGTGCGCGGGTCCGGTGTGTACGGCCGGCGGCTGGCACGTGCGGTGCCGGCGGCTGTGGTCGGCGAGGGGTGGCAGCCCTCGGGAACCGTCCTGGTCACCGGCGGCACCGGCGCCCTGGGCACGGAGGTGGCCCGCTGGCTGGCGGGCCGGGGTGTGCCGCACCTGGTGCTGACCAGCCGTGGCGGCGTGGCACCTGAAGGCCTGGTTGAGGAATTGTCCGGGCTGGGCGCACAGGTCACGGTCGCCGCCTGCGACGTGGCCGACCGCGACGCCCTTGCCACAGTGATCGCCGGTGTCCCGGAACAGTGGCCGCTCACCGGCATCGTGCACGCGGCCGGACTCGACGTCCCGCAATGGCTGGAAGGAGTCACCGCGGATGCGTTCGCGTCGGTGTTGCGGGCCAAGGTCGACGGAACCAGATACCTCGACGAGCTGACCGGCGATCTGCCGCTGGACTTGTTCGTGGTGTTCTCCTCCATCGCCGCGACCTGGGGCAGCGGCGGCCAGGCCGCCTACGCAGCAGGCAACGCCTTCCTCGACGCCTGGGTGCAGCACCGCCACGACAGTGGGCTTCCGGGAACGTCGGTGGCGTGGGGCCCGTGGGCCGGGGCAGGGATGGCGGTCCAGGGCGAGACCGAACAGGTACTGCGGCGGCGTGGGTTGCTGCCGATGGATCCGGCCCTGGCGGTCCGGGCCCTGGCGGCAGCGGTGGACGGCCAGGAATCGTGCGTGACCGTCGCCGACATGGACTGGTCGGTGTTCACCCCGGCCTTCACCTCCTCCCGCCCCAGCACCCTGCTCTCCGACCTCCCCGAAGCAGCCGACGCACTCAAGACCACATCCAGCGGTGGCGCCGAACCAGCTTTGCTGCAGCAGCTGTTGGACGCACCTCCCGTGGAACGGGCACGGATCCTGCTGGATCTGGTGCGCGGCCGGGCCGCCACGGTACTGGGACACGCAGGCGCGGAAGCGGTCGAGCCCGGCAGGGCGTTCCGGGACCTGGGCTTCGACTCGCTCATGGCGGTCGAGCTGCGCAACCTGCTGACCACGGACACCGGACTGTCGCTCCCTGCGACCCTGGTCTTCGACCACCCCAGCCCGACCGTTCTCAGCGACCACCTGCTGTCACAGTTCTTTGACGGGTCCGCAGCACAGCCCGACGTGTCCCGGCCCGTGCTCACCACCGGAAGCGACGAGCCGGTGGCGATCGTGGGCATGGCCTGCCGCTACCCCGGCGGTGTGACGTCGCCGGAACACTTGTGGGATCTGGTCGCCACCGGATCGGACGGGATCACTCCGTTCCCCGACGACCGGGGCTGGCCCACCGGCCTGGTCGACGCAACCGCCGCGGTGGGCGGGTTCGTCCACGACGCCGACGAGTTCGACGCCGCCCTCTTCGGCATCAGCCCCCGAGAAGCCCTCGCCATGGACCCCCAGCAGCGCCTACTCCTGGAAACGGCGTGGGAGACCCTCGAATCAGCCGGCATGAACCCCCGCTCGCTCCGTGGTGAGCGGGTGGGTGTGTTCGCGGGAGCGTCCTCGTCGGGATACGGCACCGGGGTGACAGGCGCCGAGGGACACCTGCTGACCGGCACCGCGAACAGTGTGATCTCCGGCCGCCTCGCCTACGTCTTCGGGCTGGAGGGCCCGGCGATGACGGTGGACACCGCGTGCTCGTCCTCCCTCGTGGCCCTGCACCTGGCCGCACAGGGACTGCGGACAGGTGAATGCGACCTGGCGCTCGCCGGTGGCGTCACCGTGATGGTCTCCCCGGGCGCGTTCGCCGAGTTCGACCGCCAGGACGGACTGGCCTCCGACGGCCGCTGCAAATCCTTCGCCGCCACCGCCGACGGGACCGGCTGGGCCGAAGGCGTCGGCCTGCTGCTGGTCGAGCGGCTGTCGGACGCCAAGCGCAACGGCCACCACATCCTCGCCGTCATGCGGGGCAGCGCCGTCAACCAGGACGGCGCCAGCAACGGCCTCACCGCACCCAACGGCCCCTCCCAGCAACGCGTCATCCACCAGGCTCTCGCCAACGCCCAGCTGACGACCGCGGACGTCGACGTCGTCGAAGCCCACGGCACCGGAACACGGCTCGGTGACCCGATCGAAGCCCAGGCACTCCTGGCCACCTACGGCCAGAACCGTGGTGAGGGCAACGGACCCCTCTGGCTCGGCTCGATCAAGTCGAACATCGGCCACACCCAGGCCGCCGCCGGCGTCGCCGGCATCATCAAGATGATCATGGCCATGCGCCACGGACTCATGCCCGCCACCCTGCACATCGACGAGCCCACCCCCCAGGTCGACTGGACCGCCGGCGCGGTGGAACTCCTCACCGAAGCACGCCCCTGGCCCGAGACCGACAACCGGCCACGACGCGCCGCAGTCTCCTCCTTCGGCATCAGCGGCACCAACGCCCACGTGATTCTGGAACAGGCTCCGGAGCTGGAACCGACTCAGGAGCCTGTACGGACTTACCCCCCGGGGCAGGTGCCGTGGGTGGTGTCGGCGAAGTCCGAAGCCTCTCTGAGGGCGCAGGTGGAGCGGCTGCGGTCCTTCGCGGCCGAGCGACCGGAGCTGGATCCGGTGGACGTCGCCTGGTCCCTGGCGACCACCCGAGCCGCGCTGGAGCACCGTGCGGTGCTGGCAGAGGACTCCACACTCGCCACAGGCCTCGCCGGTGAAGGCCGGACCGCGTTCCTGTTCACCGGACAGGGCTCGCAGCGCCCCGGCATGGGCATGGGCCTGTACGAACAGTTCCCCGTCTTCGCGGAAGCCTTCGACACGGTCTGCACACGGCTCGACGTCCGCCTGGAGCGCCCACTACGCGACGTCCTCACCGACGGTGTCGACCTGGACCACACCATGTGGGCGCAGGCAGGCCTGTTCGCCCTCGAGGTCGCCCTGTTCCGGCTGGTGGAATCCTGTGGAGTGACCCCGGACGTCCTGCTCGGCCACTCCCTGGGCGAGATCGTCGCCGCGCACGTTGCCGGGATCCTGTCCCTGGACGACGCGTGCACCCTGGTCGCCGAACGCGGCCGGTTGATGCAGGCGCTGCCCGAGGGCGGTGGCATGCTCGCAGTCCAGGCGGCTGAGGCCGACGTCGCGGACTCCGGCTTGGACATCGCCGCCGTCAACGGCCCCCGGTCCGTGGTCCTCTCCGGCGATGCCGCGGCCATCGAGCGGTACGCGGCCCAATGCGCCGAGCGGGGCCTGCGGTTCAACGTGCTGTCCGTGTCGCACGCTTTCCACTCCGCCCTCATGGAACCGATGCTGGAGGAGTTCGCGACTGTCCTGTCCGGACTGACGTTCAAACCGGCACGGATCCCGGTCGTGTCGAACCTGACCGGTGCGGTGGCCGAAACCGGCGTCATGCAGCAGCCGGAGTACTGGCTGAACCAGGTGCGGAACGCGGTCCGTTTCGCGGACGGAGCCGCGGCTGCTGCTGAGCTGGGCGTGACGCGATATGTGGAGTTGGGACCTGACGGCGTCCTGTCCGCCATGGTCCAGGACACCACCAGCGATGCCGAGTTCATCCCCGTCCTGCGCAAGGACCGCGACGAGACCCACACCGCACTCACCGCGATCAGCCGCCTATGGGCCACCGGCACCGAAGTCGACTGGACGGCCGTGTTCACCGGTTGGGGCGGCCGCGTGGTCGACCTGCCGACGTATGCGTTCCAGCGGGAGCGGTTCTGGCCGCAGCCGGGCGTGTTCGGCGGGGATGCGGGTGCGCTAGGTATCGAGGGCGCGGGGCATGCGCTGCTGGGTTCTGTGGTGGCGTTGGCCGAGGGCGACGGAGTTGTGCTGACCGGTCTGCTGTCGGTGGGTGCGCAGCCGTGGCTGGCTGATCACGTGGTGTCGGGGCATGTGGTGGTGCCGGGCACGGCGTTGGTGGAGATGGTGCTGCGGGCAGGCCAGGAGGTGGGTTGCGGTTTGCTGCGGGAGTTGGTGCTGCAGGCGCCGCTGGTGCTGCCGGAGTCGGGTGGCGTCCAGGTTCAGGTGCGGGTCGAGGACCCGGACGCCTCGGGCGACCGGCCGGTCCACATCCACGCCCGTGCCGAGGGCACGGACGAGTGGACGCTGCACGCGTCCGGCTCGCTGGCTGAACAGACCGCTTCGCACGCGGATTTCGATCTGAGTGTGTGGCCTCCGCAGGGTGCGGATGCGGTGGACGTCGACGGGTTCTACGAGGCGTTGGCCGGGGCGGGTTTCGGTTACGGCCCGGCGTTCCAGGGTGTGCAAGCGGCCTGGCGCGACGCATCCGGTGTCTACGCCGAGGTCACGATCGCGGAGTCGGCGGACGGGTTCGGTATCCACCCGGCACTGTTCGACGCCGCACTCCACCCCTCCGGCCTCATCCTCAGCAACGGAACCGAGACCGACGGGCCGCGACTGCCGTTCGCGTGGTCGGGTGTGGAACTCTTCGCGGTCGGGGCGACGGCCTTGCGGGTTGCGATCCGCCCGGAGGGCGAGGGCGTCAGTGTCCGGGCGGCCGACGGTATCGGTGCGCCGGTCGCGGTCGTGCGCTCGTTGGTGTCGCGTGCGGTGTCGACGGAGCAACTGTCCTCCGCCGGGCATTCCGACGAAGCACTGTTCGCGGTGGAGTGGGTGACGTTGCCGCCGGGTGCTGCTGTCTCCGGCGAGGCGGCAGAGGTTCCGGCGTGGACGGTGCTGGCGGCCGGTGACGGCCCGGTGGAGCAGGTGCTCGGTGACGTCCTGCACGGTGTGCAGGAGTGGCTGGCGGACGAGAGCACGTTCGGCTCACGCCTGGCAGTGGTGACCCGGGGCGCGGTTCCGGCTGGTTCCGGTGCGGTCGATGTGGTGGGTGCGGCGGTGTGGGGTCTGGTGCGCTCAGCCCAGTCGGAGCACCCGGACCGGATCGTCCTGGTCGACACCGACCCGGCCACCGAAGAGCAACTAGATGTTGCGCTGCTGGCCGGTGTCGACGAGCCGCAGGTCGCCATCCGTGACGGTGCACTCCTGGTGCCCCGCCTGACCCGGGCCGTGCGCGGTGGGCTGGTGCTGCCGGACCACAACTGGCACCTGCTGCCCGGGACGGACGGCACGCTGGAGTCTCTCCACACCGAGGCAGCCGGCACGTTGCCTCTGGAGAACGGCCAGGTACGGATCGAAGTCCGTGCGGCAGGCGTGAACTTCCGTGACGTACTCCTCGGCCTGGGGATGTACCCGGAGCCCGGCACGATGGGTTCGGAAGCGGCCGGTGTGGTCATGGAAACCGGCCCCGGTGTCGACGACCTCGCCGTCGGGGACCGGGTGTTCGGGTTCTTCGACGGAGGTTTCGCTGCCGAGGCGGTGACCGGCCGGGAACTGATCGTGAAGGTGCCCCAGGGCTGGTCGTGGGCGCAGGCGGCAGCAGTACCGCTGGTGTTCGCAACGGCCTGGTACGGGCTGCGGGACCTGGCCGGGGTCAGGGCCGGTGAGTCGGTACTGATCCACGCTGCCGCCGGCGGCGTCGGCATGGCCGCGGTGCAGCTGGCCCGACACTGGGGACTGGAGGTGTTCGCCACCGCCAGCCCCGGCAAATGGCCCACTCTCATCGCCAACGGAGTTGACCCCGCAAGGATCGCCTCCTCCCGCGACCTCGACTTCGAGGAGCGGATCCGCACCGCGACGGGCAGCCGTGGCATCGACGTCGTCCTCAACTCCCTCGCAGGCGAGTTCGTAGACGCCTCACTACGCCTTCTGACACCGGGCGGCCGATTCATCGAAATGGGCAAGGCTGACGTCCGCGCCGGTCTCGACGTCCCGTACTTCGCGTTCGACCTCACCGACGCAGGCACCGAACGCATGGGCCAGATCCTCGCCGAGGTCGTCGCACTGTTCGAACAAGGCGTGCTCGAACCCCTGCCGCTGACCGTGTGGGACGTACGCCAAGCGGTCACCGCCTGGCGTCACATGGCACAGGCCAAGCACATCGGCAAGAACGTCCTGACCCTCCCCGTCCGCCCGAACCCGGACGGCACCGTACTGATCACCGGCGGCACCGGCACGCTGGGCGGGCTGCTGGCCCGCCACCTTGTGACCGAACACGGCATCCGCAACCTTCTCCTGCTCTCCCGCCAGGGCTCTGACGCGTCTGGCGCGTCCGATCTCGTCGCAGATCTCGCCGAACTCGGCGCCCAGACACGGATCGTGGCCTGCGACGCCGCCGACCGCGACGCCCTCGCAGCCGTCCTCGCGACCATCCCCACCGAGGCTCCCCTGACCGGCGTCGTCCACGCGGCGGGTGTCCTCGACGACGGCATCTTCACCGCCCTCACCCAAGAACGCCTGGAAACCGTCCTGCGGGCCAAGGCCACCGCCGCCACGAACCTCGACGAACTGACCCGCGACACCGATCTCGCCATGTTCGTCCTCTACTCCTCGGCATCGGCGACCTTCGGCACTCCCGGCCAGGCCAATTACTCCGCCGCCAACGCCTACCTCGACGCCCTCGCCACCCGCCGCCGCACGCAAGGCCTCCCCGGCCTCTCCCTCGCCTGGGGCATGTGGGAACAGACCAGCACCATGACCGGCGCACTCGCCCACACCGACCGGGCCCGCGCGACCACCGCCGGCACCACCCTGTCCACCACCCAAGGCCTCGCCCTCTTCGACACAGCCCAGAAACACCCCACCGCACACCTGGTACCCATCAATCTCGATCTGGCAGCGGTACGGGCGGCCGGTGAAGTCCCCCCGTTGTTGCGGGGGCTGGGCGCCGGCCGGGTGCGGCGTGCGGTCGCGCAGGAGTCGGTCGTGGGTCTGGCGCTGGTGCAGCGGCTGCGGTCGGTTCCTGAATCCCAACGGCCGCAGATGTTGCTGGAGTTGGTGCGCGGCAGCGCCGCTACCGTACTGGGCCACGGTTCTGCCGACGCGATCGGTGAGCGTCAGGCGTTCAAGGACCTGGGCTTCGACTCGCTCACCGCAGTGGAGCTTCGCAACCTGCTGACCTCGGCCACCGGCCTGCGGCTGCCCGCAACCCTGGTGTTCGACTACCCCACACCGGCTGCTCTCGGCGACTATCTGCTGTCACAGTTCTTCGGAGCCTTGGAAGCACAGCCGGACACTCCGCGACCCGCACTCACCATCGGGAACGATGAGTCGATCGCGATCGTGGGGATGGCCTGCCGCTACCCCGGCGGCGCGACCTCTCCGGAGCAGTTGTGGGACCTGGTCGCCGGCGCGACTGACGGCATGTCGGCCTTCCCGGCAAACCGCGGCTGGCCGGTCGGCGTGTCCGATGCCGCCGGGGGTGTGGGCGGGTTCGTCCATGACGCGGACGAGTTCGATCCCGGCCTGTTCGGCATCAGTCCCCGTGAAGCCCTCGCGATGGACCCGCAGCAGCGGCTGCTGCTGGAGGCGGCATGGGAGACGCTCGAGTCGGCTGGAATCACACCTGCGCGGGTACGGGGAACCTCGACCGGCGTGTTCATCGGGTCGTCGTCCTCCACCTATGGGGTGGGCATGCACCTGCCGGAGGGCGCCGACGGCCATCTGCTGACCGGTAACGCGCCGAGCGTGATCTCGGGCCGCGTCGCCTACTCCTTCGGGCTCGAAGGGCCCGCAGTCACGGTCGACACCGCGTGTTCCTCGTCGCTGGTGGCTCTGCACTGGGCGTCGCAGGCTCTGCGGGCAGGCGAGTGCGACCTGGCGTTGGCCGGCGGCGTCACCGTGATGGCATCCCCGGGTATGTTCGCCGAGTTCGATCGCCAGGACGGCCTCGCGTCGGACGGCCGCTGCAAGGCGTTCGCCGCGGCGGCCGACGGAACCGGCTGGTCCGAAGGCGTCGGCCTGCTGCTCGTGGAGCGGCTCTCCGACGCCCGGCGCAACGGGCATCAGGTGCTGGCGGTGGTACGCGGAAGTGCGATCAACCAGGACGGCGCGAGCAATGGCCTGTCGGCGCCGAACGGTCCGTCGCAGCAGCGGGTGATCCGGCAGGCGCTGGCGAACGCCCGGCTGACCGGTGCGGACGTCGACGCCGTCGAGGCGCACGGCACCGGAACCCGCCTTGGGGACCCCATCGAGGCGCAGGCCCTGCTGGCGACCTACGGTCGGGAGCGGGGCGACTCCGACGAGCCGTTGTGGCTGGGTTCGGTGAAGTCGAACATCGGTCATGCGCAGGCGGCTGCGGGTGTCGCAGGCGTGATCAAGATGGTGATGGCACTCCGGAACGGTGTGCTGCCGGCGACGTTGCATGTGGATGAGCCGTCGCCGGAAGTGGACTGGACGGCGGGTGCGGTGGAACTGCTCACCGAGGCGCGCCCGTGGCCCGAGGCCGATCGTCCGCGGCGTGCGGGTGTGTCGTCGTTCGGGATCAGTGGCACGAACGCGCATGTGATTCTGGAGCAGGCTCCGGAGTCCGAGCCGGCTGAGACCACTGGGAAGACCAGCGAGCCTGGTGTGTCTGCGTGGATGGTGTCGGCAAGGTCCGAGACCGCGCTGCGGGCACAGGTGGAGCGGTTGAGGTCGTTCGTGGCGGAGCGGCCGGGGCTGGATCCGGTGGATGTGGGGTGGTCGCTGGCGACGACGCGGGCGGCGCTGGAGCACCGCGCGGTGGTCGTCGGCGAAGGCCGGGACGAGCTGCTGGCTGCCCTGCCCACGGCCGTCGGGTCTGCTGCGGGTTCTGGTGGTGTGGTGTTCGTGTTCCCGGGTCAGGGGTCGCAGTGGGTGGGCATGGCCCGCGAGCTGTGGGACACCTCCCCTGTGTTCCGGGAGCGGCTGACCGAGTGCGAGACCGCACTGGCTCGGTATGTGGATTGGTCTCTGACCGAAGTGGTGCTGCAGGACGGTGATGTGGACCGGGTGGATGTGGTCCAGCCGGTGCTGTGGGCGGTGATGGTCGCCCTTGCCGAGGTGTGGCGGTCGGCCGGTGTGGTGCCGTCCGCGGTGGTCGGGCACTCGCAAGGTGAGATCGCTGCTGCCTGTGTGACGGGCCGGCTGTCGTTGGACGACGCCGCACGCGTCGTGGCGCTGCGGTCGAAGGCTCTGATGGCCGTGGCCGGCGAGGACGGCATGGTCGCCGTTGCGGCGGGGCGGGAGACGGTCGAGGACCTGGTCTCGGGCTGGACGGGCCACGTGTCGGTGGCAGCGGTGAACGGCCCGTCCTCCACCGTGGTCTCAGGTGACGCCGAAACCCTCGACGCGCTCATGGTCGACTGCGAGGGAAGGGGAATCCGCGCGCGCCGGATTCCGGTGGACTACGCGTCTCATTCGCCGCGGATGGAGGAAGTGCGGGAGCGGATCCTTGCGGATCTGGCCGGGCTGTCCCCTGCCGTCGGCACGATTCCGATGATCTCCACGCTGACGGGCAGCCCCGTCGAGGGCGGTCTGGACGCGCAGTACTGGTTCGACAACCTGTGTTCCACGGTCGAGTTCGAAACCGCGGTCCGTTCCCTGCTGGCGCAGGGGAAGCACACGTTCATCGAGGTCAGCGCCCACCCGGTTCTCACGGTGGGTGTCGAGGAGACCATCGACGCGGTCGGTGTCGAGGCCGTGGTGCTGGGGACGCTGAGGCGTGGCGAGGGCGGGATGCGCCGCGTCCTGATTTCCCTCGGCGAAGCATGGACGGCAGGCGTCGACGTGGACTGGGCTGCGGTGCTCACCGGCCGCCAAGTCCCGCTTCCCACCTATGCGTTCCAGCACGAGCGGTTCTGGCTGGACGTCCCGTCGCCGTCGGTTCTGGGTGCTGCTGGGGTGGTGGATGCGGTCGAGTCCCGGTTCTGGGACGCTGTGGAGCGCGGTGATCTCGACGAGCTCGCGGGCACGCTCCAGTTGTCGGAGGCCCCGCAACTGCTGGGGTCGGTGGTTCCCGCGCTGGCGTCATGGCGGCGGGAACGACAGCAGCGCTCCGTCATCGACACCTGGCGCTACCAGGTTGTCTGGAAGCCCTTGGAGGCCACGCCAGCTGCAGCCCTGACAGGCACCTGGCTGGTGGTGGGGCCTGAAGGCAGCGATGTGGCGGGGGCGTTGACCGGTGCGGGTGCCGTGGTGGTGGGCCTGCCGGTGGATGCGGTGTCGGACCGTGCCGCTCTGGCCGGGCGGATCGCCGAGGTCCGGGACGTGCGTGGTGTGGTGCTGGTCGCCGGGTCGGCTTCGGCGGGCCGGGCTGCCGGTGGCGGTGTGGTCGCGGACGAACTCACCCATCTGACGGTGCTGTTGCAAGCGCTGGGTGATGCGGGGGTCGACGCCCCGTTGTGGGTGGCGACGCGGGGTGCGGTCGCTGTGGGCGCCTCTGACCGGGTGATCGATGCGGTGCAGGCTGCGGTGTGGGGTCTGGGCCGGGTCGCTGCCCTGGAGTTCCCGCAGCGCTGGGGCGGCATGATCGACCTGCCGGCAGAACTCGATGCCCGAGCCTCCGGCCGACTGGCCGCGGTTCTGGCCGACGCTGCCGACGGTGGCGAGGACCAGGTCGCTGTCCGCGGCTCCGGTGTGTACGGCCGCAGGCTGGCACACGCAGTGCCGACGGTTGTGGCGGATGAGGGATGGCAGCCCTCGGGGACGGTGCTGGTCACCGGCGGTACCGGTGCGCTGGGTGTGGAGGTGGCGCGCTGGCTCGCGGGCAGGGGTGTGCCGCACCTGGTACTGACCAGCCGCCGCGGCATGGCGCCGGAGGGCCTGGTGGAAGAACTGGCCGCGCTCGGCACTCGGGCCAGCGTCGTCGCATGCGATGTCGCCGACCGTGATGCGCTGGCCGAGGTGATCTCTGGTGTTCCCGCCGAGTGGCCGCTCACGGGTGTGGTCCATGCGGCCGGTGTCGGGGATGCGCAGTTGCTGGAGGCGGCCGACCGGGACACGACGGCCGCGGTGGTCGGTGCGAAGGTCGACGGTGTCGTGCACCTGGATGAGCTGACGGCCGGCCTGCCGTTGAACCTGTTCATCGTGTTCTCCTCCGGCGCCGCCATTTGGGGCGGCGCCGGCCAGGGCGCCTACGCAGCTGGCAACGCGTTCCTCGACGCCTGGGCACAGGACCGCCGGGAGCGGGGCCTGCCCGCAACGTCGGTGGCCTGGGGACCCTGGGACGGCGCCGGAATGGCCGTCCAGGGCGACACGCAGCAGCTTCTGCGCAGGCGCGGCATGTCGCCGATGGACCCGGAACTCGCCATACGTACCCTCGCGGCAGCCGTCGACACCGACCAGTCGGGACTCACGGTCGCCGACATCAACTGGCCCACGTTCGCCGCGTCATTCACCGCGATCCGCCCCAGCCGGCTCCTCGCCGAACTACCGGAAGCCATCAGCACGCCGGTCTCGTCGGACGAGAATGTTGGGTCGGCCGGTCTGCGACAGCAGCTCGAGGGGATGCCTGCGGGGCAACGCCGGCAACTGGTGCTCGACGTGGTGCGCACCCATGCGGCGGCGGTCCTGGGACACACCGCTTCAGAGTCGGTGGAAGCGTCCCGGGCGTTCCGGGACCTGGGCTTCGACTCCCTGATGGCCGTAGAGATCCGCAATCGCCTGCAGTCCGTCACAGGCCTGCGGCTTCCCGCCACGCTGGTCTTCGACCACCCCACCCCACTCGTACTGACAGAGTTCCTCCTGGCCGAACTCACAGACGGAGAACCGGGGGTGACGGCAAGGGCCGTTGCCATGCCCGTGACCGTGGACGAGCCGGTCGCGATCGTGGGAATGGCCTGCCGCTTCCCCGGCGGTGTGACCTCCGCCGAATCCTTTTGGGACCTGGTGAAGAGTGCGGGCGACGCGGTCGGCCCGTTCCCCTCCGACCGTGGCTGGCCAGCCTCGATCGCCGGCTGGGGTGCGTTCCTCGATGGTGCCGACGAATTCGACGCCGACCTCTTCGGCATCAGCCCCCGCGAAGCCCTGGCCATGGACCCACAGCAACGACTCCTCCTCGAAACAGCGTGGGAAGCGTTCGAGTCGGCAGCCCTCGACCCCGGCATGCTGCGCGGCTCCTCCACCGGGGTGTTCGTGGGCGGCACCGCGTCCGGCTACGGCACCGGGACACAGATGCCCCAGGGCGCCGAAGGCCACCTGCTGACCGGCAACGCAACCAGCGTCATGTCAGGGCGGGTCTCCTACACATTCGGCCTGGAAGGCCCCGCCGTCACCGTCGACACAGCATGCTCCTCCTCCCTGGTCGCCCTGCACCTGGCCGCACAAGCCCTACGCACCGGCGAATGCGACATGGCGCTCGCCGGCGGAGTGACCGTCATGGCCAGCCCCGGCGTGTTCGCCGAGTTCGACCGCCAGGGCGGACTCGCCTCCGACGGCCGCTGCAAATCCTTCGCCGCCTCCTCCGACGGCATGGGCTGGGGCGAAGGCGTCGGCCTCCTCCTCGTCGAACGCCTCTCCGACGCCCACCGCAACAACCACCACATCCTCGCCGTCCTACGCGGCAGCGCCGTCAACCAGGACGGCGCCTCCAACGGCCTCAGCGCCCCCAACGGCCCCTCCCAACAACGCGTCATCCACCAAGCCCTCACCAACGCCCACCTCACCGGCGCCGACATCGACCTCGTCGAAGCCCACGGAACCGGCACCCGCCTCGGCGACCCGATCGAAGCCCAAGCACTCCTGGCCACCTACGGCCAAACCCGAGGCGACAACCACGAACCCCTCTGGGTCGGATCCGTAAAGTCCAACATCGCCCACACCCAGGCGGCTGCCGGTGTCGCCGGTGTGATCAAAATGGTCATGGCCCTGCGCCACGGACTCATGCCCGCCACCCTCCACATCGACGCACCCACCCCCCAGGTCGACTGGACCGCCGGCGCGGTAGAACTCCTCACCGAAGCACGCCCCTGGCCCGAGACCGACGACCGGCCCCGCCGCGCCGCGGTGTCCTCCTTCGGCATCAGCGGCACCAACGCCCACGTCATCCTCGAACAAGCCCCCGAACCGCAACTTCAGCCGGCTCTTCCGACACAGCATTCGCCAGGCCTCGTGCCGTGGATGGTCTCAGCGAAGTCCGACACCGCCCTCCGGGCACAGATAGAGCGGCTGCGGTCCTTCGTGGCCGATAAGCCTGAGCTGAACTCCGTCGACGTGGCCTGGTCGCTCGCGACCAGCCGGACCGCGCTGGGACACCGCGCCGTGCTGGCCGGGGACGGGATTCTCACCCAGGGTGTCGCGGGCGAGGGCCGGACCGCGTTCCTGTTCACCGGCCAGGGCTCCCAGCGAACCGGCATGGGGCTCGGGCTGCACAAGCAGTTCCCGGTGTTCGCCGAAGCCTTCGACGCAGTCTGCGCACGGCTCGACATACGGCTACAACGCCCCCTGCGCGACGTCCTCACCGACGGCACCGACCTGGACCAGACAGCATGGGCACAGGCCGGGCTGTTCGCTCTTGAGGTCGCCCTGTTCCGGCTGGTGGAGTCCTGGGGCGTGACCCCGGACGTGCTCCTGGGCCACTCCCTGGGCGAGATCACAGCCGCGCACGTCGCGGGCATCCTCGACCTGGACGACGCCTGCACCCTGGTCGCCGAACGCGGCCGGCTGATGCAGGCACTACCCACCGGCGGAGGCATGCTGGCGGTGCAAGCGACCGAAGCCGACGTCGCGGACTCCGGCCTGGACATCGCCGCCGTCAACGGCCCCAACTCCGTAGTCCTCTCCGGCACCACCGAAGCCATCGAGCACTACGCAGCCCAATGCGCCGCCCGCGGCCTGCGGTTCAACGTGCTGTCCGTGTCGCACGCGTTCCACTCCGCCCTCATGGAACCGATGCTGGGCGAATTCGCGACCGTCCTGTCCGGACTGACGTACCACCCGGCCCGGATCCCAGTGGTCTCGAACCTGACCGGAGCCATAGCCGAACCCGGTGTCATGCAGCAGCCGGAGTACTGGCTGCGGCAGGTCCGCCACACGGTCCGCTTCGCCGACGGGGTCGCTGCAACCGTCGAGTCGGGGGTCACCCGCTATCTGGAACTCGGCCCCGACGGCCTGTTGTCGGGTATGGCCCAGGAGACCGCCGCCGACGCCGAGTTCGTCCCCGTCCTGCGCAAGGACCGCGACGAGACCGACACCGCACTCACCGCCATCAGCCGCCTATGGGCCACAGGCACCCCCGTCGACTGGACAGCCGTGTTCGCCGGCTGGGGAGGCCGGGTCGTTGATCTGCCCACCTATGCCTTCCAGCGTGAGCGGTACTGGCCGGAGCCGGTCGTTCAGGCGGCGGGCGGTGATCTGGTCGACGCGGCGTTCTGGGATGCGGTGGAGCGTGAGGACCTGCGGGAACTCGTAGGCCTGGAGTCGGCGTTGCCGGCTCTGTCCGCGTGGCGACAGCGCCATCAGGAACGTTCGGCCCTGGACTCATGGCGCTATCAGGTCACGTGGCAGCCGCTGACCGACCCGGTTACGGCGGCCCTGTCCGGCACCTGGGTGATCGTCGGTTCCGAGGATGCCGACGTGTCCGCGGCACTGTCCGCCGCGGGCGCGACCGTGGTCGGCGTCCCGGCCGACGAGGTGTCGGGGCTGCCTGGGGTGGCCGGGGTGGTGCTGCTCGCGGATGACCTCGTGGGCACGCTGGCTGTGGTGCAGGCACTGGCTGATGTCGAGGCGCCCTTGTGGGTGCTGACGCGTGGCGCTGTGTCGGTGGGCCGTTCGGACCGGCTGGTGAACCCCGGCCTTGCCGCGGTGTGGGGTCTGGGCCGGGTCGCCGCGCTGGAGCTGCCGCAGCGCTGGGGCGGCCTGGTCGACCTTCCCGCGTTCCTGGACGCCCGGGCCGGTGCCCGTCTCGCCGGCGTCCTGGCCGCCGGTGGCGGCGAGGACCAGATCGCGGTCCGCGGGTCGGGGGCGTACGGCCGACGCCTGGCACGTGCGGTGCCTGCGGCTGTGGTCGGCGAGGGATGGCAGCCCTCGGGCACCGTCCTGGTCACCGGCGGCACCGGCGCCCTGGGCGCAGAGGTGGCCCGCTGGCTGGCGGGCCGCGGCGTGCCGCACCTGGTGCTGACCAGCCGATCGGGCGTCGCACCTGAGGGCCTGGCCGAGGAACTGGCCGGGCTGGGCGCACAGGTCACGGTCGCTGCCTCCGACGTGGCCGACCGCGACGCCCTTGCCACAGTGATCGCCGGTGTTCCGGAACAGTGGCCCCTCACCGGCATCGTGCACGCAGCCGGGATCGGGGACACGGGAGAACTGGAGCAGACCTCCGCTGCGGCGTTCACGGACGTGGTGCGCGCCAAGACCGAGGGCACGGTGCTGCTGGACGAGCTGACCGCGGACCTGCCCGTCGACCTGTTCGTGGTGTTCTCCTCCATCGCCGCCACATGGGGCAGCGGCGGCCAGGCCGCCTACGCAGCAGGCAACGCCTTCCTCGACGCCTGGACACAGCACCGACACGACCGTGGACTTCCCGGCACGTCGATCGCCTGGGGCCCGTGGGCCGGAGCAGGGATGGCGGTCCAGGGCGAGGCTGAACAGGCCCTGCGTCGGCGCGGGTTGCTGCCGATGGATCCGGCCCTGGCGATTCGGGCTCTGGCCGCGGCGGTGGACGGCCGCGAGTCGTGTGTGACGGTCGCCGATGTGGACTGGCCGCAGTTCGCCCCGGCGTTCACCTCTGTACGAGCCAGCGCGCTGCTGTCGGATCTTCCCGAGGCCTCAGCCGCTCCTGAACCGGCGCGCTCGGGGGAATCCGGATCGGCATGGAACCGGCAACTCGCGACGGCAACAGTCGAGCAGCGCCGTCGGCTGGTTCTGGATCTGGTGCGGGCGCAGGCCGCACGGGTGCTGGGGCACGTGGATGAGGAGTCGGTGGAAGCGGGCCGGGCGTTCCGTGACCTGGGCTTCGACTCGTTGATGGCGGTGGAACTGCGCAATCTGCTGGCTGCGCACACCGGGCTGTCACTGCCGGCGACGCTGGTGTTCGACTACCCGAGCCCGACGGTGCTGGGCGACCACCTCCTGACGCAGCTCGCAGGGGACGACCAGCCGGATTCCACGCTGCCGACGCACGTCGCGGGTTCGGCGCCGGACGAACCGATCGCGATCGTGGGCATGGCGTGCCGGTATCCGGGCGGAGTGAGCTCGCCGGAGCAGCTGTGGGATCTGGTCGAGGGCGCGGCCGACGGCATCACTCCGTTCCCGGCCGACCGGGGCTGGCCGGTGGAAGGCCTGGACGGTGTGGCCGGGCTGGGTGGATTCGTCCATGACGCGGACGAGTTCGACGCCGCACTGTTCGGGATCTCGCCACGTGAGGCCCTGGCGATGGACCCGCAGCAGCGGCTGCTGCTGGAGGCGGCCTGGGAGACGTTCGAGTCGGCAGGGGTGGACCCGCGGTCGCTGAAGGGCCGCAGTGTCGGCGTGTTCGCGGGAGCCTCGTCGTCGGGGTACGGCAACAACGGCGTTGCCGGTTCCGAGGGGCATCTGCTCTCCGGCACGGCGAACAGTGTGATCTCCGGCCGGGTGTCGTACGCGTTCGGCCTGGAGGGTCCGGCGGTGACGGTGGACACGGCGTGTTCCTCGTCGCTGGTGGCCCTGCATCTGGCCGCGCAGGCGCTGCGGTCGGGCGAGTGCGGTCTGGCTCTCGCCGGTGGTGTGACGGTGATGGTCAGCCCTGCCGCGTTCGCCGAGTTCGACCGGCAGGACGGCCTGGCCGCGGACGGCCGCTGCAAGTCGTTCGCCTCGGCGGCCGACGGTACCGGCTGGGCCGAGGGCGTCGGTCTGCTGCTGGTAGAGCGGTTGTCGGACGCCGAGCGCAACGGCCACCAGATCTTGGCTGTTGTCAGGGGGAGCGCGGTGAACCAGGACGGCGCGAGCAACGGCCTGACGGCGCCGAACGGCCCCTCCCAGCAACGGGTGATCCGCCAGGCGCTCGCCAACGCCCGCCTGACGGTCGCGGACGTCGACGCGGTGGAAGCCCACGGCACCGGAACGCGTCTGGGTGACCCGATCGAGGCCCAGGCACTGCTGGCCACCTACGGTCAGGACCGCGGTGAAGGCGACGAGCCGCTCTGGCTGGGCTCTATCAAGTCGAACATCGGTCACACCCAGGCGGCCGCGGGCGTGGCCGGTGTGATCAAGATGGTCATGGCGATGCGGCACGGCGTGCTGCCCGCAACGCTGCACGTGGACGAGCCGTCGTCCCAGGTGGACTGGTCGACCGGCGCGGTGGCGCTGCTGACCGAGGCACGTTCCTGGCCGGAGGCCGATCGACCCCGCCGGGCGGCCGTGTCCTCGTTCGGGATCAGCGGCACCAACGCCCACGTCGTCCTGGAGCAGGCGCCTGAGCCGGAGCCGGCCCGGAAGGCGGTGCGGACTCACGTACCGGCTCTGGTGCCGTGGCCGGTCGCGGCGAAGTCCGAGACCGCGTTGCGGGCCCAGGTGGAACGGCTTCGGTCGTACGTGGCCGACCGTCCGGAGCTGGACCCGGTGGACGTCGGCTGGTCGCTGGCGACGACGCGTGCCGCGCTGGAGCACCGCGTGGTGCTGGGCGGCGAGGACGTACTCGCGGCCGGTGTCGCCGGCGACGGCCGGCTGGCGGTCCTGTTCACCGGCCAGGGCTCGCAGCGTGCCGGCATGGGCCTGGGGCTTTACGAGGCGTTCCCGGTGTTCGCGGAAGCCTTCGACGCGGTGTGTGCCCGTTTGGACGTCCGGCTGGAACGCCCGCTACGCGACGTCCTCACCGACGGCGTCGACCTGGACGGGACGATGTGGGCGCAGGCGGGCCTGTTCGCTCTTGAGGTCGCCCTGTTCCGGCTGGTGGAGTCCTGGGGGGTCACCCCGGACGTGCTCCTGGGGCACTCCCTGGGCGAGATCACCGCAGCCCATGTCGCGGGGATCCTCGACCTGGACGACGCGTGCGTCCTTGTCGCCGAACGAGGCCGCCTGATGCAAGCGCTCCCCGCTGGTGGAGGCATGCTCGCCGTCCAGGCCACCGAAGGCGACGTCACCGGCTCCGGCCTCGACCTCGCCGCCGTCAACAGCCCCAACTCCGTTGTGCTGTCCGGTGACTTGGACGCGATCGAGCGCTACGCGGCGAAGTGCGCGGAGCGCGGACTGCGGGTCAGTGTCCTGTCGGTGTCGCACGCGTTCCACTCCGCCCTCATGGAACCGATGCTCGACGAGTTCGCGACCGTCCTGTCCGGCCTGACGTTCCGCCCCGCTCACATCCCGGTGGTCTCGAACCTGACCGGAGCAATCGCGGAACCCGGCGCCCTGCAGCGGCCGGAGTACTGGCTGGACCAGGTCCGTCGGACGGTCCGCTTCGCCGACGGCGTCGCGGCCCTCGCGGCCATGGGCGTGACAACCTGCCTGGAACTCGGACCGGACGGTGTCCTGTCCGGCATGGCCCAGGCCACCGCCGACGACATGCTCTTCGCGCCGGTCCTTCGCAAGGACCGCGACGAGACCGACACCGCCCTGACCGCCATCAGCCGCCTGTGGACCGCCGGGACCGACATCGACTGGCCCGGCGTGTTCAACGGCTGGAACAACCGAACGGTCGACCTGCCCACCTACGCATTCCAGCGCCGACGGTTCTGGCCGCAGACGCCGCCGGGCGGAGCCGGCTCCCCCGGCGGCTCCGGGCACGCGCTGCTGGGTGCGGCGGTGTCCCTGGCCGGCGGCGACGGCATGGTGTTCCACGGCCGTCTGTCCCTCGACGCGCAGCCCTGGCTCGCCGACCATGTGGTGCTGAGCCGCATCGTGGTCCCCGGCACCGCGTTGCTGGAGATGGCGCTGCGTGCCGGTCACGAGGCCGGCTCCGGTCTGGTCAGGGAACTGGTCCTGCAGACGCCGATGATCCTGCCGACGGCGGGCGGCGTCCAGGTCCAGGTCCGGGTCGACGATCCGGACGCCTCAGGCGATCGTCTGATGCAGGTGTACGCCCGCGCCGAAGACACGGACGGCTGGACGCTGCACGCCACCGGAGTCCTGGGTTCCCCGGAAGCCGGAACGCCCGGATTCGGTCTCGAGGTGTGGCCACCGCGGCACGCGACGGCAGTGGGCCTGGCCGGGTTCTACGAGGCTCTGGTCGAGGCCGGATTCGAGTACGGTCCGATGTTCCAGGGGGTGCGGGCCGCCTGGCGCTACGAGTCGGGTGTCTACGCCGATGTGGAACTGCCGGACACGGGCGCAAGCACGACTGCGGTGGAGGGTCTGGGAATCCATCCCGCCCTGCTCGACGCGGCGTTGCACCCGTGGGGCCTGCTTCCCGCCGACGCCGACACCTCCGGTCCACGCCTGCCGTTCGCCTGGTCCGGCGTCGAACTGTTCGCGGTCGGGGCCACCTCGCTGCGGGTGGCGATCCGCCCGGAGGGCGAGGGCGTCACAGTGGAGGCTGCGGACGGCACCGGTCAGCCGGTGGTGCGGGTGGGTTCCCTGATGGCGCGGGCGGTCTCGCAGGAGCAGTTGCCTGTCGTCGCCTCTCGGGGCGACTCCCTGTTCTCGGTGGACTGGGTCCCTGCGCCGCTTGCCTCCACCGCTGCCGCGGAGGACGCGGTGGACGCCTCGGCATGGACGACGCTCCCGGTCGGTACCGGGCCGGTGGACGTCGTGGTCGGCGACGTGCTGCGCCAGATCCAGGAGTGGCTGGACGACGCGGATTCCGCGGAGTCGCGACTGGCCGTAGTGACCCGCGGTGCGGTTCCGGCAGGGCCGGGAACGGTGGATGTGGTGGGTGCGGCGGTGTGGGGTCTGGTGCGCTCAGCCCAGTCGGAGCACCCGGACCGGATCGTGCTGATCGACACCGACCCAGCCACCGAAGAACAGGATCTGGACCTGGCGCTGCTGGCCGGTGTCGACGAGCCACAGGTCGCCGTCCGCGACGGTGCACTCCTGGTACCCCGCCTGACCCGTGCCGTGGGCGGCGAGCAGACTGCGCCGCTGGACGGTGACGGCACCGTACTGATCACCGGCGGCACCGGCACCCTCGGCGGGCTACTGGCCCGCCACCTGGTCACCGAGCACGGCATCCGGCACCTCCTCCTGCTGTCCCGGCAAGGTCCGGATGCCCCCGGCGCGGCAGACCTCACCACCGAACTCGCCGAACTCGGCGCCCAGGCACGGATCGTGGCCTGCGACGCCGCCGACCGCGACGCCCTCGCAGCCGTCCTCGCCGACATCCCCACCGACACACCGCTGACCGGCGTCGTCCACGCCGCCGGAGTCCTCGACGACGGTGTGTTCACCGCCCTCACCCAAGAACGCCTCGAAACCGTCCTGCGCGCCAAGGCCACCGCCGCCGCGAACCTGGACGAGCTGACCCGCGACACCGACCTCGCCATGTTCGTGATGTATTCCTCGGCATCGGCAACCTTCGGTACTCCCGGCCAGGCCAACTACTCCGCCGCCAACGCCTACCTCGACGCCCTCGCCACCCGCCGCCGCGCGGAAGGCCTGCCCGGCCTGTCCGTGGCCTGGGGCCTGTGGGAGCAGGCCAGCGGCATGACCGGCCACCTCCAGGACCGGACCGGCCGGCTCGGCCCCGGACTCACGGACGAGCAGGGCCTGGCCCTGTTCGACGCCGCCCTGAACGCGGACCGCGCCGACGTGGTCGCCATGCTCCTCGACACCCGCGCCCTCCGCTCCTGGAACGGCACCACCCCCATACCCGCACTCCTGCGCGGCCTCGTCCCGGCCGCCGTCGTCCGAAGGGCAAGCCAGGCCCAGGCCGCCGTAGGCGAGTCGCCGTTGCTGCGGCAGCTGGCAGGGCTGTCGTCGGCCGAGCGGCGCAAGCTGCTGCAGAACACGGTGCTCACGGAGGTGGCCCACGTCCTCGGACACACCTCCGCGGATGCCGTCGGCGAACGTCAGGCGTTCAAGGACCTGGGCTTCGACTCGCTCACCGCGGTGGAGCTCCGCAACCGGCTCAACGCCGCCACCGGGATCCGACTGCCCGCGACACTGGCGTTCGACTACCCGAGCGTCCAGGTCCTGGCCGATCATCTGGCCGGCCTTCTGTCGGGTTCCGACGAGCCGACCGCCGTGGCACCGACGCGGCCGGCAGCCGCCGACGAGCCGATCGCGATCGTGGGAATGTCCTGCCGGCTGCCGGGCGGTGTGGTCTCCCCGGCAGGGCTGTGGGATCTGGTCACGGCCGGCGGCGACGGGGTGACGGACTTCCCGGACGACCGCGGCTGGGACGTGACCTGGGGCGGGGTCTCCGGATCCGGTGGCTTCGTCACCGGTGCCGGTGACTTCGACGCCGGGCTCTTCGGGATCAGCCCGCGTGAGGCACTGGCCATGGACCCGCAGCAGCGGCTGCTGCTGGAAGGCGTCTGGGAGGCCTTCGAATCCGCAGGGCTGGACCCGATGTCGCTCCGCGGTTCGTCGACCGGCGTGTACGCGGGCGTCATGTACCACGACTACGCCCAGAGCCTGGGCGTCGTGCCCGAGGGCGTGGAGGCGTTCCTGGGCACGGGCAACGCCGGAAGCGTGTTCTCCGGGCGGGTGGCCTACACCTTCGGACTCGAGGGTCCGGCGGTGACGGTGGACACGGCATGTTCGTCTTCACTGGTCGCCCTGCACCTGGCTTCTCAGGCTCTGCGGTCGGGTGAGTGCGGGCTGGCGGTGGCCGGCGGTGTGACGGTGCTGTCCACGCCGGGCGTCTTCGTCGACTTCGCCCGGCAGGGCGGACTGGCCTTCGACGGCCGCTGCAAGTCCTTCGCCGCCGCCGCGGACGGCACGGGCTGGTCCGAGGGCGCGGCGGTGCTCGTTCTGGAGCGGTTGTCGGACGCGGAGCGCAACGGGCATGAGGTGCTCGCGGTGGTGCGCGGCAGTGCCGTCAACCAGGATGGCGCGAGCAACGGTCTGACCGCGCCGAACGGTCCGTCGCAACAGCGGGTGATCCGCCAGGCACTGGCCAACGCCCGGGTGGCGGCTGCGGACATCGACGTCGTGGAGGCGCACGGCACCGGCACCCGGCTCGGGGACCCGATCGAGGCGCAGGCACTGCTGGCCACCTACGGCCAGGACCGTGGTGAGAGCGACGAGCCGCTATGGCTCGGTTCCGTCAAATCGAACATCGGGCACACCCAGGCCGCCGCCGGAGCGGCAGGCGTGATCAAGATGGTCATGGCCCTACGACACGGCCTGATGCCGGCGACCCTGCACGTCGACGCCCCCTCCCCCCAAGTGGACTGGTCCGCAGGCGCGGTGGAACTGCTCACCCAGGCACGTTCCTGGCCCGAGGCGGGCCGTCCGCGCCGCGCTGCGGTGTCCTCGTTCGGTATCAGCGGCACCAACGCGCACGTCATCCTGGAAGAGCCGCCCGCCACCCACGCCGTCAAGGCGCCGTCGGCACGTGCCGGGCGCCCCGCTCCGGTGCCGTGGCCGGTATCGGCGAAGTCACCGGACGCCCTGCGGGCACAGATCGAGCGGCTGCGGTCGTACGTGGCCGAGCGTCCGGACCTGGATCCGGTGGACGTCGGCTGGTCGCTGGCGGCCGGCCGGGCGGCGCTGGAGCACCGCGCGGTGCTGGCCGGGAACGGGATTCTCGCCGAGGGTGTCGCGGGTGAAGGCACAACCGCGTTCCTGTTCACGGGGCAGGGCTCGCAGCGTGTCGGCATGGGCCTGGGCCTGTACGAGGCGTTCCCCGTCTTCGCCGAGGCCTTCGACGCCGTCTGCGCACAGCTCGACGCCCGGCTGGAACGCCCTCTGCGCGACGTGCTGACCGACGGCGTCGATCTCGACCGGACGATGTGGGCGCAGGCCGGGCTGTTCGCCCTCGAAGTCGCGCTGTTCCGGCTCGTCGAGTCCTGGGGCGTCACTCCGGATGCGCTCCTGGGTCACTCCCTGGGCGAGATCACCGCCGCGCACGTCGCGGGCATCCTCGACCTGGACGACGCCTGCGTACTTGTCGCCGAACGGGGCCGCCTGATGCAGGCACTGCCCACCGGCGGCGGCATGCTCGCCGTCCAGGCCACCGAAGCCGACGTCGCAGACTCCGGCCTGGACATCGCCGCAGTCAACGGGCCGAACTCCGTGGTCCTCTCCGGCGACCTCGAAGCAATCGAGCGCTACGCAGCCGAATGCGCCGGGCAGGAACGCCGGTTCAACATCCTGACCGTGTCGCACGCCTTCCACTCCGCCCTGATGGAACCGATGCTGGACGAGTTCGCGACCGTTCTGAACGGGTTGACCTTCCACCCGGCCCGGACCCCCGTCGTGTCGAACCTGACCGGCGCCGTCGCCGAACCCGGCGCCATGCAGCAGCCGGAGTACTGGCTGAACCAGGTCCGCCACACGGTCCGCTTCGCGAAGGGCGTCACGGCGCTCGAAGCGATGGGCGTGACGCGGTACGTCGAACTCGGGCCCGACGGCGTCCTGTCGGGCATGGCCCAGGACACCGTCACCGACGCCGAGGTCATCCCTGTCCTGCGCAAGGACCGCGACGAGACCCACACCGCGCTGACCGCCGTCAGCCGCCTGTGGACCTCCGGCGCCGGCATCGACTGGCCCGGCGTGTTCAACGGCTGGGACGGCCGAACGGTCGACCTGCCCACCTATGCCTTCCAGCACGAGCGGTACTGGCCGCAGCCGAAGATGGCCGCCGGCGACCTGGGTGCGGTCGGCCTGACGGGCGCCGGCCACGCGCTGCTGGGTGCGGCCGTGTCGCTCGCCGACGGTGACGGCATGGTGCTGACCGGCCGGCTGGCGGTCGGTTCGCAGCCGTGGCTGGCCGACCACGTCGTACTGGACCGTGTCCTGGTGCCCGGTGCCGCGCTCGTCGAGATGGTTCTGCGGGCGGGCCGCGAGGTGGGCTGTGCCCTGATCCGCGAGCTGGTCCTCCAGGCCCCGCTGGTCCTTCCGACCACAGGCGGCGTCCAGGTCCAGGTCCGGGTCGCGGCCCCGGACACGTCGGACGACCGGTCCGTACAGGTGCACGCCCGCACCGACGATGCGGAGGCGTGGACGTTGCACGCATCCGGGGTGCTCGCCGCATCGGGCGCCGGAGTCCCGGAGTTCGATCTGGCGGTCTGGCCGCCGAAGGGCGCGACGGCCGTCGAGGCCGACGGCTTGTACGACGTTCTGGCCGGTTCGGGATTCGCGTACGGCCCGGTGTTCCAGGGCGTGCAGGCGGTGTGGCGGGACGAGTCGGCGGTCTACGCCGAGGTGGTGCTGCCGGAGCCGGCTGTGAGCCAGGTCGACGGATTCGGCATCCATCCGGCGCTGCTCGACGCGGCGTTGCACCCGTCCGGACTCGTTGCGGGCGATGCCGAAGCCTCCGGGCCGCGGTTGCCGTTCGCGTGGTCGGGTGTGGAACTGTTCGCGGTCGGGGCGACGGTGCTCCGGGTGGCGATCGTTCCCGACGGTGACGGAGTGTGCGTCAAGGCGGCCGACGGCGCCGGCGTGCCGGTCGCGATCGTCCGCTCTCTGGTCTCCCGTGAGCAGTTGCCTGTCGCCGCCACCCGCGGCGACACACTCTTCGCGGTCGACTGGGTCCCCGCGTCACCGGCTCCCACTCCCGCTTCCGCTGCCGAGGACGGGACGGACGGCTCCGCGTGGACGGTGTTCTCCGTCGGAGACGGACCGACGGAAGAAGTCACCGGCGACATGATGCGCCGGGTGCAGGAGTGGCTGGGCGAGGAACGACCTGACGATGAACGCCTGGTGGTGGTGACGCGGGGCGCCATGCCCGCGGGTCCTGACGGCATGGTCGACGCGGTGGGTGCGGCGGTGTGGGGCCTGGTGCGCTCGGCGCAGTCGGAGCACCCGGACCGGATCGTGCTGATCGACACCGACCCGGCCACCGAGGAAGAGGGAGTGGATCTGGCCCTGTTGGCCGGTGTCGACGAGCCACAGGTCGCCATCCGCGACGGTGCACTCCTGGTACCCCGCCTGACCCGTGCCGCGGGCGGCGAGCAGACTGCGCCGCTGGACAGTGACGGCACCGTACTGATCACCGGCGGCACCGGCACCCTCGGCGGGCTACTGGCCCGCCACCTGGTCACCGAGCACGGCATCCGGCACCTGCTCCTGCTGTCCCGGCAAGGTCCGGATGCCCCCGGCGCGGCAGACCTCACCGCCGAACTCGCCGAACTCGGCGCCCAGGCACGGATCGTGGCCTGCGATGCCGCCGACCGCGACGCCCTCGCAGCCGTGCTGGCGGACATCCCCGCCGAGGCTCCGCTGACCGGCGTCGTCCACGCCGCCGGAGTCCTCGACGACGGTGTGTTCACCGCCCTCACCCAGGAACGCCTGGAGACGGTCCTGCGAGCCAAGGCCGCCGCCGCCGCGAACCTGGACGAGCTGACCCGCGACACCGACCTCGCGATGTTCGTGATGTATTCCTCGGCGTCGGCGACCTTCGGTACTCCCGGCCAGGCCAACTACTCCGCCGCCAACGCCTACCTCGACGCCCTCGCCACCCGCCGCCGCGCGGAAGGCCTGCCCGGCCTGTCCGTGGCCTGGGGCCTGTGGGAGCAGGCCAGCGGCATGACCGGCCACCTCCAGGACCGGACCGGCCGGCTCGGCCCCGGACTCACGGACGAGCAGGGTCTGGCCCTGTTCGACACCGCCCTGAACGCGGACCGCGCCGACGTGGTGGCCATGCTCCTCGACACCCGCGCCCTCCGCTCCTGGAACGGCACCACCCCCATACCCGCACTCCTCCGCGGCCTCGTCCCGGCCGCCGTCCGGCGAGCCGGCCAGAGCGCTGTGCGCGAGCCGCAACTCCCGAAGCGGCTGGCCGCGCTGTCGCCCGCCGACCAGGGCCGCTTGCTCCAGCACACCGTCCTCACCGAGGTGGCCCACGTTCTCGGACACGCCTCGGTGGACGCCATCGGCGAACGTCAGGCGTTCAAGGACCTGGGCTTCGACTCGCTCACCGCGGTGGAGCTCCGCAACCGGCTCAACGCCGCCACCGGGCTCCGGCTGCCCGCAACACTGGTGTTCGACTACCCGACCTCGGCGAGGCTCTCCGAGTTCCTCGCCGCAGAGCTGCTTCCCGGGCAGGAGATGGCTGCCACAGCCCTGCTCTTCGACAAGCTCCAGGAGATCGAATCCGGTCTCGCGCAGACCGCCGACGCGGGTGCTCTCACGAAGCTCGTCCGGCGCCTGGAATCCATGATCTCCAAGTACGGCGACGACGGCATGCAGCAGGTCACTGCCCCTTCGGTCGTCGACGCGCTCGACCAAGCGACGGACGACGAGATGTTCGCGTTCATCGACAGGGAGCTCGGCGATGAGTAACCGGCCCTTCCGGATCCGACCACGACACACAGCGACAGCGAGGCCCTGATGTCCGACGAGCTGAAACTGCGGGACTACCTCAAGCGGGTCACGGCCGATCTGCACAGCACCAAGCAGCGGCTCCGGAACGTCGAGTCGGCGGAGCGCGAGCCGATCGCGATCGTGGGTATGTCCTGCCGGCTGCCGGGCGGTGTGGTCTCCCCGGAGGGGCTGTGGGATCTGGTCACGGCCGGCGGTGACGGGGTGACAGACTTCCCGGACGACCGCGGCTGGGACGCGGCCTGGGGCGGCGTGTCCGGGACGGGTGGTTTCGTCACCGGTGCGGGAGACTTCGACGCTGGCCTGTTCGGGATCAGCCCGCGTGAGGCGCTGGCCATGGACCCGCAGCAGCGGCTGCTGCTGGAAGGCGTCTGGGAGGCCTTCGAGTCCGCAGGGCTGGACCCGATGTCGCTCCGCGGTTCGGCGACCGGCGTGTACGCGGGGCAGATGTATCACGACTACGCGTCGAGCATGAGTGTGGTGCCGGAGGGCGTGGAGGCCTTCCTGGGCACCGGCAACGCCGGAAGCGTGCTGTCGGGTCGGGTGGCCTACACCTTCGGGCTCGAGGGTCCGGCGGTGACACTGGACACGGCGTGTTCGTCCTCGTTGGTCGCCCTGCACCTGGCAGCACAAGCACTCCGGTCGCGCGAGTGTGATCTTGCGGTGGCCGGCGGCGTGACGGTGCTGTCCACGCCGGGCGTATTCGTCGACTTCGCGCAACAGGGCGGGCTGTCGTCGGACGGGCGCTGCAAGTCCTTCGCGGCAGCGGCGGACGGAACCGGCTGGTCCGAGGGCGCGGCGGTGCTGGTCGTGGAACGGCTCTCCGACGCGCGGCGCAACGGACACCACGTCCTGGCCGTGGTGCGGGGTACCGCCGTGAACCAGGACGGCGCGAGCAACGGTCTGACAGCGCCGAACGGCCCCTCCCAGCAACGGGTGATCGAGCAGGCGCTGGCCAACGCCCGGCTGACGAGCGCGGACGTCGACGTCGTGGAGGCGCACGGCACCGGCACCCGCCTCGGCGACCCGATCGAGGCGCAGGCCCTGCTGGCCACCTACGGCCAGGACCGTGGTGAGAGCGACGAGCCGCTGTGGCTCGGTTCCGTCAAGTCGAACATCGGGCACACCCAGGCCGCCGCCGGAGCGGCAGGCGTGATCAAGATGGTCATGGCCCTACGACACGGGCTCATGCCGGCGACCCTGCACGTCGACGCCCCCTCCCCCCAAGTGGACTGGTCCGCGGGCGCGGTGGAACTGCTCACCCAGGCACGACCCTGGCCCGAAGCGGAGCGTCCGCGCCGCGCTGCGGTGTCCTCGTTCGGCATCAGCGGCACCAACGCGCACGTCATCCTGGAGCAGGCGCCCGATGGCGTCGAGGACGCGGAACCGGTTCGCGTGGTGCGGCCGGTAACGGTGCCGTGGCTGGTCTCGGCGAAGACCGCGGCCGGGCTCCAGGAACAGGTCCGTAACCTGCGCGCGTTCACCGCCGAACGTCCCGGCCTCGACCCGGTGGATGTGGGCTGGTCGACCGCGACGACACGGGCCGCTCTGGAACACCGCGCGGTGCTCACGGGCCCCGGCGCCGAGGAGACGGCGTCCGGTGTCGTCAGCACCGGTCGGCTGGCGATGCTGTTCACCGGCCAGGGCTCGCAGCGCGCCGGCATGGGGCTGGAACTGTACGCCGGGTTCCCGGTGTTCGCGGGAGCGTTCGACGCGGTGTGCGCCCGGCTCGACGCGCGCCTGGAGCGCCCGCTGCACGAGGTTCTGGCAGATGGGGTAGGTCTCGATCGGACGATGTGGGCGCAGGCGGGCCTGTTCGCGCTCGAGGTCGCGCTGTTCCGGCTCGCCGAGTCCTGGGGTGTGGTCCCGGACGTCCTGCTGGGCCACTCGCTGGGCGAGGTCACCGCCGCGCACGTGTCCGGCATCCTGTCCCTGGACGACGCCTGCGTGCTGGTCGCGGAGCGCGGCCGGCTGATGCAGACGCTGCCCGAGGGCGGAGGCATGCTCGCCGTCCAGGCCGCCGAAGCCGATGTCGCCGACTCCGGGCTGGAGGTCGCCGCCGTCAACGGCCCCCACTCCGTGGTGCTCTCCGGTGACGTGGGCGCGATCGAGCAGTACGCGGCCCGGTGCGCGGCCCGTGGCCTGCGGTTCAACGTGCTGTCGGTGTCGCACGCGTTCCACTCCGCCCTGATGGAACCGATGCTGGACGAGTTCGCCGGGGTGCTGGCCGGGCTGACGTACCACCCGGCACGGATCCCGGTGGTCTCCAACCTGACCGGCACCGTGGCGGAACCCGGGCTGATGCAGCGTCCGGAGTACTGGCTGGAGCAGGTGCGGCGGACCGTTCGGTTCGGCGACGGGGTCGCGGCGCTGGATGCCATGGGCGTGACGCGGTGTCTGGAGCTGGGCCCGGACGGTGTCCTGTCCGGGCTGGCACGCGAGACCGCCGGGGAAGCCGTGCTCGTGCCGATGCTGCGCAAGGACCGGGACGAGACCACCTGTGCGATCGGCGCTGTCGGACGGCTGTGGACGGTCGGCGTCGAGGTCGACTGGGCCGGGGTGTTCGCGGGCTGGGGCGCGCGCGTCGTCGCCCTTCCGTCATACGCGTTCCAGCGGGACCGGTACTGGCCCGAGCCGGGGGCCGGCCCGGCCCGCGCCGATGCCGCGGACTCGGTTTTCTGGGACGCGGTGGAGCGAGGGGACCTGCGGGAACTGGCGGGCCTCGAGGCCGCGCTGCCGGCGCTGACGTCGTGGCGGCGGCAGCGGCGGGAACAGGCGGCCGTGGACTCGTGGCGTTATCAGATCGCGTGGAAGCCGCTCGCCGGGCCGACCCCGGCTTCGCTCACGGGCACCTGGGTGGTGTGCGGGCGCCTGGACGAGAATGTCGTCCAGGCCCTGGGTGCTGCCGGCGCGACAGTGGTCAACGCGCCGGCCGACGAGGCCGCCTCCCAGCCGGACGTCGCCGGCGTCGTGCTGATCGCCGACGGCTGGGCGGACGTACTGGTCTCGGTACAGGCGTTGCGTGACGTCACCGCGCCGCTGTGGGTACTGACCCGGGGCGCGGTCTCCGTGAACCCGTCGGACCGGTCGGCGGACTCCTCACAGGCGACTGTGTGGGGAATGGGCCGCGTCGCCGCCCTGGAACTTCCGCACCGGTGGGGCGGTCTGGTCGACCTGCCCGCCGAGTGGACCGCCCGGACGGGCGCCCTGCTCACGGGCATCCTGGCCGACGGCTCCGAGGACCAGGTCGCCGTGCGTGGGCAGGGCGTCCACGGACGCCGGCTGGTGCGCGTCACTCCGGCACCCCGGACCGCTCCGGAGTGGCGCCCGGCCGGCACGGTCCTGATCACCGGCGGGACCGGCGCGCTCGGCATGGTGGTGGCGCGCTGGCTGGCGGGGCGCGGCGCCCCGCATCTGGTGCTGACCAGCCGCCGCGGCGTGGCGCCGGAAGGCCTCGTGGAGGAGCTCGGCGCGCTCGGCACCCGCGTCAGCGTCGTCGCGTGCGATGTCGCCGACCGGGACGCCCTCGCCTCGGTCATCGCCGGCGTTCCCGAGCAGTGGCCCCTCAGCGGTGTCGTCCACGCGGCCGGGATCGATGACCCCGAGGCGCTGGAGCGGACCGGGCAGGAGGCGATGGCCCGGGTGATGCGCAGCAAGGTCGAGGGAACGGTCCTGCTCGACGAGCTCACCCGGGGCCTGCCGCTCGACCAGTTCGTGGTGTTCTCGTCCATCGCAGCGACCTGGGGCGGCGGCGGTCAGAGCGCCTACGCGGCCGGCAACGCGTTCCTGGACGCGTGGGCGCAGAGCCGCCGTGACCGGGGGCTGCCGGCCACGTCGATCGCCTGGGGCCCGTGGGCCGAGGCGGGCATGGCCGTCCAGGGCGACGCCGGACAGCTGCTGCGCCGACAGGGACTGTCGCCGATGAGCCCTGACCTGGCCGTGCGCGCGTTGGCTCAGGCGATCGAGCAGGAGCACACCTGCGTGACCGTCGCGGACGTGGACTGGCCCAGGTTCGCCGCGGCGTTCACGCTGGTGAGGCCGAGTCCGCTGCTGTCCGACCTCCCCGAAGCGGCCGAAGCGACGGCCACCGGCGCCGTCCGCGGGAACGGCTCGGGCGCCGGATCCGGCTCCGAACTCCGGGACCTGCTCGCCGGCACCCCCGTCGCCGAGCACCAGCGGATCCTCCTGGACATGGTCCGGACCGCGGTCGCAACCGTTCTGCAGTACCCCGACACGCAGGCGGTCGACCCCGGACGGGCGTTCAAGGACCTGGGGTTCACCTCGCTCACGGCCGTGGAACTGCGCGATCTCCTCGTCGCACGGACCGGGCTGCGGCTCCCCGCCACCCTGGTGTTCGACTATCCGATGCCGCTGGCGCTGGTGCAGTACCTCATCGGGCAGGTGCTCGGCGAGGCCGACCACTCCCCCACGACGACGACGTCCACGCACGTCGATCCCCAGGAGCCGCTCGCGATCGTGGGCATGGCCTGCCGGTACCCCGGCGGCGTGACGTCCCCGGAGGAGCTGTGGCGGCTGGTCGCCGACGGGGCGGACGGCATCTCACCGTTCCCCCTCGACCGCGGCTGGCCGACTGCCGTGCCCAGCGGCATCGTCGAACTGGGCGGGTTCATGCCCGGCGTGGCCGACTTCGACCCCGCGTTGTTCGGGATCTCGCCGCGTGAGGCGCTCGCGATGGATCCGCAGCAGAGGCTGCTGCTGGAGGCGGCCTGGGAGACGTTCGAGTCGGCGGGCATGAACCCGCGGTCACTCCGCGGCCGGAACGTGGGCGTGTTCGCCGGTGCGGCCTCGTCCGGATACGGGGCGGCGGGGATACCGGGTGCCGAAGGGCACTTGATCACGGGTACCGCGGGCAGCGTCATTTCGGGCCGCCTTTCGTACACGTTCGGGCTCGAAGGTCCTGCGGTGACGGTGGATACGGCGTGTTCCTCGTCGTTGGTGGCTTTGCATCTGGCGGCGCAGGCGCTGCGCAGTGGCGAGTGCGACATGGCGTTGGCCGGTGGTGTGACGGTGATGGCCACGCCGGGCGCGTTCATCGAGTTCGACCGGCAGGACGGGCTGGCCGGTGACGGCCGGTGCAAGGCGTTCTCCGCGGCGGCCGACGGGACGGGATGGTCCGAGGGCGTCGGTCTGGTGATGCTGGAGCGGCTGTCGGATGCCGAGCGCAACGGGCACCAGGTGCTGGCGGTGGTGCGCGGCAGTGCCATCAACCAGGACGGCGCGAGCAACGGTCTGACCGCGCCGAACGGTCCGTCGCAGCAGCGGGTCATCCGACAGGCACTGGCGAACGCCCGGCTGACCGGTGCGGACGTCGACGCGGTCGAGGCCCATGGGACGGGCACGCGTCTGGGCGACCCGATCGAGGCCCAGGCGCTGCTGGCCACCTATGGCCGGGAACGGGGTGAGGGTGGCGGCCCGCTGTGGCTGGGTTCGGTGAAGTCGAACATCGGCCACGCCCAGTCCGCGGCGGGTGTCGCGGGTGTGATCAAGATGGTGATGGCGTTGCGGCACGGTGTGTTGCCTGCGACGTTGCATGTGGATGAGCCGTCGCCGGAGGTGGACTGGTCGGCGGGTGCGGTGGAGCTTCTTACGGAGTCCCGGGCTTGGCCCGAGGTGGAGCGTCCGCGGCGTGCGGCGGTGTCGTCGTTCGGGATGTCCGGCACGAATGCGCACGTGATCTTGGAGCAGGCGTCGCCGGGGGTTCCGGTCCAGGCTCCGACAGCTCCGGCTTCGGGTGTGTCAGCGTGGGTGGTGTCGGCGAAGTCCGAGGCGGCGCTGCGGTCGCAGATCGAGCGGTTGCGGTCGTTCGTGGCGGAGGCTCCGGAGCTGGATCCGGTGGACGTGGGGTGGTCGCTGGCGACGACACGTGCCGCGCTGGAACATCGCGCGTTCGTCGTCGGCGAGAGCCGGGACGAGCTGCTGGCCGCCCTGCCCACGGCCGTCGGGTCTGTCGCGGGTTCTGGTGGTGTGGTGTTCGTGTTCCCGGGCCAGGGCTCGCAGTGGGTTGGCATGGCAAGGGAGTTGTGGGACACCTCCCCTGTGTTCCGGGAGCGGCTGACCGAGTGCGAGACCGCGCTCTCTCCGTATGTGGACTGGTCTCTGACCGACGTCGTCCTGCATGACGGTGATGTGGACCGGGTGGATGTGGTCCAGCCGGTGCTGTGGGCGGTCATGGTCGCCCTCGCCGAAGTATGGCGGTCTGCGGGCGTGGTGCCGTCCGCGGTCGTGGGCCATTCGCAGGGTGAGATCGCCGCCGCGTGTGTGGCGGGCTGGCTCTCGTTGGACAACGCCGCGCGCGTTGTGGCGTTGCGGTCGCAGGCACTGGTCGCCATCGCCGGCGGCGGAGGCATGGTGTCGGTCGCGGCCGGGCTCGGGACGGTCGAGGACTTGGCGTCGGGCTGGGCCGGCCGGGTGTCGGTGGCGGCGGTGAACGGCCCGTCCTCCACTGTCGTCTCCGGCGACGCCGAGGCCTTGGACGAGTTCATGGCCGAGTGCGAGGGGCGTGACATCCGCACGCGCCGGATCCCGGTGGACTATGCGTCCCACTCGCCGCACATGGACCAGCTCCGGGAACAAATCCTTGCGGATCTGGCCGGGTTGTCCCCGGTTGTGGGTACGGTTCCGATGATCTCCACGCTGACCGGTGACGCTGTCAACGGTGATCTCGACGCCCAGTACTGGTTCGACAACCTTCGCTCCACGGTCGAGTTCGAGACCGCGGTCCGTTCCCTCCTCGAACGGGGCATGCGTACGTTCATCGAAGTCAGCGCGCACCCGGTGTTGACCGTGGGCGTTGAGGAGACGGTCGACGCGGTCGGTGTCGAGGCCGTGGTCCTGGGCACGCTGAGGCGTGGTGAGGGCGGGATGCGGCGCGTCCTGTCCTCCCTGGGCGAAGCGTGGACGGCAGGCGTCGACGTGGACTGGACTGCGGTGCTCACCGGCCGTCAAGTCTCTTTGCCGACATATGCGTTCCAGCATGAGCGGTTCTGGCTGGACGCGCCGTCGCCGTCGCCGTCGGTCCAGGGCACCGCCGGGGTGGTGGATGCGGTCGAGTCCCGGTTCTGGGATGCCGTGGAGCGCGGTGATCTCGACGAGCTCGCGGGCACGCTCCAGTTGTCGGAGGCCCCGCAACTGCTGGGGTCGGTGGTTCCTGCGCTGGCGTCATGGCGCCGGGAGCGACGGCAGAGGTCCGTCATCGACACCTGGCGCTATCGGGTGGTGTGGAAGCCCCTGGAGGCCACGCAAACCGCCACCCTGTCGGGCACCTGGTTGGTAGTGGGGCCTGAAGGCAGCGATGTGGCCGGGGCGTTGACGGGGGCGGGTGCCGAGGTGGTGGGCCTGCCGGTGGACGCGGTGTCGGACCGTGCCGCTCTGGCCGTGCGGATCGCCGAGGTCCGGGACGTGCGTGGTGTGGTGCTGGTGGCCGGGTCGGCTTCGGCCGGCCGGGCGGCTGCCGGTGGCGGTGTGGTCGACGAACTCACCGATCTGACGGTGCTGTTGCAGGCGCTGGGTGATGCGGGGGTCGACGCGCCGTTGTGGGTGGCGACGCGGGGTGCGGTCGCTGTGGGCGCCTCGGACCGGGTGGTCGATGCGGTGCAGGCTGCGGTGTGGGGTCTGGGCCGGGTCGCTGCCCTGGAGTTCCCGCAGCGCTGGGGCGGCATGATCGACCTGCCGGCAGAACTCGATGCCCGAGCCTCCGGCCGACTGGCCGCGGTTCTTGCCGACGCTGCCGAGGACCAGGTCGCTGTGCGCGGCTCCGGGGTGTACGGGCGCAGGCTGGCACACGCAGTGCCGGCGGCTGTGGCGGATGAGGGATGGCAGCCCTCGGGGACGGTGCTGGTCACCGGTGGCACCGGTGCGCTGGGTGTGGAGGTGGCGCGCTGGCTAGCGGGCCGGGGTGTGCCGCATCTGGTGCTGACCAGCCGCCGCGGCGTGGCGCCGGAGGGCCTGGTGGAAGAGCTGGCCGCGCTCGGCACTCGTGTCAGCGTCGTCGCGTGTGATGTGGCCGACCGGGATGCGCTGGCTGAGGTGATCTCTGGTGTTCCCGCCGAGTGGCCGCTCACGGGTGTGGTGCATGCGGCTGGTGTCGGGGATGCGCAGTTGCTGGAGGTGGCCGACCGGGACACGACGGCCGCGGTGGTCGGCGCGAAGATCGACGGTGTCGTGCACCTGGACGAGCTGACAGTCGGCCTGCCGCTGGACCTGTTCATCGTGTTCTCCTCCGGCGCCGCCATTTGGGGCGGTGCCGGCCAGGGCGCCTACGCAGCCGGCAACGCGTTCCTCGACGCCTGGGCACAGGACCGCCGGGAGCGGGGCCTGCCCGCAACGTCGGTGGCCTGGGGACCCTGGGACGGCGCCGGAATGGCCGTCCAAGGGGACACACAGCAGCTTCTGCGCAGGCGTGGCATGTCGCCGATGGACCCGGAACTCGCCATACGCGCCCTCGCGGCAGCCGTCGACGCCGACCAGTCGGGACTCACGGTCGCCGACATCAACTGGCCCACGTTCGCCGCGTCATTCACCGCGATCCGCCCCAGCCGGCTGCTAGCCGACCTGCCGGAAGCCATCAGCAGGCCGGTCTCGTCGGACGAGCACGACGGGTCGGCCGGTCTGCGGCAGCAGCTCGACGGGATGCACGCCGGGCAACGCCGGCAACTGGTGCTCGACGTGGTGCGCACCCATGCGGCGGCGGTCCTCGGGCATGCGGGCACGGAATCGGTGGAGGCGTCCCGGGCGTTCCGAGACCTGGGCTTCGACTCCCTCATGGCCGTGGAAGTACGCAACCGCCTCCAGTCAGTCACGGGCCTGCGGCTTCCCACCACACTCGTCTTCGACCACCCCACCCCACTGGAGCTGACGGAGTTCCTCCTGGTCGAACTCACGGGGACCGAACCCGGCGCACCGTCGCAGACACGACCGGTGTCAACTGCGATCGGCGCCGATGAGCCGGTCGCGATTGTGGGCATGGCCTGCCGCTTCCCCGGCGGTGTGACCTCCGCCGAATCCTTGTGGAACCTGGTCGAGAGTGCGGGCGACGCGGTCGGCCCGTTCCCGGCGGACCGTGGCTGGCCCGCCTCGATCGCCGGCTGGGGTGCGTTCCTCGATGGTGCCGACGAGTTCGACGCCGACCTCTTCGGCATCAGCCCCCGCGAAGCCCTCGCCATGGACCCACAGCAACGGCTCCTGCTCGAAACAGCGTGGGAGGCGTTCGAGTCGGCAGCTCTCGACCCCGGCAGGCTGCGCGGGTCTTCGACCGGCGTGTTCGTGGGCGGCACCGCATCCGGCTACGGCACCGGGACACAGATGCCGCAGGGCGCGGAGGGTCATCTGCTGACCGGTAACGCGACCAGCGTCATGTCGGGGAGGGTTTCTTACGCGTTCGGCCTGGAAGGCCCCGCGATCACCGTCGACACAGCATGCTCCTCATCCCTGGTCGCCCTGCACCTGGCCGCACAAGCCCTACGCACCGGCGAATGCGACATGGCGCTGGCCGGCGGTGTGACCGTGATGGCCAGCCCAGGTGTGTTCGCCGAGTTCGACCGCCAGGGCGGACTCGCCTCCGACGGCCGCTGCAAGTCCTTCGCCGCCTCCTCCGACGGCATGGGCTGGGGCGAGGGCGTCGGCCTCCTCCTCGTCGAACGACTCTCCGATGCCCACCGCAACAACCACCAGATCCTCGCCGTCCTGCGCGGCAGCGCCGTCAACCAGGACGGCGCCTCCAACGGCCTCAGCGCCCCCAACGGCCCCTCCCAACAACGCGTCATCCAGCAGGCTCTCGCCAACGCGCACCTGACGACCTCGGACGTCGATGTCGTCGAAGCCCACGGCACCGGCACCCGTCTCGGCGACCCGATCGAAGCCCAAGCACTCCTGGCCACCTACGGCCAAACCCGGGGCGACAACCACGAACCCCTCTGGGTCGGATCCGTAAAGTCCAACATCGCCCACACCCAAGCCGCCGCAGGCGTCGCAGGCGTCATCAAGATGGTCATGGCCCTGCGCCACGGACTCATGCCCGCCACCCTCCACATCGACGCACCCACCCCACAGGTCGACTGGACCGCCGGCGCGATAGAACTCCTCACCGAAGCACGCCCCTGGCCCGAAACCGACGACCGGCCCCGCCGCGCCGCTGTGTCCTCCTTCGGCATCAGCGGCACCAACGCACACGTCATCCTCGAACAAGCCCCCACCCCGGAACCCCAGCCGACTGTTCCGACACAGCAGACGCCAGGCCTCGTGCCGTGGATGGTCTCAGCGAAGTCCGACACCGCCCTGCAGGCCCAAATCGAACGCCTGCGGTCCTTCGTCGTGGAGAGACCGGAACTGGACCCGGTGGACATGGGCTGGTCCCTGGCCACCACCCGGAACCAACTCCAGCACCGCGTCGTCCTGGCCGACGGTGACGTGCTTGCCACAGGTGTCGCCGGCGAAGGCAAAACCGCGTTCCTGTTCACCGGCCAGGGCTCCCAGCGAACCGGCATGGGCCTCGGGCTGTACAAGCAGTTCCCAGTGTTCGCGGAAGCCTTTGACGCGGTGTGCGCACGGCTCGACGTCCGCCTGGAACGCCCGCTGCGCGACGTCCTCACCGACGGCACCGACCTGGACCACACCGTGTGGGCGCAGGCGAGCCTCTTCGCTCTTGAGGTCGCCCTGTTCCGGCTGGTGGGGTCCTGGGGCGTGACCCCGGACGTGCTCCTGGGCCACTCCCTGGGCGAGATCACCGCCGCGCACGTCGCGGGCATCCTCGACCTGGACGACGCCTGCACCCTGGTCGCCGAACGCGGCCGGCTGATGCAGGCACTGCCCGCCGGCGGCGGCATGCTCGCCGTCCAGGCCACCGAAGCCGATGTTGCGGACTCCGGCCTGGACATCGCCGCCGTCAACGGCCCCAACTCGGTAGTCCTTTCCGGCACCACCGAAGCCATCGAGCACTACGCAGCCCAATGCGCCGCCCGCGGCCTACGGTTCAACGTCCTGTCCGTGTCGCACGCGTTCCACTCCGCCCTCATGGAACCGATGCTGGGCGAATTCGCGACCGTCCTGTCCGGACTGACGTACCACCCGGCCCGGATCCCAGTGGTCTCGAACCTGACCGGAGCCATCGCCGAACCCGGTGTCATGCAGCAGCCGGAGTACTGGCTGAACCAAGTGCGGCAGCCGGTGCGATTCACCGACGGTGTCACCGCCATCGATGCCATGGGCGTGACACGGTATGTGGAGCTCGGCCCCGACGGCGTCCTGTCCGCCATGGCCCAGAACACCACCTCCGACGCCGAGTTCGTCCCCGTCCTGCGCAAGGACCGCGACGAAACCGACACCGCACTCACCGCGATCAGCCGCCTGTGGGCCACCGGCACCGAGGTAGACTGGACGGCCGTGTTCTCCGGCTGGGGCGGCCGCGTCGTCGACCTGCCGACCTACGCCTTCCAGCGCGCCCGGTACTGGCCGGAGCCGGCCGCCGAACCCACCGCCGCGCCGAGTAACGGCGACCTGACCGAGACCCGGTTCTGGGACGCCGTCGAACGCGAAGACCTCCAGCAACTGGCCACCGAACTGGAACTGTCCGAAGCCCCCGCCGCGCTCGGCGACGTGCTCCCGGTGCTGTCGACCTGGCGGCGACGACGACGCGAACGCTCCGTCGTGGACTCCTGGCGGTACCGGGTCACATGGAAGCCGCTCACCGGCCCTCCGCCCACGGCGTCCTTGACGGGGACATGGGTGGTCGTCGGTTCCGGGCGGACGGATGTGGCCGCGGCGCTGACCGGGGCCGGGGCTTCAGTGATCAATGTGCCCCTCGACGACGGTTCGACAGGGCGGCAGGACCTGGCGGCGACACTCGAACGCCTTGCCGGCGAAGCCCACGACCTGTCCGGTGTCGTGCTGCTGGCCGATGCCGCCGAGGCCACCCTGCCGGCGCACAGTGGCATTCATGCACCTCTCGCGGTCGTGCTGTCGATGGTGCAGGCCTGGGCTGATGCGCAGGCATCCGTGCCGTTGTGGGTGGCAACCTGTGGCGCGGTGTCGACCGGGAAGTCGGATCCGCTGCGCAGCCCTGGCCAGGCCGCCGTCTGGGGCCTGGGCCGGGTCGCCGCGCTGGAGTTCCCCCAGCAATGGGGCGGCCTGGTCGACCTGCCAGCCGAACTGGACGCCCGTGCCGCCGCCCGGTTCGCCGGAGTCCTGGCCGACGGCGGCGAGGACCAGGTCGCCGTTCGCGGGTCCGGCGTCCACGGCCGGCGCGTCCTGCGGGCCGAGCCCGTGGCACCGACCAGCGGGACGTGGAGTCCGTCGGGAACGGTGCTGGTCACGGGAGGCACCGGTGCGCTGGGCTCCATGGTGGCGCGCTGGCTCGCCGGCCGGGGTGTGCCGCACCTGGTGCTGACCAGCCGCGGCGGCGTGGCACCCGAGGGCCTGGTGGAGGAACTGTCCGAGTCCGGCGCCCGGGTCACCGTAGCCGCGTGCGACGTCGCCGACCGGGACGCCCTCGCCGCGGTGATCGCCGCCATTCCGGCGGAATGGCCACTGACCGGCATCGTGCACACCGCCGGCCTGGACGCTCCGCAGCGGCTGGAAGAGGCCGCACCGCAGGTGTTCGCTTCCGTGCTCCGGGCGAAGACCGAGGGGACCGTGCACCTGGACGAGCTGACGGCCGGTCTGCCGATAGACCTGTTCGTGGTCTTCTCGTCGATCTCGGCGACGTGGGGCAGCGGCGGTCAGGGTGCGTACGCGGCAGGCAACGCGTTCCTGGACGCCTGGGTGCAGCACCGCCGCGATCGTGGACTCGCGGGCACGTCGGTGGCATGGGGCCCGTGGGCCGAGGTGGGAATGGCCACGCTGGGTGAGACGGAGGACTACCTGCGTCGGCGGGGGCTGAACACGATGAACCCGGTGCTCGCGATGCGGGCACTGGCCCAGGCGATCGACGCAGGACCGGACACCTTGACGGTGGCCGACGTGGACTGGCCCGCCTTCGTTCCCGCCTTCACCTCGGCCCGGTCCAGTGCGCTGTTCGCCGACCTGCCCGAGGCCACCGACCGGTCCGGCACTGCCGACGGCGGGACTCTCGGCGCAGAGCTGCCGTTGCGCAATGAACTGACGGCCGTGTCCGAGGTACGGCAGCAGGAGATACTGCTGGACCTGGTACGGGAACAGGCTTCGAGGGTGCTGGGTCACTCCGGCGCCGGAGCGGTGGAGCCGGGCCGGGCGTTCCGTGATCTGGGCTTCGACTCGCTGATGGCCGTCGAGCTGCGCAATGTGCTGTCCACTCACACCGGGCTCGCCCTGCCCGCGACGCTGGTGTTCGACTACCCCACGCCGCGTGTTCTGGCCGAGTACCTCCAGTCCCAACTGCTCGGCGTGGCCCAGCCTGTGGAACTGGTGCGGACCCGGACGGGTGCGGCTGACGAACCACTGGCGATCGTGGGCATGGCCTGCCGCTACCCGGGCGGGATCACATCGCCCGAACAGCTGTGGGACCTGGTGGCCGGTGGGGTGGACGGACTGTCGGTGTTCCCGGCGGACCGCGGCTGGCCGGTGGAGGTGTCAGGAATCGCCGGTGGCCTGGGCGGGTTCGTCGAGGACGCGGACGGGTTCGACGCCGGCCTGTTCGGAATCAGCCCGCGTGAGGCACTGGCCATGGACCCGCAGCAGCGCCTGCTCCTGGAAACCGCGTGGGAGACGTTCGAGTCGGCCGGAATGGATCCGCAGTCACTGCATGGCCGCAGCGTCGGCGTGTTCGCCGGCGCGTCCTCGTCCGGATACGGAGCCGCGGGAGTACCGGGTACCGAAGGCCACCTGCTGACCGGTACCGCAGGCAGTGTCATCTCCGGCCGCCTCTCGTACACGTTCGGGCTGGAAGGTCCGGCCGTGACAGTGGACACGGCGTGTTCCTCGTCGCTGGTGGCCCTGCACCTGGCCGCCCAGGCACTGCGAGGCGGCGAGTGCGAAGTGGCACTGGCCGGCGGGGTGACGGTGATGGCCACGCCAGGAGCGTTCGTCGAATTCGACCGGCAGGACGGCGTGGCCGGTGACGGACGTTGCAAGGCGTTCGCGGCGGCCGCCGACGGAACCGGATGGGCCGAGGGCGTCGGTCTGGTGATGCTGGAGCGGCTCTCCGACGCCCGGCGCCACGGACATCAGGTGCTGGCGGTGATGCGCGGCAGTGCGATCAACCAGGACGGTGCGTCCAACGGGCTGACAGCACCGAACGGCCCATCCCAGCAGCGAGTGATCCAGCAGGCCCTGGCCAACGCCCGGCTGACCGGCGCCGACATCGATACGGTAGAAGCCCATGGCACAGGCACACGGCTGGGTGACCCGATCGAGGCGCAGGCCCTCCTGGCCACCTACGGTCAGGACCGCGGCGAGGGCAACGAACCGCTTTGGCTGGGCTCGGTCAAGTCGAACATCGGCCACACCCAGGCCGCCGCGGGCGTCGCGGGTGTGATCAAGATGGTCATGGCCATGCGACATGGCCTGATGCCCGCCACCCTGCACGTCGACGAGCCGTCGCCGCAGGTGGACTGGGAGGCGGGCTCGGTGGAACTGCTCACCGAGGCACGTCCCTGGCCCGAGATCGATGATCGCCCCCGGCGTGCGGCGGTGTCCTCCTTCGGGATGTCCGGGACGAACGCACACGTGATTCTGGAGCAGGCACCGGTCCAGGAACCGGAGCTGGTTCCGGAGCTGCCCGGTCCGGGTGTGCTGTCACCTGATTCGGGTGTGTCGGCGTGGGTGGTGTCGGCGAGGTCTGCGGAGGCGTTGCAGGCACAGGCGGAGCGGTTGCGGTCGTTCGTGGCGGATCGGCCGGAGCTGGACGTGGCGGACGTGGGATGGTCGCTGGCGACCGGCCGGGCTGCGCTGAAGCATCGTGCGGTGGTGGTGGGTGAGGGACCGGAAGAGCTGCTGGCCGGTCTGTCCGGGGTCGTTACGGGGCTTGGCGCGGGTTCTGCCGGTGGGGCGGGTCCTTCGGGTGGTGTGGTGTTTGTGTTCCCGGGTCAGGGTGCGCAGTGGGTGGGCATGGCGCGGGAGTTGTGGGAGTGCTCGGACGTGTTCCGGGAGCGCTTGCTGGAGTGCGAGGCGGCGCTGGCGCCGTTTGTGGACTGGTCGTTGTCCGGGGTGTTGCTGGAGGGCGGGGACCTGGGCCGGGTGGATGTGGTCCAGCCGGTCTTGTGGGCGGTGATGGTGGCGTTGGCGGAGGTGTGGCGGTCGGCGGGCGTGGTGCCGTCGGTGGTGGTGGGTCACTCGCAGGGGGAGATCGCCGCTGCGTGTGTGGCGGGCCGGCTCTCGTTGGAGGACGGGGCGCGGGTGGTGGCGCTGCGGTCGAAGGCGCTGGTCTCGGTGGCCGGTGGTGGCGCGATGGTCTCGGTGGCCGCGGACCGGAAGGCTGTCGGGGATCTGGTCTCGGGCTGGGCGGGGGTGTCGGTGGCGGCCGTGAACGGCCCCTCGTCCACCGTAGTGTCCGGGGAAGTCGGTGCCCTCGAGGAGCTGATGGCCGAGTGCGAGCGGCGGGGGATCCGGGCGCGGCGGATCGCGGTGGACTACGCGTCGCACTCCTCACGGATGGAGGAGCTGCGTGAGCGGATCCTGACGGATCTGGCTGAGCTGTCCCCGGCCGTCGGCGGCACGGTGACGATGTTCTCCACGCTCACCGGCCGGCTGGTGGAGAGCCGCCTGGACGCGCAGTACTGGTTCGACAACCTGCGCTCCACGGTGGAGTTCGAGGACGCGGTCCGCACCTTGCTGGAACAGGGGATGCGTACCTTCATCGAGGTGAGCCCGCATCCGGTACTCACGGTCGGCATCGAGGAGACCCTCGACGCGGCGAACGTCCAAGCTGCGGTACTGGGCACGCTGCGGCGTGACGAAGGCGGGCTGCGCCGAGTGCTGACCTCCCTGGGCGAGGCCTGGAAGGCCGGCATCGACGTCAACTGGCCCGCCGTACTCAACGGCCACCGCACCCAGCTCCCGACGTACGCCTTCCAGCGCGAACGGTACTGGCCGCAGCCGGTGAAGACGACCGCTGCCGATATGGCGGACGCCCCGTTCTGGGACGCCGTCGAGCGCGGGGATCTGGAGGAACTGCCCGGACTCGAATCGGCTCTTCCCGCCCTGTCCGAGTGGCGACAGCGTCACCAGCAGCGTTCGCTGCTCGACTCGTGGCGCTACCGGATCGTCTGGAAGCCGAGCGCCGATCTGCCGGTCGCCACGGGCAACCCCGGTACCTGGCTGCTCGTCACGTCGATCGACGAGCCGCGGACCGAGATCGCTGCCGCACTGGCCGACGCCGGCGCCACCGTGGTGCGCCTGCCTGTTGACGGTGCCCGCATGACACGGCAGGGCCTCACGGAGCAGCTGAAGCACGCACTCGTCGAATCCGACCGGCTCGCCGGAGTGGTGTCGCTGATGTCGCTCGGCGCGAGCGACGAGAGGGCGGGAGTCGAGGGGACGCTGGAGCTGACCCACGCGCTCCGCGACGCCGGTATCGACGCCCGGTTGTGGTGCGTCACCTCGGGCGCGGTGTCGACCGGTGCGTCCGACCCGGTCCGCAATCCCGCACAGGCGCTCCTCTGGGGCCTCGGCCGTGCGATCGACCGCGCCGGATCGGACCGCTGGGGCGGCCTGATCGACCTGCCCGAGGAGCCGGCTGCCCGTCACTGGCCGCTGTTCACCGCCGCGCTGCTGGCCGGACCCGAGCAACTGGCCATTCGTGACCAGCAGATGCGGGTGCCCCGGCTGGTGCCGGACGTGGCGAACCCCGTGACCGACGGCGAGCCGGTCCGCTGGCCCGAATCCGGGACCGTACTGGTGGTCGGCGGCACCGGCGTGATCGGTGCGGGAACGGCACGTTGGCTCGCCGACAACGGGGTGCGGCACCTGCTGCTCACCGGACGGGAGGGCGCGGCGGGCCGCGGCGTGACCGAACTGGTCGCCGACCTGACCGGGCGTGGGGCGCAGGTGACGGTCGTGGGCTGCGAACCGGCGGACCGTGCCGCTCTGGCACGGGTGCTCGCGGAGATCCCCGGCGAGCAGCCGCTGGCCGCCGTCGTGTATGCGCCCGAGATCGCCTCGGACACCGAGCCGTCGGCTCTGGGCACCGCCGGGATCGACGTGATCGACCACGTCGTGGCCGGTGCCCGGCACCTGCACGAGCTCACCATCGATCTCGACCTGACCGCGTTCGTGCTGCTGGCCTCGGTCAGCGGGGTCTGGGGGGACGCCCGGCAGGTGACCCGTTCGGCCACCGGCGCCTACCTCGACGCCCTGGCCGCATACCGGCGCGCGGGGGGAGCTGCCGCGGTCTCGGTGGCCTGGGGGCCGTGGACGGACTCCGCCGCCGGTGATCCGGAAGAGCTGGAGTGGCTGCGGCAGAGCAGCCTGCGGGCGATGCCGCCGGAGGCCGCGGCGGGTGTCCTCGGACGGCTTCCGGTCCGGTCCGACGCCGGCGGCGTGGTCGTCGCCGACGTCAACTGGCCCCGGTTCGCCGCCGCATACACGGAGGACCGTGACCGGCACCTGCTCAGCGACCTGCCCGAGGTGCGCCGCCTGCGCGGCATCGGCACGACGGCCGGTGAGGGCGACGGTCCCGGCGACCTCCGCGAGCGGCTGGAGAAGCTGCCACGCGCCGAGCGGCGCCGAGCGACCCTCGACCTGGTCCGGGCACACACGGCCGCCGTACTCGCCTATCCGGACGTGGAGGCGGTCGAGCCGGACCGCGAGTTCCTCGAGTTGGGTATGAGCTCCCTGACTGCGGTCGAGCTGCGCAATGCGCTGCAGGTCGCCACCGGTGTGCCGCTGTCCAGTGCGATCGTGTTCGAGCACGCGACACCAGCCGCACTGGCCGCACACGTGCAGCAGATACTGCTCGGCCCTGACACCGACGACGCCGAGGCAGGCCCCGACGCCGGATCGCGCGGCGGTGGAATCCTGCGGTCGCTGCTGCAGGAGGCCGCGCGCGAGGACAGATTGGGCAAGTTCATGGAGTTCCTCATGGAGGCGGCGAGCTTCCGCCCGAAGTTCGAGGACCCCGACGAACTCGAGGTGTCGCCGGCTCCTGTCTTCCTCGCCCGTGGTGACGGGCGGCTGCGGATCATCGGCCAGTGCGGCACCTCAGCTGTGGCCGGACCTCATGAGTTCGCCCGGTTCGCCACGCCGTTCCGCGGGGAGCGCGACGTCATCGCGCTTCCGGTGCCCGGCTACCGTGACGGCGAGCTGTTGCCGTCCGGCCCCGACGCGGTGCTGACCTGGCAGGCGAAGACCCTGCTGGAGAGCGTGGGCGACGACCCGTTCGTGATCGTCGGACACTCCGGCGGCGGTCTGTTCGCCCACGCGCTCGCCTACCGGCTGGAACAGATGGGCGTCGTGCCGGCCGGTGTCGTCCTCGTCGACGCCTACCAGCTGGACCAGCCGGTGTACGAGGAGTGGAAGAACGAGCTCAACGACGGCATGTTCCAGCGTGAGGACCTGTACGTGCCCATGAACGACATCCGCCTCACCGCGCAGGCCTGGTACGGCAGGATGTTCGCGCTGTTCCAGCCCCGGGCCATCCAGGCTCCGACGCTCGTGGTGCGGGCGTCGGAGCCGATCGGGGAGTGGAACCGCGAAGAGGACTGGCGGGCCTCCTGGAGCCTGCCGCACACGGCTGTCGACGTGCCGGGCAACCATTTCACGATCATGCGCGAGCACGGCGGGACGACCGCCATGGCGGTCAGCAGGTGGCTGGAGGAACTCGGTTGAGGGTGATCGGCGGTGGGCTACGGCCCACCGCCGGCCGGTCGCGGTGGCGGCCGGGCGATCACGGGGACGTGCTCGGACTGAAGCCCGAGCTCAACCTCGGTCGGCTACCGGCGGTACGCGACCCGCAGCGGGAGGCTCTTGAGCCCGAGGACGAAGCTGAAGCGGGTGTGCCACCGCAGGTCGTCCGTGGCGAACTCGATGGTCTCGTACCGCCGGAGGAGTTCGGTCAGGGCGATGGAGACCTCCGCCTTGCCCAGCATCGCGGCTATGCAGGCGTGCGGGCCCGAGCCGAAGGCGAGCGACCTCACCCCGGTGCGGCGCACGTCCAGCCGGTCCGGTTCCTCGAATCTGGCCGGGTCGCGGTGCGCGGACCCGGTGATGCCCAGCACCGAGGAGCCTGCCGGGATGACGGTGCCGTCGAGGACCAGGTCGCCGCTCAGCTGCCGGGCGATGATCTGCACCGTGGCGTTGTACCGGGCGAGTTCCTCGAAGGCGGGTTCGACGAGTTCGGGGTGCTCGCGCAGGATCCGCAGCTGGTCCGGGTGCGTGAGCAGCGAGTGGATCGCGTTCCCGATGACGTTGACCGTGGTCTCGTGGCCGGCGTTGAACAGCAGCAGCACCTGGGCGATGACGTCCTCGTCGCTCAGCCCGTCGCCGTTGGCGTCCTTCCGCATCAGCATGGAGAGGACGTCGTCGCGTGGGTGGCTGCGCCGGAGCTCCATCTGCTCCCGGATGTAGGCGTTGAACTGGGGTTCCGCCCGGTTCATCGCGATGCGCATCTGCGGGGTGATGAGGGGGTCGACGATGTTCGCGATGGCGTTCGTCCACTCCAGACAGCGCCCGGCGTCCTCGACCGGGATGCCGAGCAGCCCGCAGACGATGGCGATCGGCACCGGCGTGGCGAACTGGCCGATCAGGTCGATCTCGCCCTCGCCCAGCTCGTCGATCAGGCTGCTGACGATCCGGTGGATCTCCGGCCTCAGTCCCTCGACGGCGTTCGGAGTGAGCGCCCGGGCCACCAGGCGGCGCAGCCGCCGGTGCTCGGCGCCGTCCTTCACCACCATCCACCGCCGCATGCTGCGCATGGCGGGGGCGTCCCGGCCGCCGCGCAGGGCGGTGAACAGGGGGTCCTCGGGGACGGCCGCCGATGTCTGCGGCGCGCGCAGGAAGGCATCGACGTCGGCGTAGCGGGCGAGTGTCCAGAAGCCGTGCGGTGAATGATGGATCGGCTCTGTTTCCCGCAGCCGCCGATAATAGTTGTACCGGTCGTTCATCAGGGCCGGGTCAGTCAGGTCGAAAAGCATTCGGGCATTGTCCACTTGTCGCCCAGCCAATCCGATCGGAAGCAGCGGCAAAAGCGTATGAGAAAGACGGACGACGTCAACCCCTAAATGCCACCCCTAGAGTTCTCGGGGGTCTGACCAGCCTGGCAGGGGTTGGTTCCCGCCCTCTGCGGTGACTAGCCTTCCCCCCGACCGGGGTCTGTTCATGAGGTCTTCGGCAAACGACAGCCGACCGCTGCGTCGTCCTCGGAAATGGGGTTTCCTTCAGATGGTGGACGACGGAACGCTGCGTGAATATCTGAAACTTGTCACCACTGATCTGCATCGGACCAGGCAGCGGTTGCGCGAGGCCGAGAAAGAAAACCGGGAGCCGATCGCCGTCGTCGGAATGGGCTGCCGTTTCCCCGGCGGGGTGCGCACGCCCGAGGACCTGTGGCGGCTCGTGCTCGCGGACGCCGATGCCGTCGGCCCGTTCCCCGAGGACCGCGGCTGGCAGCTCTCCGGACTGCTGGGCGCGGACGCCGGTCCGGACTCCGGAGAGTCCGGCGGCTACGTCCGGGAAGGCGGTTTCGTCGACGACGCCACCCGGTTCGACCCGGGGTTCTTCGACATATCGCCGCGCGAGGCCCTCGCCATGGACCCGCAGCAGCGGCTGCTCCTGCAGACGTCCTGGGAGGCCGTGGAAGCCGCGGGTATCGACCCGTCGTCGCTGCGCGGCAGCCGCACCGGCGTGTTCGTCGGCGCCAACGACCAGCACTACACCTCGCTGCTGGCCGGCGCCGAGCAGGACAACCAGGGTTATCTGCTGACCGGCGGCGCGACCGCCGTGATCTCCGGCCGGGTGTCCTACACGCTGGGCCTGGAGGGGCCCGCGGTCACCGTGGACACGGCCTGTTCGTCGTCGCTCGTCGCCCTGCACCTGGCGTGCCAGTCGCTGCGGCGCGGCGAGAGCACCCTCGCGCTCGCCGGCGGTGTGACGGTGATGGCCACGCCCGGTGTGTTCGCCGAGTTCAGCCGGCAGGGCGGCCTGGCCGCCGACGGCCGGTGCAAGTCCTTCGCGGCGGCGGCCGACGGCACCGGCTGGTCCGAGGGCGTCGGCGTCCTGGTGGTGGAGCGGCTGTCCGACGCGCTCCGGCTGAACCACCCGGTGCTCGCCGTCGTGCGCGGTTCGGCGGTGAACCAGGACGGCGCGTCCAACGGGCTGACCGCCCCCAACGGGCCCTCGCAGCAGCGGGTGACCCTGCAGGCCCTGGCCGACGCCCGTCTGGCGCCCGGTCAGGTCGACGCCGTGGAGGCGCACGGCACGGGCACGAGCCTCGGCGATCCGATCGAGGCCCAGTCCCTGATCGCGGCCTACGGGCAGGACCGGCCGGCCGACCGGCCGCTGTGGATCGGCTCGGTCAAGTCCAACATCGGCCACGCGCAGGCCGCCGCAGGCGTCGCGTCGGTGATCAAGATGGTGCAGGCGCTGCGGCACGGCGTCCTGCCGCGGACCCTGCACGTCGACGAGCCCACCGGGCACGTCGACTGGACCGCGGGCTCTGCCAGGCTACTCACCGAGGCCCGCGACTGGCCCCGGACCGGCGAACCCCGCCGGGCGGGCGTCTCCTCGTTCGGGCTGAGCGGTACCAACGCCCACCTGATCCTCGAGCAGGCGCCCCAGCCGGAGGCGGAGTCGGCCCCGACCGGCACCCGTCGGCCGGCCGGCACGACGCTGCCGTTCCCGGTCAGCGCCAGGACGGCGTCCGCGCTGTCCGGCCAGGCCGCCCGGCTGCGGGAAAGGGTGGCGTCCGAGCCCGGGCTCGACCTCACGGACCTCGGCCACGCGCTGGCGACGACCCGCGCGGCGCTGCCGCACCGCGCCGTCGTGACCGCGGGCGACCGCGACGAACTGCTCGACGCCCTCGCCGCCGTCGAACAGGGCGCGGAGAGCGCCCGGGTGCGGTACGGGGTGGCCCGCGGGACGCGGCCGGCGGGGAAACTCGCGATGCTGTTCACCGGGCAGGGCGCACAGCGGGCCGGCATGGGCCGCGAACTGTACGCCGCGGAGCCGGTGTTCGCCCAAGCGCTGGACGAGGTGTGCGAGGCCCTGGATCCGCACCTGGGCCGCCCGCTGCGCGAGGTGCTGTTCGCCGGGCCGGAATCGCCCGGGGCCGAGCTGCTGGACCGTACCGAGTACGCCCAGCCCGGGCTGTTCGCGATCGAGGTCGCGCTCCACCGGCTGTTCACGCACTGGGGCGTCGCCCCTGACTACGTGCTGGGCCACTCCGTCGGCGAACTCGCCGCCGCCCATGTGGCCGGGGTGTGGTCGCTGCCGGACGCCTGCGCCCTCGTCGCCGCCCGGGGCCGGCTGATGCAGCGGATGGCCGGGGACGGCGCGATGCTCGCGGTCCGGGCCACCGAGGACGAGGTCCGCACGACGCTCGCCGGGACGGCCTCCGGGGCCGTCGTCGTCGCCGCCGTCAACGGGCCGGCCGACGTGGTCGTCTCCGGCGACCGCGACGCCGTCGGCGCGCTGGCGGCCCACTGGAAGGAGCGAGGGGTGCGGACCCGGCTCCTGCGGGTGTCCCACGCCTTCCACTCCGCCCATATGGACCCGATGCTCGACGAGTTCCGCACGATCGCCGCCGGGCTGACGTACGGGAGCCCGTCCGTCCCCATCGTCTCGAACCTCACCGGGACGGTGGCGGGGGCCGACGAGCTCGCCGACCCCTCCTACTGGGTCCGCCAGGTCCGCGAGGCTGTCCGGTTCGGGGACGGTGTCGCCTGGCTCGACGGGCACGGCGTGGGCCGGTACCTCGAACTCGGGCCGGACGGCGTCCTGTCCGCCATGGCCGAGGAGTCGCTCGCGCACCGCGACGAACCCGCCGTCGTGGTACCGGCGTTGCGGCGCTCCCTCCGCGAGCCGGCCGCCGCGACGGGGGCACTGGCCGAGCTGCACGCAAACGGTGTGACCCCCGACTGGACGGCCGTGTTCCCCGGTGCCGGCGGCCGGCCGGTGGCGCTGCCCACCTATGCCTTCGAGACGGAGCACTACTGGCCGCGGCTGACGTGGTCGCCCGGCGACGTGACGGCGGCCGGGCTCGGCGCCACCCGGCACCCGCTGCTGGGCGCCGGCGTCAGCCTCGCCGACGGCGACGCGCTGCTGTTCTTCGGGTGGCTCTCGGCCGGGCGGCCGCAGTGGGCGGCCGACCACGTGGTCCTGGGGCGCACCGTGCTGCCCGGCACCGCGTTCGTGGAACTCGCGGTCCGCGCCGGCGACCAGGCCGGCTGCGGCCACGTCGAGGAGCTGGTGCTGGAGACGCCGCTGGCGCTGCCCGAGCGGGGCGGCGTCCAGATGCAGGTCGCCGTCGGCGCCGCCGACGCGACCGGGCGGCGGGACGTGAGCGTGTACGCGCGGCCCGACGCGCCCGCGGACGAGGGCTGGCCCGAGCGCCCCTGGACCCGGCACGCGAGCGGTGTCCTGGCCCCCCAGCCAACCGCGGAACGGGACCCTGACAACGGCTGGTCGCTGCAGTGGCCGCCGGTCGGCGCGGTGGACGTGCCTGCGGACGGCGCCTACGAACTGCTGGAGGGCGCAGGCCTGCAGTACGGCCCGGCGTTCCGCGGCATCCGGAGCCTGTGGCGGCGTGGCGACGAGGTCTTCGCCGAGGTGGGTCTGGCGGAGTCCGACGAACCCCAGGCGCGCGCGTACGGCATCCATCCGGCGCTCCTGGACGCCGCTCTCCAGGCCCAGGCCGGAGCCGGCCCGGGCGGGCCGGACACGGCGGGGGTCCCGTTCTCCTTCACGGGCGTGACGCTGCGGGCGGCCGGCGCGGCGGCGCTCCGCGTCCGGCTCACCCCGCTCGACGGCGGCGGCGTCGCCGTCGCCGCCGCGGACCACACCGGCGAGCCGGTCCTGTCGGTCGACCGGCTGGTCGTCCGCCCAGTAGCGGCGGCGCCCGAGTCCGCCGACCGGTCCGACGGTCTCTGCCGGCTCGAATGGAGCCCGCTCGCGGCCGACCGGGCTCCCGGCACGACGCCGCCCGGCGTGGCCGTGGACGCCTTCGATCCGGCCCCTCTGCTCCCCGAAGGCCCGCTCCCCCGGACCGTGGTGCTGCGCGTCCGCGACACCGCGACAGCCGCCGACGGGCCGGCCCGGGCACGGGCCCTCACCGGGCGGGTGCTGGGCGCGCTCCAGCAGTGGCTGGCCGACGAGCGGTGCGCCGATTCCCGTCTGGTGGTGCTCACCCGCGACGCGGTACTCGCCGTCCCCGGCGACCGTGCCCCCGACCCGGCCGCCGCGGCGGTATGGGGACTGGTCCGTGCCGCGCAGTCCGAGGAACCCGGCCGCTTCGTGCTGGCGGACACCGACAGCGACGGCGTGCCCTGGGAGGCCGTCGCTGCCGCGGTCGACGCGGGCGAGCCGCAGATCGCCGTGCGCGCCGGGGCGGCGTTCGCCGCCCGGCTGGTGCGGGCGGCGCATCCGGCCGGCCTGCCCGTACCGGCGCGGGCGGCGTCCTGGCGGCTCGACACCCGGGAGCCAGGCACGCTGGAGAACCTCTGGTTCGCCCCCGTGGACTTGGCGGGGCCGCTCGGTCCGGGGCAGGTCCGGGTTGCCGTGCGGGCCGCCGGGCTGAACTTCCGCGACGTCCTGTACGCGCTGGGCATGTACCCGGGCGAGGTGGAACTGGGCGGCGAGGCTGCCGGCGTCGTCCTGGAGACCGGGCCGGAGGTCACCGGCCTGTCGCCCGGCGACCGGGTCATGGGTGTGTGCACGGGTGCGTTCGGGCCGGTCGCGGTGACCGATCACCGGCTGCTCGCCCCGATGCCGGCGGACATGACGTTCGCGGAGGCGGCCGCGGTGCCGATCGCCTACGCGACCGCGTACTACGGCCTGGTCGACCTGGGCGGTCTCCGGGCCGGCGAGGCGGTCCTCGTGCACGCAGCCGCCGGCGGTGTGGGAACCGCCGCCGTCCAGCTCGCCCGGCACCTCGGCGCCGAGGTCTTCGCCACCGCCTCCCCTGGCAAGTGGGACGCGGTGCGGGCCATGGGCGTTCCCGACGACCACATCGCCTCGTCCAGGGACCTCGGTTTCGAGGACAGCTTCTCGGCCGTCACCTCCGGGCGCGGCGTGGACGTCGTCCTCGACGCGCTCGCCGGCGAGTTCGTCGACGCCTCGCTGCGGCTCCTGCCGCGCGGCGGCAGGTTCGTCGAGATGGGCAAGAGCGACCTCCGGGACGCCGGCGAGGTCGCCGTCGCCCACCCCGGCGTCCGTTACAGGGCGTTCGACCTGGTGGAGGCGGGCCCGCAGCGCATCGGGGAGATCCTGGCGGAGCTGCTGGAGCTGCTGCGGACCGGCGCGCTGCGGCTGCCGCCGGTCCGGGCGTTCGCCCTCCCGCAGGCGCCGGACGCGTTCCGCCACGTCAGCCAGGCCCGCCACATCGGCAAGGTCGTCCTCACCGTCCCGCGACCGCTCGACCCCGACGGCACCGTCCTCGTCACCGGCGGTACCGGCGGTCTGGGCGCGCTCCTCGCCCGGCATCTGGTCACCGCCCACGGCGTCCGCCGCCTCGTCCTGCTCAGCCGGAGCGGACCGGACGCCGCGGGCGCCCGGGAACTGACCGCCGAGCTGACCGCGCTGGGCGCCGACGCCGAGATCGTGGCCTGCGACGCCGCCGACCGCGGCGCCCTCGCGGCCGTGCTCGACGCGATACCGGACGACCGTCCGCTGACCGGCGTCTTCCACACCGCCGGCGTGCTCGACGACGGCACCGTCGCGGCCCTGACACCGCAACGGCTGGACACCGTCCTGGGACCCAAGGCCGACGCCGCGTTCCATCTGCACGAGCTGACCCGCCGTCACGACCTCGCGGCCTTCGTACTGTTCTCCTCGGTCGCCGGGACCCTCGGCGCACCCGGGCAGGGGAACTACGCCGCGGCCAACGCCTTCCTCGACGCCCTGGCCCAGCACCGGCACGCCGTCGGCCTGCCCGCGCTGTCCCTGGCCTGGGGCGCCTGGGACGGCACCGCCGGCATGGCCGCCCGCCTCACCCGGGTGGACCGCGAACGCGTCGCTCGCTCCGGCTTCCCGCTTCTTGCCGCCGGCCACGGACTCGCTCTCCTCGACGCCGCCCTGGCCTCGCCGCACGGGGCCCTGGTGGCGACGGGGCTGGACACCGCTGCCCTGACCGCGGCGGGTTCGCTGCCGCCGATGCTGACCGGTCTGCTCCGACCCGGCGCCCGGCGCACGGCCCGCGGCGCCGCCCCGGCCGAGGGCGCCGCGTCGGCGGACCGGCTCGCCGCCCTCGGTCCCCAGGACCGTTCCCGGTTCCTTCTCGACCTGGTCCGCTCCGCGGCCGCCGCGGTCCTCGGCTTCCCCGGTCCGCGGGCGGTCGAGGCCGGGCGGGCGTTCAAGGAACTCGGCTTCGACTCGCTGACCGCCGTCGAACTGCGCAACCGACTGGCCGCTGCCACCGGACTGCGGCTGCCTGCCACTCTGGTCTTCGACCACCCGACCCCCCGCCTGCTGGCCGAGATGCTCGGCCGGGCCGTCGTGGGCGACCGTGAGGAGACCGCCGTCGCCCCGGAGACGGCGGGCGGGCCGGCGCCGGCCGACGATCCGATCGCGATCATCGGGATGAGCTGCCGGCTGCCCGGCGCCGCCGACACCCCCGACGGGCTGTGGCGGATCGTCAGCGAGGGCATCGACGCCATCGCGCCGTTCCCCGACGACCGGGGCTGGCGGCTCGACGCCGTCTACGCCGCCGACAGCGCCGAGGCCGGACTCAGCCGCACCTTCGAGGGCGGGTTCGTCGACGGCATGGCGGACTTCGATGCCGAGTTCTTCGGCATCGGCCCGCGTGAGGCCCTCGCCATGGACCCGCAGCAGCGGCTCCTGCTGGAGACCGCGTGGGAGGCGGTCGAGCACGCCGGGATCGCCCCCGGCTCACTCGCCGGCAGCCCCACCGGTGTCTTCGTGGGAGCGGCGTCGACCGGCTACGGCGCCGGCCCGCTCGACATCCCCGAGGGGACGGGCCCGCACCTGCTGCTGGGCACGTCGACGAGCGTCGCCTCCGGCCGGGTCTCGTACGTGCTCGGTCTGGAGGGCCCCACCCTCACGGTCGACACCGCCTGCTCGTCCTCGCTGGTGGCCATGCACATGGCCGCGGAGGCGCTGCGCCGCGGCGAGTGCTCGCTGGCCCTGGTCGGCGGCGTCACCGTCATGAACACGCCGAGCATGTTCACGGACGGCAGCCAGGGCGGCGCCCTGGCCGCCGACGGCCGGTGCAAGGTGTTCTCCGCCGACGCCGACGGCACCGGCTGGAGCGAAGGCGCCGGGATGCTCCTGACCGAGCGGCTCTCCGACGCCCGGCGCAACGGCCACCGGGTGCTGGCGGTGCTGCGCGGCTCCGCCGTCAACCACGACGGCGCCAGCAACGGCCTCACCGCCCCGAGCGGCCGGGCCCAGCAGCGCGTCATCCGCCAGGCGCTGCGCAGCGCCGGGCTGGACGCCCACGAGGTCGACGCCGTCGAGGCCCACGGCACCGGAACCGCGCTCGGCGACCCGATCGAGGGCCGGGCGCTCCTGGACGTCTACGGCCGGGATCGTCCCGCCGGGCGCCCGTTGTGGGTCGGCTCGGTCAAGTCCAACATCGGCCACTCCCAGTGCGCCGCCGGCGTCGCAGGCGTCATCAAGATGGTCCAGGCCCTGCGCCACGAGGTGCTCCCGGCGACCCTGCACGCCTCCGAGGCGACCCCGCACGTGGACTGGTCGTCCGGGGCGATGCGGCTGCTGACCGAGCCGGTGCCGTGGCCGCGCGACGGCGTCGTGCGCCGGGCCGGTGTGTCGTCGTTCGGCATGAGCGGTACCAATGCCCACGTCGTCCTCGAGGAGGCGCCGGCCGAACCGCCGCCCTCGGCGGTCGCCGAACCGCCGTTCACCCCGGCGGTCGCCGACTCGCCGGTGCCGTGGGCCCTGTCCGGCCGGACCGTACCGGCGCTGCGCGCCCAGGCGGCGCGGCTGCGCGCGCGGCTCGACGAGCGGCCCGGCCTCGCCGCCCCGGAGTCCGTCCCTGAGGTGGCCCGCGCCCTGGCGACCGGGAGGACCGCGTTCCGCCACCGCGCCGTCCTGCTCGGCCCCGATCCGGAGCGCTACCTCGACCAGTTGGACGCCCTCGCCGCCGGCCGCGGCGTCAGGGGCCTGATCCGGGACGACGCCGGACCGGGCGGCCCGGTCGCGTTCGTCTTCCCCGGGCAGGGCTCGCAGTGGCCGGGGATGGCCACGGAACTGCTGCGGTCCGCCCCGGTCTTCCGCGACACGTTGCGCGAGTGCTCGGCGGCGATCTCGGAGCACGCGGACTGGTCGGCCGAGGACGTCCTGCGGGGCGCCGAGGGCGCGCCGTCACTCGACCGGCTCGACGTCGTCCAGCCGGCCCTGTTCGCGATGATGGTGTCCCTCACCGCCCTGTGGCGTGCGCACGGCATCGTGCCGGAGGCCGTCGTGGGGCATTCGCAGGGCGAGATCGCGGCGGCCTGCGTCGCCGGGGCCCTGACCCTGCCGGACGCCGCGAGGATCGTCGTGGCCCGCAGCCGGCTGCTCGCCTCCCTCGACAGCGGCGGCGCGATGCTGGCGGTGACCCTGCCCGTCGAGGAACTGACCGAACGGATGGCGCGGTGGCCGGGCCGACTGCACCTCGCGGCCGTCAACGGCCCCCGGGCCACGGTGGTGTCCGGTGACCCCGAGGCGGTCGAGGAACTCGCCGCCGCGCTCGCCGCCAACCGGATCGCCGCCCGGCGGATGGCCATCACCGGCACCGCCCACTCGCCCGAGGTCGACCGGCTCCACGACGAGGCTCTCGCCGCGTTCGCCGGGATCACCCCCCGGACCGCGGCCGTCCCGCTCTACTCGGCCGTCGAGGGCGGCCCGGTCGACGGCGCCGCCCTCGGTCCCGAGCACTGGTACCGCAACATGCGCCTTCCGGTGCGATTCGCCCCGGCGATCGCCGCCATGCTGCGCGACGGCTTCCGCGCGTTCGTCGAGCCCAGCCCGTATCCGTCCCTGACCGCGAACGTCGAGGACGTCGCCGACGCCGAGGGCGCAGACGACACGGTCGTCGTCACGACTCTGCGCCGCGACAACGGCGGCCCGGACCGTTTCCGGGAAGCGGTGGCGACCGCGTTCGCCCGGGGCCTCGCCCCCGACTGGGACGCCGTCCTGGCCCCGCCGTCCGCCTCCGCCGTCCGCCCCGAGCTGCCCGGATACCCGTTCCAGCGCCGGCGGTACTGGCTGGAGGCCGCCGCGCCGGCGACGACGGCAGGCCCCGGCGTCGCCGACCCGGCCGACGAGGCGTTCTGGGACGCGGTCGCGGGCGGCGATCCGCAGGTGCTCGCCGACGCGCTCGACGTGTCCGACCCGCGGCAGCGCGAGCTGCTGGACGGTGCCGCGGCCGCGCTGCCCGTCCTGTCGGCGTGGCGGACCGATCGCGGTGACCGGTCCACCGTGGACGGCTGGCGCTACCGGATCGAATGGCGGCGCAAGGCACGCCTTCCGCGGCCGGTCCTGTCCGGCATCTGGCTGCTCGTCGCCCCGGCCCACGACCCCGACGGCGTCGCCCGCCGGTGCGCCCATGCGCTCGCCGAGCGGGGCGTCTCCCAGGTCCTGACGGTGGCCCCGGCCGCCGACGACCCGCACGGCGAAGGCCTGGCCGCCCGGCTGGCGGACGCTCTGGCCGAGGCCGCCGCCGTCGCCGGACCCGGCCCCGCGGGCGGCCGCGTCGAGGGGCTGCTGAACCTGCTCGGCCTCGACACCCGCCCCGGCCCCGTCGGCGTCGCGACCGGTGTCGCCACCACGCTCGCGCTGGTCCGGGCGGCCGAGGACCTCGACGTGGCCGCGCCCCTGTGGACGGCGACCCGCGGTGCGGTGTGCGTCGGCGCGGCCGACCCGTCGCCGGACCCGGCCCAGTCGGGACTGTGGGGCCTCGGTCTGGCCGCCGGGCTGGAACTGCCCGCCCGCTGGGGCGGTCTGGTGGACCTGCCGGCCGAGATCGACGAACGGGCCGCCGACCGCCTTGCCGGCGTTCTGGCCGGCCTGGACGACGAGGACCAGGTCGCGGTGCGCCCCGCCGGGGTCTTCGCCCGCCGTCTGGTGCGCGCGCCCCTGGGCAACGCGCCCCGCACCGATCCGTGGCAGCCGACCGGCACCGCGCTGGTCACCGGCGGCACCGGCGCTCTCGGCGCGCACGTCGCCCGCTGGCTGGCCGGGCTGGGCGCACCCCGTGTCGTCCTGACCAGCCGCCGGGGACCGCAGGCGCCGGGCGCCGCCGAGCTGGTCGCGGAGCTGGAGGCGGCCGGGACCCAGGTGCTGGTGGTGGCCTGCGACGTGAGCGACCGTGAGGAGCTGCGGGCCCTGCTCGCGGCGCTTCCCGACGGCCCGCCCGTGACCACCGTCGTCCATGCCGCCGGCGTGACCCGGTCCGCCCCGGTCCTGGACACCACAGCCGAGGAAGTCGCACAGGTCATCGCCGCGAAGGCGGACGGCGCGCGCCACCTCGACGAACTCCTCGGCGACGGCCTCGATGCCTTCGTCCTCTTCTCGTCGGGCGCATCCGTCTGGGGCGGCGCGGGCCAGGGGGCCTACGCGGCCGCCAACGCCCACCTTGACGCGCTGGCCCTGCGGCGGCGCCGCAGGGGACAGACGGCCACGTCGGTGTCCTGGGGCGGCTGGGACGGCGGCGGCATGGCGGACGCCGGCGCGATCGAGCTCCTCGGCCGGCGCGGCCTGCGCCTGATGTCGCCGCAGCTCGCTCTCGTCGCGCTCGGCCAGGCCCTCACCCACGACGAGACGCTGCTCACCGTCACCGACATGGACTGGGCCCGCTTCACCCGCGGCTACACCGCGGCCCGCCCCCGTCCGCTCATCGGCGAGATACCGGAAGCGGCGCGGGCCCTGTCCGACGACGGCGCCGACTCCGGCTCCGACGACGACGCGGGCTCCGGGCTCGGGCGGCAGCTGGCCGCCCTGCCCGCCGGCGAACGCCGGCCGTTCCTGCTCACCCTGGTGCGCGCCGAGGCCGCTGCCGCGCTGGGCCACACCGGACCGGCCGACATCGAACCCGGCCGCGCCTTCCGGGAGCTCGGATTCGACTCCCTCACCGCCGTCGACATCCGCAACCGGCTGCGCGCCGCGACCGGCCTGCGTCTGCCCACCACCGTCGCCTTCGACCACCCGACGCCGAACGCGCTGGCCGGCTTCCTCGCGGACGAGCTGCTCGGCACGCCCGATCCCGCCGGTACGCCCGGGGCCGGGGCCGCGGCACCGACCGCGGCCGGGCCGGCAGACGAACCCGTCGCGATCGTCGGCATGGGCTGCCGGTTCCCCGGCGGGGTGCGCTCACCGGAGGAGTTGTGGGACCTCGTCCTGAACGGCCGTGACGCGATCACCCCGTTCCCCTCCGACCGGGGCTGGGACCTCGACGCCCTCTACGACCCCGACCTGTCGCGGCCCGGCAGTTCGTACGTCCGTGAGGGCGGCTTCCTGGACGGCGCCGGTGACTTCGACGCCGAGTTCTTCGGCATCAGCCCCCGCGAGGCGATGGCGATGGACCCGCAGCAGCGGGTGCTGCTGGAAACCGCCTGGGAGGCGCTGGAGCGCACCCGCGTCGACCCGTCGGGGCTGGCCGGCAGCCGCACCGGCGTGTTCGTCGGCACCTCGTTCCAGGGGTACGGGCTGGGCGACGCCGACGCGCTCGGCGCCGCCGAGGGGTTCTTCCTCGCCGGAACCGGGACGGCCGCCGTGTCCGGGCGGCTGTCCTACAGCCTCGGCCTGGAGGGGCCGGCCGTCACCGTCGACACCGCCTGCTCGTCGTCGCTGGTCGCCCTGCACCTCGCCTGCCAGTCGCTCCGGCAGGGAGAGTGCGACCTCGCCCTGGCCGGCGGCGTCACGGTCCTGCCCACACCGGTGTCCTTCACCGAGTTCAGCCGCCAGCGCGGCCTGGCGCCCGACGGCCGCTGCAAGCCGTTCGCCGCCGGTGCCGACGGCACCGGCTGGAGCGAGGGCGTCGGTGTCGTCGCCCTGCAGCGGCTCAGTACGGCCCTGGCCGAGGGCCGCCAGATCCTGGCCGTGGTCGCCGGTTCCGCCGTCAACCAGGACGGCGCCAGCAACGGCATGACCGCGCCCAACGGCCCCTCCCAGCGCCGCGTCATCGCCGCCGCCCTGGCCGGCGCCCGGGTGGACGCCGGCCACGTCGACCTCGTGGAGGCGCACGGCACGGGTACCCCGCTCGGCGACCCCATCGAGGCCCAGGCCCTGCTGGCCGTCTACGGGCCGGCGCACTCCGCCGAGAACCCGCTGTGGCTCGGCTCGGTCAAGTCCAACATCGGCCACTCCCAGAGCGCCGCCGGCATCGCCGGGGTGATCAAGACCGTGATGGCGCTGCGGCACGGCGTCCTCCCGCCCACTCTGCACGTGGACGAGCCCACCCCGCACGTGGACTGGTCGCAGGGCACTGTCGCCCTGCTCACCGAGGCACGGCCCTGGCCGGACACCGGCCGGATCCGCCGGGCCGGGGTCTCCTCCTTCGGCGGCAGCGGCACCAACGCCCATGCCGTCCTCGAACAGGCCCCTCCCCTGCCGCCCCGCGCCACCACGGGCGAGACGCCGGCCGCGGTGCCGTGGCTGCTGTCCGGGCGCACCGAGCGGGCCCTGCGGGAACAGGCCGGACGACTGGACGACCACCTACGGCACCGGCCCGCGCCGGAGCCGGCCGACGTCGCCTGGTCGCTGGCCACCACCCGTACCGCCTTCGAGCACCGCGCGGTGCTGCTCCCGGGCAGCCCCGACGCCCTGGCCGCTCTGGCGGCCGGGGATCTGCCCGCCGGGGTCGTCCGCGGCCGGGCCGTCGAGGGCCGCACGGCCTTCGTGTTCCCCGGCCAGGGGTCTCAGTGGCCCGGTATGGGAAGCCCGTTGCTGGACTCCGACACCGTGTTCGCCGAGACGGCCGCCGCCTGCGACGAGGCGTTCGCCCGCCACACCGACTGGTCCGTGCTCGACGTCCTGCGCGGTGCCGATGGCGCGGCCTCGCTGGAGCGCGACGACGTCGTCCAGATCTCGCTGTTCACCGTGATGGTCTCGCTGGCCGCGATGTGGCGCTCCTGGGGTGTCGAGCCGGATGCCGTGCTCGGCCATTCGCAGGGCGAGATCGCCGCCGCGTACGTCGCCGGGGCCCTGTCCCTCGATGACGCGGCCCGGGTGGTCGCCCTGCGCGCCGAACTCCTCGGGACCGTGGTCGGCCGCGGCGGCATGCTGTCGGTGGCGCTGCCGGCCGTGGAGATCGAGAAGCGCCTCGCCGCGTGGGACGGCCGGATCTGCCTCGGCGCGCGCAACGCGCCCGGCGCGAACGTCGTCAGCGGCGACCGGGACGCGCTCGCGGAGTTCGCCGGTGCCTGCGCCGTCGAGGGGATCCGCGTCAAACCGGTCCGCATCGGCTACGCGTCGCACTCGCACCACGTGGACGAGCTGGCCGGGCCGCTGCGCGAAGCCCTGGCGGACATCCGGCCCCGGGCGGGCTCGGTCCCGTTCTTCTCCAGCGTGACCGGCGGCTGGGCCGACACCACCACGCTGGACGGCGAGTACTGGTTCGCCAACCTGCGCAGGTGCGTCGGGTTCGAGCCCGCCGTGCGCGGCCTCGCCGACCAGGGCTACCGGCACTTCATCGAGGTCGGACCGCACCCCATGCTGGCCATGGGTATCCAGGAGACCCTCGAGGACATCGGCGACGACGGCATCCCGTGGCCGCCGCCCGTCCCGTCCCTGCGCTCGGGCCAGGCCGACGCGGCCCGCATGCTCGCCTCAGCCGCCCAGGCGCACGTGTCCGGCGTCGGCGTGGACTGGAGCAAGGTGCTGGGCGGCCCTGGCCGGCGCCCCGTCGACCTGCCCACCTACCCGTTCCAGACCGAGCGGTACTGGATGAACTCGCTCGGGGCCGCGCCCGGCACGGACCCGTCGGGCACCGGCCTGGACGCCACCGCGCATCCGGTCCTCACCGCCGCTGCCCCGGTGGCCGGCACCGAAACCGTCCTGCTGACCGGCCGGATGTCGACGCGGACCCACCCGTGGCTCGCCGACCACGCCGTCCTCGGCACGGTCCTGGTACCCGGCACCGCCTTCGTCGAGTTCGCGCTCACCGCGGGCGGCCGGGCCGGCTGCCCGTTCGTCGAGGAACTCACCCTCCAGACGCCGCTGGTCCTCGCGGACTCGGAGGGCGTCCGCGTCCAGGCCGTCGTGGGGCAGCCGGACGGCACCGGGCGGCGGTCCGTGGGCGTCTACTCCCGGCCCGAGGACGGCTCGCCGGACTCCGGCGACGCCGCGGACGACTGGGTGCTGCACGCCACCGCCACCGTCGCACCCGCCGCGCCCGGACCGGCGGCGGAACCGGACGGCCTCACGCAGTGGCCTCCGGCCGGCGCCGCCGAGATCGACCTCGGTGGCTTCTACGACGACCTCGCCGCCCTCGGCTACAGCTACGGGCCCGCGTTCCAGGGCATGCGCGCCGCCTGGCACCGCGACGGAGAGGTGTACGCGGAGGTCGCCCTCGCCCCGGACGGCCCGGAGGCGGACGGCTTTGCCGTGCATCCGGCCCTTCTGGACGCGGCGTTGCACGGCATCGGCATGCTGCGGTCACTGGGCGGGGGAACCGCGCCGACCAGGGCGGAACTGCCGTTCGCCTGGCGCGGTGTGCGACTTCTCCGGCACGGAGTCAGGACCCTGCGGGTCCGGCTGGCCATGGACGGGCAGGGCGCCGTCGGCGTGACCGTCGCCGACGCCGACGGCACACCCGTCGCCACGGCGGACTCGATCGTCTCCCGGCCCGTGCCCGACGGCTTCGGCGCGGCGCGGCACCTGTCCCGCAACGCGCTGTTCCAGGTCGGCTGGGCGGAGGTCCGGGGCGTACCGGCACCCGCCGTCCCGTACTGGGCCGTGTTCGGCCCCGACCCGCTGGATCTCGACGCACAGCTCCGGGCGGCCGGGGCCCCGGTCCGCCGGCCCTCGCAGGCCGACGACGCCGACACGGCCGCCGTCGCCCTCGCGTCCCTGGCCGCGGCGGACGGGTCCACGGAACCGGCCGGCGTGACGCACGACGCGCTCCGGCTCGTACGCCGGTGGCTCGCCGACGAGCGACGCGTGGACGCCCGCCTCGCGATCGTCACCCGGGGCGCCGTGGCGATCGGCGAGGACGAGGACGTCAGTGACCTCCCGGCGGCCGCGGCCTGGGGACTGATCCGCTCCGCGCAGGCCGAACACCCCGGCCGGTTCGTCCTGGTCGACCTCGAAGGCCCCGCCTCCCCTGACGTTCTCGCCGAGGCGCTGAGCTGCCCGGAACCACAGGTGGCGGTGCGCGCCGGCCGGTTGTACGCGCCGCGCCTGGCGCGGGCCGAGCGGCCGGCGGAAGCCTCGGTCGACGCCGAGGGCACGACCCTGATCACCGGCGGCACCGGCTCCCTCGGCTCGGCACTCGCCCGGCACCTGGCCGCCGCCCACGGCGTCCGCCGGCTCGTGCTGACCAGCAGGCGCGGCCCGCGGGCCCCGGGCGCGGCCGGCCTCGTCGCCGACCTCGCCGCGCTCGGCTGCGAGGCCACGGTCGTGGCGTGCGACGTCGGCGAACGCGACGAGGTCGCACGCCTGTTGCGGGCCGTCCCGGCCGACCGGCCCCTGCGGGCAGTCGTCCACACGGCGGGCGAACTCGACGACGGCCTGGTCACCGGCCTCGACGACGCCCGGCTCGACCGGGTGCTGCACGCCAAGGCGAACGGCGCGAGGCACCTGCACGAACTGACCCAGGACCTGGACCTGTCCGCGTTCGTGCTCTTCTCCTCGGCCTCGGCCACGTTCGGCGCCGCCGGGCAGGCCAACTACGCCGCCGCGAACGCGTTCCTGGACGCCCTCGCCCACCACCGCCGGGCCCGCGGCCTCACGGCTGTCTCCATGGCATGGGGCCCGTGGGCCGAGACGAGCGGCATGACCAGCGGGCTCACCGAGGCCGATGTCCGGCGCGTCGAACGGCTCGGTCTGACGCCGCTGTCCACGCGGGACGGCATGGCGCTGTTCGACGCCGTGCTCGGCGCCGCCACCGCGGTCGCCGTCCCGATGGTCCTCGACACCGGCGCGCTGCGCACCCGTTCCGAGACGGTGCCCCCGCTGCTGCGCGACCTCGCCGGGCCCGGCCGCCCCTCCCCCGTCGCCGCCGGCGACGACGGGGCGGGCCTGCGCCGTCGCCTCGCCGATCTCACCGACGCCGAGCGGTACGAAGCGGTCCTAGACCTCGTCCGCACCCAACTGGCCGTTGTGCTGGGCCACTCCGGTCCCGAGGCGGTCCGCGCGGACCGGGGTTTCCTCGAGACCGGTGTCGACTCCCTCACCGGCGTCGAACTGCGCAACCGGCTCGCCGCCCTGACGGGGCTGCGCCTGCCGGCCACCCTGGTGTTCGACCACCCCAACCCCATCGCCCTCGCCCGGCACCTCCGCGGTGAACTGCTGCCGGATCCGGTGGCCCCGTCGGTGCGCGCCCTGGAGGAACTCGGCCGACTGGAGGAGGTCCTGGCCGCCGTGGACGCCGACGACGCCGGCCGGGCCACGGTCGGCAGCCGGCTGCGGGAGCTGCTCGCCCGGTGGAACGACGGACGGCAGCGGACCGAGGACGCCGTCAGTCTCGAAACGGCGACCGCCGAGGAACTGTTCCAGATCCTCGACGAGTCCGACTGAGCAGCCGGGAGCGCGAAATGGCCACCACCGAAGAGCTGCTGCGCTACCTGCGGCAGGCGACCACCGATCTGCGTGAGGCCCGCCAGGACCTCCGCGACCTGGACGAACGCATGCGCGAGCCCGTCGCGATCGTGGGCATGGCCTGCCGGTACCCCGGCGAAGTCACCTCACCCGACGGCCTGTGGCGTCTCCTCGACAGGCGCGGCGACGGCCTGTCCGGCTTCCCCGCCGACCGCGGCTGGGACCTCGGCCGGCTACCGGCCGACGGCCCCCGCCAGGCCGGATTCCTGCACGACGCCGGCCGGTTCGACGCGGCGTTCTTCGCCATGTCCCCGCGTGAGGCCCTGGCCACGGATCCCCAGCAACGCCTCCTGCTGGAGACCGCCTGGGAGGTGATGGAGTCCGCCGGCGTCGACCCCACGACGCTGCGCGGCAGCCGTACCGGCGTCTACGTCGGCCAGATGTATCACGACTACATGGTCGGCGCGGGCGAGATGCCGGCCGGCAGCGAGGCGTACCTGGCCACCGGCACGGCGGGGAGCGCCGCATCCGGCCGCGTGGCCTACTCCTTCGGCCTGGAAGGGCCCGCCGTCACCGTCGACACCGCCTGCTCCTCGTCACTGGTGACGCTGCACCTGGCGTGCCAGGCGCTGCGGGCCGGTGAGTGCGACCTGGCGATCGCCGGCGGCGTCACCGTCATGGCCACCCCCGAGGTGTTCGGGGCGTTCGGCGTCGACCAGGGCCTCGCCCCGGACGGCCGCTGCAAGTCGTTCGCAGCTGCCGCCGACGGGATGGGCTGGTCCGAAGGCGTCGGCGTACTCCTCGTGGAGCGGCTGTCGGACGCGCGGCGCAACGGCCACCGGATTCTCGCGGTGGTGCGGGGCAGTGCGGTGAACCAGGACGGCGCGTCGAGCGGCCTGACAGCACCGAACGGCCCGTCGCAGCAGCGGGTGATCCGTGACGCCCTGGCGAGTGCGCGCCTGGCCCCCGCGGACGTGGACGTCGTGGAGGCGCACGGCACCGGTACACGGCTCGGCGACCCGATCGAGGCGCAGGCGCTGCTGGCGGTCTACGGCCAGGAGCGAGGTGAGGGCGACGAGCCGTTGCGGCTGGGGTCGGTCAAGTCGAACATCGGCCACACCCAGGCCGCGGCGGGCGTCGCCGGCGTGATCAAGATGGTCATGGCCATGCGGCACGGTGTGCTGCCGTCCACCTTGCACGTGGACGCCCCGTCGCCGCAGGTGGACTGGTCGGCGGGCGCGGTGGAGCTGCTGACGGAACCGCGGGAGTGGCCTGCAGCGGACCGGCCGCGCCGTGCGGCGGTGTCCTCGTTCGGTATCAGCGGTACCAACGCGCACGTCATCCTGGAAGAACCTCCCACCGTGCAGGCCGTCGAGCCGTCGGTGCTACGTCCCGGGCTGGTGCCGTGGCTGGTGTCGGCGAAGTCGGCGGACGCGTTGCAGCCGCAGATCGAACGGCTGCGGGAGTTCGTGGCGGAGCGTCCCGAACTGGATCCGGTGGACGTCGGCTGGTCGCTGGCGACCGGCCGGGCCGCGCTGGAGCACCGTGCGGTGCTGGCCGGGGACACGACCCTCGCCACCGGTGTCGCGGGCGAAGGCCGTACCGCGTTCCTCTTCACCGGCCAGGGCTCACAGCGTGCAGGCATGGGACTGGGCCTGTACGAACAGTTCCCGGTGTTCGCAAAAGCCTTCGACGCGGTCTGCGCACGGCTCGACGCCCGGCTGGAACGCCCGCTGCGCGACGTCCTCACCGACGGCACCGACCTGGACCACACCGTCTGGGCACAAGCGAGCCTCTTCGCCCTCGAAGTCGCACTGTTCCGACTGGTGGAGTCCTGGGGCGTCACCCCCGACGTGCTCCTGGGCCACTCCCTGGGCGAGATCACCGCAGCCCACGTGGCAGGCATCCTCGACCTGGACGACGCCTGCACCCTGGTCGCCGAACGCGGCCGCCTCATGCAGGCACTACCCACCGGCGGAGGCATGCTGGCGGTGCAGGCGACCGAGGCCGATGTCACGGACTCCGGCCTGGACATCGCCGCCGTCAACGGCCCCAACTCCGTAGTCCTCTCCGGTCACTCGGGCGCGATCGAGCAGTACACGGCCCAATGCGCCGATCAGGGACGCCGGTTCACCGTCCTGTCCGTGTCGCACGCGTTCCACTCCACCCTGATGGAACCGGTGCTGAAGGAATTCGCCGACGTGCTGGACGGTCTGACGTACCACCAGGCACGGATCCCGGTCGTGTCGAACCTGACCGGGGCGATCGCCGAACCCGGTGTCATGCAGCAGCCGGAGTACTGGCTGGACCAGATCCGCCGTACCGTGCGTTTCGCCGACGGTGTCACGGCCCTGGGCGACCTCGGCGTGACGCGGTACCTGGAACTCGGCCCTGACGGGGTCCTGTCGGCCATGGTCCGGGAGACCACCGGTGACGCCGTGCTCGCGCCGGTGCTCCGCAAAGGGCGGGACGAGGTCGAGACCTTCCTGGCGGCGGTCGGCCGGCTGTGGACAGCCGGCGCCGACGTCGACTGGCCCGCCGTGTTCGCCGGCTGGGGCGGCCGGGTCGTCGACCTGCCGACGTACGCCTTCCAGCACCAGCAGTACTGGCCGCAGCCGTCCGTGAACATCTCGGCGGACCCGTGGCGGTACTCCGTGGTGTGGAAACCCGCGGAGCCCGCCATGTCCGCGCCGGTTCTGGGCGGCACCTGGCTGGCGCTGCTGCCGGGCTCGACGAAACACTCCGAAGTGGCCGAACGGTGCGTACGAGCGCTCACCGACGCCGGCGCGCACGTCGTCACGGTACGGGCGGACGCGGCAGGCCTCCGGAAGCGCGTGGCCGAGGCGTGTGCGGACGGCGGCGAGCCCGCCGGCGTGCTGTCCTTCGCCGCGCTGACCGCCGGCGAAGGCACCGGCGGTCCCGTCCCGCCCGCGTCGGTCACGAGCATGCTGGCCACCGTGGAAGCGCTGCGGCACGGCGGCGTCCGAGCGCCGGTCTGGTGGATCACCTCCGGCGGAATCGCCGTCGACGACGGCGAGACGGTCGACACCGACCAGGCGCAGGTATGGGGCCTCGGCCGGGTGGCGGGGCTCGAGCTTCCCGAGATGTGGGGCGGCCTGGTCGACGTCGGTGACGCCGCCTCGGGTGAGCGTCTCGCCGAGGTCCTTGCCTTCGGCGTCGAGGACCAGGTCGCGCTGCGTCCGGCGGGCGCGTTCGTCCGGCGGCTGGCGCGCTCCGGCGGCGTACCTGCGGGAGAGTGGCAGGGCCGCGGCACCGTGCTGATCTCCGGCGGCACCGGAGGGCTGGGCTGCGAGGTCGCACGGTGGCTGGCTGGGTCCGGAGCCGGGCATCTGGTCCTGGTCTCGCGGCGGGGCCCGGCGGCGCCTGGCGCCGACCGGCTCGTGGCCGAGCTGGAGAGCGCCGGGGCGGCGGTGACGGTCGTCGCCGGCGACATCGCGGACCGCGAGTTCGTACGGTCGGTCGTCGACCGGTACCACCCCTCGGGGGTGATCCACGCGGCCGGCGTGGGCGACCCGACCCCGCTGGCCTCTTCGGGCCCGGAGGATTTCGCGCGGGTGATGGCCGCCAAGGCCGAGGGCGCGCGCCTGCTCGACGAGGCGCTCGGGGACACACCCCTGGACTTCTTCGTGCTGTTCTCCTCGATCGCCGGGGTCTGGGGCAGCGGCGGACAGGGCGCCTACGCGGCCGCGAACGCCTACCTGGACGCGCTGGCGACCAACCGGCGCGCGAGAGGCGCCGTCGCGACATCGGTGTCCTGGGGGCCGTGGGCGGGCGAGGGAATGGCCGGCGGGGCCGACGCCTCCGAGTATCTGCGGCGCCGCGGTCTGCGGGCGATGGTGCCCGGGTCGGCGGTCCGCAGGCTGGGCCCGGCACTGCTCGCCGACGACGGATGCGTGACGGTCGCCGACGTCGACTGGGCGGCTTTCCTCCCGGCGTTCAGCGCCAGCCGCGAACGCCCGCTGATCCACGACATCCCCGAGGTCGCACAGCTGACGGCCGCCGCCACGGAACCGGACGGCGCACTCGCCACCCGGCTGCGCGCGCGGCTCGCGACCCTGGACGGCGACGAGCGGGAAGCGGCTCTCGTCGGTGTCGTGCAGCGGCACGCCGCAGACGTGCTGCATTACCCGTCACCCGAGGCCGTGACAGCCGACAAGGCCTTCCGCGACCTCGGCTTCGACTCCCTCAGTGCCGTCGAACTACGCGACCGACTGGCCACGGAGACCGGCCTGCGCCTGCCCACCACTCTGCTGTTCGACCACCCCAGTGCACGCGCCGTCGCCGGCCTGCTGCGGGCCGAGATGTTCCCGGACAGCGGCGAGGAGATCGACGAGGAACGCGCCGCGGCGATCCGCCGGGCCCTGCGGGGAATCCCGTTGGCCCGCCTGGCCGACGCCGGCCTCATCGCCCCGCTGCTGCGGCTCGCCGCGGACCAAAGTCCGGACGACGGGACGGACCCGGAACCGGACATCCAGGATTCGATCGACTCGATGGACGGCGAGAGCCTGCTCAGGCTCGCTCTCGGCGATCCGGAGTCGCACGGACAGACAGATCGAGGAGCTTGAAATGGCCGCCGCCTCCATGGAGGACTACGTCAAGGCGCTGCGTACTTCTCTGAAGGAGACGGAGCGGCTCCGGGTGGAGAACCGCGAACTCACCGCGGCGTCACGCGAACCCATCGCGATCGTGTCCATGGCGTGCCGCTACCCCGGCGGAGTCCGGTCACCAGCAGAGCTCTGGGACCTGATCGACGCCGGCGCGGACGCCGTCACCGCGTTTCCCGCCGACCGCGGGTGGCGTGTGGACACGGCCGACGAGGCCGCGTCGGGCGGATTCCTCGACGGCGTCGCCCAGTTCGACTCCGGCTTCTTCGGCATCTCCCCGCGCGAGGCCCTGGCCATGGACCCCCAGCAGCGTCTCCTGCTGGAGACGTCCTGGGAGGCGTTCGAGCACGCCGGCATCCTGCCGCCCCGGCTGAAGGACAGCCGCACGGGCGTCTTCGTCGGCGCGGCCCCGTCCGGCTACGGGATGGGCCTGCAGGCGACCGACGCCGGGCAGGCGTACACCCTGGCCGGCGGCGCCACGAGCGTCCTGTCCGGTCGTGTCGCCTACGCGTTCGGCCTGGTCGGCCCGGCCGTCACCGTCGATACCGCCTGCTCATCGTCCCTGGTCGCCATGCACCTGGCCTGTCAGGCCCTGCGCGCCGGCGAGTGCTCGCTGGCCCTGGCCGGCGGCGTCACCGTCATCGCCACCCCGGACGTCTTCGGGGCCTTCAGCGTCGAGCAGGGCCTGGCCGCAGACGGCCGCTGCAAGTCGTTCGCCGCCGCGGCCGACGGGACCGGCTGGGCCGAAGGCGTCGGCCTGGTGCTGTTGGAGCGGCTCTCCGACGCCCGGCGCAACGGGCATCAGGTGCTGGCCGTGGTGCGGGGCAGCGCGATCAACCAGGACGGCGCGTCCAACGGCCTGACGGCGCCGAACGGCCCGTCGCAGCAACGGGTGATCCGTCAGGCGCTCGCCAACGCCCGGCTGACCGGCGCGGATGTCGATGTGGTCGAGGCCCACGGGACGGGGACGCGGCTGGGCGACCCGATCGAGGCGCAGGCGCTGCTGGCCACCTACGGCCGGGAGCGTGGCGACGGCGGCGAACCGCTGTGGCTGGGGTCGGTCAAGTCGAACATCGGGCACACGCAGTCCGCGGCGGGTGTCGCGGGTGTGATCAAGATGGTCATGGCGATGCAGAACGAGGTGCTGCCCGCGACGCTGCACGTGGACGAGCCGTCGCAGCATGTGGACTGGTCGGCGGGTGCGGTCGAGCTGCTCACCGAGCCGCGCCCGTGGCCTGCGGCGGACCGGCCACGGCGTGCGGGTGTCTCGTCGTTCGGCATCAGTGGCACCAACGCCCACGTCATCCTCGAACAGGCTCCGGAGTCCGTCGAATCGAAGCCGGTAACCGAGCCGTCGGTGATACGTCCCGGGCTGGTGCCGTGGCTGGTGTCGGCGAAGTCGGCGGACGCGTTGCAGCCGCAGATCGAACGGCTGCGGGAGTTCGTGGCGGAGCGTCCTGAGCTGGATCCCGTTGACGTCGGCTGGTCGCTGGCCACCACCCGGGCCGCGCTGGAACACCGTGCGGTGCTGGCCGGGGACACGACCCTCGCCACCGGTGTCGCGGTCGAGGGCCGGACCGCGTTCCTCTTCACCGGCCAGGGCTCACAGCGTGCGGGCATGGGACTGGGCCTGTACGAACAGTTCCCGGTGTTCGCGGAAGCCTTCGACGCGGCCTGCGCACGGCTCGACATACGGCTGCAACGGCCGCTGCGCGACGTCCTCACCGACGGCACCGACCTGGACCACACCGTGTGGGCCCAGGCGAGCCTCTTCGCCCTCGAAGTCGCCCTGTTCCGGCTGGTGGAGTCCTGGGGCGTCGCCCCCGACGTTCTCCTGGGCCACTCCCTGGGCGAGATCACCGCAGCCCACGTCGCGGGCATCCTCGACCTGGACGATGCCTGCACCCTGGTCGCCGAACGCGGCCGGCTGATGCAGGCACTGCCCACCGGCGGAGGCATGCTGGCGGTGCAGGCGACCGAGGCCGATGTCGCGGACTCCGGACTCGACATCGCCGCCGTAAACGGCCCCAACTCCGTAGTCCTCTCCGGCACCACCGAAGCCATCGAGCGGTACGCGGCCGAGTGCGCCGAGCGCGGCCGGCGGTGCAGCGTGCTGTCGGTGTCGCATGCGTTCCACTCGGCCCTGATGGAACCGATGTTGGACGAGTTCGCGACCGTCCTGGCCGGCCTGACGTTCAACCCTGCGCGGATTCCTATCGTGTCGAACCTGACCGGCGCGATCGCCGGACCCGGGCTGATGCAGGAACCCGAGTACTGGCTGCGGCAGGTGCGGCAGGCGGTCCGCTTCGCCGACGGCCTCGCAGCACTCGAAGCCATGGGCGTGACACGCCATGCGGAGTTCGGGCCGGACGGCGTGCTGTCGGCCATGGCCCAGGACACCGCCACCGAAGCCGAGTTCATCCCCCTCCTGCGCAAGGACCACGAAGAGACCGCTACCGCCCTCATCGCGACCGGCCGCCTGTGGACCTCCGGCGCCGACGTCAACTGGACTGCCATGTTCGCCGGTTGGGGCGGCCGGGCGGTCGACCTGCCGACGTACGCCTTCCAGCGCGAGCGGTACTGGCCGAAGGACGTGACGCACGCGGTCGGTGGGCAGGCGGAGGACACCGCCTTCTGGGATGCGGTCGAGCGTGAGGACCTGGAGGTACTCGCGGGTCTGGAGTCGGCGCTGCCCGCGCTGTCGGCGTGGTGGCGGCAACGCCAGGAACGGTCCACCCTCGACTCGTGGCGCTACCGGATCGTCTGGAAGCCCCTCGACCTGCCCTCCGGCGGGTCGCTCGACGGAACCTGGCTCGTCGTCACGTCCGGACCGGCCGCTGACTTCGGCGCCCTGCTGCGCACCGCCGGCGCACAGGTGGTCGAGCTTGCCGTCGGTGAGGAGGACACCGACCACGAACGGCTCGCCGGCCGCGTCCACGAGGTCCTCGACGGTGTGCGGCCGTCCGGAGTGCTCTCGCTGACCGGCCTCGACGACCGGCCCCTTCCCGGGACGGTCCTGCCCGTGGGGGCCGCGCTGACGGTCGCGCTGGTGAAGGCGATGAGTGCCCTCGGCATCACGGCGCCGCTGTGGACGGTGACCTCCGGCGCGGTCGGTGTCGGCCGGTCGGACCGGCTGGAGCACCCTGGCCAGGCGCAGGTGTGGGGTCTGGGCAGGGTGGTCGGCCTGGAGCTGCCCGCCCTGTGGGGCGGCCTCATCGACATGCCCGGCACGCTCGACGACGCCGCGGGCTCGCGGCTGGTGGCTGCCCTGGCGTCGGGCGCCGAGGACCAGGTCGCGGTCCGGGGCCCTGGTGTGTACGCCCGGCGGCTGGTGCGGGCCGGCGCCGCCGACGGCTTCGCTCCGGGTGGGCCGGACGGCGAGTGGCGCGGCCGGGGAACCGTTCTCGTCACGGGCGGCACAGGCGCGCTCGGCACCGAGGTGGCGCGCTGGCTGGCGAGGTCCGGGGTCGAGCATCTGATCCTCCTGTCGCGGCGCGGGCGCGAGGCTCCCGGGGCCGACGAACTGGTCGCCGAGCTGGCGGACCTGGGTGTGACGGCATCGGTGCTGGCCGGTGACGTCGCCGACCGGGAGTTCGTACGGCGGGCCCTGGAGCGGGTTCCGGCCGGTTCGGCGCTGACCGGGGTCGTGCACGCGGCGGGCGCCGGCGATGTGACTCCCCTCGACACCGCCGGCGTCGACGACTTCGCGCGAGTCGTGGCCGCCAAGGTCGGCGGCGCGATGTGCCTGGACGAGGTGCTGGAGGACACGCCGCTGGACTTCTTCGTGCTCTTCTCCTCGATCGCCGGGGTGTGGGGAAGCGGCGGCCAGTCGGCGTACGCCGCGGCGAACGCCTTCCTGGACGCACTGGCTGTCACGCGGCGGTCCCGGGGCGTGGTGGCCACGGCGGTGTCGTGGGGCGCCTGGGCCGGCGCCGGGATGGCCGGCGGGCCCGAGATGGCGGCACTGCTCCGTCGTCGCGGGCTTCGTGTGATGGCCCCCGAGCTGGCCGTGGCGGCGCTGGGACAGGCGCTCCGGGCCGACGACACCTGCGTGACGGTGGCCGACGTGGAGTGGGCGGCGTTCGCACCGGCCTTCACCGTCGGCCGCGCGCGCCCGCTCATCGACGACATCCCCGAAGCCCGGCCGGTCCTCGAAGCGGCCTCGGCGGCCGAGCCGGGCGACGCGTCCCCCCTCGCGCGGACGCTGGCCGGCCAGCCGGAGAACGAGCAACTCCGGTTCCTGCTGGACGTCGTCCGGCGCCACATCGCGTCCGTCCTGGGCTACCAGGGCCACACCGACATCGCGGCGGACGCCCCGTTCAAGAATCTCGGCTTCGACTCTCTCACCGCGGTCGAACTCCGCAACCGTCTCACCGCGGAAACGGGGCTCCCTCTTCCGTCGGGCCTGGTTTTCGACCACCCCACGCCACAGGCTCTGGCCGCCCGGCTGCGCACCACACTCCTGGGCACACGGCCCTCCGGCGACGAGCCCGCCGCCCCTGCTGGCGTCACCGGCGACGAGCCCGTCGCCATCGTGGCGATGAGCTGCCGGTACCCGGGCCGGGTCGCCTCGCCCGAGGACCTGTGGCGGCTTGTCGCCGACGGCGTGGACGCGGTGACCGGCCTCCCCACCGACCGGGGCTGGCCGCAGGCCGAGCCGTCCGCCGCGGCCTCCTGGGCAGGCGGCTTCGTGACCGGCGCGGCGGACTTCGACAACGGCCTGTTCGCGGTCTCCCCACGCGAGGCCTTCGCGATGGACCCGCAGCAGCGGCTGCTCCTCGAAGTGTCCTGGGAGGTGTTCGAGCGCGCCGGAATCTCGCCCCGCGCCGTGCACGGCAGCAGGACCGGCGTGTTCGTCGGCACCAGCGGCCAGGACTACGTCGGCATCCTGGCAAGCGGAGAGCAGGACACCGAAGGCCATCGCGGCACCGGGAACTCGGCCTCGGTCCTGTCCGGCCGCATCGCGTACACCTTCGGGCTGGAGGGCCCGGCGGTCACGGTGGACACGGCGTGCTCGTCGTCACTGGTGGCCCTGCACCTGGCTGCCCAGACCCTGCAGAGAGGGGAGTGCGACCTCGCCCTGGTCGGAGGGGCGACCGTGATGTCCACCCCGACCGCGTTCGCGGAGTTCTCCCGGCAACTGGGCCTGGCCGACGACGGCCGGTGCAAGTCGTTCGCGGCGGCTGCGGACGGCACCGGGTGGTCCGAGGGTGTCGGTGTGCTGCTGGTGGAGCGGCTGTCGGACGCGCGGCGCAACGGCCACGAGGTCCTTGCGGTGGTGCGGGGCAGTGCGATCAACCAGGACGGCGCGTCCAACGGCCTGACGGCGCCGAACGGCCCGTCGCAACAGCGGGTGATCCGTCAGGCGCTCGCCAACGCCCGGCTGACGGGTGCAGACGTGGATGTGGTCGAGGCGCACGGGACGGGGACGCGTCTGGGCGACCCGATCGAGGCGGAGGCGCTGCTGGCGACCTACGGCCGGGAGCGGGGCGACGGCGGCGAACCGCTGTGGCTCGGCTCGATCAAGTCGAACATCGGGCACACGCAGTCCGCGGCGGGCGTCGCGGGCCTGATCAAGATGGTCATGGCGATGCGGCACGGGGTGCTGCCGGCGACGCTGCATGTCGATGAGCCGTCGCCTCAGGTGGACTGGTCGGCGGGCGCGGTGGAGTTGCTGGCGGAGGCGCGTTCCTGGCCCGAGGCGGAACGGCCGCGCCGCGCCGCGGTGTCCTCGTTCGGTATCAGCGGCACCAACGCGCACGTCATCCTGGAGCAGGCTCCGGAGTCCGTCGAGCGGGAGCCGGTGGCTGAGCAGCCGTCGGTGATGCGTCCCGGGCTGGTGCCGTGGGTGGTGTCGGCGAAGTCCGAGCCGGCATTGCGGGCACAGGTCGAACGGCTGCGGTCGTTCACCGCGGATCGGCCGAAGCTGGATCCGGTGGACGTGGGCCGGTCGCTGGCGACGACGCGGGCGGCGTTGGAGCATCGTGCGGTCCTGGCCGGGGACACGACACTCGCCACGGGGGTCGCCCGAGAGGGCAGGACCGCGTTCCTGTTCACCGGCCAGGGCTCGCAACGTGCGGGCATGGGGTTGGGGCTGTACGAAGCGTTCCCGGTGTTCACCGAAGCCTTCGACGCGGCCTGCGCCCGCCTCGACGTCCGGCTGGAACGTCCGCTGCGTGACGTCCTGACCGACGGCGTCGACCTGGACCGGACGGCGTGGGCGCAGGCGGGTTTGTTCGCGCTGGAAGTCGCGCTGTTCCGTCTGGTCGAGTCGTGGGGCGTGACCCCGGACGTGCTGCTGGGTCACTCCTTGGGGGAGATCAGCGCGGCTCATGTGGCTGGGATTCTGTCCCTGGACGATGCGTGCGTGCTGGTCGCCGAGCGCGGCCGCCTGATGCAGGCGCTGCCCGAGGGCGGCGGCATGCTCGCCGTCCAGGTCGCCGAAGCCGATGTCGCGGACTCCGGTCTGGACATCGCGGCAGTGAACGGCCCGAACTCCGTAGTCCTGTCCGGCACCACCGAAGGCATCGAACGGTACGCGGCCCAATGCGCGGAGCAGGGGCGCCGGTTCAACGTCCTGTCGGTGTCGCACGCGTTCCACTCCGCGCTCATGGAACCGATGCTCGACGCCTTCGCGACTGTCCTGGCCGGCCTGACCTTCCACCCGGCCGAGATTCCGGTCGTCTCGAACCTGACCGGAGCCGTCGCCGACCCCGGTGTCATGCAGCAGCCCGAGTACTGGCTGAACCAGGTGCGGCAGGCAGTCCGGTTCGCCGACGGCGTCACGACCCTCGAAGCGATGGGCGTGACACGGTACGTAGAACTCGGCCCCGACGGCGTCCTGTCGGCCATGGCCCAGGACACCACCGCCGACGCCCAGTTCATACCCATCCTGCGCAAGGACCGCGACGAGACCCACACCACGGTCACGGCGATCGGCCAGCTATGGGCGTCCGGAGTCGACGTCGACTGGCCCGCCGTGTTCACCGGCTGGGGCGGCCGGGTCGTGGACCTGCCGACGTATGCGTTCCAGCGTGAGCGGTTCTGGCCGGAGCTATCGCTGACGTCCGCTGCGGGCGGTGGCGGCGAACTGGTGGATGCCGCGTTCTGGGACGCGGTGGAGCGGGAGGACCTTGAGGAACTCGCAGGTCTGGAGTCGGCGTTGCCGGCACTGTCCGCGTGGCGACAGCGTCACCAGGAACGCTCGACGCTCGATTCGTGGCGCTATCGGGTCACGTGGAAGCCGCTGGACAGCTTGTCGTCGTCGGCGGTGCTGACCGGTGTGTGGGCTGTCGTCGGCAACGAGGACCCGGAGGTGTCCGCCGCATTGGAGGCCGCGGGCGCGACCGTGGTCGGTGTTCCCGCCGAAGAAGTGTCGGGTCTGCCTGACCTGGCGGGTGTGGTGTTGTCCGCGTCAGGGTGGGCGGAGACGCTGGCCGTGGTGCAGGGGCTGAGCGAGGTCACGGCACCGTTGTGGGTGCTGACGCGTGGTGCGGTGTCCGTGGGTGGTTCGGACCGGCTCGGCCATCCGGACCTGGCGGCTGTGTGGGGTCTGGGCCGGGTCGCGGCACTGGAATTCCCGCAACGCTGGGGCGGTCTGGTCGACCTTCCCGAGGTCCTGGACGCCCGGGCCGGTGCCCGGCTGGTGGGTGTCCTGGCCGCCGGTGGCAGCGAGGACCAGGTCGCGGTACGTGGGTCCGGTGTGTACGGCCGCCGCCTGGCACGTGCGGTGCCTGCGGCTGTGGTCGGCGAGGGATGGCAGCCCTCGGGAACCGTCCTGGTCACCGGTGGCACGGGCGCATTGGGCGCGGAGGTGGCGCGGTGGCTGGCAGGCCGGGGGGTGCCGCACCTGGTGCTGACCAGCCGTGCGGGCGTCGCACCTGAAGGCCTGGCCGAGGAATTGTCCGGGCTGGGCGCACAGGTCACGGTCGCCGCCTGCGACGTGGCCGACCGCGACGCCCTTGCCACAGTGATCGCCAGTGCCCCGGAAAAGTGGCCCCTCACCGGCATCGTGCACACAGCCGGACTCGACCTCCCCCAACGGCTCGAGGAAGCCACCCCCGAAGCATTCGCCTCCGTTCTGCGGGCCAAGGTAGAAGGAACCAAGCACCTGGACGAGCTGACGCGGGACCTACCGCTGGACTTGTTCGTGGTGTTCTCCTCCATCGCCGCCACATGGGGCAGCGGCGGCCAGGCCGCCTACGCAGCAGGCAACGCCTTCCTCGACGCCTGGGTGCAGTACCGCCACGACAGTGGGCTTCCGGGAACGTCGGTAGCCTGGGGCCCGTGGGCCGGGGCAGGGATGGCGGTCCAGGGAGAGACCGAACAGGTACTGCGTCGGCGTGGGCTGCTGCCGATGGATCCGGTCCTGGCGGTCCGGGCCCTGGCGGCAGCGGTGGACGGCCAGGAATCGTGCGTGACCGTCGCCGACATGGACTGGACGGTGTTCACCCCGGCCTTCACCTCCTCCCGCCCCAGCACCCTGCTCTCCGACCTCCCCGAAGCAGCCGACGCACTCAGGACCACATCGAGCGGTGGCGCCGAACCGGGTTTGCTGCAGCGGCTGTTGGACGCACCTCACGTGGAACGGGCCCGGATCCTGCTGGATCTGGTGCGCGACCGGGCCGCCACGGTACTGGGACACGCGGGCGCGGATGCGGTCGAGCCCGGCAGGGCGTTCCGGGACCTGGGCTTCGACTCGCTCATGGCGGTCGAGCTGCGCAACCTGCTGACCGCGGACACCGGACTGTCTCTGCCCGCGACCCTGGTCTTCGACCATCCCAGCCCGACCGTTCTCAGCGACCACCTGCTGTCACAGTTCTTTGACGGGTCCGCAGCACAGCCCGACATGTCCCGGCCCGTGCTCACCACCGGAAGCGACGAGCCGGTGGCGATCGTGGGCATGGCCTGCCGCTACCCCGGCGGTGTGACGTCGCCGGAACAGTTGTGGGACCTCGTCGCCACCGGATCGGACGGGATCACTCCGTTCCCCGACGACCGGGGCTGGCCCACCGGCCTGGTCGACGCAACCGCCGCACTCGGCGGATTCGTCCACGACGCCGACGAATTCGACGCCGCCCTCTTCGGCATCAGCCCCCGAGAAGCCCTCGCCATGGACCCCCAGCAGCGCCTGCTCCTGGAAGCCGCCTGGGAGACCCTCGAATCAGCCGGCATGAACCCCCGGTCTCTGAAGGGCCACAGCGTCGGAGTATTCGCGGGCGCCTCCCCCTCCGGATACGGCAGCACCGGTGTCGCCGGCGCCGAAGGACACCTGCTGACCGGCACCGCGAACAGTGTGATCTCCGGCCGCCTCGCCTACGTCTTCGGCCTCGAAGGCCCGGCAATGACGGTGGACACCGCGTGCTCGTCCTCCCTCGTGGCCCTGCACCTGGCCGCACAGGCACTGCGCACCGGCGAATGCGACCTGGCGCTCGCCGGTGGCGTCACCGTCATGGTCACCCCAGGCGCGTTCGCCGAGTTCGACCGCCAGGACGGCCTCGCCTCCGACGGCCGCTGCAAATCCTTCGCGTCGGCGGCCGACGGAACCGGCTGGGCCGAAGGCGTCGGCCTGCTGCTGGTCGAGCGGCTGTCGGACGCCAAGCGCAACGGCCACCACGTCCTCGCCGTGATGCGGGGCAGCGCGGTCAACCAGGACGGCGCGAGCAACGGCCTCACCGCACCCAACGGCCCGTCCCAGCGACGCGTCATCCACCAAGCCCTCACCAACGCCCACCTCACAGGGGCCGACATCGACCTCGTCGAAGCCCATGGGACGGGAACACGGCTCGGCGACCCGATCGAGGCCCAGGCACTCCTGGCCACCTACGGCCAAACGCGGGGCGACAACCACGAACCCCTCTGGCTCGGCTCGATCAAGTCGAACATCGGCCACACCCAGGCCGCCGCCGGCGTCGCCGGCATCATCAAAATGATCATGGCCATGCGCCACGGCCTCATGCCCGCAACCCTCCACGTCGACCAGCCCACCCCCCAGGTCGACTGGTCGGCCGGCGCGGTGGAACTCCTCACCGAAGCACGCCCCTGGCCCGAGACCGACGACCGGCCCCGCCGCGCTGCGGTCTCCTCCTTCGGCATCAGCGGCACCAACGCACACGTCATCCTCGAACAGGCCCCCGCCCCGGAACCCCAGCCGATTGTTCCGACACGGCAGGCACCAGGACTGGTGCCGTGGATGATCTCGGCGAAGTCCGAGCCCGCACTGCAGGCCCAGATCGAACGCCTGCGGTCGTTCGTCGCCGACCGACCTCAACTGGGCACCGCCGACGTGGCCTGGTCGCTCGCGACCACCCGTGCCACGCTGGAGCACCGCGCGGTGCTGACCAAGGACACGACACTCGCCACCGGTACCGCCCGAGAGGGCCGGACCGCGTTCCTGTTCACCGGGCAGGGCTCGCAGCGCCCCGCCATGGGGCTGGAACTGTATGCCGCGTTCCCGCTGTTCGCCGAAGCCTTCGACGCGATCTGCGCCCGCCTCGACGTCCGGCTGGAACGCCCGCTGCGCGACGTCCTCACCGACGGCACCGACCTCGACCGCACCATGTGGGCGCAGGCCGGCTTGTTCGCCCTCGAGGTCGCCCTGTTCCGGCTCGTCGAATCGTGGGGCGTCACCCCCGACGTGCTGCTCGGCCACTCGCTGGGTGAGATCACCGCCGCGCATGTCGCGGGGATCCTCGACCTGGACGACGCCTGCGTGCTGGTGGCGGAGCGGGGCCGACTGATGCAGGCGCTGCCCGAGGGTGGCGGCATGCTCGCCGTACAGGCCACCGAAGCCCACGTCGCCGACTCCGGCCTCGACATCGCCGCCGTCAACGGGCCCAACTCCGTGGTGCTGTCGGGTGACCTCGACGCGATCAACCGCTACGCCGCCGAATGCGCTGACCAAGACCGCAGGTTCAACGTCCTGCTGGTGTCGCACGCGTTCCACTCCGCCCTGATGGAACCGATGTTGAAGGAGTTCGCCGACGTCTTGGACGGGTTGACCTTCCACCCGGCCGAGATTCCGGTCGTCTCGAACCTGACGGGCGCGATCGCCGAACCCGGACTGATGCAGGAGCCGGACTACTGGCTGCGGCAGGTGCGGCAACCGGTACGTTTCGCCGACGGTGTCACCGCCCTCGAAGCCATGGGCGTGACGCGGTACGTGGAACTCGGCCCCGACGGCGTCCTGTCGGGCATGGCCCAGGACACCGCTGCCGACGCCGAGTTCGTCCCCGTCCTGCGCAAGGACCGCGACGAGACCGACACCGCACTCACCGCGATCAGCCGCCTGTGGGCCACCGGCACCGACGTCGACTGGACAGCCGTGTTCTCCGGCTGGGGCGGCCGCGTGGTCGACCTGCCGACGTATGCGTTCCAGCGGGAGCGGTTCTGGCCGCAGCCGGGCGTGTTCGGCGGGGATGCAGGTGCGCTCGGCATCGAGGACGCCGGGCACGCGCTGCTGGGCTCCGTGGTGGCGTTGGCCGACGCAGACGGCGTGCTCCTGACCGGCCGCCTGTCGGTGGACGCCCAGCCATGGCTGGCCGACCACGTCGTGCTGGACCGCATCGTGGTCCCCGGCACCGCACTGGTGGAGATGGCACTGCGCGCTGGTCAAGAAGTGGACTGCGGTCTGCTCAGGGAACTGGTCCTGCGGGCACCTCTGGTACTGCCGGAGAGCGGCGCCCTCCAGGTCCAGATTCGGGTCGAAAGCCCGGACCCGTCGGGCGACCGGCCGGTCCACATCCACGGCCGCGCCGAGGGCACGGACGAGTGGACGCTGCACGCGTCCGGTTCGCTGGCAGAACAGACGGGCCCGCACCCTGACTTCGGCCTGAGCGTGTGGCCGCCTCAGGGTGCGGACGCGGTGGACGTCGACGGGTTCTACGAGGCGCTGGCCGGGGTGGGCTTCGGCTACGGCCCGGCGTTCCAGGGTGTTCAGGCGGCCTGGCGCGACGCATCCGGCGTCTACGCCGAGGTCACCATCGCAGAGCCGGCGGACGGGTTCGGTATCCATCCCGCCCTGCTCGACGCCGCACTCCACCCCTCCGGCCTCATCCTCAGCAACGGAACCGAGACCGACGGGCCGCGGCTGCCGTTCGCGTGGTCGGGTGTGGAGCTGTTCGCGGTCGGGGCGACCACCCTGCGGGTGGCGATCCGTCCCGAGGATGAGAGCGTCACCGTTCAAGCCGCCGACGGTACCGGCGCGCCGGTCGCCGTCGTCCGTTCGCTGGTGTCGCGGGCGGTGTCGGCGGAGCAGTTGTCGACTGCCGGACGTGGCGATGACGCGCTGTTCGCAGTGGAGTGGGTCGAAGTGTCGCCGGATGCTGCTGCTTCCGGCGAGCCGTCGGAGGCTCCTGCGTGGACGGTGCTGGCGGCCGGCGACGGTCCGGTGGAGCAGGTGCTCGGCGAGGTCCTGCACGATGTGCAGGAGTGGCTGAGCGAGGAACGACCCGACCACACACGCCTGGCAGTGGTGACCCACGGTGCCATGTCTGCTGGTTCCGGTGCGGTCGTGGACCCTGTGGGTGCGGCGGTGTGGGGTCTGGTGCGCTCGGCACAGTCGGAGCACCCAGACCGGATCGTGCTGATCGACACCGACCCGACTACCGAACAACAACTGGATCTGGCACTGCTGGCAGGTGTCGACGAGCCGCAGGTAGCTATCCGCGGCGGTGCACTGCTGGTACCCCGCCTGACCCGGGCCGGGGGCGGTGGGCTGGTGCTGCCGGACCACGACTGGCACCTGCTGCCCGGGACCGACGGCACGCTGGAGTCTCTCCACATCGAAACGGCCGACACGCTGCCGCTGGAAAACGGGCAGGTACGGATCGAAGTCCGCGCGGCAGGCGTGAACTTCCGCGACGTACTCCTCGGCCTGGGAATGTACCCCGAGCCCGGCACGATGGGTTCCGAAGCAGCGGGCGTCGTACTGGAAACCGGCCCCGGTATCAACGACCTCGCCGTCGGGGACCGGGTGTTCGGGTTCTTCGACGGCGGGTTCGCCGCCCAGGCCGTCACCGACCGCCGCCTGCTGGTCCGGGTGCCCCAAGGCTGGTCGTGGGCGCAGGCGGCAGCAGTACCGCTGGTGTTCGCGACCGCCTGGTACGGGCTGCACGACCTGGCCGAGGTCAGGTCCGGTGAGTCGGTACTGATCCACGCTGCCGCCGGCGGCGTCGGCATGGCCGCGCTGCAGCTGGCCCGGCACTGGGGACTGGAGGTGTACGCCACCGCCAGCCCCGCCAAATGGCCCACCGTCACCGCCAACGGAGTCGACCCCTCAAGGATCGCCTCCTCCCGCGACCTCGACTTCGAGGAACGCATCCGCACCGCGACCGGCGACCAGGGCATCGACGTCGTCCTCAACTCCCTCGCAGGCGAGTTCGTAGACGCCTCACTACGCCTGCTCGCACCGGGCGGCCGATTCGTCGAGATGGGCAAGGCTGACGTCCGCCACAACCTCGACGTCCCGTACTTCGCGTTCGACCTCACCGACGCAGGCACCGAACGCATGGGCCAGATCCTTGGCGAGGTCGTCGCCCTCTTCGAACAAGGCGTGCTCGAACCCCTGCCGCTGACCGTGTGGGACGTACGCCAAGCGGTCACCGCCTGGCGCCACATGGCACAGGCCAAGCACATCGGTAAGAACGTCCTGACCCTCCCCGCCCGCCCGAACCCGGACGGCACCGTACTGATCACCGGAGGCACCGGCACCCTCGGCGGGCTACTGGCCCGCCACCTCGCCACCCAACACGGCATCCGGCACCTCCTCCTGCTCTCCCGCCAGGGCCCCGACGCCCCCGGCGCCGCAGACCTCACCACCGAACTCACCGAACTCGGCGCCCAGACACGGATCGTGGCCTGCGACGCCGCCGACCGCGACGCCCTCGCAGCCGTCCTCGCCGACATCCCCACCGAGGCTTCCCTGACCGGCGTCGTCCACGCCGCCGGAGTCCTCGACGACGGCATCTTCACCGCCCTCACCCAAGAACGCCTGGAAACCGTCCTACGCGCCAAGGCCACCGCCGCCACGAACCTCGACGAACTGACCCGCGACACCGACCTCGCCATGTTCGTCCTCTACTCCTCGGCATCGGCAACCTTCGGCACTCCCGGCCAGGCCAACTACTCCGCCGCCAACGCCTACCTCGACGCCCTCGCCACCCACCGCCGCACGCAAGGCCTCCCCGGCCTCTCCCTCGCCTGGGGCATGTGGGAACAGACCAGCACCATGACCGGCGCACTCGCCCACACTGACCGGGCCCGCGCGACCACCGCCGGCACCACCCTGTCCACCACCCAAGGCCTCGCCCTCTTCGACGCAGCCCTGACACACCCCACCGCACATCTGGTGCCCATCAATCTCGATCTCGCCTCCCCGCCTTCCACCGACGCCGAGATCCCTCCGCTGGTGCGCGGGCTCCTGCGCCGCCCGGTGCGGCGCGCCGTCAGCACGGCCGCTCAGGCGGGGCCGTCGCTCGGGGACCGGCTCGCCGGGATGCCCGCCTCTCAGCGGGACTCGGTGCTGCTCGACCTGGTGGTCGCCTCCTCGGCCGTAGTGCTCGGGCACGCCTCGCCCGACGCGATCGGGGCTGACCGGCCGTTCAAGGATCTTGGGTTCGACTCACTCACCGCAGTCGAACTGCGCAACCTGCTCAACGGCGCGGCCGGGCTGAGGCTGCCGGCCACACTCGTCTTCGACCACCCGACTCCGGCCGCGCTGGCCAAGCGTCTGCTGGACGAGCTCGTGCCGCAGGACAGGACACCGGCCGAGACGCTGCTGGACGAGTTGGCGCGGATGGAGGCCGGACTCGCCGAACTGACGGCCGGGGAGACCGGGTTGACGGCCGGCGAGCGGACGACGGTCCGCTCACGGTTGGAGGTCATGCTCGCGCGGATCCAGGGCGGAGAACGGCGACCGGACGGGGCCGACGGCCGGGATCTGGAGACCGCCACGGCCGACACCATCTTCGCGCTGATAGACGAGGAGCTCGGGGGCTGAGACCGGAACCGGGAGTTCCGGAGCTCCGGAACTCCCGGTTCCGGGGTTCTGGCGGGGCTCCGGACCGAGGGCACAGGACCGGGATCCGAATTACGACACCGGTGCTGCCCGAGTCAACCCGTAACCCTTCCATAGGGGGAACTCCATCGCGGTAGGGGTTGCTGGCCAGATCACACCCCCGGAAAATCACTTCCGATCCTTCAAATAACCCACACACGGGTGCGTTGTCGGGCACGAACGCTTGCGGCGCGGGATACAAATGCCACACAAAGGGGTCGGGTAATGACGACTGCGCAGGACGACACCGGTTTGTGGATCCGCCGGTATCATCCGGCACCGGACAGTGCCGTCAGGCTGCTGTGCCTGCCGCACGCCGGCGGCTCCGCCAGCTTCTATTTCCCGGTCTCCCGGTCTCTTTCACCGGACGTCGAAGTCCTGGCCGTGCAGTATCCGGGCCGCCAGGACCGGCGTTCGGAGCCGAACATCGAAGATCTACCCTCCTTGGCGCGGGCGATCCTCGGCACACTCGACGGGTGGCTCGACAAGCCGCTCGCGCTGTTCGGGCACAGCATGGGCGCGACGGTCGGCTTCGAGCTGGCGCGCATGCTCGAGCAGGAACGGGGCGTGACTCCGGCCTGGTTGTTCACCTCGGGGCGGCGGGCGCCGTCCATGCCGAGGGACGAACGGATCCACCTGGAGTCCGACGCGGGGTTCATCAAGGAGCTGCAGCGTCTGCAGGGCACCGACGGCAACATCCTCGGCGACGAGGAGATGCTGCGCATGATCCTGCCGGCCACCCGTTCGGACTACCGGGCGGCGGAGACCTACGACTACGTGCCCGGTCCCCCGCTGAACTGTCCGGTCACCGCCTTCGTGGGCGACGACGACCCGAAGGCCACGGTCGAGGAGGCACGGGCCTGGAAGAACCACACCGGCGCCGAGTTCGACTTCCACGTCTTCGACGGTGGGCACTTCTTTCTCACGACGCATCAGACCCGGCTGCTGAAAATCATGCTGAGTCAGTTGCAATCCCTGTCGTCTCCCGCAAACCCACCCCGAACCGGCCCGTAACGGTCGGCGGTTCTGTCCGGAATCGCCCATGAGGAAACGTTCGGGCAACCGGGAAATCCCTGCGTCACATTAAGTTCACTTTAAGGACTCACACTGAAACGCAAGATTTCCGATACCTCCCGGATGTATCGAAACAGGCTCATGCCTTTGCGCTGAATACCTCGCACCCTGCGAATCGCGGCATCAGGCCGCAGTGATTGTGCGGGCCACCACCACCATGCGTGGGTGCGAAGGGGGACCGGTGGCCGCAGGTGAGCTCACGGGGAGAGTAAGTCTATGGTCCGTGTCGAATGGGATGCCGAACTGGCGGTGCTGCGCGCGTCTCTCGCCGCATGTGTCGTCGGCGCCGGAGGCTCGGTGGTCATCCGCGGCCCGGTAGGGGTCGGCAAGACCGAACTGCTGCGCAGTCTGGCGCGGGAGGCGGCCGCGGCCGGGGTCGCCTACGTCGGCGCCACCGGGTCCCACGCCGAGCAGACCAATCCGATGGGGGCGATGACCCAGATCTTCGCCGGGCTGGACCTGCAGGAGGAGGAGGCCGCCCGGGCCCAGCGTCTGCTGGAGGCCGGCGCGCTCACCTCCATGCTGCACGGCAGCGACGACGAGTCGACGGCCCAGGTCGTCGTGCCGGTCCTGCACGGGCTGACCGGCATCATCCTGGCCGCGGCCGAACGGGCGCCCCTGCTGATCGGGGTCGACGACGCCCACTTCGTGGACACGGACTCCCTGGAGTGTCTGCGGTACCTGGTGCGGCGTATCGACCACGCACCCGTCCTCGTCGTGCTCAACGACAACACCACCGTCCGGCCGGCGCGGCCGATGATCTGGGCCCAGCTGCTCAGCCAGCCGCACCGTCAGCTGATCCGCCTCAACATGCTTTCACCGGTGGGCGTCGCCGCGGTGCTGCGGGCCGAGGCGATCGACCTCGGGGACAACACCCCGGCAACCCTCTACGAGGCGACCGGCGGCAGCCCGCTGCTGCTCATGGCTTTCGTCGAGGAGCTCCGGGCGGCGCAGGCGCGCCGGCAGGCCGGCCATCCCGAGACGTCGATCCCGGCCTCCGGGCACGTCTTCGGGCAGGCCGTACTGAACTGCCTGATGCGCAGCGATCCGAGCCTCCTGCCGGTGGTGCGTGCCGTCGCCGCGCTGGACGAGGCGGTGCCCGCCGCTTTCCTGGCCGAACTGCTGGACTGGACGACCTCCGCCACCGAGTGGGCCCTCGATGCCGCCACCGAGGCCGGTCTGATCGCCAACGGCCGCCTGCGCCACCGGCGTTCCCGCGAGGTGGTGCTGGACCTGATGGGCCCGCAGGAACGCGTCGCGCTGCATGCCCGGGTCGCCGGGCTGCTGGACCGGGCCGGCGCCTCGCCGGTGCGCGTGGCGCGGCACTGGGTGGCCGCGCGCCAGCCCACGCCGCCCGGGTCGGTACCGGTCCTGCTGAAGGCGGCCGAGCAGGCGCTGGCGGAGGACGACAGCGGCCTCGCCCTCGACTGTCTGCGGCTGACCGACCGCGAGGAGGCCCACCCGGACGCACGCGTGGGCATCGACGCCTTACTGGCGCGTGCGAAATGGCGGCTCGACCCCGTCTTCGCGGAACACCATGTGGACAGGCTCCTGGACGCCTTCCGGTCCGGACAGCTCTCCCGCGAGGACTCCCTCACGCTGGTCGCCCCTCTGGAGTGGTACGGCCGGCCGGCCGAGGCAGAAGCGGTGCTGGCACGGGTCGAGGCGTCGGCCGGGCCCGAGAGGCCCGACAGCTCCTCGGTTCCGCTGCACAACGCCCGCATGGCGCTGGCGTACTGGTATCCCGGAGTGGTCGAACCGGTGAAGGAGCCGCCGGCCGCCTCGTCGGCGCGGTCCGTCACCGCGGCCGGGCCAAGGACGCTGGCTGCGGGCCTCGTCCACGCGGTCCACACCTCCGGATACACCGACGAGGTCGTGGCCGACGCCAAGGCGCTGCTGCAGAGCTGCCGCCTGGAGGACCACACCCTCTATCCCATCCTGATCGCCCTCGAGACGCTGATCTTCGCGGACTGCCTGGACACGGCGGGGTCCTGGTGCGACCGCCTGCTCGACGAGGCGCGACGGCGGTCGGCACCCACCTGGCTGGCCGTGTTCTGCGGACTGCGGGCGATGGTGAGTCACCGCCAGGGCGACCTGGCCGAGGCCGAGGGGCATGCCCTCGCGAGCCTCCGGCAGATCCCGCCCAGAGGGCTGGGCATACTGATCGGCATCCCGCTGTCCGTCCTGATCATGACCGCCACCCGGGCGGGCGAGAACGAACAGGCTCTCAGCCATCTGAACATGGCGGTGCCGGACGCCATGTTCCAGACCACGGTCGGACTGCACTACCGGCGCGCCCGCGGCCACTACTACCTCGCGTGCGGGCGCCATGAGGCCGCGATCGAGGACTTCGAGGCCTGCGGAGACCTGATGCGCCGCTGGGGCTCGGACCTTCCGGGCCTGGTGCCGTGGCGCACCGACCTCGCCGCGGCCCGGCTGGCGGGCGGGCTCTCCGCCGGCACTCTGGCCGCCGACCAGATCGCGCTGCTCGGCACCCAGAACGTCCGCACCCGGGGCATCACGCTGCGGGTCCTCGCCGCCTCCAGCGAACCGCGCAGCCGGCCACCGATCCTGCGCGAGGCGGTCGAGCTGCTGCAGGCCTGCGGGGACCAGCTGGAGCTGGCCGAGACCCTGGCCGTGCTGAGCAACGCCCAGCACGCCCTCGGCGAGTACACGCACGCCCGGGTCATCGGCCGCCGGGCGCAGCAGTTCGCCAGCCAGATCATGGTGACCGTGCCGGAGCAACGGCAACGCCCGCCCGCGGAGACGAGCCCGGCGATCGCCTCCCTGGCGGACGATCCGGCCACCTTCGAACTCAGCGACGCAGAACGCCGGGTCGCCTCGCTCGCGGCCCAGGGCTGCACCAACCGGCAGATCGCCCGGAAACTGTTCGTCACGGTCAGCACGGTCGAACAGCATCTGACCCGGGTCTACCGCAAACTGCGGATCAACAGCCGCTCGGACCTGCCGGCCAGCTTGCTCTCCTGGGCAGGAGAGCCGACCTGACGGCGTCCCCGCCCCCCCCGTCCCCCGTCCCCCGTCCCCCGGCCGAAGGACCGAGCGGACGGCGGAGGGCGGAGGTTAGGGGTGTCCGGTAGGGGGCGGTCGTCATTACGTTCTCGAATCCGGGACGCCATGGCGAGGCGCGGATAGGAGCTGGCACCGATGCGGCCGAGCGAACGACAGTTGCGGGCGCAGCTGGCCTTCTTCCACGACTTCATCCGCGTGCAGGCCGACCTGGGCGACCCGTACGCCAAGGTGCTGAGCGTTCCGGAGAGCCCGTACCCCCACTTCGAGGAGATCCGGGCCCGGGGGCTTCTCCATCAGAGCTCCATCGGCGCCTGGGTGACCGCGGACCACGGACTCGCCAACCAGATCCTGCGGGACCGGCGTTTCGGGGTCCGGAAGGCCGGCGGGGAGAAACTCCCGGAGTTCATCGGCTTCGACAACTCGCTGCTCGGCGCCGATCCGCCGGACCACACCAGGCTGCGCCGCATCGCGGCCCCCACCCTCAACCCCCGCATGGCCGAGGGCTGGCGGTCCCGTATCCAGGAGATCTGCGACCGGCTGATCGACGATCTCCTTGCCGAGGACGGGCCGTTCGACCTGATGACGGCCTTCGCGCAGCGGCTGCCCGTCGCCCTGATCGCCGACCTCGTGGGGATCCCGGACCGCTGTCGTGACGACTTCCACCGCATCAGCCGCCGGATGACGCCGCTGCTGGAGGGCGTGGTCACCTACGAGCAGACGCAGAGCACCGAGTCGGCGATCCGGGAGATCACGGAACTCCTCGTCGACGTCATCGCGCAGCGCAAGGCCGATCCGCAGGACGACATGATCACGCGGCTGCTGGCACTGGTCGACGAGGGCAGCATGAGCATGGCCGAGCTCGTGCCGATGGCGACCTTCGTGCCACTGGCCGGCAGCGAGACCACCGTCAACCTGATCGGCAACGGGGTCCTGGCGCTGCTGACCCACCCCGAGCAGTGGCGGCTGCTCGTCGAGCGGCCCGAGCTGGCCGCCGGCGTGGCCGAGGAGACCCTGCGCTTCGACCCGCCCGTCCAGCAGTACCGGCGCATCGTCCACGAGCGGCTCGAACTGGCCGGCTGCACGCTGCCCGTCGACGCGGAGCTGGCGGTCATGGTCGGCGGGGCCAACCGCGATCCGAAGGTGTTCCCCGACCCGAACACCTTCGACATCACGCGCAGCGTCGGCGCCGACACCCTGGCGTTCTCCGCGGGCATCCATTACTGCATGGGCGCGTCGCTGGCGAAGCTCGAGGCGGAGGTCGCGTTCCAGGCGCTGGCCACGCGGATCCCGCGGCTGCGCCGGGCGGGCCGGATCCGGCGCGGTAGCTCGTTCATCATCCGCGGCATGGCGGAGTTCCCGGTGGCGGCCCGTTGACCCCGGGCGAGGCGGACGGCGGGCCCGGACCGTACCCCTGGACCACCCCTGGCGGGCCGCCGTCGTCCCACCGCACGGGCGGGCACGGGCAGCTGTGATCGAGCGGATACTGCCGACGTCCGTCGTCGTGGCCGAGTCCTTCGGGGAACCGGCCGGTATGTCGCTCCTGCCCGAGGAGGAACCGTTCGTCGCGGCGGCGGTGGAGAAACGCCGGCGTGAGTTCACCGCCGTGCGGCACTGCGCCCGGCAGGCGCTGGGCGCGCTGGGGATGCCGCCGACGCCGATCCTCAGCGGTCCGCGCGGCGCCCCGGTCTGGCCGGCGGGCGTGGTCGGCAGCATGACGCACTGCGAGGGCTACTGCGCGTCCGTCCTGGCGCGTTCCTCGGAGTTCGCCGCGCTCGGGGTGGACGCCGAACCGCACGGCCCGCTGCCGGAAGGGGTGCTGGAGGCCATCGGGCTGCCGGGCGAGCGGGCCCGTACCGGGCAGCTGTCCGCACAAGCTCCCGCGGTCTGCTGGGACCGGCTGCTCTTCAGCGCCAAGGAGTCGGTGTACAAGGCGTGGTTCCCGCTCACCGGCCGCCCTCTGGGTTTCGAGGAGGCGGACATCGTCTTCGATCGCCGCGCCGGTACGTTCACGGCCCGCGTCCTCGCTCCCCGTCCGCCGGTGGCCGTACTGACCGGCCGGTTCCTGGTGGACCCGCGGCTGGTGTGCACCGGCGTAACCCTTCCCGCGGCGCGCGGTGCGGCCGGCTGAGCCGCTCCGCGCGCAGGCCGCCCTCAGCAGGCCTCGGTACTGTGTGCGTTCTCCTCGTCCAGCGGCTCCCGGCCGGCGTCCAGCCGCTCAGGCAGGTCGGTGCGCCGCCTGACGTCCAACTTCCGGTAGACCCTGGTCAGATGCTGCTCGACGGTGCTCACTGTGATGAACAGCCTGCGGGAGATCTGCTGGTTCGTGTGCCCTCGCGCGGCCAGCGCAGCCACCCGCCGCTGTGCTTCGCTGAGCACGTCGCCGTCCGTGTCCCGTGGCTCCCCGGCGTGACGGTCCGGCTCGGGGGCCGCCGCGCCCGGCCGGGCGGCGGACAACGCCTTCGCCACGGCGTGCGACGGCACAGGAGCCGCCCACGGGACGTCCGTCCAGGCGGAGGCGGCCAGGTGCCGGGCGACCTCGCCCGCCTCCGCCCCCCGCTCGTACAGCATCTCGGCGGCGCGCCGGTGCAGCCGCCTGCGCTCCTCGGCCGGCATGTCGGAGACGACCAGGCCCTGGATCCGCGGATGGCGGAGCCGACCCGAATCGGTGAGGCCGGCACCGCGCAGCAACCGCATCGCCGGCGCGGTGGAGTCCGGCGGAACGCCGAGGAGCCGGCCGAGCAGTTCGGCGGACGCCGCCCGGTCGAGCACGGCCAGGGCCCGCGCCACCTGCCGGACGCCCGGCTCGTGCCGGTAGAGGCAGTGGAGCACCGCCTGGTCGAAGGCGTCGCTGGGGACCGGCCCGTGCGCGCTCTCCCCTCCCGGGCTTCCGGCCTTCTCGTCGAGGAGGGCACGGACGAGGAGCGGGTTGCCGCCGGTGAGGCCGAGGAGACCGGCGGCCGCCTCGTGCGCGGGGCTCCCGGCCCGGCCGTAGGCGTCACGTTCGACGAGCCGGGCGACGGCGTCGACGGTCAGCAGCGGCAGGGTGTAGCGCCGGAAGGAGGGCTGGCTGAACAGCTCGGCCCGTAAGAGCGGATGGGCCGGTCGCAGCGTGGTCGTCTCGGCCAGCACGATCATGACGGGTGCCCGCCGGAACCGCCGGATCACGTACAGCAGGCACTGGAGCGAGGCCGCGTCCGCGTGGTGGAGGTCGTCCACGGCGACGGCCACCGGGTGGTCGTCGCCCAGGCCGGTCAGCGAGGTGAACACTCCGTGCAGGACCCGCACCCAGGAGGCGTCGTCCGGGGGCAGCTCCTCGCCGGCCCCGGCGGCCCGGGTGAGCCGTCCGAAGGCGTCCGCCAGGAGCTCGTCGGTCTGGGCGGCGGCCTCCGGTTCCAATGGCGCGCTGTGCAGGAGCTGCCAGATCACACCCAGCGGAAGCCCGCGTTCCGCCCTGGACCCGGCGGCGCGCAGCACCCGCCCGCCCACGGAGGCCACCCACTCTCCGAAGACCTCCAGCAACTCGGTCTTGCCGCAGCCCACGGTCCCGCTCAGGAGCGCCACCTGCCCGCGTCCCTGCTCCTGGCAGGCACGGTATGTCCGCCGCAGACGGGCCAGTTGTTCCTCGCGTTGCACCAGCACTGTGCGCGTCAGCCTCTCTCACCCCGTGACGCCGAGGCCTCAGGCACCGTCGCGCGGTGCACGTTCCCCGTCGTTCAGCCGACCTACCGGCCGGTGTACGGCAGCCGTGTGACGTCTGCTCCTGCGCCGGCCCTCTGCCGGTCTCCCCGGTCCGCGTCGGAAGTCTTTCATCCGGCAGAGTCGCAGGACAACGGCCCAAGGGCCCAACGGGCGGGCTGGGCCTGACGGTGGGTCCACGGGCCCAGTCGTTCTCTCGGGGCGGCGGGACGGCGGGGGCGCCGGGGCGCCGGAACGGCACAGCCACGGGCAGCTGACGGAGCCAGGCGCATCCCCCGCCGGACGACCGGACGACACGGGGCCCGGCCGTGCGGCGTTCCGTCAGGAGGGCTGGGCGACCGGTGCGGGCAGGACCGGGCGGAGCCGTGCGGGCGGGCCGGAGCGGCGTCGCCATTCACGCGGGTAGCCGACCGACACCTCCTCGAACCGCACACCGTCGTGCCAGGTGGTACGGGGGATGTGGAGGTGGCCGTAGACGACAGTGCGGGCGTTGTAGCGCAGGTGCCAGTCGGCGGTCAGGTCGGTGCCGCACCACAGGGCGAATTCGGGGTACCGGAGGATCCTGGTCGGCTCCCTCACCAGCGGGTAGTGGTTGACCAGCACGGTGGGCAGCCCGCCACGCTCCTCGTCGAGCCGCCGCCTCGTCAGCGCGGCGCGTGCCCGGCACCAGTCGTCGCGTCGCGGGTACGGGTCGGGGTGCAGGAGGAACTCGTCGGTGCAGACGACGCCGGTCTCCTCCGCCAGGGCCAGCGCCTGCTCCCTGGTGCGGGTGCCGGCCGGACGCCAGCTGTAGTCGTAGCCGACGAACAGGGGCGCGATCAGGACCGGATCGACTCCGTCGTCCCAGACCGGGTACGGGTCCTCGGGCGTCACCACGCCGAGGCGGCGGCACAGCGCCACCAGATACTGGTAGCGCGCCTCGCCGCGCAGTTGCACCTCGTCGTCGCGCGGGGTCCAGAGCTCGTGGTTGCCGGGGGCCCAGATCACCTTGGCGAAGCGGCGCCGCAGCAGGTCGAGGGCCCATTCGACGTCGGCGGCGTACTCTCCGACATCGCCCGCGACGATGAGCCAGTCGCCTTCGTTCTCCGGGCGGAGCTCCTCGACGAGGGCGCGGTTCTCGGCGTACACCACGTGCAGGTCGCTGATCGCCAGCAGCCGTCGGACGTCGGACCCGGCCACCGAACCTCCCGTGCTCCCACGACAACCGACCCGCGGCACGTCCTGATCCGCGTCACCGGCACACGGCCGGGCGACCGACGCTACAGACCCCCGGGCGCCCGGCACACCCCTAACGGGGAGCCCGGCCCCCTACGCGCGGCCGGCCGGGGAACGGGCGGAGCGGGCCCGGCGGAACGCACCGCCGATATAGGGGTGCGGCACGGGTACAACGCGCCCACGGCACCGTGCGACCGTGCGAGCCTACGGCGAACCGCAAGCCGTCAACGTGGTAGGTGACTATGACCGATGTGATGTGGACCGCCCCGGATCCCGCCGAGGCTCCGGTGAACCGCAAGCATCCGCGCGAGCAGGTCGCCGAACTCCTCGACACGCGGGAGCTGGCACGCGGCGGCACCGGTGACCGTGCCACCGCGGCCCAGCATGCCAAGGGCAAACTGACCGCACGCGAACGCATCGAACTTCTCCTGGACGACGGCACGTTCACCGAGGTGGAGCAGCTGCGCCGGCACCGGGCGACCGGCTTCGGGCTGGAGGACAAGCGGCCCTACACCGACGGTGTGGTCACCGGGTGGGGCGAGGTGCACGGCCGGCTCGTCTTCGTCTACGCCCACGACTTCCGCATCTTCGGGGGCGCGCTCGGCGAGGCCCACGCGCAGAAGATCCACAAGATCATGGACATGGCCATCCGGGCGGGCGCGCCCCTGGTCTCCCTCAACGACGGCGCGGGCGCCCGTATCCAGGAGGGCGTCAGCGCCTTGGCCGGCTACGGCGGCATCTTCAGCCGCAACACCCGGGCCTCGGGCGTCATCCCGCAGATCTCGGTGATGCTCGGGCCGTGCGCGGGCGGCGCGGCCTACTCCCCCGCGCTCACCGATTTCGTCTTCATGGTCCGCGGCACCTCGCAGATGTTCATCACCGGCCCCGACGTGATCCACACCGTGACCGGTGAACGGGTCACCCAGAACGGTCTGGGCGGCGCCGACGTGCACGCGAGCGTCTCCGGCGTCGCGCACTTCGTGTACGACGACGAGCAGACCTGCCTCGAGGAGGTCCGCTACCTGCTGTCGATGCTGCCGCTGAACAACCGCGAACTGCCGCCCGCCGCGCCCACCTCCGACTCCCCGGACCGCCTCTGCGAGGCCCTCCTCGACCTGGTGCCGTCCGACAGTAACCGCCCGTACGACATGCGCGCCGTGATCGAGGAACTCGCCGACGAGGGTGAGTACCTGGAGGTGCACGAGCACTGGGCGCACAACGTGCTGTGCGTCCTGGCCCGGCTGGACGGCCAGGTCGTCGGCTTCGTCGCCAGCCAGCCCCAGTGGCTGGCCGGCGTCCTGGACATCCCGGCCTCGGAGAAGGCGGCCGGTTTCGTGCAGTTCTGCGACTCGTTCAACATCCCGCTGGTCACGTTGCTCGACGTGCCCGGCTTCCTGCCGGGGGTCGATCAGGAGCACGGCGGGATCATCCGGCACGGGGCGAAACTGCTGTACGCGTACTGCAACGCCACCGTGCCGCGGATATCCGTCGTCCTGCGCAAGGCGTACGGCGGCGCGTACATCGTGATGGACTCCCGTTCGATCGGCTCCGACCTGGCGTACGCGTGGCCGACCAACGAGATCGCCGTCATGGGCGCGGAAGGCGCGGTGGACGTCGTCGCCCGCCGCGAGATCGCCGCGGCCGACCATCCGGAGACGACCCGGGCCAGGAAGATCCGCGAGTACCGGGACGAGCTGATGCACCCGTACTACGCGGCGGAGCGGGGCCTGGTGGACGACGTGATCGACCCCCGCGAGACCCGCTCGGTGCTCATCAGCTCCCTGCGGATGCTCTGCAGGAAGCATGCGGACCTTCCCCAGCGCAAGCACGGCAACCCGCCCATATGACATCGACGGCGCTCCTCGGCCACCGGGCGCGGATCCCCTCCTTCGGAGGTAGCCGGGGACCCGTGCGGGCCAACCGCTTACGGTCTCGTGACGTGCCGGTCCGGAGGCGGAGGATTCCGCTCCGGGCGTCCTAACGTGGGCCTATGCGTGTACTGGTCACCGGCGGCGCCGGGTTCATCGGTTCGGAGATCGTGCGGACGCTCGTGTCGGCCGGGCACGAGGCGGTGGTGCTCGACGCCCTGCTCCCCTCGGCGCACGGCGGCGACGGCCGGGGCGGCGGGCTGATCGTGGCGGACGTACGTGACCGCGAGGCCGTGGACCGTGCGCTGCGGGGAGTGGACGTGGTGTGCCACCAGGCGGCGATGGTCGGACTGGGCAAGGACTTCGCCGACGCCCCGGAGTATGTCGGTTGCAACGACCTGGGAACAGCCGTGCTGCTTGCCGCGATGGCCGCGGCCGGCGTGCGGAGCCTGGTGCTCGCCGGCTCGATGGTGGTCTACGGGGAGGGCCGCTACACCTGTCCCCGTCATGGCGGGGTCCGGCCGGGCCCACGGGCGGAGGCCGACCTGGCGGCGGGCCGGTTCGAACCGCACTGTCCTGACTGCGGTGCCGAGTTGGAGTCCGGGCTGGTCGCGGAGGACGCTCCCGCCGACCCGCGCAACGTGTACGCGGCGACCAAGCTCGCCCAGGAACACCTCGCCGCGGCCTGGGCGCGCGCGACGGGCGGACGCGCGATGTCGCTGCGCTACCACAACGTGTACGGACCGGGGATGCCGCGCGACACCCCGTACGCGGGTGTCGCCTCCTTCTTCCGTTCGGCCCTGGCCCGGGGCGAGCCGCCCCGTGTCTTCGAGGACGGCGGCCAGCGGCGGGACTTCATCCATGTGCGGGACGTGGCCGCCGCGAACGCGGTGGCGCTGGAGGCGGTCGCGGGACGCGGGCCGGGCAGTTTCGCCGCGTACAACACGGGAAGCGGACAGCCGCACACCATCGGTGAGATGGCCGCCGTGCTGGCTTCGGCCCACGGCGGCCCGGCGCCGGTGACCACCGGTGAGTACCGGCTCGGGGACGTACGTCATGTCACGGCGGACTCGCGACGGCTGCGGGACGAACTGGGCTGGAAGCCGGAGGTCGGGTTCGCCGAGGGCATGGCGCAGTTCGCGGCGGCGCCTCTGCGGGAGGCGGCCGCGGGTCTGTCCGTCTGAGGCTCACGCCACCGGCAGGGTCACCTCGAAGCAGCAGCCGCCGGTTACGTTGCGGACCTCCGCCCGGCCGGCGTGTGCCTCGACAATCCCCCGCACGATGGCGAGCCCGAGTCCCGCGCCGGCCGGTGGTGTACGGGCATGGCTGCCGCGCCAGCCGGTGTCGAAGACCCGGGGCAGGTCCTCCTCCGGAATGCCTCCGCAGCCGTCGGTCACCGAGAGGACGACCCCGCCGCCCGTGCGTTGCGCGGCCACGGCGACGGTGCCGTCGGCGGGGGTTCGGCGGATCGCGTTGATCAGGAGGTTGCCCAGGACCCGGTTCATCTCCTTGCCGTCGACCTCGACGGGCACCGCCTCGACCCTGCCGCCGACCAGCCGCACACCGTGCTCACGGGCCAGCGGGTCCGCGCCGGCGAGCGCGTCGCCCACCAGATCGTGGACGGAGATCCGCGTGGGGCTCAGGGTGAGCGAGCCGGCGTGGATGCGGGAGAGTTCGAAGAGGTCGCCGACCATGTCGTTCATCCGCTCCACCTCGGTGCGTATCTGCCGCAGATAGCGCCCGGAGTCGACGGCCATGCCGTCCTCCAGCGCCTCGGACATGGCGCGCAGCCCGGCGAGCGGGGTGCGCAGGTCGTGCGAGATCCAGGCGACGAGCTCGCGCCGCGAGGTCTCCAGGGCGCGCTCCCGCTCGCGTGAACTGTCGAGCTTGGCACTGGTGGCGGCCAGTTCACGGGTGAGAGCGGCGAGTTCGGCAGTGGCCGGGGCCGCGGGGGCCGCGAAGGTGCCGCCGTCGCCGAAGGAGCGGGCAGCGAGGGTCAGATCGCGGCTCCTCGCCGCCACCCAGCGGCCCAGCAGCATCGCGGTGACGAGCGAGACGACGGCGGCCATGGCGAGGACCGTCGTGACCACCGTCAGGTCGTGCGGCGACAGGAACATCGCCCAGGCGACGGCCAGTGTCCCGGCGAGCATCGCGGTGACGGCGACGGCGGCCACGACGGTCAGCGAGACGACGAGCGAACGGTGCCGGGACAGCCGCAGCACGAGTGCGCCGAGCAGTCCGGCCGCGGCGGCGCCCAGGAAGGCGAGGAGCGCGATGAGGAGGGTGTCGGTCATGACGGTGTTCCGGAGCCGTCGCCGGAGTCGATGGAGGAGGCGGTGGCGGTGGTGGTGGTGGCGGCCGGGTCCGGGGGCAGGTCCAGGCGGTAGCCGACACCCCAGACCGTGCGGATCAGCTCCGGGCGGGCCGGATCGGCCTCGACCTTCCCGCGCAGACGGCGGACGTGGACGGTCACCGTCGACAGGTCCCCGAAGTCCCAGCCCCAGACCCCGCGCATCAGCTCCTCCCGGGTGAACACCTGCCCCGGGTGGCTCAGGAGGAAGGCGAGCAGGTCGAACTCCCGCAGGGTGAGGGCCAGCGCCCGGCCCTCCCACGTCGCGCGTCTGGCCGCGGGATCGAGGACGAGACCTGCGCCTTCGAGCAGCACGGAACGGCCGCCGGATGTCGCGGTCGCCCTGACGCGGCGCAGTACGGAGTCGACGCGCAGGACAAGTTCGCGGGGGCTGAAGGGCTTGGTCACGTAGTCGTCCGCCCCCGTCTCCAGGCCGAGGATGCGGTCGTCCTCGTCGCCGCGCGCGGTCAGCATGATGACGGGCACCGGTCCCTGTGCCCGCATGCGGCGGCAGACCTCGAAGCCGTCCATCCCGGGGAGCATCAGGTCCAGGACGGCCAGGTCGGGGCGACGTGCGGTGAACTGCTCGAGCGCGGCCGGGCCGTCCGCCGCCCGGGCCACCTCGTACCCCGCGCCGGTCAGGTATCCGGCGACCACCTCCGCGACGGTGGGGTCGTCGTCCACGACGAGTACGCGGCCGCGGGCTCCCGGTTCCGTACCGGTAGCCCGCGAGGGGTTCTCCTCCGCCGGGGACACCCCGCCGGCGGGGACGGGCGGCGGGGTGTCCGGAGTCGTCTGCATGTCCCCACCTTGGCATCCGCGGCGCGGAGCAGGGGACGCCCGTGTGCCGCTGCCTGACGACGTCCACATTTCGTAAGAATCTGGAACCCGAATTGTCCGTTTTCGCTCCGTAGGGTGATCCGCGTGACCCTTCCTTCCGATACTTCCGCTCTCTGTGCCGACGTCGTCCTGCCGTGTCTGGACGAGGCCGCCGCGCTGCCCGGGGTGCTGGCCTCGGTCCCTCGTGGCTGGCGGGCGATCGTCGTGGACAACGGCTCCACCGACGGCTCGGCGGAGCTGGCCCGGTCCCTCGGCGCGACCGTGGTGCATGAACCCCGGCGCGGGTTCGGCGCGGCCTGTCAGGCCGGGCTTCTCGCCTCCGAGGCGGAGTTCGTCTGCTTCTGCGACTGCGACGGTTCGCTGGATCCCGGGCTGCTGCCCGACTTCGTCCGCCGGGTCGCCGACGGTGAGAGCGATCTGCTGCTCGGCCGCCGCCGTCCCGAGGAGCGCGGTGCCTGGCCGCTGCACGCGCGGGCGGGCAACGCGGCTCTGGCCCGCATGCTGCGCCGCCGTACGGGACTGCGACTGCACGACCTGGGGCCGATGCGGGCCGCGCGCCGGGCCGATCTGCTGGCGCTCGATCTCACCGACCGGCGCAGCGGCTACCCGCTGCAGATGGTCGTGCGCGCGGCCGACGCGGGATTGCGGGTCGCCGAGACGGACGTCCCGTACCTGGCGCGGACGGGAAAGTCGAAGGTCACCGGCACCTGGCTGGGCACCTGGCACGCGGTGCGCGACATGCGCGCCGTGCTGAGTGAGCCACCGGTCCGGGCGGGGGCCTCCCGATGAGGGCGGCCGGCGCCGGCGCCGCCCGCCCGGCCCCTGCCGGGTCGACGAACCTGCTGGTCATCTGCAAGGAGCCGCTGCCCGGCCGGGTCAAGACCCGGCTCACTCCGCCCTTCTCGCCCGCCGAGGCCGCTCGGCTCGCCGAGGCCGCCCTCGGCGACACCCTGCGTACCGTCGACGAACTGCCCGCCGCGCGGCGGGCGGTCGTCCTGGACGGGGCGCCCGGACCATGGCTGCCACCCGGCATCGAGGTGGTGGCACAGAGCGCGGGAGGTCTCGACGAACGGCTGGCCGCCGCGTTCGGCGCCTGCACGGGGCCGACGCTCCTGATCGGCATGGACACCCCACAGATCACCGCGGCCGATCTGGCCCCCGTGCTGTCCCCGGCCGCCTGGGACGGCTGCGACGCCTGGTTCGGCCCTGCCGAGGACGGCGGGTTCTGGGCGCTGGGCCTGGCGAATCCCGATCCCGAACTCCTGCGCGGTGTACCGATGTCCGTACCCGAGACCGGTGCCGTGCAGCGGCGCAGGCTGGTCGACGCCGGGCTGACCGTTCGCGATCTTCCCCGGCTGAGGGACGTGGACACGGCTGCCGATGCCGTCGCGGTCGCCGCCCTCGCGCCGTACGGGCGGTTCGCCGCCGAGCTCGCCCGGCTGACCGGGACGGCGGTCCGATGAACCGCGCAGGCCCGGACCGCGGTCCGATGAGCCGCACAGCCCCGGACCGCGGTGTGACGATCCCGTCGCGACCGGACGTCACCTCATGGGGCACCGACCCGTACGCCAACGCGCTGCGCGACGGACACGGGCCGCTCTTCCTGCGCCGTACGGACGGCTGGCTGCTGCCGCTGGACGTCGAACGCTGGTGCGCCGACGCGGACGCCGCGGACCTCTCGGCGCTGCGGCGGTGCGAGGGCCCCGTCCTGGACATCGGGTGCGGGCCCGGGCGGCTGGTCGCGGCGCTGGCGGCCCGCGGCCACCGCGCACTCGGCATCGACGTCAGCGAGGCCGCGGTCGACCGCACCCTGCGGCTCGGAGCTTCCGCCCTGCACCGGTCCGTCTTCGAACCGCTGCCGGGCGAGGGGCGTTGGGGCACCGTTCTCCTCGTCGACGGCAACATCGGCATCGGAGGCGATCCGCGGCACCTGCTGCACCGCACGGCCGACCTGCTCGCCCCGGGCGGACTCCTCATCGCCGAGACCGCGCCGCAGGACATCGACGAACGGGTCCGGGTACAGCTGGACGACGGACGCGCCTCCGGCCCCGGACCGGCACGGACCGCCCCGTTCCCGTGGGCCCGGCTCGGCACACCCGCGCTGAAGAGGTACGCCCGCCCCCATGGGCTGCACTGCGTCGATCAGTGGGACGCGGCCGGCCGCTCCTTCGTCTCCCTGCGGCGCAGCCGGACCGTCCGGACCACGAGCCAGAGCCCGGACACCAGGAACAGCCCGGCCGTGATCAGCAGCCAGTTCCCCAGGAACACGTCGGGGGACAGTCCGCTGGCCGGCTCGTAGCGCTCCGCCTGCCGGGTGATCAGCGGGAACCACACCAGCAGCAGGAGTCCGGAGATGAACGCCGGCACGCGGACGAAGTTCACCGAGGCGGAACGCGGGCGGAGGGTCCTGCGCAGCAGCAGGTCCGCCGACGCGTAGACGGGAACCAGCACCAGGTCGTGCACGAGGGCCGCTCCGACGAACCACACGATGACGCCGAGTGTGTCCCCCTCCAGCAGCCGTACACCCGCGTATCCGGCCAGGGCGAAGGAAGCGGCCATCAGGACGAGGTGCAGCGGGCCCTCCCCGTACCAACGCCGCAGGAGGGCGCGGGGGTCCGTTCTGTTCACAGCTCTCCGAAGGTCAGCCGGGTCACCCATTTGGTGTTGAGTACGCCGGGCGCGGCCGGGACGATGGTCCGCGCCGGGTATCCGTGATCGAGCGACAGTTCCTCGCCGTTGACCTGCATCGCCAGCAGCGAACGCGGGTCCCGCACCTGGTTGTCGCGGAGCGCCGCCCGGCGGAACGGACCGCTGCGCTGGACCGATTCGACCAGCACCCCCGGTGGCCGGTCCGGGTACCCGGCGAGCGCCGCCAGATCCCTCAGCCGTACGCCGCGCCACCACTGGTCCGAGGTGGACCAGCCCTCCACGCACGCGATCGGAAGCGCCGCGCTGTGCTGGTCCATGGCCAGCAGCTGCTCCCGGGTGAACCGGAGGTCCCCGGCCGGCCCGCTGACGGTGAGCCACCAGCCCTCCCCCGTATCGGCCGTGGTGACACCGACCGCGGCGGCCGTCTTGTTGATCTGGAAGCCGTTGGGTCCGGAGCCCGGCTCGGCGGCACCGTGCGGGGTGAGCACCGCGAGACGCCTCAACGGTCCGTCGAAGCTCCGACCGGCCGATGTGACCAGCAGGACCGCTGAGCCTGCACCCACCATGGCCAGCGCGCCGCGCCGGGACAGGGTCGGCGTGGCGGGAGCGGGAGCCTCCAGCCGGTCCCCCCGGACCGCCCCGCTCAGTCCGCCCGACCGCAGCACCCGAACGGCCTGCGGCACCCGCAACCCCGCGTGGGCGAGGAACGCGGCGAAGAACACCCACGCCCCGTAGAAGTGCAGCGGGTAGAAGGAGCCCGGGAACAGGTACTCCAGCTGGATGTTGAGCAGCCCGGTGAGGAATTCGAACAGCGCCCCGCCCACGAGCAGCAGCAGCGAGATCCGCTCCAGCGCGTGCCCGAGGGAGCGGGCCGGCGGCAGCGCGAAGAGCTGGGGAACCACCGACCAGAGCTTCGCCAGCAGGACCGGGACGAGCACGATCCCCACGGTGACGTGGAGCCCCTGCGTCAGCCGGTACAGCCAGTGCGGATCGGTCGGCCAGGCGAAGAGGTAGAAGCCGAGCAGGCCCTTGTCGGGCGTCTTGTCGTTGACCGGATTCAGGTCCGGGTTGTAGGCGGCGTACGACAGGAGGCCCGTCACGAAGAGCAGCGTGATCCCGACGAGCAGGACGAGGCCGAGCACCGCGGTGAACCGCACTCCCCGTACGGGGCTGCGCCAGAACCCGGGCGCCGAGGGGAGCCGTTCGGGAATCGTCGCGGCACGGCCGGAGAGGAGCCGGGAAAGGGAAGCGGGGAGTGTCGGACTGTTCCGACGGCTGTCGCCCATGTCCCGACGCTATGCCCGCGGGACCTGGGCGGGGCGGGTGCGACTCCTGACGAAACGATGACGTCACCCCTGGGACGTACGGGCCCGGCACCCCGCCCCTCCTGCCGGAAGGCCCGTCGGAGCTGCCCGGAATCTGACGGTTCGGTGACGCGCCCCGCCGGCGCCCGTCACCGCCGCCCCGCCGTGCGTACGGTGCCTGCGTGAAGACCGAGGACCGTACCGAGCACACCACCGAGCCGATGCCCGCACCGCGCTCCGGGCACCGCCGCGACCTGGCGGCGGTCGGCGCGGGCATCGTGCTGGTCACCGCCGCCGTGCTCGTCGGCCACGCCATCGAGAACGCCGACCACACCCTCTACGTCCGCTGGGCGCCCCTGTTGGCGACCTGGTACCCGCACGTCGGCCCCGGTACGGTGGCCGCCCCCGCCGTCGCCGTGGCCGTCGTCGCGTACGGCCCCGTCCTCGCCGGCCGGCTGGGCTGGCGTGCACTGCTCCTCAGTTGCTACGCCGCCTCCCTCGCCTGGGTCTTCTCGCTCGCGCTGATCGACGGCTGGGAGCGTGGCGTCGCCCTACGTCTCACCACGAAGCACGAGTACCTGGGAGTCATCGGCCGCTTCGACGACATCGGTGCCGCTCTGCGGGGCTTCGACGACCACATCCTGATCGGACCGCCGGGCAACTGGCCCGCCCATGTCGCCGGACACCCGCCGGGCGCCACCCTCACCTTCGTCCTGCTGGACCGCATCGGGCTCGGCGGCGGTGCCTGGGCCGGGGTCTGGTGCATCGTGACCGGTGCGTCCGCGGCGGTGGCCGCCCTGATCGCCGTCCGTGCCCTGACGGACGAGCACACCGCCCACCGCGCCGCGCCGTTCGTCGTCCTCGCACCGGTCGCGGTCTGGGCCGGTACCTCGGCCGACGGCTACTTCACCGCGGTGGCCGCGTGGTCCGTCGCCCTGCTCGCCCTGGCCGCGACCCGCACGGTCCGCAGCCCCGCAGCCGCCGCTCTGGGTGCGGGACTGCTGTACGGGCTGGTCTGCTACCTCAGTTACGGTCTGACGCTGATCGCAGTCCTCCTCGTCGCCGTCCTCGTGCTGACTCGCACTGCCCGGCCGCTCGCCCTGTTCGCAGCGGGAGCGCTGGTCGTACCGGCCGCCTTCTCGCTCGCGGGCTTCAACTGGTGGGAGGCGTACCACCTGCTCGTCGATCGCTACTACCAGGGGGCGGGGGGACTCCGGCCGTACTCCTACTGGGTCTGGGCGAACCTCGCCTGCACCGCGATCGCCGTCGGACCTGCGACGCTCGCGGGCCTGCGCCGGACGGCGGAGGGTGTCCCCGGAGCGGTGCGCGCCCTGCGAACCGGGACGACGGCTTCGCCGCAGCGCCTGGTCCTCTTCGTGTCGGCGGCGTTCCTCGCGCTGCTGGCCGCCGACCTGTCCGGGATGAGCAAGGCGGAGACGGAACGGATCTGGCAGCCCTTCATCCTCTGGCTGCTCCCCGCCACCGCCCTCCTGCCCGGACCGCGCCGACGTGGCTGGCTGGCCGCACAGGCAGTCGTGGCCCTGACGGTCAACCACCTGTTCTGGACCGGATGGTAGGCGCGGGGCGGGACCGTGTGCGGCAGGTCCGCACGTCCGCTTGTCCCGGCGGGGTGCCCGTCCCTCCCCGCAAGGCTTGCCATGACCCTCATGTTTACGCAAACATGTGCAGGGCAGGGATTCCGGCCGCCGTGCGCCGGACCGCTCGCGCACCCCCTTGAGCACAGGAGCAGCAGCGCATGTCCGTTCTTCAGATCGACGACGGCGGATTCCGACTCGACGGTGAACCCTTCCGGGTCCTGTCCGGTGGGCTGCACTACTTCCGGGTCCATCCGGCGCAGTGGGCAGACCGACTCCGCAAGGCCCGCCTCATGGGCCTCAACACGGTCGAGACGTATGTCCCCTGGAACCTCCACCAGCCGCGTCCGGACCGGTTCCGCATGGACGGCGGACTCGACCTGCCCGCCTTCCTCGGCCTCGCCGCCGCGGAGGGCCTCCACGTCCTGCTCCGCCCCGGGCCCTACATCTGCGCCGAGTGGGAGGGCGGCGGCCTGCCCTCCTGGCTCCTGGAGCAGCCCGACATCCGCCTGCGCACCCGCGACCCCCGCTATCTCGCCGCGGTCGACGACTACTTCACCCGGCTCCTCACCCCGCTCCAGTCCTGCTTCGCCACCCGTGGCGGACCGGTACTCGCCGTACAGGTGGAGAACGAGTACGGGGCGTACGGCGACGACTCCGCCTACCTGGAGCACCTCGCCGGCTCGCTGCGCCGCTGCGGTGTCGACGTGCCGCTGTTCACCTGCGACCAGCCC